>NZ_JABFDI010000010.1 GCF_013403915.1 Winogradskyella pacifica
AAGATACGAAAATCAATGCTTCTTTGAAAATATAAAATATAAAAAAAGAGACTGCCTTTTTAGACAGCCTCTTTTTTATTCAATATAGAATATATGTTTTAATCCTCAACCAAAGTATCCGTCCCCAAATACTTATCCGCTTTATTATAATACCAAGCTCTTACTTTAGGGATTTTAATACCATTTAAGAGCGTTTCTTCTGAAAGCATTATATATTCACCACTATCTGGTTTATCTTTACCATGCTCATCTGTTTTAAAGAACTGATAGATCTCCATGGCATACGTCTTCGGGTTAAAGTAAAAATACCAAACATCACTACCTACGGCTTCATCATACGTTACTTTTAAAACCAAATACGTTTTGCCTTTAAAGGTTCTCTTTTCAACCTTACCAAGATTAGTGCCTTCATCTTTCAACTTCATTGGCAAACCATACAAATACGAATAGTAGTTTTTGTAAAGTGTCGCTCTATCGCAAGTCATGTTTTTGTCTTTAGCTTTAAGACTGTCTAAAACTTTGCCATTATAAGTCAAGGTGCATTTATCCTTGTTTAAGGAATATGTGGTTGTTACGCTATCTTTTATGGCGGTAACACTAAAATATTCTGCAGGTAAATTAATTGAAATATGGCTCGTACGCTTTGCGGCTTTAGGCATGGTCATTACCACGGTAAACGTATCATTGAAGTGTTCCCAGTTGCCATTGGGATCGTGATAATTAATGGCGTTGTTTAATAATTCTTGTGAGGATAGGTTTTGGCTAAAACCAGAAAAAGACCATAAGAATAGGGCTAAGGAGAGGAAAGATTTCATAGTCGTTATTTTTTTACAAATTACAATAATATCAAACAAAAAAAAGCACCCAATGCCGAATTGTTCGGGAGGATGCTTTTGTTATAAAATCTAAAAAGATTTATGACTTATTTTTCTTCCATCATGGCGAAGAACTTATCAATGTTTGGCATTAATATAATACGTGTTCTTCTGTTTTTAGCTCTATTAGCATTATTGTCGTTTTCAACTAAAGGTTGGTAGCTACTACGTCCTGATGCAATTAATTGCTCTGGTGCAACTTTGAACTGATTTTGTAATTTTCTAACAACAGACGTTGCACGTAAGACACTTAAATCCCAGTTGTCTGCAATTTTATCCGTGTTTATGCTTCTTGCATCTGTATGCCCTTCTACCATAACATCTAAACTAGGCTCAGAGTTAATAACGTCAGCTAATTTCTGTAAGATTTTGTCAGCTTTGTTTCCAACTCTGTAACTCGCTGTGTTAAATAACATATTATCAGCAATAGAAATCATAACTACAGTTTCATTGATATCAACAACGATATCTTCATCTTCGTCAAGATCACTAGTGTTCATAGCTTTACTTAAGTTGTGCTGTATTGCTACATTCATTGAATCTTTTAACGTTTTAGCACCTGCTAATTTCTCTGGACTAACGTTTTTAAGCGTTTCGCGCATTTTTTCTTTGCTTGCTCCAGAAGCTACAGTACCATCTTCAGACACCTGAAATTTTGCTTTGTTCTCAATAGTTAAGCCTTCTACATCTTCGTTTAAAGATTGTATCTTAGAATTGTATTGATTAACTCTTGCTTCAATAACGGCAAACTTATTTTCTAAATCTTCTTTTTCTACTCTTGTCTTAGTTAACTCACTTAAAGTTTCTCCTTGCTGTTGTTCTAAGGCTAAGTATTTTTTCTTAGATACACATGAACTTAATATTACAGCGGTTACTAATAGGATTGAAATTTTCTTCATTTTATAATTTTTAGTTATTATCGTTTTAAAGTTATATATACGACAAAAGGTCGTATTTGGATGTTGAACGCTTAAAATTTTTAACTTTTAGGACTGTGCACTGACTTCAGTATGGACTCAATTTTACATCTTTTGTTTTTGAAGTGTAATGTAAAGTGTTGAATTGGTTACTATTGAAATGGATTTAAATCTGTTTTAAAAAAAAAGCTTCAAATCGTAATTAGACTTGAAGCTTTTTAATAAATATGAAATAGAGGATCTACTCTTCTTCGATATGGATAGTTGCTGGCTCTACTGAACTATCATGAGAGTTGTAATACTCTTCTAATAGATTCATCGTTGCCGTTAGCAAATCTTTAGTTTCTAGAAGTAAACTGAAATAAAGCGTTGTGTTCTTCGGACTAGATTCTTCAGTTCTAGTTCTAGCCACTTGCTTGTTGATTTTATCGGTTACTAAATCAAACAATTCTTTTTTATGTTTAATGATAGTTCCAATTTGCTCAAAAGAATGTGAGTCGAACGCAACTTTTGTCTTGTTGAATAATTCTTCAAGCGTTATGTCAATTTCTTTCAATTCCTTAATCTGACTAAATTTAAGCTTCTTATGGTTGTTGTGAATATGCTTATGACTTGTTTTAGAGATGTACTCTAAAGATTGCGTCATATCTTGTAAATAGCCTAAAATATTAATGTAGAAACTACTAGCTCGTAAGCTCGTTTCATCTAGATTTTTAATAAAATAGAATATATTATCCCTAAGAATATCAACTTCATCAGAGAGTTTGGTAACCTGTTTTTTATTCTTTTTAAGTAAGGTTAAATCTTGTTTTGCCAAACCTTCTATAGCGTTAGTGTAAATTCTATTTCCACGTTTTACAACATTAGAAATATTATCTGCACTTTCTAAAATTACACCTTGTACAGAACTGCTTCCTGCTTTTGTTAAGCTGTCTTCAGCTATTATGCCTTTAGATTTTTTGTTGTGCGCAATTGAGCTTCTTATTAAAAGACCAATAGCAGCCAATAACAAAATTGGAAACATAACCTCTAAATTAAGGCTCAATAAATAAGCCACTAATGCTGCGGCTGCAAAGGCACTAAATGCTGTAAAGAACCATCCACCTATAACGTTGATAACTCCAGCAACTCTATAAACTGCACTTTCTGCACCCCAAGCTCTATCCGCTAAAGAGGTTCCCATTGCAACCATAAAGGTAACATATGTAGTAGATAAAGGTAATTTCCAAGACGTAGCAATAGAGATTAAAACGGCAGCAACCATTAGGTTTACGGCTGCTCTTACCATATCAAACGCTGGTAAATCTGCTGCTTTTACTTTTTTAGAAATGAGTCTTGGTTCAAATTGTTTGTCAATTTTTTGTTGCCATGATTTAGGTAAGACATATTCAGACATTTGAGACATAGCCATAGCACTTCTCACAAAACCTCTTGATAGAAAGTTAGGTTGAAAACGCTCTTCTGTTGCTCCTTGGCTAGAAAGATCTAATGATGTTTTTACAACGTTTTTTGCTTTAGTTGAAAACCATAAGGTTAGAACCATAATCATTCCTGCAGCAAATAATAGCCAGTTGTTTGCCGGAACTTTTTCTGCCAATACTCCCATTGGAAACTGATCAGCAGCCAATCCAGATGCTCCCCAAAGCTCAAAAGCATTATAAGCCGCCATTGGTACTCCAATGAAATTCACTAAGTCGTTACCAGCAAATGCTAATGCTAAGGCGAAGGTTCCAACAATAATAATCAACTTATAAATATTAGTTTTTAGCACGGTAATTACCGCATAAGATAAAAGCGACCAAAAGACAGAACTAACAGCAAGAATGGTAAATACACGATTTTCTAAGAAATATGCCATCGTACGACCACCTAAAATATCGTAACTATTATTTGCGAAGGACGTTCCTTTTAAACCTTTTATAAATATAAAATAGGTAATAGCTGTTAGGGCAAAACCGCCAAAAACAGCACCAACCCAAGTTGCTTTTTGTTCAAAATTATTAGAAAGTAGCAACCTGGTGAACCATTGTACAACGGCACCAATGGAGAACGCAATGACTACAGAAAGCAATATTCCTATAATTATTTCTGCTGCTTTTTCATTGTTTATGTAGTGCATTACATCTGAAAATTGACCACCATCATGCCCAATTTTAATTAATGCCATAGCTACAGAAGCTCCCAATAATTCAAAAACGATAGATACTGTAGTTGAGGTTGGTAAGCCTATAGTGTTGAAGAAATCTAACAATAGAATATCTGTTATCATTACTGCCATGAAAATAATCATGATTTCATTAAACATAAACATATTAGGATTAAAGATGCCTTTTCGTGCGACTTCCATCATTCCACTAGAGAAAATTGCGCCTATTGCAACTCCGACACTCGCAATAATGACGACTGTTTTAAAAGAAACAGCCTTAGAACCCATTGCAGAATTTAAGAAGTTAACAGCATCATTACTTACTCCAACTACCAAATCGGCAACGGCCAAAATGACTAAAGCAATGATCATTAATAAGTAAATATTATCCATAATTCTTAGTTAAAAATAAACGTGTAAAGATCTTTATATGGTTTTAGGTGTATGTTATCTAAATGTTATTATTAAAAGTGATATCCAACTAATAAATGATTTTGGAAGTCAGCCAGTTTTTACCGTCATCTAATTTGAAAGCATTTGAGTTTTTGTTTTGAATAAGCACTATTGTAGTTGATTAGTGATATGTAGGTTAAGCTGTATGGCATTGTTTTAACGCTGTATTTCATTAATTGTCTAATGTGTGAATTTTAAGGAAATATCTATATATCTATAAATCAGCTAACTACGGTTTTAATGTTAACTTAATGTTATGAGAATATTGTCTAAATGTAAAATAAGTGCTATATTCGTAAGACAAGTATGAATTAAAGCCAAATAGATATGAAAAAGATAGTCATAATATTAGTAATGTTGAGTGTAGGGTTCACATATGCTCAAAATAAAAATAAGCCTCAATTAGAAAAGAAAGGTGATTTGTTAATCGCTACATATTTTCATGATAACGGTGAAATACAGCAAACTGGTGCCTTTGATGCCAATGGTAAACTGCAAGGTAAATGGACGAGTTTTGATGTGGAAGGCAATAAATTAGCCGTTGCAACATATGATGCTGGTAAAAAAGTTGGAAAGTGGTTCTTTTGGAAAGGTGATTCGCTAAAAGAAGTAGATTATAGAGACAACGCTATTGTAAGTGTGGTTGAATGGTCTAATGATAGAACCTTAGTCTCTAGAGATTAAATCAACTAGATAAGTATACGAAATAAAAAGAGCTGTAATATTGAATTACAGCTCTTTTTGTATATAACATTTAATGTGATCCTATAAATTCATACTATAGCCTAAGCTAAATGTCGTGCCAGGATTTCTTGAAGAAAAGTCAGCGCTAATATCACCATAAGATTCATATTGACTTAATCTATCATCGTTAAGAATATTATCTATTTTTAGACTGAGTTTAGAGCGGTTGTCTTTTCCAAAGCTCTTGGATAGATTAAAATTTAAACTGTTGAATGATTGTGTATACACATCTGGATTTTTACCAAAACCTACAACTTCTAACGTTTTTCCTTGAACATTATAGAAAAGACCAGTTTCAAAACCAGATTCAGAGTTGTTGTAGTTAAGACCGACATTTACTAAAAATGGGGATTGCCCTTGTAACTCACGAGTATCATCTATAGTTTCTCCATTTCTTGCAAATTGCTGCCTAGATTCATACTCTTGTCCTTCCCCTTTCGCCATTTCAATTTCAGATTTAATAATTGAAACATTGACGTTTAAACTTAAATCAGATAAAGATTCAGCAATGAAATTAAAGTTTTTACGACCTTCAAACTCTAATCCGAGTACTTGTGCCTCTGGAGAGTTTCTTGGTGTAAACTGATTAGGTGCTGCAAATGAGAATGCAACTAATTCAATAGGGTCTTTAAACTTTTTGTAAAACCCACTAACTGCGAACATTTGTGCTTTTTCACCGAAGAACTCATATCTTATATCAAAGTTGTTAATATAAGACGGTTGTAAATCAATATTACCTAAAAAGATAATTCCTGTCAATAAATCAGGAATTTGCACTACTGAAGACTCCTTAAAACTTGGTCTAGCTACGGTACGGAAATACGATAAACGGATATTAGACTTTTCATTAGCTTCATATATAAAGTTTGCAGAAGGGAACAAATCTAATTCTTCAATAGTTTGTTCATTATCGAAAACTTCAGTTCCTGAATTGTTCTGTCCTGTGAATAATGTTGTAAAGTATTCTGCTCGAACACCAACTATAGATCTTAATTTATCTATAATTTTGAATTCGTTAGACACATATACAGCGGCTGTATTTTGTATAGACTCGTAAGAGTTGGCTGGCTCAAAGTTTCCACGGATATAAGAACCAGTATTGGTTTCAGGGGTCCAAATATTGCTAGGGTCTAAAATAGCATTAGGATCACCATTAAAGCTTGAAGTATTTACACTTCTAAAAGCAACTTCGTATTTATAAATATCATAATTACGTTTCTTATAACTTGCTAACGCACCAAATTTAAGTGAGGCTTGGTTACTAAATAAGTCGTATTTTTTTGTGAAATCAACTTTACTTGTAACATTAAATTCTTCTAAGTCTCTCCATAAACGTTGTGGAAATCCAGCGTCAGAGCTAATATTTGTGGTGCCATCATTATTTAAAATAAACGTCGTTAATCTTACGTCTTTATCGTAAACGCGGCTAAAACTTGGTGATACTTTCCAGTCTATAATAAAATCATTTTCTGCAAGACTATGATGTCCTCCAAATAAAAAGTTGGTTAAAGAGCGTTGCGTATATTCTAAGTTATCCTTATCAACAGTAATAGCATTTGAGATTTGGGTTACTTGGTTAAATAATGCAGCTCTACTTTCTCCATTTTGTATATGCAACACATTAAAGTTGTATTTAGAGTTGTCTGTTTTAAAAGATAAACCTACCAATCCACTTAATAACACATTGTTTTCGCCTAAGTCACCAGTTTGTCTACGGTCAAATCTAAGCTCATTGATATCACGATCTTCATTTTTTTGGTAAACTCCATTTTCAAAACCTTCATAAAATAAGGTTTCATTTTTGTAATTAATAGAAGCAATTAAACCCAATCTATTGTCACCTATATCAAATTGATTTCCGTAATTAAATCCTAAGCTAAAATTTGGTAAGCTAGTTTTTCGTTCAGTAGCTAAAGTACTATTAAATGAACGTGTAATGCCTTCTAAGCTACTATTATTTGACGAGGCAGGGTTAGGTGTTGAGGTTGTAGGTGTAATAGGTAAATTTCTATCTCCACTATCAAAACCTAGAAAATCTGTTCCGCTACCTTCATAAGTCACATAGTTAGAATTAAACGACATGTCTGGATTGTAACTCGTAGAAAGCGAAAAGCTCATCGCTTTTTGTGATGGAAAATCTTTAGTGATGATATCTACAACACCTCCTGTGAAATCTGCAGGTAGATCAGCAGATCCAGATTTTATAACTATTATGTTTTCTAAAATATTGGTTGGAAATATATCCATCTGAATCGTATTCTTGTCAGGATCAAGCCCTGGGATGTCCATCCCATTTAAAATAGACTTAGTGTAACGGTCTCCTAAACCTCTAACATATACATATTTACCTCCTTGTACAGAAACACCTGGTACACTTTTAATAGCAGAAGCAATATCACTTGCACCTGCTTTTTTGATGCTTTCTATAGAAAGGCCATCGAGTAAAACCGCAGAATTACGTTGAAGATTTAAAACGGACTCTTCCGTGTTTCTACGTGCGGAAGTTGTAATTACAACCTCGCTTAATGCAGACGACGATGGATTTAATGTCACATTGAGTTCTAACACTTTATTAGCTTCAATTTTTACATCTGTAATAGCTTTTGTTTCATAACCAACAAATGAAAACACTAAGGTATAAGTGCCTTCATCTAATGCTAATTTATATTCACCATCAAAATCTGTAGTGGTTCCTGTAGCGGTATTTTGAATTACGACGTTAGCAAAAGGAAGTATATCGTTAAACTCACCGTCAAAAATTTTACCTGTTACAGTTCCGGTTTGCTGTGCTGCTGAGAAAGAAAAGGATAATAAGATTGCAAAAAAAAGAGATATAGATTTAATCATTTTAATATGATTTTAAAATATACAAAATGTCCGAAAGTAATTTCCGGACATTTTGAGATTTATGTTTGATAATTTAGAATGCGTTTTGAGACGCTGCATAAGTCCAACCAAATACTGTTGTATTTGCTCCAACTGTTGCAGCAGCAGAATTTTCAATAGTTGTAACGTTATCTGAGAATTTAGCTTCGTTTCCATTAGCTCCATCAATGATGTCAGCAAGAGCAACTCCTGTAGGTAAAACAATTTCCCAATTTGAAAAAGTTAATCTATCTGCAGCTAATTCAGTTTGAGTATCCTCGTCGTTAAATCTGATGTCAGAAGTTGCACCAAAGTTGTATACTAAGATATTGTTTAAGTTAGCAATTAAACCATCTCTACAATCTGTAAAGTGACTTGTTGCTGCATCACCTATTAACGTAATGTTATTAAAAGTGTAACCCGCTTCAGTTGCTGCAGATCCTTCAGGGCCATCTAATTCTAAAGGAGAACCTGATTCTGAAGTTTGGATAACAACTGCGTTAGTCATTGTACCAGACCAAGATTGGTCAGCATCTAAACCATCATCACCATGTGCCCAAGTGATAAAGTTGGTTCCATTTACAGTACCACCAAACCACTCAAAACCGTCATCTTGGTTCGCTACTACTTCTAAGTTTTCCATAGTAGTTCCATTACCAACACCACCCATTGTGATACCATTAATTTCATTACCGTCTCCAATAGTAATACCACCATGTCTTACAGAGATATATTTGTAAACACCAGAGTTATCATTTGAGATTGTTCCTCCGTACTGTCCATAAGGCTCCGTAGCTGGTATCCCTTCAATTTGTGCAGTTTCAACATCTCCACTAACAGAGATAGGTGCACGACCTAAGATGATTAATCCTCCCCAGTAACCAGTATCAGCTTGGTTTAAGTTTGTTCCTGCTGTTTGTCCAACAGTAATATTATCTAAAATAGAAGTCATTATAATTGGGTTGCTAGCAGTACCTTCTGCCATAACTTTTCCTCCTTGATCAACAACTAAAGCAGAAGCTAATGACTCTTGGCCTTCAGCACCTTTAATAATAGTACCAGCTTCAATTGTTAAAGTAACACCATCGTTTACAACAACTTTTCCATTTAATTGATAAATGTTGTTTGATGTCCATGTTTCATCTTCTGTCAAAATACCTGATTTCTGAATCAAGTCATTAGTATTTCCTCCATCATCATCAGTAGTGTTATCATCATCACTACTACAGTTAAATGCGATAAGAGAAAATGCAAGTAAGAAAAATAAGTTTTTAGTTGTTTTCATTTTGTTTTTGTTCATTAAATGTTATGCCGCAAAGAAAACATGATTAACTAACTTGTAGGTTAATTGAAAATTAAAGGTTTGTAATGAAAAGGTTAGTGGAGTGTTAGCTTAGTATTAAGACAATTTATGTTAAGGAAACAATTAGCTAACATTGAAATTTGTTTTATCTAACCAGGCATAATATAATCAATTGTATACCAATTTATTTATCTTGCATCTTATAAGAATTAAATTATGAACTGGGAACAACTACTCTCTTTAAAGCGCTTTGGCGATACCAATAAAAGATTAAGAAAAGAACAAGATGAAACCCGTTTGGGTTTTGAGGTTGATTATGACCGTATTATATTTTCTTCAGAATTTAGAGGGCTACAAGATAAAACACAAGTGGTGCCTTTATCTAAAACCGATTTTGTCCATACGCGCTTAACACATAGTTTAGAAGTTAGTGTGGTAGGACGGTCTTTAGGACGAAAAGTAGGACAGTTATTATTAAAGAAGCATCCGCAATTAGAAAATGTTCATGGTTATAAAATGAATGATTTTGGTGCCATTGTGGCTGCAGCTGCTTTAGCACACGATATCGGAAATCCACCATTTGGACATTCTGGAGAAAAAGCGATTGGCGCTTATTTTAAAGAAGGACAAGGTGCCGAATTTAAAAAGCACTTAACTGAAAAAGAGTATCAAGATTTGTGCGATTTTGAAGGAAATGCCAATGGATTTAAAATTCTTACGGAAAGTAGAGAGGGTAGAGAAGGCGGATTAAGATTAAGTTATGCGACTCTTGGTGCTTTTACAAAGTATCCAAAAGAATCGTTACCTAAAAAGCCAACCAACCATATTGTAGATAAAAAATATGGGTTCTTTCAAAGCGAAAAAGCAATGTTCGAAACTATAGCTTCAGAATTAGGTTTAGCAAAACGAAGTAATGAGCATGCCAGCTATCAACGTCACCCTTTAGCCTTTTTAGTAGAAGCTGCTGATGATATCTGTTATACAATTATTGATTTTGAAGATGGAATCAATCTGGGTTTAATTGAAGAAGAGTACGCCCTAGAATACTTAATTAATCTGGTTAGAGGCAGTATTAAAACCGAGAACTACCACGTCTTAAAAACAACTGAAGATCGTGTAAGTTATTTGCGTGCATTAGCCATCGGTAGATTAATTGATGAAGCGGCGACACTGTTTATGATACATGAAGAAGCTATTTTGGCAGGTGAATTTGAAACGGCTTTGTTAGATGTTAGTCAGTATAAAGCACAGATAAAAGACATTATTAATATAAGTATCAAAAATGTATACCGGTCTAAAGAGGTAATCAATAAAGAAATTGCGGGTTATAAAATCTTGAATCAATTATTAGAATCTTTTGGAAAAATGGCACAGCATTGTTATGAAGAAAATATGTCTAATTATGATGAGTTATTACGCAGTACTTTGCCAGAAACGGTAAAACTTAGTACTAAGTCATTGTACGAAAACCTATTAGCGGTATGCCTTTATGTCTCCAAATTATCGGACACTAATGCGATGTTATTGCATAAAAAAATTCAAGGTCAAATATTATAAGTGTGCATTTCATCGAATAAATTTGTTTTTGAACGATATATTGTTTTAATTTACTTCATAATCAACCCATTAACCTACCTACTTATGAAAAATAATATACTCGGAGGACTTGTCATTTTTTTAGTTGTAGTAACGTGTTTACTGATGTTAGACGATATTTCAAGCGAAGGTTTAGAGCAAACAACTTATGATTCTATTCATATTGAGCAGATTGACAATACATCGGACTTAGCCATTATTGATACTGAGGATTAAATCTTTAATTTCTTTTTTAATAGATGTTACATCTAGTTTCTGTAACTGCATTAATTGGTCTGTAGTGCCATGTTCAATAAATTGATCTTCAATACCTAAGATTGTGATTTTTTGAGAATAATTATTCTTGTTAGCAAATGCTAGGATTGTACTGCCAAAACCACCAACGATAGTACCGTCTTCAATGGTAATTATCGCTTTATGTTGTTTAAATACTGTATGCAATAAGCGTTCATCCAAAGGTTTTACAAATTGCATATCATAATGACTAATCGCGTCTTTTTCATCTAAAGCATTAATAGCATCTGTAATTGTTTTAGCAATAGTACCAATAGATAGTATCGCAATTTTGGTTCCTGTTTTTAGACATATACCTTTTCCTATTTCAATAGCTTTAAATGGTTTTTTCCAGTCTAATAAATGGCCTCGACCTCTAGGATAACGAATAGCTATAGGGAAATCAATACCTAATTGTACCGTATACATTATGTTTCTAAGTGCTATGGCATCTCTTGGCGAGAAAATCACCAGATTAGGAATACAATTAAGATAGGCTAAATCGAAAACGCCATGATGCGTAGCGCCATCTTCACCTACCAATCCGGCACGATCCAAACAAAAAACAACAGGTAAATTCTGTAAAGCCACATCGTGTATGATTTGATCGTAAGCACGTTGTAAAAAGGTGGAATAGATATTACAAAATGGAATGAGACCTTGTGTTGCCATTCCTGCAGCCAATGTTACGGCGTGTTGTTCTGCAATACCCACATCAAAAGCACGATCCGGAATCGTTTCCATCATATATTTTAACGAACTACCTGTTGGCATCGCAGGAGTAATACCCACAATTTTATCGTTTTTTAAAGCCAATTCTACAATCGTCTCACCAAACACATCTTGAAATTTAGGAGGTTGCTTCAACTCAGATTTTATGGGGAGTTCTCCTGTTTTGGCATCAAATTTTCCTGGTGCGTGGTATTTTACTTGGTCTAATTCGGCTTGCTTTAAACCTTTTCCTTTGGTAGTAATAATATGTAAGAACTTCGGCCCTTTTACGGTTTTAAGTCGTTTGAGTTCTGAAAGTAATAAAGGTAAATCATGACCATCAATAGGACCAGAATAATTAAAGTTTAAGGCTTCAAAAATATTGTCTTGCTTTTCAGTTCCTTTTTTTACGTTGGTTAAATATTGTTTTAAGGCACCAACACTAGGATCTATACCAATGGCATTATCGTTTAAGATAACGAGTAGATTCACATCCGTAACTCCAGCATGGTTTAGGCCTTCAAAAGCCATTCCACTAGCAATAGAGGCATCACCTATAACAGCAATATGGTGTTTATCTTCACCTTTGAGTTGCGAGGCAATTGCCATCCCTAAAGCAGCCGAAATTGAGGTTGATGAATGTCCGACTCCAAAAGTATCATACGCACTTTCACTGCGCTTTGGAAAACCACTTATACCACCAAGTTGTCTATTGGTGTCAAAAATGTCTTTTCTTCCGGTTAAGATTTTATGGCCGTAAGCTTGATGGCCAACATCCCAAATAAGTTGATCTTCTGGTGTGTTAAAAACATAATGCAAAGCAATAGTCAGTTCTACCACGCCTAAACTAGCTCCTAAATGGCCTTCTTTTGTGGCGACTATATTAATAATAAAGTGGCGCAACTCTTTGGCAAGTTGAGGTAAGGCTTCGGGTGCGAGTTGACGTAAATCTTCAGGAAGATTGATATGTTTTAAGAGATTTTTCATTCAAATACAAATGTAGTATAAGCAAATGTATTTTATTATTCATTTAGAATCGTATTTTTACAACCATGATAAACCCATTTGACGATACTTACTTTATGAAAAAAGCACTTCAGGAAGCTGAGGCTGCTTATGAAAAAGGTGAAATACCAGTTGGCGCAGTAATTGTAGTAGAAGATAGAGTTATTGCCAGAACACATAATCTTACAGAATTACTAAACGATGTTACAGCACATGCCGAAATGCAAGCCATTACATCTGCAGCTAATTTTTTAGGAGGCAAATATTTAAACAATTGCACCTTGTACGTCACCTTAGAACCTTGCCAAATGTGTGCAGGAGCCTTGTATTGGAGTCAGATTTCTAAAATAGTTTATGGGGCTTCGGACGAACAAAGAGGTTTTAAAACTATGGGAACACAATTGCACCCTAAAACAGAAGTGGTAGGTGGCATTTTAGCAAAAGAAGCTTCAGCACTAATGAAACGCTTTTTTATTGAAAGGCGTAATTTGAATTAAGAGAATTAAAGATTTTAAATAGAGACTAATTATGAAAATACAAGCCTTACTACTATTACCCTTAGTATTTGTTTTGAATTGTAAAAGCAGTAAAATCGAAGAAAATAATCCTAATATGAAACATTCAGAACTTACTTTAATTGCCAAAGGGAATCTTTACGGTGCTGGAGAAGAAGGTATCGCTAAGCAAAACACTGTTATAGAAAATCAGAGTGATTGGGAGCAATTAATGGCTCAAATGAATGCAGCGAATAAAGTTTCGGATAGCTTTACAGAAACAAAAATAGACTTTTCAAAATATGCTATTATCGCGGTATTTAATGATGTAAAAGGAAATGGAGGTAGTAATATAGAGTTAGAGGTTTCTACTTCTTTAGAGCATAACACAGTTGTTACTGTAAAATACATTAGCCCTTCAGGATATGCAACTAGTGTAATGACACAACCGTTTTATATTGCTAAGATTTCTAAAACAGCCTTGCCTATTATGTTTCAATAGAGGTTTTAAATCACCCTGTAATTATGTAGAACATTTCACACTTTAAAAAATAAGGTAAAAAAAAACGCTCAACCATTGGTTGAGCGTTGAAACTTGTAAGATATATACTTATAATACCTGCACGTTTGCAGCTACTAATCCTTTTCTTCCTTCCTCTTCGTCGTACTCTACTGTGTCTCCTTCGCGTAATTCTACGCCATTAAGGTTTGATACATGTACGAAGATGTCTTTTCCTGTTTCTTCGTTGGTAATGAATCCAAATCCTTTTGAATCATTAAAAAATTTAACTGTTCCAGTCATTATAATATAAATAAAAATTAAAGTACAAAGATAAAATAAAAATCGAATGTTAAAAAAATGTTTTTGTTTAATAGCCTTTTTCTTGCCTTAAAATTTATTCTATTACTTTTTTAAATCGCGTTGATTTTTACGCATTTTATCAAGATTCTCTTTAGTAAGCATATATTCTTTTATGTCTTTATCTTTCCATCTGTAATAAGAAAACAATGGGAAAACGATAAAGAATAAACCTAGAACTCCGAAACCTATGAGTTTTTCAGAATATTCTAAGTCTAAAGTTAAGCCACAAACGATGCTGATAAATGAGGCTAAAAAGAGAATAAATGTTATAATTTTTATGGGTTTCATTTGAGTGAATTTATCTAAAATACCAATTAATATTTAGGATGTAAAGTTAATTAATTCGGTGCGATAAGCCGTTAATAGTTTAGATTTTGAAACAAAGCCGTAATATTTATTGTCTTTAATTACGGGGAGGTTCCAGGCTTTTGAATCTTGAAATTTTTTCATTACGGTATGCATGGCATCTTTTTCATATATAATATAATCTGGTGCTTGATGCATAAACGTTTCAACTGTGGTAGATTCATATAAACTTTGATCAAACATTACAGACCTTATATCATCTAACAAAATAATACCAACAAACATACCATTAGAATCCGTAACAGGAAATAAATTTCTACTCGATTTTGAAACTCCCTTTCTTAGCATTTCACCTAGGCTCATTTCGGGATGTAAAGCAATAAAATCTTTTTCTATCACCGAATCTAAGGTCATTACGGTTAGGACACTTTGATCTTTATCATGCGTTAATAGATCTCCACGTTCGGCTAATTCTTTGGTGTATATAGTGTGCTCCATATAATTCTTAGTAATCATATATGAAATGGCAACCGTTATCATTAATGGTAAAAAGAGGATATAACCTCCTGTTATTTCAGCAATTAAAAATATAGCCGTTAAAGGTGCATGGATCACACCTGCAATTAACCCGGCCATACCAATTAACGTAAAGTTGGCCTCAGATACTTGATGACCAAATCCGATGTTGTTAATTATTTTGGCCACAACATTACCCAAAGCACTTCCCATTACCATAGTCGGTACAATAACTCCACCAACACCTCCAGCGGCAAAAGTGGTCGTCATTGCAATTGCTTTAAATATGGTAAAACCGATAAGTAATACGATTACAACCCAAATATTATCCGTGTATTTATCAAACGGATTAGAGCCGAGTGCATGTAAATAGTTGCCTTCAAATAAATCTTTGGTAAAACTTAAACCTTCACCATGAAGTGGCGGAATAAAATATAACATAATACCAATGGCGATACCACCCACCAGAAGCTTTGTAAACTTTGTTTTAAATCGATCGAAAAAGGCATAGATAGCAAAATACATTTTGGTGAAATATATAGATGTTATACCTGTTCCTAACCCTAAAAGCATATAAAAAGCCGTATCTCTTGGGTTAAATTTTTCGGTGACATTAAAGTTGAAAAGCAATTCATCTCCCAAGAAAAAATAAGACGTTAAAACGGAAGATATAGACGCAATTAATAATGGTAATAAGGACGCAAACGTAAGATCTAAACTGAAAATTTCTACAGCCAATACAATCGCTGCAATGGGAGATTTAAACATAGATGCCACAGCAGCGGCAGTCGCACAGGCAATAAGAAGTGTCCTTGTTTTTTTATCGACATGTAAAATTCGACTTAAATTAGAACTTAATGCAGAGCCTGAGGTTATTGCAGGTCCTAATAATCCAACAGACCCACCAAATCCAACGGTTAACGGTGCCATTATTAACGGATGATAAATAAGTTTATACGATAAAAGTCCTTTCTGTCTTAGCAACGAATAGAGTAGTGAAGGTATGGCACGTTTTATATATGGAGGAATAGACGGTGTCATTCCTTGGTTAAACATATATTTTGTTAATAGAAATACCAAAAACAAACCAATAACAGGTAGGATAAAATAGAGTTGGTTTTGAGAAAATATAATGCCTTCTTCTAAGCCAGATTGAATGGCGTAAGTAATGTTTTTTAGAGTTACGGCAGCAATACCAGTTAATAAGCCAACAGCAATACTTAAAATATAAATGAAGTTTTTTTGCGATATATATTTGTATCGCAATAGAAGTAATCGTCTTATGAAGTTTTTTGTTGGCATAAATTAAAAAACCTGTTAGTACTATTGTTTTGTAATTCAAAACCTTAACTATAAGGTTTCTTAACTCAGGTTAAGATGTAAAATTAATTAATTCTCTCCGGTATGCCGTCAATAATTTTGATTTTGAAATAAATCCGATATAAGTACCATTTTTCACTACTGGCAAATTCCAAGCACTACTATCTTGAAATTTTTTCATAATTACGGTCATTTTATCTTTTTCAATATCGATGATTGCGGGTGGTTTTTGCATTACTTCTATAGCAAATACGTTATCGTATAGGGTTTGGTCAAACATTATAGGTCTAATATCATCTAATAAAATTATACCTTTTAAAGTATTGTCTTCTTCATCTATTACCGGAAAAATATTTCGATTCGATTTAATAACCGCTTCTTTTATGATTTCACCTAATGTCATATTGGTGGTCACATGAATAAAGTTAGTTTCTATAACTTTGTTTATGTCCATTAAAGTTAAAACAGCATGATCTTTATCGTGTGTGATTAATTCACCTTTTCGAGCCAATTCCATCGTGTAAACAGAATACGAAACAAAGTATTTTGTTATCCCAAATGAAATTGCAGCAGTAATCATTAAAGGTATAAATAAGTCATATCCGCCTGTAAGTTCTGCAATTAAAAAGATAGCTGTCAAGGGTGCATGAAGAACTCCTGCTAATAAACCAGCCATCCCAACAAGCGTAAAATTGCTTTCAGAAACAGGGGTGCTAAACAACCCACAATTGTTAATGATTTTAGCAACGCAATTCCCCATAATGCTTCCCATAAAAAGCGTTGGTCCAAAAATTCCACCAACACCACCTGCTCCAAAAGTTAAAGCACTAGCAATAATTTTGAAGAATACGAGTCCAGCTAAAAGGGCAATAACAATCCATATATTAGTCAAATCTAAATTCAGAAAATTATTGACTAAGGCCTTTTCGGGATTTCCAACAATAAGATTATTAATCACATCAAAACCTTCACCATAAAGTGGTGGAATAAAATAAACAAGGACACCAATCGCAATACCACCAACAAGAAGTTTTTTAATTGGTGAGTTTAGTTTGTCAAAAAGCTTTTGAATCCGCTCGTAAACTTCGGCAAAATAAATAGAGGTAAATGCAGCGCAGACTCCTAAAAAAGCATAAAACGGTACATCAGAAATTCTAAAGGTATCTTCAATTCTAAAAGGTAATATCACATCGTTTCCAGAGAAAAAATAGGATGTAATAATAGCCGAAAGAGAAGCTAACAATAAAGGTAGCATAGAGGCTATTGTTAAATCTAAACTGAAGACTTCAATTGCAAAAATAATAGCGGCAATTGGTGCTTTAAATATAGAAGATAAGGCTCCGGCTGCGGCACAACAAATTAGCAAGGTTTTGGTTTTTTGATTCATTCTAAAAAGCCGAGCAATGTTGGAACCAATTGCGGCTCCTGTTGCAACAGCAGGACCTTCTAATCCTACCGAACCTCCAAAACCAACAGTTAATGGAGCTGTAAGAATAGACCCAAACATTTGATAGCCTTTTATGATGCCTTTGCGTTTAGAAATGGCGTGTAATGTTGAAGGAATACCATGACTTACCTTTTCTCTGATCACATATTTTATAATTAAATAAACAAGAGTCAATCCAATTATAGGAAACAAAAAGTAAAACGCTTGATGGTAATATTGAACCAATTTACCTTCTAATAAAAGTTGAATATAATGCGTTAAATTTTTTAGAACGACAGCACCAATACCAGACGTAAACCCAATTAAAATACTCAATAGATATACAAATTGCTTATGCGAGATATGCTTAGCTCGCCATATCAATAGTCTTTTAAATATAGGATGTTTTGTTTGCATAAAATTAATCTATAAAAAAATCCTGCCAGAAGCAGGATTAATATTTTTTATGATTTTAAATTCAGTTTTAAACTCAATTCTTTTAGTTGATCATCATCAATTGGTGCAGGCGCATCAATCATCACATCCCGACCAGAATTGTTTTTAGGGAACGCAATAAAATCTCTTATCGTTTCTTGGCCTCCTAAAATGGCAACCAATCTATCTAACCCAAAAGCTAAACCTCCATGTGGTGGTGCTCCATATTCAAAAGCATCCATTAAGAATCCGAATTGTGCTTTAGCCTCTTCATCAGAAAAACCTAGATGTTTTAGCATAATAGCTTGAGTGGCTTTATCGTGAATTCTAATAGAGCCTCCTCCAATTTCGTTACCGTTTAATACTAAATCGTAAGCATTAGCTTTTACATCGCCTGGGTTAGTATCTAACAATTCTATTTGTCCAGGTTTAGGAGACGTGAACGGGTGGTGCATCGCATGGTAATGCCCTGTTTCTTCATCTAATTCTAATAATGGGAAATCAATTACCCATAATGGTGCAAATACTTTAGGATCTCTTAATCCTAAACGTGTTGCTAATTCCATACGTAACGCACTTAATTGCGCTCTTACTTTATTAGTATCACCAGATAAAACACAAACTAAGTCTCCTGGTTTTGCACCAGTGACTTCTGCCCATTTTGCTAAATCCTCTTGGTCGTAAAATTTATCTACTGAAGATTTAAAACTTCCATCGTCATTGCAACGTGAATAAATCATGCCTAAAGCACCAACTTGTGGACGCTTTACCCAATCAATTAATTTATCAATTTCTTTTCTTGTATAAGCGTTTCCTCCAGGAACTGCGATACCAACGACCAATTCAGCATTATTAAAAACACCAAATTCTTTATGTTGGGTAACGGCATTTAATTCGCCAAATTCCATTCCAAATCTAATATCTGGTTTATCGTTTCCGTACAAACGCATAGCGTCGTCGTATAACATTCTTGGGAATTTTTCAACTTCAACACCATTCACTTCTTTTAGTAAATGACGTGTTAAACCTTCAAAAACATTTAAAATATCTTCTTGCTCAACAAAGGCCATTTCACAATCAATTTGAGTGAATTCTGGTTGTCTGTCGGCACGTAAATCTTCATCTCTAAAACACTTTACAATCTGATAGTATTTATCCATGCCACCAACCATCAATAGTTGTTTAAAGGTTTGAGGCGATTGTGGAAGTGCGTAAAATTGACCTTCATTCATACGAGAAGGCACTACGAAATCTCTTGCTCCTTCTGGAGTTGATTTGATTAAGTATGGAGTTTCAACTTCAATAAAACCATCATTGGACAAATAGTTTCTCACTTCTTGAGCCACTTTAGCTCTAAAAATTAAGCTGTTTTTCACCGGATTACGACGAATATCTAAATAGCGATATTTCATTCTTATGTCGTCTCCTCCATCCGTTTTATCTTCGATAGTAAACGGAGGCACTAAAGCTTTATTTAAGATGGTTAATTCTGAAACTACAACTTCAATATCCCCAGTTGGAATATTTGGGTTTTTAGAAGCACGTTCAATAACGTTTCCTTTTACTTGAATTACAAATTCGCGTCCAAGCTTTTGCGCTTTTTCTATAATAGCTTTCGGTGTGCGTTCTTCATCAAAATAGAGTTGTGTGATACCATAACGATCTCTAAGATCGATATAAATCATAAATCCTTTATCGCGAACACCTTGAACCCAACCGGAAAGTGTAACTTCTGTATTACTGTGTGATGCTCTTAATTCACCACAATTGTGACTTCTGTACATAATAAAATCCTATAGTTTACACCATATTTAAAGGTTATGGTGTTTTGAAGGTGCAAATTTAATAAGTTAAAAGATTTAAAATCTGTTATTGCCAATTATTTAATAGAAGTTTAATTATTAAGGTGGTTTTAATAAAATTAAGATAACGGAAGGTTTAGTATTACGGGTAATTAGGATAGTTGTATTTATTTGCGGTTCAAAATAGGAAATTGATAATATTAATACTAAATTTTTGTTAAATCGTTAATTATGACGATATTTAACAAGACTAATCTTTTAAATATTAAAAATTATGAACTACACTTTATCTTTAAAGGTGCTTTTGTTTTCAATTATTTTTATCCCGTTGCTGAGCTTTGGCCAACAAGTTACCGGAAAAGTCGTTGAAGGCACAACTAATATGCCTTTACTTGGTGTTAATGTTATTATTAAAGGAACAGCTACAGGAGCTGTAACGGACTTTGATGGGAATTTCAGTATTAACGTAGAAAATTTTCCTGTGATTTTAGTATTCTCTTCTTTAGGGTTTGAAACTATTGAAGTTAGTGTAAATGAAGCTAAGGTGGTTAACGTTAGCATGCGAGAGTCTGCCACAGGCCTAGATGAAGTTGTTATATCTGGTTTGGCATCTACCGTAAAAAGAACGAATGCCGCCAATAGTGTTGCTAGCTTGTCTTCAGAAGATTTGGCTGGTACTACGCCTGCACAAACTTTAGATGGAGCTTTAGCTGGTAAATTTACAGGAGCATTGGTTACTTCAAATTCTGGTGCGCCAGGTGGTGGGTTATCTGTAAAGCTTAGAGGTATTACATCTATTAATGGTAATTCGCAACCACTATATATTATTGATGGTGTTTATATTGATAACAGTAGTATTGCATCGGGTGGTATAAATGCGGTCTCAGGAGCAGCAACAGGTGGAAATCCGTCGTCTCAAGATAACGCAACAAATAGGATTGCTGACATAAATCCAGATGATATTGAAAATATAGAAATCTTAAAAGGAGCATCTGCGTCTGCGATATATGGGTCTCGTGGTGCTGCCGGCGTTATTATTATTACTACCAAAAAAGGAAAATCAGGTAAAACGAGATTAAATTTTTCTCAATCTATAGGGTTTAATGAAGTTATAAATTTACAAGGACAAAGAAATTGGACTGCAGAGTTAGCAGAAAGTGCTTTCGGAGAAGGTGCTTTATATACAGCCGCTTTAAATAATGGAACTTTGCGAGATTATGAAGAGGAGATGTACGGCGAAAAAGGATTTATTAGTAACACTAGCTTAAGTATGTCTGGTGGCTCTGAAAAAACAAAATTCTATGTTGGATTATCACGAAATCAAGAAGATGGTATTGTTAAAAGAACGGGCTATGATAAAACCTCTTTGAGGTTAAACGCAGACCACAATTTTACGGACCATATTAAATTATCAGTGACTACAAACTATATTAATTCCAGTGCTGATAGAGGCTTTTTTAATAATGATAATACGGGTGCAACGATAGGAGTTGCTTTAACAAATACACGTCCTTGGGATTATTTGTTGCCAGATGCTAACGGTAACTACCCAGAACATCCTAACAATTCATCAAATCCGATTCAAACTAGAGATTTAATGACTAATAATGAATCTACACAAAGATTTATAACGGGTGGAACCTTAGATGTCAATTTATATAGAGGAGAGAATTCTGATTTAAAATTTGTAGCTAAAGCTGGTGCAGATCACTACACGTTAACAGGGACAGTGATTTTTCCAAAATCGTTACAGTTTATGTTACCAGAAAATGGTGGTTTAAACGGTGTATCTGGACTTTCAACAACAACAAACACCAATGCAAATTACTCTGCTTTTTTAGTTCACAATTATACAACTGAAAGCGACCTGAGTTTTACAACGCAAGCAGGTATTACAAACGAACAGTTTTCGCAGAATGTTGTGAGAGTTGTTGCTACGGATTTAATTGCTTCAGAAACCAATCTAGATCAGGCATCAAACCAAACTGTAAATCAGTTTAGATTAGAACAAGAAGATTTCGGTTTTTATGTTCAAGAATCAATAAACTATCAAGATAAACTGATAGGAACATTGGGAATTAGAGGTGATAAATCTACTAATAATGGGGATATTAATGAATTGTTTTACTATCCAAAAGCGTCTTTAGCGGTTAACTTGCACAACTTCGATTTTTGGGGTGATACTAATGTTATTAATAGGTTTAAGCCACGTATCGCTTATGGTGAAGCGGGTACTTTTGCCGCATTTGGGTCACTATATACGACTTATGTTAGTTCTGCTATTGATGGTAATATTGGTATATCAGTACCAATTACGAGAGGAAACCCTAATATTTCACCAGAAAGACAAGGTGAACTAGAAGTTGGATTTGACGCCGGTTTATTAAATAATAGAGTGTCTTTAGAATTTACATATTATAAAAAAACAGTAGACGATTTATTATTACAGGCTAATATAGCTCCTTCAACCGGTTTTAGTACAGAATGGGTAAATGCAGGTACCTTAGAAAACAGAGGTGTTGAAATAGGTATTAATGTCACAGCTTTTGATTCTGATGATTTTAGATGGGATTCGGGAATTAGCTGGTTTAAGAACGAGTCTGAAATGACAGAGCTAAATGTGCCAACCTTTAATTTAGGTGGTTTTGGAAACAGTTTAGGTCAGTTTCAAATTGAAGAAGGCGCAAGTGTAACACAAATCGTTGGTACCACCGGACCAGGAACAGCAGTATCTGTTTTAGGTGATGCAGAACCAGATTTTCAAATGACGTTTAACAATAAGTTTGAATATAAAAACTTTACGTTATCATTCTTATGGCATTGGAAAAAAGGCGGTGATAATATTAATTTATCTACGTTATTATCAGATTTTGGAGGAACAAGTGCCGATTATGATGATATTACTCTTGACCCTGACGGCGTAATTCCTAATGGGGTATACAGGGTAAACAATGGTATTTTCGCTGCTAATGCTAGGCCTTTTGTTGAGGATGCGACTTATTTAAGATTACGTGAAATTGGATTGTATTACAGTCTTCCAACCAAAACTATAGATCAAGTATTTAAGGGAGTCGTCTCAAATTTAAAAATTGGCGTATCTGGTAATAATCTAATTAACATTTTTGACTATAATGGGTATGATCCTGAGGTGTCTAACTTCGGAGGTACTGGTTTATCTACAGGTGTAGATGTGATGCCATTCCCGTCTTCTAAGAGATATATGTTCCATTTATCAGCTCAATTTTAAAATTAAAAATCTATAAAAATGAAAATATCAAAAAAATATTATATTATTCTTTTAGCTATAAGTGTCACAGTATTTACGTCTTGTGAGCTTGACGGTGGCGAAAGTTTAAACGGAGCAAATACAAATTCTATATCAGATGATTTGTCAAGAGGAGAATTACCATCGGCTGTAACTGGTGTATTGTCGGCAATGCGGACAAGATTAGATAATCAAGTTGATGTGCAGAGTATTTTTGGTAGAGAGTATTATTATTTCACAAGTTCAGACCCTAGATTTGAAGGGGATGTTGTTGCTGGAAATTTAGATAATAATACGTTTTATACGACCAGTCCATACCTCTCTAGGTATGCTGTGATTAAAGATGTTAATCTAACGCTTCAAGGTCTTGAAAACACTACTGACATTTTTTCAGATGAAGAGATTGCTGGTATTAAAGGTGTTTTAAATACACTTAAAGCACATGAATTATTAATGGTGTCTAATAATCAGTATACAAACGGAATGAGAATAGATACATCAGATCCTGATAATCTAGGGCCATTTGTTACCTATGAAGACGCTTTACTAGCAATTAGTGACCTGTTGAGTACTGCAGCCATTGATTTGGCCAATGCAGGAGGAAGCTTTGCTTTTGATTTAACTACAGGATACTCAGGTTTTAATACGCCTAGTGATTTCTTAAAATTTAATAAAGGATTAAATGCAAGAGTTGAAGCGTATAGAGGAAATTATACGAGCGTATTAAGTTTATTGGAGGATTCTTTTATGGAGATGAATGGTGATTTCTATAATGGGGTTTATCATACATTTTCACTTTCAGGTGCTGATACGCCAAACCCACTATATTTAGCTTTAAATCAAACATCTAATGTTAGGGTGTCGCATTCAAGTTTTGTTGACGATGCACTTCCTTTAGATTCGCGAGTTGATAAGGTGGTATTGAGAAATGATCCTGTTGAAGCCACTGGATTAATAGGGGAGTATGATGTTTTCATCTATCAATCTAATGTTGATATGGTACCCATTATGAGAAATGAAGAATTAGTACTTCTTTATGCTGAAGCAAATATGCTAAGTAACCCCTCTGAAGCTGTAATGGCAATTAACGCTATTAGAAATGAGGCCGGTTTAGGAAGCTATAGTGGTGCTTTAACTCCACAGGCATTAGAAGATGAAATTTTATTTCAAAGACGCTATTCTTTGTTTGGTGAAGGACATCGTTGGGTTGACATGAGACGATTTGATAGATTAAATGAATTGCCAAACGATAGAACAACGGATTCAGTGCCAATAGCGGTTCCAATTCCTGCAAACGAAAATCAATAATAATTAAGTTTTTAGATAGTAAAAAGCCTCAACAATTGTTGAGGCTTTTTTTGCTAATCACTATTTATACTAGATCTTAAGTCCTGATTATTATCTGGGTTTAAGCTTCAATTTGCTCAATAGTCTCAACTTCTAAAGCTCTTAAAGGCTGAGAAGTGAATTTTCGTCGTCCCCACATTTTAAGTTTTATACTCAAAAAGAATAAGATTGGTACCACAATCAAGGTTAAAAATGTAGCAACAAATAAACCATATATAACAGTCCATGCTAAAGGTCCCCAAAATACAACGTTGTCTCCACCCATATATATGTTTGGATTAAAGTCTGCAAACAACGTAAAGAAGTTAATGTTTAGTCCAATAGCCAAAGGTATTAAGCCTAAAATAGTTGTAATTGCAGTTAATAACACAGGTCTTAGACGGGCTTTACCGGCTTTAACGATACTTTCAAAAAGATCTTCTGTAGTTAAGTAATCAGATTCCACTAAATCTAGTTCATTTTTCTTTCTATCAATCAATAATTGCGCGTAGTCTAAAAGGACCACACCGTTGTTTACTACAATTCCGGCTAGCGATATAATACCAACCATAGTCATCATAATAACAAAAGCACTTCCTGAGATTACAATACCACCAAAGACACCAATAAAACTCAAGAAAATAGCAATCATAATAATGGTTGGTTTAGAGATGGAGTTAAATTGAAATATTAAGATGAAGAAAATTAAACCGAGTCCAGTGAAAAAGGCACCAACTAAAAAGGCCATTTGTTTATTTTGCTCTTCAATCTGACCTGTATAATCAATATGAATATCATCAGCTAAGCCTTCATAGCTTCTCATTTCATTTTGAATCTGAGTTACAATGGCGCCAGCATCTGTATATCCTGGTGATAAAGCCGAATAAACGGTAACA
The DNA here is from genome assembly GCF_013403915.1 of Winogradskyella pacifica. Taxonomy (GTDB): domain Bacteria; phylum Bacteroidota; class Bacteroidia; order Flavobacteriales; family Flavobacteriaceae; genus Winogradskyella; species Winogradskyella pacifica. The sequence goes on from NZ_JABFDI010000010.1 coordinate 25,537, forward strand.
ACACGCTTGGTATCCTTATGTTTAATGGCACTAAAACCAGAATTGTTTTTCTGTTTCGCAACTGTAGATAATGGAATTTCCTTTATCTGACCAGTATTATCTCTAAATGTAATATTTTGGTTGAAAAGAGCACTCTTATCATAACGATTGGCTTCGTTAAAACGGACATAGATATCAAAATCGTCTCCATCTTCTTTATATATTCCGGCTTTAGATCCAAAGATAGAATTACGTAATTGATCTCCAATCTGTTTTGCGGTAACCCCTAATTCTCCTGCTTTTTTTCTGTCAATTTCAACCAACATGGTAGGTTTGTCTTTATTAACATCTATTTTAAGCTCATCAATTCCTGCTATATTTTTAGAGTTAATAAAAGTTCGCATTTGCTCTGCAGTCGCAATTAATTCGTTGTAGTCGTTACCGTCTATTTCAATATTAATTGGGGAACCTGCAGGTGGTCCGTTGGCATCTTTTTCAACAGAAATTAATACACCAGGAAAAATACCAACCAAAGCTTCTTGTACTTTTTGGCGTAAAAGCTCACTGTCTTCACCTTTTCTAAACTTATATTCGCGCATAGACGCTGTGATCTTAGCTTTGTGTGGCATTTCAGCACCAGATCCCATATCTGTCTGCGGGTTTCCGGCTCCTTCACCAACTTGAGAAACAGCACTTTCTACTAGAAAGTTTCTGCCTCCATCCATGTATTGGTCTGCATTAATAACCGCATCCACACGCTTTTCTATTTGTGCGGTAATGGCATTAGTTTTTTCAATGGCTGTACCTTGTGGATATTCTATATAGACAATAATTTGATTGGGTTTATTATCGGGGAAGAATTCAACTTTTGTACGTTGCGTAGATAATGAAATTCCGAAAGCTATAAACGCAGCTATTAACAGTAGAAACGTTCCAATACTTAAAATGTAAGGTTGCCTTTTGGACAATGCATTTCGTAAACGACGCTCATACCAATTCTCTAATCTTACTAAAGCTTTGTTTTGGAAACTATTTGCCCATCCTCTAATGAAAAATCGATATGCCCAAAGCATAATCGCCGTAAAAATCATGATGGTTCCTAAGCCACGATATGTACCTCCAAAAATTAAAATAAGAATTCCAATTACAGCTACAATAATTGTAGTTCTAATGATTTGATTTAAAGGCATATCCTTGTCTTCGGTAGTCATATAACGCGATACTAACACGGAATTAAAAAATATAGCAACGACTAAAGAGGATCCTAAAACGATGGATAAAGTAATTGGTAAAATCTTCATGAATTCTCCCATGATACCAGGCCAAAGTCCTAAAGGTACAAAGGCTGCTACCGTTGTTGCTGTAGAAATAATTATAGGATATGCAATTTCTCCAATTCCTTTTTTAGCCGCTTCAATACGGCCCATACCTTCGTCTTCCATTAAACGATAGACGTTCTCAACAACTACAATACCATTATCAACCAACATTCCAAGCCCCATAATAAGTCCAAAAAGTACCATAGTATTTAAACTATAGCCGATAAGACCTAAAATCATAAGCGACATAAACATGGACATTGGAATGGCGAAACCAACAAATAAGGCATTTTTAAAGCCTAAAAAGAACATTAAAACAGTAACTACTAAAATGACACCAAAAATGATATTGTTTACCAAATCATCTACCTGCCCAATCGTTACCGGTGATTGATCGTTTGTAATAGTGACCTCTAAATCCTTTGGGAATACATTATCTATAGCATTCTGTACAATAACCTGTGTTTGCTCTGCAGCAGCAACCATGTTTTTACCAGCACGTTTTTTAACGTCTAACATTACTACTGGTTTTTCAGATTTTCTTGCGAATGTGGTTTTATCTTCTTCATGAAATGAAACAGTGGCCACATCTTTTAAATAGATAGGACTGCCATTGTCTGATTTTACAACGAAATTTTCAAGTTCTGACGGTTTTTCAATTTCTCCAATAATTCGTATGGTACGTCGTTGTCCGCTGGCTTTTAAGTTACCTGCAGATTGCGTAATGTTTCCATTTCCAATAGCACCAAGAATATCATTAAACGTTACTTTGGCCGCCATCATTTTGTAGATGTCTACCGCTACTTCAACTTCTTTCTCTTGTGCGCCACGGATATCTGCCTTCTTAATTTCTTGTAAATCTTCTATTTCATCTTGAAGATATTCAGCATAATCCTTTAATTTTTCAATAGGATAATCCCCGGAAATATTAATGTTAAGAATTGGCATTTCTTCCGAAAGACTTAATTCAAACACATCAGGTTCTACTTTGGCTCCGTTAAATGTTGGCCAATCTTCACCAGCTGTTTCCGAATCGATTTCGTCTTTAACCTTTTGTTTGGCTTGTTCTACAGTAATGTTCTCATCAAACTCTATAACCACCATAGAATAATCTTCTTGTGATGTTGAGGTGATTTCTACAACATTACTTACTGTTTTTAGCTTGTCTTCTACAGGGTCTGTAATTAACTTTTCGATATCCTCAGCAGTGTTTCCTGGATAAATGGTACTAACGTAAATTTTAGTTTCATTAACCTCTGGGAATGCTTCTCTTGGCATGTCGAAAAAAGCTGAAATTCCCAAATAGAAAAATACAGCAATAAGCACATACATTGTGGTTTTGTTGTTAATTGCCCACGATGACCAACCAAATTCCTTTTCGGTATTTTTTTTATTTTCAGTCATTAGTTTTTAGTTTCATAATTAATAACTTCAACAGATTGTCCATCTCTTACACTACGTGCGCCTTCTTTAATGATTTCAGATCCATCTTCAAGACCTTTTAAGACTTCAATAATATCGTCTTGAGTTTTTCCGGTTTCAATAATCACACGTTTTGCGGTACCAATTCCTTTTGCATTTTTATCCGTAACAACATATACATATTGTTCTCCTTCTGAATTTTCAGACACCACGCTTTGCGGAATTAATAAGGCCTTTTCACTGGTGTAATCGTTAATTTTTAAACGCGCAGATAAGTTTGGTTTAATGGATTTGTCTTTGTTTGGAATGCCAACTTCAACCTTAAATGTTCGGTTTGCAGGATTTATAAAATCACCAGCTTGACGAATATTTGTTTCTATTGTTTTTCCTAAAACAGGAATATTAACACTTACACTTTTTCCTTTTGTAACATCTGAAACGTAACGTTCTGGTACCTCTGTTTCAATATACATATTGTCTAAATTTACAATACGCATTAATGGCGATTGCCCGGCAGCAACAACACTTCCTTGCTCTGTAATGATATCGTCGATAGTACCAGAAAAAGGTGCTGTAACGTTTGTTTTCGCAATTTGTTGGTTTAATTGGTTTACGGCTTCTTGTTGCGATTCGTAAGTAGATTTTGATTGTAAAAATTGAATTTCACTTCCAATGTTCTGTTCCCAAAGTCGCTGTTGACGCTCGTAAGTTGTTCTTGCTAATTCTGCTTGAATTTTTAATTGTGCCAGTTGTTGGCTTAAACCACCATCATCAATCTTTGCTAAAATTTGGCCTTTATTAACTTTCTGACCTTCCTTAACATAGACCCTAGTTAAAATACCGTTGTATTCTGGTGTAATGGTTAAAAGGTCTTTAGTGGTGACGTTTCCTTGTAATTCTAAAACATGATTAAAAACTTCAGATTGTGCTTTAAATGTGGTGATTAAAGGCACGTGCTTTGTGGTATCTAACGTTTTTATTCTCTCATCCAAAAGTTTAATTTTATCGTTGATGGCTTCCTGTTCAGCAACTAGTTGACCTCTTTTTGTTCTTACAGTTTCGAGATTGTCGCTTTGAATGACTTGCTCTACAGAATTTTTCTTTTCGCCAGAACATGAAACCGATACTATTGCAACGATTAATAATGGATATATATATTTCATTTTATTGGTGATTTTTAATTATTGATTGGTGTATTTAGAACGGTTTCTAAAGCGGTTTTAGAGTTTATAACATCTAACATGGCTTGAAGTAATTCTTGTTGTGCGGTGTATAATTGTGTTTGTGCTTGTCTCAACTCAAAACTAGAACCAATACCTTCAAAAAACTTGGTTTGGTTTTTAGTTTCTATGCGTTCTGCCAAACCTAAATTTTCTTTTTTGTTTGCATAATCTTCAATAGCAAATTGATAATCACTCTTTGCGGATTCAATCTGAAGTTTAATACGTTGTTCGGTTTCTGTTAATTCTGTTTGTGCTTTTTCAAGATTGATTGCTGCACGTTGTGTTGAAGCACTTCGCATACCTGAGCTAAAAATGGGGATATCTAAACTAAAACCAAATAGTGAAGACCCAAACCAATCTTGACTTTTCTTAGCGAAATTAAACTCGTCTCCATAGCCAGAATAACCTGCGTTAATAAAGGCATTAAGCGTTGGTAAGGCTTTACTTTTTTCTAGTTTAACCAATAACTCTTTTGCTTTAGTATCGTTTTGGGCAATTAAATAATCAATGGTGTTTTCCGGATTATTTTCTGCATCCAAATCAGATAACGAGATGTTTTGATCTGTTAATGTTTCTAGACTATCGGTTAACACCATTGTGTTTTGAACATCTAATCCTAAATTAATATTTAGCATTTGATAGGCCAATTTCTTTAGTCTTTCAACATTATTCAAGTTGCTTTTTACACCAGACAAGGTTATTTGCAATTGTTCAACACTTTCTTCTTCTCCCAATCCATTTTCGTAAATTTTCTGTGTTTCGAAAAGATTTTTTTCCAAGACATCAATATTTCTTTCAAAAATCTTGATGCTTTCTTCTGCTAACAGTACATTTCCGTAAGCTTCAATAACCGCTTTTCTGACTTCTAAATCGGTCTTTATTTTGGCGTTTTTAGATATTTCTAAAAAAACTTTCGCAGATTGTAAACCCACAAGGTAAGACCCATCAAATATTTTTTGATTTAAGGTGGCAAAGGCCGTCATGCTGTGTTTGGTACCAAATGTAATCGGTAAAAAACCTTGAGGCACATCGGGTAGTTGCTGAGTCTGTAAGTCTTCTAAGTCGTAGTAATCAGCTAGTTGTCTTATTCCGCTTAATGGATCAAAAGCAGAAGCAGGTAATAATGATACTTGCTGTTTTAAATTGTTCTGATAATCTATACTTGCACTTACTTGAGGTAAACCACTAGCTGTAGTTTCCCATTTCTGTTGTTTAGCGGCTTCAATATCTCTTGAAGCATTAATGGTAGATCTGTTGTTTTCCAAGGCGTAATCTATAGCTTCTTGAAGCGAAAGACGTGTTGGTTGCTCTTGTGCAAAGCCTGTTTGAAAAATAATAAAGCCTATTATTAGCGTTAATGTTTTTTTCATACGTTATTTTAAATTGGTGTTTAATTCTGTTAGTGTTTCTAACCCTTTGGTTGAGCAAATGCCTCTTAAATGATAGTCTATATAATTATTCATTAGGTTGTGTATCGCATACGTGTCTCGTGGAAAAATATCTTGATCTTTTAAAGAAACCATACCGTTAAAGTAAAGGCGAGCTATAAAATCTATTTCTATAGAATCTCTGTAAAGTTTCTGTGTAACACCGCGCTCTAAATTACGAGTGACGCAGCCAATCATTTTTTCGAATTGCTTTCTTTTTAATGAAGCATAAATCTTAGGATAATATTTTTGAAGCTGATACTGTGGTGATGATTTTTCATCTTTTAGGTTAAGCATTACAAACCGCTTAATCTCATATATTTCTTCAATCGGGTTTGTGTTTAACTCACAAATACAATCAATACCATGTGATATATTTTCAAAAACGTGCATGGCAGTAGCTTCAACTAATTTAGTTTTATTCTGAAAATGTTGGTAAATCGTTTTTTTAGAAATACCCATTTCATTAGCAATATCGTCCATAGTGACGCTCTTAAAACCTAAGTTTAAGAACAGGTCTGTAGACTTTATTATTATTTTATTTTTCATTTTTGTATTCCTGTTAAGCGGAAGGTCTTTTTTTTAATTATGCTGCAAATTTACAACGGGAAACTTTGAAAACCAAAAAAGTTTCCAAAGTTTTAATGATTTTTTAACACAGCTAACATTAGCTTAAAATATGTTTAAAGCATTATTTTTGTCAAATGCAACATATAGAACAGTATCAAAAGCCTTTTCTAAAATATTTAGAAGGTTTTGCAGTAGATAAAGAGCCTGGAAATTTATATAATCCTATAAACTATATTCTTCAGTTAGGAGGAAAACGGCTACGGCCAATTTTAACCTTAATGACAGCTGATATTTTTGGTGGAAACGCTGATACCGCTATGGATGCAGCATTGTCTATTGAGGTTTTTCATAATTTTTCTTTGGTACACGATGATATTATGGACGATGCACCTTTACGACGCGGGGAAGAAACTGTTCATGAAAAGTGGAATTTAAATACAGGAATTCTCTCTGGTGATGCCATGCTTATTATGGCGTATCAATTGTTCGAAAATTATGAGCCACAAATATTTCAGGCATTGGCTAAATTATTTAGTAAAACCGCTTTGGAGGTTTGTGAAGGTCAGCAATATGATATTGATTTTGAAACTCGAGATGATGTTACGATTCCCGAATATCTAAAAATGATTGAATACAAAACAGCTGTTTTGGTTGGTGCTGCCATGAAAATGGGGGCGATTGTAGCTAAAGCTTCGATTGAAGATCAAAATTCTATTTATGAGTTTGGTCGTCTTTTAGGCATTGCATTTCAGTTACAAGACGATTATTTAGATGCTTTTGGAAATCCTGAAACCTTCGGAAAACAAGTCGGTGGAGATATTATTGAAAATAAAAAAACATATTTATACTTAAAAACAATGGAGCTAGGGTCTGACGATGACACCTTGAATTTGAAGACCTTTATTTCAAATTTAGAGCTTCCTAATAGTAATAAAGTTGAAAAGGTAAAGGAGATATTCGTTAGTTCTGGTGCTTCTGCAGCTACTCAAAACGCTGTTAAGGATTATACCAATAAGGCATTTGAAGTCTTAGAAACTTTAAATATTTCTAATGACAAAAAGCAAGAGCTGAGAATATTTGGAGAACAATTAATGAATAGACGTGTTTAATTTCGGATGAATTTACCCTCAAATTTTGAAGATTTAATTGTTGAAGCAGAAGCGTTAGATTTATATAAAAAATTAATTATTCAATTGAATAAGGATTTATTATACGCTAATATTGACTTAGAATTGAATGAAGAAACTTTGCCTACCAGTTTAAAATTAGTGCTTCAAGAAACCGTTTATGATCTTATAAATACTAAATTTTCGGATTATTTAAACCTACTTTATATTATCGATGTTTCTGAGGCTAAAATCAGAAATCTAGATGGTAGCGATGCGTTAAGGTTATCAGAAGACGTGACCTTTATGATTCTACAACGGGAATGGCAAAAGGTTTGGTATAAGGCGAAACATTCTTAAAAATAGTAGTTTTATAAAAGCTAAAGGACCGCTGCATGGCTAGAATCTGGAACAAAGACTAAAACTCTAACCTAACAGAGTAAGAAAATTGAATGCATTGTTCATTATTTCTATAAGAAAAAGGTGTATTAACTTTAAAGCTAGGAAACGTTAATTCATCCAAACCTTTAAACGAATGTCTAATATTTTTAATCAGTGATTACAATCTTTGAATAATTTATATCGGATAAATCTATCCTATTTAAAAAATTGTTGTATTTTTGTATTCTAAAATAACATTAAAAGATGTTTTCTAAAGCTTGTGAATACGGAATAAAAGCCGCAATTTTTATTGCTGTTAATTCTTCAGAACATAGACGTGTAAGTCCTAAGGAGATTTCAGAAGAGATTGATTCACCTCAGGCATTTACCGCAAAAATTTTACAAGCCTTAGTTCGGAATGACATTGTGCAATCTGTTAGAGGTGCTCATGGTGGTTTTGAAATTGAAAAAGATAAAATTGCCACAACCAAACTCTCTCAAATTGTTTTTGCTATTGATGGCGATAATATCTATAAAGGCTGTGGATTAGGTTTACATACCTGCGATGAAAATCATCCTTGTCCTGTACATGATAAATTTAAAGTCGTTAGAGAAGAACTAAGAGAAATGCTAGAAAATACAACTTTAGAGCAATTAGCTTTAGATATCAAATCTGGAGTCTCATTTTTAAAAATTTAAAAAAAAATTTGAATATAAATAGGATAAATCTATCCGAAATAAAAAATGCAATATGGAAACACTTCAAGAAAATACCCAAAAAGAAATAGGACAATACGTTGCTGACGATTTTAGAACCGCAGCTATTTTTTCTAAATACAAAATTGATTTTTGTTGCAATGGTAATCGAACAGTAGAAGAAGCTTGCGATAAAAAAGGTATTGATAGCAATCAGCTCATCGATGAACTTAATCAGGTTTTAAATTCTAAAGGAGCTGAAACTATAGATTACAAATCTTGGCCTTTAGATTTATTGGCTGAATATATAGAAAAGAAACATCACCGATATGTCGAAGAAAAAATCCCTGTGCTTCGTCAGTTTTTAGATAAGTTATGTCGTGTGCACGGCGAGCGTCATCCAGAATTGTTTAAAATCAATGAATTATTTACAGCTTCTGCGGGAGAATTGGCATCACACATGAAAAAAGAGGAACTCATCCTTTTTCCATTCATTAAAAAGATGATGAAAGCTAAATTAGAAGATGGAGTAGTGCAATCTCCCCAATTCGGTACGGTAGAAAACCCTATTGCTATGATGATGGAAGAGCATGATAACGAAGGAGCACGATTTAGAGAAATTGATGCACTTACTAATAATTACACTCCACCTGCAGATGCATGTAACACCTATAAAGTCACTTTTGCGATGTTAGATGAATTTGAAAAAGATTTGCATTTACACATTCATTTAGAGAATAATATTTTATTCCCTGAAGCTATAAAATTAGAGCAACAGTTTAATTAATAGCAAGCTCTTAATACATTTCTAAACTTGAAAATCCTAAAATGTTATCTCTTGCATTTTGGGATTTTCTTCTTATTAATCTGTATATTTCTAAATCGTAATCTTAACGATGCAAAAAAAGTTAGTTGTCATATGTCTAATTAATTTTCTAGTTGCAGCCCTAATGGGTTTGGCACTGCGCTTTTCATTTTTAGAATCTATTGGTATAAATTATCGGTTTTTAACACATGCACACTCTCATGTTGCCATGTTAGGTTGGGTGTATTTAATGCTGTTTACGCTGTTTGTTCATTATTTTATTCCTAATGAACCTAAGATTTTTAATCGCTTGTTTTGGCTCACAGAACTTGCGGTTGTTGGTATGATGATTAGTTTCCCCATACAAGGTTATGCGGCACTATCCATAACATTTTCAACATTACATATCTTTTGTAGTTACTACTTTGTGTATCTCATTTGGAAACATCTTAAGACTAGGTCTACTGCAACCGAAAAATTGTTAAAAGTATCACTCCTATTTATGGTGATTTCTACCATTGGAGTTTGGTGTTTAGGACCTGCAGTTTCCATACTGGGGCCAACTTCGGCCTTTTATCACATTGCCATTCAATTCTTTTTACACTTTCAGTTTAACGGTTGGTTTTTAATTGCTGTTATTACTGTATTTTTCCACCTATTAAAGGTTGAAGACTCTAAGCTATTCAGACAGTTTTACAGGTTGTTAATTGCATCTGCAATACTAACATTTGCCTTGCCAATTCAATGGTTTGCTCCTCATATTAGCTTGCCATGGATTAATGGTGTGGGTGTTATACTTCAAGTTTTAATGCTTTATAAATTCTTTCAACTTATAAAGCTTAATCCGTATTTAGTATGGCGCAAAGAACCAAAGCTTGTGACTTATATGTACACTTTTGCATTGGTCTGTTTTATCTTAAAAGTACTGTTGCAAACCGTATCTATTTTACCAGAGTTCTCTGCAGTTGTTTACAATCACCGCAATTTTGTTATCGGATTTATTCACCTACTTATGCTGGGTGTCATTTCAGGTTTTTTATTTGCTTTTATTTTGAAAAGCAACTTCGTAAGCAATTCTAAAACTTTAAATTTTGGTGTGTACAGTTTCCTTTTAGGCTTTGTTTTAACTGAAGTGCTGCTGTTAATTCAAGGAATTATGTTTTACTTCGGAACGGGAATTCTACCTCATTATTACCTGTTATTATTTTTATTTAGCATCCTTTTACCTTTAGGTATCAGTGCTCTATTATTCACTATTATTAAACAAGAAACTTATGCAACCTAAACCACAAAAACGCCATAAAGCACTTCAACCATTAAGCAGAGAACATCATCATGGCTTATTATTATCTTGGAAAATTAGAGCCGGATTTAGTAAAGACATCGCCCCTAAACGCATTAGAGCTTATGCCGATTGGTTTTTTGAAAATCACTTAATTCCCCATTTTGAAATAGAAGAAACTCACATTTTCACCATTTTAGAGCCTGAAAACGAATTAATAAAACGCGCATTAGCGGAACACAGAAGATTAAAGCGCTTGTTTGAAGATCGTGACGACGACTTAAAAATTTTGAGTAAAATTGAAGAAGAATTAGAACAGCACATCCGATTTGAAGAACGCATCTTGTTTCCCGAAATTCAGAAAGCAGCAACTGAAGCACAACTACGTCATATTGAAATTATACATCAACCTGAAAAATTTGAAGACAACGAAAGTGATGTCTTTTGGAAATCGTAAATTCAATACATGATTTATGTCATTGCAGCTATTAATAAGTTTCCGTAACTTTAAGTAAAAGTTTTTTAATCATGAAAAAAGTACTTTTACTTACAGATTTTTCTAAGAATGCTACAAATGCAATTAGGTATGCAATGCAGTTTTTTGAGTCTAAAACATGTACATTTTGCATTATGTATGTACATAAAGTAAGTGGATATGTTACAGACGATTTATTAATGTCTCCAAAAAATTCTATTCACGATTCTATTACTAAAAAACCACAAGAAAAACTCGATGCCTTAATCGAAAAATTAAAAAATGATACCAAAACTCAAGATTATCATTTTGAAACGATAATAGATTTTGATGTGTTTACCGATGCAATTAACCAGGTGGTTCAGAAATTTTCTATCGATTTTGTAGTCATGGGAAGTAACGGAGCGTCTAATGTAAAAGAAGTTGTTTTTGGTAGTAACACCATTAATGTTGTTGAGAAAGTAAAATGTAAAACCATAGTTGTACCAAGTAATTATAGTTTTTCGCCTGTTAAACAATTTTTGGTATCCTTAAATACAGATGATAGTTTTAATAGTCACTTACTAGAACATATTATAGATTTTATAGAAGATTTTAAACTGAAACTTCACATTCTTAGAATTAGCTCAGAAAATGATGCCTCTAACATTTCATTACAAGATAAGGAAAGCATTGCATTATTAGATTCTAAATACCACCTTGTAGAAGGTGTACCCATAGATTATGCTGTTTCAAGCTACATACAAACCAACCCCATAGATATAACCGCTTTTATTACTCAAGATAAATCCTTTTTAAAACGCTTATTTAGTGCCTCTCCAAGTAAAGAGTTAACATCTAGAATGAAATTACCACTCTTAGTATTGCACTGTCATTAAACCTATGTTAAAATAAATCCAAACCGTAAAAAATTATGATAAAGTCCTTAAATAAAGAAGAGTGCCAATTGATTTTGAGCCAAAATTACATAGGGCATCTAGCATATATTTATCAAAACAAACCTTTTGTTGTACCTATTACTTATTTTTATTCAGATAATAGAATTATTTGTTACTCAGGTGATGGACATAAAATTAGCGCCATGCGTCAACATGATAAAGTAGCACTAGAAGTTGCTGAAATAACCTCAATTACCAACTGGAGATCTGTTGCAGCGCATGGTCAATTTATAGAACTGGAACGCAGTAGTGCAAAAGCCATGTTACATGAATTTTCTTTAGGAGTAAAAGATGTTATAATGCGAAAAGAGTTACGCGATTTAGATTTTATTAGTGAATTTTCTGCTAAAATAGATTCTGACGACATTCCTACCATCTTTATTATAAATATTGAAGAATTTACAGGGAAAATAAGACATGACTAAAATAGACTTCCTAAGTCTTAAAGACTACGGCTGTGTCTTTAAAATTCGTTATAAAACTATTGAAACACACTGCTGTTTCTTTTTAAATTTCCCCTAATATTGGGAATTATGCTAAGCTTTAATTATTCAGTGTTGTTTTAAATAAACTTGGTTTAACCGTAATCATTAACCAAGCCCAATTATTAGCATTGTCTTTATGGCCCGCTTTTAAAACCTCCATCGTTTCTGTGGCAAACATTTGCGAATAGCCTACGTTAAAACTGATGTCTTTGGTCCACTTATAACCCAATACCAAATCTAATTCGGTGCCCAATGCATTGCTCATTTCTTTTCCTGTCTGGTCTACAACAGTTGCCGCAGATGAAAATATATGAGGCGTTAGTTTTGCTGAAAATTGCTTTTTTTGATACTCTAAGATCGCATTAAGATCTACTAATCCTACAGAATTAGAATGGTTGCCCACATAAAAATAATCCATCAATCCATTAAATTTATGATTGGTACCAAACCATGGATTAAATGATTTTAGCTTGTTTTCAGTAGTGTTCATATCAGTACCCGAAAGATATTCTATACCTAATCCCGTTTTAAATTCAGTATTAATTTTATAAAAGGCATTAGCCGCAATATTAAAAGCACTCAAATCTGTGTTTGCCAATGACCCAGTTTGAAAATAGATAGACGCATCAGTCTGCCATTTGTTTTTTTGGAAGGTCATTCTAGAACCTATAGTCTGATTATAATCTACTTTTTGCTCATCGTTTTCATCCATATAGGTTAAACCGTTGTTTAATAGTAAAACACTTAATCCAACATTTTTTAGATTAGTATGATACCAAATATATTGAAATGCCTTATAATTATTAACGGCGTAATCTGTGTCAAAAACAGTTTCTTCATTTGCATTTAGAGCCAAACCAAAATCGAAACGATTCGTTGTATTTGGTTGGTAAGTGGTAACTATAGCATCATGGCTTCTGGCTTGTTGTGCCCAGCCTACATTTCCAAAAATTCTGTGGTCGTCGTAATTGATTTCTTGTCGACCTAATTTTACAGTTAATTTTGGATTAAAAACTAATTCTGCCCAAGCTTCATGCAGTGTAATTCCGTTTTTGTCTTCCAAAGACGTAGTTGGAACATCGCCCCAAACTCTCACATTTTGAAACGACACAAAAGCATTCAATGTTTCACTTCCGTAATTAAAATTTAATCGTGTACGTTGCGATATAAATGTTGCAGCGTCTACATCATCTGGAATCAGCGTTTTATATCCATGTCTGTATTCAAATCGTGGTCTTAATTCTGCCGAAATTTCAAATTCTTGAGCATAGGATGTCATTACAACTCCTAAGCAAAGAATTGTTAGTAGTGTTTTCATCTTTAAATTAGTATTGGGTTAACTGAAGGATGGCTTCAATAGTTTCTTTATTATCTACACCTAAACCTTCTTGTTGGTGTTTTAATTCTCCCGCTGGATTAAACACACTAATAATATTAGAATGCGAAAAGTCTATTGGAGAAATCTCTTTATATTTTACAGATAGTACATTGGCAAATTCTCTAACTCCACTTTCTGTACCTTGTAAAAAGGTCCACTGTTCTCCATCCATCGCGTTTTCTATAGCGAAGGCTTTTAATCGTTCTGGTGTGTCAGTGTTTGGGTCGATAGAGATTAATGCAAATTGAACATTCTTAATATTCTCAACAGGAATTTGAGCTTCAATATGTCGCATATCGGCCACCAATCTTGGGCAAGCTGCTTTGCACGAGGTGTAAATCATAACCATGACCAAAGTTTTTCCTTTAAGATCTTCAAGTTGAATTTTATTTCCTTCTTCAGTATGCCATTCACTTGTTAGGTTGAAAATAGATTCCTCTGAAATCTCATCAGTTTCTATGTCTTTTGAAGCTGTTTCTACTTGTTTTAAATCCATGTTACAAACAGGACAACTACCTGCTTCATCATAAGTTTTGTCTCCTTCGCATTGCATTGGACATTGATACATATCTAATGCAGTTTCAGAATTGTTAGATGCATCCGATTTGCATGATGTTACAACCATTAACATTACCAACACTGAGATTGTTAATTTTAAATAGTTACTCACGTTATTTATATGAATGACGTGTTTGTGCTTTTTCTTTGAAACGTTCATTTGTTTTCTTTTTTAATATCTTGTACGCATCTAAAGCCTAGGTTTTTCATAGAGTATTTAGCTTTTAAACTTCCTCTAATGGCATAACGCATAAATGCGGCATAATTCATTAAATCTGTTGCATTAACTGCTGCACTTCCACAGAATAGATTACTATCCTTATCGACATCTTTTCTAGATTCTCCAGTGATTAATACCGAATTAAAATCTAAAGTCCATTCCCACACTAAACCGTGTAAATCGTAAACACCCCAAGCATTTTTTGGTGTTTCACCGATGCGGTTTTCCTTTGTTCTAGGAGCTTCGTACCAGGCTAAAATTTGTGCGTTATAAGATGGTTTTACACGTGCATCTTTTGTGGTTTCGTCTGCCATGGCAACATATTCCCATTCGTCAATTGTTGGTAAACGTTTATTTTGACATTCGCAATAGGCTTTTGCCGCAAACCAAGAGACATAGTTAACCGGACTGTTAAGATGAATAGAGTCTTTGGGTTCTAAGTCGGTTTTCCAATTAGTTAAATAACTTTTATCTGCAAATAACGATACAACTTTAGATTTTCTCCATTTAGGATTTTCTTTTAGGAATTGCTTATATTCTTCAGTAGATACTGGATAGATATCCATATTAAAATCTTTGACTTCAACTACTGTAGAATCTCTTCCGTATAAAGGAATATAGCGACTCCCTTCTATAAGAACCATGTCTTTAGTCTGTCCAAACATTAAGGATTGAACCACTAAACACATTATGAACAAACTAAAGACTTTGGTTTTCATAATATTATTTCTTTTTAACGTCGTCAACCATTTTTTTGGTTACTACTTTCTTAGAATTGCCCCAGCTGTTATAAACATAGGTTAATACGTTGGCCACATCATCTGAAGAAATCATCTGTTTGGTCATTACACTGTTGTATTTGTTTCCGTTTACAGTAATTTCTCCGCTTAACCCGTTTACGACAACTCCAATGGCACGATCTACATCTGCATTTAAGTAATCTGATTTTGCCAATGGTGGAAAGGCATTAGGAATACCTTGACCTTCACTTTGGTGACATGCAAAGCAATTTTGCATATAGATTTGTTTTCCAAACTCCATTTGTTCTTCGAAAGATTTTGCAGGAATTTCAGATTCTACAATCTCATTAGTGGTTGGCATGTTTTGGATTCCTGGTCCTTCAGGTAAATAAATACCTTCTCTAATCTCACCAGAATAGATTTTCTTTTGTTCTTCACCTTCAACTTTAAGCATACCTAAAGCTCCCTTATTAAAAGCTCTAAATATAGAGTGATCAACTAGAATAAACGTGCCAGGTACATCGACTTTAAATTCTACAATAGCAGCACCACCAGCAGGAATAAGCGTGGTTTGTACATTTTCATTGATTAAGTCACCGCCCTCAACATGTACTTTATCAAATATTTCACCAATAACATGAAAAGAAGAGACAAGGTTCGGTCCTCCATTACCAACATAAAGTCTAACCGTTTCGCCTACTTTAGCTGTTATGGCATTGTCACCAGTTAAGGCGCCAACGCTTCCGTTAAATACAACGTAGTCGGCATTTTCGTCAACTGCTTTTTGCATATCGAAGGGCTGTAAGCCACGTTCACCGTTTTTACCTTTGGTATAAAAATCACCTTGCATAATGTAGTATTCTTTATCTACTTGTGGCAATCCTCCTTCTGGTTCAACGAGAATAAGACCATACATTCCATTTGCAATATGCATTCCTACAGGTGCTGTTGCACAGTGGTAAACATAGAGTCCTGGGTTTAATGTTTTAAATGAAAATGTTTTTTCATGGCCTGGTGCTACAAAAGAAGATTCTGCTCCACCCCCTGGACCCGTTACAGCATGTAAATCTATATTATGTGGGAGTTTATTATCTGGGTGATTAGATAATGTGAATTCTACTTCATCACCTACACGTGTTCTAATAAAACTGCCTGGTACAGAACCTCCGAAGGTCCAATATACATACTTTACTCCATCTGTTAATTCGCCTTCTTCTTCAAGAATTTCCATATTAACAATAAGTTTTTTGGCTTTTCGTCTACCAACTGGTGTTGGTACATTTGGTGGAGACGTAAGCTCTGCTATCATTTCTCTACTGACGGGAATTTCTGCAGTAGCACTATGTTGTTCTTGTTTTTCAGAATCCCCACAGCTTAACATTAATAATGTTAAGCTAAAAATAATTGGTTTTAGTAGTGTTTTCATTGGTTTGATTTTTAACAAAAATAGAAGAGAATTCTAAGAGAAAATATGATAAATATCATATTTAGGACAAAATTATCCTATTTAAAGTCGTTAACCAATAAGGTAGTGTATTAATAGTTAGGGAAGGTGTATAAGTTAAATTAAATCAGGGTTTTAAAATCTAAACCTTACAAAGGGCATCCAAGCTTCTGAGTAAATACTTTTATCACCGTCGTAAAGGACATCGTATCTAATACCAATAGTTACATTGCCATTGGTGTAACCTGCACCTAGAAATAAGGCGGGATACCAATAGTTTTCATCAAGGTTTGTTACAAAGTTATCGTCAAATTTTCGACTTACATTTAGTTGTTCAAACTCTGCAGATATTTGTAATTCTCTATAAGGATTAAACAAACCTATGATACTACCTCCGAAAACGGTAGATTTAAAAAAATCTTTTTGACTACTATAAGAAAAATTAAGACCAATACCAGTTGCCACGTAAGGGTTAAATCTATATAGCGCATTTGGAGCTAAAGACCCACTAAAGAAACCATCTCCGAAATTTAAGCCAATGCCTCCCCCATATTCTACTTGGCTCCAAAAATTACTCCTATTAGTATTCGTTTTTTGAGCAAATGAAAATAATGTAAAAAAACATAAAAATAACGTGCATAATACTATTTTATGCTTGAGAAATTGCTTCAAATTTGTCATAGTTTAATTTGTTCTATTCAATATGTTATAAATATAATAAATCCTTATCTATATTTAGCAAAAGTTGTATTTTTGAATAAATTATGTTGAAACGACAACGTCTCAAAAAGTAAAATGGATAAATATTCCTTTCTCAACGCGGCACATACAGCATATTTTGCTGATTTATACGACCAATACCTAAAAAACCCTGATTCTGTAGAGCCAAGTTGGCGTGCCTTTTTTCAAGGTTACGACTTCGGATCTGAAAATTATGGATTAGATGGTGAAATAGTAGAAGGTGTTTCTACTCAAATACCAGAACAACTTCAAAAAGAATTTCAGGCTCTAAAACTTATAGATGGCTACAGAAGTAGAGGTCACTTATTTACTAAAACCAATCCTGTACGTGCAAGACGTAAGTATGCGCCTACATTAGAAATTGAAAATTTCGGATTGTCTAAAAACGATTTACAGACTGTATTTTCAGCTGGTGAAGTTTTAGATTTAGGATCTGTGACATTACAAGTTATCATCGATCACTTAGAAAAAGTGTATTGTGAGTCTATTGGTGTAGAATACATGTACATCAGAAAACCTGAAGAAATTAAATGGATTCAGCAAAAGCTTAATGTTAATGATAATCACCCGCAGTTTTCTCCAGATCAGAAGAAAACAATTTTAAGAAAACTGAATGAAGCAGTTTCCTTCGAAAACTTTCTACATACTAAATATGTAGGTCAAAAACGTTTTTCTTTAGAAGGAGGCGAAGCATTAATACCAGCATTAGATGCTTTAATAGAGCACGCTTCTGGTTATGATGTAAAAGAATTTGTAATGGGAATGGCACATCGTGGTCGTTTGAGTACATTAACAAATATCTTCGGTAAATCTGCAAAAGATATTTTTAGCGAGTTTGATGGTAAAGATTACGAGCAAGAAGTTTTTGATGGTGATGTAAAATACCATTTAGGCTGGACGAGCGATCGTGTTAGTGATGCAGGTAAAAAAATTAATTTAAATATAGCACCAAATCCTTCGCATTTAGAAACGGTTGGAGCTGTTGTAGAAGGAATCGTTAGAGCTAAACAAGACGATAAATATCCTGATAACCCATCTCAAGTACTACCTATTATTGTTCATGGTGATGCTGCAATTGCGGGTCAAGGTTTAGTTTATGAGTTAGTTCAAATGGCGCAACTCGATGGTTATAAAACCAACGGAACGATACATATCGTAGTTAATAACCAAATTGGGTTTACTACTAATTATTTAGATGCACGTTCTAGTACCTATTGTACAGATGTTGGTAAAGTAACACTTTCTCCAGTATTACATGTTAATGCGGATGATGTTGAAGCAGTAGTACACGCTACATTATTTGCTTTACATTTTAGAATGAAATTTAAGCGCGACGTATTTATTGATATGTTGGGTTATAGAAAATATGGACATAACGAAGGTGATGAACCTAAGTTTACACAACCATTGTTATACAAAGCGATTGCAAAACATAAAAATCCAAGAGATATTTATGCTGCACGCTTACTAGCAGAAGGAGTTATTAATAACGACTTTGTTGCTAAAATAGAAAAAGAATACAAAGATAAGCTTGAAGAAAAACTTGAGGATTCTCGTAAGGTAAAGAAAACAGAGATTACTCCATTTATGCAAAATGAGTGGGTTAATTTTAATTCGGCACAAGAGGATAAGATGATGGAGACTGTAGATACTACATATCCTAAAGAAGCCCTTAAGGAAATTACAAAGGTTATATCTAATCTACCAGAGGATAAAAAATTCATAAGAAAAATTCAGCGTTTAATAGAATCGAGACAAACCATGTTTGATGAAGATCGATTAGATTGGGCAATGGCAGAACACTTGGCTTATGGTTCTATATTATTAGACGGTAATGATATTCGTATTTCTGGGCAAGATGTAGAACGTGGGACGTTTTCTCACCGCCATGCCGTTGTAAAAGTGGAGGATAGTGAGGAAGAAATTATCTTACACAATAAATTAAGCGACGAACAAGGTAAATTTTTTATATACAATTCGCTTTTATCGGAATATGGTGTGGTTGGTTTTGATTATGGTTATGCCATGGCAAGTCCAGAAACATTAACGATATGGGAAGCACAGTTTGGTGATTTTAGTAATGGAGCACAAATAATGCTAGATCAATATATTTCTGCAGCAGAAGATAAATGGAAATTACAGAACGGATTAGTAATGTTATTGCCTCACGGTTATGAAGGTCAGGGAGCAGAGCATTCATCTGGTCGTATGGAACGTTATTTACAATTGTGTGCTAAAGACAATATGTTTGTTGCCGATTGTACAACACCAGCGAACATGTTCCATTTATTACGTAGACAAATAAAAGCAGATTATAGAAAGCCTCTAATTGTCTTTACGCCAAAAAGTTTATTACGTCATCCAAAAGTAGTTTCTACTGTTGATGAATTTGCAAATGGTAGTTTCCAGGTGTTAATTGATGATGCTAATGCTAAAGCAGACAAAGTAAAAACACTAGTTTTTGTTACGGGTAAGTTTTATTATGATTTATTAGAGGAACAAGAAAATCTAGAACGAGATGATGTCGCTTTAGTTAGAATAGAGCAATTATTTCCTTTGCCATCTCAAGATATGAGAGCTATACTTAAAAAGTATAAAAATGCAGATGATGTTGTTTGGGCGCAAGAAGAACCAAGAAACATGGGCGCTTATAGTCATTTACTAATGCATTTTGACGAAGCTAGACAGTTTAGATCAGCAAGTAGAAGGCCTTATGGTGCACCAGCAGCAGGAAGTTCTGTGCGTTCTAAGAAAAGACATAAAGAAGTGATTGATTTTGTTTTCGATAAAACCAAAAACAACCAGAGATAATAAAATTAGGGTATCAAAAAAGGATATCTTCAAACAAAAACAACGTAAGACCATAGGTTATAAATAAAACAATATGATTTTAGAAATGAAAGTGCCTTCACCAGGCGAATCAATTACTGAGGTGGAAATTGCAGAATGGTTAGTGCAAGACGGAGATTATGTAGAAAAAGACCAAGCTATTGCTGAGGTGGATAGCGATAAGGCAACTTTAGAGTTACCAGCAGAAGCTAGTGGAACTATTACTCTTAAAGCAGAAGAAGGTGATGCTGTTGCAGTAGGTGCCGTTGTTTGTTTAATCGATACAAGTGCAGCGAAACCAGAAGGTGGAGGGGATGCTCCTGAAACTTACAAAGGTGGTGATGAAGGTGGTGGTGACAAAAATGTTGCGGACGAATTAAAGAAGGAACAAGAGCAAACTCCAAATACAGGCGAAAAAGCTTCAAACCCTGCTAAAAACACTTATGCTTCTGGAGTTGCAAGTCCGGCAGCTAAGAAAGTATTGGCTGAAAAAGGAATAGAGGCTAGCGCTGTTTCAGGTACAGGAAAAGATGGAAGGATTACTCAAGATGATGCTGTAAAAGCGGTACCTTCAATGGGAACTCCAACTGGTGGAAATAGAGGAACATCGCATAGCAAAATGTCTATGTTACGTCGTAAGGTAGCTGAACGTTTAGTGGAAGTTAAAAATACAACAGCAATGTTAACCACATTTAACGAGGTTAATATGACACCAATCTTTGAATTACGTAAGCAGTATAAAGAAGATTTTAAAGCGAAGCATGGAGTAGGCCTTGGGTTTATGAGTTTCTTTTCTTTAGCTGTTGTTAGAGCACTAAAAATGTATCCGGCTGTGAATTCTATGATAGATGGTAAGGAAATGTTGACTTACGATTTTGTAGATATTAGTATTGCCGTTTCAGGTCCTAAAGGATTAATGGTACCAGTAATTAGAAATGCAGAGAATTTATCATTTAGAGGAATTGAATCTGAAGTTAAACGTTTAGCATTGAGAGCTAGAGATGGTCAAATTACGGTTGATGAAATGACTGGTGGTACATTTACAATTACTAATGGTGGTGTATTTGGTAGTATGTTGTCTACTCCAATAATAAACCCTCCTCAAAGTGGGATTTTAGGAATGCATAATATTATTGAGCGACCTATTGCTGTAAATGGTAATGTTGAAATTCATCCTATGATGTATGTAGCTTTGTCTTACGACCATAGAATTATCGATGGTAAAGAGTCTGTAGGATTCTTGGTTGCTATTAAAGAAGCATTAGAAAGTCCAGAAGAATTATTGATGGATAATAATGTAAAGAAAGCCTTAGAATTATAAGACTAAAAAAATATAAATAAAAAAAGCGCAATTTCATTGAGATTGCGCTTTTTTGCTCCTAACAAAGAGCAACTAACTAAACTAATTAAGATTAACTAAAGAAATTAACAGCAATATTTGCCGATATCACAATTATTGAACTAACAATTAATAAGATAATAAATACCTTGTCATTTTTTGAGGTTGATTCATTTTTCATTGTTTCCATGGACTTATTGTATTTTTAAAAACTTCGAACTATAATACAATTCAAAGCTAATAAGGTTTGTATTTGAGGTTTAAATTAATAGCTGATGTAAAGTTGCAAATAATTATAACACAATACTATACGTGACTTTACGTATTTTTTGATTTTATTCCACAAAAAAAGGCCTCGAACAAAAGTTCAAGGCCTAATAATCCCTAAGAATTAATCAATCCTGGTTTTTTTAGAATTAACTAATAGCAAAATTTTATGTTACAACCCCTACATTTGTAACATGAAGTAAAGGTCATAAAAAAAACAACACCATACTATACGTAACTTTACGTAGTTTGTGTTTTTTTTAGATTTAAGTGTCGAAAAAAGCTGAATTTTCTTTTGCCCAAATCAATAAACTGTTTTGTTTTCGCTCTAATTTGAGTTTTTTTATAATATTACTTTTATGTTTTTCTACCGTCCGAGGAGAAATTAAAAGCAAGTCGGCAATCTCTACTCCAGTTTTATTTTGAGATATTAACTTAACAATTCCTTTTTCGTGATTAGTTAATAAGTCAAAATTATCAGGTAGTTCGTGTAATTCTAAAAACTTCAGTAGTTCTGGACTAAAATATGCCTTGTCTTTTATAACAGACGAGATACAGTTTTCAATTTCTACTAATGCAAATTCTTTTAAAACATAGCCGTAAACACCTAATGCTTTGGCATCATAATATGTTTTTTCGTCCTTTTCGAAAGTGATAAGTACAATCTTAGTCGGCAGTTTATCAGTTTTACATTGCTCAGCAATCTGTAAGCCTGTTAAGAACGGCATCTTTATATCTAATATGGCTATATCTGGAGTATGCGCTTTTATAAGCGCTAATGCTTCTTTTCCGTTTTTAGCACTCGCAAGTACATTAAACTTTTTCTCTATTAAAAAATCGTGCAGACCTTTTAGAACCAAGGGATGGTCATCTGCAATAATGATTGTGGGGTTCATTCTTTGCTATTAAGAATCTTAAAGGTAGTAAGAAACTTCAGCAAATAAAATTTCTGAAACCATTTTAATCTTAGAAAGGTGTTATAACTTTAAATACAAGTATTTCTTATCGTAGTCTATAATGCCTTTACCTTTTTTTAAGATGTCTGCCCCAATAATACCATCCACAGGATCTGCATTATGGTTTACTAAGCCATTATTTACATGAGATAAATTAAATAGGATTAGAGCGATGCGGTTTTTCTTCCATTTCCCAACTTTTATAGCGTTGGACGTAGAGATTTGCGTCAACATGTCAGATGCACCTGCACCAACAGCTTTAATTTCAGAATCTTTAACTTTAAGATTAAAGCGCTCAATAGCTTCAAAACCAACACAGCTATTTGAAGCCCCTGTATCTAATATAAATCGTCCTTTAACACCGTTAATACTGGCTTTTATTTCAAAGTGATTCGTTTTAGTAAATTTCAATTTTATTTTAGAATAGCCTTTATTTAAGAGGAAGTCTTTTAGCGTTTCCATGTCTTTTGTTTAAAAATTAATAACCAACATAAGAATGCAACTATCAAGCCTAAGATGAAATAGACATACAAATTGTAGTTGCTAGAAGGTTTTGATACCGTTAAGTCTCCAAAATAGACAAATGCACTCCAATAATAGGGTGACTTTTTAATATTGGAAATGTCAGGATTACTTAAATACGCTAATTTGGAGTTTTGATTGGCAGAAAAAGCAGATTCGGTTTTTCTGAGATCGCTGTAAAAATTAGACATTAATTGCGAGGTCGATAAGTCATTGATTTTCCAAAGTGAAACCACTAAGTTAGAAACTCCTGCATATTTAAAACCACGAGTCAAACTCATGCTGCCTTCTCCTTTGTGAAGCATTCCGACACCAGTTTCACATGCACTTAAAACCACTAAGTCATTTGTTAAATCGAGATTGTACAACTCTTGTAAGTATAATTTTGAATCTATAAAATCGATATTGGCAGGAGTTGTAAAATCACCACTATTAGCATGCGTCGAAAGGTGCAGAATACTATACTGGTTTATTTGATCTAACACATCTTTTTTTGTGGCCGCATTGTACATTAAAAACTCGGTTTTAATTTCATCGTCTATACGTTCTGCCTCATCTAAAGAATAGGTGAGTTTTAAATTACTATTATCAAAAACAGGAAACACACCCAAAGCAGAATTCTTGAACTGATAAGGTTTTGTATTCGTATAAAATAAAGCACTTGTATGATACGCTAAGCGATGTTTCTTCACTAAAAACGGCATTTTTGAATAATTAGAAGTTGCCGTTTGTTCCGTTAATAAAGTTTCAAAAGGAATAAAATTTAAAAAGCCATCTGCAATAATCACCACATTTTCATAGGCGCTAATTTTATTCAATTTTAAAAATTCATAGAGTTGAAACGCGTGATCTGTAAACTGAGAGATATCATTGTTGATGACTGACGCATTATCAAAATAATCTATAAATGTTGAAATTTTAAGTTTGTTGGATTCTGATAATTCTATGTGTTGAAAATCAATATGATTTGGTGTAAATACAAATTGATACAAGTTATTTTTCCCATAAAAGTATTCTATTAAACAGGCTTTGTCTATGTTTAATTTCGATTTTAGGTTGGTTATATTTATACTCTTCGAATAATTTGAAGGATATTTTTTATTAATAGAATCTTGTAATTGCTTTAATTTAGTGCTTGTGGTTATGAGTTGTAATTGTAAACTATCGCGATCTAATAATTGCAATTGCGCTCTATTTATAGGTCTATTAAGTAATCTGTTAGATAATTGTTGTTGCTGTTTTAATAAATAATGTTCTTTTAAAAGAAGGCTATCGGTTGGATGTTTTTCTAAAAGTGTCTTTTTGTTAATATACCATTTTAGAGCTGAAGCTTTAGTGTATTCTGCGTAGTTAAAAGCGCGTTTGGCATAGTCGCTTTCCCCTTTTAGCTGAAACATATTGTATAATATGGCTATGCATTTTTCACTACGGCCTTTGTTAATGCTTGCATTAAGAATATAGCTTTCTTGGCTGGTGTTTTCTTGTGTGAGTAAGTCAGAAACATAGAAGCTTAAATCGTAATAATGCAGTGCGTTTTCGGATTCTGTTTCTAACTCGGCCCATAAATCGAAAACATCAATAAAGGTATTTTCGGGATATAAATCAGTTGTTTTTGGTAATTGAGTGCCGTCAAAATTGGGTAATAAAATGGCTAAGCAATTTTTTAATTTAGCAATGGCCTTGTCATTTAGGTTTCGTTTAAAATCTAATTGTGCTTCCTGAAAACTAAATTGCGCTCTACTTCGTGCAGAGGAAAGGTTGTTAATTGTTAGAGGTCTTAAACGATTTAAATAAGAAAAGGCTTTGTCATAATCTTCATTGTTTAAAGCCGTTTCGTAGTGGAGTTGAAGGTCTTCAAGATTACCAATATCACGTCCTAGAACAATGAGATCATTTTCCAAAAACAATCGCTTTTGATTGCTTTTTATAAGTAGATTACTTTTTCTTTTTATATAGTTGAGGTTTTGTTTTTGATGTTTTATTATGCCTTCAACTTTAAGGCCTTTATTTACAATAGTTATAACTTGCTGATGTTTATGTAAGGATTGATAGAGCTTTGCTAAATTAATGTAACCAGAAATTTGTTGTTGTTTGTTATTTTGTTTTTCGGCAAGTTGAAGATAATAGGTGGTAATTTGTTCTGCTTTTATATAGGCATTCGTTTTATGATAGAGAATACCTAAAGGAATCAAACAATACTCTACAATATCATAAGTTGAAATATTGTGGTCATTATAAAGTTGATGGGCTTTTTCGTAGCTCTTAATCGCTTCCTTTTTTCTGTTTGTTTTATCGAGATAGTACGCTTTATTAACTAATAGATTTATAAAAGCATAGTACTCATCCTTTGTATTAAGTTGTGTTTCAAATTGAAGACTGTTTTTATGTAATACCGTTAAACCTTTATCTGTTTGGTTTTGATTAAACGTTTCAGTAGCTACATAGATAGCCTCTTCTAAATCTTGAGCAAAACAAGTTCCGAAGACCAGCATAAAAATTAAGATGAGTCCTTTTTTCATTTATTATAGAACCGTTTTTAAACTAGAATTTCCAAATCGCATAAAGTTGTAAATAATTATAATCGTCTTCTAAATTAAACACATAACGTGCTCCAAGACTCGGGCCAATACGCGCAAAGCCAGCTGTAGCTTCGACTAAGAAGCCTTTTCTGAAATTAGTGAAGGATTCTGTGACTTCTTCATTAGTGGTGCGGCTATCAAAAAGAAAAAGATCGGCACCTTGGCCTTCAAATTGTTCAATTAAAACGGATCGCTTTTGTTTTTCGTTTACCGAAACGGTACCAATAATTCCGGCTCCTAAACCGATGTAATTATTCACATTATATCGCACTAATACTGGGATTTCCCAATCTATATTGCTGTAGCTTCTGCTTGTTGTTGTGCGTTGGGTGTATGGAATACCGACTGCGCCATCATCTATAAATTCTTCTCTTATTTCTG
This sequence comes from Winogradskyella pacifica, assembly GCF_013403915.1. Taxonomy (GTDB): domain Bacteria; phylum Bacteroidota; class Bacteroidia; order Flavobacteriales; family Flavobacteriaceae; genus Winogradskyella; species Winogradskyella pacifica. Next base: position 51,599 of record NZ_JABFDI010000010.1, read on the forward strand.
TATTAGTGTCATATTTATGAATACTGTTTAATAATTCAACCTGCCAATACCAACGATGGGATTTATAAGGTGAAATAGTAGCTCCTAAAAAGTAACTTTCCGAATTTTTTAAATCCGCAAATGAATTGTAACCTGCTTTTACACCAATAGAAATACCTGGTAAAAATCGTGTTGTAGAATAGTTGGTGATTATTGGTTCGTTTTTGTCAAAGATTATGGCTGTTCGCGATTTCGTTTTCTTTTTATGAAAATCATCAGAGAACTTTAATCTGTATTTTACAAAGCCTTTTGTTGAATCATATTCTTTTACATTTTTCTGTTCGCTTCCAGGAAGATAGATATTCTTGAATGTAAAAATCGCTTGCTTTGCAGTATAAGTGGTGTCGAGGCAACTATAGGCAACATCATATTTTGGACAAATTTTCACCTTGGGATACATGTCTAAAACTTCAATACTCGATTTATCAAACATATCTGGAATATCCGTTTCTAAACGAATCGTTGTAGCCGGACCTTCACCATTATTCTGAAATCTAATTTTAAATTTGGGCTTTTTAAAACGTACTAACCTATAATTTAGAAATGAGGCATTAGACGACATTTTATTAGGGTCGTGAGACGTTACAATTTCCATTTCCATATCTTTTACATGGTGATTGTCGTAACTGTTATCTGGTACATAGACACCTCTAACAGAAATAATCGCAGAAGTGTCTTTTAGCATTTCCTTGGTAGTCTTTAAGCTGTAAAACACATGGCGTTCTTCATTTGGTTCCATATTGTCAAATCGAAGTTGACTTGAGTTTCTATAGGCGAATTTAGCATCGTCTAAAGTTTGAGGTAGATTTTTTCGTACCGTTGTATCTTGAGGTTTTGCTTTTAGAGAGAGTAGATTATCTTCAGCTGAGGCATAATACACATCAGAATCAAATTTTGAGGCATACACAATAGCGTCCTCTATTTCTTTTTCATTGTGATATGGTCTGGTTTCAATAAGGTTGAAGTTGTCTGCTTTGTATTTCGCTTCATTGTAAAACAAAAAGAATTTTCCATTGGTGGTGTATGATTTTGTGTTTTTATAACTTAAAACAATGACGATATCCTCATTTGGCATGGGCTCTCTATTGCGTTGAAGGTTTAAAGCACTATCCATTGATGCTTCATCTTTGTAATCGTCAGTAGCATTATTAACTTTTATTTTTTTAGGACGTGTTAATGGAGGTTTTCCGGTATCGTAATTATTGGTTGCCCATAACCTAACGGTGTAGTCTCCATTTCTTTTATAGGTTTTTTTAGGTTCTTTTTCTTTGCTAAATGTACCATCTCCAAACTCCCAGAAATTAGTGTAAAAAGCTTTTGGTGCACCTGCAATCTGGTTGAGTTCTGGTGCGTTTGCCTTAAATTCAATTTGGTTGCCAAGATTTTTATGTTCAATACTTGCCGTTCTACGTGTGGTATCTTTTGCAATGTCTTGCTGTGCAAAACTAAAAACTGAAAAGCTAAAAACGAAATAAAATAGAGTTATAGGTTTCATGGAGGTGAATTTATTGTGATTAAATTTAACAATTAATAACTAATAGGGTTCTAATTATCAAGTAAAAAGGATTTATGGTTGTTTATAGATAGCACAAAAAGTCAGAAAAATTAATTTCTGACTTTTATAAACTAAGTAGGTAAGCGTGATTTATGGTAAATCATTTATTAAAGCTGTTAATGAAGCTTCCGTTCCTACTGTAGTCTCCCCTAAATAAAACGTAATAATTTCGTTAGCAACAATAGTTACTGGTTTAATAGAATATCTCCACTCTCCATCAGATTCAGAAATAAAAATAACATGACATTCTAAACCAATTGGTATTTGTCCGTAATGTTCACTAAAAAGATTTAAAGTATCATCGTAAGTGTCTAATTGTGCTAAGGCTGGTAATTCGCCATCGTAAGATAAATACACTGCACTGTTTTGATTATCGTAACCCGCTGGTGGTTGTACTTGAAGTGTTGTTTTTGGTCTTGGATCATTATAAAATTTATCGACATTGGTCCAGCCAAATCCTTCCAAAATCCCATAATAATTTTCACCTTCTAAAAATAGACCTCCATCTCCATTGGTGTTATCCTCAATTTCATCCCAAAGTAAGTTGCCATCTGCATCTATTTCGCCAGTCCAAAGGCTCATGTCTGGATCAGCGCCTCCTGTTAAGCTTGTTGGAATCATTAATTGTAAGCCACAGTTTGTATCTAAAACAGTCCCATTTTGAGTGGCTTCAATAAAGAATTCTCCCCCAGTAATTATTAAGGCTTTATCACCATTTGGTAATTTTCCCATAGTAGGTTTATTGGTCGTTAACATACTACCTTTTTCAAAAATTTCAACATATTCTAAGGTTATGTCCCCAGAAACTGGGTTGCCATTGTCGGTAAGGCAATTTGCATTTAAATTAATTTGAACACCGTTTTCTGAGGTTAATGAAATGTAACCATCGTCTGTATTAAAACTAAATAGTTGAGTATGGTTATCTAGTGCGATGTCTCTAATGTTTTTAAATTCTTGAGCTGTAGGTGGTCCTTCATTTAGTAGGCTGTCATCGGCATCGTCTTTAGGATTACAGCTAGTAGCAAGTATTGAGGTTATTAATAATAGGGCAAAAAGGCTGAATAGTTTTTTACTTAAAATACGTTTTGTACTTGTTCTGATGTGAATGTTTTTAATTGTTTTCATAATAGTTGAATTTATGGTTATCTGTTGTTATATAAACAGGGTAATGAAATTGTTACCCTGTTTTTTGATTTTTTTTAATATTTGCTGCTTGCGATTACCTTATAGGTTATTATATCGCCTTTTGAAGCTAACGTAATCATTCTTGCTGCTGCAGATTTGGATGATGCAAAGCCTTGAGATTTACTATGTCTACTTTCTACGATCCATAAGTAAAGCCTTTTTGATGTGTCGTTTGCTTCAGATTTTAAAACCTTAAAGCTTTTAATTTGCTTTTTTAAGATGATTTCTCCAGAGCTGAATAGGGTAATCATGCGTTTTGCATCTTCAAGGTTTAGTGAGGTCCCTTCACTTTTACCGCTTTTAGTGATTACTATCCAATCATAAACTTTTATGATATTGTCTGTTGTAATTTCTAATGACGTTTCATTAGTTGCGATCGTGCTTTTAGTTGTAGCGTTTAAAGTTGAGAAACCTAATACTACTGTTGCAAAAAATAAAATTGTAAGTTTCATAATCGAGGGTTTTTGAATTAATTATTTTGATTTTGTTTTGTTCAGTTTTGTTTCACCGTTACACCCTTATATAAAAACACATTTAAAATTGTTACCCTCAATTTGTAAATATTCTTTAAATTCGTTGAAAATAAAGGGTTCATGAACGATAAAAAATTACACGAAGACCAAAAATATATTGATGGATTAGCCGACAACAATGCCTTTATTATTCAAGCGATCTATGATAAGTTTGCGCCCAAGGTGATTAATTATATCAAGCAGAATAGTGGAGATGCATATGATGCACAAGATGTTATTCAAGAAACTATTATAACCATATATAACCAAGCGAAACAAAAGAAACTACAATTAACATGTCCGTTTGATGCTTATTTTTTCTTGCTCTGTAAACGAAAGTGGTTAAATCAATTAAAGAAAAGTAAGGGGAAAGAGGTAACAATTAATGAAGAGGTGTTATCTAAGGATGATGATGCACAAGTATTGTCTTTTGAAACTTCGATTTTCGAAAATAAACAAGCCTTATTTAATGAGATGTTTCAACAATTAGGAGATGCCTGTAAAGATTTACTTAAAGCATCTTTTAAAATAAAATCTATGGAAGACGTTGCTAAAAGTCTCGACATCACTTATGCTTATGCACGAAAGAAAAAATCGTTATGCATAGGGCAATTAACAAAACTTGTGAAAGCATCCCCTAAATTTAACCGACTTAATTATTAATATTATGGAAGAACAAGATTATATACAGTTTGAAGCTTACCTCGTTGGAGATTTGTCTGAGGAGGATTTATTAGCATTTAATATGCGATTAGAATCAGATCCTGAATTTAATAAGTCTTTTGAGATTTATAAAGATCTATCTTCAAATCTAGAACATCAAATTGCAAACGAACGCGAAATTTTTGATTTCAAAGCCAATTTAGATGTTATTTCTAGTCAGCATTTTAATGCCATTCACGATAAGGAACTCGTAGTTAAGCCGTCTCCAAAATCTAATTTCTATAAGTATGCTGTTGCAGCCTCTGTGGTCGTTCTTTTAGGATTCTTTGTTTTTAACCAGTTTGGAGGTCCTAAATATGATGATTATAATAACTTTGATCCTATTAGTTTAACGGTTAGAAGTTCTGATGATTCTAATTTTAGCAAAGGAGAACAGAGCTTTAATGCAAAGAATTATAAAGAAGCTATAAAGGTCTTTAATCTTATTTTAGAAGATGATTTTACCAATTTAGAAATTCAATTATATAAATCTATGGCTTTGGTTGAAACCAATCGGTTTGAAGAAGCTGAGATTTTATTAGGAAAAATAACGAATGGGAATTCAGCCTATCAAAATAAAGCAAAATGGATTTTGGCCTTAAATTATTTAAAACAAGATAAAGAGTCAGAGTGTATTAAAGTTCTTAAAACGATACCTCAGGATGCAGAAGATTACAAAACGGCTCAAGAATTATTGGAGAAATTAGACTAAACTTTAAACGCTAGTAATATAGCGCTATAGCCCTTTAAAATAAATACTAAAACGAAAGTCATCAAATCCAAGATGACTTTTTTACTTTTGCAAAATGATTATTACAGATACCCATACCCATTTGTACAGTGAGGCTTTTGATGAAGACAGGGCAGAAATGATTCAGCGAGCTATAGATGCTAACGTAACACGGTTTTTCATTCCGGCAATAGATTCTACCTATACAGAATCTATGCTTCAACTCGAAAAAGATTTCCCTGAACATGTCTTTTTAATGATGGGTTTGCATCCTACTTCTGTAAAAGATAATTATAAAGAGGAATTGCGTCTTGTGGACGAATTATTAGCGCAACGAAAATTTTGTGCTATTGGAGAAATTGGAATTGATTTGTATTGGGATAAAACGACTTTAGATATTCAAATTGAAGCCTTCAAACATCAAATAAATCTTGCAAAACAATATAAGTTGCCTATCGTTATTCATTGTAGGGACGCTTTCGATGAAATTTTTGAAGTTTTAGAACACGAGAAGTCTGATGATTTATTCGGGATTTTTCATTGTTTTACTGGTACTTTAGAGCAAGCGGAAAAGGCAATTTCCTATAATATGAAATTAGGAATAGGAGGAGTCGTTACCTTTAAGAATGGTAAAATAGACCAATTTATCAATCAAATAGATCTCAAGCACATAGTTTTAGAAACGGATTCGCCTTATTTGGCACCAAAACCATTCCGAGGAAAACGAAATGAAAGTGCTCATATATATAAAGTCTTAGAAAAATTAGCAGAACTTTATGAAATAAGTGAAGAAGAAATCGCTACCATTACTACAGAAAATTCAAAAGCTATATTCGGAATTTAAATGACAAAACAACCACATATTCTATTAATATATACCGGTGGCACCATTGGTATGATTAAAGATGTTGAAACTGGTGCGCTAAAAGCATTCGATTTTAATAGTCTGCTTGTTAAGATCCCAGAATTACGATTACTAGATTGTACCATTGACACCATTTCTTTTGACGAACCCATAGATTCATCCAACATGAATCCTAAATATTGGGGAGATATAGCGACGATTATAGGTGAGAATTATTTAAAATATGATGGTTTTGTGGTTTTGCATGGTAGTGATACGATGAGTTATTCGGCATCTGCACTTAGTTTTATGTTAGAAAATTTAGCAAAACCAGTAATCTTTACCGGTTCACAATTACCAATTGGAGATTTACGTACAGATGCAAAGGAAAATCTAATTACATCTATACAGATGGCCTCTTTAAATATTGAAGGTATACCTGTCATTAGAGAAGTAGGCTTGTATTTTGAATATAAATTATACAGAGGCAATAGAACTACAAAATTAAATGCTGAACATTTTGAAGCTTTTGAGTCGTTAAATTATCCGCATTTAGCAGAATCTGGAGTTCATTTAAAAGTCAATTCTGAACATTTATGGAAGCCAACGCCAAACACAAAATTGATTTTGCGTACAGCCATGGACACTAATATTGGGGTTTTAAAATTGTTTCCAGGTATTTCTAGACCAATATGTGAAGCCATTCTTAGAAGTAAATTAATTAAAGGACTTATTATAGAAACTTACGGTTCTGGCAATGCGACAAGCGAAGCTTGGTTTATAAAATTATTAAGTGAAGCAATTAACAATGGTCTTCATATAATTAATGTCACCCAATGCGCAGGAGGTAGTGTAAATATGGGCCAATATGAAACCAGTTCACAGTTAAAATTGATTGGTGTTATTTCCGGAAAAGATATTACTATAGAAGCGGCGATAGCCAAAATGATGTACCTTTTAGGCGAGAAAATTGAAGGAAAAGAATTCAAAACTATTTTCGAAACGTCCTTAAGAGGTGAAATGTCCTAAAAATAACAGAAAATAACACTATAAATTTTAGTGTTTGAAGATTTTTTCGTTATTTGGCACTATGTAATTTGAAATAAATTTAGAGAGAGGTGGCCGAGTGGTCGAAGGCGCACGCCTGGAAAGTGTGTATACCTCAAAAGGGTATCGAGGGTTCGAATCCCTTCCTCTCTGCTGATATTTTACGTGATTATTGCATATTTTTTTTTACCTTTAACACTTTAACTAATAAAATTAAGATTCAGAACAATGAAAAGATTATTTTCTATCCTTGCCATAACATGTTTAATGGCTATCGGAACTGTTAATGCCAATGCAACAACAGCCTTTGCAAGTGCAACAGCAACTGTAACAAGTGTAACTCAAAGTGATGATGCTGCGGCAGAAGAAGATTTGAGTTTCCATCAAGTATTAAAAAAGCGTTTTATTGAAGGGGGTGCAGGCTTTATGGGTATTGTACTATTATGTTTAATTCTTGGTTTGGCAATTGCTATTGAGAGAATTATCTTTTTAAATCTTTCGACTACAAACACTAAAAAATTAACTCAAAATGTAGAAGATGCACTAAACTCTGGTGGTATCGAAGCAGCAAAGGAAGTTTGTAGAAATACAAAAGGACCTGTTGCCTCTATATTCTATCAAGGTTTAGACAGAGCCGATGAAGATATCGATGCTGCTGAAAAAGCTGTTGTAGCTTATGGTGGTGTACAAATGGGACAATTAGAAAAGAATGTGTCTTGGATTTCATTATTTATCGCTTTGGCGCCAATGCTTGGTTTCATGGGTACGGTAATTGGTATGATTTCTGCATTTGATAAAATTGAAGCTGCAGGTGATATGAACCCATCATTAGTAGCAGGTGGTATTAAAGTCGCACTTTTAACAACTGTATTTGGTCTTATTGTAGCGATTATACTTCAAATTTTTTATAATTATATCATTGCGAAAATAGACAGTATTGTAAATGATATGGAAGATGCATCAATTACTTTGATGGATTTATTAGTAAGACACAAAAAATAAAAATTAATTATGCACAAAATATTTAAAATTATTGCCGCTGCTCTTAGTTTGTTTGGTATCATTTCTCTTGTGAGAATTATTGTTGCTGGTGACGAAGCTATGGAAACAGGTGGTGAAGCAGGTTTGTTTGAGCCTATGGCCTACAGTGCTTACGTGATATTAGGATTAGTTGTTGCATTTGTATTATTTTTTGTTGTACAAAATCTAATTACAAATACGGCTTCTCTTAAAAGTACATTAATTGGTGTTGGTGCGTTTGTAGCTGTATTAGCCATTTCTTATGCTTTATCTGGAGGAGATACAATAGTATACAAAAGTGGTGACGATTTGGCAACAGAAGGACAGTCTCACATGGTTGGTGCCGGTTTAATTGCATTCTATGTATTATTAGCAATTGCTGCAATAACTATGATTTTCTCAGGAGTTAAAAAAGTAATTAGTAAATAATATAACATGGCAAAAAGAGCAGCACCCGAAGTAAATGCAGGATCAATGGCTGACATTGCCTTCTTATTACTTATCTTTTTCTTAGTAACAACTACTATTGAAAAGGACAAAGGATTATTAAGAAGTTTGCCACCTATTGATGACACTGAAGTTGAACCACCAATTATTAGACAAAAAAATCTATTTACTGTTAATATTAACCGTAATAACCAACTCTTAGTAGAAGAGGAGGAAATTCCGATTAGTGAACTAAGACAAGCAGCTATTGATTTTTTAGATAATGGAGGCGGAACTAACCCAGAAGGTGAGTCTTGTGATTATTGTAAAGGAAAGCGTTTAGAGGATTCCTCAGACCATCCAGATAAAGCAATTATCTCAATGAAGCACGATAGAGAAACCACTTATGAAAAGTACATCGATGTACAAAATGAGTTGGTTGCAGCCTATAATTTCTTAAGAGAGCGAGAAGCAGAAAGACTATACAAAAAGTATTATCCAGATGCTGATAAGGTGTTTACCGCTATGCTTGAAGAGAAAGAGAAGAATCAATTTAGTAAGGATGAAGTACTTAATGAGCGAATTGAAACCGTTAAGTTATTATTCCCAATGAAATTGTCTGAAGCAGAACCTGAAAAATAATAAAAAGTAACAATTATGTCTAAGTTTAGAAAAAAAGATAAAGGTGGATTGCCCGCAATTTCAACGGCATCACTTCCAGATATTGTATTTATGTTGCTTTTCTTTTTTATGGTTGCAACTGTAATGAGAGACAGTACTTTAATGATTGAAAACAGATTGCCTAGTGCCGATCAGGTTGAAAAACTTAAAAAAGACAGAACAATCTTTATTTATGCAGGAAAACCAAGCGATTTATACAAGCAATTTGGTAAAGAACCAAGGATTCAATTTAATGATGCTTATATTACTGTAGAAGATGTGCAATCATCAGTTATTCAGGGTATAAACGATTTGAACGAAGACTTACAAAGTAGAGTCGTAATTGGTCTTAAAATCGATAAAGAAACCAATGCAGGTTTAGTATCAGATATTAAGCAAGAATTGCGTAAGGCTAATGCATTAAAAGTGATGTATATAGCTAATACTAAAAACGAAAATTTATAATAAATTCTTAATTTTATATAAAAACGTCCTGAGAAACAATCTCAGGGCGTTTTTTGTTTAATTGATATTAAAGATTTTGTAGCTTTATCAATATTTAACAATCATGCTAAATACGTTATCTCTAAATAAAAGATTATAATGAGAGCATATCACAATCTAAAAAAGTATCGGTATCAACACATAAAAAGTTACTTGCTACTTATATTTATATTAATAGGTTTTTTGGGGTTTTCGCAAAATGAGAATACAGATGCGTCCAAATTATATAAAGATTACAGAGAGGACCAATTCTATGCGTCAGTAACCTATAATATACTGAATGAAAAGCCGAATGGAGTCTCTCAATCTGGTTTTTCATCGGGGTTTCATTTTGGTTTTATAAGAGATATGCCAATTAACGAAAAACGTAATGTTTCGATAGGTTTAGGTTTAGGGGTTTCTACTAATTCTTATAACCAAAAAAACGTATTGATTGAAGAAATTAATAAGACGATATCCTTTAGTAAAATAGATGAAAGTGACTATAATGTATCTAAGAATAAGTTTGCTACGTACCTCGTAGAAGTGCCTTTAGAAATTAGATGGAGAACTTCTAATCCAGAAGATTATAATTTTTGGCGTATTTACACAGGGTTTAAAATAGGGTACTTACTATATAATACTACAACTTTTAAGAGTGATTTGGCTAATGAGAAACTGTCTAATATAGATAGCTTTAATAAAATTCAATATGGTTTAACTCTGAGTGCTGGTTATAGTACTTGGAATTTTCATGTGTATTATGGTTTAAACTCAATTTTTGATAATGACATAGCGTTCGAAGGTGAAAGTATAGATATGAAATCCTTAAAAATAGGATTGATGTTTTATGTCCTATAACCAATAATTAAGAAGGATAAACTGCGGCATTAATCCTGTAAAAACACCTATTATCAATTCTTGAGGGGTGTGCGCTTTTAGATGTAAACGCGATGTGGCAATGGCACCTAGAATAATCATCATTAGCGCAATTGTACCAATGATATTTATATGATAATGCAAACTTAATGCAACAGCGAACATAAAAAAGCCAGAGGCAGCTATCATATGAATACTGGCTTTTATTTTAAACACAGCCAATATAAAACATGTTAAAGTAGAACATAGAATACCTAAAAAGAAGTAGTATAATTCTATAATTTCATCTGGTGTTAATACGCGTATTAGAATCAACACAATTATAATACAATTGATAAATAATGGTATTAAGCGCTCTTTGGTACTTTTTAGATAGATAGAATTAACCTTATTGATCGTTTTGAGTAGGAAGAATAAAAGGATCGGTAAAATGATTGTAAGGATTACAATCGAAAATATTTTAGCATTTCTTATCGGCTCTGGAATGTAACGTGGAGTTTTAGAAAAGTAAAATAATATACCCAATAATGGCATTATTAATGGGTGAAAAACAAACGATATACCTTTTAAAATAAATTCTTTCATGTGTAATAACAAATGTAAAGTTTTATCTTCAAAATATTGATGCTATAGTTTATAAGTAGATTATATATTTTACTTTTATAAAAAACAACGAATGATTAAAAAATACATCACTCTAAGTTTACTCATTTTACTAAGTCTAAATTATACCTTGGCTCAAGGTAATTATGGAATCATTTTCCCCAAATCGGAATCTGAAAGAAATCGAGCTTGTAGGAATTGTTTTTCGGCATTTCAGCAAAAACCTAAAGAAGTAAATTTTACTATAAAAAATGACAATGGTAATTTGTACTTTCATACCAATGACAAATCGTGGTTCAATAGTTTATTTAAAAGTGATACGGATGGTATTGCTATTGATGTCGTTTCTAAGGATATGTATGATTGCGCCATAGAAACCATTAAAACGGATCAGATTAGGGGTGAATTGTTAAGACCTGTCTATGCCTCTCGACTTAAAAGCGGCCTAAAATCTATTGGTGAAAATTCCTATCGTGTATTAGTGGGTAAATTACCAGATAACCTGAAGAATAAAGAACTAGAATACAATATGCTTTTCTTAGGTAATAAAACACTGTGTCGCTATCAAATTATCTATGATATTAAAGCCTATAAATGGGACTTGCTAGATATGGGCATGTATTTAAATTCTATAAGTTTTAAAAATGAAAAAGTTGCAGATACTGAAGATGAGTCATTTCAAATAAAGTACAAAACGCTTCGGTTTAAAATACCGTTTGAGAAGAATAAGACACAATACTCATCAGCGGATATAAAGCCAGTTTACGATTCATTGAACTTAACAAATTTCAATATAAAGACGATAAACATCAAAGCGTATTCATCTATTGAAGGTGGTTTAGAACGCAATATAGAATTGCAACAAGAAAGAGCTAATAGTATTGCCAAGGCCATTCAATCATATCAGAAACCCAATATCAAAACAACTATATCTTCTTCAGAAAATTGGGTTGAATTTTTAAATGATATTGAAGGTACAAAACACGAGAACCTAAAGGCTCTAAGTAAGAGTGAATTAAAATCTAAGCTTGTAGGTGCTTTTTCTCAAGATATGGAGCCGTATTTAAAAAACCATAGAAAAGCGATTATTACGTTAGAATTGGAACGGAAAGATATCTATAAGGCAAAATCTACAACAGAGCTCGTGGGACTCTTTAATTCGTCCATAAAGGATGGTAAATTAGATGAAGCTGCCCAAATACAGAATTCAATTTTTGAAAAACTAAAGAATAAGGAAGTATCACCAAATATTTTAAAAAATATGGAAATTCCTGCACAGTTGAAATTCATTGATTTCTTAAATAACAATAGTGCCATTAAATACCAATTAGACCAAAAGCAACTTATTATCGTAAGGAATGAACTAGAAGCTCTTAAAAAATTAGAAGCTAAGAATCCAAAAGTGCGTTATAATTTAGTTGCCTTGAAATTTTTAATTTGGCGTCACAATATTGAACCTGTAAATGATGATACGTTTAAATCAGAAATTTACGCTCTAAAAAGTTTTGGTATTGACCAGCAGCTTATCGATAGGATGATGATTAATTATCACATCATTAAAAGTGAAAAGTATATGCGCGAGCGCGATTACAAAAACAAAGATAAGTCGGTAAATTACATTACTAATGCCTATAAGAAAGTATCCCTTTCTGATTTTGACTATTTTAGTTTAGCGCAGTATTTGGTGTATTATGCAAATACGGATAAAGCGGCTGAATTATTAACTAAAAAGGCACGTTCTATAGATGTTGATGAAGATCTACTATTTTACTACTTAAACTTAACACTAACAGATAATGAGCTCACTAAGACTGATGCTTATAGAGCAATTATGTTAAACGCTATAAACCTTAACAGTAAAAGATATTGTAAAATATTTAATGCTGTTGAAAATGGAGGAGTCACGTTTCAGCTATTGGCAAACGATTATTTGCGCAGAAGTTATTGTGAAAGTTGTACTAATTAAAAACTTAAAGTTCCTTTCTCAATCGCGCCACAGGAATATCTAATTGCTCTCTATATTTAGCAACAGTCCGTCTTGCTATTGGATAACCTTTTTCTTTTAAGATTTTAGAAAGCGCTTCATCAGTTAAAGGTTTCTTTTTACTTTCTTCTTCTATAACCGTTTCTAGAATCTTTTTAATTTCTCTAGTTGAAACTTCTTCACCTTGATCGTTAGTCATCGATTCTGAGAAGAATTCTTTAATTAATTTTGTGCCGTATGGAGTGTCAACATACTTACTATTGGCAACTCTAGAAATGGTAGACACATCCATTTCAATTTCGTCAGCGATATCTTTTAATATCATAGGGCGCAAATTACGCTCATCACCAGATAAGAAGTATTCTTTTTGGTAATGCATAATCGAACTCATGGTAACAAATAAAGTTTGCTGGCGTTGTCTTACCGCTTCAATAAACCACTTAGCAGCATCTAATTTTTGTTTTATAAACATTACTGCATCCTTTTGGGCTCTAGACTTTTCTTTAGTCTCTTTATAACCTTTAAGCATATTATTGTATTCCCGAGAGACATGCAATTCTGGTGCATTTCTACCATTTAGAGTAAGTTCCAATTCTCCATCTACAATCTTTATAGCAAAGTCTGGTACAATATGTTCTACGATTTTGTTATTACCAGCATAAGAACCACCAGGTTTAGGATTAAGTCTTTCGACCTCTTCTATAGCCTCTTTGAGTTGCTCTTCGTTAATATTAAATTTTTGCATTAACTTCTTATAGTGCTTTTTGGTAAATTGCTCAAAGCCTTTATCTATAATAGTTGTTGCCAATTCAACATCTGGATGCTGTTCTTTTCTATGTAACTGAATGCTTAAACATTCTTGAAGATTACGAGCGCCAACACCTGCAGGATCTAATAGATGCACAATATTTAGTACTTTTTCAACTTCCTCTTCTGTTGTATACACATTTTGTGTAAAAGCTAAATCATCTGTAATATCAGCTAGAGAACGACGTATGTAACCGCTTTCATCAACACTACCAACCAGGAAATACGCAATTTCTTCTTCTTGTTCGGTTAATCTAAAGGTGTTTAACTGATTTATTAAATGTTGCGTAAATGAAGTCCCAGCAGCATAAGGCATCGTCTTATCTTCATCATCAGCACTGTAATTATTGGCTTGCGTACGGTATTCAGGGATTTCATCGTCGCTTAGGTATTCGTCGATATTAATATCATCAGCTTCAATCGTTTCATTGTCATCATAATCCGTTTCAGAATTATCAAATTCATCTACATTGTCTTCAGACGCTTCTGATTCTTTTCCGGTATCTAAGGCGGGGTTTTCTTCTAACTCTTGCTTCAAACGTTGCTCAAAAGCCTGTGTAGGCAATTGAATCAACTTCATAAGTTGTATCTGCTGTGGAGATAACTTTTGAGATAGTTTAAATGATAAAAACTGCTTTAGAGACATAAAATTTCTGTTGATTATAAATGTAATAAAAAAACCTGACAGGTTTTTGAAACCTATCAGGTATATTATTTAGAAATTAAAACTCTGCATTTTGTGGTGTTCTAGGAAAAGGAATAACATCTCTTATATTTCCCATTCCTGTAGCAAACATAACTAAGCGTTCAAATCCTAATCCGAAACCAGAATGTACTGCCGAACCATATTTACGTAGATCTAAATACCACCATAACTCTTCTTCAGAAATATCTAAAGCTTTCATCTTTTCTTTTAAGACATCTAAGCGCTCTTCACGTTGCGATCCTCCAACCATTTCGCCAATACCGGGGAATAAAATATCCATAGCTCTTACCGTTTTTCCGTCTTCATTTAAACGCATGTAAAAGGCTTTAATGTTGGCTGGGTAATCAAATAATATTACTGGACATTTAAAATGCTTTTCTACTAAGAAACGTTCGTGCTCAGATTGTAAATCAGCTCCCCATTCTTCAATAATATAATTGAATTTCTTCTTTTTATTTGGTTTAGAGTTTTTTAAGATATCTATAGCCTCTGTATAGCTTACACGTTTAAAGTTGTTATCTACAACAAACTTAATTTTTTCAATTAAGCTCATTTCGCTGCGTTCTGCCTGAGGTTTTGTTTTTTCTTCATCTAAAAGACGCTTGTCTAAAAACTCTAAATCTTCTTTATTGTTTTCTAAAACATAGCTCAATACAGACTTCATGAAATCTTCAGCCAAATCCATATTACCAGCTAAGTCCATAAAAGCAACTTCTGGTTCTATCATCCAGAATTCAGCTAAGTGACGCGACGTATTAGAGTTTTCTGCTCTAAACGTTGGGCCAAACGTATACACTTTCCCTAAAGACATAGCGTAAGATTCAGCTTCAAGCTGACCAGATACCGTTAAATTTGTTTCTTTTCCGAAGAAATCTTCTTTATAATTTACAGAACCATCTTCATTTAATGGCGGGTTTTTTGAATCTAAGTTGGTAACCTTAAACATTTCACCTGCACCTTCAGCATCACTTCCTGTAATAATAGGTGTGTGCATATAGTTAAAGCCATTTTCATTAAAGTATTTATGAACAGCAAAAGATAATGAAGAACGTAAACGCATTACAGCACTAAACGTATTTGTTCTTGTACGTAAATGAGCGTTTTCTCTTAAAAATTCAAACGAGTGTTTTTTGGGTTGAATAGGGTAGGTTTCTGGATCAGAATCGCCTAGAACCTCTAATGTTTTTACAACAATTTCAACCGATTGTCCTTTACCTTGACTTTCTACTAACTCGCCTGTAATATGAATTGCAGCTCCCGTAGTAACACGCTTTAAAAGGGCTTCGTCAAAATTTTCAAAATCAACAACACATTGAATATTATTTATGGTAGAACCATCATTTAAAGCTATAAATCGATTGGCTCTAAACGTTCTTACCCACCCTTTAATGCTAACGTCTTGTAAGGTGACATCTTGTGATAATAATTGTGCTACAGTTTTTGAAGTCATTTTTTTAATAATTTTTTAAGGCTAAAATATAATGATATGCTTAGTTTGATTTGTCGTCTTCGTTATCATCTTCCAAAGCAATAACATTGATGGAAGGTTTTCTTAAGACTTCTTTATTGGCAATATTGCGCTCTAAAGATAGTAATAACGACGGTAACAAGAGTAAGTTAGACAGCATGGCAAATAGTAAGGTTATAGAAACTAAAGCTCCTAAAGCTACGGTGCCACCAAAGCTAGAAATGGTAAATACCGAGAACCCAAAGAATAATACAATTGAAGTATAAATCATACTAACGCCGGTTTCTCTAAGTGCTGCATAAACAGATTTTTTAATTTTCCAATTGTTGGCTTGTAACTCTTGTCTGTATTTTGCTAAAAAGTGAATAGTATCATCTACCGAAATACCAAAAGCGATACTAAACACTAAAATAGTTGAAGGCTTTATAGGTACACCAATGTAACCCATGATTCCTGCTGTTACTAAAAGTGGTAGTAAATTAGGAATTAAGGATACAATTATCATTTTAAAAGAACGGAACAAATACGCCATAAATAGCGCAATAAGTACAATGGCAAGTGTCAATGAAATGGCTAAGTTTTTAACCAAATATTTAGTTCCTTTTTGAAAAACTAAAGCTTTACCTGTAATGATTACATTATAACGTTCTTTAGGAAATAACTTGTCTATTTCAGCTTGAAGGTCTTCTTGAATACGCTCCATTTTATCAGTACCAATATCCTTCATAAACGTAGTAATACGTGCATATTGGCCTGTGCTATCTACAAAATTGCTAAGCATATCAACATTCGAGGTTGAGTTTTTAGCATACGATAAGATAAAACTATTTTCTTGACTTGTTGGTAATTGGTAATATTTAGGATTACCGTTGTAATAGGCTTGTTTGCTATATTTTACAAGACTTACCACCGAAATTGGTCGCGATAATTCTGGGATATCCGTAATTAATTCCTCAAGCTCATCCATACGTTTTAAAGTCGCTAATTTCATAACTCCTTTTTTACGCTTCGTATCTATCATTATTTCTAATGGCATAATACCATTAAATTCAGATTCGAAAAATCGAATATCCTTAAAAAATTCTGTGTTTTGAGGCATGTCTTCAATGAGACTACCCGAAATTTTAATTTGGTGAATACCAATAATACTAACAACAATTAGAATAAGAGTAGTAATATAAATTGTTATCTTTTTATTCTTTACCATGGATTCCATCCAATTCACAAAGGCACCAATCCAACGTTTATTTAAATGTTCTAAATGGCGTTCTTTAGGGTAAGGCAAGAACGTATACATTATAGGAATAATGAGTAAACACAATGTGAAAATGGCAAGAATGCTCAACGAAGCAACAATACCAAACTCTTTAAGTAGTGTACTTTCTGTAAGTATAAATGTAGCAAAACCAGAAGCCGTTGTTACATTAGTCATTAAAGTAGCGTTACCAACTTTAGTAATTACACGTTGTAACGACTTTACTTTATTTCCGTGAGATTTTACTTCATGTTGAAATTTGTTGATTAAGAAAATACAATTTGGGATTCCGATAACGATGATTAAAGGTGGAATTAAAGCCGTTAGTACTGTAATTTCATAACCTAGTATACCTAAGATTCCAAAGGTCCACATCACTCCAATACAAACTACCACCAGCGAAATAAAAGTCGCTCTAAAGGATCTAAAGAACAAGAAGAAAATTAATGAGGTTACAAATAGTGCTCCACCAATAAAAATAGGAATTTCATCTATAATGCTCTGCGAACTTAAAGTTCGGATATAAGGCATTCCCGAAACTCTAACGTCGAGTCCGGTTTGGGCTTCAAAGGCATCAATTTTTTCCTGAAGGTTATTTAAAATAAATGCTTTTCTAGCAGGTGTATTAATAATATCTTTCTTTAAGTAGAGTGCCGTTCTTATAGTTTTGGTCTCTGCATTAAATAAGAAATTATCGTAAAAAGGATATTGATTAAAAAGTTCATCTTGAAGTTTGTTAACCTCTTCAATACTACTTATGGAATCCGTTATAAAAGGTTCTAATTCAAACTGTACCTTTTCAGTGTTTTTAACTAGTTTTTTTAGATCTTTTATAGATAAAACAGCTTCAACTTCATCATAGCCTTTAAAGGAATCTGCAAGTTTATTCCAAGCATTCAGTTGTTTTACAGAGAATAGTGTAGAATCTTTGACACCGAGTACAACAAGGTTGCCTTCTTCTCCAAAAATTTCTAAAAATTCGTTATAAACAAGGTTTACTTCGTGGTCATCTGGTAGTAAATTCGCTTCCGTAGATGAAAAACGCATGTGTTTCCATTGGGAGCTGAAAAATATAGTTGCTAAGATAATAGCAATAAGAATAAAGATTTTATTACGAAGAATAAGTCTTGCAATAGCTTCCCAAAATCCTGTGGTAAAAAGTTTAAACATGCTGTAGTAAAACTGCCTTAGAGCAAGCTCATAAGAAATTGATTGAAATAAACATTATTGTTTTGATGAAACCATCATTCTACATAAATCTCGTCTAGCGAGAGAAATGAGCGGCAAAGGTAGAAAAAACCTAAGGATTTGTAGGTTAATTAACAGTAATATAATTTATACTAAAGTGAAATATTGAAGGTAAACTTAAAGGCAATGTTATCTTCAAAATTAGGCAAGTGATAACCACCATATCTGTAGGCAAAACTGAGTCCAAAACCGAAGAGCAATTTGTTAATTTCAAAACCAGATTCAGAGTAGAGTTTATCGAGAGTACTGAACTCAATGCCTTGGTGTCTGCTAATATTATTCATGTTTCCGACAGCATAGCGCGATATTAAAACCAGTTGTGGTTTAAAACGATCCGAAATATTAAAACGATTAAAAGTGTGCTTTAGTTGTAATGTTGAAAACCGATCGCTAAAAAACTCATTGAAATACATCGTCTCAAAACTATTTAAACCCGCAACAGAAAAACGCTGAAGTATGGTTTCTTTTCTAATGTTATTTGGATAAGCGTGATACAAATGTGTTATTGGAGTGTTGCCTTCTGCAATACCTGCAACAAGTGTAATACTTGTTATGGCATCATTTTTATGTTTAAATTGTTGTACGGTCCTAAAATCGAGTTTAGAAAAATTAAAATCACTACCTAAAATAGATCTGACGGCTTGTGTGTATTGAAGTGTAAATTTTGGAAAACCATCCTTGGTCTCTTTCAACTTGTCATTTTCGGTGGTATAGGTGCTAAACGGACTCCATTGTAAACTTGCTTTAACAGTACTTAAATCAAAGGTAGAGTAGGTTTTATCCTTTATGGCAAAATTGTAAAAATAGGTTGGCTCTATTTTAGAAGTCGCTAATTGCGTTTCTGAAAGTAAATGATTAGTTATTTTGTGTTGTATTGAAACCGATTTTGTAATGTGTTTATGAAACAAATCAATGTTTAGTAAACGTGGTTCAAAAAAGGTAAAAAAGCGCTTATCGGTTAAAAATTTTGAACTTCCTGTTTCTTGTAAATCATCAGTATAAGCAAGATTAATCCATGTGTCTGTTGCTTCATTAACTCTAAATCCGCCACCGATTTTGTATTTAATTTCTTTATCTTTAAAACCATAAACCAAATAGCCATCGATGCGGTAACGTTCAGAAAATCGGTTATTAGTAACACCACCTAATCCGCTTCTTACACCTTCGTATTGATTAAACTTAATAAGGTATTTTAAATCTAAATTGAAATAATTAAAAGGAAGAAATCCGTTACCAATATGATTTAAGAATTCTGTTTTCTTAATGGAATCTTGAACTGTTTTTGTTGAGTCTTTTTTACTTACAAGTGTTTGCTGTGCATAACTGTAAGATGCAAGCGTTATAAGTAAAACGACAAACAGGTGCTTTCGCATTTAAAATGTTTAATTGTGATATTAAAAAAAACATCCCAATTGTAATGGGATGTTATATTTTATGCGTGTTAAAATTACACGGTCATAATCTCTTTTTCCTTAAGCTCTAGAACTTCGTCTATTTTCTTAACATAAGTATCGGTAAGCTTTTGCACATCGGCTTCAGCATTTTTTTGTAAATCTTCAGATACATCCGAATCTTTAATGTCATGATTAGCATCCTTACGTGCGCTTCTTACCCCAATTTTAGCATCTTCAGCCTCTGATTTTGCTTGTTTTGCTAAATCGCGTCGTCTCTCTTCAGTTAGTGGTGGTACATTTATAATGATTGTATCACCATTATTCATGGGATTAAAACCAAGATTAGCAATCATAATTCCACGTTCAATTTCTTGAAGCATATTTTTTTCCCAAGGCTGAACTGTTATTGTTCTTCCGTCTGGTGTATTTACATTTGCCACTTGACTCAACGGAGTTTGTGAGCCGTAATAATCTACCATGACGCTACCTAACATTGCAGGACTAGCTTTACCTGCTCTAATATTTGTGAATTGCTTAGCTAAATGCTTAAGAGCAGCATCCATAGCTTCTTTTGTGGTGTCTATTATAAATTGAATGTCTTCGTTCATTGTGTTAACTTTTTAATTGAGAGTTATCAAAGTTTAAGCCAAAGTTTAAACATTGACTTCTGTTCCTATATTTTCTCCAGAAACTACTTTTAGTAAGTTTCCTTTTTTATTCATATCAAAAACAATAATTGGCAATTCATTTTCTTGACTTAGAGTAAATGCGGTTGTATCCATAACTTTTAAACCTTTAAGTAAGACATCTTTAAAAGAAATTTGATCAAACTTAACGGCTGTACTATCTTTTTCTGGATCGGCTGAATAAATACCATCAACACGCGTTCCTTTTAAGATTACATCAGCTTCTATTTCTATGGCACGTAATACGGCAGCAGAATCTGTTGTGAAATAAGGATTTCCTGTTCCACCACCAAAAATTACAACACGACCTTTATTAAGATGACTCATTGCTTTTCGTCTTATAAACGGTTCAGCAACTTCATTAATTTTAATAGCAGTCTGTAAACGTGTTTTGATACCTTTATCTTCTAATGCGTTTTGTAAAGCTAAACCATTTATCACAGTGGCGAGCATACCCATATGATCACCTTGCACACGATCCATACCGTGCATAGCACCTGCGACACCTCTAAAAATGTTTCCACCACCTATAACTATAGCTACTTCTACACCTAATTCTGTTATTTCTTTAATATCTAGAGCATATTCTGAAAGTCGCTCAGGGTCTATACCATATTGACGATTTCCCATTAAGGCTTCTCCAGATAATTTTAGTAATATTCTTTTATATTTCATTAGATAGTTTCTGTTGCTATTTTTAGTCTGTGTAAAATTTGCCAAGTACGTACTCTTTTAAAATTAGTATCATCCTGGCTCATTTCAATAGATGATTTAAAAGTTGAGCAAAGCTACGTAATTATTAGCATCTGTAAAAGTGAAAAAAACGCTAAAAAAAAAGTCATTATCCATATTTTGGATAATGACTTTTAAAAGATATGTAAATTCTGCTTTTGCAGTTACTTAATTATCCTACTGTAGCACGTTTAAAACTAGTAACAGTAACGTCACCATAAGTTGCAACGTAATCAGAAACAGTTTGCTTATCATCTTTGATAAACTTTTGATCTAATAAACATTGTTCTTGGTCTAAAGTTGTGTTATCAGAAATGAAACGCTCCATTTTACCAGGTAAAATTCTATCCCAGATTTGTTCTGGTTTACCTTCAGCTTTTAATTCTGCTTTTGCAGCTTCTTCAGCTTCAGCAATAACTTCAGGAGTTAATTGAGCCATAGAGATGTAACTTGGTACATTCTTTAAGGTTTTACCTAAACGTCCTAATTCGATATTGTCTTTTTCAATAACAGCGATACGCGCTTCAGTTTCAGATGCAATAAAAGCAGGGTCAAAATCTTTGTAAGATAATGATGATGCTCCCATAGAAGCAACTTGCATTGCAACATCTTTAACTAAAGTTTCAACGTTATCAACTTTAGCAGATAAACCTACTAAAGCAGCAATTTTGTTGATGTGTACATATTGTCCAACATAAGGAGCATCTAATTTTTCGAAAGCAGTGATGTCTAATTTCTCACCGATAACTCCAGTTTGTTCTACTAATTTTTCTGCAACAGTCATACCACCAAAATCAGCAGCTAAAAAGGCTTCTTTTGTGTCATGATTTAATGCGATATCAGCTAATTGGTTAGCTAATGCTACAAAAGTGTCGTTTTTACCAACGAAATCAGTTTCACAACCTAAAACGATAGCAACACCAGATGTATTATCTGCATTTATTTTAGCAACAGCAGCACCTTCAGAAGAATCTCTGTCAGCTCTTTTTTCTGCAACTTTTTGTCCTTTTTTACGTAAAACGTCAATGGCTTTATCAAAATCTCCACCAGCTTCAACTAAGGCTTTTTTACAATCCATCATCCCAGCACCAGTTGCTTGTCTTAGCTTGTTTACGTCTGCTGCTGTAATTTTTACAGTATTTTCCATAATTTTTAAATTTAAAAAGTCATTTAATTAATTTTCAAAAAGAAAAGAACCAAATGACTTTTAGTATTGTATAAATGTTATTTATTCTTCTTCTTCAGATACAGCTGCTTTTTCTGCTTTTTGAGCAGGCTTAGCTTTAGCTTCTCCTTTTTGAGCTTTACCTTCTTTATCTGAACGTTCAGCTTTTCTTTCGTTTAAACCATCAGCAATAGCAGAAGTTACGATAGATAAGACTTTGTCTATAGATTTAGAAGCATCATCATTTGAAGGGATTAAATAATCTACTTCACGTGGATCAGAGTTTGTATCTACCATTGCAAAAATTGGAATATTCAATTTTTGAGCTTCTTTTATTGCAATATGCTCACGCATAATATCTACAACAAAGATAGCACCTGGCAAACGTGTCATATCAGAAATAGAACCTAAATTCTTTTCTAATTTTGCACGTAAACGATCTACTTGTAAACGCTCTTTTTTAGATAAAGAGTTGAATGTACCATCTTTCTTCATTCTATCAATAGAAGCCATTTTTTTAACGGCTTTTCTGATTGTAACAAAGTTAGTTAACATTCCACCAGGCCAACGCTCAGTAATATAAGGTTGGTTAACTGCACCAGCTTTTTCAGCTACGATGTCTTTAGCTTGTTTTTTTGTAGCAACGAATAAGATTTTCTTTCCTGATGCTGCTATTTTAGCTAAAGCTTCAGAAGTTTCTTCAATTTTTGCTGCTGTCTTATAAAGGTTGATAATATGGATACCGTTACGTTCCATATAGATGTAAGGAGCCATGTTTGGGTTCCACTTACGTGTAAGGTGACCGAAGTGTACACCTGCTTCAAGTAATTCTTTTACTTCTACTTTTTCCATTTTGTAATAGTTTACGTTCTGTTAAATTAGCAATGTTCCGTTGGGCTTTTAACTTTTAGCTATAGGCTGTTGGCTTCATTTAGATGCTAAACTTTATTTCAAATTTATTTTGAAATATTTTAAATTGATTCCAAAGTTGATTCAGAATCTTTTCAATAAAATAAAATAATTCAGAACCTGAAAAATCAAGTTCTGAATTAAGTGTTGTTTGGATATTAACGTTTCGAGAATTGGAATTTCTTTCGAGCTTTCTTTTGTCCGAATTTCTTTCTTTCTACCATTCTTGGGTCCCTCGTTAATAGACCTTCTGGCTTTAATACTAATCTGTTTTCAGGATCTAACTCGCACATAACGCGAGAAAGGCCTAAACGTATTGCTTCTGCCTGGCCGGTGATACCACCTCCATATACGTTAACAGTAATATCAAAGTTGCCATCATTGTTAGTCAAGGCTAAAGGTTGGTTTACTTTATACTGCAATGTTGCAGTAGTAAAATAATCCGCCATGTCTTTTTTGTTCACTGTGATTTTGCCACTACCTTCGGCAACGTACACACGAGCAACAGCCGTCTTTCTACGGCCAATTTTGTGAATTACTTCCATTTAGTTAATTTCGTTTAATGTCATTGTTTTAGGTTTTTGAGCTGCATGAGCATGCTTTGTACCTGAAACAACAGTTAAATTTCTAAAAAGGGCTGCTCCTAATTTGTTTTTAGGCAACATTCCTTTCACTGACTTCTCTACTAATCTGCTTGGGTCTTTCTCAAACAATTCAGTAGCTGTCAGACTTTTTTGTCCACCTGGATAACCTGTGTGACGGATGTAACTTTTTTCCGTCCATTTGTTACCAGTTAAGTTGATTTTTTCTGCATTAACAACAACTACGTTGTCACCGCAATCAACGTGTGGCGTGAAATTAGGCTTGTGCTTACCTCTTAAAAGTATTGCTACTCTCGAAGCTAAGCGACCTAAAGTTTGTCCTTCAGCGTCAACTAAAACCCACTCCTTATTAACGGTAGCTTTGTTTGCTGAAACTGTTTTGTAGCTTAATGTATCCACACTAATTTGATTTATAATTGTGTCTTAAATGACACAATAGATTAAACATTTCTCTTTAAAAAAGAGTTTGCAAATTTACGATAAAGTATTGATTTACCAAACCTTGATTGAAATATTTTTGTGCTGAAAATCAGATGGTTTAGAAATGGACCGCAGACTTTAACTTTTTGTAGCCCTTGTGAGTCTATCGTTTATAGATTTTCCTAAGCCGTAATCTGGGAATTCTTCAGCAATAATAATATCAAGATGCATCTTATCTAACTGATGAAGCACATCATATAAATTTGAAGCCGATTCAACTAAATCACCAGATGTTGAAAGTGCTATTTGAACCTCAATATTAGGATGCTCAATTTCATACTGAAACGTTAATAGTCCAATACGTTTGTTTTTATGAAGATTTACTGCTTCTAAAATATTATTTGTTAAGATGGTTTTTGTTTTTGGTGCGTAGTGACGTTCTAACATGCCTGGTGCATCCGGAATAGCTTCCGTTTGACTTTTAACCGAATTTTTAATTTCAATCGTTCCAACTATGGCTTCAATATCTTCTAATGATTTTGAACCTAGTCTATATATAATAGGTTCGTCATTTTCGAAACCAATAATAGTAGATTCAATACCACTTGTGCACGCTCCACCATCTAAAACCATTCTAATATCATCTTTAAAATACGTTTCTACATGTTGCGCTGTAGTTGGGCTAATACTACTAAAAGGATTGGCACTTGGTGCTGCTAATGGAAAGTCTAAGCGGTGTAATAATTCTAACGTTGTTGGGTGATTAGGCACACGCACGGCAACGGTATCTTTTCCTCCTGTTATTAAATCTGGAATAATCGCTTTCTTTTTTAAAACCAACGTTATTGGTCCTGGCCAAAAGGCTTCGGCTAGGAGTTGTGCTTTTGCTGGGATGTACTCCACAATACTAGAAAGCTCATCTATAGAAGGAATATGAACAATAAGCGGATTAAAAAACGGACGCTTCTTGGTTTCAAAAATGGCTTTTATGGCCTTTTCGCTATAGATATTTCCTGCTAAACCATATACTGTTTCTGTTGGAATAGCAACAATATCCTCAGCTGTTAAAAGTTGAATCGCTTTTGATATGTCTTTTGAAATAATACTCATAATCTTAAAAATCCTACTACAAAATTACTTCAAAAACTCATACGACTAAGATTTAAGGCGCTTATTTTTCTTTTCCTGATTTTGTTGGTAAAGTGCATAGCCTAATACGGCCATCTCTAGACCTAAAATGGCAATTTTGGCTTTTTTACTTCTAGTGAGTGCACTTGTTAATCCTAATACTTTGGTGATAATCATATGGGTTTATTTATTGTTAGTGTAAAATCTTTTATAAAATTAAATGATTGTGAGTTGTGTACTTGACGTAATTACTATTAGAATTAGCTGAAAAGCCTATTCATATTATTTTATGCACAATTAAAGATATTGACTTTCCATTTAGTAGTTTTGCAGCTTCAAAATTTTGATTATGATTTCAGTAGATAATTTGGCGGTAGAATTTAGTGGACACACCCTTTTTAGCGATGTGTCGTTTACTATTAATGCCAACGATAAGATTGCCTTAATGGGCAAAAATGGAGCAGGAAAATCTACCATGATGAAAATTATTGCTGGTGTTCAGAGTGGAACGCGTGGTAATGTGAGGTGTCCTAAAGATGCTGTTATTGCGTATTTACCGCAGCATTTATTAACGGAAGATAATACTACGGTTTTTGATGAAGCGTCCAAAGCATTTAAGCATGTGTATGAAATGCGTGACGAAATGGAAGGTCTCAACAAGCAATTGGAAACGCGAACCGATTACGAATCTGACGAGTACATGAAAATCATTGAGCGTGTTTCTGATTTGGGTGAGAAATACTACGCTTTAGAAGATGTGAATTATGATGCGGAAGTGGAGAAAGCATTAAAAGGGTTAGGGTTTAAACAAGAGGATTTTACAAGGCAAACTAATGAGTTTTCTGGTGGTTACCGTATGCGAATTGAATTGGCTAAGATTTTATTACAAAAACCTGATTTAATTTTACTAGATGAGCCGACCAACCATATTGATATAGAATCGGTTATTTGGTTAGAAGATTTTTTATTGAATAAAGCGAATGCTGTTGTGGTTATTTCTCACGATCGCGCCTTTGTAGATAATATTACCAATAGAACTATAGAGGTGACGATGGGTCGTATTTACGATTATAAAGCAAACTATACGCACTACTTACAATTACGAGAAGACAGACGTGCGCATCAGGTAAAGGCTTACCAAGAACAGCAGAAGTTTATTGCAGATAATATGCAGTTTATTGAACGTTTTAAAGGGACGTATTCTAAAACCAATCAAGTAACATCTCGTGAGCGTATGCTTGAGAAATTACAGATCATTGAGATTGATGATGTAGATACATCAGCCTTAAAATTACGTTTCCCAGCTACGCAGCGTTCTGGGGATTACCCAGTGACGGTTAAAGAGGTTTCTAAATCATATGATGATCATGTGGTGTTTAACAATGCTAATATGTCTATAGCTAGAGGTGAGAAGGTTTGTTTTGTAGGTCGAAATGGTGAAGGGAAGTCTACCATGATAAAAGCCATTTTAGGTGAGATTGATGTAGAAGGGACGTGTAGCTTAGGCCATAATGTAAAGGTTGGCTATTTTGCGCAGAACCAAGCAGCTTTGTTAGATGAGAGTTTAACGATTTTTCAAACGGTTGATGAAGTAGCTCAAGGCGACGTAAGAACTCAGATTAAAAGTATTTTAGGTGGTTTTATGTTTAGAGGGGACGATATTGATAAGAAAGTAAGCGTGTTGTCTGGTGGTGAAAAAACCAGATTAGCTATGGTGAAACTCTTACTAGAACCTGTAAACTTATTAATTCTCGATGAGCCTACGAATCACTTAGATTTAAAATCGAAAGATGTATTAAAAGAAGCGCTTCAGAATTTTGATGGTACTTTGATTTTAGTGTCTCACGATCGTGATTTCTTACAAGGCTTGTCTAAGAAAGTCTTTGAGTTTAAAGAAAAACGCGTGATTGAGCATTTTGAAACCATTGATGATTTCTTAATTAGAAACCGTGTAGAGAGCTTAAAAGGTTTAGATTTATAAGTAAACTATAGCTTTGTACTTAGTCTCGGACGCGGGCAAATACGCCTGCGTTAGTGATTGAGGCATTTGTTGAAGCTCTTTTTGTGTTGTTGCGTATATGCAACACAAAAAAGCGACTGCCGAAAGCACGACCCCTGGGTAACGCCCAAATTATACACCTTAACTTTTTGTACTGCCTAAGCGGCAATATTTTAACTACTTTTGCAACGTGAAGAACGAATTACAACTTTCAGATTGGTTACCTACCACAAACAAAGAGGTGAAAATTCGCGGATGGGAAGCACTCGATGTGATTCTGTTTAGCGGAGATGCTTATGTAGATCATCCAACGTTTGGTCCTGCAGTAATAGGACGTATGTTAGAAAGTTTTGGGTTACGTGTCGCTATTGTGCCGCAACCTAATGTGAATGATAATCTTCAGGATTTTGTAAAACTTGGTGCCCCAAAATTATTTTTTGGTGTAACAGGTGGCTGTATGGATCCTATGATTAGCAATTATAACGCGAATAAGAAACGTAGAGATAAGGATGCTTATACTCCGAATGGAGATATTGGGTTTAGACCAGATTATGCGACTACTGTTTATACTAATATTCTAAAAGAGAAATGGCCAGATACTCCGGTTTTAATCGGTGGTATTGAAGCATCATTGCGTCGTGTAACGCACTACGATTTTTGGAGTGATAAGTTAATGCCGTCTATTTTAGAAACCTCTAAAGCAGACATGTTGGTTTATGGTATGGGTGAGCAGCCTTTGCGTGAAGTGGTACGTTTGTTAGAAAAAGGAGTGCCTTTTAATAGCA
Source organism: Winogradskyella pacifica (assembly GCF_013403915.1). Classification (GTDB taxonomy): domain Bacteria; phylum Bacteroidota; class Bacteroidia; order Flavobacteriales; family Flavobacteriaceae; genus Winogradskyella; species Winogradskyella pacifica. The sequence continues at coordinate 79,572 of NZ_JABFDI010000010.1, forward strand.
TCAATACGGTTTTACAAACAGCAGTTCTTTTAAAAGAAGATGAAAAAATACCGAAGAATAGTAATTGGGAAGATATTGAGATTTCTTCGCATGAAGTTTGTTTAAAAGACAAGAAGAAGTATGCTTCTAATTTTAAGGTCATTGAGCAGGAATCTAATAAGTTAGCGGCACGACGAATTTTTCAGAAAATAGGGAATAAGACTTTGATGATTAATCCACCGTACCCAACCATGACGGAAGCAGAAATTGATGCCTCTTTCGATTATCCTTATACCCGATTACCACATCCTAAATATAATAAACGAGGACCAATCCCTGCGTTTGAAATGATTAAGTTCTCTATCAACATTCACCGTGGGTGTTTTGGTGGTTGTAGCTTTTGTACTATTTCTGCTCACCAAGGGAAATTTATTGCGTCTCGTAGTCAGGAATCTATTTTAAAAGAAGTAGATACAGTGGCAAATATGCCAGATTTTAAAGGCTATTTATCTGATATTGGTGGGCCAAGTGCCAATATGTATCAGATGAAAGGGAAAGTACAATCTATTTGCGACAAGTGTGTGGCACCTAGTTGTATTTCGCCCGTGATTTGTAGTAATTTAGATACCTCTCATAAGCCGTTAACGGAATTGTACCAAGCGGTAGATAAGCATCCAAAGGTGAAGAAATCATTTATTGGTTCAGGGATTAGACATGATATGTTGGTGCCAGAATTTAATAAAAATGCCGATCCTAAAGAGTTAGATGATTATACCGAAGAAGTGATGACCAAGCATGTTTCTGGCCGATTGAAAGTGGCTCCAGAACATACAAGTGACCCGGTTTTGAAATTGATGCGTAAACCGTCGTTTAAATACTTCCATAAGTTTAAAGAACGTTTTGATAAGATAAACATTAAGAAAGGCTTGAAGCTTCAATTGATCCCTTATTTTATATCGAATCACCCAGCTTGTGAAGTGGAAGATATGGCTAATCTAGCTGCCGAAACTAAAGATATGGGTTTCCAGTTAGAGCAAGTACAAGGCTTTACACCAACACCAATGACGGTTGCTACGGTAATTTATTACAGTGGGTACCATCCTTACACCTTAAAGAAAGTAAACACGCCGATTACTAAAAAGGAAAAGGACGAACAACACCGTTTTTTCTTCTGGTACAAGGATGAAAATAAAGCGTGGATTAAGAAGACCTTAAATAAATTGGGTCGTGAGGATTTACTAAGCGTTTTATTGCCTGAGAAAACTGAAAAATGGCGTAAAAACAAACCTACAGGTGACGCTAAAAACACCTTTAATGATGCGGTGCCTTTTAATCAGCGTACGGCTGAGGATAAGGTGCGATTTAAAGGTAAGAAGCGAAATAAGAAGAAGCGACGTTAGTCTTAGTTCGTTTACTTCAATCTCATTAGTTTATTGTATGGTTAAGACTTAGGGTTACAGCTAAGGCTTGGTTGGTATATACCCGAGGATGATCCGACTTAGATACGGAGTACATACGGAGGAGATATGGAGTAACTACGGGTGAACCCTTGCAATAGTCCGTTCTTAAATAGCTAGTGATTCTTGCTTTATTACTGTGAAAACGTATTAGCGTTCTTACTTTCTTAAATCTTAAAAAGTATAGGTGTCAGAAACTCAATTGACTACTGAATTGTGGCTTTTTCAAGTGTTAATTATTTCGTTTCTCCATTGTGTTTATATTAATTTTATTGCTCTAAACAACAAATAAAATGATAAAAAACTACACAATTGCCTTCATGTTATTACTTACCGGAGGTGTCTTTAGTCAGGAAACAATTTCCTTTGAAACCAGTGAATCTTATAATTTAGGAACACTAAACAACCAAAATGGTTGGGAAGTTTCGGTAGATAGCGAAGGTGTCTTTCTTCAGAATCAAGTGGTATCTGATGAGGGAGCTACTGATGGCATTTATGCCTTTAAAAATTCTTATGAGCCGAGTTTTAATCCTCAATTTTACTCAATTTTTGGTGCTGCAAAAAACTTTAACGCTCCAAAATCATTTGAAGATTTTACATTTTCGTATGATGTTATGGTAACAGAAAGTGATGGATCTGATTTTGAAATGACCCTTTTTGGTATTGATGCCAATGATGATTTTGTTCCTGTTGCAGGGGTTATTATGGAATATGGAGAATCTATTTATGTCATAGATGATATAAATTATGGAACTGTTGATCTTGAAGGTGCCGATTGGACACCAAACACATGGTTAAATATTAAAATTGAAGTCACTGCCACAGAATTAAAGTATTATTTGAATGATGTTTTAGCACACACACGTAGCAATTTTACGTCTGTGGATATTGTAGGTTTTAATATGTTACATAACAATTATGGTGGTGATGCTTTTTACGATAATTTTAGTTTTGAAAGCGGCACCTTAGGTACTGAAGACTTTGCGGATGCATCAGTGTTGCACATTTATCCAAATCCGGTTGCTGATGAATTAAAAATTACAGGTATTCAGAACGAACAGATTGCACAGGTGTCTATTTATAATTTAAATGGACAGCAATTGATGGAACGCACTTCTGTAGATGCATTAGATGTTAGTAGTCTTGCTGCAGGAGTTTACATGTTAAATGTTGTAACAGTAGATGGTAAAACGCATACAGATAAGCTTTTGAAAAAATAGCGTTACGTAAATCTTATTTAAATGGCCTTGATTATTTTATAATTGAGGCTTTTTTTTGGTTTGATGTTTTTGCTAAATTAGTGTGTTGTTTAATCTTGAAGAGAATGTTAGGGGGATTGGTTGGGTAACACCCTTAAGGAGTTACGCTCGGTATTTTTGATAAAAGAATTCTTTTACCTTAATAATCCTCAAGGGGAAATTTGTTTAAGGAAAACATGTTATTCATAAAATTGTATATTATGAATGGTAACAATAAAAACTAATTTTTACACAAAAGTTTCTTGGTCTATATTGTCCCCTAGAGGGGACTTTAGGGGTGTAAAAAGAAGAGTGATAAATTAGTGAAATGAAAAACAAAATCATTCCATACAATCCAGAACTAAAGCAACTCGCCAGACAACTAAGAAAAAAATAGTACTTTACCTGAAGTATTACTTTGGCAACATATAAAACAACGTGCTTACGATGTTCAGTTTCATAGGCAAGTACCAATGCTAAATTACATCGCAGATTTTTATTGCCACGAAATAGGTTTAGTTATTGAAATTGATGGTGACAGTCACGAGCATCGTTTTTTATATGATACTAAACGGCAAACGGAGTTAGAGGCTTATGGAGTTGCTTTTTTGAGGTTTTCTAATGAAGACGTTAAAAAGAATATGTTTAGTGTGTTGTTGGTTATTGAGGCGAAGGTTGGGGAATTGCGTGATTAACTAGGGGGAACATCTCAAAATATTCCTAAACACCCCTAAAGAGCTACGCTCGGTATCTTCAATGAAAATATATTTTCATCTCAATAATCCTCAAGGGGACATTTGATAAAGGAAAAAAACATACTCATAGGATTTTTAGATTGTGTATTGGGTACACAAAATTCATTTTTTGTGCTTATGTTTCTTGGTTAGGATTGTCCCCTTGAGGGGACTTTAGGGGTGTGGAAGGGAATTCATATTTATATTAGAAACGATAACAGTCATTATAGTAGTGATAATACTTTCTATAACATAAGTAAGTTAATAATGAATGTTTTTCAATGCAATTCTCGCCCGATAAAGGGATGCAAACTCTAAATCAGTTGATAATTCATTAAATAATGCTGCTATCAAATATTTTTTAATGGCATCGTTTTCATCTTTTCCTCTTTCATTTCCTAAATGTTTTCCATGCTTATAAATGGCAAATAAAGTTTTTCTAGATCTTTTCATTCTGAGTAAATTATTTACATCAAATATAATAGAATGATACATATTGTATGTTGATTGCTGCATACAATATGTATAGATTCGGTGTATGGTAAACAAGTTTCTATTAAAAGAATTTGGTACACGAATTCGAAAATTAAGAACTCAACAAAATTTGAGTCAAGAACAGCTTTCTTTTAAAACGGGATTTCATCGTACCTATATTGGAATGATAGAAAGGGGTGAGAGAAATATATCCTTAACCAATATGGCGATTTTTGCTAAAGCATTCAATTTAACAGTTGATGGATTGTTGAAGTTTGATAACTCAGAAAAGTTATTTAAACAATACAAACTAAAAACTGAAGATTAAAACTTTTGTTTCTAGAGATTATTATACGACACTTAAATATAACACATGAGTATAGAAAATATTAGAGAATTCATAAAAGCAAAAGCGGAACAATTCGGAGCTAAGACAGATAACGAATTTAACAAGCCGTATGTTGAAAGAAACAACACTGGGCAGGAAGCACTCAAAGACAATGGTGCATATTTTGGTTTTATTCATCCAGAAGAAGAAGTATCTGGACCATTTCATGACTTTTCATTAACAATATTTCCCAACGACCAGAATAAACCTTGGTTAATTTGTCTCGGTATTGGTTCCAGTGGTTTTAAAAATGATTACGAGCTCGCAACCTATCCAGGACTTAGAAGATTGTTTACAAAGCTTACCGACGAAAGAGGCTTTTGTAAATCCGATTTTTCAGATATAGAAACTGGTTTACCAAAATCAATAGTAGGAAGCTCAGAATTGCAGCACATAAAAAACACAATTAAGACTTATACTAAAGTTTTACCCACGTGCCAAATTGTTGAAGACCCAGAAAGTGAAGAGGGAAAACAGGTTATTTCAGCTTTTGTCGCAGGCTATGCTAAACTCAGAGATTGGCCTTCTAATAAAGGCCACCGTAAAGAAATTTCAGAAGCCCTAGAGCCTTTTCTTAAGACGGAAACTAAAAACGAAGAAATAGAAATAGAAAATCTTCTAAGCGAGAGAAAGTATATTGTACTTCAAGGGCCTCCTGGTACGGGAAAAACAAGAATGGCAAAAAGTGTTGCAGACAAAATTGGTAAAAGGACATTTTTTACACAATTTCATGCAGAGACTAGTTTCTCAGATTTCATTTTCGGAATTAGACCTGACAATGCAAACGAAAAACTGCGGTATAAGGAATATTTGGGCCACTTCACCAAAGCATTGAAGTATGCAGTTGAAAATAGCAGAGAGAAAGTCATTTTAATCATTGACGAAATAAATAGAGCTAACCTCTCAAATGTTTTAGGACCAATTTTTTATTTATTCGAGCACAAGATGAATGTCTCAAATGTAGAAATTGAGATTTCACCAAATTTCAAAGTAAATAAACTGCCAAACAATTTTTATGTAATCGCAACTATGAACACAGCTGATAGAAGTCTGGCCGTCGTTGATTTTGCATTAAGAAGAAGGTTTGCTTGGTATACTATGACTCCTAAAATTATTGAAGGCTCAAGCAAAAGGCTTCAGAATGTATCTGTTAATAAAATAATAGAGGGAGAGTTTTTCTTTAAAGAAGATTTTGCTGCAATTGAAGAAATTTTTAATTGGTATGCATCAAGCACTGAATTAAACCTTCAGCCGGGAGAGGGTTATTTTATTGCTGGAAGTGAAATCGAAATGCTAAAGAGAATCAAATACGAAATATTCCCGTTAATTAAAGAATATTTGCAGGAAGGACTCTTGCGTAACGCCAAAGAAGAATTCAATAACTACTTCTCATCGCGAATAAATTTATCCCTTTTCGAATGACAAAACTATTAGATGTGTTTTGTGAAATCCCTTGTTTAACTGAACAATCACGGCAGTTAGGAGGAATTATATTGCAAAAAAAATGGTTTAAATCAGCAGATAAAAGAGTTATTGGGCAATATCTTCAAAAATTTATTGATTATAATTCAGAGCAATTTAAATTCTTGGGTGTTCAACCTTATATAATTGGCACAGACAAAAGTACCGCACTAACGTTTCGTTCATCTGGTTTTATTGGTTCTATTCCACTACGAGCATCTGATACTGGAAAGCAAATAGGCGACTTTGTGGTAATGCCGAGATTTACCGGTCGTGATAGATTTGAAGATTATATTGAAATTCTAAACTTGCTAGGAACAGAAATTAGCCCTGAAGTAGTTGACAGTTTGCCATTAGCATCAGGTAAGAACTTTAGGCCGCCATTGTACTTAGAAGCTGTAAAATTCATTTCGTCCCTTGAAACACTAGCAATGAGACCATGGCGTAAGTTTGATAATATTGAAAAAGTTTCAAACCAACCAACTGGACAAATAAATTGGAATAAATATATTAATTCGGAATATAAAGTTGAAAACCGTTTAAAGTTTCCATCTAGAATCAATGTATTAAGTGAATTTCATAGCGAATATGCTGAAGTTAGATATGTTTTTGATATTTGTAAAAGCGAACTCTTATCGGCAAATACGCCGCAAAGAATAAAAAATACACTTCGAAATAAGTTAAACTTTCTTGAAAAACGATTACATCATCACAATTCAAAAGCAACTAATAAAATGGTTATTCGGTTTTCAGACAGTCCAATAGTCAAAAACTGTAAGGAGCAAGCTAATAAAATTTTAAACTATAACCTTGTTGATAGTACATCTTGGCGTGTTGATTTCTCAGATGTATTTGAGAAATTTATACAACATATCTTTAGGGAAGTCGCAAAAGAAACTGGTGGGCGACTTTATACAAATTTTAAATTCCAATCTAGTACAAAAAAGCATTACTCTTGGGAATTGAAACATATTGAACCGGATGCTATTTTTCAGAAAGAAAATTTATTAGTGTTTATTGACGCCAAATACAAATCAAACCTTTATAATAAGTTTGGTCAGAGCGAAATATTGAAGGCTGACCATCGTCACGACTTACATCAAATAATGGCCTACTCATCTTTTAGTAACACTAATTTAAAATATGGATTTCTTTGTTACCCTTCAAACGAAATGGAAATAAAAAGCATACAGTTTAAAAATGGTATAAACGAAGTAAAAAATACAATATTAATTTTTGGAGTACCTCTAAGAAAAGATAGTATATGGGAAGCAAAAAGATTATTGACGAGTAAACTAAATGAAATTGAAAGAAGACAAAGAGAAAGTCACGTTTAGCGATAACAACTTTAGCTTAAATAATTAATAAGGTTAAGTGTTTAACTGAATATATATTAATTTGCTAATCCTTATATATTCTTAAAAAAAACTTACTAATTCTTCAAACCTTTATAAAAATCCCTTTGAGAATCATTCTCTTTAATGCGCCTCCAACCAATTCAACCCCGTATCCACCTCAACATCAAGCGGCACATCCATAATAAATGCACTTTCCATTTCGGTTTTAATTAAGGTAGTGAGTTCTTTGAGTTCTGGTTTGTAGATGTCAAAGACCAATTCATCATGTACTTGTAAGAGCATCTTCGATTTATAATGTCCAGCTTCTAGCTTGTTGAAAATATTAATCATCGCTATTTTAATAATATCGGCAGCACTTCCTTGTATGGGTGCGTTAACGGCATTTCGTTCTGCAGCACCTCTGACTACAGCGTTACGCGAGTTGATATCTTTTAAATAACGACGACGTCCCAAAACGGTAGAGACATAGCCGTGATCTCTTGCAAAATCGACTTGCTTACTCATGTAAGCCTTTAATTTTGGATAGGTTTCGTAATAGGTGTCAATAAGTTCTTTGGCTTCACCACGCGATAAATCGGTTTGGTTACTTAACCCAAAGGCAGACACACCATAGATGATTCCGAAATTAACAGTTTTGGCATTGCTACGTTGTTCTCTGGTGACTTTAGCCAATGGCACATTAAATACTTTGGATGCGGTTGAAGCATGAATATCCTCACCGTTTTTAAAGGCTTCAATCATGGTTTCTTCTTCACTTAAAGCAGCAATGATTCGTAATTCTATTTGCGAATAATCGGCAGCGAGTAAGATGTACTCTTCGTTTCTTGGCACAAAGGCTTTACGCACTTGACGACCACGTTCGGTACGAATTGGAATATTCTGTAAATTAGGATTGTTACTACTTAAACGTCCAGTTGCTGCAACAGTTTGCATGTAATCCGTATGCACACGACCTGTAGAGGATTCTACTTGTAAAGGCAACGCATCTACATAGGTGCTCTTTAATTTTGAAAGGCCTCTAAAATCTAAAATTTTCTGAATGATATCATGGTCTTTTGCTAAATAGGATAAGATATCTTCGCCAGTCGCATATTGCCCTGTTTTCGTTTTCTTAGGTTTATCAACGAGTTTCATGTTTTCAAACAGCACAATACCTAACTGCTTTGGAGAGGCAATGTTGAATTCCTCGCCTGCTGTGGCATAAATTTCTTGTTCGAGCGTTGCGATGTCGTTATTCAAATCTTCGGATAAGGAGTCTAGAAATTCTTTATCGAGATTAATGCCTTCTAATTCCATGGCTGCTAGGACACGCAGTAGCGGAATTTCAATCTCATCGAATAATTTTTGAGTATTAGCTTCGCCTAATTCCGTTGTGAAATGTTCTTTTAATTGTAAGGTAATATCGGCATCTTCTACGGCGTATTCGGTTAGTTTTTCTAACGGCACATCGCGCATAGACAATTGATTCTTTCCTTTTTTACCAATGAGGTCTGTAATAGAAATTGGTGTATAGTTTAAGTAGGTTTCTGCTAAGATGTCCATATTGTGACGCATATCGGCATTAATTAAATAATGCGCTAACATGGTATCGAAGAGTTTGCCTTTAACCTCGATATTGTATTTGGCTAATACTTTGATGTCGTATTTTAAGTTCTGACCGATTTTTTCGATGGTTTCATTTTCGAAAAATGGTCTGAAGGTTTCAATTAATTCTTGCGCTTCATTTCTATCTTCTGGAAATGGGACATAAAATCCTTTGCCAACTTCCCAAGAAAATGCAATCCCGACTAATTCTGCGGTTAATGCATTTAAGCCTGTGGTTTCGGTATCAAAGCACACAGACGTTTGATTCATTAAGTTCTTAACAAACAGTTTGGTTGCCATACCAGGCGCGACGCTTTGGTAAAAATGAGAATAGGTTGCTGACGTTTTTCTAGTATTTTCGGAAATAGTTTCAGTTGCTGAAGGTTCTCCACCTCCAAATAATGAGAATTGACCTTCGCCTGCGCCAGAAGTTGAAGTTGAACTCGAAGTTGAACTCGAGCTTGAATTTGTTGTGTTTTCTGTTTTGGGTGCAAAGGTTTTATTAAAATTATCAATGAGACGTCTAAATTCTAATTCTTGAAAAATTTCAGTCACTTTTGGAATATCAGGTTCTGACATTTCAAAATCTTCTGCATTAAACTCTACAGGGACGTCGAGCATAATGGTCGCCAATTGTTTAGATAATAAACCGAGTTCTTGATTAGCTTCAATCTTCTCTTTCATTTTCCCTTTTAGCTCGTGTGAATTTGCAAAAAGGTTTTCCATACTGCCATAAGCCGCTAAAAATTTCTTTGCTGTTTTTTCACCAACGCCTGGCAATCCAGGAATATTATCAGAGGCATCTCCCATCATTCCTAAAAAGTCAATGACTTGCAGAGGATCGGTAACTTCAAATTTCTTTTGTACTTCTGGGATGCCCCAAGTTTCGTAACCACCTCCAAAAACAGGTCGGTACATAAAGATGTTTTCTGAAACGAGTTGTGCAAAATCCTTATCCGGAGTTACCATAAAGGTTTTGTAACCTTCTTTTTCGGCTTTTTTAGCTAAGGTACCAATGACATCATCGGCCTCATAACCTTCTTTCACCATGATTGGAATGTGCATGGCTTCAAGAATATTACAAATATGCGGAATGGCCGTTTTAATGCCTTCTGGTGTTGCGTCTCTGTTGGCTTTGTAAGCTTCGAACATTTCCACGCGGTCTACACTACCTCCTTTGTCAAAACAAACGGCTAAATGATCTGGTCGTTCGCGTTTAATCACATCTAAAAGCGAATTCATAAAGCCCATAATGGCTGAGGTGTCTTCCCCTTTAGAATTGATTCTTGGATTTTTTATAAAAGCATAATACCCGCGGAAAATTAAAGCGTAAGCATCAACTAGAAATAGGCGTTTTTGATCTGACATGTTATATCATATTTTATTTAAGTGAGCTTCAAAAAACACCCTTTTTTCATTTCTGCTTCAAAATAAAAATGAAACGTAGCTATGGCTATGTTTAATTTTTCTTTCTCGCATCATCTAAAAAAATCATCATTTTTTGTGTCAGCTAACCTAAACAAAAAATGATATTGCGTTAATTTGAAAATGAATGTCACATTGAGCGCAGTCGAAATGCTTACGTACTATAGCTTTTGACATTTCTCAAATGTGCTTAAAACTAATAGTGTAAAATGTTTTTGATTGTGCTAATGAGAACAGCCTGCAAATTACAAAAACTAAAGCGTTTATTTAAAAAGCAATTTGTAATTTTCCAAACTTAAATGATACCCATGAAAACATTCTCAATAGCCATTCACGGAGGCGCAGGAACTTTAGTAAAAGGGATGATGACTCCTGAATTGGAAGCACAGTATAAATCGGCATTACAGTCGGCTTTAAATGAAGGTTATAAACTATTAGACGATGGAAAATCGGCAGTTGAAGCTGTTGAAGAAGCCGTAAAATTATTAGAGAATTCGCATTTATTCAATGCCGGAAAAGGCTCTGTGTTTACAGCTACCGAAACGCATGAAATGGATGCTTCTATCATGGATGGTAAAACTTTGAATGCTGGAGGCGTGAGTTTAATAACAGGAATTAAAAATCCGGTGTCTTTGGCTCGTGATGTCATGGAAAAAAGCGAACATGTGTTTTTAGCCGGTGACGGAGCGATGCAGTTTGCTAAAGAACTCGATTATAAATTAGAAGATGCATCTTATTTTTATGATGAGTTTCGACACAAACAATGGTTAGACATTAAGGATACTGATGGTTTTCAGTTAGATCATGCTACAAAAAAAGATTCCAAATTCGGAACCGTTGGCGCGGTAGCCTGCGACCAAGATGGTAACATTGCTGCAGCAACATCTACTGGAGGTATGACCAATAAAAAATGGGGACGTGTTGGAGATAGCCCGATGATTGGAGCGGGAAATTATGCCAACAATAAAACCTGCGCCATTAGTTGTACAGGAAGTGGTGAGTTTTTTATTAGAGGTGTTGTAGCTTACGATGTAGCGTGTTTAATGGAGCACAAAGGCATGTCGGTAAAAGACGCTTCAAGTGAAGTCATCCATAAAAGAATCTTAGAAATTGGAGGTGATGGTGGCTTAATTGCTGTGGATACTAACGGGAACATTGCGATGCCATTTAATACGGAAGGGATGTATCGTGGACAGAAATCTTCTGATGGGGTTGATGATGTTTCTATTTATGGATAGGTTTGTGAGGTTCTAAAGTCTCAAAGTCTCAGAGTTTCAAAGTTGAAAACGATTAAGATATTGCTTCCAATGGGTGTTTGTGCAATTTTCTCGCAAAGGCGCAAAGTTTGGTTGTGCAACAGGTTTTTGAAAATTGATATTTAGTTATTTGTTAATTTGTTTGTTCTTAAGATCTTTCTCTCTGCGCATCTCCGTGAAACCTCTGAGCATCTCTGTGTAATATTCTCGCAAAGGCGCTAAGACGCGAAGTGTGATTTTGGGAAACGTTTATAAAAATCAGTAAAATCTAGTATATAGTAATGAGATCCCTTTTTTCAAAGGGATGTTAGTGTTAGATGAAAGGAGCTTCAATAGGCAATACTTTTACTTTTCGAGTTTTAATACTGTACTCATCACCATTAGATAATACATGAATCGTAAGGTTTGCCATAGTCATTGGCGTCCCTTCTTCTAGTATTTTTTCATTATTATGCGTTAATGTGCTTCCATCAAAAACAATGACCATTCCAGACCCAATTACGGTACAATCATTTCCATTTCTAATAATCATACCTGTATCTTCAGCGAGTCCAAACCCTATTAAATTCGGGAATTTAGCAACAGCTTCCGATTGTCTTCCAAAGCGACCACGACGTATAAAGTGGGTGTCTATAATCAATTCAGGAATCAACCCTAAACCTTTATACATATTCACAGCGCCTTTAATAAACGATTCCGAAGCACTTCCGCCAGCAATCATTTCGTTGGCCATTGCCATTGCACCTGCACTTGTGCCTGCAATAACAAAACCAGCTTCATTAACGAAGCGTTCCGCTAGAATGGTGTGTATTATCGTTCCACCAATTTTATCGGTAATCTTAGATTGATCACCACCAGAAAACATAACGCAGTTAGCACTTTTTATAAGTTCAATAGCATGTTCCGTTTCAGAATCTTCTTTAGAGCGAATGTCTAAAACTTCAACGTTTTTACAACCTAAAGTTGAAAAAGCAGTTAGATAATTTTCGCCAACTTCAACAGGAATACTAGATGCTGTTGGTATCACCACAATTTTGGCGTCAACTCCTCCAGCTTCTTTAACGACGTGGTACAAAATACCTTCGTCAATAAACTCTAGTGTGTAGATTTCGCTTTCTTCAATCCCTTTATCTTCATTTCCTCCAATAGGTATTAAAGTTCCCTTTATCTTCTGCATAATTTGTATCTAAAAATATTGCCCAAAAATAAGCCATTTTTTTTAGTGAAAAATACTATATTTAGAATCTTTCAATAACTAAAACAAACCAACGAACATGAAAATACGCGAAATTAATGCGATGAGAGGACCTAATTACTGGTCTGTAAGACGACATAAATTAATTGTAATGGTTCTCGATCTTGAAGAGATGGAAGAATTACCTTCTAATAAAATTGAAGGTTTCCCGGAGCGATTAAAAGCTATGTTTCCTACAATGTATTCACACCGTTGTTCTGAAGGTTGTGAAGGTGGTTTTTTTATACGCGTTGATGATGGGACTTGGATGGGGCATATTATAGAGCATATTGCTTTAGAGATTCAAACCCTTGCTGGTATGGATACTGGCTTTGGAAGAACTAGAGGTTACGGAGAGCATGGCGTTTATAGTGTGGTTTTTTCTTATATGGAAGAGTCCGTTGGGCGTTTTGCTGCAAAGTCTGCAGTGAGAATATGTGAAGCCTTAATTGCAGGTGAAGCTTACGACTTGACTGATGATATTCAGGAAATGAGAGAATTGCGTGAAGCCGATCGTTTAGGACCAAGTACAGGGTCTATTGTTGAAGAAGCGGAAGCACGAGGTATCCCTTGGATACGACTAAATAAATATTCATTGTGCCAGTTGGGTTATGGGGCGAATCAGAAACGAATTCAAGCCACCGTAACTTCAGAAACGAGTAGTATTGGAGTAGAATTGGCTTGCGATAAAGAAGACACTAAATTTTTATTAGAACAAGCTGAGGTTGAAGTACCTCGTGGAGATATTATTCGTCGTGAACGCAGTTTACAAGAGGCTTGTGATTATGTTGGTTATCCTTTGGTAATTAAGCCAATTGATGGTAATCATGGTCGTGGGATTACTGTAGATATTCAAAATTATGAGGATGCACTAGAGGCTTTTCACCATGCGAAAGAAAGTTCTAAAAGTGGAGCCATTATCATTGAAAAGTTTATTGTCGGTCAAGATTATAGATTACTAGTTATTAATAATAGGTTAGTCGCTGGAGCGATTAGAACTCCGGCACATGTGATTGGAGATGGGACATCTACAGTTCAAGAATTAATAGATAAAGTGAATAGCGATCCACGTCGTGGGTTTGGTCATGAAAATGTATTGACAAAAATCACTACGAACGAATTAACGCTAACTATTATAAAAGATGCGGGTTATACTTTAGAATCTGTTATTGCAGAAGGTGAACGTCTAATATTAAAAGACACCGCCAATTTAAGTACAGGAGGAACCGCAGAAGATATTACAGATATTATACATCCTGCAAACGTAAGTATGGCAGAGCGTATTTCTAAAATTATTGATTTAGATATTTGTGGAATTGATATTATGACCACTGATATTTCACAGCCCTTATCCGAAACCGGCGGAGCTGTTTTAGAAGTTAATGCTGGTCCTGGATTTAGAATGCACTTAGCACCAACATCCGGATTACCAAGAAATGTAGCCGCTCCGGTAATTGATAAATTATTTCCGAACAAAGGAGACACAGGGCGTATTCCAATTATAGCTATTACAGGAACTAACGGAAAAACAACGACGTCTAGATTAATGGCTCATATTGCCAAAATGAATGGCTATCGTGTGGGTTATACCACTAGTGATGGTGTTTATATTCAGAACCGTTTATTAATGACGGGGGATTGTACGGGGCCTGCAAGTGCAGAATTTGTATTGAAAGACCCGACAGTGAATTTTGCCGTTTTAGAATGTGCAAGAGGTGGCTTACTGAGAGCTGGTTTAGGCTTTAAAAAATGTGATGTCGCTATTGTAACTAATGTGGCTGCAGATCATTTAGGCTTAAAAGGGATTCATACAATAGAGCAATTAGCAAAAGTAAAAGGAGTAGTGCCAGAAACGGTTTTACCAGATGGCTATGCGATTTTAAATGCTGATGATGATTTGGTTTACGATATGCGACGCAGTTTAGATTGTAATGTTGCTTTGTTTTCAATGGATGAAAACAATCCGCATATTAAAGCTTTACAACGCTTAAATGGTATAACAGCAGTTTATGAAAATGGTTACGTAACCATATGTAGAGGAGAATGGAAAATGCGCTTAATGAAGGCTGAAAATATTCCGTTGACTTATGGTGGGAAAGCAAAATTCATGATTCAGAACGTGCTAGCAGCCGTTTTAGGAGCACATGTACAAGGTATTAGTATTGAAGACATGAAAGCAGGCTTGGAAACGTTTATCCCTTCTGCATCACAAACACCTGGACGCTTAAATTTATTTGAATTTAAAGACTTTACTATTTTACTCGATTATGCTCATAATCCAGCAGGAATGAGAGCCTTACAAGCGTTTACTAATGAACTTGAAGCGACCGTAAAAGTTGGTATTATTGCAGGTATTGGAGATAGACGTGTAGAAGATAATAATGAAATGGGAGCGATTGCGGCTGATATGTTTGATGAGATTATTATTAGACAAGACAAGCGTTTAAGAGGTAAAACAGAGCAAGAATTAATTAAGATGCTAGATGATGGGATTAAGAGGCGCGATCCAAATAAGAAAACGACTATAATTCCATCAGAAAAAGAAGCGATTAAATTTGCCGTTAGAAATGCTGTAAAAGGTTCATTGATTATATTATGTAGTGATGTGATACCTGATGCTTTAGAATTGGTAAAGAAATTTAAAGAGCAAGAAGCGAATGGTGAATTAAACTATGCAGATTAATCCATTAGGAATTCTATAAACATAAAAAAGCCGAAACGTGAGTTTCGGCTTTTTTAATATGGTTAATAGCGTTTTTTATAATGGTTTAACAAAGCTTTATAGTCTTTACTCTAATTTGAAGACTTTTTCTGAAAGATTTGATACTGATGATTTCGTTATTCTTTTTACGATTCATTTTTAAAACTTTAGCTTTAATTTCTGGAGAAATAGCAGCTTCATTAGTTTCAGGCTTTTCCGTTTTAGTAGTTTCAACAATTGTAGTTTCGTTAGTCGTTTTTACATCTTGTTGTGCAAAACTTGTAAGAGACATTGTTAAAAATAATATGATGAATAAACCTTTTTTCATAATTGTAGGAAGCTATATTTGTTTTAACTTCGAGTCAAAGAAACGCAACATATTCAACGTGATTGAAAGTTTTAGATGAAATAGGTCGATAAACTGTTAAGTGGAAAACGCTCGTAAAAAATACCGATGAAATGCACTATATGCGCTTGTAGCCCTTTAAATGCGTTGCGTTTTAAGTTAAATGATATGATTTGTTAGATTAAATACACTTCTAAATAAAAAATATCGACGAAGTGCTCAAAATGAGCTTGAAGTACCTGTAAATAAACAATTATTATGAATGATTTTAGGAATAACCCGTATTATGAATTGTTTTCAAAACAAAGTATCAATCAATATGCTGTAGGTAATCGTAGTTATAAGGAAAGGCTTAAAACTTTAAACAAACTTCAACACGCTATTGAGGTTATATATAGGACTCAAATTCAAGACGCCTTACAAAAAGATTTAGGAAAGCCCATTGTAGAAACAGAGCTCACAGAAATCTATGCTATTATTGGTGATATAAAATTTGCTAAGCAGAATTTGCATAGATGGATGCGAAAACAAAGGGTGGACACACCTATAGCGATGTTGGGCTCTAGTTCTTATATAAAGTACCAGCCTAAAGGGGTGTGTTTAATTATTTCGCCATGGAATTTTCCTTTCAATCTCACCTTTGGGCCTTTAGTCTCTGCAATTTCAGCTGGTAATACCGTTATTATTAAACCTTCTGAGATGACACCAAATTCATCTCATCTCATGGCTAAGATTGTTTCAGATGTTTTTTCTGAAGATGAAGTTGCAGTGCTTCAAGGTGAAGTTGAGGTCTCTACACAATTATTAAAGCTACCTTTTAATCATATCTTTTTTACAGGCTCTCCAAATGTGGGGAAGATTGTAATGAAAGCCGCATCGGAACATTTAGCATCTGTAACCTTAGAATTGGGTGGGAAATCACCAACTATAATAGATAAAACAGCTAACATAGATAAAGCCGCAAAGAAAATAATGTGGGCTAAGTTTCTGAACTGTGGACAAATTTGTGTATCTCCAGATTATGTGTTGATTGATGCAGGTGTAAAAACTCAATTTATAGAGGCGTGTAAAAAGTGGCTTGATACGTTTTACAGCGATAATCCAAAAGCATCCGGTTCTTATGGAAGGATAGTCACCGATAAACATTTTGAGCGCTTAAGTTCTTATCTCGAAAATGCAAAAACGCTACATGCTAAATTTGAAGTCGGTGGACAAACCGATAGTGCTTCAAAATATATAGAACCAACTATAATTTCAGATTTAAAACCAGAAGCTAAATTGCTCGAAGACGAAATTTTTGGACCCATTTTACCGATTGTTACTTATGATAGTTTGGATATGGCCATTGCGTACATTAATTCTAAACCACGACCATTAGCACTTTATATATATAGTAACAGTAAAGCCAATACGAATACGATTTTAAATAACACCAGGGCAGGAGGTACGTGTATTAATAATAGTGTATTGCATTATACCAACCATAATCTACCTTTTGGAGGAGTTAATAATAGTGGTATTGGTAAGAGTCATGGGTTTTTCGGGTTTAAAGCGTTTAGTAATGAACGCTCCGTAATGAAACAACATACGTTTGGAGTCACTGAATTGTTATTTCCTCCTTATACAGGATTTAAGGAGATATTAGCAGGGTTAACTATTAAGTGGTTTTAGGATTTATTAAAGTAATCGGATTGAATTTGCGCGTTCACCCCATCTTGAAATTTAGTCATGCTGAACCATTGGTGAATGGAGTAGCACCCAGATTCGCCTTTTTTATTAATGGCTATATAACCCACTTGAAAATCCATAAAATTACTATTCGGTTTCTTCACAATTCTATGAATCGCTTCTTCACAGGCTTGTTGAGGTGATCTACCTTGGCGCATCAATTCTACGACTAAAAAGCTTCCAACAGTTTTTATAACCTCTTCTCCCAAACCTGTAGCTACACAACCGCCAATGTCATTATCTATAAATAATCCGGAGCCAATAATAGCAGAATCACCAACACGCCCTCCGAGCTTATAAGCTAGGCCGCTAGTAGTGCAAGCACCAGAAATGTCTCCATTTTTATCTAGGGCGAGTAATCCGATGGTGTCGTGATTTTCTATATTAATGATGGGTTTGTATTGGGCTTCAACCTTCCATTTTTCCCAAGCTTTTTTTGAGGCTTCTGTCAACAAATCTTCGGGTTCAAAACCTTTGGAAAGGGCAAATTGTTTGGCACCTTCACCAGCAAGAATGACGTGTGGAGTATCTTCCATCACTTTTCTAGCTACTGAAACGGCATGTGTAATATTTTGAAGATATACTACAGACCCACAATTGCCATGTTTGTCCATTATAGAAGCATCTAAGGTGACCTTGCCATCCCTATCAGGTAATCCGCCTTTGCCAACAGTTTGATTTTTTTTATCAGCTTCTTCAACTCTGCAACCTTGTTCTACTGCATCTAGAGCGTTTCCGCCAGTTTGGAGAATCTCCATTGCTTTCGCTGTAGCCGCTTTAACATGCCATGTCGCAACAACTAATGGTAATCCTTTTAAATCCGCGATAGCTTCTTCGTTTTGTTCTTTTGATTCTTTAGAAACTGCTTCATTACAACTCATCAAAGAACCGCCTACAGCCAAACCAACACTCGTTAAAGATGCTGCTTTTATAAACTTTCTACGCTTCATATATGAATCTTTTAGAATTCTTATAGCCATAACAAAGGATATAACTATGACAAGCTATTACGAAAATGAAAGCATATAAAAAGGCGTTTAGTTTAAAGTTCATCAAAAAAAATCTTATTTCAATGCCTCTAATATAGTAAAATACAGGCCAAGAACGTTCTTACAATATTCCTTTTTACATTATAGATCTTGTTAGTGTAAATTTAAAATAGCAAAGTTTAGATGACTTTAAAGTCCTTAAAGAAAAACCTTTAACACTTTCATAAGATAAGTAGTATCGCATATCCTTAATTTTGTAAATTCAAAAAGAACAAAATGATTCGCTGGCTACTATTTGCTATTTTATTTATAATACTTACGGTTTATGGTTTTCAAGCTATAAAAACAGTAACAAAACAAACTTGGGTTTATTATCTGTTTTTGGGTGTCGCTATTGTCGTGGTTGGGAATTTTATTTTTCAATTTACTGCGACTAGTGAAGGTCGTGTGTTAACAACCGCCAAAAGTTTTGCCTTCGGATTTTTATTGGCATTTATGGCTTTTAATATGGTGTTGTTGCCGTTTTTAATAGGTGAAGATTTTATTAGAGGAGCTATTAGTGTGTACGATAAGTTTGTAACTAAAAACGATACGTTTTATTTACCATCTCGACGAAAATTTGTGAGTCAAGTTGCCTTAGGCTTAGCGGCAATACCATTGTCTTCGTTGTTGTATGGTATGTTTAAAGGAAAATACAATTTTAGAGTTCTTAGTTATACGCTTCATTTTGAAGATTTGCCTGACGCTTTTGATGGGTATAGAATAACGCAGATTAGTGATATTCATTCAGGTAGTTTTGATAATCATGAAAAGGTAGAATATGCCGTAGACCTAATCAATGAACAAAAATCTGATGTGTTATTATTTACAGGTGATATGGTGAATAATAAAGCCTCTGAAATGTTGCCTTGGTTGGAAACTTTTGGAAGATTGAAAGCCAAGGATGGGAAATTTTCTGTTTTAGGAAATCATGATTATGGGGATTATGTTGATTGGAATTCACCTGAAGAAAAAGCTCAAAATCTTGAAGATTTAAAAACGATACAAAAAGATATAGGTTTCGATTTATTGTTAAACGAAAGTCGCTATCTTGAAAAAGATGGTCAACGTATTGCATTAGTTGGAGTAGAGAATTGGGGAAAGGGAGGTTTTATAAAAGTAGGAGACTTAAATAAAGCGGCATCTCAAATTCAGGCAGATGACTTTAAAATATTAATGTCACACGATCCAAGTCATTGGGAAGCGAAAGTGCTAAAAGATCCTTACCACTACCATTTAACCTTAAGTGGTCATACACATGGTATGCAGTTTGGGATTGAAATTCCGGGCTGGATAAAATGGAGTCCCGCAAAATGGCGTTATAAACAATGGGCAGGAATTTATACAGAATTAGGTCAGCATATCAATGTCAATAGAGGTTTTGGTTATCTAGGATATCCTGGTCGCGTTGGTATTTGGCCAGAAATCACAGTGATTGAGCTCAAAAAAGGCTCGAAAAGTGCGTAATTGTAAAGAATTGCTTATTTTTATGATATGAGTATCTTACTTGCAGTGTTCACTTATTAAGAGTATATGCAAGTTTGAAGTACTTATATATTTGACTAAAACTAAAACGTATGTCAAAATTTGGGGAATTAATAGATGTTGAGATTCCAGTACTACTGGATTTTTACACCGAACGAGAAGATCAATCTTTAGCTATGCATCCTATACTTAGAGATGTCGCTGCTGCATTAGGTGATAAAGCTAAAGTGATTAAGATTGATGTAGAGAAAAATAGAGAGCTTGCAGAAGCATTGCGAGTTAAAGGTTTACCAACTTTAATCATCTACAAAAATGGTGAAATGAAATGGAGACATAGTGGTGAACAAGATGCTAATACCTTAATTAATATAATACAAGAGTATATTTAGTCGGATCTTAGTTTTTTGAAGATACAACAAGACAGATTTTAATTTATACTTTTAAATTCAAAACCACGCTCACTGTAATATTCTAAAACCTTAGGGAGCACATATTTTAAATTTCGGGAGGCCTTTACGCTGTCATGAAATACAATTATACTACCTTCCTCAGCAGCAGAGGTTACATTTTTAAGGCAAGTTTCCTCCGTTACTGAACTGTCCCAGTCATAAGACAAAACATCCCATAAAACAATCTTATAGCCTAATTCTTGAAGTTGTTTGCTTTGCTTAGATTTAAATTTACCGTATGGAGGTCTAAAAAGAGGTGAGATTGACGACTTCTGATTAGCGACTTCTAAATTTACAATTGTAGAATCTATTAAGGATTGCGTTAATGCAACATCGTTAATATAGTCCTTGGCTTTATGTTTCCAACCTTTTAAATGGTTGTAAGTGTGGTTGCCAATGGTATGCCCTTCATTAATAATAGTTTGAAACATCTCTGGATGTTTTTCAATATTATTACCAATACAAAAAAAGGTGGCTTTTGCGTTGTAAACTTTTAATGTTGAAAGTACCCAATCTGTAATTTCAGGAGTTGGGCCATCATCAAACGTTAAATAGAGTTCTTTGTTTTTTGTATTGATATTCCAGATAAAATTTGGGAACACTACTTTTACAAAGTCTGGCGTTTTAGCTGGAATAATCTGCATACCTTATTAATTCTCTGGAGCTGTTAAATCTACAGTGTCCTTAATAGTTTCATTAAAATCTAAATCACTTGGTATTTCTGGAAGCTCATCTTGGCTATAACGATTCATAAGTTCATCAAACAAGCTCAAATAACTATTAAATGTTTTTGTTTCTTGTAAGGCAAATTCTTTATCGTTGTAGATGACTAAAATATCGATTAAGGCTCTGTAGCGCTGTATGTCTACGTAAATATCTTCTCCAACAATACGATCTTGATCCTCAATTGAAAGACTGCTGTAATACACTAAATTCTCTTGATATTTCTTCGCAACATCTTTGTAGAGTGCACGACCTTTTTCAACATTTCCTACTTCATAGTATGCACTAACATACGGTTCTAGTAACGAGTAAAAACCAAATTTGTCTACTGGCATTTTTTCCATAGCGATATCTGCTATTTCTTCGGCTTTATCTAGTTGATCTTCATTAATAAGACTTTCAATTAAACGTGCTAAATTTCCTCTGTAGGTGATACCATTTCTCCTCGTTTCAATATCATAGTACATCTCTTCTCCACTGCCTCCCCATTCCCAGTTCTTAACCATATCGTACATAAGGTCTGGATCTACACGACCCATATCATATGGGTTTGCTTTGTTTACAGGAGTTTTAATTGGTACTAATTTGTAGCACATACCATCGAGCTGTAAATAATCTTTTAGCCAAATGTAGTCTTCCGATCCAAATGCACCTCCTGTAAAATAAATAGGACGCTCCCAATTATTATTAGCGATAATATCTAACATTAAAAGACGGTTTTTATAGATGTAACTACCTTCAATTTGAGTGTACAAGTTATCTTCTATTTTATCGGCATCCTTTGGTTTAACGACACCATTTTTTAGAACCATTTCCTTATTTACAGGAATACTGATACTGCGCGTAGGAAAATAATTAGAATTCAATAAATGCTTTGGATACTGACTAGAATCTTCACCTTGTTTTTCGGCTACAAACTTAAATTTAGTACTAGGTTTTTCACTAGAAACAAAATCCATAAAGTCTTTAATAGGTAAAGTGTCCTTGGTGATTTCTCTTCTAATAATAACATCTCTTGTGCCACCTCTATATTGATTGTGCGTAAGCTGTGAAGGAATCGGATCACTTTCATAAGCTTTACGTTTCATTTGGTCAATGTACCAATCTGTTTGAAATAGACTCGTATTAACAACACGTACGTCTGTACGAACACCTTCTATCTCTTGCAAATACCACAAAGGGAATGTATCGTTATCTCCAATGGTAAATAGAATAGCGTTTGGTGCGCAAGATTCTAAATACTTACGAGCCATAGAATTTGTAGTGTACTTACCAGAGCGATCATGATCGTCCCAATTATTTGCTGCTAAAACTCCAGGAACAATAACAAGACAAGCTAATGTGACTACAGGAGCTAAAAGTTTTGTTTTGAAGCGCGATTGTAAAAGGTCATAAATAGCGTACACTCCAAAACCAATCCAGATAGCAAACACATAAAATGAGCCGACAACGGAGTAATCACGTTCTCTAGGTTCAAATGGCCTAACGTTGGTGTAAAACTGAATAGCTAAACCGGTCAATAAAAAGAATACTAATAGTACCCAGAAACGTTTTAAATCAGAATACATTAAGAAAAAGAAACCTGCTAATCCTAATAATAAGGGTAAGAAATAATAGGTGTTTCTCGCCTTGTTGTCTAGCACATCTGTTGGTAAATTATCTTGAGACATGCCTATATGCCATGAATCTATAAAGTTAATTCCTGAAATCCAATTTCCGTTTTTGTGTGTGTATCTTCCTTGAATATCATCTTGTCGTCCTGTGAAATTCCACATAAAATAACGCCAATACATGTAGCCAAATTGGTATTGAAACATGTACATAATATTATCCATGAAGGTAGGTTTCTCTATAATCAGATACTGTTGCCCATAACGTTTTAGAAATTGATTATAACCATCGTAGTCCACTTCTCCATTGGCAACACTTCTTCTAAATTCATTGACTAGTTGGTCAAATTGTTGTTTTTCTCCAAGGGCATATTGTGCAGATTGCTCTTCTGTTAAACCAGCATTAAGTGCTTCATTGTACGCGCGTGTTTGTAAACTAGGGTCAACTTTAAAATCAATTAAGCCTGTAAACATCATGTAGTTTTCAGCATGTTCTGAGCTCCACATTCTTGGAAGTATAGACGCATGCTCATGGTTGTAATTCTGCTTGCTCTTTTCCCAGTCGTTTATAATAACATATTTCCCAGCCTCATCATCGCGTTCATAATTCTTTTTATCGTCAATAAATGGTTCGTCTTTATCTGCTCCAGAATATATTTCCGTAAAAAATGGCCCATAGAATAAATGTGTTTCAGGATATTGTTCTAAGTTGTAATAGGCTAAAAGTTCTCTCGCATCCGATGGGTTATTTTCATTAATAACAACTTGGGCATTCGCACGAATAGGAAGCATCATCCAAGAAGAGAAACCTATAAAAATAAACATTAGACATAACACTAAAGTGTTGGTGTGCTTCATGCCATTTTTTCGCGTATAATTCAGACCAAAATAAAATAAGGCGATAACCATTAGGCCTGTAATAATAGTTCCTGAATTAAACGGTAAGCCAATAGAATTTACAAAAAACACCTCTAAATAACCAAAAAGCTTTAAGGTTGAAGGCAATAGTAATTTAAATATAAAAAGTAAAATTGCGGCCGAAGCAATATTTGCAATAATGAAATTCTTTACCGTAATGGTTTTATAATTTTTAAAATAATAGAGTAATCCAATTGCAGGAATCGTTAATAATCCCATAAAGTGAACTCCAAAGGATAAACCAATAACAAAAGCGATGAGTATTAACCAACGGTTACCTCGAGGTTCGTTCATGTCTTGTTCCCAACGTAGTCCTAAATAAAATAAAACAGCCA
Organism: Winogradskyella pacifica; assembly: GCF_013403915.1. Lineage (GTDB taxonomy): Bacteria > Bacteroidota > Bacteroidia > Flavobacteriales > Flavobacteriaceae > Winogradskyella > Winogradskyella pacifica. The sequence continues at coordinate 103,483 of NZ_JABFDI010000010.1, forward strand.
TTATTAGTGTAGCCATGGCGTACACTTCTGTTTCTACAGCATTAAACCAAAAAGAATCGGTAAATGTAAAAGCTAAACTGCCTACTAAAGCACTTCCTAAAATAGCATAAGCTTTGCTCGTGTTTTTGTCTTCGTTGTATTTGGTAAGTTTTACAAGCAATAGAGTAATTGTCCAAAACATAAAAAGAATGGTAAATGCACTTGCAACGCCACTCATCATATTCATTATGGCTCCAATCTGCGAAGGTTCTAAAGCAAACATGGAGAAAAAGGCACCAAACATTTGAAATAATGGTGCTCCTGGTGGATGTCCTACCTGTAATTTAGATGAGGTTAAAATATACTCCCCTGCATCCCAAAAACTAACGGTTGGTTCTATAGTAAGTCCGTAAACTACAACTGCTATGGTAAAAACAGACCATCCTAAGATGTTATTCCACTTTTTAAAGTTAAAATCTTTCATGAAAACGTTGCTTATTAATGCTGGCGAATTTACTAATTATTACCTAAACGTGCTCATTTTTAAGGTAACGTTAAGTATTTTTAAAAATTTTCTTGTTTTATTTTGCAAAAGTAAAACTTTGTATTAAATTTGCACCCTCAAAATAAGAGATTGGCCTATGGTGTAACTGGCTAACACATCTGTTTTTGGTACAGAAGAGTCTAGGTTCGAAACCTAGTAGGCCAACCAAAAGAAAAAAATCCTAATCGTATTGATTAGGATTTTTTCGTTTTTATAATATTCGATAAGGCTTAATGTTTTAGATCGCAGCGATTTGCTGTTGTTTATATCTTAAAAGTGATCACGGGTCGCTTTGCATGATTGACTAAATCTTCACTTATACTGCCATTAAAAAAATGAGCAATACCTTGTCTGCCATGTGTGCTTATTCCAATAAGATCGGCATCTAAGTCTTTAGAAACATTTAATATGCCTTGCTCAACCGTGTTGTCATTATGTATGGTAATGGTGTAATTATCAAATGATTGTCCTGCTATAAAATCGTTGATTCTTGTGTTGGCTTCGTAAGATGTCATAAAATTACTAGAGGTAATAACCAATAATAAATGAATTTTTGATCCGAAAGCTTGCGCAAATTTAACGGCTTGCTTGTAAGTTTCTTTATTGTCATTTTTAAAATCTGATGCAAAAACAAAGTTAGATACATTGAAACTTTTGTGTTCGTTTTTTATGACCAATACAGGTACATCAGAAAAACGAACCACTTTTTCAGCATTAGAACCTACAAACATTTCTTTGATTCCTGTAGCTCCATGAGATCCCATAACAATTAGATCAATATCGTATTCTTTACAAGAGTTTTTAATTTCGTTAAAAGTGATGTCTGCTTTTACGGTTTCATGAACAGGAATATTTTCTAAATAGTCTTGTGCCATCAAATTTTCAAATCTTTTTCTCGCTAACTTCATAAAAAATAAAGTTTCTGGAATATCACTTTGTGCATGACCGGGATCAGTTTGTTGCATCGGAATCTCCATCATGTGCAATAAATAGATCTCTGCATTGTGAGCTTTGGCAAGCATAGCCGCTACTTTTAAAGCGTTTTCTGCTTGCTCAGAGAAATCTGTTGGGACGAGTATTCTATTCATATTTGTTGGTTTATGTTAGTCTTTCTAAATTTAAGGAAATAAATCCATATTACATAGCTTGGGTGATTTAATATAAATTACGTATATTTGCACCGTTATTTACTAAAAATGAATAAGCGAGAGGACGAAAAGTCCTCTCTTTTTATATCAACAAATGTTTAAGAAAATAGTAGAAGACTTATTACAAAACGCATTAGAAGAAAGGCAAGATCTGTTCTTAATAGATTTTTCTTTGTCTGGGGATAATGCAGTCAAAATCATAATAGATGGTGATAATGGCGTGTTAGTAGAAGACTGTATGTTTATAAGTCGGGCAATTGAACACGACATAGACAGAGAAGAACACGATTTTTCTTTAGAAGTTTTATCATCTGGTGCAGCAACTCCATTAATTTTGCCAAGGCAGTACAATAAGCACATTGGCCGAAATTTAGAAGTAAAAACTTTAGATCATCAAGATTTAGAAGGTGAACTTACAGAAGTGAACGAAGATGGGGTGGTTTTAAGCTGGAAAGCGAGAGAACCTAAGCCAGTAGGGAAAGGAAAAGTAACAGTCGCTAAAACAGCAGCTATTGCTTTTGATAATATTAAAGAAGCGAAAGTTAAAATAAAATTTTAATTCATATCAATATATGGAAAATATAGCATTAATTGAGTCATTTTCAGAATTTAAAGACGACAAATTAATAGATAGAGTTACGCTAATGGCAATTCTTGAAGATGTATTACGTAATGCATTGAAGAAGAAATATGGTGATGACGATAACTTTGATATCATTATAAACCCAGATAAAGGTGATTTAGAAATTTGGAGAAACCGTATTGTCGTTGCAGATGGTGAGGTAGAAGAACCAAATCAAGAAATCGAATTATCAGAAGCTCAGAAAATAGAGCCTGATTTCGAAGTTGGTGAAGATGTTGCAGAAGAAGTAAAATTAATTGACCTTGGAAGACGTTCGATTTTAGCTTTAAGACAAAATTTAATTTCTAAGATTCACGAACACGATAATACAAACATCTATAAGCACTTTAAAGAGCTAGAAGGTGAGATTTATACAGCAGAAGTACATCACATCCGTCACAGAGCAATTATTTTGTTAGATGACGACGGTAATGAAATTATACTTCCAAAGGACAAACAAATTCCTTCAGATTTCTTCAGAAAAGGAGAAAATGTAAGAGGGATTATTGAAAGCGTTGAATTAAAGGGTAGTAAACCGGCAATTGTAATGTCTAGAACATCTCCAGTATTTCTTGAGAAATTATTTGAACAAGAAATACCAGAAGTTTTTGATGGTTTAATTACAGTTAAAAAGGTGGTGCGTATTCCTGGAGAAAAAGCGAAAGTTGCAGTAGATTCTTATGATGATAGAATTGACCCAGTTGGTGCTTGTGTTGGTATGAAAGGTTCAAGAATTCACGGTATTGTACGTGAGTTAGGGAATGAAAACATTGACGTTATTAACTATACTAACAATATTCAACTTTTTGTAACAAGAGCATTAAGCCCAGCAAGAGTAACATCTTTAAAATTAGATGAAGAAAACATGCGTGCAGAAGTGTTATTGAAACCAGAAGAAGTGTCAAAAGCTATTGGTAGAGGTGGTCACAACATTCGTTTGGCTGGTCAACTAACAGGTTACGAAATTGACGTATTTAGAGAAGGTGCAGAAGAAGATGTGGAATTAAAAGAATTCTCCGACGAAATTGAAGGTTGGGTAATTTCAGAATTTAGCAAAGCTGGCTTAGATACTGCAAAAAGTATTTTAGAACAGGATATTGTTGATTTAGTGAAGCGTACAGATTTAGAAGAAGAAACAATCTTAGATGTCATTAGAATTCTAAGAGAGGAATTTGAAGAATAATATCCATTTACTTTGGAATGAATTTTGTAATTCATTTTGAAGTTGAATTGGTATAACATATATTTAAGTATTTTACAGGCAATTTATGGCTCAAACAACAAGATTAAATAAAGTATTAAGGGAATTGAATATCTCAATAGATCGTGCTGTGGATTTTTTAGAATCCAAAGGTGTGGAAATTGAGAAAAGCCCTAATACTAAAATTTCGGCAGAGGTTTACAAAACGCTTTCAGATGGATTTCAGACAGATGCATCTAAGCGTGAAAAAGCTCAAGAGGTAAGTGAAGCAAAACTCAAAGAAAAAGAGGAGCTTCGCGAACAAAGAGAACGCGAAATTGAAGAGAAGCAAAAGCAAAAAGCAGAACGAGAATCTGTAGTTAAGGCTAAAGCTGAGTTAAGTGGCCCAAAACAAGTCGGTAAAATTGACTTAGATACAAAGCCTAAAACCGAAAAGAAGGTAGAACCTAAAGCTCCAGAAGTTAAGGAAGAACCTAAAGCAGAAAAACCTGAGGTAAAGTCTGAAACACCTAAGGAAGAACCAAAAGTTGCTGAGAAACCGAAAGAAGCTGAGAAACCGAAGGCGACTGAAAAAGTTGAAAAGGTAGAGAAAGTTGAAAAGGTTAAAAAAGTTGCGGAGGTTAGCAAAATTGAAAAAGAGGTTGAAGCTAATAAACCAAAACCTAAAGTAGATTCTAAAAAAGAGGAAGCTCAAACGACTCCAAGTGCTCCTGTAGAAGAGACACTAAAAACACAATATAAAAAACTTACTGGTCCAGTTACTACAGGTAAAAAGATTGATTTATCTCAATTTAATAAGCCTAAGAAGAAAAAAGTAGAAACGGCTAAACCTGGTGATGCTAACAAGCGTAAGAGACGTAGAATTAGCAAAACGGGTACTGATACACCTGGTAAACCAAACTTTGATAATAAAAGAGGTGCACCAAGAGGTCGCGGTGGTAATAATGCTGCAAGACCAAAAGTGGTTAAGGAAGAGCCAACTGAAGAAGATGTTCAAAAACAAATCCGTGAAACTTTAGAAAAGCTTCAAGGAAAATCTAATAAAGGTAAAGGAGCCAAATATCGTAGAGATAAGAGAGATCAACACCGTCAACAATCTGAAATCGACCAAGAGATTGCAGCAGCAGAAAGTAAAACTATTAAGGTTACTGAGTTTGTTACTGTAAGCGAAATGGCTACGATGATGGAAGTTGGAGTAACACAAGTTATTTCAGCATGTATGTCTTTAGGTATGATGGTAACCATGAACCAAAGATTAGATGCAGAAACATTAACTATTGTTGCAGAAGAGTTTGGTTTTGATGTAGAATTTATCAAAGCAGATATTGAAGAATCCATTGTAGTTGTTGAAGACGATCCTAAGGATTTAGTTGAAAGAGCACCAATTGTTACCGTAATGGGTCACGTTGATCATGGTAAAACTTCATTATTAGATTACATACGTAAAGAGAATGTAATTGCTGGTGAATCTGGTGGTATTACACAGCACATTGGTGCTTATGGGGTACAGTTAGAAAACGGTCAAAAAATAGCATTTTTAGATACACCAGGTCACGAAGCCTTTACAGCGATGCGTGCGCGTGGTGCTCAAGTTACAGATATTGCTATTATTGTTGTTGCTGCGGATGATGCTATAATGCCTCAAACAAAAGAAGCGATTTCTCATGCACAAGCTGCGGGAGTTCCAATCGTATTTGCGATTAACAAAATTGATAAACCAGATGCAAATCCTGAAAAAGTAAAAGAAGGTTTAGCACAAATGAATCTTTTAGTAGAAGATTGGGGTGGTAAAATTCAATCTCATGACATCTCTGCTAAAGTAGGAACTGGTGTAAAAGAATTATTAGAAAAAGTATTATTAGAGGCAGAACTTTTAGAGTTGAAAGCGAACCCTAATAAAGCAGCAAGCGGAACAGTTGTAGAAGCATATTTAGATAAAGGTAGAGGTTATGTATCAACAATTTTAGTACAAGCAGGTACATTAAAAGTTGGTGACTACGTTTTAGCTGGTAAGAATAGTGGTAAAGTAAAAGCCATGCAAGATGAGCGAGGACATGATGTTAAAGAAGCTGGTCCTGCAACCCCTGTATCTATTTTAGGTTTAGATGGCGCGCCACAAGCAGGTGACAAGTTTAATGTCTTCTCTGATGAACGTGAAGCGAAACAAATTGCTACTAAACGTGCACAGTTACAACGTGAGCAATCCGTTAGAACGCAACGTCATATTACACTTGATGAAATTGGAAGACGTATCGCTCTTGGTGATTTCCAAGAATTGAATATTATCCTTAAAGGTGATGTTGATGGTTCTGTGGAAGCATTAACAGATTCATTCCAGAAATTATCTACTGAAGAAATTCAAGTCAATATTATACATAAAGGTGTTGGTGCCATTACAGAAAGTGATGTGTTATTAGCAACAGCGTCTGACGCTATTATCGTCGGATTTAATGTAAGACCTGTTGGAAATGCAAGAATGATTGCTGATAAGGAAGAAATTGATATCAGAACATACTCAATTATCTATGCAGCCATTAATGATCTTAAAGATGCTATGGAAGGTATGTTATCTCCTGAAGTTAAAGAAGAGGTGACAGGTACTGCTGAAATTAGAGAAATATTTAAAGTATCTAAAATTGGAAACATTGCAGGTTGTATGGTTATGAATGGTAAAATCTATAGAAACTCTGGAATCAGAATTATTAGAGATGGTGTTGTTGTCCATACAGGTACATTAGAGGCTTTAAGACGTTTTAAAGATGATGTTAGAGAAGTATCTAAAGGTTACGACTGTGGTATGCAAATTAAAGGTTATAACGACATCTCAGAAGGTGATGTTATTGAAGCATTCCAAGAAGTAGAAGTTAAGAAAAAGTTGAAATAACAACTTCATAAGTTATAAAAACAAAAAAACCGACAAGTGATTGTCGGTTTTTTTATGCAGTTAAATGAAATCTTATTAGTCCGTTTTAGGCTGAAAAATAATAGCGTTCATATATTCCTTTTTAATTTTTGCCCATGCACGATCGGCTTCTAAACGATTAACAAAGTTACCTACCCAAACTTTATAATTTGGAGTGTTCCAAACAATTTCCGCTGGCCATTCATCAAATAAGTTTAGGAAGTTTTGTTTTTCGCGTTGCGCCATATCAATATCGACATTTTGATATACTTGGATTCTAAATACCTTAGTAGTTTTAATATCCTTCTTGTATTCTAGTAATTTATCAATATCACTATCTTGGCTTACATTGACTACACCTTCTTGTGCAGGCAACGCAAAGGTTAGGCTTAAACCTAAAATTATAAGCGCAAAAGTTTTATTTTTTAATTTCATAAGTTAAATTTATTAGGCAAAGGTAAAATTTTCAATGTAACCTTTGCTATTTTTTTTATTGTCATTTCAATGGTAATCAATTGCGATTCAAGCTGTCGATATTTAAGGAACGAATATTCACACATAAAATTTTAAAATAGTTTATTTAGAATTAGTATAAATTATCTATTAACACTTCTCTAAGATTTTCAAAATCGACTTTAAATGTTACTTTTGCCTGAGTTTTTTACAAACATCTTTTTTCACTTTTTTAATGAAAAAACCGTACCAAAGTTTAGAAGATAATCCAACTTATAATATGAAACAGGTGATTTACTGTAGTTTAACCTCGAAGATTTTTAGTCTTTGTCTTGTTCTATTGCTTTCTTTTTCAACCTCCCTTATAGCTCAAGAAGGTGATCCGGTGAACGGAAAATCGCTCTTTAATTCTAATTGTGCAGCATGTCATAAATTAGATAAGCCTATGACAGGTCCCGCTTTACGTAATGTTGAGGCTAGATTGGCTGATGAGCAAGGTTTAGATAGAGCATGGCTTAACGCATGGATTAGAAATAGTTCATCATTAATTAAAAGTGGTGATGCATACGCTGTAAAGATTTACAACGAATACAACCAAACAGCAATGACTGCTTTTCCTCAGTTAAGCGATCAGGATATTTCTGATATGTTAGCTTATACTGCTGCGCCGGCCCCTGAGCCTGTTGTTGTATCTGCGACGGAAGGTGGTCCTGTGCAAGAGGGTGGTGTGTCAAATGATTTAATTCTTGGAGCATTGGCATTGTTATTTGCATTATTAGCAATGGCATTGGTTTTAGTGAATCGTACATTAAATCGTTTTGCAGAAGCTAAAGATATTAAAGTTGTTACTGAGCAAGAAAAAAGAACACCGTTATGGAAAGCTTTTGTTCAAAATCAATTTTTAGTATTGGTTACGGCTATTATCTTTTTACTAGCTAGTGGTTATTTTGTGTATGGTTACTTTATGCAGGTAGGTGTAGATCAAGGTTACGAGCCTGTTCAACCTATTCATTATTCACATAGAATTCATGCTGGTGATAATGGTATCGACTGTAAGTACTGTCACTCGTCTGCTAGAGTGAGTAAAACTTCTGGTATTCCTTCATTGAATGTTTGTATGAATTGTCATAAGTCAATCTCAGAAGTAGCGCCAGAAACGTTAGCTGAGGGTATGGATGAGTACAGTGTTGATTATAATGGTGAAATCCAAAAGTTATATGATGCTGTCGGATGGGATGGTACTGGTTATACTGGTGAGTCTAAACCAGTGAAATGGATACGAATCCATAACTTACCTGATTTTGCGTATTTTAATCACTCACAACACGTTGAAGTTGGAGGTATAGAATGTCAGACATGTCATGGTCCTGTTGAAGAAATGGAAATCATGTATCAGCATTCTCCATTAACTATGGGATGGTGTATTAACTGTCACAGAGAAACTAACGTAAAAGTTAAGGATAACGACTATTATACTAAGATTCACGAAGAACTATCTAAAAAATATGGTGTTGATCAGTTAACTGTAGCACAAATGGGTGGTTTAGAATGTGGTAAATGTCATTACTAAAACTCGTTTTTTGTAATTCTTAAGAGATTAGGGATTGTATTAAAGAGAAAAAAATAAAATTTAAAGAGTTAAATATTTAGATGGAATTGATTGAAGTTTTTAAAAGCTTAAATCTTAAATTCGCAAATCGAAAATTATAAATAAACACTATGTCATCAAACAAGAAATACTGGAAAAGTGTTGAAGAGCTAAACGAGAATAGCTCTATTGTTGAGGCGCTTCAACAAAATGAATTTGTGGAAGAGATTCCTACAGATGAATTTTTGGGTGATAAAGATTCCTTAGAATCTTCATCTACATCGCGTCGTGATTTCTTAAAATACGTTGGTTTTAGTACTGCAGCAGCTTCTTTAGCCGCGTGTGAAGGTCCAGTGATTAAGTCAATTCCTTATATAGTGCAACCAACGGAAATTATTCCTGGTGTTGCTAACTATTATGCAACTACAATTGCAGATGGTTTTGATTTTGCCAGTGTTTTAGTTAAAACAAGAGAAGGAAGACCTATTAAGATTGAAAATAATACGGATGCATCTTCTAACGGTATAGCAAATGCTAGAGTTAATGCATCAGTTTTAGGATTGTATGATAACCTTAGGGTTAAGTCACCAATGAAAGGTGAGTCTGCAATATCTTGGGATACTTTTATGTCTGAAACGACTTCGAAATTAAATGGACTTAATGGTAAACAAATTGTGTTATTAACGCAATCGATGCCAAGTCCTTCAACAAATAAATTAATTGCAACTTTTAAATCTAAGTATGGTAACGTGAATCACGTTGCTTATGATGCGGTTTCAGAGTCTGCAACTTTAGACGCATATCAAGCTAAGTACGGTACAAGAGGAATGGCTAATTACGATTTCTCAAAAGCCATGACCATTGTAGCTATTGGTGCTGATTTCTTAGGAGATTGGCAAGGTGGTGGTTTTGAGTCTGCTTATGCTAAAAAGCGTATTCCTGCTAATGGTAAAATGTCTAGACATATTCAGTTTGAATCGAACATGTCTTTATCAGGTGCCAATGCCGATAAGCGTGTACCATTAACACCGAGTCAACAAAAATTAGCACTTGCTAAATTATATAGTTATGTAACAGGTGTTGCATTGCCTGGATCTTTACCAGAGGCTTTAGATAAAGCGGTAAAAGATGCAGCAAAAGAATTAAGTCAAGCTGGTAGTAATGGTGTTGTTGTTTCTGGGATTCAGGATGTGAATGCTCAAACAACGGTTTTAGAAATTAATGAGCACTTAAGAAGTCAAGCTTTTGATCCTAAAACAACTATTAAAACGAGACTTGGAAGTAATAAAGCAGTTACACAATTAGTAGCTGATATGAAGGCAGGTAAAGTTGGTGCAATCATCATGAATGGTGTAAACCCAATGTATACATTACCAAATGCTTCAGATTTTAAAGAAGGATTAGCAAAGACAGATTTATCGGTTGCGTTTTCAATGAAGCAAGGCGAAACATCATCGAACTGTCAATATATTGCTGCAACTCCTCACAATTTAGAATCTTGGGGTGATTTCGAATTTAAATCTGGTCATTATTCAATGATGCAGCCTACAATTCGTCCTTTATTTGATACGAAGCAATTTCAAGAAGTATTAATGAGCTGGACAGAAACGTCTGGGTCTTATAGAGATTATTTAAAATCTGTTTGGACGGAAAGTGTGTTAAATGGTTCTTCATTTAATAAAGCTGTTCAAGATGGTGTTTTTGTAACAGGTACTTCGGTAAGTGGTTCTAATGGATCAACTACAACGACTTCTACAACAACAGAATTAGAAGATAAAAAAGATAGAACATTCTTAGGCGGGGTTATTCATGATGTTGCTGTAGGTGTTGGAATAAAGGAAGAAGACAAAGACGGATATAAGACAACAACGTCTACTACCACTGTAAATAACGGTAATAACGTTGATACGGCATCTGTTTTAACAGGTGGTACTGCAGCAAGAGCTCTAGCAGCTTCTGCAAAAGATGGTAACTTAGAATTGTCACTTTATACCAAAGTAGGTATGGGAGACGGACAACAAGCTAACAATCCATGGTTACAAGAATTTCCTGATCCAATTACAAGAACATCTTGGGATAATTATATTACAGTATCACAAGCTGATGCTAAAGCTTATGGTTTAATTAACGAGAATGTCGCTAATGGTGGTCTTAACGGAAGCTATGTAGATGTTACCGTAAACGGTGTTACTGTACCTAAGGTGCCCGTATTAATTCAACCAGGTCAAGCTAAAGGATCGGTTGGTATGGCATTTGGTTTTGGAAGAACTTCCAAAGCACTAAAAGATGAAATGAAGACAGGTGTTAATGCTTACCCATTATACCAAGGCTTTAATTCAGTTCAAGAAGTAACAATTAGTAAAGTAGCTGGTGAGCATGAATTTGCTTGTGTACAGTTGCATAATACTTTAATGGGTCGTGGTGATATCATCAAGGAAACCACATTAGAGATATTTAATACAAAAGATAAGAAACATTGGAATTCTGTTCCTCAAGTGTCTCTTAATCATATAGAAACTCCCGTAACATCTCCTGATGTTGATTTATGGGATGAATTTGATCGTTCTATTGGACATCACTTTAATTTATCTATTGACTTAAACGCTTGTACAGGTTGTGGAGCATGTGTAATTGCATGTCACGCTGAAAACAATGTACCAGTAGTTGGAAAATCTGAAATGAGACGTAGTAGAGATATGCACTGGTTGCGTATTGACCGTTATTACTCTTCTGAAGATTCTTTCAAAGATGACTTAGATAAGAAAAATAACATTTCAGGATTAGGTAGTTCATTAAGTGAGTTTGCTGAATTAGAAAATCCAGCAGAAAGCCCTCAAGTGGTATTCCAACCGGTAATGTGTCAACATTGTAATCATGCTCCTTGTGAAACTGTTTGTCCTGTTGCTGCAACAGCACATGGTCGTCAAGGTCAAAATCACATGGCTTATAACCGTTGTGTAGGAACAAGATATTGTGCAAACAACTGTCCTTATAAAGTTCGTCGTTTCAACTGGTTCTTATATAACAAGAATGATGAGTTTGATTACTACATGAATGACGATTTAGGTCGTATGGTATTAAATCCAGATGTTGTAGTAAGATCTCGTGGTGTAATGGAAAAATGTTCTATGTGTATTCAAAAAACACAAAAAACAATTCTAGATGCTAAGCGTGATGGACGTCTTGTTAAAGATGGCGAATTCCAAACAGCTTGTTCTGCAGCCTGTGGAAATGGAGCTATGGTATTCGGTGATATCAATGACAAAGAGAGTGAGATTACTGCATTGAAAGATGGAGATCGTATGTATCATTTATTAGAGTACGTAGGTACAAAACCTAACGTCATCTATCAGACAAAAGTGAGAAATACATCAAAAGCGTAAATTAAATTAAGAAACAAGTATATAATTATGGCGTCTCATTACGAAGCACCTATTAGAAGACCTTTAGTAACTGGAGAAAAATCGTATCACGATGTTACAGTTGATGTCGCAAGACCTGTTGAAGGCAAAGCCAACCGTGCATGGTGGATTGTTTTCAGTATAGCTTTGGTCGCATTCCTTTGGGGAATAGGTTGTATTATTTATACAGTATCTACGGGTATTGGAGTTTGGGGTCTTAACAAGACTGTAAACTGGGCTTGGGATATTACTAACTTCGTTTGGTGGGTTGGTATTGGTCACGCAGGAACATTGATTTCTGCGGTACTATTATTATTCCGTCAAAAATGGAGAATGGCAATTAACCGTTCTGCGGAAGCTATGACAATCTTCGCGGTTTTTCAAGCAGGTTTGTTTCCAATTATTCACATGGGTCGTCCATGGTTAGCGTATTGGGTATTACCAATTCCAAACCAATTCGGATCGCTATGGGTAAATTTTAACTCACCTTTACTTTGGGATGTATTTGCAATCTCTACGTATTTATCGGTATCATTAGTATTCTGGTGGACAGGTTTATTACCAGATTTCGCAATGTTAAGAGATAGAGCTGTTCGTCCTTTCCAAAAGAAAATCTACGCTTTAGTAAGTTTTGGTTGGTCGGGTCGCGCAAAAGATTGGCAACGTTTTGAAGAAGTATCTTTAGTACTTGCTGGTTTAGCTACACCTTTAGTACTTTCTGTACACACTATTGTATCTTTTGATTTCGCTACATCGATTGTTCCAGGATGGCATACTACCATTTTCCCTCCGTATTTCGTAGCAGGTGCAATTTTCTCAGGATTTGCAATGGTAAACACGCTTCTTATTATTATGAGAAAAGTGTGTAACCTTGAAGATTATATTACAGTACAACACATCGAGTTAATGAACATTGTAATTATGCTTACAGGTTCTATCGTTGGTGTGGCATATATTACAGAATTATTTATTGCTTGGTACTCTGGTGTAGAGTATGAACAGTTTGCATTCTTAAACAGAGCAACTGGTCCTTACTGGTGGGCATACTGGTGTATGATGAGTTTTAACGTTTTCTCACCACAATTTATGTGGTTCAAGAAACTTAGAACAAGTATTATGTTCTCATTCTTTATCTCTATTGTAGTAAACATAGGTATGTGGTTTGAACGTTTTGTAATTATAGTAACATCATTACATAGAGATTACTTACCATCATCTTGGACAATGTTTTCACCGACGTTTGTTGATATAGGAATTTTCATCGGAACTATTGGTTTCTTCTTTGTACTGTTTTTATTATATGCACGTACATTCCCTGTAATTGCACAGGCTGAGATTAAAACCATATTAAAGTCTTCAGGTGAGCGTTATAAACGTATAAGAGAGAATGGAGAAACACTTGCGGGTACTGGTGCTGATTCTAGAACGTCTAACTTTAAGATTCCAGAAGAAACGACGGCTTCAAAACCACTTCAAGATACTACTGAGAAACTAGGTAATTTGTTGGAAGGTGTTGGTAGATTCGATGCTTCAATTCAAAAGGCTGATGATTTAAAAGTTATTAATGGAATTGGTCCAAAAATGGAAGATGTACTTAATAACATTGGTATCTTTACTTATGCGCAAGTAAGTAAAATGACAAAAAGAGAATATGACTTGTTAGACGAAATTACAGGTTCTTTCCCAGGAAGAGCTGAACGTGATGATTGGTCAGGACAAGCAAAAAACTTAATAAACAACTAATATAGTCTATGGAAGCTTCGAAAGTAATTCATGCTATTTATACCGATGATGATGTTTTAATGTCAGCCGTTAAAACGGTGAAGGCAGAAAAATATCACATTGAAGATGTATTCACACCTTTTCCAGTTCATGGACTAGATAAGGCAATGGGATTAGCACCAACGCGTTTAGCTATTACAGCATTTTTATATGGTGCTGTTGGTTTAGCAGTTGCCACTGTAATGATGAACTATATAATGATTCAAGATTGGCCGCAAGATATTGGTGGTAAACCAAGTTTTAGTTTTTTAGAAAACATGCCAGCCTTTGTACCTATTATGTTTGAACTTACGGTGTTCTTTTCAGCGCATTTAATGGTGATTACTTTTTATATGAGAAGTAAAATATGGCCATTTAAGAAAGCTGAAAATCCAGATCCAAGAACTACAGATGACCATTTCTTAATGGAAATTGCAGTTCATAATAACGAAGAATCATTAACTAATCTGTTGAAAGATACAGGTGCAGTTGAGATAAACATTGTTAATAAAGATGAAGATGCACATTAATATGAAGAAAGCCACAAAATATAGCGTTGTATTAGCAGTGTTGGTTAGCTTTATGTCTTGCCAAGAGAACTCAAGACCAAACTACCAGTATATGCCTAACATGTACGAGTCAATTGGTTATGAAACCTATCAAGAATCTGATGCATTCGCAAACGGTGTTGAAGCACAATTACCGGCTGAAGGTTCTATACCAAGAGGAGATTTTATGCCTTTTGAGATTGAAAACACAAATGAAGGATATGCTTTTGCAAAAGCAAACTTAACTAGTCCATTAGATTCTACTCAAATTGATTATGATAGAGCAGGTCCATTATATGGTATTTACTGTGGAATTTGCCACGGTAATAAAGGTGATGGAAAAGGTAAATTGGTACAGCGTGAAAAGATCTTAGGTGTACCTAGTTATGCAGATATAGGAAGAGCAATTACTGAGGGTAGTATTTATCATACGCTTTATTATGGTAAAAATACAATGGGTTCTTATGCTAACCAATTGAACGAAGAAGAGCGTTGGCAAGTTGTTGCTTATGTTCAGAAGCTTAAGGCAGATTTAGAAAAGTAAGATTTAGATAAAGATTATATAAATGGAATATAAAATTTCAAATCGATTAAGAACAGGAGCTATCATTTTAATGGTCTTAGGAGTATTAGGTGTTGGTTATGGCTTTATGGATGCGTACAGTGTTAATGAAGACAATATAACAGAGTATCTAGCAAAAGAGGATCATCACGGTGATGAACATGCTACCGAATCACATGGTGAAGAGCACAATGTGTCAGCGGCACATTCTGAAGAAGGTCATGCTGACGAAGCACATGGGGCAGAAGCAGAAGCTGAAGGTCATAAAATGACTCATGAAGAACATGTTTTACACCAATTACATAACAGACCTTATGCAGCACTATATGTTGCGGCATTCTTTTTCTTTATGATCTCATTGGGTGTTTTAGCATTCTATGCAATTCAATATGCTGCGCAAGCAGGATGGTCACCAGTACTATTTAGAGTGATGGAAGGTATTACATCTTACGTTTTACCTGGGGGTGCACTTGTATTACTAATTGCATTTTTTGCAGATAGTCATATATTTATTTGGATGGATGAGAATGTGGTAGCACATGATGCCATAATCCAAAACAAATCAGGTTGGTTAGATAAAACTTGGTTTATGATTAGAGGATTAATCTTCTTAGGTGGTTGGTCAGCGTACCGTCATTTCTCAAGAAAGTTTTCTGTAGCACAAGACCTTGCTGATGTTAACGATAATAGTAACTTTAAAAAGAATTTCAGAATATCTGCAGCATTCTTAGTATTCTACATCTATACAGAATCAATTATGTCTTGGGATTGGATTATGAGTGTAGATCCACACTGGTTTAGTACCTTGTTTGGATGGTATGTATTCGCAAGTATGTTTGTAAGTGGTATTACAGTTATTGCCTTGATTACTATTTTCTTAAAATCTAAAGGATTATTACCATTTGTGAATGATAGTCATATTCATGATTTAGCTAAATTTATGTTTGGGATCAGTATTTTCTGGACGTACTTATGGTTCTCTCAATTTATGCTTATCTGGTATGCTAATATCCCAGAAGAAGTTACTTATTTTGTAACACGTATTGAGGGTTATAATTTACCGTTCTTTGGTATGGTAGCATTAAACTTTTTATTCCCATTATTACTGTTAATGAATAGCGATTACAAACGTATTCCTTGGTTTGTAGTGATGACAGGTGTTGTTATACTATTTGGACATTATCTAGATATTTTCAATATGATTATGCCTGCGACTGTTGGAGATAGATGGTTTATTGGTATTCCTGAGATAGGATCAATATTGTTTTTCGGTGGGTTATTTATGCTTATCGTATTTACATCACTTGGTAAATATCCATTATTAGCAAAAGGGAATCCTTTTATGAAGGAAAGTGAACATTTCCATTATTAATATTAAATAAGAAAAGAAACGATAATGACGGCTTTATTAACGATAATAATTGTAATTTTTGTAGCGGTTGCCATTTGGCAAATGGTAAAGATTTTTGATCTAGCTCAAGTAGGTACAACAAATACACAAGTTGCAGACGATCAAGATAACAAGATCAACGGTTACCTAATGATGGGGTTTTTAGTATTCATCTATGTGATTACTATACTTTGTTTTTGGTACATTGGTGATTTACCTTTAATGTCTAATGCAGCATCAGAACATGGTTCTGAAGTAGATAATCTTATGATTATCTCTATGGTTGTTATTTTTGTAGTACAAACCATTACACAGTTTTTATTACACTATTTTGCTTTTAAATATAAAGGTGAAAAAGGTAAGAAAGCATTTTTCTACGCTGATAACAATACCTTAGAATTTATATGGACAATTATTCCTGTTATTGTATTGGCCGGATTAATCATCTACGGTTTATTCACTTGGAACGATATTATGAATATCGATGAAGATGAAGATCCAATGGTTATTGAATTATATGCACAACAGTTTAGCTGGAAAGCTAGATATAGTGGAGGTGATAATGTTTTAGGTAAAGCTAACGTAAGATTAATCGATATAGATCGTGCTAATGTCTTAGGTGTAGATGAAGAGGATCCTAATGCTCAGGATGATGTTATTGTCTCAGAACTTCATTTACCAGTTGGACAACAGGTGGTATTTAAAATGCGTTCTCAAGATGTATTACACTCAGCTTATATGCCTCATTTTAGAGCGCAAATGAACTGTGTTCCTGGTATGGTAACGCAATTTGCTTTTACTCCAACAGTGACTACCGCTGATATGCGCCAAAATCCAGACATTGTAGAGAAAGTTAAAAACATTAATGACCTTAGGAAAGAGAGAAAAGCTGAGATTGAAGAATCGGGTCAAGAATTATTATACGAATTTGATTACCTTTTATTATGTAATAAAATTTGTGGAAAGTCGCACTACAATATGCAAATGAAGATTATTGTAGAAACTCAAGAAGAATTTGATGCATGGATGAAAGAACAAACTACATTCCCAAATTCGTTAAATTAACTAAGGTTTTAAGAAAAAGATAAACAGATTATGTCAGCAATATTAGATACACACGGTCACGACGATCACGACGTACATCACCACAAAGAAACGTTTGTAACCAAGTACATCTTTAGTCAAGATCATAAAATGATTGCTAAGCAGTACCTAGTTACTGGTACGCTTATGGGTGTTATTGGTGTTTTAATGTCTATAATGTTTCGTATGCAAATTGCATGGCCAGAAGAGCCAAATGTATTGTTTGAAGCGTTATTAGGTAAATGGGCTCCTGATGGGGTTATGGATGCTGATGTTTACTTAGCATTGGTAACTATCCATGGTACTATCATGGTATTCTTCGTTCTTACTGCAGGATTGAGTGGTACGTTTAGTAACCTCTTAATTCCATTGCAAATTGGTGCACGAGATATGGCCTCAGGATTTCTTAATATGGTATCGTATTGGTTATTCTTCATATCATGTGTTATAATGATATGCTCACTATTTGTTGAAGCTGGTCCTGCTGCTGCAGGTTGGACAATCTATCCTCCACTATCTGCATTGCCAATGGCTTCAGGTGGTTCTGGTATGGGGATGACCTTATGGTTAGTATCAATGGCTATTTTCATTGCATCATCGTTATTAGGTTCATTAAACTATATTGTTACCGTAATCAACTTAAGAACTAAGGGGATGTCTATGACAAGACTACCACTTACAATTTGGGCATTCTTTGTAACAGCTGTAATTGGTGTTGTATCATTCCCAGTATTATTATCTGCTGCATTATTATTAATAATGGATAGAAGTTTTGGAACATCATTCTTCTTATCAGATATATTTATTCAAGGTGAAGTATTACATTACCAAGGTGGATCTCCGGTATTATTCGAACACTTATTTTGGTTCTTAGGTCACCCAGAGGTTTATATTGTTATTTTACCAGCAATGGGATTAGTATCAGAGATTATGGCATCAAGTTCGCGTAAGCCAATTTTTGGTTACCGTGCGATGATTGCTTCGATATTAGCAATTGCATTCTTATCAACAATTGTTTGGGGTCACCATATGTTTATTTCTGGTATGAATCCTTTCTTAGGATCTGTATTTACATTTACAACATTATTAATTGCGATTCCTTCAGCTGTAAAAGCGTTTAACTGGATAACAACACTCTGGAAAGGAAATCTACAAATGAATCCGGCCATGCTGTTTTCTATTGGTTTCGTTTCTACATTTATTACAGGTGGTTTAACAGGAATTATTTTAGGTGATAGTGCTTTAGATATTAACGTTCACGATACATATTTTGTAATTGCTCACTTCCACTTAGTAATGGGTATTTCTGCTCTTTATGGAATGTTTGCAGGTATTTACCATTGGTACCCAAAAATGTTTGGTCGTATGCTAAACAAGAACTTAGGATATTTACATTTCTGGATCACGGCAGTTTGTGCTTACGGAGTATTCTTCCCAATGCACTTTATTGGAATGGCTGGTTTACCAAGACGTTATTATACCAATTCAAACTTCCCATTATTTGATGATTTAGCAAACACTAATGTTATCATTACGATATTTGCTATCATCGGTGGTTTAGCACAAATTATTTATTTATATAACTTCTTTGTGAGTATGTTCTATGGTAAGAAAGCGGTTCAGAACCCATGGAGATCTACAACTTTAGAGTGGACAACACCAGTTGAACACATACATGGTAACTGGCCAGGTGCTATTCCTCACGTATACCGTTGGTCTTATGATTATAGTAAGCCAGGACATGATGTAGATTTTGTACCTCAGAATGTTCCTTTAATGGAAGGTGAAGAAGAATTACAACACTAAACAAATTTCTGCGAAGGCAGGAAACTTATAATAGATTAGAAAAGACCTCTGGATAGCTATCCAAAGGTCTTTTTCTTTATATTTGTTTTGACTTTGTTGTCATTCAGAGTGAAGCGAAGAACCTATATTTCTAAGCTCAGTGTAACTTAATAAGATTCCCGTTTTCTCGGGAAGTACTATGAACGAAAACCTAAATCCAAACAGCGATAATTTCAGTCCAGAAGAACTAGATGTCGAAAAGAAATTAAGACCCTTAACGTTCGAAGACTTTACAGGTCAGGATCAGGTGCTCGAAAATTTGCTAGTTTTTGTTCAAGCAGCAAACCTTAGGGAAGAAGCTTTAGATCACACCTTGTTTCATGGACCTCCAGGTCTTGGAAAAACAACCTTAGCACACATTTTGGCCAATGAGTTAGATGTGGGGATTAAAGTCACTTCTGGACCTGTTTTAGACAAGCCAGGCGACTTAGCAGGGTTGTTAACGAACCTCGATGAACGCGATGTGCTTTTTATTGATGAAATCCATCGATTAAGTCCAATTGTAGAAGAGTATTTATATTCTGCAATGGAAGATTATAAAATTGATATCATGATTGAATCTGGCCCAAATGCCAGAACGGTTCAATTAAGTTTAAACCCATTTACTTTAATTGGTGCAACAACGCGTTCAGGATTATTGACAGCTCCAATGCGCGCGAGATTCGGAATTCAAAGTCGTTTACAATATTATAATACAGAATTACTAACCACAATTGTTCAGCGTAGCGCTTCAATATTAAACATGCCAATCTCTATGGAAGCCGCGATAGAAATCGCTGGTAGAAGTAGAGGAACACCTCGTATTGCCAATGCGTTGTTACGACGTGTTAGAGATTTCGCGCAAATAAAAGGGAATGGTAAAATTGATATTTCAATTGCCAAATTCGCTTTAAAAGCATTAAATGTAGATGCCTATGGATTGGATGAAATGGATAACAAGATATTAACCACTATCATCGAAAAATTTAAAGGTGGACCAGTTGGTATTAGTACCATTGCAACCGCGGTGAGTGAAAGTACCGAAACGATAGAAGAAGTCTATGAACCTTTTTTAATTCAACAAGGTTTTATAATGCGAACGCCTCGTGGACGTGAAGTTACAGAACAAGCTTATAAACATTTGGGCAAGGTAAAAGGACCAACACAAGGAGGTTTATTTTAAAAACGGATAGATTTTTATAAGCTACTTGTTTTAAACTTAATTTAAATACCATTAGTTATATATTGAAATCAGAGCGCAACATACCAACAGTTCCTTTAAGTCGATTCTTTAAACATTCTTTAGAGATTTTAAAAAACCCGCTACCATTTCATCATCAAAATTTTGAAGAGCAAGGCGATGTTTTCAGATTAAAGATCGGATTTAAAAATAGTGTTGTTTTTGTTCGCGATGCTGCATTTGCAGAATATGTGCTTCAAAAGAATCAGAAAAACTACACCAAATCTAAAATCCAGACCGAAGATTTAGTAAAATATGTAGGTACCGGATTATTAACAGCAGAAGGAGAGCATTGGAAAAAACAGCGTAAACTTATTCAGCCCGCTTTTCATAAAAAGCAATTAGCAAACCTTTTAGGCAGTATCAAAAACGCTATTCTTTTGGAGTATGGCAAGATTACACCGAATGAGGTGATTGATATATTTCCCATTTTAAATGATTTGGCATTTCAAGCCGTAGTAAAATCTTTGTTTAGTAGTGCAGCCAATCAAGAAGACATTAATAGGCTACAATATATTACAGAAGCAGCACAAAAAATGTTGGTAAAAGAGTTGCGCCAACCGTATTTGGGCTGGTGGTTCAACGTTAGTGGCGAAATTAAAAAGCATGTTGATTTAACAGGTGAAGCTAGACAAATATTAAAGCGTATTGTCAACGAACGACGAACATCAGGAGTAACGGAGAATGATTTGTTAGATATGTTGTTAGATGCCAGATATGAGGATGGCAACCCAATGGAAGAAGAACAACTGATTGATGAGATCTTAATTTTATTTACTGCAGGTCATGAAACCACGTCTAATGCACTCACTTTTATAACACAACTTTTAGCGTTACATCCTGAATGGCAACAAAAAATCTTAAACGAGCGCATTGCAATTCTAGCAGATAGTGATGATTTAATGGACTTGGTAACCCAATCTAAAATTTGTCAGCAAGTGATAGAGGAAGGCATGCGATTGTATCCTCCTGTATATTTTATAGACCGTGTAAACAAAGACGCAGATACTTTTAATGACATGGATTTTGAAGCGGGATGTAATCTTCTATTTTCCGTTTATGAAATGCATCGTCATCCTAAATTATGGGAACAACCAGATGCGTTTTTACCCGAACGCTTTAATGAAGGTGGGCGTAAATTTTCATCACACTATTTTCCTTTTGGAGCAGGTCCGAGAAAATGTATAGGAAATAACTTCGCCATGTTCGAAATGATTATTGCCGTTTCAGAATTGGTTTCTAGTTTTAAAATAACTCCAGATTTTGACGCCATTGATATCACACCATTAATTACGCTAAAGCCTAAAAATGCTTTTTTAACGTTTGAAATACGATAGTCGTGTTAAACCATAAAGCGAAATACAGTGAGATTATTAAAGCAGAGGCCAAACGCCTCGGATTTTTGTCATGCGGTATCAGTAAAGCAGAATTCTTAGAAACCGAAGCTCCGAGATTGGAAGCTTGGCTTAATAAGAACATGAATGGCGAAATGCAGTACATGGAAAACCATTTTGATAAGCGTTTAGATCCAACATTGCTTGTTGAAGGTTCAAAAAGTGTGATTTCATTATTATTGAATTATTATCCTTCAGAAATTCAAAAGGATGATTCTTATAAGCTATCGAAATATGCCTATGGTAACGACTATCATCATGTCATAAAACACAAGCTTAAATCATTGTTGTATTTTATTCAAGATGAAATAGGAGAAGTGGGTGGACGTGCCTTTGTAGATTCGGCGCCCGTTTTAGATAAAGCATGGGCTGCAAAATCAGGATTAGGTTGGATTGGGAAACATTCAAACTTATTAACGCAGCAAGTAGGTTCGTTTTATTTTATTGCTGATTTAATTATTGATTTAGAGTTAGAATACGACCACGCCACAACCGATCATTGTGGTACGTGTACGGCCTGTATAGATGCTTGTCCAACCGAAGCCATTACAGAGCCTTATGTCGTTGATGGTAGTAAGTGTATTTCTTACTTCACTATAGAACTTAAAGAAAATTTACCCACAGAATTTAAAGGCAAATTTGACGATTGGATGTTTGGTTGTGATGTTTGCCAAGATGTTTGTCCATGGAATAAGTTTTCAAAACCACATAATGAACCTTTATTTAATCCACACCCAGAATTATTGGATATGACTAAAAAGGATTGGGAAGAAATTACAGAAGATACCTTTAAAAAAGTGTTTCAGAAATCGGCTGTAAAACGGACTAAGTTTTCTGGTTTAGAGCGGAATATCAAGTTCTTAAAATAATCAATATGAAGCTATATTATATTCTAGTTTTTCTAATTTTAAGTTTTAGTTGCTCTTCTAAAAAGAATTCTGTTTATTTTGAGAGTATTCCAAGTCAATATGTTGATAATGAATATAAATTTGATTTGGATAATGTAGTTTATCCAATAAATAGAGAAGTCTTATATCAATGCACTATTGAGCATAGTAATAGTGTTTTAGATACTAATTTGCGATATGTAAGGATGATAATTCAAGGAACAACAAAGCCTTTCTCTAGTTTTGATCCGACTTATAGTCAAACAGTTGTTAAGTTTGAATATTTAGATCACAACAAAAAACAGATTACTAGGGAAAGAACCGGTTTAGTTGAAAATAAAATCAATATATGGTTACATCCACCACGTCAAACAGACTTGCATGTATTACAGCTTTCTGCTTTTCCATATATAAAATTGAATGCTATTAAAAATTGGAAATGGAAACTCGTAGGTACTTATGGTAGATATGAGAGTGTACAGTTAACGCATCATTACAAGAAAAATGAAGAGCGTATTTACACTTCAGATTTAGGTCAACTTAAATGTGTTTTGGTTGAAGCTATAACTAAGAGTCGTATTGGTACAACTACAGCAGAATTCTTATATAATGACGAATTGGGTTTTGTAAAGATGAAGTTTTCTACAATTGAAGATACTACGATAACATTAGAAATGATAAAAGAATAAATAACTGGAGACGCCTTTAAAAAAGTGTTTCAGAAATCGGCTGTAAAGCGGACTAAATTTTCTAGTTTAGAACGGAATATTAAGTTTTTGAAGGATTAAATAGTATTACTTAAACGTAAAGCCCAAAGCGTATTTAAAAGTAAAATTATCATTAGAGATTTTGAGATTATGATAGCCATAATGATAAAAAATACCTCGCCCTAACGTCAGTAAATCTTGGTTATAGATGTTTATGTTGAGCATTGGTTTCCGTATTAATTAGAAGTCTTTTAAAAAAAACTAATTAACCTCAGGAATCGAATCCATCAAGATTCATCTATAGATATTAAAAGGGAATAAAAACGAATATAAATACAAATGCTTTTTTCTTTTTACAACTGTTAGGTTCAACAATGTAGTAAAATATCCATTAAATTATTATGCTGTAGCCCGTGTTTTTAAAATATAGAAATCTAAGACTAGCATTCATTTGTTATATTTGTAGCCTATATGAAATAGGTTATTTTTTTAATAGCAATCGATTCAAATTATGAGCAAACAAAGCAAACGTTTAGAAGCCTTAGTATATCACGCCAAACCGACTCCTGGTAAAATTAAAGTTGTACCTACTAAAAAATATGCGTCACAACGCGATTTGTCTTTAGCATATTCTCCAGGTGTGGCTGAGCCATGTTTAGAAATAGCGAAAGATGTAGAAAATGTCTATAAATACACGGCTAAAGGAAACCTCGTTGCCGTAATCTCTAACGGAACTGCGGTTTTAGGTTTAGGAAATATTGGTCCAGAAGCCTCTAAACCAGTGATGGAAGGTAAAGGCTTGCTTTTTAAGATATTTGCAGATATCGATGTATTTGATATCGAAGTTGATACGGAAGATGTAGAAGCTTTTATTGCAACGGTAAAAAATATTGCACCGACATTTGGAGGTATTAACTTAGAAGACATCAAAGCGCCTGAAGCCTTTGAAATTGAACGTCGTTTAAAGGAAGAATTAGATATACCTGTCATGCACGATGATCAGCATGGAACAGCAATCATTTCGGCTGCAGCGTTATTAAATGCCTTAGAAATTGCAGAAAAGAAAATTGACGAAGTCAAAATAGTAGTGAGTGGAGCAGGAGCAGCTGCAATTTCATGTACACGTTTATACCAAGCCTTTGGTGCAAAGCGCGAAAACATAGTGATGTTAGATAGTAAAGGCGTTATCAGAGATGATAGAACGAGTTTAACTTCTGAAAAAGCGGAATTTGCAACCCATCGTAAAATAGATACTTTAGATGAGGCGATGCTAAATGCCGATGTATTTGTTGGATTATCTCAACCAGATATTGTAACACCAAATATGCTGTTATCAATGGCTGCAAATCCGATTGTGTTTGCCATGGCAAATCCAAATCCAGAAATACAGTACCAATTAGCAATAGATACTAGAGACGATATTATTATGGCAACTGGTCGTAGTGATCATCCTAACCAAGTAAATAATGTTCTAGGATTTCCTTTTATTTTTAGAGGTGCTTTAGATGTTAGAGCAACCAAGATTAATGAAGCTATGAAAATGGCAGCCGTTAAAGCGTTGTCAGATTTGGCAAAAGAATCTGTTCCTGAACAAGTAAATATCGCTTATGCGGAAACAAAACTAACATTTGGTAAAGATTATATCATTCCAAAACCATTTGACCCAAGATTAATCGCAGTAGTGCCACCGGCGGTAGCAAAAGCTGCAATGGAAAGTGGTGTTGCTAAAGAGCCTATTGAAGATTGGGATCGTTATAAAAACTCATTATTAGAGCGTTTAGGTTCTGATAATAAGTTAGTTCGTATGTTAATGGGTAGAGCAAAAACAAACCCAAAACGCGTGGTTTTCGCAGAAGCAGATCAGTTAGATGTTTTAAAAGCAGCTCAAATTGCTTACGAAGAAGGTATTGCACATCCAATCCTTTTAGGTAGAAAGAAAGTCATTTTAGAATTGATGGCGGAGATTGAATTTATTGCCGATGATGTTGCAATTATAGATCCAAAATCAGATAAAGAGACTGCCCGTAAAAATCGATATGCAAAAGCTTATTGGGAAAAGCGAAAACGTCAAGGTGTTACCATTTATTCTGCGGAAAAAGTGATGCGAGAGCGTAATTATTTTGCTGCGATGATGGTTAATGTTGGTGATGCCGATGCATTAATTACTGGGTATTCTCGTAATTATCCATCAGTTGTGAGACCAATGTTAGAGTTAATTGGTATGGCAGACGGTGTAACAAGAGTCGCAACCACTAACGTAATGATGACGCAACGCGGTCCAATGTTTTTAAGCGATACATCTATAAATATTGATCCTTCAGCTAAAGATTTAGCTAAAATTGCGCGTATGACATCGCGAGTTTCAAAAATGTTTGGAATAGAATCTGTAACCGCTATGATTTCGTATTCTAACTTTGGATCTTCAGACAATCCAAGAGCAGAAAAAGTAAGAGAAGCTGTATCTTATCTACACAAAGCGCATCCAGAAATGGTGGTTGATGGTGAATTGCAAACCGATTTTGCACTTAATCAGAAAATGCTTCAAGATATTTTCCCGTTTTCAAAATTAGCAGGTCGAAAAGTAAATACCCTAATTTTTCCAAATTTAGACTCGGCAAATATTACTTATAAATTATTAAAGGAACTTAATAACGCAGAATCTATTGGGCCAATAATGATGGGAATGCGTAAACCTGTTCATATTTTGCAATTAGGAGCCAGTGTAGATGAAATTGTAAACATGACGGCAATTGCGGTTATTGATGTACAAGAACGAGAAAAGAGAGCGTCTAAATTAGCATAAGCTTTGTTTTTTAAAAATTTATTCAAATGTGACTAAACTCTTGAAAACAAGATGTAATTGCATCTATCTTTCATACTAGGAATCTAAGCGTTCTAATGAAAATAATTTTATTACATTTGGTTTTTCAACATTTCGTTATAAATGATTACACACATAGAGGGTAAACTTGTAGAGAAAAATCCGACAGACATTGTTATAGATTGCAATGGTGTCGGCTATTTTATTAACATATCATTGCATACGTATTCTCAAATTCCAGACAAAGAACACATAAGACTTTACACGTATCTTCAAGTTCGTGAGGATTCTCATAGCTTATATGGGTTTTCGTCTAATGTTGAACGCGAAATTTTTAAATTATTGATTTCTGTTAGTGGTATTGGTACCAATACAGCGCGCACTATGCTGTCGTCGTTATCACCAGATCAAGTAAAAGAAGGTATTGCAGGTGGAGATGTCGCTTTAATTCAGAGCGTAAAAGGCATTGGGGTAAAAACAGCACAACGTGTTATTCTTGATTTAAAGGATAAAGTGTTAAAAGTCTATGGTATAGACGAACTTTCTGCTATGCCAAACAATACACACAAAGATGAAGCGTTATCAGCATTAGATGTTTTAGGATTTAATAAAAAACAATCCGAAAAAGTTGTCGATAAAATTTTACAAGCCCAACCAGATGCCCAAGTGGAGCAAATTATAAAAGAAGCTCTAAAAAACTTATAATGCAATTGAATAGAACTCTACATAAGCAGCGCTTCTCCTATAGATATTTATGCATATTAGCTTTTACAATGCTAATTGGTAATTCCGTTGTTGCTCAAGAAACTGAAACAGAACAAGACTCTACAAAGACGACATTTGCGTTTGGAAAATTAAACATGCCAAATCCAAATAGTATTGTTTCAAAGTATACCTATGATCCTATTTTAGATCGTTATGTTTATTCTGAAAAAATTGGAAATTTCAATATTAATTATCCCTTAATACTTACACCAGACGAATTCCAAAAACTAGTATTAGAAGAAAAATTAAAAGCATATTATAAGAAAATGGCTGATGCTAAAGCTGGACAAAAAGAGGGTTCAGAAGAAGATCAGAAAAACTTATTACCCGAGTTTTATGTCAATTCCGGTTTGTTTGAAACCATTTTTGGCGGTAATACTATAAATGTAATTCCACAAGGTTCGGTGGAGGTTGATTTGGGAATATTATTCTCAAAACAAGATAACCCTTCCTTTTCTCCAAGAAACAGAACCAATTTTACCTTCGATTTTGATCAGAGAATCAGTCTAAGTTTATTGGGTAAAGTGGGAACACGACTTCAGGTTACAGCAAATTATGATACCGAAGCAACTTTCGATTTTCAACAAGTTGTTAAATTAGAATATACACCAACCGAAGATGATATTATTCGTAAAATTGAAGTTGGTAACGTCAGTATGCCTCTTAATAGCTCTTTAATTACAGGTGCTCAGAGTCTTTTTGGTGTTAAAACAGAATTACAATTTGGTAAAACTAGAGTTACAGCGGTATTTTCTGAGCAACAGTCGCAATCCACATCAGTTATAGCAGAAGGTGGTGGAACGGTTGAAGAATTCGAATTTTTTGCACAAGATTATGATGAAAATAGACACTTCTTTTTAGCGCAACACTTTAGTGAAACATATGATAAAGCGTTATTAAACTATCCTTTTATAGATAACCAAGGACTTCAAATTACAAGAGTTGAAGTTTGGGTAACAAATAGAAATAACCAAACTGAGAATGTAAGAAATATTGTAGCATTTCAGGATTTAGGAGAATCAACGATAGATAATATTGGACTTAACCCATTGCCTCCCGGTTTTGTTAATAATCCCGGAGCAAAACCTAATAACAAAAACAATGATTTTGATCCAACGAATATAGGTGGAGCAGGATCATTATTAACTGAGGCAGTTAGAAATATAACCAACATACAAGGTGGAGTTAATGTAAGTATTAATGAAGGTTTTGATTATGGTAAATTAGAATCGGCAAGAAAATTAACACAAGGACAAGAATATGTTTTAAATGAAAAATTAGGATATATTTCTTTAAATCAACGTCTGCTTAATGATGAAGTTTTAGCCGTAGCATTTCAATATACTATTGGAGGTGAAGTATTTCAAGTAGGTGAATTTGCTAATGATGGTGTCGATGCAACTACAGTAGATGATACCTCTGGTACGCAGGTTGTAAATAATCAAAGTTTAGTTCTAAAAATGCTAAAAAGTGCGGTCACTTCAGTAGACCAACCGATTTGGGATTTAATGATGAAGAATATTTATGATACGGGTGCTTATCAATTAGATAGAGAAGATTTTACATTAAATATCTTTTATACAGAATCTTCGGCATTAAACTATATATCACCAGTTGTTGTTGGTGGGGTGGAGGTTCCTTTTCCAACTTTTGATAATAATACTGTGAACACCAGTGATGATACTGAAATAAGTGAAACACCATTAATCCGACTTTTCCATTTAGATAAATTGAATTACAATGGTGATCCGCAAGAACGAGGGGATGGTTTCTTTGATTATGTAGAAGGAGTTACGGTATTGTCGCAAAATGGTAAAATTATCTTTACCAAAGCACAGCCTTTTGGTCGTTATTTATTTGATGTTTTAGATGATGATGGTAATCCAAATAATAACGATTTGGATTATGAAGATATTGCAGATACTCAAAGTGGTTATAATGAAAATCAAAAGAAATACGTTTACGATATTCTTTATAAATCTACTAAAACAGCAGCTTTAGATGAGGCGGAGAAGAATAAATTCCAAATAAAAGGACGTTATAAAAGTAGTGGTGGAGATAGTGGTATTCCGTTAAATGCATTTAATGTGCCTAGAGGTTCTGTAACGGTAACAGCAGGTGGGCGTACACTTGTAGAAGGAGTAGATTATACGGTAAATTATGCCTTAGGACGAGTAGAAATTTTAGATGAAGCTTTAAAAGCGTCTAACACCCCAATTAATGTTTCTGTAGAAAATAACGCCGTTTTCGGTCAGCAAACAAAACGATTTACAGGGATTAATGTAGAACACCAATTCAATGATAATTTTGTTTTAGGGACTACATTATTAAATCTTAATGAACGCCCAATTACGCAAAAAGCCAACTATAACTCTGAGCCTATTAATAATACTATTTTTGGTTTTAATGGGAATTATTCAACTGAAGTGCCATTTTTAACAAGGTTGGTTAATAAATTACCAAACATTGATACCGATGTGCCTTCAAATCTTTCTGTAAGAGGAGAGTTTGCTTACTTATTGCCAGGCGCATCAAGTGGAGCCGATTTTAATGGTGAAGCTACAGCCTATATTGATGATTTTGAAGGCACACAAGGCTCTATTAATTTGTTGAGTCCTTTGTCTTGGACATTATCTAGTAGACCAAAAGATTTACCAAATACAATTCCTGGTAGTGATGCCAATGGTATTGAAAATGGGTACGGTAGAGCACTTTTAAATTGGTACACTATCGATCCTATTTTTTATAGTAATCAACGTCCTGATGGCATCACGGATAATGATGTCTCAGATTTGTACACACGTCGTATTTTTATTGAAGAAATTTTTAATCAAGATATTGTTCAAGGGCAAACGTCAGTCATAAACACATTAGATTTAGCATACTATCCTACAGAGCGTGGCCCATATAATTTTGATCCATCTGCTGCTAACGATAATGCGTTAGACCCTTCAAGAAGTTGGGCAGGTATTACAAGACAAATTACCTCTACCGATTTTGAACAAGCCAATGTTGAATATATAGAGTTTTGGGTTCAAGATCCATTTTTAGATAATCCATCAAATACAGGTGGTAAACTATTTGTAAATCTTGGTAATATTTCAGAAGATATTTTAAAAGATGGTAAAAAGCAATTTGAAAACGGCTTACCAGAAAATGGTGATGTATCAACTTTAACACGAACTGATTTTGGAAGTGTCGTACCACAAAACCAATCGCTTATTTATACGTTTGGGACTACAGGTGCAGAACGTACAAATCAAGATGTAGGTTTTGATGGTTTTAGTGATGCCGAAGAGTTATCTGAATTTGGGGGACAGTTTGGAGAAGATCCATCAAATGATAATTACCAGTATTATTTAAATAGAGATGGCGATATTTTTAATCGTTATAAAAAATATAATGGAACAGAAGGTAACTCACCAGAAACCTTTACGGATACCAATAGAGGATCTACAACACAACCAGATGTAGAGGATATCAATAGAGATAATACCATGAATACTATTGATAGTTATTATCAGTATGAGGTAAATATTACTCCTTCAAGTTTAAATATGGATAATCCTTATATCAATGATGTTAAGGAAAATGTTCAGGTCACTTTACCTAATGGTGACGTTAGGAATGATGTAAAATGGTATCAATTTAGAATTCCTATTGCAGAAAGTGACATTCGTGAAGCTGTTGGTGGAATTTCGGATATTCGTTCTATAAGATTTGCACGTTTATTTGTATCTGATTTTACCCAAAATACAGTCTTGCGTTTTGCAACCTTAGATTTAGTGCGTAGTGATTGGAGACGTTATACATTAGATTTAGATAACGATGATACTAACGATAGTCCAAATGCAGAATTTAATGTAGGTGTTGTTGGTGTCCAAGATAATGCAGGCTATGAAAGACCACCAGGAGTTGAGCAAGAAGAACTGAATAATAACAATACAATTGTAAGACAGAATGAGCAATCGTTAGTACTTCAGGCTTGTGATTTAAGGCCTACTGATTCTCGCGGGGTGTATAAAAACATTAATGTAGATATGCGTCAGTATAAGAAACTACGAATGTTTACACATGCAGAAGCTCAAGAAGGGTCTATGCTAGAGGCGGGCGAAATGATTGCGTTTATAAGAATGGGTAATGATTTTACTCAGAATTATTATCAAATAGAAGTGCCATTATTACCTTCGTCTGATGCGGAAGGAAGTGTTAGAGAACGTATTTGGCCAGAACAAAACGAAATAAATATTCCTTTAGAATTTTTACAAAAAATTAAAGCACTCGGAATTTCTGCTGGGACTTTAAGTAATGATGATCCTACATTTTATAATGTGGTAGATGGTGTGCTTAATGAAACCCCTTTGGCAACTTTAAACCCTCCATATAATGATATTGTTGGCACACAAAAGCAGCAACGTATTGCTATTAAAGGAAATCCAAATTTTGGAGATATTAGAGTGTTAATGGTTGGTGTAAAGAATTCGGGTTCAACAAGCATGAATTCATGTGGTGAATTTTGGTTTAATGAATTACGTATGTCCGATATGGAAAATGAAGGAGGTTGGGCAGCCGTTTTAAGTATGGATACAAAAATCGCAGATTTTGCGAGTATCAGTGCTACAGGAAGACGAAGTACTATTGGTTTTGGTGGAGTTGAGCAAGGTCCAAACGAGCGAAGTTTAGAAGATGTTGCACAATACGATGTTGTTACCAATGTGCAGTTAGGACAATTATTACCAAAGAAATGGGGAGTTCAGGTACCATTTAATTACGCTCAAAGTGAGGAGATGATAACGCCTAAATTCGATCAATTATATAATGACCTTACCTTAGATTCAAGATTAGAAGCGGCAAATTCTAGCGAAGAAGAAGATATAATTAGATCGCAATCTGAAGATTATACCAAACGAAAAAGTATTAATTTTATTGGAGTTAGAAAGCAAAAAACGGGTGATTCTAAAAATCGTTTTTATGATGTAGAAAACCTAACATTAAATTACTCATATAATAAGGTAGAGCATCGTGATTTTGAAATCGAAAATGCCTTAGACCAAACCGTAAGAGCAGGTGCTAATTATAACTTTGCTTTCGAGCCTATAAAATACGAACCTTTTAAAAAGAACGATTCCCTATTCACAAATAAGAATTGGAAAATCTTAAAGGATTTTAATGTCAATTTATTACCATCTAGTTTCTCTGTTGCTTCTGATGTTAACAGACAGTTTAATAGGCAGAAATTTAGAGAAATTGATTTGGGTGGAAGTAATATTGGTATCGAAGAGTTGTATCGAAGAAATTACACATTCGATTTTCAATACACCATAAATTATAATCTTACTGATGCTTTAAGTTTAAACTTTACGGCAGCCAATACTAACATTGTTCGTAATTATTTTATTGATGATCGCATTAACGGATTGCAAGATCCAGAGCTCGATGTTTGGGATGGTTTCTTTGATTTTGGAGATCCTAATTATCAGACGCAACAACTTCAAGTAAATTATGAATTACCATTATACAAAATACCAGTTTTAAGTTTCTTAAGAACGACTTATGCTTATAATGGTGCATTTCAATGGCAAAAAGGATCGGATTTAAATAGCGGACTGGAAGTTGAAGATCCTGATAACCCTGGATTTTATGAGACTTATAATTTAGGAAATTCAATTCAGAATTCAAACACGCATAATATTAATACGAGCCTTAATATGGAAACCTTGTATAAGACGTTAGGCTTGGTTAAAACAGGAAATCAAAAAGGTAGAGGAAGAACCAGAAGTTCTGTAACAACGAGACGTTCTGCAACACCAGATGATGATAAGAAAGGTACGGAAGCTGATGACCCTAACAAATTAAGTACAGGTAAAAAAGCGTACAATACGTTAGTAGATGTTGTTACTATGGTTAAACGTGTGCAGTTTAACTATTCTGAAAACAATGGTACGTATTTACCAGGGTATTTGCCAACGCCAGGTTTTATAGGAACTTTAAAACCGACTCTAGGCTACACTTTTGGAAGTCAGAGGGACATTAGAGAGTTGTCAGCAAGAAATGGATGGTTAACTACTTTTGGGGATTTTAACGAACAATATACAGAGGTAGAAAATAAGACGCTCGATTACTCTATTAATGTAGAACCAATGCGAGATTTAAAAATAGATTTAACCGGTAACAGAACCTATGCTAATAATATCTCAGAAAGCTTTATAACAATAGATAATGATTTGGATGGTTTTAGTGATACCTACCAAGATTTAATCACTAACTCCTTTGGGAATTTTATGATTTCTACCGCATTAATTAAAACGGCGTTTAGTAAAAGTGATGAAAACGAATCGGCTGCTTTTAATGATTTTAGAGCGAACCGTTTAGTTATTGCCAACCGTTTAGCTAGAGATTTTTATGGTGCAACACCATTTGGAACGGACGCGGAAGGTTATCCAGAAGGGTTTGGTAAAAATAGCCAGCGCGTATTATTACCAGCATTCTTATCCGCTTATCAAGGATCTGATCCAGATAAAGTAAGTACCAGTGCATTTAGAGATATTCCAATTCCAAACTGGACATTAAAATATACTGGTTTAATGAAATTGCCTTGGTTTAAAAGAACGTTTAAGCGTTTTTCAGTTCAGCATGGTTATAGATCACGCTATACTATAAATCAGTTTAGGACTAATTTAGATTATGTGGAGTACGATAAAGATTTAGGCTTTATAGCACCTGCAAATGCTGATGCATTAGACCAAGCGGGGAATTTTAAAAATGAAACATTATATAGTAACATTAACTTAGAAGAACAGTTTAGTCCTTTAGTGCGTTTAGATTTTGAAATGAAAAATTCAGTTAAGGTTTTAGCAGAGGTTAAAACTGATAGGACATTATCTCTAAGTTTTGATAACAATTTAATGACCGAAATTCAAGGTAAAGAATATACACTTGGTTTAGGGTACCGTTTTAAAGATTTAAGAATAAGATCGCAGTTAGCAGGACCAAAGCAAATTATTGTAGCAGATTTAAATATGAGTTTAGATGTTACCGTAAGAGATAACAAAACCATCATTAGATATCTAGATTTAGAAAATAATCAAATTACGGCTGGTCAAACCATTTGGGGACTTAAATACAATGCTGATTATGCGTTTAGTAAAAACTTAACGGCTATTTTCTATTTTGATTATACGTTCTCAGAATTTGCCATTTCAACATCATTCCCACAAACATCTATAAGATCAGGGATTACGTTACGTTATAATTTTGGTAATTAAGTTTGAATTGAAGCTATTAAAAAATTACATTTGCTTTATAAATAATATATCAAATTAAAGATGAATACACCATCAGAATTAAAGTACACTAAAGACCACGAATGGATCAAAATTGAAGGAGATATCGCTACAATTGGTATTACCGATTTCGCTCAAAGCGAATTAGGTGATATTGTTTATGTAGAAGTTGATACTTTAGACGAAACATTAGAAGTTGAAGAGGTATTTGGTACCGTGGAAGCTGTTAAAACAGTTTCAGATTTATTCTTGCCACTATCAGGAGAGATTATTGAATTTAATGAAGGTTTAGAAGATGAACCTGAAAAAGTAAACTCGGACCCTTATGGTGACGGTTGGATGATTAAATTAAAAATTTCAGATGCATCTCAAATCGATGATTTGTTATCTGCAGATGATTATAAAGCACTTATCAGTGGTTAAAAAAATGCTTTTACTCGTGTCAATAGCTTATTCATTGACATTAGTTATTGCGAGTTTAATTACGTTAAATGGTGTGCCTAGTTTAGGCTCTTCATTCGATGATAAGATTTATCATATTGTTGCTTACTTAGGTTTAACATTATTATGGGGACTTTATGTTAAACATTTTAAAAAATCCCAATTACTTTATATCGTTTGTTTCGCTGCTATTTTTCTAGGCTTTATGCTAGAATTGTTGCAGTACTTCGTTAATCCTAATAGAACTTACGATACTTATGATTTAATAGCAAATAGTATTGGTGCTATATTTGGTACGTTAATTGTAAGTAAAATAATTAGATATAAATTAAATTAACCTAAAGCCTTGTTTATTTTACTATTATTTAGTTAAATTAGCGATGTTGTATTAAAAAATTATATTATGAAACCTAAAAAGAACCACAAATCGGATGTAAGTAGAAACAGTTCACTGTTTTTTGCTGTTGGTCTTGCCTTAATGATGGGTATAACTTACATGGCTATTAATTATAAAACTTACGATAAAGTTGACGTTATTGCTGACTCGTTAAATTTAGATGACGAATTAGACGAAGAAGTGCCAATTACAGAACAAATTGTAACTCCACCACCACCACCACCACCACCACCAGCAGCACCAGAAATTATTGAAGTTGTTGAAGATGAAGTAGAGATAGAGGAAACGGTGATAGAGTCAACTGAAACTGAAATGGAAACAGAAATTGTGGAAGTTGAGGAAGTTGAAGTAGCAGAAGTGGAAGAAGATTTAGAAGTACCATTCTCAGTTATTGAAAATGTTGCTGTTTTTCCAGGTTGTGAAAAAGAAAAAGGAAATGCGGCTAAAAAAGCGTGTATGAACGATAAAGTCAATAGGTTTATTGGTAAAAAGTTTAATACGGATTTAGCTGGAGATTTAGGATTACCACCAGGTAAGAAAAGAATCTTTGTTCAGTTTAAAGTTGATAAATCTGGTAATATAACAAGTATTGTAGCTCGTGGTCCACATCCAGGTCTAGAGAAAGAAGCAAAACGTGTTATAGGTCAATTACCTAAAATGCAACCAGGTAAACAAAGAGGTAAAGCGGTGGTAATGCCATTCTCAATTCCTATTGTTTTCCAAGTACAAGACTAAGACGAAATAGTAATATTTCTTAATATAAAAATCCCGTTCAAACTTAATTGAGCGGGATTTTCGTTTTGGTATGCTTCTTGTGACTTTGACATAATATTAACATTTAAACCTTAAATATTATGAAAAATTCTAAAAAGGACTTCGGTGTTGCTGGTCAGAGCTCCACTGAAGCAAAGAAACCACAAAAGCATGATGCAAATTTACAAAAAAACTCAAGCCTTTATTTTCAAATTGGGCTGATTCTTTGTCTATTGGGTACTTATGCTCTTTTTGAAATGCAGTTTCAAGACAAAGTAATTAGTATTGACACTTTAAACGACAATGAATTAGCGGTTATTGATGTTATGCCTTCGGTAATGCCTGAGGTAATTCAACCTGAAAAAACAGAACCAGTAGTTGACAGGAGTACAAATCTAATTGATGAATACGAAGAAGTTGATAATGATAAAGATGTCGCTGAGAGTAAAATTATAACTCCAGAAAAAATAAAACCTAAAACGAAACCATTTGTGCCTAGTAGTCTTCCCGATACTGAGGATCCTGAAGATGACGATATCTTTGTGCCATTTACCTTAATTGAAAAAGTTCCTGTATATCCAGGTTGTGAGAAATACACTAATAATAACGACCGAAAAAAATGCATGTCGGACAAAATCACTAAATTAATTGGAAATAAATTTGATGTTGGTGTCGGATCGCAATACGGTATTTCAGGAAGACAAAAAATAGCTACGCAGTTTACAATTGATAAATTTGGGAATGTTACTGATATTAAAATTAGAGGACCACATCCTGCTTTAGAAAAAGAAGCAAACAGAGTTATTAATAAGATTCCTAAAATGGAACCAGGCTTACAACGTCAAGTTCCTGTTGGTGTAATTTACACATTGCCTATCATTTTTGATTCTAGAAACTATTAGAACAAGAAGTTTGTAAAATCCCAAACCGCTATTTTCAGAATAGCGGTTTTTTTATACAACAATAGGTTTACAGGTTACTAAAAAATTTAAGTATCTTTCGCCCATTAAAATTAAGTCCTTTATGAAGCGCATTGTGCTATTTGCTATTCTGTTAACGACCACTTTTGGTTATACTCAAACCTTATTAACTTACGAAAAGTCTCCTGTTTTTCAGCAATGTGATTCTGTTGCTGTAGATCAGTTGAAATCGTGTTTCAACTTTACATTAAATACCTTTATTTACGAAAATTTTGAAATACCTCAAATCGTATCAGATGAGTCCTATGTGGGTGACGTTAAGATATTGTTTGAAGTTAGTAAAGAAGGAGAGTTTAAAGCAATCTATACAGATGCTATTTATGAAGAATTAAAAACAGAAAGCAAGCGTGTTTTCGATTTACTTCCAAAAATACAACCTGCAACCTATAACGGTAATCCAACATTTGTTCAATATAGCATTAGTATTGCCATTCCATTAACCCAGCCTGTTGAGGAAATTTCAAAGCCTACTGACGAAATTAAACTTACAGAAAAAGACAGTCTTAATGCTATCTTATCTAATGAATTTGATAACGTTGATAAAGCGATAACGGATTACGAAAAATTAGAATACAGTAGTGAGTTAAATGTGCCTTTTACACATTCGTATTACGCACGTTTCGATGACGAAATGAATGCTATTGGGACTAATAGTCATACTGCTGCTAAACCTTTTGTGTATAGTGATGTGGCAAGATATTACGATATTAAAGCAGAAAAGGAAAGCTTAGCAAAAGATACTGATACATGGATCGGTAGAAAAGTGTTCAATGAACATTTAGTAGAAATACAAAGTGAAAATTATTGGTTTACAGTAGATCCTATATTAGATCTACAAGTTGGTAAAGATACCGAAGCCGACTTTAATTCCACTTGGAATAATACACGTGGTGTTAATATACAAGCCGGCTTAGGTAAGCGTTTTAATTTAACAGCTTCTGTATATGAGAGTCAAGGTCGTTTTGCAGATTATTTTAATCAATATGCAGAAAGCTTAAAAGCTTTTGGTCCAGATCCGGCAATAATTCCGGGTCGAGGCATTGGAAAACGTTTTAAGGAGGATTCTTATGATTATCCAGTAGCTGAAGCCTATATGTCTTATACTCCTGCCGATTTTTTAAATGTTCAGTTTGGTCACGGAAAAAACTTTATAGGAGATGGGTATCGTTCTTTGTTGCAAAGTGATGTTTCAAGTCCTTATCCGTTCTTAAAATTGAATGCTACGTTCTGGAAAATAAAATATACCAGTACTTGGATGTGGTTAAAAGATGTTAGGGATGACGTTATTGTAGATAAAGCATTTTTGACTAAATACATGGCGAATCATTACTTAAGTTGGAATGTTTCTAAGCGCTTAAACATTGGATTATTTGAATCCGTAGTTTGGTCAGATACCAACGGAAGAGGTTTTGATGTTAATTATTTAAATCCAATTATATTCTTTAGAGCTATTGAATTTCAAACAGGTCAAGGAGCCGGAAATGCGATTCTTGGTCTGTCTTCTAAATATAAATGGAATAATAAAGTGAATCTTTATGGGCAGTTTATTTTAGATGAATTTTCATTAAGTGAGGTTAAAGCAGGTGAAAAGAGTTGGAAAAACAAATTCGGATTTCAGTTGGGGGCGAAGTATTTTAATGCCTTTAAGGTTGATAACTTATTGCTTCAAGCAGAATACAACCGTGTGAGACCATATACTTATTCGCATAATACTCAGGTCCTTAATTATGCGAATTTTAATCAGCCAATGGCACACCTTTGGGGAGCTAATTTTAGAGAATTAGTCTTAATTGGTCGTTATAATTATAAGCGTTGGTTTGGTGATGCAAAGTTTATCATTGGGCAACGTGGTTTCGATTTTAACACCGATGAAGATAGTTTTTCTTATGGAGGTGATATTTATAGAGATTATAATGATCGTAACGCTGATACGGGAATAAAAATTGGACAAGGAAATAAAACCAATAGTTTTATGACT
Source organism: Winogradskyella pacifica (assembly GCF_013403915.1). Classification (GTDB taxonomy): domain Bacteria; phylum Bacteroidota; class Bacteroidia; order Flavobacteriales; family Flavobacteriaceae; genus Winogradskyella; species Winogradskyella pacifica. The sequence goes on from NZ_JABFDI010000010.1 coordinate 142,135, forward strand.
GAGATACAGGCGGGCTATTTATTAAACCCTGCAACCAACTTAAAACTGTTTACTAATATTATATACAGAGATTTTAATCCAGATGCAATAACAGCATCAACAAAAGATTCTAATACCCTTTGGTTTAGTGTTGGGCTACGCACGGACTTATTCAACTGGTATAATGATATATAAAAAGAGTTTTCTTTATAGTTCTAAGCTTATATAATTTATTTTAATTTCATATTAGTAATGCTGTTTTTGCTAGGCGCTAAACACACTACGTTTGTATATTAATAAAACTAAAGTTTAACGTTGGTCAGAATCAATTTTCAAACTATCTTTGCTGTCGCTTTTAAAAGAAACAAAATAGCATAGTTTGAGTTATACAAAATCTTCGATATCAACAGCTTCTGTGATAACAGATTTCAAGGAAATTACCAAGATGGGATTGTCCCTGAGTGTTGTTTTTTCCTCTATTGCTGGCTATTTTCTTGGCGCAGAAACAATAAGTTTTACTACAATTGCATTGCTTGCTTTTGGTGGCTACTTTATGGTTGGAGCATCTAATGCTTATAACCAAATCATTGAGCGCGACTTAGATGCGCTAATGGATAGAACCAAAAACAGACCAATTCCTGCAGGTAGAATGTCGGTAAATACGGCTTTTATAATTGCAACAACGTTTACTATTTTAGGTTTAATTACATTATATATTATTAACCCTAAAACAGCCATGTATGGTGCTATTTCCATTTTTTTATATACAAGTGTATACACACCGTTAAAAACAAAGACGTCTTTAGCTGTGTTTGTTGGTGCTTTGCCAGGAGCCATCCCATTTATGTTAGGCTGGGTTGCTGCTCGTAATGCCTTTGGTATTGAAGCAGGAACTCTATTTGCTATTCAGTTTTTTTGGCAATTTCCACATTTTTGGTCTATAGGTTGGTTTTTACACGAAGATTATAAAAAAGGAGGTTTCCACATGTTACCTACCGGAAGCCCAGATAAAGGAACTGCTGTACAAATCATAATGTATAGTGTTTGGACGGTTATTGTATCTATAATTCCAGTATTAGGATTTACAGGCGATTTAAAATTATCAATTGTAGGAGCTATTCTAGTCTTTATACTTGGTTTAGTAATGTTGGTTTATGCGATTAGATTATTTAAAGAACGTTCCATAAAAGCAGCAAAACAACTCATGCTATCTAGTGTGTTTTATATTACGTTATTGCAAATTATATATGTTGCAGATAAATTTTTAAGATAAATGGATTTAACACAAGGCACACAGCAGGTTAAGAAGGCACGATCTAAAAAGATGATGCTATGGTTTGGTATTGGTTCTTTAATTATGTCATTTGCTGGCTTAATTAGTGCTTTTATTGTGAGTAGTAAACAACGACTTAATGAAGATTGGTTAATTGATTTTCAATTACCGAATGCGTTTTTTGTGAGTTTAGTACTTATTCTATTAAGTAGTTTAACTTTTATTTTAGGGAAACGCGCATTAGAACAAAATAAAATGCAAATGGTAACGGTCTGGTTATTTGTTACCCTAGGATTAGGTATTGCATTCGTTTACAGTCAGTTTGCTGGTTTTGGTGAAATTATAATGTCGGGTTATTATTTTACAGGACCAACGAGTAATATCACAATGTCTTACATTTATGTCATAGCAATATTGCATATAGCGCACGTCATTGCTGGTCTAATATGTCTGATTGTTGTAATTTATAATCATTTTAAACAAAAGTATAACTCCAACAATATGTTGGGTTTTGAACTAACTGCCAATTTTTGGCATTTCGTAGATATGCTTTGGCTTGTGCTCTTTTTGTTTTTATATTTTTTTAGATATATAATTTGATTATTTTTGTCCAATCTTAAAAATTTAAATAAATTCTATGGATTCTACAGTAGCTAGTACTGGTACAGAAGAAAAAACTTGGGGTGGTGGCAATAAGCCGCTCAAAGCAAGTTACGGAAAAATGATGATGTGGTTTTTCATTGTATCTGATGCATTAACATTTTCAGGTTTCTTGGCCGCTTACGGTTTTTCGAGATTTAAGTTTATAAACGAATGGCCAATTGCGGATGAAGTGTTTACACACGTACCGTTTTTACATGGTCAAGAATTGCCAATGATATATGTGGCATTTATGACGTTTATACTTATTATGTCGTCGGTAACAATGGTATTAGCAGTGGATGCTGGTCATCATATGAATAAAGCCAAAGTGACGATATATATGTTCTTAACCATTATTGGTGGAGCGATATTCGTTGGTTCTCAGGCTTGGGAATGGGCAACATTTATTCAAGGCGATTATGGTGCTGTTCAAACTAAAGGTGGTAACATTTTGCAGTTTGGTGAGTATGTAACCGTTGATGGTGAAGAGAAATTCAAACGTGTATCAATTGAAGATTTAGCTATAGCGCAAGCAAGTGATCGTGTTGATCATGAGCGTAAAAATGGACTTTGGTTTGTAGATGAAGGGACGTTGCCTCCTTATACTGTTAATGAAATATATGCAGGTTTAGTTGCTAATGAAAATGTTTTAGTAAGAAACCAGTTTATAGATGAGGATGGTCATAAAACAGTGTTATCTAGAGCAGAATCGCTTAAGCAAATAAAAGAAAACGGTAAGCTAGTAGTTAAAGGTGCTAACCTTCAGGTTAATGAATACGGTACAACATTATTTGCCGACTTCTTTTTCTTTATTACAGGTTTTCACGGTTTCCACGTATTATCTGGGGTAATAATAAATATTATTATATTCTTTAATGTAATTCTAGGAACTTACGAGCGACGCGGAAGTTATGAAATGGTAGAAAAAGTAGGTCTATATTGGCACTTTGTCGATTTAGTATGGGTATTTGTATTCACATTCTTCTATTTAGTATAAAAAGAAACGAGCATATAAAATGTTATATCGCTCAATAAAATGGTTAATAGCTAACAACAGCATGTGTCTTTTATTATATAGTAAATAGAATCACATGACATTAAGATTAAATTATGGCACACGAACATAAATTAGAAATATTTAGAGGACGTTGGAAATTTAAATCTAACACGCAAAAGATATGGGGAGTTTTAGCTTTTCTAACTTTTATAACCGTAGTAGAGGTTGTGTTGGGGATCTATAAACCAGATATGTTTATGCATACTTGGATGGACCCTATAGAAGGTGGTTTCTTTGCAACTATAGGTAATATTATTTTATCTCCTATTGTTTACATGAAGCCCTTAAACTTAATCTTTATCGTATTAACAATCATCAAAGCTTATTACATCGCATGGGATTTTATGCACTTAAGAGATGAGACTGGTAGTATGAGAAAAATGATCGTTTGGACGGGTGTTTTTCTAATATGCTATTTAATGTTTATTTTACTTCAAGAAGGTGGTTATGTCTTCAATGTTTACAACGGTGATGATGCCTTGATTAAGCATAATTTTTAAATAAAATACATAGATTTTAACTGCGCGAAAGCAAAGTGTTAAATACAATTAAAAGGTGGTTTTTCTAAACCACCTTTTCTATTTTTGTATATCAGTAATCTAAGATAGATTATTGGTAATTAATCCCATTAAAATAAGGATTTTAGGCCTCTAAAAATGAAAACAGACAAAGCAAAACGCTATATAGTTCTTGGTATATTATTCTTTTTACCTGTTGCATTTTTACTAATGCTTTATCCTGCAAAGCATAATTACGATCCCTTAAATATTGTAAATAATAATGTTTCTGATATAGAGGGTTTTATTTCTGATAGAGCTGATAGTGTTGCCTTAAAAGGGCATATTACAGTTTTAGGTTTTTTAGGAAAAAGACCTTTAGATAAAATGATTGCAGCTTCTAACCTTAAAGAGTTGGTGTATGATAAATTTAAAGGCTTCAAGAATTTTCAAATTGTAATCGTAGTACCTAAAGGGACTGAAAACGATATAAAAGCACTAAAGAAAGAAATTAACACTTACGAAGATTTAAAATACTGGCATTACGCTTTTGCTACGGAAGGCGAAATTAAAATGCTTTATAATACTTTAAAGTCTAAAGACAATCTAGGTGAAGATTTATCTGTAAGTGATGTTTTTATTATAGATAAAGACTTAAGTCAACGTGGCCGATTAGATGGACGAGACGAAAAGGAAGTTGAAGATAAAAAGCCAGCCTTTAGTGTGTATTCTTATAACAGTATAGAAGTAGCAGAAATAAAAAATATGATGAGTGATGATGTTCGTATTCTATTTACTGAATACCGTCAAAAAAGAGAAGGTAAATTTGAGAATTCTGATTCAAGAAGAAACAGAGAATTAAAAGAAGATAATGAGTAAAAAATCAAATTATTCGTACGTTGGAATTGCATTTGTAATTCTAGTATTTGGGATCATATTTATTCCTAAAATCATAGATCGTGTTAGCGAAGGAGATGTCATAAGAGATGAAAGCCGTAGTAAAGATGTTTCAACTTCTAATTCTAAAGTAAAAGATACGAAACAGAATAAAAGTGATTTAGTCTATTTAGAAATAAATGGTGAAGCTAAAAAAGTACCTGAATTTAGTTTTACAAATCAGGATGGGATTACAATTACAAATAACGATTATTTAGGTAAGGTTTATGTTGTAGAGTTTTTCTTTACCACGTGCCCAACAATTTGCCCTATAATGAATAGGAATTTAGTCGGAGTTCAAAATCAGTTTGATGGATTGGAAGATTTCGGAATCGCTTCATTTACAATTTCACCTGAAATAGATACTCCCGAGGTTTTAAAAGCTTACGCAGAGAAGTATAACGTAACGAATCCTAATTGGCATTTTCTAACGGGTGATGAAAGTGCTATTTATAAATTAGCAAATGAAGGCTTTAATCTTTATACCGCTAAGGACGATAGTGTAGAAGGTGGGTTTGAACACTCAGGAAACTTTGCTTTAATAGATAAAGAAGGTTATATAAGATCTAGAACAGATGATTTTGGAAACCCTAAGATTTTCTATAATGGATTAATTTCAGAAGAAATAGGTGTTGATGAAGATGGAATCCCTCAAGAAATAACTATTTTAAAAGAAGATATTGCTAAGTTGTTAAAGGAATAGTTATGGATAAAGTGGATCATGTAAAAGCTAAGAAGTATAATAAATGGATTATTGTTTTATCAATAATTATTCCAGTTGTAGTTGCTATTTTATCACGGGTTAAATTACAAGATTTGGGTTACGATGTTCAACCTCTAACTTTTTTGCCACCCATTTATGCTACTATAAATGGATTTACCGCGTTACTCTTGATATTAGCCTTTATGGCAATTAAGAAAAAAAATATTGTACTTCATGAAAACTTAATGACAACATCCGTGTGGACGTCTGTCATTTTTCTTATAATGTATGTTGCTTATCATATGACGTCCGATTCTACACAATTTGGAGGTGAAGGTGCAATTAAATACATCTATTACTTTATTCTTATTACTCACATTGTATTATCTATTGTTATCATTCCTTTTGTATTGATTACTTACGTAAGAGGAATCACTAATGACATAGATCGTCATAGAAAAATAGCTAGAATTACATTTCCAATGTGGTTGTATGTCGCCGTAACTGGTGTTGTAGTTTACCTTATGATTTCACCTTATTATATCTAATTATGGGACGTAAGATTTTATTGTCTATTATCGCTTTACTTTTCTTTCTAAAAACAAATGCACAATGCGCTATGTGTAGAGCTGTTTTAGAAAGTGGGGAAGATCAAAATATGGCCGAAGGTATTAATGATGGTATCGTTTTCTTAATGGCTGTACCTTATATTTTGGTTGGTGCTCTTGGTTTTATTATTTACAGAAAATTCAGTAAACCAGATAAAACAGAAAATGCAAATCAAAGTTTGTAACATTTCTGGCAATTTGTAGTCTTATGAATAGAGTTAAGGTAAAGTCAATTAGTCTATGAGATTTAGGATTTCACCATACTTCTAAAAATAAGCGTATTAATAGACGTTAAACAAGAATTTTTTTAAATTAAGTGTAACACTTAAGGGGTTACATAGACCAATAAGCATCATGAAAAAATCAATCATAATAGTATTGCTTCTTTTTGGGGTTTTAGCACAAGGACAAAATAAAAAATGGACCTTAAAAGAATGTGTAGAATATGCCTTAGAAAATAATATTTCTGTTAAACAAAGTGCGTTAGATTTAGAGCTTGCAGATGTAGATAAACTTACAGCGAAAGGTAATTTTTTACCATCACTTAGCGCTAGTGGTGGAGTCTCAGAAAATACAGGTTTAAGTTTTAACCCTGTAACAAATAATGCGCAAACCACCACTTTTTTATCTGTTACAGGTAGAATTAATGTAGGTTATACATTGTTTGATGGACTTAGAAATTTTAGACAATTGCAGCGCGCAGACATCTCTAAAATAGCAAGTCAATATCGTTTGGATAAAATGAAAGACGATATTTCACTTTTTGTAGCTAATAACTATTTACAAGTCATATTAAATAAGGCAAATCTCGAGGTTTTTAAGTCTCAAAATGAAGTCACCAAAGCACAGATTCAAAGAACGCAAGAATTAGTTGATGCCGGATCTTTACCTAGAGGCGATCTTTTAGAGATTAAAGCAACAGATGCTAGTGAACAGCAATCTATTATTAATGCAGAAAATAGTATTCAGATTTCACTAATTAGTTTGGCACAATTATTATTAATTAAAGATTATGAAAATTTTGATATTGAAGATGAAGGCTACGACATCGTAGACGATGGTATTTCAAGTAAAAATGTATCAGAAATCGTATCCAAAGCTAAAGAAACACGTTCTGAAATTAAGATTGCAGAGCAAAATGTAGAATTAGCAAAAAAAGATTTACAGATTTCTAAAAGTGCTAATTACCCAACATTATCAGCTTTCTTTGGTTACGACACAAGATATACAGATGCAACATCGTTTATTCAACAAATAGACAGTGATAATCCAATAACCACACAACAAATAGGTACGGTTGAAGGGACAGGTCAATCTGTAGTTGCTCAGGTTCCGAATACAAGTACAGTTGTTCTTGGGGCAGACCCTTTTATAGACCAACTGTATCAAAACGATGGTATTTCTTATGGCTTGCAATTAAATATTCCTATTTTAAATGGATTTACAACTAAAGGAAATATTCAAAGAAGTAAAATTAATTTAGAGCGTTCTAAATTTCAATTAGAACAAGCAGAATTAGATTTAGAATCTACAGTGTACCAAGCTTATGTTGATGCTAAAGGAACTTTAAAATCTTATGAAGCAGCAAAATTAGCTGTAGAATCTCAAGAATTAGCTTACGATTACGCTAGAGAACGTTATGACGTTGGTCTAACCAATGCTTTCGATTTTAGCCAGTCTAAGCTTAGATATGACAACGCTAATATCGAATTAAATCGTGCTAAATACGATTACATATTTAAGTTAAAGGTTCTCGAATTGTATTTCGGAATTCCAGCAACTGAACTAAAGTTTTAATTATGAGCAAAACAGTAAAAATTATTATCGGACTTTTCATTGTAGGACTATTAGTCGTAGTTGCAGGATCTAAAATGGGATGGTTTGGTGAAAAAGGAGATTTTAAAGAAGTCACTATTAAAGAAGTGACTTTAAAAGATATTGTTGAAACCGTATCTGCTACAGGAAAGATTCAGCCAGAAGTAGAAGTGAAAATATCTTCAGAAGTATCAGGTGAAATTTTAGAGTTACCATTCAAAGAAGGTCAAGAAGTTAAGAAAGGTGATTTGTTAGTTCGTGTAAATCCAGATTTAATTCAGTCTGCGGTAAGTAGAACTCAGGCGTCGTATCAAAATGTAAGAGCAGGTTTAGAACAAGCAGAGGCTAATTTAAAACAAGCCAAAGCTGATTACGAGAGAAACCAAACTCTTTTTAACAAAGGCGTTATTTCTAAATCAGAATGGGACCGTTCTATTGCAGCTTATGAAACTGCTGTTGCTGGTAAAAGTTCGGCTTATTACAGTGTGCAAAGTGCTGCAGCTACAGTAAATGAAGCTAAAGATAATTTAAGTAGAACAACGATTTATTCTCCAATGACAGGTACAATTTCACTCTTAAGTGTAGAGTTAGGTGAACGTGTGGTTGGCACGCAACAAATGGCGGGTACACCAATTTTGAGTGTAGCTAACCTAAAGAATATGGAAGTTGAAGTTGATGTGAATGAAAATGACATTGTAAAAGTAAATATTGGTGATTCTACAATTGTTGAAGTTGATGCTTACTTAAAGAAACAATTTAAAGGAGTTGTTACGGCCATTGCCAATTCAGCTGCTGGTACTTTAGCCGCAGATCAGGTGACTAATTTTAAAGTTAAAGTTAGAATAATAGAAGAGTCTTATAAAGATTTAACTGAAGGGAAACCTGAAACATATTCACCTTTTAGGCCAGGAATGACTGCTACTGTAGACATCATTACAAAAACTAGAAAAGATGCTATTTCGGTACCCATCAGTGCCATTGTGATTAAAACAGATACGAGCTCGACCAAAAAGACATATGAAAAAACAACAACTGTAGATACAGGAGATTTTGATACTGAAGAGCAAAAATTTGAATGCGTATTTGTAAACGAAAATGGCAAAGCCAAACTGAGAGTTATTAAGACAGGTATTCAAGATGATACAAATATTGAAATCGTTTCAGGATTAACTAAAGATGATGAAATCATTACAGGGCCATACATCATGGTTTCTAAAAACCTTAGCCCAGGAGATTTAATTCAAGTAAAAAATAAAAGTTCCTTAGAAGCTTCTGACGTTAAAAGCGAGGAATAAAAAACACCAATTAGCTAATGGCATTAGTGCTAAATATAGAAACAGCAACTACAAATTGTTCAGTCTCTCTATCTAAGGATGGAGAGACTTTAGTTTTAAAAGAAGATAATAGTTTAGGCTATTCTCACGCAGAGACTTTACATCTTTTTATAGATGAAGTTTTTAAGATTTCAAAAATTAAACCTTCTGAAATAGATGCTGTAGCCGTGAGTAAAGGACCTGGTTCTTATACAGGTTTACGCATAGGTGTGTCTTCAGCAAAAGGGTTGTGTTTCGCATTAAATAAACCATTAATAGCTATTTCAACGTTAGAAAGTTTAGCGCATCAAGTAACCATTGCTGATGGGTTTATTGTTTCGATGTTAGATGCCCGACGTATGGAAGTGTATTCAGCAATTTATAATTCAAATTTAGAATTGCATAGAGAAATAGAAGCCGAAATCCTCACAGAAGAGAGTTTTAGCGCGCTTTTAAAGGATCATAAAGTTTATTTTGTAGGAAATGGTGTAGAAAAGACTAAAAGCTTAATTCAGCATCCTAATGCTGTATTTGTAGATGGAAAATTACCTTCTGCAAATGAGATGGCTTCTTTAGTAGAAAATAAGCACAAAAAAAGCGACACCGAAGATGTCGCTTATTTTGAACCTTATTATTTAAAGGATTTTGTAGCTTTAAAAAAGAAAGCTTAACCTTCCTTTTGTATTTCTACTTGATGTGGGTAAGGTATATCAATACCAGCCGCATCTAATGCTTCTTTGGTTTGTTCTGTGATATCAAATTTTACAGCCCAATAATCAGGTGTGTTAACCCAAACTCTAGTGAAAAAGTTAATTGAGCTATCCGCTAATTCAGATACGTTAATGGCTGGTGCCGGATCCTGAAGTATTAGAGGATGTTTTTGTATAACGGCTAAAATCACCTCTTTAGTTTTTTTAATGTCAGAATCGTAGCCTACGCCAAATGTCCAATCTACGCGTCGTTTATCTTCTGTTGAAAAGTTTATTATATTACCATTAGAAAGACTTCCATTAGGAATAATAATTTCTTTGTTGTCTGGTGTTAATAACTTGGTGGTAAAGATTTCAATTTCTTTAACGGTTCCAGCTTCACCTTGTGCTTCGATATAATCGCCTAATTTAATTGGCTTAAATATCATAAGTAAAACACCGCCTGCAAAATTAGCTAAAGACCCTTGTAAAGCTAAACCTATAGCCAAACCAGCAGCAGCAATAATAGCAGCAAATGAGGTTGTTTCAACACCCACTGTACCTAATACGACAATAATGAGAAGAATTTTTAAAACCCAACTAATAAGATTTAATAAGAATTTTTTTAGGCTTTCGTCATAATCACCTTTATTCAATGCTTTTTTAGAACCTTTTAATAGCATTTTAATTGCCCAGCCACCAATAATCCATATAAGTATAGCTCCAATAACTTTTGGGCCAAACTCAATAATAAAATTGTAACCTTCGTCAATCCATTTTTGTGTGTCCATAGAATTTTTTTGATTTTTAATTTATTTTGAGAGACTAGATATATAATCAACTACCTTGATTAAATCACCTTCCTCTTTTAGATTAATTTTATTTTTCTTTATAAAAGATTTTAACTTACTTGCTTCGTTCGGAAAGGCTTTTAATAAATCTTTCTTTTTCTGAGAAATATATGTAATCGTATCATTATAGTCTATATAATAAACATCTTTATTTCTAACATATCTTGCAGGTATGTCTTTTTCATAGGAAGAAGCTGCATTAACTTTTTTATGAAATGTTATTGATTCTTCTTTTAAAAGTGCAGATTTGTTTGTTTCATTTACGACAACTAAAAAACCTTTTTTAGATACTCCTTTATTATTAATAAAACTTTCTGTTCTGTATAGTTTACTACTTTGACTAAATTTAATCTCATAATCAACATTGTTATCCAATAAAAGAACTTTATTATCGCCTATATTAACTTCCATTTCACCGTTAAGTGCGTTATACCTTCCATTGTAAATCTTATCTTTAAATTGAGCTATAACTATTGGTGTGAAGTTTTTATTTATATATTTTGATCCTTCAGTATCCGTATTTTCATCAACGGCTCTAATAGAAACGATTCTTCCTCTTGAATCCACATTTACATTTTGTGCATCAATAGCATAACAGGTACAACATAATGCAATTAATAGCATTTTAATTTTTTTCATAACTATCTTTTTTTAAATTAACCTAATATTAGAAGGCAGTAATCTTAGATTTTTACTTTTTATTTACTAAGGTTTTAATTTTTTTTAAGTTGGATATTACGATAACTGCCGTAAAGCTTAAATGAACTATTATTCAGACACAAAAAAAATAAAATGTGTCAGATAAATATACGAAATTTTAACCATTGATGGCGTTAACACTAATAGAGTTGTCATTCAGCATATCTTTCAACATAGTCTCAATACCATTTTTAAGAGTGAAAGTTGATGATGGGCAGCCACTACAAGCTCCTTGTAATAACACTTCAACTTTTTTGGTGGCTTCATCGTAAGATATAAATTCAATATTTCCTCCATCGCTTTCAACAGCTGGCTTAATGTATTCTTCTAAAATATTTATAATATTTTTTGAAATATCATCTAAAGCTTCGAATTTTTGCTCAATAGCTTCTTCTGTTTTTTTCAACTGTTTCGGAGCATCATCATTTAAAATGGTTTTTCCATCTTCAACATAAGATTTTAAAAACTCTCGCAATTGAAGTGTGATCTCTTCCCATTCTATAATATCAAACTTAGTAATAGAAATAAAATTCTTTTCCATGTAAATATTCTTCACAAATGGAAATTGGAATAAAGCTGTTGCTAAAGGAGATGGCTTAGCGTCTTCAATTGAGGTAAACTCATATAAATTTGGCACTAACACTTTGTTACATACAAATTTTAATACACCAGGATTAGGTGTGCTTTCTGCATATACAGTTACCGCAGCCTTAGGTTTTATAGCATCTTCACTTACTACAATATCATTTTTAGATAAATAATCTTCAATTTGTTGCGCAACTTCATTTTCTACATCTTTCCATTCAACGATATTGTAACGTTCTATGGCTATAAAATTTGAAGCGATATATACTTTTTTAACAAATGGAAGGTAAAATAATTGCTGAGCCAAAGGAGAATGTTTGGCGTCGTCTATGTTGTTGAACTCGAAACTATTATGATTGGTTAAAAATCGATCAGCCTCAAATTTCTTAATGGCGTCGTTAGAAGTAGAGACTATTGAAATCTTAGTTTGTGACATCTTTTTTATTTGCAAAAGTATGAAATATCAAGCTTAAAAGTTCAACCTTTAGATGATGTTTTATAACTATAAATAAAGTCAATTGATATAATTTGACTAAATTTCGTGATCAACCAAATTTACGCGTCGTTTTTTGTTTTAACTTATAAGTTTTAGCGTAATTGAATTGAAGTATTGAATTATGAAAAAAACCTTATGTTTTCTTGCCTTAATGATCTCTACAATTAGTTTTGCTCAAGATATATCAATGCAAAACGGAACGTTTACACGTTGTGCACCAGATAAGTTTTTTGATTCTGGCGGGGAGTATGGTAATTATGATACAGATGAAAATTTTGTAACTACTATTTGTCCAGAAAACCCAGGTGAATTTACAATTCTTGATTTTCAGTTCTTCTTTACACAGACAGGTGATGACGGAGATGTAATGACTATTTATGATGGTGATAATAATACGACAGCACCAGTATTGGGGATTTATGATGGGCCTGTTGGAGCTTTTAATGTTAGAGCTTCGGAAACTAATGCTTCAGGTTGTTTAACTATTGAGTTTATTTCTAATGAGAATGGAACTAGTCCTGGTTGGGATGCTGATATCTTATGTGCTACAGCTTGTCAGGATATTATTGCAACTGTAGATAGTACAATTCCTGCCGCTAATGATGCTGGCGTTATAGGGATTCTGCCAGGGGAGTCCGTTGACTTTTCTGGAAGCGCAACATTTTCTATAGCCGATACTGGTGCTACTTATGATTGGGATTTTGGTGACGGAAATGATGCTACTGGAGTTAATGCGACTCATACTTTTAATAGTCCGGGGACGTATACGATTTCGTTAACAGTTACCGATGCCAATCCACAAGGTTGTTCAGATACGGCCACAATCACCGTTTTTGTATTAGGACCAAATATTGTTGTAGATCAAGATATTTTTACTGTAGACCAATTAATTGAAAATGTTTTAGTAAATAGCCCATGTGCATCTGTATCTAATGTTATTGCTGTAACAGGAAATACACACAGTGCCGATGAACCAAATGGGATCGGTTATTTTTTTAGTAATGGAACTGATTTTCCTTTTGAAGATGGTTTGTTGCTAACTAGTGGTGATGCTAGTAATGCGGCTGGACCTAATAATGTTACTTTAAGTGATGGGACTGCTGCTTGGCCTGGCGATGATAGCTTAGATTCGGCAGTTGGGGTCAATTCTCTAAATGCTACCTCCATTCAATTCGATTTTATTCCTTTGGCAGATAGTATAACCTTTCAATTTTTTATGGCTTCCGAAGAGTATAATATGGGGAGTTTTGAATGTAATTATTCCGATGCTTTTGCTTTTCTTCTAACAGATTCCTCTGGTAATGTTACTAATTTAGCAGTTTTGCCAAATTCAAATGACCCTATCTTGGTGACGAACGTACATCCCGATAATGGGGAATGGTGTGGAGGTGCCAATGAACAGTATTTTGGTGGTTATATCCCTGATGGACAGCCTCCAATAGCCTTTGATGGTCAAACCCGAATTTTTACGGCGAGGGCTCCAGTTGTTTCAGGTGAAACATATACCATAAAATATGTGATTGCAGATGATGGGGATAATCAATTAGATTCAGGTGTTTTCATAAAAGCAGGAAGTTTCAATTTAGGTGGAAATTTAGGTGATGATATGACTATTGAACGTGGGAATGCCCAATGTTATGGTACAGAGGTAATATTAGATACAAGGCTCGATACCGCAAGTCATGTTTGGTATAAAGATGGAGTTGTTATTCCTGGTGAAACCTCTTCAACTTTCAGTGTCACTGAGCCAGGAATCTATTTTGCTGATTTTGAATTAGATAATGTTTGTTCTGGTTCTGCAGATTCAGTAACGATAGAATTTAAAGATAGTCCAATTGCTAATACTGCTATAGATTTAGTAGAATGTAGTGAAACAGGTGCAGAGGAGTTTAATCTTGCAGTGAACGATACTAATGTATTAGGAAGTCAAGATTCAACAAGTTTTCCTATAAGTTATCACTTATCAGAACAAGATGCCATAGATAATTTAGGGGCTTTACCAAGTCTCTATACTAATACCGCTAGTCCTCAAATCATTTGGGCACGTATAGCCGAGGTTTCACAAACTTGTTTTTCTATAACGTCATTTTCGTTAACTACAGTATTAGCTCCTACAATTAATCCTGTTGCAGATTTAGAAATCTGTGATGATATAACTAATGACGGTTTCGCTAATTTTGATTTGAGCGCACAAACATTAAATATATTAGGAGCGCAATCTCTAGCAGATTTTACGGTGACTTATCATTTAAATTTTGCAGATGCCGATTCAGGAGATAATGCTTTACCTTTAGACTATACGAATACTGTAGATTCACAACCTATATTTGTTAGAGTGACGAGTTTAGGGGATACAAACTGTTATAGTGCTTCAACGTCTGCCATGTTTAATTTAGTGGTTAATAATAGAGCTTTAGCCACACCTCCCAATGATTTGGAAGTGTGTGACGACATTAGCAATGATGGACTTGCTACTTTTGATTTAAACAGTCAAAAAGGTGTTATTCTTGGAGGGCAAGATCCAATGGTCTACGAGGTCTCATTTCATACGAGCCAAGATGATGCAAATAATAATGCTGATGCGTTACCAGAGAGTTACACTAACAACACAGTAAATCTAGAAACGGTATATGTAAGGGTAGAAGATCCATTATTTCCGAGTTGTTATAGTACCACAACTTTCGATTTAATAGTTAACCCCCTACCACAATTAGTAGCGCCAAGTGCTTTAGAAGTTTGTGACGATGGTACGCCAGACGGTCTCACAGAAATGGATTTAAGTCTAAAGAACACAGAAATCACAGGAAACAATCCTGCATATTCTGTAAGTTACTATGAGACTTTGGTAGAAGCAGAAACAGAAACAAATCCATTGCCAACTTTATATACCAATACAAGTAATGGACAAATCATTTTTGTACGTGTAGAAAACATCAATACAGGCTGTTACGATACCACTAATTTAGAATTAGTAGTAGAGCAAGCGCCAATAGCCTTTACACCACAGCCACTGAGATACTGTGATCCAGATAATGATGGTTTTGGGGTGTTTACACTTACGGATGCTGATAATGAAATTACTGGCGGAGCCTCAGGTCTAGAGGTGACCTACCACGAAACAGAAATCAATGCAGAAAATGGAGTTGATGCTATAGATACTACAGTGAGTTATAACAATATTGTACAAAATGGACAAATCTTATTTGCACGAATAGAAAGTCCAACAATCGCGACAGACTGTGCTACGATTGTTGTGTTAGAATTAATAGTAGAGCCAACGCCACAATTAATCGCGCCAACAGCACTCGAAGCTTGTGATGATATTTCAGCAGATGGCTTTGCAACTTTTGATTTAACGACTAAAGTATCAGAATTACTAAACGGTCAAGATCCGTTACAGTATATAGTGAGCTATTACGAGAGTGAGGCGAATGCTGAAGCAGCGAACAACCCTATAAACAATCCACTCGCTTATACCAATACAGACGATTTTAATCAAATCAT
>NZ_JABFDI010000011.1 GCF_013403915.1 Winogradskyella pacifica
GCACAGTTTAGAGGTGTTAAAAATATAGAATTTTTCCTTTTTAGATTAACAACCATTTTTGCTTAAACACAACTTTTGGTCTTGATCCATGCTCTCTCTCAACAATTTTCAAATTTGTTATATTATATATACTTATAAAACACAAAAAAGCCTCAACATAAATGTTAAGGCTTCTTGTGATCGCACTAGGATTCGAACCTAGGACCGCCTGCTTAGAAGGCAGGTGCTCTATCCAGCTGAGCTATGCGACCATTCCAGAGTAAAACTCTAAAAATTCAATAAAAGTCGGGGTGGCAGGATTCGAACCTGCGGCCTCCACGTCCCAAACGTGGCGCGATAACCGGGCTACGCTACACCCCGAATTGGTTATCATTAATATTACTAACAGTCGCATATGCTGCAGTAAATTTTGCGGAGAGACAGGGATTCGAACCCTGGGTAAGTGTTTCCACCTACGACGATTTAGCAAACCGCTCCTTTCGGCCACTCAGGCACCTCTCCAATAAGCAAAAGAACATTCTCTTTAAATGCGGATGCAAATGTAACTTAACATTTTAAAGAACGCAACAATTTTTTTGAGTTTTTTTAAAAAATTATTGGAATAATTTACATCGCATATTTAAGTGTATATTTATCAGAGAGATATAAGAATTGTGTTGAAATTTCTTATATCTATTTAGTGTTTGTTTTATTAAAGTGACCATTTATAAATTCTAAAGTGTTAAATGTCTAGTTATAAAAAAGATAGAGCGTTTACAGATTACGTGCATAAACATATTGCACTACCTAATATTTATAAACGCATTGATTGGCAAGAGGTTAGGTTAAAAAAGAGCTACGCTAAATTTATTGACATGACGGACGGTATTGATTACATTTTTAGAAATGGAAATGCTATAAAAAGTGTACAAGAACGTTTTAGAGAAGAAAAATATAAAACCTTCAACGATTTTACAATTCGTTATAGACGCGATAAAAATAAACATGAGGATCGTAAAGAATCTGAATATTTTAAAATGAAGGCGCATTATTTTACTTATGGTATTTTAAATTGCTCTAAAAAAGAAGTAAGCAAATCTTCAGAATTTTTGAAATATGCCATTATCGACCTAAAAAAAGTATATGAAAAGTTAGATTCTGGCGCTATATTTATTTCTGATAATGGCCAGAATAAATGTCGAATTATAAATAATAACCGATTAGAATGTCCTGTGAAATATAATTCAGATGGATCGTCCTCATTCTTTCCTGTTGATATTTCATTCTTGGTTAAACTTTGGGGAGGTGATATGGTTGTTGTTCAAGACGGATTTCTGTGACTGAAGAAATGAATACTAACTAGATAATAAAATGATATAAGAATTGCTAATATACTTTAGAGCAAATAATAATAATTTTAGAATCATTACAATCTGTAGTGAAAAAGAGATAGCTATTTCCACCATCCTTAACTTTTAGTTTTTTACGAATATCGCTTACAGAAAGCGGAAAGTTTCGAGTGGTGATGTTTGCTTTCGAGATTTTTTCTTTTGAGAATGTTTTTTTGTTGAATGGTAGGATCTTTTCAATTATAAATCGTCTACCCGGAAAATCTATAAGTGTCTCAGAAGTGTATAAATGCGAGTGTTTGTGTAACTTGTCTACATTAAGAAGCGCACTAACCGAATTAAAACTACCCGATTTTAAAACAGCAGCATTGGGTTCGTATAGATAGGTGAGGGGCTCATTGTAAGTTGCTATGGCTTCAGACTCATTGTTGAAATTAAAATTGAAATCTTGAGATTTATCTTTTTGTAAATTCACTGTTTTTACTAAAACGTTACCGTTATAATTACGCTCTAAGGTCCATAATAACTCTTTAACCTCATTGTTAACGGCCACAACATGAATTTCTTTTACATAATTTAAATCAGAAAGTGTCGCCGATAAATCCAATAATGGCGAGGTTTTAATCATCACATTCTTAGCATATTTTAGAAATAAATCTTGATATGTTTTTATGTTTGGTTCGCAATCTGAAAGTAGAAAGACTTTTTGCTTTGAATCGTCACGACGCGATGGATCCACATAAATCCAATCTAGCGGCGTATTAATGTGTTTTAAAGCTTTGATTCCATTTTCGTTAATGCAGATAATATTAGTAATATTGAGCGCTTCTATGTTGTGTTTTACAAGTTCGGATAATTCAGAATTAATTTCACAATGGGTAACATGGTTTACTTGTTTTGAAAAATAATAAGCATCAACTCCAAATCCTCCTGTGAGGTCAATTAACGAATTTCCAGATACCAAGCTTGCTTTAAATTCAGCAGTTAGTTCTGAAGAGGTTTGTTCAATATTTAACCTGTTAGGGTAGTATATATTTTGTGTTGTAAACCACGTTGGTAGTTTCCTATGGCACCGTTTTTTCGCTTCAATTTGTTCTATGATTAATTTTGAATCTACCGATTCAAAAGGAATACCTTTTAATAATAAAGCAGAAGTGTCTGAATTTATATTGTCGTTTATAAAATCTTGAATTTCGATATTTAGCAGTGTCTTATTCAATTTAAAACTATAGGTTTTTGGTGAACTTCTGAACGATGTTATAATCCGATAAGAACTCTTTTAAAATTACTTTTATTGCTGTGTAAGTCGGTATCGCTACAATCATTCCTACAACACCAAATAAAATGCCTGCTATGATGATTACTAAGAAGATTTCTAACGGATGAGATTTTACACTTTTAGAAAAAATGTAAGGCTGACTAAAGAAATTGTCTACCAATTGTGCAAAAATAAAACCAATCATCACATAGGTGGTTTTTGGTAAAATCACTTCGCTAAAGCTTTCTCCTAAATTGCTAGACATACTTAATAAAAGCATTAAAAATCCACTAACTAATGGCCCAACATAAGGCACAAGATTAAGAAGTGCACATAAAAATGCGATAACAATAGCATTATCAATTCCAAAGACTAGTAAGACAATAGTGTATATTACGAATAAGATTAAAATTTGAAATATAAGACCTACAAAATAACGTGATAGTAAATCTTTAATGGTTGTAATTGAGCGCTTAGAACGCTCTTCGTTTCCGCTGGGAATAAATGTCATTAAACCATCTTCAAACAACTTACTGTCTTTTAAAAAGAAGAATGAAATAAAGAGTACGGAGAACAGTCCGATGCTAAAACTGCCTAAGCCGCTAATAAAGCTATTTAAAAAGTCTGGTATAATAGCAAAATCGAGTTTTGAAAGTAAATGTGAATCTTCTATAGATTGTTCAATATCAATATTGTTAAACTGAAAGTAGGTGATAATTTGATCATAAAGATTTTCAATATTACCTTGTAGTTGTTCAATATTTAATAAGGCTAAATTATGACCTTGCTCAATTATTAATGGTATAAATAATCCTATAAGACCGACTAATATCCCTAGAAGTAAAACCATTGTGGTAACCACAGCAATGGTATTGTTAAATTTTAATCGCTCTCTTAAAAATAGTATAATTGGTCGGCCTATTAATGAAATAACAACAGCAAGAGCGATGTAAACAATAACAGATTGAATTTTAAATAAGAAATATAACACCAAAATTACAGCTAGAACAACCCCTAAAGCTCGTAAAATACCGTTGGCTATGATTTTTGAATTCATGTGTTTGTATTTATTGTTTTAATAGGACACATGTTGTTCGCTATTAATAGTCTGCTTGATTGAAATTGCGTTTAGCAGGCTCGTTTCATGCGATAAATATACTTAAAGATGTTGAGATTAAATGTTTCAATCTAAATAGCATTCAATTGTTTTGTGATTTCATAAAGGGCAATACTAGTAGCTTGGACAACATTCATGCTGCTATTATTTCCAAACATATTAATATGAACGATAGCATCTACTTGTTCTAAAATAGCCTCAGATACTCCAAAATTTTCATCACCTAAAATTAACGCAATGGGTTGGTTGGTTTGAAGTTTAAATTCGGTTATGGGCTGACTGTTTTCTGAAATTTCTAAAGCAATGAGATAGTAGTTATTTGCCTTTAAAGTTTTTACTTGTGTTTCAATAGCGTCTTCTATACTATAATCAACATACTTTTCAGTAGAACGAGACGTCTTTGTCATCCGTTTACCTAATGGAATATCTGACCCACAAAAAATGAGTTTTTCAATACCAAAAGCATCTGCAATTCTGAATAGACTCCCAATATTTGGAGCATTGGTAACATTATCGCAAACTACTGTAATAGGAAATGTTTGTTTTTTGAAATTGGAATTGTAGTGGTTTAACTGGCTCAAAAGTTAGGTTTAAAATTTTATTGAAAGGCTTAATCAATTAATGTGAGTTGCATTTCCGCAATTATATATTGAATGATATGAATGTCCGAAGCAACATGTTATTCCTTTAGGACATTCAGCATGAAAGTTAGATAAGCCAGCGGAGTAGGTATGACTATTTATAGACTCCATAGACTGAAACGTAAAAGCAAGAACTAATAACGCAGCTGCTATTTTATATGGTATTGAAAACTTTTTCATGACTATTTAGTCTTTGTTCTAAGCTCTTTTATCTTTGTTCTAAATAAAAATTAATTCTCAAAAGCATACTTCAGAATGTTAGCACCCATTTTTAGTGCTTTCTCTCTGACATCTTCCGGGTCATTATGTACTTCTTGGTCTTCCCAACCATCTCCTAAATCACTTTCAAGAGTAAATAATAATACCAATCTACTATCTTGAAAAATCCCAAAAGCTTGAGGCGCTTTACCGTCGTGCTCATGGATTTTAGGTAAACCATTTGGAAATTCAAATGCCGAACTAAATATTTTGTGGTCCTTAGGAATTTCGATTAATTCATTGTTTGGAAATACTTTCTTCAGTTCTCTAGTGATGTAAGGTTCCATTCCATAATTGTCATCAATATGAAGAAACCCACCAGAAATGAGATAATTCCTTAAATTTTCAGCATCATCATCACTAAAAAACACATTACCATGACCCGTCATGTGTAAAAAAGGAAACTGAAAAACATCAATACTTCCTGCTTCTACAGTTTGAATACTTTCGTTGATGTTAGTGTCAATATTATCATTACAATACTTTACTAAATTTGGTAAAGCCGTTGGATTACTGTACCAATCGCCTCCTCCTTTATATTTTAGGATGGCGACATCTTGGGAAAACAAGAAGAGGGAAAAGAGAGAAAAGAAAAGAGAAAAAAGTACTTTCATATTATTCATTAGTATATGCCACAGAATGGCAAGCTGCAATAGCGGCCGTTTCTGTTCTTAAGCGTGTCTCACCCAAAGTTACGGGAATAAAATGGTGCTCCAAGGCCATTTCGATTTCTTTAACGCTAAAGTCTCCTTCTGGTCCAATTAAAATGATACAATCTGATGCTGTTTTTAATTGCGATTTTAAAGATTTTTTATCTGTTTCTTCACAATGAGCAATAAAAATCTGATCTGTAAAATCTTGATTCATGAAGTCTTTAAAAGCGACTGGAGCATTTAATTTTGGTAAATAAGATTGCAGCGATTGTTTCATTGCGGACTGAATGATTTTTTCAAAACGTTCGGTCTTCACCACTTTACGTTCGCTATGATCGCAAATGATAGGGGTAATGGTTTCTACACCCATCTCTGTTGCTTTTTCTAAAAACCACTCGTACCTGTCGTTCATTTTTGTTGGAGCAACAGCTAAATGTAAATTATAACCTCTTTTAGGTTGTAGGCTTTTAGAAGTAATAGCAACCGTGCAATGTTTCTGATCTGCGAATGTGATTTCTGCAGTAAACAACCAACCATTTCCATTGGTGATATGCAACGTGTCACCAATAGTTTTGCGTAAAACTTTTGCGATATGCCTGCTTTCATCTTTGTCAAAACTAAAGCTTGTATCGTTTTCAGAAATATTTGGATTGTAAAATAATTGCATTATTCAATATCTTCAGTGAATTTTAAGACTGTAATCTCTTCAATTGGTGTTCTGTTTTCGGTTTTAAGAACTAAATAATATTTTTTATTTTCAACATCGTCGATAGGAAAAACATCTCCGATGTCATGATTTTCATGTATTGCCACAGCATCAAAAGCAAGAGGCATATCACCAGCTTTTATCCATCCGGTATCACCTTTTGTTTTTGCTGTATTTCCAGAAGAGTGGTGCTTTGCTAAATCTTTAAACTTATAGCCTTGTTGGTATAATGCAAAGACCTTCTCTCGTTTTATTTTGGCTTCTTCTTCTGAAGTTTTAAACGCATCGATTATAATAATGTCAAATTTAAAATGATCCACATCAGATTTATCTACAACTTTATAAAAGGTTTTTTTAAAGTCGGTTCTTGTTACTTTTTTTCCACCTTTAGAAAGATTAAACAGGTCGTTGGCTAATCTGGTTTTATGTTTTTCTCTATTATATGTAGATAATTTACCTTGTTTAGGTTTGTTTTCTTTTAAAAACGCCGTTGCTTCCTCTGACGTTGAAATGGAATCGAGTTGTTTTTCAAAAGACTCTTGAGAAAAACTGAATAAAGGAATTAAAAGTAAAAGTGTAAATAAATGCTTCATAATTTAGATTTGAATTTAGTTAGATTTTGGGGTACTGCAAAGCAACTAAATTTTAGGTTATAATTGAAGTAAAGAATGTAAGAATATTAACAGATGTTTTAACAATTTTGAAAAATAAACTCTTTTGTAATGTGCAAAAATCTTGTAGATCTAAAAATGAGACATGAATGATGACTTCTCTCTCCAAGAATTTTATTTTTTCTGAGAATCTCTGTGTACAACTTTTTCACTGAGATACTCAGAAGTAGCGGGATAATAAAAGCTAATTGGTAAATAGTGTTTTTAAGAATATAAACTCAAAAATTAAATTTTCAATCGTGCCGTAGCCATGACATCAAAATCCGAAAAAT
This sequence comes from Winogradskyella pacifica, assembly GCF_013403915.1. Lineage (GTDB taxonomy): Bacteria > Bacteroidota > Bacteroidia > Flavobacteriales > Flavobacteriaceae > Winogradskyella > Winogradskyella pacifica. The sequence continues at coordinate 6,905 of NZ_JABFDI010000011.1, forward strand.
CTTTCTCTAAATATTTTAAATACCCAACAATAGCAATCATGGCAGCATTATCGGTGGTGTATTCAAACTTTGGAATATAACTCGTCCATCCAAATTTTTGTTCAGCATCTTTAAGTGCTTTTCTAATACCTGAATTCGCTGAAACGCCTCCGCCAATTGCAATATGATTTATGCCAGTTTGCTTCACAGCTAGTTTTAATTTAGCCATTAAAATTCCAACGATAGTATATTGAATAGACGCACAGATATCATTTAAGTTTTCTTCAATAAAATTAGGATTTGCTTTGACTTCGCGTTGTACAAAATAGAGAATGTTCGTTTTTAATCCTGAAAAACTGAAATTCAATCCATCAACTTTTGGTTTGGTAAATTGATACGCTTTCGGGTTTCCGAGTTGCGCACGTCTGTCAATTTCTGGTCCTGCAGGATATCCTAAGCCTAAAACTTTTCCGCTTTTATCATAAGCTTCGCCAACGGCATCATCAATAGTTTCACCTATAACTTCCATGTCAAAATGACTATTCACTTTTACAATCTGCGTGTGTCCACCAGAAATAGTCATGGCTAAAAAAGGGAAAGGTGGTTTTTTATGATCTTTTTCGTCAATAAAATGGGCTAAAATATGGGCTTGCATGTGGTTGACGTCAATCAAAGGAATATCCAACCCGTAAGCCAATGATTTGGCAAAAGAGGTGCCAACTAATAAAGAGCCCATTAACCCTGGGCCTTTAGTGAAAGCTACAGCGCTTAATTGCTCCTTTTTAATTCCAGCTTTTTCTATGGCTTGGTGTACCACTGGTACAATGTTTTGTTGGTGCGCACGCGATGCTAATTCTGGTACAACACCACCATATTCAGCATGTATTTTCTGGTCTGCAACAACATTGCTTAGAATTTGATCGTTACATAGTATTGCTGCGCTCGTGTCATCGCAAGACGACTCAATTCCGAGGATGTAAATATTTTCTTTTTTCATAGTCGATATTGGGCACAATAATTGTTAATTTTACCAGTTAAAGTCCTTTTCCTTATTTAACAACGTATTGTATGGACAAAGGTAATAAGAAATCAGACCAAATGAATTTTAAAATGGTTGATAATAAATTTGAATTATTTTTTCTTTTTAGGATATAAAAAATCTAAGCATAGCCATAGCTACGGTTCTATTTTTTTTAATGAAATAAAAAGGAAAAAGAAACTAATTTAATCGATTATTTTGAAGTTTAATTGGTGTAAAAATTAAATCTCATAAATTCTATCAAACGGATATTCAAAATAATAGGAAAAATAGTAGCAATTATAGTGTTGCTATTTTTTATTTTGTTTCTAGTGTTATCTATTCCAGCTGTGCAAACAAAGTTAGGGAGATATGCTACAGATAGAATTAATAGCGATTTTAAAACTAATATAAATATTGGTCGCGTTGGACTTCAGCTCAATGGGGATATTGAATTGAAAGAAATATTAATTAGAGATTATAAAAAGGATACACTGATCAGTGTTGGGGAGTTAAATAGCTCTATAATTAGCTTTCAAAATTTATTAAATAGCAAACTCAATTTTGGAGATATTGACCTTCAGGATGTTATTTTTAACCTAAAAACGTATAAAGGAGAATCAGATACTAATTTAGATGTCTTTGTGGCAAAGTTTGATGACGATAATCCAAGAGTTGGTCCAAGTGAGTTTTTGTTTTCATCGAGTGATGTTTCCATTGAAAATGGAATATTTAGATTAATTGATGAAAATTTAGAAACACCAGAAATATTTGAATTCACAGAACTCAATGCAAATACCACCAACTTCTTAATTAATGGTCCTGAGGTAAGATCTCGAATTAATAAATTCAGCTTTAGAGATAGTAGAGGTATAGCCGTTAAGAACTTAATGGCAAATTTTGAGTACACTTTAGATCATATGAGTTTTGGTGATCTTAACATTAAGTCAGAAGAATCGGAAATAAAAGGAGACTTAAGATTTGATTACAACCGAGAAGATTTTAAGCATTTTACAGACAAGGTAAATGTGGTCGCAAGCTTTAGAGATTCTGATATTTCACTAACAGAGTTAAATGTGTTTTTTGATGAGTTTGGTACAGACCAACATGCAGCATTTAATGCCGATTTATCAGGGACATTAAACAATCTTGAAGCTAAAAACCTCAATATAAGCACAACGACCAATACCCGAATTATTGGGGATATTACATTTAAAAACCTGTTTAGTAAAGAGGACGATAGTTTTGCTTTACAAGGAAATTTTCAAAATTTAGCGTCGAATTATAGAGACTTAACGGCTTTATTACCAAGACTATTAGGGAACTCTATTCCTAGTGTTATTTCTAAGGTTGGAAATTTTAACATAAAGGGAACATCATTTATTACCGCTAAACGTGTTGAAGCAGATTTAGAAATAGACACAGATTTGGGTTTTATAAAATCTAATTTACTGCTTACAAATATCGATAATATTGATAATGCCAATTATGTAGGAAATATTGTGTTGGATGAATTTAATATCGGTGAGCTCATTAATGATCCACTAGTTAAAAATGCCTCTTTAAATCTTGATGTTGATGGAAAAGGGTTTACAATTAAAAACCTAAGAACAGATGTTAAAGGAGATGTTTTTGTGTTAGACTATAACGGTTATACCTATAGAGATATAAAGCTTTCTGGTGATCTTGGAAATAGTATTTTTAACGGAATTGTAAAAATTGAAGACCTTAATTTACAACTCGATTTTAATGGATTAGCAGATTTTTCTGAAGACCTTAAAAAATTCGACTTTAAAGCCAATGTTGGTTATGCTAACCTTAGTGAATTAAATTTTGTAACACGAGATAGTATTTCAGAATTTAGAGGTTTAGTAACCATGTCTGCAACAGGTACAACTATAGATAATGCCGTTGGTGCCATTAATATTAAGAACACCACCTATAAAAATCAAGATAGTGATTACAGTTTTCAAGATTTTGATATTGTATCTTCTTTTGATAATAATGAAAGAACCTTAGCCATTAATTCACCAGACATTATTAATGGTAAAATTACAGGTCAGTTTAAAACCAAGGATATATTAGGTTTGGTTGAGAATTCTGTGGGAAGTATTTATACCAATTTTGTACCAAATGTTGTAGAAAAAGATCAGTATATCAATTTTAGATTTAACATTTATTCTAAAATCGCAACGGTGTTTTTTAAAGACCTTATTTTAGGTAAAAACACGTTTATTGAAGGACGGATAGAAACCGATGAAAAAGGGTTTGAGCTCACGTTTAATTCGCCAGAAATTAAATTTAAAGATTACTTTGCTAATAATATTAATGTTAGTATTGATAACAGTAATCCTCTATTTAATACGTTTGTGGAAATTGATACTCTTAGTGCTGGCATTTATAACGCTTCTCAATTTAGCCTCATTAACGTTACCAAGAGGGATACTTTATTAATTAAGTCTGAATTTAAAGGAGGAACTAATAATACAGATGACTTTAATCTAAGTCTGTTTTATACTATAGATAAAGCAAATAAATCTGTTGTGGGATTAAGAAAATCTGAAGTAAAGTTTAAAGGATTTGATTGGCTTTTAAATTCAGAAAAGGACACCTTAAATAAAGTGACTTTTGATAGAGATTTTAAAGCTTTTGATATTTTTCCAATACGAATTACACATGAGGATGAAGAAATATTAGTTTCAGGCCAAGTAAAAGACTCTATTAATAAGAACTTCAATGTAGATTTTAAAGATGTGCAATTGGTAAAAATAACACCCCGAATTGACAGTTTGGCTCTAAGAGGTATTGTAAACGGACATCTAGATGTGGTTCAGAATGCAGGCGTTTATTTACCAAAATCTAATGTAGAAGTCAGCGGGTTTTTTGTAAATGATTACGACTTAGGAAATCTTAAAGCCAAAATAGAAGGGAATAATTCTATTACCAATTATAACGTCGATGTTACTTTAGTTAATGATAATTTAAAATCATTAGACGCAAAAGGTACCATAGATGTCGCAGAGAAGAATCCTGTAATTGATTTAAACGTTAAGTTCGAAGAGTTTTTGCTAGATCCTTTAAATCCATTGGGAGAAGGGGTTATTAATAATATAAGAGGTTTGGTTTCTGGTTATGCTAATGTAACCGGAAGCTTAAATAAACCTGCTATTTATGGGGAGCTCTTGCTCGATAGAGCGGGTATGTCCATTCCATATCTCAACGTGGATTATGGTTTTGATTTCGATTCAAAAGTATCACTAAGAGGTCAGCAGTTTATTTTTAATGATGTTTCCATGACGGACTCTAAATACTTTTCTAAAGGAAGTTTAAATGGCTTTATTGCACACAATAACTTTTCAGATTGGAAACTAGGTTTAGAATTAGATACCGACCGACTTTTGGTTTTAAACACAGAAGAATCTGAAGATGAATTATATTATGGTACAGGATTTATTTCAGGAAAAGCAGAAATAAAAGGGCCAACAGATCAACTCACTATTAAAGTTATAAATGGAAGAACCGAAGCAGGAACAGAATTTTTTATACCGCTTAATGATTCTGAAAGTTTTGGTGACAACTCTTTTATTCATTTTTTAAGTCCTGAAGAGAAAGCAGCCAGAATTAAAGGAGAAATCTCAGAGCAAATTGAAGTTAAAGGTTTAGTCTTAGATTTTGATTTAAATGTCAACGAAAACGCAGTTATTGAAATTGTAATAGATAAAGAAGCAGGAAGCACTATAAAAGGACGAGGAGTAGGTGGATTAAACTTTTTAATAAATACCAACGGAACCTTCAACATGTGGGGAGATTTTGTGGTTTACGAAGGGTTTTACAATTTTAAATACGGTGGCTTTGTAGAAAAGAAATTTAAGGTTGAACAAGGAGGAAGTATTGTATGGGAAGGTGATCCTCTAAATGCCGAACTAAACTTAAAAGCGGTTTATGAAGGCAATGCTAATCCTTCCGTTTTATTAGATAATCCTATAAATCAGAGTATCGATGTAGAAGTCGAAATTCATTTAACAGGCAAATTAGAACAACCAGATCCACAGTTCGATTTTAGATTCCCTAATGTGAGTTCAACCGTTAAATCTGAGTTAGATTATAGGTTGTCTTCTAAGGACGAACGCGATAATCAAGCCTTAATATTTTTAGCAACAGGAGGGTTTTCTAGCAGTTTAGGAGGTGCTAACTTCACAGGGACGATTTCAGAACGATTAACAGGAATTGTAAACAACCTTTTTGGTACAAATAATGGAAATTTAGATATCGGTATTGATTTTGAATTAGGCCAAGACACACCAGAATTACAGACTAACAATAAGTTTGGTTTAACACTTCAAACCAAAATAAGTGATAAAATATTAGTAAACGGTAAGGTAGGTGTACCATTTGGAAGTGCTAGCCAAACGGTTATTAGTGGAGATGTTCAAATAGATTTATTGCTAAATGAAGATGGTACATTAAGAGCTAAAGTATTCAATAGAGAAAATAGTATTAGAAACTTTGGTGAAGAAATTGGCTATACACAAGGTGTTGGTTTGTCTTATAATGTAGAGTTTGATTCGTTCAAAGAATTACTTCAAATTATCTTTTCGGGTAAAAACAAAAAAGATAAAAATGAAAGTAAAGAGAAGGAAAAAAAGAAGAACGATGATAATGATTTACTGCCCGCTTATATGACTATGAAGGATAAAAAGACAAAAAACAAATCTTAAACTCCGTAAATTCTTTCATACTTATTAAATACTTATTAACGAAAACGTTTGAATTGTTTTTTCGCTAGTTATTTTATGATAATAGTCACTTTTTTATATATTAAGTTTCTTAATTTTACTGTAAATAATTAAGATAATGCTACAAACAATAAAAAAAATAGGTGTTTTAACCTCTGGAGGAGATGCGCCAGGAATGAACGCTGCAATTAGATCTGTAGTAAGAACTTGTGCTTTTCATGATATAAAATGCTACGGTATTTATAGAGGCTATGAAGGGATGATTGATGGGGATTTTATAGAGATGGATGCACGTAGTGTAAAAGGTATCATTAATAAAGGTGGTACGATTTTAAAATCTGCGAGATCAAAAGAATTTAGAACAAAAGAAGGCCGACAATTAGCTTACGAGCAATTAAAAAAAGCTGGTATTGATGCTTTTGTTGTGATAGGTGGTGATGGTAGTTTTACGGGTGCCATGATATTTAATAAGGAATTTAATTTTCCAGTAATGGGAATTCCAGGTACTATAGATAACGATATCTTTGGTACAACACATACACTTGGTTACGATACAGCTTTAAATACAGTTGTTGAAGTTATCGATAAAATTAGAGACACAGCAAGTTCACATAACAGATTGTTTTTTGTTGAAGTGATGGGAAGAGATGTTGGGCATATTGCTTTAAATGTTGGTATTGCAGGTGGAGCAGAAGAAATTTTAATTCCTGAAGAAGATTTAGGACTAGATAGACTTGTTGAATCTTTAAAACGAAGTAAAAAATCTGGAAAATCATCGAGTATAGTTGTAGTCGCCGAAGGGGATAAAATAGGTAAAAGTGTTTTTGAACTTAAAGATTATGTAGACCAAAATATGGAAGGGTACGATGTTAGAGTTTCTGTACTTGGGCATATGCAACGTGGAGGTCCACCGTCTTGTTTTGATAGGGTTTTTGCAAGTAGAATGGGAGTAAAGGCTGTAGAAAGTTTAATTACAGGCAAAAGTAATTATATGGTTGGTATGAAAAACGACGTCATAGAATTAACACCATTTGATCAAGCTGTAAAAGGAAAATCAAAAATAAACAAGGAACTTTTAAGAGTTTCTGATATAATGTCAATTTAATAACGAATAAAAATTAAAATAAAAATAGAGAAATGGCAAATTTAAAATTAGGAATCAACGGATTCGGTAGAATAGGAAGAATAGTTTTTAGAGCAACAGTAAAACGTAATGACGTTGATGTTGTGGCAATTAATGATTTATTAGATGTAGAGCATTTAGCATATTTATTAAAATATGATTCAGTTCACGGAAGATTTGACGGAACTGTTGAAGTAAAAGATGGACATTTAGTAGTTGACGGAAAAACAATTCGTGTTACAGCAGAAAGAGATCCTAAAAATTTAAAGTGGGATGAAGCAGGCGCAACAGTTGTTGCAGAATGTACAGGTATTTTTACAACTTTAGAAACAGCGCAATACCATATTGATGGTGGTGCTAAAAAAGTAGTAATTTCTGCACCAAGTAAAGATGCACCAATGTTTGTAATGGGTGTAAATGATAATACGCTAAAAGCTAGCGATACTATCGTTTCTAACGCGTCTTGTACAACAAACTGTTTAGCACCTATCGCTAAAGTAATAGAAGATAACTTCGGAATTGAAGAAGCTTTAATGACAACAATTCACGCAGCAACGTCTACACAATTTACAGTAGATGCACCATCACCTAAAAATTACCGTTTAGGACGTTCTGCACTTAATAACATTATTCCAAGTTCTACAGGAGCTGCAAAAGCAGTAGGTAAAGTAATTCCTGAATTAGACGGAAAACTTACAGGTATGGCATTTAGAGTACCAACTGTAGATGTTTCAGTTGTAGATTTAACTGTAAAAACTAAAAAAGACACAACTTTAGCAGAGATTAAAGCAGCAATGAAAAAAGCAGCTGAAGGATCTATGAAAGGTGTTCTAGGATATACTGAAGATGCTGTTGTATCTCAAGATTTTGTAAGTGAAGAAAGAACTAGTGTTTTTGATGCGGATGCTTCAATTGAATTAAATTCTAAATTCTTTAAATTAATCTCTTGGTATGACAATGAATTTGGATATTCAAACAAATTAATTGATTTAGCTCAAAAAGCAAATAGCTTATAAGACCTAGTGTTAATTCAGAAAATTCCGTAGAATTATGAATTATCATAGGCTACGGAATTTTTAATTATATAGATTATTATGATTTTAATTACAGATGGAGGTTCTACAAAATGCGACTGGATTGCTATAGATTCTAATGGCAAACAAGCCGTAGACAAAATAAGAACCAAAGGTTTAAATCCTGCTATTGTAGCAGAAAAAAAACTGAATAAAACAATTCGTAAGAGTAAAGAATTAATGGCTATTGCTAGCGATGTTACACATATTTACTTTTATGGTGCAGGCTGCGGAACAGAGAAACCAACACTGTTATTAAAATCAATTCTTGAATCTTATTTCGTTAACGCAACCGTAGAAGTTAGAGAAGATACCTATGCGGCAGTTAGAGCATGTATTAATTCTAACGATGAAGCTGCTGTAGTTTGTATACTAGGAACAGGTTCTAATTGTAGTTATTATGATGGTAAAGATTTGCACCAACGTGTAAATAGTCTTGGATTTATATTAATGGACGATGCCAGTGGAAACTATTTTGGTAAACAATTAATTAGAGATTACTACTTTAAGAAAATGCCAGATACCATTAGTGTTGCATTTGCTCATAAGCATAATTTAGATGCCGATTTTATTAAATACAATCTTTACAAGCAAACGAATCCAAGTGCGTATTTAGCTGACCATGCCGAATTTATGTTTATCAATAAAGATTCAGAATACATTAGTAATATTATAACTAAAGGTATTCGTCTATTTGCAGAAAACATGATTCTTCAATATAAAGAGGAATTAAAAGCAGGTGCGCCTGTTCATTTTGCAGGTTCTATCGCCTTTTTTGGTCAACAAGAAATTAAGCAAGTAGCTAAAGAATATGGCTTTAAAGTTGGTAATTTTGTGAGACGACCAATTGAAGGCTTAGTAGACTATCACGTGAAAAACTTGTAATATGGAAATAGCTATAATAGCTCATGATGGAAAAAAAGCTGAAATGGTTCAATTTTTAAATGAACATAGCGACGTTTTACATCATAAAAATATTAATTTAATTTCTACAGGAACAACTGGAGAAAAAGTATCTAAAGCAGGTTTTAATGTTAATGCTTTATTATCTGGTCCTTTAGGTGGTGATGCACAAATAGCAGCAAGAGTAGCAGAAGGAAAATGTAATATGGTACTTTTTTTTAGAGATCCATTAGATCGCCATCCGCATGAACCAGATATTCTTATGTTAATGAGATTGTGTGATGTACACAATGTGCCATTGGCTACAAATCCGGCTACAGCAGATTTATTAATGAAGTCATTATAGTCTTTTTTTAATAACGTGTTAATAAAACTACGCAAGGCTGTTGTAAAATTTATATTTTGGTTATATCTTTGTACTAACAAAACGAAAACTACACAAGAATTATGTTCGACTTTGATCAATATTTAGGATTTTTAGCATTTTTAACCATATTAACTATAGGATTTTGGTTAATGATTTTCCTTTTAACCTTTGTAGTACCATATTGGATTTTTGGTTCAGCAATGGAACGTTTTAAAGAAGTAAGAGAAGAAAAGAAAGCTAAACGTGAAGGGGTAACTCTTTAATAGCATTTTATGATATAAAAAAAAGAGCGCAATTTGCGCTCTTTTTTGTATCTAATTTTGATATATTAATATTTTCGTGTGATGATTTTCTAATATTTTTTTAGAAGTTCGATGTTGTTCTTCAAAAAAAGTACGTGTTGTACCTTTACATATTCCATACGAATAGTGGTATTTTAATAAAGCTTCATCAAATTCGGATAAATACTTGTTTTCCGAATAGCAATTTGAAAAGTAACTATCACAACCTAGTTCATAAGTTTTTCTAAACCACCCTAGAGTAGAAAAGAATAAGTCTTTCATCTTTTCTGCAGCAAGTTTATTTGAAAACTCACGTTGATTTACAATTCTTATAAAACTTTTGTTGATCTGGTTTTTATTATTCCAATAAATCCAATAATCAGATCTGTCGGAATTCAGCTTTGCTTCGTATTGGAAACTATTATCATCATAGATTATATAATTAGCTTCGTTTAATTCTTTTACACGAGATATACTCAACGAATCTATTTTGCTATCTAGTAATTTAGTGAATTTCATAAAATCTCTAATTACTTTATTATTTATAGTTTCTGAAAAGTAAATTTTTATTGGGGCTTTCCAATATTTCATAGGCTTCGTATCCGAAGAGTCTTTGTGAATTGGATTAAATGCTATTTTCTTATAATATTCTAAAAAAGTAGAATCCTTATATTCATAAGGAACGGGTGTGCCTTTTGGTTGTATAAGTGTTGGCACTTTAATTAATGTATCTCCATCTCTTATTAAATAGCCAATAGAATCTATTGGTTTATATTTTTCTTTAAAAGAGGTTTTTGGGACATAATAATCTTTATGCACACTGATTTGACGATTTTGTGAAAAAACATTTAGAAAAAATAACAAATAGAATAATAAAAATATAGATGTTTTATTCATCGGTACATAGTGTTTTAGATTTTTTTACCAACTCATTTATTACATATGCAGAAATGGCTTGATCAAATATTTTAAGGTAATGCATTTTTAGGAGGGTTATGTCCATTTTAGATATCGTAGAACTGTTTTTATATCTAGTACTTAACAAACTAGTCTCGTCAGCACGTTCATTTACGACGAACTGACCTAAACTTATAAAGAATACTTGTTTTAGTTTTTGAAGAAGTAAGGATTTGTCTTCAAGTCGATTTAAATCAATTAGAGTAATTGCGCTATAAAACTTATAAGTATTGTCTGTTGCAATGTTGTAACTGATTCGCTTTAAAGGGTGAGTTTCTTTATAATCAGATTCATCAGCACCAAATTGAGAAATTATAGTATCGGAGGTTTTTATGACGTAATTAGATGCATCTTTATTTTTTACGAAATCTATTTTTAAATTTTTTACTTCATTTAAAGGTTTATAAAATGCAATAAACTCTTTCTTTACATCTTTAGGAATTGCAGAATCGAAATAAACTTTAATTTCTGCATTCCATTGCCTAATTTTTAACTTTTTATTCCTACTCCAAGAATATTGAAAGACGGCTTCTTTATATTTTTTTATAATAGTATCATTAGTGTAACATTCACAAAACAGTTTTAATTCTGCTTCTGTAAGGTCATTTTTAAGATTTACTAAAGTGTCATTATCTGTTATAAAAAAATCTTCAATGCGCTCTTTTTCGGCTTTATTAAGGCTCTTAATAGAAATAAATTTTTTCTTTTTATTGAGACCTAAATCAACACCTGTCTGAGCCATGGTGCTAATTGTAAAAGATAAAACGGTAAATAAAATTAAAAATTTAAACATTATTTTTTTTAATAAACTGTTAATTTAAACCTGTAAAACACCCATATTAAAAGGTTTCTCAATAGGAGCATGGTTAGCAGCTTCTATTCCCATAGAAATCCATGTTCTTGTGTCTAAAGGGTCAATTACTCCATCGGTCCAAATACGAGATGCGGCATAATATGGAGATACTTGGTCGTCGTATCTCGATTTAATCTTATTGAATAATTCCGCTTCTTTTTCCTTAGTGATTTTTTCTCCTCTCTTCTTAAGTGAAGCAGTTTCAATTTGTAATAACACTTTTGCAGCAGAATTACCACTCATTACAGCGAGTTCTGCACTTGGCCATGCTGCAATTAATCTAGGGTCATACGCTTTTCCACACATCGCATAATTTCCGGCTCCGTAACTATTACCTAATATAATCGTGAATTTTGGTACTACAGAATTACTAACCGCATTTACCATTTTGGCACCATCTTTAATGATTCCGGAGTGTTCCGATTTACTACCAACCATAAAGCCTGTAACGTCTTGCAGGAAAACTAGAGGTATTTTCTTCTGATTGCAATTGGCAATAAAACGCGTGGCTTTATCTGCAGAGTCATTATATATAACACCGCCAAATTGCATTTCTCCTTTTGCGTTTTTTACTAATTTTCGTTGATTAGCCACAATACCAACTGCCCAACCTTCAATCCGAGCATAAGCTGTGATAATGGTTTTGCCATAATCTTCTTTGTACTCGTCAAACTCAGAGTTGTCAACCAAACGCTTAATAATCTCTTTCATATCGTATTGGTCAGCGCGACTTTTTGGAAGAATTCCATAGATATCATCCGGATTCTCTTTTGGTTTTTTAGATTCAGCTCTATTATAACCAGCTTTGTCAAAATCCCCGATCTTATCAACGAGATTTTTAATTTTATCTAAAGCATCTTTATCATCCTTTGCTTTGTAATCTGTAACTCCAGAAATTTCGCAGTGCGTTGTAGCTCCACCTAAAGTTTCATTATCAATCGTTTCGCCTATTGCAGCTTTTACTAAATAGCTTCCTGCTAAGAAAATACTTCCTGTTTTATCCACAATGATAGCTTCATCACTCATTATCGGTAAATAAGCACCTCCAGCGACACAGCTTCCCATAATTGCCGCAATTTGGGTAATTCCCATACTACTCATTATGGCATTATTTCTAAAAATACGACCAAAATGTTCTTTGTCTGGGAAAATTTCATCTTGCATTGGTAGAAAAACACCAGCGCTATCCACCAAATAAATAATTGGTAAGCGGTTTTCAATAGCGATTTCTTGGGCGCGTAAATTCTTTTTTCCTGTAATTGGGAACCAAGCACCTGCCTTCACAGTGGCGTCATTGGCAACAACAATGCATTGCTTTCCTTTTACATAGCCCATCTTCACAACAACACCTCCCGATGGACAGCCACCATATTGCTCATACATACCTTCACCAGCAAATGCTCCTATTTCTATAGACTTAGCTTTAGGATCCAAAAGGTAATTAACACGTTCTCTAGCTGTCATTTTCCCTTTAGCCTTATGTTTCTCAATGCTTTTTTCTCCACCACCGAGTTTTACTTTAACTAATCGTTTTTTAAGATCGGAAAGAAGAAGCTTATTATGGTCTTCGTTTTTATTGAATTTGATATCCATATGAGTTGCCCATGAAAGTGGGTGTTGTTTATGAGTTAAAACTTAGTTTTTGTTTTGTACGAATTTACAAAACGAAAAGATGTTTGGAAAGTGATTGGTTTGTAAAATAATATTACATGGAATTATTTTCCTTGGAAACTAATTAGTTTTATTGTAGATTTGTACCTTTAAAACAAATGAAAAATGAAAAAAAATAAGATTATCTATTACGCAGCCACAGGCTTATTAACTTTGTTAATGTTGTTTTCTATTAGCATGTACTTTTTTAAACATGACGATATGGTAATCGCATTCACAAATTTTGGATATCCAGCCTATATTATTTATCCTTATGCTGTTGTTAAATTATTAGGATTGATTGTACTATGGGCACCAGGCCTAAAAACGCTAAAGGAATGGGCGTATTCCGGTTTCTTTTTTGCTTTTATTCTAGCCTTTTTTGCACATTATATGATCGGTGATGGTGAACAAATGGCAGCGGTATTAGCATTTATTTTACTGATAACATCTTATATCTTTTATAAAAAACTCAATTAAACTTAAACACTAAAACACTAAAACAAATGAAGCATATCATAGTATTTGCAGGAAGTAATAGCAGCACTTCAATTAATAAACAATTAGTCACTTACGCGTCACAATTAGTAGATGGTGTTAGTGCAACAGTATTAGATTTAAACGATTTTGAAATGCCAATATATAGTTCAGATAGAGAACAAGCCGAAGGTTTTCCTAAAGAAGCTATAGATTTTGTCAGTCACTTAAAAGGAGCAGATGGTTTTATAGTCTCTTTAGCGGAACATAACGGAGCATATAGTACGGCTTTTAAAAACATATTTGATTGGGCGTCTAGAGTAGAACAAAAGACATTTTTAAACAAATCTTTATTGCTTATGGCAACCTCTCCTGGCGCTAGAGGAGGGGCTTCTGTTTTAGAAATGGCTTCTGATCGTTTTCCTAGACACGATGCCAATATTGTTGCTCAATTTTCTTTACCTTCATTTTATGATAACTTTTCTGATGGTAAGATTACAAATGAAGCCTTAAATTCAGAATTATTAAATAAAGTAAAACTATTTAAAGACAGTCTATAATTATGGAATTAAAACACGAAGAATCAAAAAATAGATTTTATCTACTAGATAATAAAAAGGAGATTGGTGAAATCGCGTATGCTAATGTTAAAGACGGTCTCATCGATATTAATCATACAGAGATTGATGTTAACTACAGAGGTCAAGATCTCGGTTTACAATTAATTAAAGCCGTTGCAGATTTCGCAAGAGAAAATAAATTAAAAGCAAGGGCAAGCTGTCCTTATGTCGCTAAAGTGTTTGGTGAGACAGATAAATATGATGACATCAAAGCCTAAATAGAATTTTTAAGACTATTAAAATATGGGAGATTTATCGAAAGATATTAATTCAAAATTCGAAAACTTTAAAGTAAAGGCGCTTCTGAATATTATTTATACAGCCAATTGGATTACGAGCCGTCAAAGCGAATCTTTTAAGGACTTTGGGATCTCACAACAGCAGTATAATATTTTAAGAATTTTAAGAGGAGCAAATGAGCCATTAAAAGTGCAAACCATAAAGGATCGAATGTTAGAGCGCTCGCCTAATGCAACACGATTAATGGATAAGCTATGTGCAAAACAATTAATTAAACGGTTGCCATCAGAACACGATAGGCGTGTGGTTAAAATTGAAATTACACAGCAAGGCCTGGATTTGCTAAACACAATTCCGAGCGATATGAATAAAGAGTTAATTAAAAATTTAAGTGAAGCTGAAGCGGAACAATTAAGTGACTTATTGGATAAAATGCGCTAGTAGAATTAAATAAAAGGAAATAATCATGAAAAAAGTAATACATAAAGCAGACAGTAGAGGATTTGCAGATCATGGATGGTTACAAGCAAATCATTCCTTTAGTTTTGCAAGTTGGAATAATCCTGAACGCGTGCATTTCGGTGCATTAAGAGTCTTAAATGATGATGTTATTGGTCCAAAAATGGGGTTTGGAACACATTCACATGATAATATGGAGATTATAACCATACCACTAAAAGGCGTGTTAAAGCATCGTGATAATATGAACGACGATTGGCTAGCTGTTCATCCAGGTGAAGTGCAAGTAATGTCTGCAGGAACAGGCGTTCAGCATTCTGAAATTAATGGGGCGATTGATGAGCATTTAAGTTTATTTCAAATTTGGGTAATACCGCAAAAACGAAATGTAGAGCCGCGTTATGATCAGAAATTATTCAAGTCTGAAGATCGAAAAGGACAGCTTCAAACCTTAGTAACGTCTTTTGAAGATACTGATGTAGAAAGTCTTAAAATTCATCAAGATGCTAAGCTTTCAAGAATTGATTTGTCAAAAGATGAAACATTCATATATCAACTAAAAGGGAAGAGTCATGGTGTGTATGCTATGCTTATTTCTGGTAGTGTTGAAATCGAGGGTGAGACTTTAGAATCTAGAGATGCCATTGGAATTTCAGAAACGGATAATTTCAATATAATAGCCAAAACCGATAGTGAACTATTATTTATTGAAGTTCCTATGATTAATTTTTAGTTGTTTGAAACAATTTACATTAGAAGCATCACAAATAGTGATGCTTTTTTTATTTAAAATGCGATATTTGTAAACTAACTAACGATTAAAACTAAGATTGATTATGGCAATGAATAAAAATACGGTATTAGCTTGGGCAACATGGATTATGGTCTTTGTAGGATTAGGGTTAATTGCCCTTGGAGCATTTAGATATGATGATGTTGCAGGTTGGGGATTTGCTGCTGTTGGTGGTGGTTTTTTCTGTATAGCATGGGTTTTCAATGCTTTAAAAGGACGTGTGTAATTAATTTGTGATGTTCAATAGTTTAACTTTACAATAAATAACTAACAATTATGAGTGACGATAAAAAAGTAATTTTTGCAATGTCTGGTCTAACAAAGACCTTTCCAGGAGCTAATACTCCTGTTTTAAAAAATATATATTTAAGTTTCTTTTATGGTGCTAAGATTGGTATTCTAGGTCTAAATGGTTCTGGTAAGTCTACACTTTTAAAGATCATAGCAGGAGTTGATAAAAACTATCAAGGTGATGTGGTTTTTCAACCGGGTTATACGGTTGGGTATTTAGAACAAGAACCGCAATTAGATGATGACAAAACGGTTATGGAAATTGTGCGCGAAGGTGCTGCAGAAACCGTTGCTATACTTGATGAATATAACAGTATTAATGATCAATTTGGTTTAGAGGAAGTGTATAGCGATGCCGATAAAATGGAAAAGCTAATGAACCGTCAGGCAGAACTGCAAGATCAAATTGATGCTGCTAATGCTTGGGAATTAGATACTAAGTTAGAAATAGCCATGGACGCCTTAAGAACCCCAGATGGTGATAAGAAAATTGGTGTGCTTTCTGGTGGTGAACGTCGCCGTGTAGCCTTATGTCGTTTATTATTACAAGAACCAGATGTATTATTATTAGATGAGCCTACTAACCACTTGGATGCAGAATCTGTACATTGGTTAGAGCATCATTTAGCACAATATAAAGGAACGGTTATCGCAGTAACTCACGATAGATATTTCTTAGATAATGTTGCAGGTTGGATTTTAGAACTCGATAGAGGTGAAGGAATTCCTTGGAAAGGAAATTATTCGTCTTGGTTAGATCAAAAGTCTACACGTATGGCACAAGAAAGTAAAACAGCCTCTAAGCGTCAAAAGACATTAGAGCGTGAGCTAGATTGGGTACGTCAAGGTGCAAAAGGTCGTCAGACAAAGCAAAAAGCACGTTTGAAGAACTATGATAAATTAATGAGTCAAGATCAAAAGCAGCTTGACGAAAAATTAGAAATCTATATTCCTAATGGACCACGATTAGGAACAAATGTAATCGAAGCTATTGGTGTTGCTAAGGGTTATGATGATAAATTACTGTACGATAATCTAAATTTCAATTTGCCTCAAGCAGGTATTGTTGGTATTATTGGGCCAAATGGTGCTGGTAAAACGACTATTTTCAGAATGATAATGGGAGAAGAAGCATCAGATAAAGGTGAATTTAAAGTCGGAGAAACGGCTAAGATTGCATACGTTGATCAGAAACATTCTAATATTGATCCTGAAAAAACAATTTGGCAAAACTTTAGTGATGAGCAAGAATTGGTAATGATGGGTGGTAAGGAAGTAAATTCTAGAGCTTATTTAAGTCGATTTAACTTCTCTGGTGGTGAGCAAAACAAGAAAGTAAAATTGCTTTCGGGTGGTGAGCGTAACCGTTTACATCTCGCTATGACACTTAAAGAAGAAGGTAATGTATTACTTTTAGATGAGCCAACTAACGATTTAGATGTTAATACATTAAGAGCGTTAGAAGAAGGTTTAGAGAACTTTGCGGGTTGTGCTGTTGTTATTAGTCACGATAGGTGGTTCTTAGATAGAATCTGTACGCACATTTTAGCTTTTGAAGGAGATTCTCAAGTCTATTTCTTTGAAGGAGGATTTAGTGAATATGAAGAAAATAAGAAGAAACGTTTGGGTGGTGATTTAATGCCAAAACGAATTAAGTATAGAAAGTTGGTAAGGTAAATTTACCGACTATTGAAACAAAAAAGAGCCAGCAAATTGCTGGCTCTTTTTTTTATGTTTTATTGATTTTCTAACTGTTTTATTTTTTCTTTCAATTTTCTAGATTTTAAATATTGTAAAGCCCATAAAATTGTCATTGTAACAAACCCAATTCCCAAAATACTTATCATTCGTTGAGAAGAGCCATCTAGAATAAGAGTAATCGCTGTTAAATTCATTATTTAATTATCACCATAAAGATGCCCGCTATGTAAATCTTCACCAGACTCTTCATAATCTTTATAAGCATTGGTTTGCATTAATTTTTTGTTTTCCGATTTTAACTTATACATCTTAATGATGGCTATTAAAATAAAAACGAGAAAAATAGATGCTACGGCTATTAAGATCATCGTAAGCTGTGTAGTCGTCACAATCAAAGCCTTTGAAAGCAGGTTCTTATGCATTATTATTATTATTATTCGTTTTAGATTTGGGTTCTACAGCGCTAATATATAAAAAAAGTTAATGTTAAATACTTAATAGTAAATTATTTACAAACTATTAGTTTACAAACGCACCGATTAACTGTTGTATAAGTCCGTTAAACCACAGTGTTTTTAAGGTGAATATGAGGTTATTAAATTATTAAGAAATTTAATTTTCTTTCAATTTTCTGTAACAAATATTAAAAAACTGCTACCTATATTTTAGTAACTAAAGTTTTTGTAGTCTTAAAAAATTACCGAAATTGCTTAACAGAATGATGTTCAACTTTAATAACACTACACTATATGCCTGATGATTTTGATTTATTAGAAACCAATTCACAAGAGAAAGCTGAAAAAGTCGATGTAAATTGGGGAAAAGCCATTGACCAAATGAAGTCAAAGCTTGCTCAAGAAGATGACCCAGAAAGTCGTCAGAAAATATTAAACGCCACATTAGATAATGTGGTTGATATGGCAGAAAAAGACAGATCTACGTTATTAGATGCTATTAAGGATTTAACAGATTATCAGGACGAAGTCGGAATTATGTTTGAAGGTTTTTCAGCATTAAACGCTTCAGAACAAAAAATAATAGACGACGCTGTTAAGCGATTAGAGCGCGCAAAAGTTGAACTTGAGGATGCAAATAACAAACCAGACACTTGGTGGAATAACCTTTGGGGACGCAAAAGTAAAATAAATGATGCCGAAGCAGAACTTAAGAACGCTCAAAAAACACGTGATGCTGCAGATAATGAAGCAAAAGCAATGTTTCAGCAACGAATTGAAACAGCCGATGTTCAAACCTTATTAAATGAATTATCATTTAAGAGTCAAGCAGCGATTAAGCGTCTAAAAGACAGAGAAATTGAAATTAAGGAAGTTGAAGAAAGCCTTAAAACAGCTATTGTAGAGGCTTCTAATAATCATACAAAAGCACTTCAAAAGAAAAAAGAAGTAGAAGATAAGCTAGAGACGGAATATGCGTTATTAAAACAAGCACGTCAAGCTTTAGAAGAAGTAGCAGATAAGCAGTCAACTGATTATTCGGATGCTTTGAGTAAAGTAACCACTTTAGAGCAAAAAGTAGAAGAGTTAGAAGGTCTTAAGAATGCTTACACAACATTAGCTGCTTCAAAAGATAGTTTCGTACACAAGCATAACCTTACTATTAAAGTATTAACATCTTTACGTAGTAATTTACAAACGCACCGTGCAAAATTAAAGTCTGATACAGATGAGCGTTTAAAGTATTACGATGGTTATGTAGTGGCTTTAAAAGCACGTACAGATCAAGAATTTGCAGCAATCTTAGAACATTTAGGTGTTAAAACGGATGAACATATTGGAGTCACTTTAGCAGCGATGCATACCGCAAGTGCTAAAGCGCGTCAAGAAATGATGGATAATATTCCAGTGCACGAAAAAGTGATGCAGGGTGTTTATGGTAGTTATGCTGAAGCTTTACAAGAAATTCGAGAAAAAGATAAGTCTATTCAAAAGAATTTTGCTGAGCGTTACGGCATTGATATGAAAGAAATTTTCGAAGATTACTACGCAGCAGATGCAAACGCACCTTCAGGAGGTGATGGAGGAGGAGAGCCAGCAGGTGAACCAAAGCCAGAAGCAGGAGATGATGATTTGTTAGGATAATAAGTAGTTGTTAGTTATCAGTATTCAGTTGGCAGTCAAATCGGGACTGAATACAGTGGCTAAAACTATATATTCAATATCTTTTTTAAATAATATTTTTCAGGTATTCTTGGGACACTGCAAACTGAATACTGCCAACTGCCTACTAAAATGATTGTAACACCATTAGATTCAGCAATATTAGATTCCAAAGAGCAATATGTATTCTATCACAAAATGATAGATTTCTCGCTGAAAGAACTCATTGTTGCTGTTCAACAAAAACAAATTTTAAACCAACAAGAAGTACTTCTCTTTAAGCAATACAGCGATTTATTATTGTATTCTATTGAAGCTATGCGTGTAAAATACATGTATGACGATGAAGAAAACATGAAAGTCGATTTAACAGACTCTAGTTTTCCTAATTATTTAGAATTCCGTTACTTATTTAACGATTTAGCATTACGTGAAGATTATTTAGGAAAACTTACTGACGTAGATACTTTAAAAGACGAATTTTTAGATACTTTAATGCGAAAGAAAGAACCTATAGCTAAGCGTAAGCTCTTTCAAGCAGCGTCAATAGTTTACTATACGTCTGCTAAAAAAGAATACATTTTTAATCGTTTTGTGCAAGGTAAAATTATAGCAGCACCAGAAGGTTCTGTTGCAGAGTATTTGGTGAGTTGGAGTTTTTATGATGTGTCTCACAACAGACCATTTATTTGCTACATGTATTTTGATTTCGATGGTAAAGATCCTTTAAAAGAACGGGATGAAATTTATAGTGCTTTAAAATCTATTGCAGACCGAGAAATGTCTTTAGATACGATGGCGTATGGTATAGATAAACGTCTTCCTAAAGTATTTCCAAAGCTCATAAAACGTGTGGATTTAGGGCCAATTCATAACATATTTGCTAAAGACGAAAATAAAGTCACACATGCCATTTTACAAAGTATAGCAAATAAGGAAATCCCTTTAGAATCGTATGCGATTTCATTTAAAATAGATGAATTAAAATCGGCTAGCGAATTTAAAGAAGGTGGTTTTTTCAGTAAACAAACCTATCAACGTTGGGACGCTATGTTTAGACAGCGTTATGTCTTTGCACCGCACAGAATCATACAAATGCTATATAATAAAACACCTGAAATTATGAATAAGTTAGCATTGTCGCCTATTCAGATTTCTGAATTAAAAATCGATAAATAAGATGAAAGTTTGGAGTCTGAAGCTCGAAGATTCGAGTAAGAAAACTTTTTACTTTTCACTTTTCACCTATAACTCAATCAATGGAACACAACTCAACTTTCCCTATAAAACAAAATGAATTAGATATGCTTCGCGATGAAGCAACATCATACTTAAAATCTATTCAATGGGAACAAGGTCAACGCGCTAAAAATAAAGATAACGACGCCAAAGACGAATCTATTTTATTGTATTTGTCTAGAGCCAATAACGGAAGCAATGTCAATGTCACTTCAGTTTCAAAAACCATTTTGGCTTTAAAAAAGCGTTTGCTTCCAGAATCAGTAGCACTTCCTATTTTCTTAAATCAGACATTATATGCTGTACAAGAAGGATTGACTTTGGGTATATGGATTAAAGATTCGTACTATGATGCTTCAGGTTTATCGAGTTTAAGTGAAAATAAATCAGCTTTAGATAGTTCAGGAAGGAGAGAGTACGAAAGCAAAATGCATACATCAACGGCTTTTATGTTGTTTGCTACAGCTTATAAAATTTTACATGATTTAAAACCGCATGCTTCAGACGATTTATCAGTGATGAAGCAGAAGTTTGCTGGTATTCCAGAAGTGTCTTTTTTAACACCTTTAAAAGGAATTTCGTGTCAGTTGTTTTATTACGACAAGTATTTAGGTCATCCTGAAATTATAAAGTCAGATAAAGATGTTATAGATTTTACAGTGGTTTATTTTGAAGCTTTAATTGCAGAAATTCAACTACGTAAAAGCAGTTTAGAATATACAGAAACCGTTTCGGACCGAACGTATAAGCTTGAAAACTCAGACTTTGCAGTTTCCGGTTGGGAAAATATATTTCAAGGAACAGCAAAGAGTATAGAATTCAACAAAATACAGTTCGAACAAATTGTCGGTAACAAGGATGCTAAACATTTTGGTCGTCGATTAACTGAACGTTTGTTAAGCTATGATATTGAAGCAAAGAAGAATCCATTTCAAGAATTAGGCGGATTTATGCCTGTTTTTATGGGTTACGGAATTCCAGGAACAGGAAAAAGTATGTTAATTGCTGCCATCGCCACCAGACTTAAAGAACATTCTGATAATTTAGATATTCCATTTTTATTCCACCCAATGCCAGATACGCTGATATCTACATTTCAAGGTGGTTCTGCCGAAAAAATGGTAGAGTGGATGAAGCCTCTGCAAGATCCTACCAAATTAATTTTTGCACCAATTGATGATGCCGAAAATAATTTGCAAGAACGAACCGCTCAAGGAGTTTCAGCAGGTGTAAAAGAAGTGATTGGTGTATTTTTAAGATATACAGAAGGTGCTTATGCTGTGAATTACGGAAACAGTTCAATTGGTTTATTTACCAACCTTCCAGAAATGCTAGATAAAGCGGTGATTTCTCGTGTGCAAGGTCGATTTAAAATTGATGGAGCACGCTCTGAGCACGATTTTGTAGATCAAGATTACATCTGGTGGAAGAAGTTAAAAGATACCATGCCAGATTTTGTAAACATGAATGATCCGGAAGTTTATAAATACTTATCAGATCAGGGTTTAGCAAACAGTATGGGCGAAATTTTGAATGCGGTTGAGCACCCTTCAGAAGAACGTGTTCATGATACGTTTAATAAAGTAGAAAAGCTTCACGAAAACAACGACCATATGTTTTATGCAGCTTTGTATAAAGAGATTCAGAAGATATTTCCGTTTTTCTCTTCAAGAGATGTTAGAAACATTCAATCTGCAATTTCATTACGATTAACAGATTTTGATTTAGAACAAGACTGGTTTGAAAATCCTGAAACCTATTTCAAAAAGGATTACGAAACGAAGTTCAATATGCTTCAAGAATTAATGAAATCGAATATGAAAGGTTTAAACTTTTCAGATATAAGACGACAAGAAGTCATTCGCTATTTAGATAACGTAGCAACCATAGCTGATACAGACTTTAAACGAAAAGTAGATGCGAGAGTGAATCAGATGAATATAGATAGTGAAGCTAGAGCGCAGTTTGGGAATTAAATTTAAAAGTGTAAAGTAAAAAGTGTGAAGTCTATGTCATTCCGACACAGTGAATAACGAGCGACAATAAATTTTATGAACAACCTAAAAAACATAACTAAAACAACCCTTTCAAAAGAATGGGCAAGATTAGATAGAATCGATTATGATTATCAATTTAAAAATGGGGAATGGAAACGTTTATCACGGGAATGTTATAATCGAGGAAATGGTGCTGCGATATTACTATACAATGTAGAAAAACAAACGGTTATTCTTACTAAACAGTTCCGTATGCCAGCTTATGAGAATAATAGTGGTGAAGGTATGTCAATTGAAGCCTGTGCAGGAGCAATTGACAATAATGATAAGCCTTTAGAAACCATAATTAGGGAAACAGAAGAAGAGGTAGGTTATAAAATAAGTGATGCAAAACTAGTTTTAACAGCATATACATCACCTGGAGCTTTAACAGAAAAAATGTTCTTATTTATTGCAGAATATGATGAGAACATGAAATTTAGTAAAGGTGGGGGATTAGAAAGTGAAGATGAAGACATTGAAATTCTTGAAATTCCGTTTTCAGAGGCTTTAGAAATGATTAAAAAAGAAGAGATTATTGATGCAAAAACGATTATGTTATTGCAATATGCTCAGATTAATAAAATTCTAATTCCTGAGTAGAAAGGAATGGAATGAAATAAAAAAAGAAGGTTAAATAAAACCAATGGTGTTTAGTGGGAAATAGTTTTAAAACCTATTAATGATTTTTTGAGAGATTTAATTATAAATAATGAGATTACCGCTGAAGTTTATCTTGAGCGAAGCCGAAAGACAGCAACAAGATGCAGAAACTAAAACAAGCCAATTTATACCGAAGCGAACTTATTCCCATTAGCGGAAAATTAGTAGAACGGTACAACAAATGCTTAAAGACTTTAGGCTTTACAGAAACAAAACTAACATCATTTTTTATTGATGGAGTAGGCTGGAGTCCTGAGGTTGCTGAAGAAAAAAGTAACATGCACTATCTTAATCATGGTGATGCAAATCCGCATGGGATTATAATTTCACCATTACAAAAAGGGAAACCGGTGTATTTGCCTTTTCATTCTTTTGATAAGGAAATGATGCAACATGTTTTTAGAACGCATGGTCAAAAAATTAATGATATTACAAGAGATTCTGCTATTTGCTTAGATTTTGATCAGAATATCGATGTGTTTTATGAGCCTTTAGATGTCTTGAAATATGATAAAATTAATATCACATTCAAGCTTATAGATAACTTAGAACAGGTTCAAAAAGATCAGTTACATCTCGTTGATAAATTTAAAAATGGTAATAACTTTATAGATGAAGGCATTCATCAACAATTACTAGATTCTGCAACTACTTATGGGGACTTAAGAGAAAGAGATTTAAGCTTACATCCGTTACAATTTAGAACAGATTCGTTTTACACAAGAGCTTTTGACGGAGTGTATTTACTTCGCGATTTTATAAAACCGATAGTCGTTTTTGAAAGTAAAGAACATTATAAGGAAGCGATAAAAGATACCATTCACGATGTGCTGATTTATCATATTGAGCAACCAGAATTAGTAGATAAGTTAAAAGATCATTTAATTATTGAATGTGATTTGGAGACGTTAGTAAAAACACCAAATTACGATCGCGTTAAGAAGTTTGAATTAGCTCAGTTTTTAAAAGAGACTGAACATCCTATTAAGGATATTTTAAATGATAATGTATTATTTAAAAGTTATTTAAACAAAATAGACATCAATGCCAGAAAGCAAGTGATGAGTGTCGAAATATATCTCGAAAAGTTAGAACGTAGTAATGCCTATAAAATTGAAGATATTGTAGATCAGGCCTTTTATTTTGCCTTGCATCAACCGCATTCATCGTTGTCTTCCGAGCATCGCGATTTAATTCATAAGTTACTCATTAACATTGCGCCAATGGATGTATTATTCTTGTATTGGTATGACAAAGAGCAGTTTTATATAAATTATTTGACTTGGGGTGATTCCTTTAAAGATTGGGTAATTGAAAGAATCCGTAACAATATTTGATAATTTTAGACTAATTTAGTAGAGCACTTTTTTTGCTCGCAAAGACGCAAAGAAAATATTAATTCAAGTTGTCAGCAAACTTCTAGCTTCAAGCTTCGTGCTTCAATCTTAACTGCTTCCAACTTCTAACTTTTACAACCATGGGAATTGAACTCGTTATATTTATAGCCGCCATTTTATTCGGAATCTTTCTGTATTGGAGAGAGTCTAATAGCAATGCGACATATCGCTTTTTAAATAAAATAGTCAATAGTAAAGAGCTACAAATGAGTCCGGATAATCCAAAAGGATTTGTTTACCAACAATCACTTTTACCACGTATTATTTTTGTGGTTAGTTTGGTTTTGGTATCCGCGTTAATCGTAGAGTTCTTAACTCCAATTGCTGTTTTTAGTAGTTATAACGGCGTTTCTGCATTTGCATCTTTTGCCGTTGGAACACTTTTAGGAACCTATATCGCTGGTTTTGTAATTAAATCGTCTGAAGTTATTGAGGAACAAAGTGAATCCTTAGAAGACAAGTTTGATGATGTCGTTGAAAAAGGGAAAGATTTTATAGAGGATCTAAGAACCAGAGAGCCAAAAGTGGTTGAGGAAGCAAAGAAAGAAATTAAAACAGAACCTGAAGTAGAAAAGCCAAGTGCACGTGACCGTTTAAAAGATAAGGGATTAATGTAATCCTAAATGTCATACTGAGCGCAGTCGAAGTATCTCATTAACATTAAAATATTTATAAAAATAACGAACAGATTGCCACAGTTGACACAAACGTCAACTTCGCAATGATAAACAATTACTATGATAAAATCATATTGGAATAAAGGCGGCAAACAAAAACGAATCACTGTTTTAGTAGTAGTGCTATTATTAGTGTTATTATTCTTTTTTAGAGATGATTATCAACCTGTTTTATTATTTCTAAGAAAGTATATTTTCATCATATTGGTAAGTGTAATACTTCTATTTTTAGGTTTACGTAAATTCAGAAAATCAGCAAAAGTAGGCAGTCGATTAGGTGTTTTAGCCTTGCTTATTGTCTTTTTTGGTGTATTATATGTTGTTGGTTGGCATTATCAAATGTATGATTATATGAAAACGTACAATGTTTTCAAGAGTATAGATAAAGTTGAAATAAACGAATTACCACTAACCCAAAATGAACGTATTCAGCCTTTACGTAACGTTTTTTCTATGGCTAACGAAAGTGTTGGTGAAACTAAAGACGTGTCCTTACCGCATTTAGTAAGAGTAGATGGTCAGAATAAGTGGACTATGGCTATTCAGCCGAGTGAAAAGTACGTTATGCAACGTATTAGCGATAATACGGAAGAAGTGTTTTCAGTAAGTAGTACCACACCATTTCCTAGATTTTCTAATGAGAATCGTATCGATGTGACGTTTTCAATTGGTGAATCTTTAAAATTTAGTAGAAACACCTACAATGCCGTAGTGCAGCGCTTTAATCCTTGGATGCTGTTTAATCATGAGCCTAGTGATACGTTTTATATGAAAAATGATAATGGCGAATGGGTGCAGGTGGTGAGTTTAATTAAATGGAAAGGTTTCTTTTTTCCTTATCCAAGTTTTGGAGGTGTGATGATTATTGAAAACGGAGAACATGATTTTAACGATTATATGGAGCGTATTTTAATAGGAAAAGGGACGTATGTAAGTCCAGAAGAGATTAAAAATTACCCGTTCTTAATGAAGCAAAATACATTATCTGAAAAGGTGTCTCAACTTGAAGCCGAATCGTTAAAGTTCTTAGGTGGTTTTAGTGATCCTTTACCTTGGAATATGGAAACGGCCGTTAAGATACCGTTGATGCCAAAAGATCAGAATCAACAACCTTATGTTACTGATTTTAATTTTTCAGATTCAAATTCAGATGCTTATAGTGGTTTATACCATTGGTTTGGGTTAGAACCCGTGGGTAATGAGCGTACTAGTTTAAGTTATAGTGTGTTTGTACCTGCTGACGGAACAGACAAACTCTATTATTACGACCATGCGACTAAAAAACAAGGGTATGCTGGTGTTTCTGCAATGCCATTAAAAGTAAAAGAATCTCGTAAGGAATATGATTGGACCGCCAGCACTCCTGTAGAATTTAGACCTTATATTAAAGACATCGCGGGTAGAAAGCGTATGTTTTTCTTAGGAACCATATCATCAATAAGTTCTACAGATGCACAACAGTTTGACGGTTCTGCAACACCAGATTTAGTGTTGATAGACAGTGAATATAGAGATGTTATTTGGATAGATGTAAAACATCCAAGCACCTGGGATGAGGAAGTTTATAAACAACTAAATGAAGCTTGGAGAGCTAGTGAGGGTATCGGTTATTTTTTTGATGAAAAACCAAAGGATGAAGATATTATGGAGCAGCAAATGGATTCCTTAATGTCTATTCCGAGGATTGAAAATAATACCGATAAGATTAATACTTTACAGCGTCAGCTAGATTCTTTGAAGGCTGTTGGTGGACAGTAACATTTTAAAGTTATAAAATATTTTCAGATCTGTTAGATTTTAAAAACCTGACAGGTCTTTTTTATAAATGATATTTCAATTTGATAAATAATTATTTTACTAAAATTACTTATTTAACATTCTGTTATTATTTCATAATCTATTAAAATACTGTAACAAAACCTTCAAATTTAAGACCTATAATATAAAGGTAATGTTATGGGATACATGGGTTTGGGTTTGCAGAAATGGATTTATGGGATGCGTCCTCGTAAGCCATTTTCTATACAACGAAAGGGCTCATTTACTGCGGTTCCAACCTATAGTAGGGAATTTAAGCTTCAATACTCAAATAATAAAGGAAGTTATAATTTTGGAATAATATTGTTCCTTGTTATGGTGTTGGTTATTACGTTATGTATTCCAAGTTGGTTAGACCATTCTAGGTTGCAACATAAGCAAGAATTGGCTTGGGCTATAAAGAAAGACAACGATGCTTTTAATTTTTTAATAAAATCAGGAAAGCAGCGTGTAAGTAAAGGCCGAATTTTAGGAGCATACTCCGAATTTAAACTCGCATATGCAATTAAGCCTAAAGATAAAGAGTTAAATCAATTGCTTTTAGAAACTCTAATAATTCTTTGTTTAGATTACAATAAATATTGTGATGATTTAATAAAACTAGAGTAGAAGCGTTTATTTCTTATTCCGCTGATTATAATTTTTATCACCTCTTGTTTTTGGCTTCTTATATTTTGCTGCAATTTTAAATTTGTAAGAACCACCTAAGTTTTCTTTAGAGTTCTTTTCAGATTTTTCATGAAACGCTGGTCCAGGAGCATCTTCATCACGACGTTTAATTGGGTTGTTTCGCTCACGAATTTGCGGACGCTCTTCTTCGATTAATTCTGTTGAAATCGTAACGTCTTCGGGAATCTCAAGGGTTTCAATTTTCATCTGCATTAATTCTTCAATGCGTTCTAAGCCTTCTTGCTCGCTTTCAGTAGAAAATAAAATAGTATGTCCTTCTTTTTCAGCACGACCAGTTCTACCAATTCTGTGCATGTAGTTTTCAGGATAATCGGGGGTGTCAAAATTAATAACATGAGAAACACCTTCAATATCTAAACCTCTTGCCATAACATCTGTGGCAACTAATAAGCGGTTTTCCCCTTCTCTAAATTGCTCAATACTACGCAACCTGTAATTTTGCGTTTTATTAGAGTGAATAACACAAGTTTCAGCAGGAAACAATTCTTCCAATTGATCAAAAAGACGATCTGCCATTTTCTTATAAGCCACAAAAATTAAGACTCTTGAGAATTGGTCTTTATCACGAAGCAAATGTTCTAACAGATTAACTTTAGTATAAAAATTAGGAACATTAAAACGTTCTTGTTTTATGTTTTCTAAAGGAGTACCAGAAACTGCGATTGATATTTTTGTTGGACTTTTAAAAAAGTCAGTAATTAAATCATCAACATCTTTAGTCATCGTAGCCGAATACATAATGTTTTGACGACGCGGAGGTAAAATATCGAAAATATTAAGTAGTTGATGTCTAAAACCTAAGTCTAACATAACATCAACTTCATCAATTACTAATTTTTGAATGGACTTTAACTGTAAAACACGGCTCACAGCTAAATCATACAGTCGACCAGGAGTAGCAACAATGATGTCTTGACCTTGTGCAACAGCTTGTTTCTGTGTATTTATATTAGTACCACCGTAAACACCTAAAACACGATTGTTAATGTATTTAGAGAATTTTTCAATTTCACTAACAACTTGAACCACTAATTCACGTGTTGGTACTAAAATCAAAACTCTCGGATTTTCTTGTTGCGAAAATTTCAAATTTCTTAATATAGGCAACATATAGGCAAGGGTCTTACCAGTACCAGTTTGTGCAATACCAACGACATCTTTACCGGCAGCTACTACATTAAAAGATTCCGCCTGTATTGGAGTAGGAGTGTCAAATCCTAAATCGTCTAAAGCGTTATATAAAGGTGTATTTAAATTAAGGTCGTTAAAAGTCACGTTTCTGTTTTAAGGTGCAAAGATAGTTGTTAATAGATAACTATTTAGAGAACTCTAAAAAATCTGTAATTAGAGACTCTATTTTAGTCATCCATTCATCATCATATTCATCCCAATAGCTTGAGGAATCATACATTTTGAATTTTGATTCTTGAGATATTTTTTCAATAGGACCAACGATACCAATATATGAAACGGTTTCACTTGGTTCCTCTTTTATATAGTTAAATTTAACCGCATAAAACGTAGTATTATCTCTATTAATTTTTTTTAAAAACCCGATTTCATCCGGATAACCACCATCTTCACCTGCATAATTGTAAAAGGATAGCTCGGCAAACTCCTTTTCTTTAAGGAATTTTTGATCTATATTCTTTAGTTTGTTGATTTTATGAAAAGCGTCCATGATTTCAAACCTATAATATTTATCTTCTAAATATTGATTTAATAGTTCATCTGAAATAGAGTACTCATTAAAAATTCTAGCAGTAATCGCTAATAACCGTAACCATTTGTCATCATCTCTATTTAAAAGGGTTGATGTAACGGTATTACTAATGTTATCATCATATTTTACGGTATTTAGACTTTGTAAGTAAGCTACCATTAAATTATAATAGGTGTAATCATAATCCTCGTCGTAATCATCTTCAGGTGGAGCTAGATTAAAAAACACTTCAGCGTCTATAATTAAATAATCTAGAATCTTATTATAACTTGATTCTACAATGTTATTTGTTTCTAATTCGGAATTATATATATCATTAGATAAATAGATAATGTCATTTCTATATTGCGTTACAGACATAAGCGATATTAGTTTATCATAATTTTCTATGGCATAGCTTAATGAGTCGTTAAAAGGTTGAAATAAACTATAGTCATATGAATCTTCTTTAGTCGGTGGATTTGAAAACAATAAAGTATTGTAAAGCGGTAAGGATTTTTCTGATTTAATAGCTGGTATAGCAATGAGTATAGCTGTTTTTAATACATCGGAAGTGCTAGATGTATTGTAAAATGATTCTAGAATATCTAAAGAGGATTCATCATTAATTAGACTGAACTCATATATAATATTAGATTTTATAACATCATCAGTTTCCTCTGAAAAAGAATAATTCAATGCGTCACTTAAAATAGGTAAATCATCTTTGTCAAATTCATAATAATCAAATGCTTTTAAAGCTGCGTTATAGACGATTGTATCCTTAGATTTTAAATCTTCAATAATATACTTTGCTTTAGATTCGTAGATGTCAATATCTGAAGTTACAGGTTGCACACTTATGGAAGTGAACACTTTATCTACAATACCATTATCTAACTCCTCGTCTGTAACAATGGCTTTAGAAATATGTAGCCTGTAATTATCATACCAAAATTGATTAACAACTTGGCGATTTGCGTTTTTAAACAATTTATTTCTAACGGAAAACTGAATTAAAGAATCACCGTTTCTAACTATAATTTTTTCACTAATGATGCTATCGTTGTACTCCGTTAAGGCATTTTTATAGTCTTCGAGGAGTTTTTTATAACTACTAATTCTAAAATATTTACCAATATTATTATAACCATATTGGTAAATGCCTCCGGAATTTGGATTTAGTGAGGTGTAATCGTAAGAATCTAGAACATTAGAATCCGTATAATCCAATGTGTCAATGACTTCTTTTACATTTTCAAACAGTTTTATTTTGAAATCTTTATTAGGGGATTCATACTCGGTAAGATCAATGTCTTCATGAGGCAGTAAAGTGAAACTATTAAAAAATTCGTCGTTAACGTTTACTTTTTCTGTTTCATTAAGTTTTTGTTTAAGTAAAAGGTAGGTTCTGTTGCCTCTAAAATAAACACGTACAATAGAATGGAATTTATTACTAATATTTATTTCGTATTCACGCCCTTCAATATCATTCAAGTAAATGATTTTTGGTTCTGATAGTAATGTAGCACTTTGAGTTAAACTGTTTTCTGTTTCTTTAAAAGCTACTTCTGGGTTTTGGAGGAAATAGCCCAAAGGTTGGTCGTTATAGCGAATTAAATAATTGTTTGAATTATCAGTGTCAGTGGCGATAAAAAGGTTAAGGAAATAAGGATCACCTTCTGAATCAATAGGATTAGCATGTTCTCTAGAGACATCTTTAGCGTCAACAGGTATTTGAATTGAAAAAGCTCCTTTTTTACTTTTAAATTCTCGCCAGCCTGTAGTTTCTGGTTTTAATTCTACTCCTTCAACGGCAATTGAATTAAAGTAACGCTTAATATAATTTTCATCGATTTGATCTTGTGAAGTTTCAGCTGAGAAATAGTAGAAATGGTTATTTTTTATGATAAATCTTGCTTTTATCATATGGCCATCAGGTAATTCAGCGGTAATATCAGAGCCAAACTGATCTGGGTCCGTTAGTTTTTCCTGTTTAATAACGATTCCTTCTCTTTTTTCGATAATATTAGAAATCATAGTTTCTAATAAGGTGTCTATCTGAGATTGTGCTAAAGTATAGCCTGCACTAAATCCCATAAAAAGGTAGCTCGTTTCAGTGGGCATATCTCCATAACCATAAATTGTAAACTTATCGTAATCTTGCTTAATGTTAGGAGCTTGTGGTAGTTCTAGTTGAAACCCTAAATCATTATCTGTATAGTTATACCAAAAACCTTTTGAAGAATCGACTTTATACGTATCGGCCACTCCTGTAAATTTAGCTTCTTCAACACTGACTTTATAGCCTTCTTTTTGTAGCAATTCTATAACATTTCCTTTTCCTACTAAATGAGCTGCTCCAACACCCGCAAATAGACTTCCTTTTTTCATGATTTCGATAATGCTAGCACTCATTACCTTATTTCTAGAAATCATAGTCGCATCATTAATGTCATACTGATTAACAAAATCTGCAATTTTATCTAAATCACCACTAGCATAAACCTTTGTCATTATTTCCTTGGTTCTAGTAATGCTATCTACATCAACGCTTAAATGGCTTAGAATTTGTTCTGTTTTCTCTTCATCGGAAAGGTTGTCAAAATAATTCATTTGATCTTTTACATTTTCCAATCCGGTAATTGTTTTATTCATGGTGCGTGCCTGACCTAAAAGATAAAAATCTACAAAGGTAGATTTGTCATCTTCTTTATCAATATCTGGGATTAGCATACTAACCACACGATCTGGACTCATAATTTCAGAGTCGATTAAAGAGTATTTGTTTATCTCTTCAAACCGTTCTAAAAGACGTTTATAGTCGTCAGGGTTTAATAAATTTTTATAAAATGCGTTCGCCGTGATGTCATATTCCTTATTGATAATTGCAGTCATTAATGAGTCTGCATTAACTTCTAAAGCAAAATATTCTGTGTTTTCAATAGCAGGCATCACGGCATCACTAAAGTTAAAAACTCTAGCATCATCAATATGCATGGTTCCAAATATGTAAGAAGGAACATCTGTGTTGCCACCTTCAATTTTCCATAACAAACTATAGCTATCGTTGTTTTGAGCAAATGCAAATTGCGATAAAAACGATAAAATTATAAAAAGACGAAATAGGTGATTGTTTTTTAAGATTTGGTAGCTCATAGGATGGTGTTAACGTTTTGTTAAAGCAAATTAATATACTATTTTAAATAATAGGGCATTTTGCTTCAATAAAATTAAAACAACAATCTAGATTTTTAATCTAAACAACTTACTGTAAGTGATTTTTGTTTATTTCAATACTGTAGCCCGCATCAAATTTTGAACCAGCCTCCAATGTTATAATCCCTTCTTTAGTTTTAATATTTTGATCTGTAGTTTCATTATCAGCAAAACCCAACCAAGGCTCAATACAAACATAAGGTGCGTTTGGTTTTGCCCAAATGCCTAAGTGTTTAAAATCTTCGAAATTTACAGTCAAAACGTTCCCTTTGGTTTTGTGCTTTAAGCTTACTATTCTCGATTTTAAATCTTTAAAAATTAAAGCGTCTTCGTTAAATAGATCTGGTTTTAGGTTTATGTTAGTGCCTTCCGTAAATGCGGGTTTGGTTTTATCAGAAATTAATCCCGTATTCATGTTTAATAGGTGAGACTGACTGTTTTCAGATTGCTCAAATTCTAAAAAGTAATCGGTATAGTTTTCATCTTTCGAAAGCGGACAATTAAAAGCAGGATGACCTCCTAAAGAAAAATAAAGTGCTTTGTCGTCTAAATTGGTAACCGAATGTTTAATGATTAGGGTGTTTTTTGAAAGTGTATAAGTGATTTCAAATTCAAACAAGAAAGGATAATAAGTATATAATTCTTCATTTGAAACTAATGAAAACGTAATGCTAGAATCGCTCTGATGTTTAATCGTGAAATTATCATTATGTCTTGCAAAACCATGCTTTGGCATAGGATACGTTTTGTCATTGTAGATGTATGTATCATCTTTCATGCAACCGATAATAGGAAATAAGTTTGGCGCGTGACTTCCCCAAAATTCAGGATTAGCTTGCCACATAAATTCGGTGTTATGCTTTGCTGAAGTGATGTTACATAACTCGGCACCTTTAGGTTTTATATTAATCTGTAAAAGATCATTCTTTAAACTATACATGGATTTTATTTTTTTTGAAATATACAATTCTTATAGAACCCATGAAATTGCTTTGGATTCAAATTTATTTCCTGCCAAATTTTAATTTAGGTAAATTGCAGCAATTATATTTCTATTGAGAACAACACATAGCCATCAACTTAAAAACAGTGAGACCTTTAAGCAAAATTTATTGCTTTGGAGTCAGCAATTTGACGATATCGTTTGGTTAGATTCTAATAACCATAAGAATCAGTATAGTAATTACGATGCGGTTTTGGCTGTTGATGCGTTTACAACAATACGCACCGATTATTTTGATGCGTTTGAGCGTTTAAAGGAATATCAGACATTAACCAACGATTGGATCTTCGGTTATCTCACCTACGATTTAAAAAACACAACAGAGCACCTAAAATCTGAAAATTATGATGGTTTAGGTTTTCCTGATTTGTATTTCTTTCAACCTAAAAAGTTGTTTTTAATTAAAGATAACCAGGTTGAAATAAAATATCTCAAAATGGTTGATGATGAGATTGAGGATGATTTATTAGAAATCGAAAAATCGAATCATCTAACCATCGAAAAATCGAACCATCCCATCAAAATAAAACTAAGAATCCACAAAGACTCTTATTTTGAAAAAGCAACTAAAATGCTGGGTCATATTCAACGCGGTGATATTTATGAAGCTAATTTTTGCCAAGAGTTTTATGCAGAAGACAGCGAAATAAATCCATTCGAAACTTTTAATAAACTGAATGCTATTTCAAAGCCACCTTTTGCCAGTTTTTTAAAATTTGAAGATAAATATATGATGTCTGCATCGCCAGAGCGTTATATTAAAAAGAATGGAACAACCATTATTTCGCAACCCATTAAAGGGACAGCCAAACGTTCAAACAGTACAGTTGAAGACTTAAAGCTCGCCGAAGATTTATCAAAAGACCCAAAAGAACGAAGTGAGAATATAATGATTGTCGATTTGGTTCGTAATGATTTATCGCACACCGCTATAAAAGGCAGTGTAGAGGTGAAGGAGCTTTGTAGAGTGCATTCGTTTTTACAAGTGCATCAAATGATTTCAACAGTGCAATCTAAAGTAGAACCAGAAACAAATGCTGTAGACATCATAAGGTCCACATTTCCGATGGGAAGCATGACAGGTGTTCCAAAAATTTCAGCCATGAAAATTATTGAAAACCTCGAAGAAACAAAACGTGGTTTATATTCTGGTTCAGTGGGTTATTTCACACCAAAAGGAAATTTCGATTTTAACGTCATTATTAGAAGTATCCTTTATAATGAAACCAAAAAATACATTTCTTATTCGGTTGGAGGTGCCATCACAGCAAAAAGTGATCCTCTCAAGGAATATGAAGAATGCTTAATTAAAGCAAAAGCCATGCGCGAATCTTTAGAAGGATAGTTTTTTTAGTTGCAATTGCTATAAGCACTTCGACTGCGCTCAGCGTGACATCTAGTTTCAATTTGTGCTTTTTCTTACAGATTTAAAAATAAAATAAAATATCATTTCATCATCTAGAAAAATCGCTATGCACATCTTCGTGCCTTCTTCGTGCAACTCTGAATAATAGTTTATTTACCCTAACAACTAACAACTAACAACCAACAACCAACAACCATCACTCAATATGCCGTCTAAAAGTGCGCTTAACTTTATCGAAAATCGCTTCAACCCGCTTCTGTTCAATCTTTTTAATCTTAGCAATAGATTCAAAATCGAGTTTACCTATAATGTATAAATCCACAATATTAGAGACATTAAACGGTAGCCAGTTGTAAAGTTGTCCAAACACTCTCGGAGACTTAGATATAGATAAATCCTTAATATCAAAGGCTTTTAAAATGGAAGTTTCTTTATCTGAATATAAATGCAACGAATTCTCTTCATCCTGATGGTAAGATATATCGTTCAACTCTGTGTTTAGTATAAAATCAAAATCACCGTCAATCGTATAATCTTCATTTAGTTTAGATAATTCTTTCTTAAGAATGTCATCTGTGCTTATGGTGTTCTTATGAAATGCTTCATTTTTAAATAACACATTCATATAATTATCTACAATTCTAAATAATTCTAATCGTATAGCCATAGCATCGGCATCCACATCAAAACCATCACTATATAAAACGATGATACTTTCGTCAATGATTCCGTTAGATGAAAACATGTTTTTTGGTAAGATGCCAGTTGTTTCAGCGATATAAATTCTATGTTTTACATATGGATGTAAATGTGGTAAAGCCGAAAGCACCTTTTTGTCAAAGGCAGTTCGTGCAGATGTTGTTGTAGATTCCTCTGATACGTTCATAACCTAATAATTTTAAATTCCCTTAAAGTTAATTAAAAGGAAATGACTTGTATATGATAATTGTCATTTTAACATCCGTTTAAATATGTAGATTATCATTAAGGCAATATCGCTTTCTGAATCTTCCTACAACAACATTAAAGAGTCGGTTTTAGAAACCATAAATTTCAATACCTTTGAAATGTGCAAAACGATTTTCAAATACATATCCATAAGAATCTTCCATTTTTAAAAGAAGGCAAGTTTATAATTGCTATTTCCGGTGGAATAGATAGCGTTGTATTGGCGCATTTATGTAAGCGTCTTAATCTTAATTTTTCGCTAGCCCATTGTAATTTCAACTTAAGAGCAGCGGAAAGCAATAAGGATGAAGATTTTGTCCTAGAATTAGCAGAAGAATTAGATGTCGAAATTTTTATTCAGAATTTTGATACGGAAGCCTATGCGAAAGCGCATAAACGGTCTATACAAATGGCTGCGCGCGAATTGCGTTACGATTGGTTTAAAGAATTAGCAGAACAGTTAAAATTCGACTATATCTTAACAGCGCATCATGCTGATGATAACTTGGAAACCTTTCTTATCAATTTCACAAGAGGAACCGGATTAAACGGTTTAACCGGAATCCCGATGATTAATGATAATGTTGTAAGACCCTTGTTACCGTTTTCAAGAGCGCAAATTGAAGCCTTTGTAAATCAGGAAAGCATTTTGTGGCGGGAAGATGCGAGTAATGCTTCAAGAAAATACTTGCGGAATAAATTACGTCACGAAGTTGTTCCGATTTTAAAGGAAATCAATCCACAATTACTAGATAGCTTTCAAAACACCATTTCTAATCTTA
Source organism: Winogradskyella pacifica (assembly GCF_013403915.1). GTDB lineage: Bacteria > Bacteroidota > Bacteroidia > Flavobacteriales > Flavobacteriaceae > Winogradskyella > Winogradskyella pacifica. The sequence continues at coordinate 44,083 of NZ_JABFDI010000011.1, forward strand.
ATGATACAGTAGGTCTCATAGAAGATAACCTCAATAACTTTGCAGAAAGCGCTATTGTGAGTAATGATGCTTACGGAATAACTTATAAAATTTCAGAATTCAAAAAACTTAATAATCCTAAAGCCTATTTGTTTGAATTGTTTAAGGACTATGGTTTTACAGAATGGAATGATATCGTCGATTTATTAGACACGCAATCTGGTAAGTTGGTAAAATCGAATTCTCATCGTTTAATAAAGCATCGCGAGTTTTTAATCCTAACAGATTTAGGGGATTTAGAACGAAACGAAGAATCTCTATTAATCAATGACGCTGTTGAAGACATAGAAACACTAATAGGTAAGCTTTCTTTTGATACTGTTGAAGGCCTTTTTGAGGTTTCAAAAAACACAATTTTCGTTGATAAAGACCTCTTAAAATTTCCATTAGAATTCAGACTTTGGAAAGAAGGGGATGTGTTTCAACCCTCAGGAATGACCGGTAAAAAGAAGCTGAGTAAATACCTTAAAGATGAAAAACAGTCTTTGGTTGAAAAAGAAAATACATGGTTATTAACGTCCGATAATAAGGTCGTTTGGGTTGTCGGTAAACGTGCTGACGAACGATTTAAAGTGACAAACAACACAAAAAACAGACTTAAAGTTGAGATTCAATAAATTGATGTAAATAATTTACAATTAATTGTTTAAGAGTATTGTGTTTTTGAATTTTAAGTGATTATTATAATAAAATAAAACAGACAATTTGATATTAAAAGGAAACATCGTAGATATTCAAAATCGAAACATCTACAAAGGGGAAGTGACTATTAAAAATGGTAAAATTGAATCTATCGTAGAAAAGGATTGTGAAGAAAATCATTTCATTTTACCCGGTTTTGTAGATGCACATATTCATATCGAAAGCTCAATGTTGGTGCCAAGTGAGTTTGCAAAGATTGCTGTAAATCACGGTACTGTTTCTACCGTTTCCGACCCGCATGAAATTGCCAATGTACTTGGAGTAAAAGGTGTCGAATTTATGATTGAAAACGGAAAGAAAACCCCTTTTAAATTCAATTTCGGAGCACCTTCTTGTGTTCCCGCGACGAGTTTTGAATCGGCAGGAGCAGTGATTGATTCTGATGCTATTAAAACCTTAATGGCGAATCCTGATATTAAGTATTTGGCTGAAATGATGAATTATCCCGGAGTCATTTATGATAATGCTGAAGTGCTTAAGAAAATCGAATGGGCAAAACATTACAATAAACCAGTTGATGGCCATGCGCCAGGATTACGAGGTGACGATTTAACTAAATATATTTCAGCAGGGATTTCTACAGATCATGAATGTTTCACCTATGATGAAGGTTTAGAAAAGCTTCAAAAAGGAATGAAAGTTATTATCCGTGAGGGTAGTGCCGCTAAAAACTTTAATGCACTTATCGATTTACTAGACGAGCATTACGAAAACATGATGTTTTGTAGTGATGATAAGCATCCTGACGATTTACTATTAGGACATATAAACGAAGTTTGTGCAAGAGCTGTTGCTAAAGGTAATGATGTCTTTAAAGTATTGCAGTCAGCTTGTGTGAATCCTGTAAAGCACTATAATTTAGATGTAGGATTGTTGAATGTTGGTGATGATGCCGATTGTATTGTTGTCGACGATTTAAAAGATTTTAAAACGCTTCAAACGTATATTAACGGTGAATTGGTTTATGATAATGGAGTGTCAAACATAAAACATGTTGATTTTCAGAATTTAAACAATTTCAAAACGGATAAAATGGAAGTTTCAGATTTTAGATTCGAATCAAATTCAAAACAAATTAGAGTTATTGAATGTTTGGATGGAGAGTTAGTAACCAATGAAATTATTGAAGATTCAACGATTGAGGATGGTAATCTAGTATCAAATTCCGAAACTGATATTTTAAAAATGGTTGTTGTAAATCGTTATCAAAACGATACACCAGCTATAGCATTTATTAAAAATTATGGACTAAAAGAAGGTGCAATTGCGAGTTCTGTTGGTCATGACTCTCATAATATCATTGCTGTTGGTGTTTCAGATGAGGCTATTTGTAAAGCTGTGAACTTGTTAATAGAAAATGAAGGTGGTATTTGTGCAGTTTCAGATTCAGAACAAAAAGTAGTAGCACTTCCTGTGGCAGGGATTATGAGTGATAAAAGTGCTGACGTTATAGGAAAGCAATATTCCGAATTAGATAAAATGGCGAAGCAAATAGGAAGCAAGCTTCATGCACCCTATATGAGTTTGTCGTTTATGGCCTTATTGGTGATTCCAGCATTGAAATTAAGTGATAAAGGACTTTTTGATGGAGGAAAGTTCGAGTTTACTTCGGTTGAAGTCGCTTAAAACCTAATTCTATCCTGCGAGGTTTTAAAAACCTTGTAGGTATAAAATTTTAACTGCTTATCTTTAAACTTTTCAAAATTTAACGACAATGATATTCCAAAGAATTACGCTTTTCCTATTAATTTTTATAACACTTTCAAGTTGCAAGCCTGCAGAAACATCTTCTGTTAAAGAGATTTCGGAAGTTGCCGTTGAGACGATTTATAATCCGCAAGACCATTACACAAAGAAAGAAGTGGTGATAGCGATGCGTGATGGAATTAAGTTGCATACTACTATTTATTCGCCAAAAGACACATCCAAAATGTATCCGATGCTAATGATGCGTACGCCTTACAGCTGCAAACCTTACGGTGAAGATGAATTCAAATCTAAAATAGGGCCGAACAAATACCTTATGGAAGAAGGTAATATTATGGTATACCAAGATGTGCGTGGACGTTGGAATAGTGAAGGGGTTTATGATAATATGCGTGCTTATATTCCTAATAAAACAGGGGTTCAAACTGATGAAGCAAGTGATACTTATGATACTATTGAATGGTTGGTAAATAATGTTGAAAACAATAATGGTAATGTTGGAACTTACGGCATTTCATATCCTGGTTTTTATGCCACCTATTCTTTATTGGATTCTCATCCAGCTTTAAAAGCCGTGTCTCCACAAGCTTGTATTGGTGATTTCTTTTTTGATGATTTTATTCATAATGGTGCGTTTTTATTGAGTTATTGGAGAGCAACTGCTTTATTTGGAGCTATGAAACAAGAGCCAACAACTGAAGCTTGGTATGCATTTCCAGATATGGAAACAGAAGATCAACATCAGTTTTTCTTAGACCACATGCCATTAAGTAAACTGAATAAATTCTACGACAGCACTAATGTGTTTATGGAGCAAATAAAAACACATGTTACTTATGATGAGTTTTGGAAGAGTAGAGGGATTATTCAACATTTAAAAGATATCAAGCCTGCGACGATGATTGTTGGTGGTTTGTTTGATGCTGAAGATTTATATGGGCCTTTTAATACGTATAAAGGCATTGAAGAAAATAGCGATAATTATAATACTGTTGTTTTTGGACCTTGGAGTCATGGAGATTGGGCTAGAAATAGCGAAAGACAAGTTGTTGGGAATATTCATTTTGGAGATAGCATATCAGATCATTTTCAGAAAAATATTGAAACCAAATTTTTTAATCATTTCCTAAAAGGAGAGGCAAATGGACAAACTAATTTGCCTGAAGCACAATTCTTTAATACAGGAACAAAAAAATGGCAGTCTTTTGACGTTTGGCCACCAGAAAATGCAACGAAGGAAAGTTATTACATGCAGCCTTATGAGCGTTTAACAGAACAACCTAATAAAATGTATGGAGCGTCAGAATTTATAAGTGATCCTAAAAAACCTGTACCATACACGGAAGATATAAAAGTGGGTTTCACACCAAGAAAATTCATGACAGACGATCAGCGTTTCGCCTCAAGACGACCAGATGTATTAACTTTTGAAACTGAAATCTTGGAAGATGACGTTACACTTGCTGGAGATATTCTAACAAAGTTATATGTGTCAACAACAGGAACAGCAGCAGACTGGATTGTAAAAGTGATTGATGTGTTTCCTGCAGATACTGAAAACACAGACGATGTTCAAGATCATTTAAAGCTAAGTAATTATCATATGATGGTACGTAGTGAAGTCTTAAGAGGGCGTTTTAGAAATAGTATGTATGAGCCAGAACCGTTTGTACCTAACGAAAAAACAAAAGTGAATTTAAAGTTGCAAGATGTGTTTCATACCTTTAAAAAAGGACATAAGATTCAGGTGCAAGTTCAGAGTACGTTCTTTCCTTACATAGATGCGAATCCACAGACGTATGTCGATAACATATTTGAAGCTAAGGCATCTGATTTTAAAGTACAAACTCATAAAGTGTATAATGACTCTGCAATTGAATTTACAGTTTTAAAATAATGTGAAGATGTCACCTTGAGCGCAGTCGAAAGGTCGTTATAAAATAAAAAATTAATGCCAATATTAGAATCAACCTACAAACCACCATTCTGGGCTAAGAAAAGCTTTGTATCTACTGTTTTTTCTGGACTAGCTCGAAAAGTTGAAGGTGTAGAGCAAACTAGAGAACGTATAACACTTCCAGATACCGACTTCTTAGATTTAGATTGGAGCTACGCGAAACAAAAATCTAATAAGATCATTATTCTCTTACATGGGTTAGAAGGTAATGCGCAACGACCATATATTACAGGAACAGCAAAACACTTTAACAACAATGGCATCGATGCTGTTGCTGTCAATTTTAGAGGTTGTGGTGGAGAACCTAATCTCTTGTTTCGTAGTTATCATTCTGGTGCAACTGAGGATTTAGATGCTACGGTAAAACATGTATTGTCAAAAGGAGTTTATGATGAAATCTATATTAAAGGCATAAGCTTAGGTGCTAATATGGTTTTGAAATATGTGGGTGAAGGAAGGGAACTTCCAACGGAACTAAAGTCGGTTATTGCAGTGTCTACACCTTGTGATTTAAAAGGCTCTTGCGGAGAATTATTGAGTTTAAAAAATAAACATTACGCGATTCGATTCTTAGCGCATTTAAAAGATAAATTGAAACCAAAATTAGAGCAATTCCCTAATAATATATCAGTTGCAGATTTTGATTCAATTAAAACTTTAATAGATTTTGACGATGTCTATACGTCAAAAGCGCATGGTTTTAAGGACGCTTTTGATTATTATGAGAAAGCCAGTTGCTTGCAATTCTTGCCAAATATAAAAGTACCGTCTTTAATAATTAATGCACTTAATGATTCCTTTTTATCTGCTGAATGTTATCCCGTAAAAGAAGCGAAACAGAATTCTAATGTCTTTTTAGAAATGCCAAAATATGGAGGGCATGTCGGATTTATTCAAAAAGGAAAGGCTTATTATAATGAGCAGCGTGCTTTAGAATTTGTCAGCCAAACCTAGTTTACTAATATTTTCCTATTTTCGCCCAAAATCCCTACTATGAAACAACTAACTACAATTCTATTATGTGTGCTTTTTGCACAAACCGCCTTCAGTCAGATAATCGATTTCCCTGATGCTAATTTCAAGGCTAAATTGGTAAGTCAGAACCAGCCAACTATAGACACTAACAACGATGATGAAATCTCGGTATCTGAAGCAGCTGCTGTAACTGGAAGATTAAAAATACGTGGTTATGGCGGAAGTACAGGACGAATTTCTGACCTTACAGGGATTGAGTTCTTTATAAATGCTACAATATTAGAAGCTGAGGATAATGAGTTAACCACAGTGGATTTAAGTAACAATGTGGCTTTGGTGAATATTAATTTAAATAGTAATAATTTAACTGCGGTTGATTTTTCTAATAATCCAGCATTAGAGGTTATTGATGTAGGTAGTAATAATCTAGCTAGCTTAGATGTATCGAGCAATGTAAATCTTAGAATATTGAGCTGTACAAATATGCAGATGACTGCTCTGAATGTTAACAATTGTACGCAACTTGAAGAGTTAAACTGCGCTATCAATCAATTTACAACTTTAGATTTAAGTTCTAATACAGCTTTAAAAACAATAGTTGCGCATTCACTTTCTCAACTTACCAGTTTAGACCTTTCTAATAATGTATTGTTAGAAACTATAGATTGCGGAAGTGGTGGTTTTTCTATCTTAGATGTTTCCAATAATATAGCATTAACGGAATTGCGATGTTCTTATGGCTTGGTATCAAACCTTGTCTTTGGTTCTAATAATACAGCACTTACATATTTGGAATGTCAGCAATCACCAATATCAACGATTGACACGTCATTGCTTTCTGGCTTAAAAGATTTAATACTTAATGATAATCAATTTACGACAATTGATGTTTCTCAAAATTCAAATTTAGAAATTTTAGAGCTAGATGATAATCAGCTAACCACTATAGATATTGAAAGTAATCAGCAATTAAACACATTAAAAGTTGAAGCCAACCAATTGCAGACCGCTTATTTAAGGAATGGAAATAATAATCTTCTTACGACCTTGAGGCTTCATTACAACCCTGAATTGTACTGCGTTTTTGTAGATAATGCCAATATAAACTATGGTAACTGGTACAGAGGTGGTGCGGTGACTTTAGTGGAAACGGAAGCAGAATGTGCTGCAGCATCAGAGGTAACGTTAATACCAGATCTAAAATTTGAAATAGAATTAATTAGTCAAGGTTATGATACAAGTCCTTCAAATGGAGAAATTCCGACTTCAAAAATAAACACCATTACGGAATTGAATATTCAAAGCTCTAATATTACGGACTTAACAGGTATTGCCGATTTTGCGGTCTTAGAAATACTGAGTTGCGCTTATAATAATATTGACCTTATTGATGTTTCAAGTGTTTCGACTTTAAAGCGTTTAAATGCAAATTATGCTGGTGCAGAACAAGTTATTTTGGGTGATAACCCAAATCTAACATCAGTTAGTTTAACAAGTAATAATTTGGTCTCATTAGATGTTTCTGGTTTGCCAGCATTAACAGGGATAGGGCTTGGAAATAATGATTTAACAGCGTTAGATGTTACTAATAATTTAGCGTTATCTGCATTAACGGTTTATGGTAATCCTCTTACGGTATTAGATTTAAGAAATATTAATATTAGAACTTTAAACTGTACTAATACACTAATAGAACATTTAGATTTAAGTAATAGTACCAATATGAATATATTTTCTATCGGTAATAACCCGAACTTAACTTACGTAAATTTTAAGAGTGGAGGAAATGATAATATTGATCAGATCTATTCAACAACATTTCCAGGGCTTCCTAATTTAGAAACTATATGTGTAGATGATGTTGGTAATTTATTAGCATTGAGAATTCAGGCACTTACAGACCAAGACATAACTCTTACAGAAGATTGTTTAAATCAAGTTACAGGAACATTGCAATACGACATTGATAATGATGGTTGTGACGCAGCAGATTTTAAAATTAAAAATCTAATGATACAGTCTCAGAGTGTTGTAGATACTACGGCAACATTTACAAGTGTTGAAGGTGGGTACGTTAATTATGTATCGTCTAATACGTATGTCACATCGTTAGAATCTAGTCTTCCTGATTATTTTACCGTTGTACCTCAATCGCAAACTACGGTCTTTACAGATTTTAATAATACAGAGTTGATAGATTTTTGTATTCAAGCCAATGAGATTGTAGATGATCTAAATGTGATGTTGTTACCTGTTAATCCTGCAAGACCAGGTTTTGATGCCACGTACGAATTAATCTTTAGTAACATCGGAACAACGCAATTAGATGGTTCAGTAGCCATAACTTTTGATGACACCATGCTTAGTTTATTATCGGCTAATGAAGCGATTGCGTCGCAAACAACAAACAGTGTAACGTTTGATTTTACAGATTTAACACCTTTTGAATCAAGAACAATTAAGTTGGAGTTTAATGTCTTTACGCCACCTACTGTAAATAGTGATGACGTGTTGGTATTTACATCTGAAATTCTTCCTGTAAATTCAGATATCACGCCAGAAGATAATAGTTATACTTTAGAACAAATTGTGGTGAATTCGTATGATCCTAATGACAAACGTGTGTTACAAGGTTCAACTATTTTTGAAGAAGAAAAAGGGAATTACTTAGATTATATTATTCGTTTTCAAAATACAGGAACAGCAAGTGCAATCAATGTAAGAATTGAAGATGTCTTAGACGCTAAACTCGATTGGAAAACATTACAGCCTTTGGCTTCTAGTCACGATTACACGGTTGAAGTTACAAATGAAAATAAGGTAGCGTTTATTTACGATAACATTAATTTATTGGCACAATCTGATGATGAAGAGCTGTCGCAAGGCTACATTGCGTTTAGAATAAAGCCAAAAAATGATGTCGTTGTTGGTGATATTATTGGAGGCGAAGCTGCTATTTATTTTGATTTTAATGCGCCAATTATAACTAATGCGGTAAGTACTGAAATTGTAGCACCTTTAAGTGTTAGTCAATTTCATAAGCAATTGGTGAAGTTGTTTCCTAATCCTGCACAAAATGTTTTAGAGGTTGTGTCGAATCATATTATTGATCAATTAACAATAGTTGATATTAATGGTAGAATCCTAAAAGCAGTTGAATTGTCTAATCTAGAATACAACGTAAATGTTTCAAGTTTAACCAAGGGCGTTTACTTTTTAGAAATTAAATCTGGTACAGATAAAACGGTTAGAAGATTTATTAAAAGCTAGATTCTCTAATGTTTTATAATTAAAACCTTTCAAAATAACACTTTGAAAGGTTTTTTTGTTTTATATTTTAGCATTTATTTAACATTATTCCAAGCCTAACAATTTTGAACAATTGTTTTGTAGCATTAATTAATACTTATGTGTAAAGCGCATTATCAAATATTACAAACTTAACGATCTTGTAATAGTCTTTAAACGAATTGAATATACCCTTTTTAAACCAGCCCTAATGAATCTACTTAAGCTTATAATGTCAATATTTTTCTGTGTTGTAGTTGCACAATTCTCCTTTTCTCAGAATGTAAATATTCCAGATGTAAATTTTAAAACAGCCCTTTTAAATCACGATCCAGTTATTGATACCAATGGAGATCAAGAAATTCAGGTTTCAGAAGCAGCAGCTTATGCCGGAAGTCTTAATTTAGGTTCGTTAGATATTTCTGATCTTACAGGTATAGAGAGTTTTATATCTATTGTAGAGTTGCTATGTAATAACAATGAAATAACAGCAGTTGATTTATCAAATAATATTGCTTTACAGAAAATAGATATTGCAGCTAATGAGTTGAGTATTCTAGATGTTTCTCAGAATATTAATTTACAAGAATTGGCTTGTAATGGTAATAATATTACAGAACTAAATACAAGTTTAAATCCTAACCTTCAGATTTTAAATGTTGCTGCAAATTCGGTTTACGAGCTCGATTTGTCAGCTAATATCGCTCTGAAAGATCTTAAATTAAATTTCACCTCTATTGTAGATCTAGATATTACTAATAATGTTAATCTAGAGGTCTTCAGCGCCACTTATTGCTATAGCCTAAACACTATAGATTTCTCAAATAATAATTTATTAGAGCAAATTTCATTATGGTATACTAATCAGTCTGAAATTAATGTGTCTAACATGCCAAATTTAGAACTGCTATATCTTAGAAACTTAAACCTGACGAGTGTAGATGTTTCAAATAATATTAACTTATTTAATCTTTATGTCACTGATAATTTTATTTCGGAGCTAGATGTAAGTAATAATACCAACTTGGCCTATTTGTCTATTGATAATTTATACGTCAATACAGTAGATGTTTCTAATAATCCTAATTTAGTATGGTTAGATCTGAGTGGTTCTCAAATAGCATCAGTAAATGCTAAGAATGGTAATAATACAATTTTTACATATTTCAATATCGATAATGCATCGTCTTTAGGTAGTGTTTGTGTCGATAACGTTAGCTACGCAGATGCGAATTTCACAATACCATTAACTAGTTATTTTGCCGAAATTTGTAATCCGGATGATTGCGATGCTTTAATGGTAAATGATACACAGGGTTTTGAAACCACAACACAGCCTGGTATTGATGGGTGTTGGCGAAAATTTCCACTTTCATTGTCTAATTATTATTATGTACAAACGTTAAGCGCGGCTCATACTGGGAATAATTCTGTTGGTATGCGTGTGTCATCTAATAATGAGGCTTTTTTAATCACTCCAGAGTTATCAGATTTTAATAGCTCTAAACGTGTGTCGTTTTGGTTGTATTCGCCAGAAAATACTGGTCTTAATGTTGGGACAATTCTAGATCCTGACGATATTACCACATTTGAGCCCTATAGGACGATGAGCTTAAATGATGGAGAGGGGAATCAATGGCGAGAAATTCATGTCGATTTTGAAAATTACTCAGGCGCAGCAAATCATGTAGCCTTTAAATTAAGTGGGTATTATACATTTGCTTATATTGATGATTTTATTTACGAAGATTCACCAAATTGCATAGCGCCTATAAATGCAGAAGTCACAGAATATGCTACAGAAGCATTAATAGATTGGGCCAACTTAGGTAATGCTACAAGTTGGGATATCGAATATGGGCCAGAAGACTTTACCTTAGGTTCAGGTACACTTGTAAATACAACATCAAAACCATTTTTATTAGAAGGACTAGAGAGTAATACCACATATGATTTCTATATAAGATCGCAGTGTAGTAATGATGAAAATAGTGAGTGGTCGTTTTCAAGTCAATTTACAACGGCATGTCCAGCACTTGTTGCAGATTACGCTTATGATTTTGAAGATGGTTATGGTGGTGAATTCTATAATTGCTGGGAAATATTAGGAAGTGGATATATAACTCAAGATGGAAATACAGCTGCATCTGTTGGTGCTCTTAAAATAGAAAATTCGGTTGACGGCGCTATTGTTACTCCTGAGTTATCTGAATTAAATAGTTCTAAGCGTATCAAATTTTGGTTAAAGAATGTAGATGGAGAGTCTAATTTGGTTATTGGTACTTTATTGAACCAAAACGATATGTCAACGTTTACACCGTATCAAACCATTTCATCATTAGATTTGATAGAAGGTGAGTGGCAGCAAATTATTATAAATTTTGAGAACTATACAGGGAATGATCGTTTTATAGCGTTTAATCAGGTTCAGGTAGATAGTTATGCTGAATTTTATATAGATGAATTTGTATATCAAAATACACCAGATTGTTTAGAGCCTGTTGATGTAGAAGTTATAGCAATAACAGATACGACAGTAGATTTAGAATGGTCAAATGCTGTAGGAGTTACAGATTGGGACATTCAATATGGTTTAGTAGATTTTGAATTAGGTTCAGGTGCTATGCTTAGTGGAACAGGAGAAAATACAACCGTTAATAATTTATACCCAGATTCTACTTACGATATTTATATCAGATCAGATTGTGGTGGTGGTAGTTATAGTGATTGGTTTAAGCTTTACAATTTACATACTGATTGCGGTCTGTTTTCAGGATATTATAGTCAAGATTTTGATAGCAATGAGTTTGCCAATTGTTGGTCGCGATTACCGGTTGTAGATCCAGAAATAAATGATACAAATATTGTAGATGGTTCTAATCAATATCCACTTGGAGGAAGTGGAAATACTATTAAATTCAATAACTATGAGCAGACAGATAATCTGTATTTAGTATCTCCAGGGTTTAGTGATTTAAGTAATGGTACTAAACGTGTTAAGTTTTGGTTGCATCCAAGATATAGCAACGCTGATATTGTTGTAGGTACTATGACTGATCCTGCAGGTGAAAACACTTTTACGGCAAAAGAAACTATTTTAAGTGCCGATATGCTTTACAGAGAGTGGAAGCAATTCACAATCAATTTTGATGATTATTCTGGAACAGATAATTATGTAGCATTCAAAATGCAAATCGCAGATGAGCCAATAGGAGGGACTTCTATTATTTATTTAGATCGTTTTGAATATTCAGATATTCCAACCTGTCTAACACCAAGTGATTTTGCGAATACATCAATTTCTAACGGAGCAATTGAATTGTCTTGGAGCGACCAAAGTGCCGCTACGCAATGGGAAATATTATACGGAGAAGAAGGGTTTTGGTTTGATGATGGTACATTGATTCAGGCAAATTCAAATCCTTTTAGTGTTACAGATTTACCATTAGGTGTTGTGTATGATTTTTATGTGAGATCCATTTGTGATGCAAATAGTACGAGTGATTGGTCAGATAAAGTAACAGTAGATGTAGGTTGTGGTCAATCTTATTTTACAGGGTATACTTACGATTTTAATAGCTCATCGCTAGATGAATGTTGGACAGCTTATGAGTTTTCTTCAAACCATTATACAACATCTTTCGAAATGGTTATTGATAATAACTTTGGTGACGATGGTTACTCGGCTTACTTGGGAGATACCAGTTCATATTCTAATTATGGAGTTATGATGGTGTCACCATTGTTTACAGATTTATCAAACGATAAAAAGATTGAGTTTTATATTAGTAATTACGATGAAGGTTTAACTGTTGGAACCATGAGTAACCCTGATGATGCTTCGACCTTTGAAGCGTTGCAAACTATTACAGGAGAAGTTGAACCTGATGTTTGGGAAAAGAGAACCGTATACTTAACGGATTATAATGGTACAGATCAATTTATAGCTTTTAGACAAAGCCGAGCTAATTATTATTCAGGTGATCAGGTGCTTATTGATGATTTTTCTTATCTACAATCTGTTGTATGTAATGTTCCTACAGCGTTAACTTTAGATAATATTTATGACAATAGTGCAGAAATAAGTTGGACGGCAGGTGATTCAGATATAGAATACGAACTTGAGTTTGAACAATTAAATGCCTATAATTCTGACGAGTCAATAGTGGTAACATCTAATAGTTATGTGTTAGAAAACCTTCTTGAAGGCACGGAATACGGTATTAGAGTTAGAGCAAAGTGTGAAGATGACGAGTTGTATTCAGAGTGGACAGAAGTGATAACGTTTTTTACAACATGTCTTCCTATTGAAGGGGATTATTTTGAATCTTTTGAATTTGAAGGTGAATTAAGTCCGTGTTGGAGTGTTATTTCTAGCGATACTTATGCATATATTAGTCCTATTGAAGAATATGGAGTATTGCCTGTAAGTGGAAATCAGTTTTTAAGATTCAATAATAATACAGGAGAAACCGAATTATATCTTGTTTCAAGACAAATATTAAATATCGATGATACTAAGCGATTACGATTTAATCTTATTTCAGATGGGAGTTTTGGTTCATCAACTTACAATCAATTAGCTATTGAGGTTGGCACAATGACAGACCCAGCAGATATTTCTACATTTACTTTAGTTGGAGATGTACAACCTGAAGAGATGAGTGAGCTTAAAAACGACGGAAGACCACAAGCACAATGGAAAGAACACACTATTTATTTTGATAATTATACAGGAAGTGATACATACATCGCAATTAGGCTAGAGAATGAGAGTTCAAATAGCGATTTTTTCTTAGACGATTTTACATTTGAAAGTGTTCCAGACTGTACAGAGCCACTTTATCCAGTTGTTTTAGATGAACGTTATGATGCTGTAGATGTGCGTTGGGAGACTTATGAAAATTCAAACCCTACAGATTGGGAAATTGAATATGGTTTTTCAGATTTTGAAATAGGAAGCGGGACAATTATTACAACCAATGATAGTTCATTCTTAACGATTTCTAATCTTTTAGAAGATACGGAATATGACTTCTATATAAGAGCAAATTGTGGAAGTACATTTAGTGGATGGTCCGTAAAGCAAACTTTTAAAACAAAGTGTGAAGGTTATGAGGTTGGTTATCAAGAAGGTTTTGAAAATCATCCATTAGGCTATTTAGAACATTGTTGGACAGGTTTGTTACCACAAGTAGGATCACCATATTGGGATGAAATTGCTCAGATAAGGGTTTATGATAATAATGCTGTCTATACACCTGATTCGCATACAGGAGAGCAAGCGATATGGTTTTTAAACGAAACCAATAATCCATTGCATGAAGAAGTTTCAGAACAAACAATTTTAGTCTCGCCAAGATTAATTGATTTAGATAATTACAAGAGAATATCGTTTTGGATGTATCCACTTTCTAGCGCTTATGCAACTCCTTCAGAGGTTATTATTGGTACGATGTCAGATCCTGATGATTATACAACGTTTACACCGTATTATACAATCACAAACGCTTATGACAATGAAGATACTTGGACAAAGTTCGAGATCGATCTAGCAAATTTCTATCTAGAGGATGAATATATAGGAATTAGACAGGCTGGAATAAACGAGCGTCAAGTTATTCTTTTTGATGATTTTGAGTATACCGAAATCGGATGTGTTACACCAACTAATTTAGAAGCAACACAAACGGATTCTGGTGAAATTACTTTAACATGGCAAGATAATAACACGCAACAAGGACCTCAAAATTGGGAAATTGAATATGGCCCAATTGGGTTTTCTTCAGGAAGTGGAACAGTTACGCAAGCCGATTCAAATCCTTTCGTTTTAGATGGTTTAAATACGTTTTCTAATTATGAATATCGCGTCAGAGCATATTGTAATGTCGAGAATGGTTTTAGCGACTGGAGTGTGCCTTATGCTTTTACTATAACTTGTGTAGAATCAGCACCTTTTTACGAGGATTTTGATAGTTATAATGCATATTATCAAAATTCAAATAGTGGTATTCCAAATTTCTGCTGGACAAGAAACGATCGTTCGGTTTCAGGGATTTATAATTCAGAGGGCCTTGTTGTTAGTCCTAGCTCTTCTCCAAATGTAGGTTTTGTCAATTTTTATGGTTCGGATAATTCACCTTTAGCTGGTGTTTTAGTTTCACCGTTTTTGTCAGATTTAGATGCAAATAAAATTCTTAAAATTTGGGTTAGAAATGAAACCACAGGGTCAGCTTATAATCAATCAGGAATCATTATTGGTACTATGACTAATCCATTAGATAGTGAAACATTTGTGCCTTTTACCACTATTTGGGCAGATGAGGTTCCGTTATTTGGAAAAGAGTTTTTAATCGATTTTGCGTCATATACAGGAGATGCACATCATATTGCGATAAAGCATAATGAAGAAAACGATTACTCAATGGTTATGTTTGATGATATTGAATACAAGGAAAGACCGGCGTGTTTAGAACCTATAAGTGTAGATTTCTTATCGGTTTCAGATACAAGTGTTGCGATATCTTGGGAAAATTTAGATTTAGGAGCAACATTCGATGTAGAATATGGAATAGAAGGATTCTCTCCAGGTACAGGATTAATTGCGAGTACAAATACCAATGACATAACGATTACTGGTTTAGATGTTGAAACCACTTATGAGTTTTATGTCAGAACAAATTGTGATTCATCAGGAACAAGTGATTGGGTTGGACCAATTAATGCCACCACAGCCTGTAATGTAGAAAGTGTGCCATGGGTAGAAAATTTTGATACCATGGATGCTTATGGTCAAGGTATCTTGCCCGAGTGCTTTCAGGGTGATGATGTTTGGGTGTCTAGTAATTCCAATTTAAGTGCTTATCAAGTTGGAGATGGAGATACAGATTATCTCTACGCTATTTTTGATGAGTATGGTATTGAGGCTTACATGATAACCCCAATGTTTAATATGCAAGCTGGTACAACGTATACGCTTTCATTTAAAATAAGAAAAGAGCAAGGGGATTATAGTTCTCAGAGTGTTAAAATTTGGACAGGTCAAGGAAATACAACAGATGCCTTAGATAATTATATTAATTATTTTTCAGAATTTAGTTATGGTTTCTATAATTATTACACCATAGAAACAACATTTACACCAATCGTAAATGGCGATTATTCATTTTTATTAGATTTTGGGTATTCTTCTATAGTTCGTACGATCTCAGTTGATTCCTTTAGTTTAGAAGGTGAATATGAAGAACGAGTTGAGGTGGTAAATGGTACTGTTACAAGTTATGATTTTGATGGTGATAATCTTGTAGGGTTAATTTTGGAAGAAACAGAAAATACACAATGTAGGCCTGCTAATGATAATGGCGAAAATGTGATTATGATGACTGGTGGTTTAGATAATACTGCGTGGTATAACACAGGGAATGCGGATTTAAATTGGCTAGAAAATCAAAACTTTATCTCTAAAGTGAATTTTGAAGTTGATGCAACTAACGTTTCAGAATTGTTTATGAATTTCGATTTAAGACAAACGTTTTTAGATTCTAATACAGAATCTGTATTTAGAGTTGTTGTAAATGGAAACGTGCTAGAAAGTTTTAGCGCTAATAATGTAGCTGATTATCAGAATGTAGAAGTAGATCTTTCATCTTATGCAGGAAACTCATTAAGAGTGTCCTTGCAGCAACTCGGTAAAAATAGAGATGATAAAGCCTATTTGGATAATCTTACGTTCGGAGAAGAAAGTACGCTTAGCGCTAACGATTATTTGTTTTCTGAATTTTCATTCCGTCCAAACCCAGTGAATGATCAATTGTTTTTAAGTAACTCTACAATAATAGACCGTGTTTCAATAATGGATGTCACAGGGAGATTGTTGCGAAACATCATTATTAATAGCGAAAATGCGACAATAGATATGGCTTATTTACCATCAGCAATGTATTTTGTTGAGGTTAAAATTGGTGAGGCTATAAGAATTATTAAGGTTTTAAAAGAATAGATTTTATTGTCTACAGTATGAAAGCCTTTCAATATTAAGTTTTGAAAGGTTTTTTTATTGCATTGGTTTTCTTACATTTAAGAAAACTAATCATTCATGCTTAAAAAAGTTTTCGCAAGTGCTGTTTTTGGTGTTGAGGCTTCTGTTATAACAGTTGAGGTAAACGTAGATATTGGTGTTGGTTATCATTTAGTTGGACTTCCAGATAATGCCATTAAAGAAAGTAATTATCGTATTGCAGCTGCGCTTCAGAATAATGGTTACCGAATTCCAGGGAAAAAAATTACCATCAACATGGCTCCTGCCGATTTACGGAAAGAGGGATCAGCTTATGACTTAACCTTGGCATTAGGAATATTAGCGGCAACAAATCAAATTAAAGCAGAAAATTTAGAGGATTACCTCATTATGGGGGAATTGTCTTTGGATGGAAGTTTACAGCCTTTCAAAGGTGCTTTGCCAATGGCTGTAAAAGCGAGAGAAGAAGGGTTTAAAGGTTTTATATTGCCTATTCAAAATGCAAAAGAAGCCGCCATCGTTGATGATTTAAAAGTTTTTGGTGTCGAAAACATCATGCAGGTCATTAATCATTTCGATAAAGGTGAGCCTTTAGAGCAAACCATAATAAATACAAGAGAAGAATTTTATAAAAATTTAGATTTCCCTGAATTCGATTTTTCAGATGTTAAGGGTCAAGAGTCTATAAAGCGTTGCATGGAAATTGCAGCAGCTGGTGGTCATAATATTATTTTAATTGGTCCCCCGGGTTCGGGGAAAACCATGTTAGCAAAGCGTTTGCCAAGCATTCTGCCTCCAATGACATTGCACGAAGCTTTGGAGACTACTAAAATTCATTCGGTTGTTGGTAGAGTAAAAGAACATACGGGTTTAATGGCACAACGGCCTTTTAGAAGTCCTCACCACACAATTTCGAACGTCGCTTTAGTCGGCGGCGGAAGTTACCCGCAACCTGGTGAAATATCCTTGTCACATAATGGAGTATTATTCTTAGATGAATTACCAGAGTTTAAACGCGAAGTTCTAGAAGTAATGCGTCAGCCTTTGGAGGATCGAGAAGTGACAATTTCTAGAGCGAAATTTACAGTTACCTATCCATCATCATTTATGCTAGTGGCCAGTATGAACCCGAGCCCGAGCGGTTATTTTAATGATCCAGATTCGCCAATAACATCATCTCCTGCGGAAATGCAACGTTATATGGGGAAAATCTCAGGACCATTATTAGATCGAATTGATATTCATATCGAAGTGACTCCAGTGCCTTTTGAAAAATTAGCAGACGAGCGTAATGGTGAGTCTTCAGTAGACATTAGAAAACGCGTGACTAAAGCTAGAGAACGCCAAACGGAGCGTTTTAAAGATTTGCCAAACATTCATTACAATGCACAGATGAACACTAAGCAAATACGGAGGTATTGTAAGTTAGATGAGGCTTCCATGCAGTTATTGAAATCAGCAATGGAGCGGCTAAATTTATCGGCTAGAGCTTACGATAGAATTTTAAAAGTAGGGAGAACGATCGCTGATTTAGAAGGTGCTGATGATGTTTTGGGTGCTCATATTAGTGAAGCTATTCAGTATCGCAGTTTAGATCGCGAAGGCTGGTTAGGATAGTCAATTCCTGCGGATGCAGGAATCTCTATTTAATAAGCCAGTAAGTCATTTTAAGCGACAACTACGGTCAAATATTTTTTATTTTAGCCTGAGAAGCATCCATCTTCACAAAAGCCATATTTTTAATACAACAAAACATGAACAAACTATACATACTTTCATTAATTCTATTAGCATTAAGTTGTGGTGACACAAAAGAGCATCAAAACACCACTGAATCTGCTTTAGAGACCGAAAAAATAGCAGGAACACCATCTCTAAGTCTAATTCAGGCCAATCACTTGGCGCAATTACCATTACATTGTATTAATACAGAATACCCAAATAAACTAGGACAAACCATTGGGAGTGCTTTAGATTTAAAAACACCACAAGAGTTGCATCCAGCATTTTATGGCTGTTTCGATTGGCATTCTGCAGTTCATGGGCATTGGAGTTTGGTGTCGTTATTAAAGCAATTTCCTGATCTGGAAAATAGAGCGGAGATTGGGCGGAAATTGCTTCAAAATATATCGAAAGAAAATATAACGCAAGAATTGCTATACTTTGATGGTCAGTATAATAAATCTTTTGAACGGACCTATGGTTGGGCTTGGTTGTTAAAGTTAGCTGAAGAATTGTACACTTGGGATAGTGATGTGGCGAGACGGTTAGAAGCTAATCTTCTACCATTAACGAATTTAATTGTTGAAAAATACTTAGAGTTTTTACCGAAATTAAATTACCCAATTAGAGTGGGAGAACATCCAAATACGGCTTTTGGGTTGAGTTTTGCTTATGATTATGCTGTGGCTGTTGAGCATATAGAATTAAAGACATTAATAGAACAAAGAGCGAAAGATTTCTATGAAGATGATCAAGATTGTCCTATAGAATGGGAGCCGAGCGGTTTTGATTTCTTATCTCCGTGTCTAGAGGAAGCGGCTTTAATGAAGCGTGTGTTGTCTGTAGCGGAGTTTAAAGTTTGGATAAACGATTTTATGCCAGAGCTTAGTAATGATGATTTTGATATCGCAGTCGGTGAGGTCTCGGATAGAACTGATGGAAAACTAGTTCATCTTGATGGAGTTAACTTTTCAAGAGCATGGAGTCTTAATTATATAGCTAAGGATTTGCCGGAATATAAGCATCTTCAAAATGTAGCCAATGCACATATTAATTATTCATTACCTAGTATTGTTGGAGATAGCTATGAAGGCGGACATTGGTTAGGGAGTTTTGCTATTTACGCTCTAAATTCGATAGGTAAAGAATGAGGAAATTCTTTAAAAATATAGGTCCAGGTCCATTAGTTGCAGCGGCATTTATTGGTCCGGGAACAGTGACGGTTTGCACATTGGCAGGAGTCAATTTTGGTTTCGCATTATTGTGGGCAATGGCTTTATCCATTTTTGCTACCGTTATATTGCAAGAGATGGCGGCGCGATTAGGAATCGTATCGCAAAAAGGCTTGTCTGAAATTATTAGAGAAGAAATTAAACATCCAATCGTAAAAGGCATTGCTGTATTACTAATTATTAGTGCAATCGTTATTGGGAATGCGGCCTATGAAGCAGGGAACATTAGTGGTGGTGCTTTGGGGATGGAAGCGATTGTCGGGAATGTGGTTTGGGAAATAGGTCAACTTAAACTCAATATTATGAGTTTAATTATTGGTGCTATTGCCTTTATTTTGCTTTATATCGGGAATTACAAAGTATTAGAAAAAACCTTTGTGTTCTTGGTGATTCTGATGAGTTTTGCTTTTATAACAACAGCGATTCTCACAAAACCCAATCTTTTAGAAATCCTAAAAGCAATAGTGATTCCTGTTGCGCCAGAAGGAAGTATTTTAACAATTATAGCTTTAATTGGAACAACTGTGGTGCCGTACAATCTCTTTCTGCATGCGTCTTTAGCGAAAACCAAATGGAAGTCAAAGAGTGATTTACCCATAGCAAAGAAAGACACTTTAGTTGCGGTGATTTTAGGCGGAACGGTATCCATGTGTATCATTATTGCGGCATCTGCGATTCAAAAACAATCCATTACAAATACATCAGACTTGGCGTTGGGCTTAGAGCCATTGTTCGGAAGTTTTGCAAAATACTTTTTAGCTATTGGTTTGTTCGCTGCAGGAATTACAAGTGCGATTACAGCACCGCTGGCTGCGGCATTTGTAACTAGTGGCTGTTTGGGTTGGGAAGCGGATTTAAAATCTAAAAAGTTTAAATCGGTTTGGATGGTGATTGTGGTATTGGGCGTTGTGTTTTCGAGTATTGGATTTAAATCTATTGAAATTATAAAATTTGCGCAAGTTGCTAATGGATTTCTATTGCCTGTTATAGCAGGGTTTTTACTCTGGGTAATGAATAAATCTTCTGTCTTAGGGTCTTATGTAAATTCGAAGTTTCAGAATGTTTTAGGTGTCATAATTTTAATTATTACAATCTTTTTAGGAGTCAAAGGAATTTTAAGCGTTTTTAATGTGATATAAAATGGAAGAGGTATTTAGTGTAGATATTAATGCAGATGTTGGTGAGGGTATCGGTAATGAAACGGATTTAATGCCTTTGTTGTCCTCTTGTAATATAGCTTGTGGTGGACATGCGGGTGATTTAGAAAGCATGAAAGCAGTCGTTAGGCTAGCAAAAAAGTATAATGTAAAAATTGGGGCACATCCTTCATTTCCTGATACATTGAATTTCGGAAGAGAAATTATGCAGCTTTCTGCGTCAGATTTGTATGCGAGCTTAAGGCATCAGGTGAGTGCTTTGCAGACGGTTTTGCATAATGAAGGCGCTTATTTATATCATGTAAAACCTCATGGCGCACTATATAATTTAGCAGCTAAAGATGAAAAAACAGCACGAGTTATTATTGAAGTCATAAAGAGTCTTTCGTCTCCAGTTAAGTTATATGCTCCTTTTAATTCGGTATTAGCTGAAGTAGCAAAAAGTGAAAATATTACAGTTAAATTTGAAGCCTTTGCAGACCGAAATTATAACGATGATTTATCTCTAGTTTCTAGGGTAAATAGTAATGCCATTTTACATGAAAAAGAAGCTGTTTTGAGTCATGTTTTGAGTATGGTAAAACATCAAAAAGTGACGTCCGTAAATGGAGTAGAAGTGCCTATAAAAGTAGCGACAGTTTGTGTGCATGGAGACACAGAAAATGCACTTGAAATTTTGAAATATTTATCCGATAACTTGGTGAAAAATAATATTAAAATTCAATAATAATTATGAGTTTTCAGCTTCAGTATTCGCAGTATAATGAGCATTCTATTTTGGTAGAGTGGCCAGCAATTATTGATGAAAAGATACTTCAAGACATCTTAATTTTTAAAGAAAAAATTGAAAATAAATACACTAAACAATCAATTCAAGTAATTTCCGCATATAGCTCAATATTAATATTTTACAATATCACTATTGATAATGTCAATGATGTGTTTTTAGACTTAAAAGAACTATACTCAAGCCAAAGAAATCTGAAACAAATAGAATCAAAAACCTTTAGGGTTCCGGTTTGTTATGATCCTGAATTTGCCATGGATTTGGAAGCGTATTCTGAAGAAATAAAGTTGCCTAAAGATACTATTATAAGATTGCATTCAGACCCAATTTATAGGGTGTATTTTATCGGGTTTTTACCTGGGTTTTTATATTTAGGAGGGCTCAATTCAACCTTACATTTAGACCGAAAATTAACACCAAATCTAAACATAAAAAAAGGGTCAGTTGGAATTGGTGGAAAACAAACCGGAATCTATCCACAAGACAGTCCAGGAGGTTGGCATATTATTGGAAATTCACCTATCGAATTATTCAATTCTAAACACAATCCACCATGTTTTATTAAGGCAGGTGATAGGGTGAAATTTCATCCAATTTCGAAATTAGAACATCAAAAAATGAAGTCCGAAATCAATAATCCAAAGTTCGATTTCAAAACGTTATTATTAAATGATTAAGGTAGTAAAAACAGGATTCTATTCCACGATTCAAGATCAAGGGCGATTAGGCCATCGTAATTATGGTGTGCCTATCTCTGGAGCTATGGATTCATACTCTAGTCAATTTGCAAATGTGTTTGTTGGAAATGATAAAGCGGCTGCGGTTTTGGAAATGACCATGACTGGAGCTGATTTGTTATTTCTAAAATCTACCACAATTGCTATTACTGGTGCTGATATGAGTCCGAAGTTGAATGGCAAAGCTATTCCGATGTTTAAATCCATTATTGTACATAATGGTGATACCATTAGTTTTGGACGCTTAGAGTCTGGTTTTAGAACTTATATGGCAGTAAAAGGTGGCTTTTTAACCGATATGGTTTTAGGGAGTAGAAGTATGCTGAAAGGAATTACGAATGGTTTCCGAATCCAGAAGGATGACTGTTTAGATACAATGAAATCTTCAAAATTAATACTTCCTAAAAATGCAAAGTTAAAGTTTGATGCATCCTATTTGGATGAAGATACTTTGGACGTCATAAAAGGTCCAGAATTTGATAAACTCTCTAAAAACCAGCAAAATTTGCTTTTCAGTGATACACTTCAGGTTTTAAAATACAATAATCGCATGGCTTATCAGCTCGGACCTTTGATTCAAAATGATTTAGAATCTATTTTAACGTCGCCAGTTTTGCCGGGAACGGTCCAACTGACTCCATCTGGACAACTTATTGTTTTAATGCGAGATTGCCAAACCACAGGTGGTTATCCTAGAGTTCTTCAATTCACCGAAAAATCAATAAACATTCTAAGTCAGAAGACTACAGGTAGTAATCTAAAAATCAGACTAAAAGACTAACCTTGTGCGAAAACGATTGATTTAAATTTTATATGTTAAATAAAATCAATAATTTACGGTCACTATTAATAAAACCAACCATTGATTATGAAAAAATTCGCATTACTTGTCTTAGGAATTGTATTGGGAGCACTAGCTATGTATTTTTACTTCAACATCAACCATAATATGTCAACAAAACCACCAACAATTAACAAAATACCAGGTCTAATCACACCTGAACAGATTAAAACTCTAGATCAAGCTTATAATGAGCGTTATGAGATTATAAATGATTCTTTATTTAAAGGATCTCCAACTGGAGACAACCGATCGTCTTGGTATAAATTAGAAGATATTGAGAATTATTTGGCTCATGCAAAACAACAAGCAAATGATAACGGTTATACCTTAGATGGATTGCGTTTGTATCTTGGAGCTCATCCTGACACTCCTAAGGAAAAAGGCTTAGCCACATTGTTTTTCGTGCCTACAGGTTACAAGAATGTATCTGAAGGCAGTATATTTTCTTTACAAGACGGAGGAGGTGATCTAGAAGATGCTGATGGCTTAAACTATGGAGGAAAAGGTAAGCCACCTCGTGCAAATTATCCTCAATAATCTTTTTTTAATTTTCAAAATATAAAACCTTTAAGTGGATAATTACGATGTGTTATTTCATTATTTTGAGTTAGCTGCAGCTTTAGCAGGTTCTTATTATTGGTTAAAAACGAAAGAAGATGCTGTAAGACCATTTGTTTGGTATTTATGGGTGACCGTATTCATCGAAACGTTTTCAATGTATACCTACTTGTATAGTTATTTTGATACTCCTTTAATTAATTGGATCGAATCCTCTATTATTAGTAGTAATACGTGGCTGTATAATATTTATGATTTTATTTCCTTAATACTTATTGGAATGTTCATGATTAGAAACACCAATAAGGATTTCTCACACAGAATAATAAAAATAATTGTTCTAATTGGCTCGGTGTTAAAAGTGATCTATTTTTCAATATCTGGCGATTTCTTTATAATGTCACTGCCTTATAATTTGGCAGTTCAGACATTTGCCCTTTTCATTATGTTCTTGTTATATTTAAGAGAGTTAATTCAAAGTGAGCAAATTTTAAACTTTTATAAATCACATGTATTTTATATAAGTTTAGGGATTACGTTATGGTATATTTGTTTAACTCCATTATTTATTTTTGACTCGTATTACAATGCTGTCAATGAAAATTTCATTGTTTTTAGAGGATTGCTTCTAGATACTTTTAACATATTACTTTATTCATGTTACACATTTGCATTCCTTTATTCATTAAGGCACAAGAAACAATTAGCAATGAGTTAATTGCACTTATCTCGTATGTCATTTTCTTTACCTTTACACTAATTGTTGTTTTTGTTGTTTTTTTTACAACATTTCAACGGCGTAAAAATCAATTACTCTTGGATAAAGTTAACCAGCAAAAGGTGTTTGATGAAGAATTAGTGAAAACCCAACAAGAAATACAAGAAGAAACCTTGAAACATATCGGTAGAGAACTGCACGATAATGTCGGGCAAATGTTAGTTTTAGCAACTATGCAAATGAGCGCTGCTGCGAGTGTTGCAAAAAATGAAGTGAAGTCTAAGGTTGAAAATGCTGCAAGTGCTTTAAAAGATTCATTAGAAGAAGTAAGAGCCTTATCTAAATCATTGAATAGCGATATAATATTTAATTTAGGTTTTGATGCTACAGTTAAAAATGAAGTTGCACGTCTAAATAAATCAGGACTCATAGAATCTCGTTTGTCAATAACAGGTGAGAAGGTGAATTTTGAAAACAAAAAAGATGAAATTATTTTATTTAGAATACTTCAAGAATTTTTTTCAAATACTTTAAAGTATGCTGAAGCTGAACAATTATTAGTGTCTTTAGATTACGAAGAACAATTCTTAAATATTAAAGTAGAAGATGATGGTATCGGTTTTGATGTAAGTAATGCAGAGAAGGGATCTGGACTTATTAATATGGAAAAAAGGTCAGAATTATTGAATGCAACTCTTCAGTTAGAATCTCAACTAGAACGAGGCACCATACTTAATTTGAAATACCCTTATAGAGAAATTTAAGTATTGCAAGCATCCCAAAGAGGATCATTGGGTAAAGGTGCAGTGACGAAAACTTTTTCTTTTTTTACAGGATGCATAAATGTTAAGGTTCTGGCATGTAAACTAATGCTAGCATCTTTGTTACTGCGATCAAACCCGTATTTTAAATCGCCTTTTATAGGACAACCAATTGATGCTAATTGCACGCGAATCTGATGATGTCTTCCTGTTTCTAAGTCAATTTCTAATAAAAAGAAATTATCAAGTTTTTGGATGACTTTATAATGTAAAATAGCTTTTTTACTAGCGTCAATTTCTTTAATATACGCCGTTGATTTATTGTTTTTTGGATTCTTCTTTAACCAATGAATTAAGGTGTCATTCGTTTTAGGTGGTTGATTCTTCACCAAAGCCCAATATGTTTTTTTAGCTGTTTTTTCTGCGAACAATTTATTAAGTCGAGGTAATGCTTTACTAGTTTTTGCAAACATAACAATACCCGTCGTTGGTCGGTCTAAACGATGTACAACACCTAAATAAACATTACCTTCCTTGTTGTATTTATCTTTTAAATACGATTTAACCACTTCACTCAAAGGTTTATCCCCTGTTTTATCACCTTGTACAATATCACCAGCACGTTTGTTAACGACTATGATGTGATTGTCTTCATGGATAACCTGTAGATTGTTTTTGTTAGAAAGGATTTTGTTTGACATTTTAGATCTTTAGACTTTTAGAAAATATTAGATTAAAGTAGATTTAAACTTTGAAATCATTTTGATAATTTCACCTAATTCCGAAAGGCATGATTGGAGTTCTTTTTCTACAATAAAATTTAAATCAGCAGAAATTAGTAGTTGAGTTTCTATTTCATAGGCTGAACCTATTGATATTTGTAAAAACCGAGCAAAATCCTTATTCGAATTTCTAGAAGATCCTTCAGCTATATTTGAGGGAATTGAAACAGAAGCCCTTCTTAATTGATTAGTTAAGCCAAATTTTTCTGAATCCGGAAACTTTGAAGTAATAGCATAAATTTCAGAGCAGAATAATCTACTTCTTTTCCAAATCTGCAATTCTTTAAATTTATGAGCCATATTTTAAGTTTAGCTATCTAAATAATCTAATAAAGTCTAAGGATCTAAAAATCTAAATTAATACTGCTCTTCATCATTCGGAAAATCCTCAGATTTGACGTCATCAACATATTGTCCAATAGCAGTAGTCATTTCCTCGTAAAGATTCATATAACGACGTAAAAAACGTGGGTTAAACTCATGAGTCATTCCCAGCATATCATGTAATACTAAAACCTGACCGTCAACACCAGCACCAGCGCCAATACCGATGACAGGGATAGATACGCTTTCAGCAACTTCTTTTGCTAATGCAGCAGGTATTTTCTCTAATACAATTCCGAAACAACCCGCTTTTTCTAGCATTAAAGCATCTTCTTTTAATTGCTTTGCTTCTTGGTCTTCTTTGGCTCTTACCGTGTACGTTCCAAATTTATATATAGACTGTGGTGTTAAGCCTAAATGCCCCATTACTGGGATTCCAGCATTTAGAATACGTTTTATAGATTCTTTTACTTCTTTTCCGCCTTCCATCTTCACAGCATGCCCACCTGATTCTTTCATTATTCTAATAGCAGAACGCAACGCTTCTTTAGGGTCACTTTGGTAACTTCCAAAAGGCAAATCAACCACCACCAAAGAGCGTTCAATTGCTCTAACTACAGAGGATGCATGATAAATCATTTGATCTAATGTGATTGGTAATGTGGTTTCATGTCCTGCCATAACATTACTGGCAGAATCACCAACTAAAATAACGTCAATACCAGCACCATCAACAATTTTAGCCATGGTGTAATCATAGGCTGTAAGCATTGATATTTTTTCACCTTTAGACTTCATATCTACTAAAGTCTTAACGGTGATTCTTTTGTATTCTTTTTTTGCTGTTGACATTGTGTTTTTATTAGTTGTTTGTAAAAGTAAAGAGATTTGCTAAAATAATTATCAATCTAAGACACAAATACTATCAAATCTGTAATTAGTTGCAAACTAGACATGGTAAACATTTGGGCGACCTGTAAGTTTTAGCCTTATGTAAAAATAAGTCATTTTGGTATTATTCTTTTCCGTTATTGCTGGTTGAAGACCATTGGGGAATTATGTATTTGAAAGATACTAGAAAACTAACAAAGGTTGAAAACAGTAACACTATAGACCTTCCCGCTTTTGAAAACGATGTTATAGCCGCCATAATCATTGAAAATAGTATAGGTGTGAAGATCTTGTATGCTAGTGCGTATGTACTTAGAATATAATTTTATGAATTCAGTTTCAGTTATGGTATGGTCTATAATAGAGTTTTCGTTCAGAATAAAAACGCTGTTTTCATCTAAAATAATATCGACAATTTCTGCCAAGTTTTCTTCAGGATTAACAGATAACGTCATGTTTTTATAATGATAAAATGTGTCACTATAGTAAACTCCACATTCATCACTTATATTTTCGATTTTGAAAGGTTGACCGTAAGTATCAATAACAGTATTTAAGTCTACAATTAGCTTGTGTGTTTGCACTCCTTTTATTTTAAAACTTGCCTTCTCTATATATTTAGTAACCGTTTCTTGTGGTAATGGCTGTTCTAAACCATCAGCTAAAGTCAAATACATTTGTGTAGACTTTATCAACGCTGTATTATTTGTATCCGTGGCGACATCTAGTAAAACAAGATAAGCAGATTTTAGATAAGCGTAGCCGGTATTCCAAGCTAACTCTACTAAGCGTTCGGCAATCTTTAAGCGTTCATCGATATTATTTTTTTCTATATTGGCGTAAGTCAATGCTAAAGCATCATAATCTGGACGCTCATTAAGATATTTTCTTTGAATGTAGCGGTTGTCAGAGATATTTACCCATGCATCTTTTTCAACAGGTATATACTTTACTTGTACGGGTTCCCCCATGCTTAAGATGGTTCTGATTTCTCCAGATAAATTGGGTTCACTTCGCGCTCTTAAAGAGGCCACAGTTACAAATAAATGGTGTCCTCCGTAATAGTTGTCACCATTTAAAATGGGATTGTCGCTGTCTTCTACAATATTTTGATTTGAATTGTGCTTGTCTGAAAGGTATTTTGACGGTACATAGCCTTTAGTGTCATTATCCGCTTTAACAAAACTCCAATCGGTTGTTTGTGCAGAAAGGACTTCAACGCGTGCATTGACTTTAAAATATCCCTTGAAGCCTTCATTCGTATCAGCTTCGTTGTAAAGACGTGTATCTGCGTTTAAATATTTGTGATTTTGTGCCTGAATGAGCGTTGAAACAAAAAGACATATAAAAAGTATTTTTAACCTCATAAGTCTAACAGTCTGTAAGGTTAACTCCAACAGCTAAACCACCTTCAGAGGTTTCTTTATATTTAGAGCTCATGTCTTTTGCGGTTTCCCACATGGTTTGTACCACTTTATCAAGTGGAACTTTTACGTTTTTAGGATCAGTTTCTAAAGCTAGTTCTGCCGCATTAATGGCTTTAATTGCTCCCATAGAATTACGTTCAATACATGGTATTTGAACTAAGCCACCAATAGGATCACAAGTTAGTCCTAAATGATGCTCCATCGCTATTTCTGCAGCAACTAAAACTTGTTCTGGTGTGCCTCCTAATAATTCAGTTAAGGCACCGGCTGCCATTGCGGAGGACACTCCAATTTCGGCTTGACAGCCTCCCATTGCAGCACTAATAGTGGCATTCTTTTTAAAGATACTACCAATTTCGCTCGCGACTAGCAAGAATCTTTTAATGTGGTCAAAACCAGCATCGTGATTTTCAATCACTAAATAATACATTAATACAGACGGAATAACGCCTGCACTTCCATTTGTTGGAGCAGTAACTACACGACCCAAAGAGGCATTCACTTCGTTAACTGCTAAAGCAAAACAACTGACCCATTTTAAAATCTGGCGGAATTTAACTTCCGTTTTTCTAATGGTCTCAAGCCATTCTTGAGGATTTTCATAAGTATTATCTCCTATAATATTTTTGTGCATGTCAAAAGCACGTCGTCTTACGTTTAATCCACCAGGTAAATTGCCTTCGGTATGGCAACCTGTGTACATGCATTCTAGCATGGTGTTCCAAATACGTTTTAATTCAAAATCTATAGAGGCTTCATCTCTTATGGATTTTTCATTTTCTAAAACCACACCAGAAATTGGTAATTGTAATTGGTCACAAAACTTAAGTAACTCTTCTCCGTAGGCAATAGGATAAGGAAATGTACAATAGAAAATTATTTTATTGGCTTTAGATACTTTTCGTTCTTCTTGTACCACAAATCCACCACCAATAGAGTAGTAGGTCGATTTATAATTTCTACCGTTAATTAGTGCTGTAAAAATCATTCCGTTGGAATGAAATGGTAACGATTTACGATTAAATATAATATTCGATTTAAAGTCGAAAGGAATAGCTCTTTCGTTATTAAAGTTTAAAACATGATTTGTCTTAACATCGGTAATAATTGTATCGATATCCTCTATAGGCATACGCTCAGGATCAGTACCAGTTAATCCTAAAATTACAGCAAAATCTGTGGCATGTCCTTTTCCTGTTAAAGATAAAGAACCGTAGAGGTCTACGGTGATTTTTTCAACCTTATCAAAACGGTTTTTAGTTTTTAATTCTTTAATCCAACGTTCGGCTGCTCTCCAAGGTCCTAATGTATGAGAACTTGAAGGGCCTACACCAATTTTTAGCATGTCGAAAACTGAAATACACTCCATCTACGAAATCGTTTTAATTATATTACAAATATAGGTAGATGTTAATTCAATGGTGGCAATTTCCGAAATAAAAAAAGCCTGAAAATTGAATATTCAGGCTTTGTGTTTTTCTTTGAAAGTAAGTTTATAGTGTTTCAAACTCTGTTATATGAAATGCTTCTATGACACTGTCTAAGTTTGCAAAATCAATATCAAGGCTATTAACAGGATCTGCAGGTAAAATAACGATTCTAAAAACCTGATTTTGAGTAAAGCCAGTATCTAAAGTTGAAAGGTTAAAGTTTCCATCTATTAACAATTTAACATCAAAAAAGGTGTGATTAAACACATATTGAATAATATCAGTGTCGTTAATAAAGAAGTTCTGAGGAAGCGGAGACCATGCATCAGTATCTTGTCCGTTAATAGTTACTACTTCATCTAATCTATAAACTAAAACAACATCGCTATCTAGCAAGTCATAAGGCAAAGCTACAATTACTTCCTGAAGACCTGTATTGTTATCGTATTGAAAATTAATTGGCGATACCTCAAATGATTGTGCAGCATATTCATCTGCTGGTATACCTGGTGCACCATCAAAACCTGGAGGGCCTTGGTCTCCTGTACAAGACGTTAATATAAAGGTAAGGGCAAATAATAAAGAGGTTATTTTTTTCATGATGATATAAAATTTAATTAATTACTAATGTATTGCTATTTGTTATCAAACAACATGCCCTTTTAGATATTATTAAGATTTAACTTCTAAATGAAAAATGATTAAATTATTATAACAAAAAAAGCACCTTCAATTGAAGGTGCTTTTCATGGACATAAATTAGCAGATTTATTTAATTAAAAGCTTGAAGCTTTCTCCATTTGTTGTTTTCAAAATATAAGTACCAGAAGTTAAGCTTGGTAGTTTGAAATCCATTGTATTTTCCTCAGATGCTATTTCACGACCTTGAAGATCAAATAAAGTCACTGAAACCGTTTTATTAAAATATACCATTTGATTCGATTTTGAAGGATTAGGATACATTTTTAAGGATTCAGATTGCAACGTAAATTCATCTGTACTTAGGACTGTAGCATTAAGCGCATAGAAACTTAATGTAGAACTGACTTCATTAGCCATAATTACTAAACCTGTATCATTAGGACTGTTTTCTGGTGTCACATAAATAATACCTTCTGGTGCTAAATCACCACCTTCATCGTCGCCTAAATCTCTATTGTTCATATATTTTTCAAATACAGGATTTGCTGGGTCGGTAATATTATAAGTCATAAACCCACCAACACGTTCTAAAGTTATAAACGCATAAAATTGACCATCAATTTCTGTGACCGTGACACCTTCTGGCTCAGGACCTTTATTATCACTTCTGTTTTTAAAGTTATTATTGCTATTGCTTACGTTGAAAAGTGATCCGTAAACTGGATCGTTTGCAGTGATGCGTTCAAAGTCATCAGCGCTATCATAAACTAAAGCACCTGTAGTTGCATTCCAAATGCTAAAAGAACGAGAACCAAACACGTGAATTTCATCAAAATCTCCATCATTGTCTAAATCACCATTGGCATTTGTAGCAGTTAAGCGGCCTAAATTGCTTTCTAGTTGTAAGAATTCTGCGTTAGGAAATACAACTGGATCTAAGTTTAAATCACTCACGTTTACTTCTTCTTCAAAAGTATCATACTCTCTAGCGTCACCTTCATTTGCGGTTACTAAATAAGTCGTTCCGGCAACTTCATAAGAGGCCATAGCATCTGGCATGTACATCCCTTTTACTGGCCAATTAGATAAGAATACAAAATCTGTTTTATCTGATGTGTCTAATGTATTTCCTGTTAAAGCATGATCTTTTAAGCCTAAAGGAAGAATAGCTGTAATTGTGTTTGTTGCTAAATCAATAACTCCAACAGCATTGTTTTCTTGAAGCGTTACATAAGCCGTTTGAGAATCATTAGAGAATGTGATATATTCTGGTTCTAAATCTTGAGACACTGAAGCATTTGGTCCAAAGATTCTAACACCATTAGTTTTTAATGTTTCAATTTGGGTATCAAAAGAATTAAAGTTTATTTGCGTAACGTTAGTTTGAGAAATATTACCCAATCCACCTGTAACATCAATAACAGAAATACTACCTTCAGGATCTATAGAATAATCATCATTTGGTTGACCTTCATTAGCGACTAAAAGTTTTGTGCCATCTGGAGTAAATCCAACCATATCTGGAAGATTTCCAGCGGTTACAGTAGAAAGAATTGTACCATCAATATCACAAAAAATAACCACACCATCTTCTAAAGGCCCTTTTGAAATACCAAGAGCGACTATATTATTCATATAAGCAACACTTGTTGGATCACCATACGTAGATAAATCAATAGCACTAAGTGTTGAGATTGCATTAATATCCGAAAAATCTATAATCTCTAATTTTTGACCTATGGAGTTCAGTACAAATAAACGTTCAGATACAGGATCGTGAGCTACAATTTCTGCAGATCCATCAGCATCTACTAAATAACTGGTGACATATTCAATATTTAGTAAATCAGTTGCAACAGGAACCGTAGTGTCATTATCTAAAATATAAATACCAACAGTTTCATAAGCGCCAAGCGTTCCATTATTAGGATTTGAAAGCTTTAAAATAAAAAGTTCATCCATTTCGGCAAGTATATCATCTGTAACAGGAATAGTAAGTGTAATAGCCTCTGTTGAATTTGCAGGAAAGCTAATAGTTTGGTTTACGAAAGTGAAATCATCAGTTTCAGTAGCTGTAAGTAATTCAGTGACTAAGCTAATATCAACAGAAACGATTTCTGATGTAGGTCCAGATAATTCAACTGAGATATCAATAGAAACTCCATCCTCACTAATACTATACGTACTTTGAGTAAAACTAATTTGAGGTGTTACATTAGTGACAGGAGTATAGCTTCCTGGTGAAGCAAAAATAGCGTCACCAAGCGATTGACCAACTAGGTTTGTGGCGGCCGTCCAATTGGTTCCTTCATTGAAGTCCGCATCAGGATTTAATAACTCTAATGAAGGGCCGTCGCCATCAGCAGAAGTTGGCCAAGGAGCATCGTCGCTATATTCTACTTGAGATATAACATCTCCATTAGAATTTTTAATTTGAAGTAATTCACCACCATTGCCTATAGCATTAGAAATAGCTTGTGGCATATCTAAAAACGTTTCACCATAAAAAGCATCAGCAGTGATTTTGTCAGTAGCTAACAATACGATCTCACTAGCAGCAACTGACATTTCAGGAAATGTAAAATTAAAATTACCTTCATCGTTAACTGTTATACCTCCTAAATTAATAGAAGCTGTACTATTATTATAAATTTCTAAAAACTCTAAAGCATCAGAGTTATCAGAAGGAGCGTTGTACATGATTTCAGTAATAATTAAACCAGAAGTTAAGGCATTGTAAAAGAGGTTTTCACTAACATAAGCCGTTGTTTGTGTATTGGTAAATACATCTTCAAGATTGTTAACGGTTAGATTATATGCCAAACCTTCTGTGAATCCTGAGTGCGTCACAGTTGCTGTTAAAGTCGTATTGTCATATACAATGGCATAAACCGTCAAAGCAGGACTAAAAACATAATTCGCTATTGTTTCTGCAGTAATTTGAGTTACCTCTTCAGTAAAGACAACGTCTATTGTTGTTTGGTCTAATGAGTATACATTAGCAACACTTGGAGGGTTTGTATCTGTCGTGGAGATTACAAACGGAGTCGTGTTAAAGGGTAAACTAGCAGCTGCTTCAAAATTGTAGTTATTCATATTATTTAAAGCAACATTATAGCCGTTAGCTGTATAGCCCGTTCTTGGACCATTGTAAACAGCTAATGACGTTCCGTTAGCATAAGTTATAGCCGTAGAGCCTTCTGTAAGTCCGGTGCCAATTAAACCTGTTCCAACACCATCATCATAAGCCGAAGATGAATTTGCAACAGCCGTTATAAATGTAGTAGGTGTATCTATATCGGTACCTTGGTATACAAAGATAGCTTCAGATGATGCCGAAATGCCACCAGGAGATCCAATAATAGTTCCATGAGATACGCTTGGTGTTGCACTAATAGTATAAAAGGTAATAATTGATCCTGCGGCAATGACATCTGAACCAGTTTGCCATTCATAATTCGCTTCACCAGAATTAAAAGCGGTGCCTGTCCACTCTTTGTCAGAAAAAAAGATACTACTATTTGCTGGTATGTCAACAAACGTTACCAGAGCAAAGTCGTCATCGTCATTGGCATGAAAAGCCGTAAATGCCATGTCGCCAGTATTGAGCTGAGCACTTGCAATACATGTAAAAAAGATAAAAAATAAGCGTAAAAAATGTTTCATAATTTTTTGGTTGTTTTAGTTCTTGTAAAACTATCAAGCGGAGGTTTCGTTAGTATATACTCAGTATTATAATAGGATGAAGAAATTATTATGAATGTTATCTACAGGTATTTTAAGTGTTATGAGCCATTGTAACTGATAACGATTTATTAAAGTGACATCATGTCATATTTTTTGCCATGGCATAATCATTGACTAATACATACCGAGTTAAAAAAATTATAACACAACAAAACATATATATTTATTATGAGTAAGATTATTGGAATTGATTTAGGTACAACCAACTCTTGTGTTTCTGTAATGGAAGGTAATGAGCCAGTTGTAATCCCAAACGCTGAAGGTAAAAGAACAACACCTTCGGTTATCGCTTTCGTAGAAGGTGGTGAAATTAAAGTTGGTGACCCAGCAAAAAGACAAGCAGTTACTAACCCAACAAAAACAGTTTATTCTATTAAGCGTTTTATGGGTAACAAGTATTCTGAGTCCAAAAAAGAAGCAGAACGCGTACCATATAAAGTGGTAAAAGGTGATAATGACACACCAAGAGTTGATGTTGATGGTCGTTTATATACACCTCAAGAATTATCTGCAATGGTGCTTCAAAAAATGAAGAAGACTGCAGAAGATTATTTAGGAACTGATGTTACTGAAGCTGTAATTACAGTACCAGCATATTTTAACGATGCACAAAGACAAGCAACTAAAGAAGCTGGTGAAATAGCAGGACTTAAAGTTCGTAGAATTATCAACGAACCAACTGCTGCTGCATTAGCATACGGAATGGACAAAAAAGGTGTAGACCAAAAAATCGTAGTATTTGATTTTGGTGGTGGAACACATGATGTATCTATTTTAGAATTAGGTGATGGTGTATTTGAAGTATTATCTACAGATGGTGATACACACTTAGGTGGTGATGACGTTGATCAACGTATTATCGATTGGTTAGCTGAAGAGTTTATCGCTGACGAGTCTATGGATTTACGTAAAGACCCAATGGCTTTACAACGTTTAAAAGAAGCAGCTGAAAAAGCGAAGATTGAATTATCTTCTTCTGCACAAACAGAAATCAACTTACCTTACGTTACAGCAACAGCTAGTGGACCGAAACACTTAGTACGTACATTAACACGTTCTAAATTTGAGCAGTTAATCGACGATTTAATCAAACGTACTATTGAGCCATGTGCTTCTGCTTTAAAAGCAGCAGGTTTATCAAAATCTGATATTGACCAAGTTATTTTAGTTGGTGGTTCTACACGTATTCCTGCAGTTGTAAATGCAGTGGAAACGTTCTTCGGAAAAGCTCCAAGTAAAGGTGTAAATCCTGATGAGGTTGTATCTTTAGGTGCAGCGATCCAAGGTGGTGTTTTATCTGGTGATGTAAAGGATGTTCTTTTATTGGATGTTACTCCATTATCATTAGGTATTGAAACTATGGGTAATGTAATGACAAAGTTAATTGAGTCTAACACTACGATTCCTACTAAGAAATCGCAAGTATTCTCAACAGCAGCAGACAATCAGCCATCAGTAGAAATTCACGTATTACAAGGTGAGCGTCCAATGGCAGCAGATAACAAAACGATTGGTCGTTTCCACTTAGATGGAATTCCACCATCAAGAAGAGGAACACCTCAGATTGAAGTAACGTTTGATATTGACGCCAATGGTATCATTAAAGTATCTGCTACAGATAAAGCAACAAACAAAACTCAAGATATCAGAATTGAAGCGTCATCTGGATTAACAGAAGAGGAAATTCAAAAGATGAAAGCTGATGCAGAAGCAAATGCTGAATCTGATGCGAAAGCAAAAGAAACTGCTGATAAATTGAATGAAGCGGATGCAATGATTTTTCAAACAGAAAGTCAGTTGAAAGAATTCGGTGATAAATTATCTGATGATAAAAAAGCACCAATTGAATCAGCGCTTGAAGAATTGAAAACAGCATACGAAACAAAAGATATCGCAGTAATCACTCCAGCTTTAGAGAAAATCAACGAAGCATGGAAAGTAGCAAGTGAAGAAATGTATAAAGCGCAAGCAGAAGGTGGAGCACCAGAAGGTGGACCAACTGACGCAGGTGCAGGTGCAAAAGGACAAGCTGCTGATGATAGTAGTGATGTTGAAGATGTAGACTTCGAAGAAGTTAAGTAAGCAGAGAACCAACTTTTGCTTTTTTGTGAAAGTTGTGTGAATCGCTTATGCCAACTAAGGTGGGTATCTCAGAGAGCCAAAATATGTTTTTGGCATATTTTGAGTGAATCACTTATCCCAAACTTGTTTGGGGATCTCAACAACAATTAAAGTCAGAAGCTTGAAGAAGCTAAAGACTGAAATTATAGAGTGAAAAACGCAATCATTAATTTGGTTGCGTTTTTTTATTTGCCTTTTTTTTTATTTTTTTTGATTCTCATCCAACCCTTTTAGTTTTAAAAGCGTTTTTAATAATAGAAGCGAAACTTAAGTGAGCTTTAAACAAACTAATAATCATTTAAAAACACATTTTATGAAAAAAGTAAACTACATTATTGTTTTAGCCTTTATCTTAAGTATTAATTTAATATCTGCTCAAGAAGAGAAAACGGATACATCAAAATTTTCATTAGGGTTTACTTTAAGTGAACAGTTGGTTGGTAAAGATTCTGGCGAAAACATTGAAGGAATTTTGGGCTATGCCATTACTTCCAATATGAGCATATATTTGTCAGCGGCAAATGCCACGATGAGAAGTAAAGCATTAGATTCAAATTATAAATTAGATAAATATGCGATTCAAGTTGCTCATGATTTTGCAAAATCTGAAAGCACAAAACTAGAATCTATATTAGGGTTTTCATATCTCAATTTTGATAAAAAAATTCTTGAAGACGATAACAATGGACTAGGTATAGATTTAGGAGTTCAAACCACTTTTAACTTAGAACATAGATTAAATTATGGGTTAAGAATTGTAGTAACTTACAGTAGTTTTTCACCAGGAGCTATATTGAATGCCGGTATTAATTTTAGTTACAGAATATAAATCACTTTTAAATAGCCATATTTTAAATTACCTTATTCAATTATAAGTATAAAATAATGTCAAAACTAGTATCTATAAATCAAAGTGTAAGTGAGCTGGTTGGATTAGCACAAAAATCCAATCAAAAAGCGCAGCTAGCACTATATGATACCTTTTCGGGAAAGATGCTTGGTGTTTGTAGGCAATACATTAGAGATTTACAATTTGCGGAAGATATAATGATCACATCGTTTCATAAAGCATTTCAAAATATTAATAAATATGAGCCTTATGGTAGTTTTGAGGGGTGGTTAAGACGCATAATGGTTCGCGAATGTATTTCATATTTACGCATTCAGAAGAATAAATTTAATGTGGTTGAAATTGGGGATTATTATTTTACACAACCAGCGTCAACGACAGATAATTCAACTTCGGATAGTATACAAAAGGCAGTGGACCAATTGCCAATTGGTTGTAAAACAATTTTTAACCTTTATGTGATTGAAGGTTATAAGCATAGAGAAATATCGGAGCTTTTAAATGTAAGTATCGGTACTTCAAAATCGCAATTAGCACATGCTAAAAAGCTTTTAAAATGTAGTCTGGCTAAATTAAATAATAAAGACAATGGAACCCAATAATATAGAAAAGTTAATTCAGAACAATTTTAAAGACCGGCATATAGAGCCGTCTTCACAAGCTAGAGAACGCTTAATTATAGCCTTAAACTCGAAGCCAAAAAAGAAGAGAAAACTTTGGATACACTATGCGGTAGCTGCGTCTTTGGTTTTAGGTTTGATTTTTGTTGGTGGTACGTTTTTGTTTCATGAAGGAGTCGAAAAGCAAGCCATTGAAATCAGTTATGAAAAAGAAGTACCTAAAGAAACACAGCAGCAACACACTTCAGATTCTGTAAATCATAATAAGGCTATAGTATTAGAAGCGCAGCAAGACTCTGAACAAGAACCTAAAATAAGAAAACAGTTTAAAATAGCTTCAAATTTAAATGAAACGGTTTCTAAAAATACAGTTACAAAACAAGACATTGAAACTACTGAGGAAGCTAAATTACTGACGGAAAATTCTACAATTGTTATAGATAAAGATCTTGTAAAAGCTAAAGAATCCGAAGATATAGCAGTTATAAAGTCTCCCCAACAATTTCAATATATTACAGCAGAGGAACTTTTGACGTCAACAGGAAAGGATAGTAGTTTAAATTTAATTCAGAATAAAAAACAATTATCAGATTCTTATTTAGATGCTGACCAACTTTTACTCGAAATGGAAAAAGAACTATTCGACGAAAAAAACAAAAGCATTTTTAAGAAAGCAGGTAAGCAGCTTAAGCAAATAAACGAAGCTGTTGCCAACAGAAATTACGAACACAACAATTAATCACGTTAAACCATTTTATTATGAAGCAGACCATTTTATTAGTTGCCATACTATGTTGTACGCCATATTTAATGGCACAGACCAATATTTTTGAAGAAAAAGCCGCAATTATTGCCTCGAGAATTGATTCTATCACCACTTCAGAAAAAAGCATCCTAAAAAAAGAGATTAAGAAGATTGATAAGATGGTAGAAAAAAATGAGATCACTGCAGACGCAGCTGGGGTAGAAAAAAAGAAACTTGCTGCTTACCATGCAAAACGCATTAATGCTGCTGTTTTTATTGAAGAACAAAAGTTACAATTATTAATAAAAAATAAGGTTAATGGTAAATTAGAGCGTACTGAGGAACTAGATAAACCATTCATAAGCGTTTTTAAAGAGGAAAATTTTTATAATGATTCTATTAGCGGTTTAAAAGTTGAAAAGCGTTTCACAACTCAATTTGTCTTTGCTTTAGGTATAAATACCGTTTTAAATGGAGGTGATTATTATGGAGATGGCTTTAAGGTGAATCCGATAGGTTACGGTGAGTTAGGCTTTACTTTTAAATATAGACTTAAAGAAAATACAAATCTTTGGAATCTAAAATTTGGATTATCAATGATGACAGATGAAATAAGACCAAAAGAGGATAATGATGTATTGGTTACTAATGGCAACCAAACGACGCTTCAAGATATTGGTTTTGACTTAAAAAAATCGAGATTAAATAATTTATCATTTGGAATTCCTGTGCATTTAGAATTAGATTTTTCAAAGCCACAATACCACAGTAAAACGGAGCAAACCTATTTAAGATCTCAGCGTGGTTTTAGATTAGGTCTTGGGGGATTTTTCTCAGTAAGGACTCAGACATCCCAATTTATTAAATATAAAGAAGGAGGTAAAGATATAAAGCAGACAGAAACTTACCACTTTAATATGAACAGTTTTAATTTTGGACCAAGTGTTTATTTTGGTTATAGAGATGTAAGTATGTATGCAAAATATGATGTGAATCCCGTATTTAAAGATAATCCTGAAGACATAAATACACTTTCAATTGGTTTAAGGGTGGATATAAATTAGAATGTAAATCCAATTATTTGGTTTGTAAATTCAACGTAATCACTTTAGAATTCCTTAAGTCG
Organism: Winogradskyella pacifica; assembly: GCF_013403915.1. Taxonomy (GTDB): domain Bacteria; phylum Bacteroidota; class Bacteroidia; order Flavobacteriales; family Flavobacteriaceae; genus Winogradskyella; species Winogradskyella pacifica. The sequence continues at coordinate 83,989 of NZ_JABFDI010000011.1, forward strand.
ATTACGTTTTCTTTTATGAATTTTTGAATCTTCAATTTTAGATGAAAACCAACTCTTTGTATTGATGTTAATCCCAATTATCTTAAGTAACATGTTTAACTGAAAGCATCAATTTTCACTATTATTTATTTAAGTTTTGTACTTTCGAAGTCTAATATATAAGAATGTCTTTTTCAATCCAAATCAAAACCGATTACACCCCAAAACGATTAGCTGTAAAACTTAACGCTAAAGGAGAACAGTTCGTAGTTAAAGGGCATCCTTGGGTGTTTTCTAATAGTATAGTTAAGATTAACGATGATGCTAATACAGGTGATTTAGCTATCATTTTCAGTAAGAATAAAAACAAAGTCGTTGGTTTAGGATTGTATGATGCAGATTCTCCAATCCGTATTAAAATTATTCATAATGCCGAAACTAAAGTTGAGGTTAATGCCGATTTTTTTCAGCATAAAATTAAATTGGCTTTTGAGAAGCGTTCAGAGTTACTTTTAACCAATACTAATAGTTACCGCTTATTATTTGGTGAAAATGATGGTTTCCCTGGGTTAATAGCTGATGTATATGATTCCGTATTAGTGGTAAAAGTATACTCCGAAATTTGGTTACCTTATTTAGAGCCTATTCTAGAAAGTTTACAAAAAACGTCAAAGGCTGAAACCATCGTAATGCGTTTAAGTAGAAGCTTGCAGAATAGTAAAAACCATTCTTTAAAGGATGGTGAAGTTATTTTTGGCACACTAAACAATGAAGTTGTAGAATTTGTAGAACATGGTGTTAATTTTTCTGCCAATGTTATAAAAGGTCACAAAACGGGTTATTTTTTAGATCATAGAGACAACAGAAGACGTGTTGGCGAATTAAGTAAAGGCAAATCAGTTTTAGATGTATTTTCTTATGCTGGTGGATTTTCAGTACATGCTTTAGCAAAGGGGGCAACCGATGTTACAAGTTTAGATATAAGTAAGCAAGCTTTAGATATGGCTCGCGAAAACGGAAAATTAAATGCTTATACAGGTCAACATAAAACTATCTCGGGTGATGCATTTGCAGAAATGAAGGCCTTAATAGCAAAAGGTAAAACCTATGATGTTGTAGTAATCGATCCACCAAGTTTTGCTAAGCAACAATCAGAAATAGATTTAGCAAAAAAGAAATATGCACAATTAGCTGAACTAGGAGAACAGCTGACTGCTAAAAATGGACTTTTAGTTTTAGCATCATGCTCTTCAAGAGTATTGGCACAAGCTTTTTTCGATTTGAATTCTCAGGTCTTAAATTCTCAATCAAGACTTTTTGAAACAGAACTTAAAACCAAACACGATAGTGATCATCCAATTGCATTCCCTGAAGGAGCCTATTTAAAATGCGGCTATTATCGATTTTTAGAATAATTCAAGTTCTTTGTAAATAAATACTACTAGAGTTTTATGGTAATTTCATAATTTAGAACTCTAATTTTAGTGTTATCTTAATAATGGTAAGATTTATTTCATAATTCGCAACCAACTGTTATGCACGCATAATAAATTACTTTATATTTGTAATCATATAACTAAGTTATAATAATACGTTTTTCATTTTATTAGCAAAAAACTATGCAAACCAAACTTACTGAGTTACTCGATATTAAGCACCCAATTATTCAAGCACCAATGTTTTTAGTCTCTAATGTTGCTATGGTAACAGAAGCTATGAAAGCGGGAATAGCAGGTTGTATTCCAGCATTAAACTACAGAACTTTAGAAGAGTTAAGATCAGCTTTAAAAGAACTTAAGGCTAGTAAAGTTGAAGGTGGTTCGTTTGGATTCAATCTAATTGTGAACAAATCTAATGTAAAGTATAAAGGACAGTTAGAAGTGATTTGCGAAGAAGGTTGTGACTTTATAATAACCTCTTTAGGAAGTCCGGAAGAAACCATCAGACAAGCACATGCTGTAGGTATAAAAGTGTTTTGTGATGTTACCGATTTAAGATTTGCCAAAAAAGTAGAACAGTTAGGTGCTGATGCGGCAATCGCTGTTAATAATGAAGCTGGTGGACATAGAGGAAATTTATCACCAGAAGAATTAACAAATTTGTTAAGTAAAGAATTAAAAATCCCTGTGATTTCTGCAGGTGGAGTAGGTTGTAAAGCAGATATTGATACAATGTTAAGCTACGGGGCAGAAGGTGTTTCTGTTGGAAGTCCGTTTATTGCTTCCGTTGAAGCTGGTGTTACAGAAGAATACAAACAAGCTTGTGTAGATTACGGAGCTAAAGATATTATTATGACAGAGCGTATTTCTGGTACACCTTGTACGGTAATTAACACGCCATATGTTCAGAAAATTGGAACCAAAGCGACTTGGATTGAAAATGTATTAAATAAAAGTAAAACCCTAAAAAAATGGGTAAAAATGATCCGTTTTTCAATAGGGATGAAAGCGACTGAAAAAGCAGCGAAAAAAGCGACTTACAAAACGGTTTGGGTGGCTGGCCCAAGTATTGAGCATACCACAGAGATTCTTCCGGTAAAAGCTATAGTAGAGAAATTAGTTAATTAATGGCAATAACTTCAAAGACCATCAAGTACAGTATAATTATTATAGGGATTTTAGGATTGCTTTTTATCGGAGCTATACTTTTTTTCATTTTATATGAATCTAAAAAAGATATTTCCAAAGAAGAACCTTATGTTTCTTTTTTAAATAAACCTCAAAAATTAAAAGCAATTAGTACCGTTCGTTGGCATAAAGACAACCTACGTTTTAGTCATTACAGTTTGGAGGTTAATGATGATTCTTACCATAATAACGAAGATGTTAAGTCTGTAAAACAATACCAACCTGGTGATATAATTACGTTTTATGCGGCAAAATCATATTTTAGTAATCATGTTGGAGAAAGCTTTTATCTTATCGCTCGCGATACTTTAGATACAGGTGAAGTTATAGAATTTCAATATTACTACACACCTGGTGCCTTACCGTTTGACTAATACGATTCTAGTTTAGAAAAAAAAAAGATTTTTGAAGCGGAGATTAGTTTTGATACTATTATAATACTTACTTATAAGAACATAATCGATAATATGACCTATAATGAAATCATAGACTGTCTTTATGACTTACAAGACAAAGATAAAGTGGTGTTTAAAGCGAAGAAATTCGGAATTATCTCAAATAATTCATTAGGCATTTATCATAAGGATTTAAAAGTAATAGCTAAAGAAATTGGTACGGACAACCAACTAGCTTTACAGCTTTTTGATAGCGGAATTTATGAAGCGCGTTTATTATGCAGTAAACTATTTAAGCCCAAAGACGTTACAGAAGCGCTCATGGAAAAATGGGTAAAGACCTTTGAGAATTGGGAAATATGTGACAGCTTTTGTATGGGGTTGTTTTCAAAAAGCGACTTTGCTATTGCTAAAATATTAGAATGGTCAGAAAGAGAATCTGAGTTTGAAAAAAGAGCCGCATTTGCTACTTTAGCATCATATTGTATGGCAGATAAAACTTCAGATAACGGCTTATTTGAACCGTTTTTCTCAGTTATAAAACGTGAGTCTAATGACGATAGAATATACGTTAAAAAAGCAGTCAATTGGACTTTAAGAAATATAGGAAAACGCAATGTAGACCTCAATGTTAGAGCTATAGAAGTCGCTAATGAAATCCTAGAATTTGAAAGTAAATCAGCCCAATGGATTGCAAAAAATGCTATAACCGAATTACGAAAAGAAGGCATTAGAATGTCCGATTATCCGAGAGCTATTTATAGAATTCCGGTTGCTAAGATTCATGAAGCTTAAATGTCACTTTATTATTTATAATTTAGATGTATGAAATTAAAGCCAAAATCTATAAGACCATTCATAGGTTCAAAAGATTACAACCTTTCTAGAGAATTTTATCGGGATCTAGGATTTGATGAATTTGTTATTTCTCATAATATGTCTGTCTTTAAAACAGGTGAGTTCGCCTTTTATTTACAAGATTATTACGCAAAAGATTGGGTAGATAACACCATGATTTTTCTAGAAGTTGATAATGTTCAACACCATCTGCAACATTTGAAGCAAAGTGGATTAATAGAAAAGTACGAAAACGTCAGATGTTCAGATATTGTTTATAATGATTGGGGACATGAGTTTTTTCTTCATGATCCTTCAGGTATACTTTGGCATTTTGGAGAATTCAAAACTGAAGTTAAATAACCGTTTCTAATAGCTCAATATTTTCATAAACTCTTGGTAATAAATTTGTTTGTAACAAAATAGCCTGTTTTACGACGTATAATGTAGAACACATGTTTAATAAAAAAAGAAAAAAGTTATGATTAATAAAGGAGCAATAGTATTAGGAGCATTAATTGGAGCAGCGGCAGGAGTGTTGTTAGCCCCAGAAAAAGGAAGCGTTACAAGAGATAAGCTTAAAAAAGAAGGTAAAATAATTAAAAATCAGGTTACTAGCGATTTTTCTGAAGTAAAAGAAGATTTATCTAAAGCAGCCGCTTCTGGTAAAGAAAAGTTTAAACAAGATTTAGAAGATTTCGCTTCAAAATCGAGTTACAAAACAGAACAAGCTATTACATTTTTAGAAAAGCAATTAGCTATTTTAAAAGATAAGAATAAAACATTACAGAAGACAAGCTAATGTAATGTTTTCACTCATATTATAAATTTATGTTTTTGCAAAAACGAGTCTTTTCAAACCTTGAAAAGACTCATTTTTACGTTTTTATAAAAAGTTATCCTCATTTTTTTTTTTTATAAATTCCTATTAACTTAATGTATGACGCTTAAAAACATTAACAAAATTTTTGTATTTTAACGTTTTATCTATTTGTATTACCCCAAGTCATATTTGTCTTTTTTTTTATTTATAAGTGACTCTCAATGAATTGAATGTGTCTAAACATGTATACGCGGGAAGTATTATAGTTAAAATATTTTTTATAGCAAATGTATTTAAACGTTTCTGTTTGTTTTGACAGGCGTATTTTATTTATTAAAAAACTGTGAAGAGACTAGAACATTTAATCAAAAAAAGATATTTATTATTTATATCTACATTTATATTAATCATTATAGGCATCTTATTTATTCTTCAAAGTAGCGTTAATGATCAAAAAGGAGAAGCTTTATTAATTAATAAAGCATCTGAGCAGTGTATGTTAAACGAACGTATGAATAGCTTAGTATATTCTTTTGAAAGTCTTAATGGAGATACGATCAGCTCAGAAATAATAGGGGCGTTTAAAGACTATGTTGATGAATTTGAAAACACACATCATTATTTAGATTCTGTAAATAAACTAGAAGGAGGAAGTAAAGTATTAGATTCTTTACTTAAAATAACGGATACACAATCACAGAAAATAGTTTCGTCTAGTAGGAATATTATAAACAATCCTAATAAAAATTTAATTGCCGAAGATGTAAATAGTATAGCAGACGCAGAATTGCCTTATTTCTTAACGATGCAGTCTGTAATTAGAGAATATCAAAAGAGTGCTGATAAAAATCTTCAAAATCTTTTACAAACGATTTATATCCTCGCATTTATTGCGATATTAATATTATTGGGGGAATTCCTATTTGTTTTAGTTCCTGCACTAAAGCAATTATTTGAGCAAAATAATAAACTAGTAGAAGTAAATAGTGAACTAGGAAAATCTCAAACCAAGATAAAAGAAAATTTATTAGAGCTAACAAGTCTTAAAATAGATTTAGAAAAAAGAGAGGCTTATAATAAAGTATTTATTGAGCAAGCACCAACAGCTATTGCCATGTTAGATAATGATATGAGATATATAGCAGTATCTCAGCGGTGGGTCACTGATTTTAAAATGGAGAATGAAGAGATTATTGGTCGTAGCCATTATGATATTTTTCCAGAAATCGGTGAGGATTGGAAAGAGAAGAATCAAAGGTGTTTAAATGGTGCTATTGACACTTGTGATGAAGCACCTTTTATCCGTGCGGATGGAACCGTACAATGGATTTTTTGGGATGTACGTCCTTGGTATATTTCAGAAGGTAAGATTGGAGGTTTACTAATGCATACAGGTGATATAACACACCTAAAGGAAAAGGAAGATGAAAAAAATCGTATAGAAAAAATTTTAGAAAAATCTAATGAAGTGTCTCGTATTGGGACATGGGATATAGATTTAATTAACGGCACTCTCTTTTGGAGTAAAATCGTGTACGAAATACACGAAGCTTCTGAAGATTTTAAACCAAATTTAGAAACAGGAATTAATTTTTTTAAAGAAGGACAAAGTAGAGATATTATTGAAAAATCTGTAAATGAAGCGATTGAAAATGGAACTTCATATGATGTGGAAGTCGAGTTAGTGACGTTAAAGGGTAATATAGTTTGGACACGTGCTATTGGCCAAGCAGAGGTTGTAAATGGGGAATGTACACGTATTTTCGGGGTGTTTCAAGATATAAATGAGAAGAAACTTTCTCAAATAGCTTTAAATAAGGCGCATACAGAGTTAGAAGCCATTTTTAATTCTAAAGCGATTGCTATTGTTGCTACGACTAAAGATGGTATTATAAATAAATTTAATCCTGGGGCGGAAGCTTTAACGGGATATTCTGCAGATGAAATGATAGGTTTAGAAAGACCAATCTTGTACCATTTCAGAGAAGAATTAGATAACTTTACAGCGGATATCGCTAAACAATATGGAAAAAGTCTTACCGGTTTTAGTGCACAACAAGAATTAGCAAAATATAATGCTTACGATACGCGAGAATGGCACTACTTGAGAAAGGATGGATCGATTCTTCCTGTTCAATTAACCTTAACATCCATTAAAGATGAGAAAGGTGAAGTCATTGGGTTTCTAGGAGTGTCTACAGATGTTTCAGAAAAAAGAATGGCTCAAGATGAGCTGTTGCAAAAAAACAAACAATTAAATTTTGCTGAAGAGATAACCTTGCTAGGAAATTGGCAATGGGACATAGCTACAGGTAATATAGAAAGTTCTAATAATCTTTATAATATTTTTGATCTCAATAGAGATATTGATGTTTTAAATTTTGATACTTATTTTAATTTGGTTCATCCTGATGATAAAGAATTTGTAGGTACCTGTGTAAGACAAATAATTGAAGAGAAAACATTTAATAAATTTATACATCGTATTGTAACAGGAGATGGTGTGGTGAAAACCATTCAGGTATTAGGTGGAGTTGTCGCAAATGGTAATGGCGAGATTATTAAAATAAATGGCACTAGCCAAGATATTACAGCGACAAAAGAAGCAGAAATAGAATTGAATAATGCGCACATGCAATTAAAAGCAATCTTTAACTCTGGTCCTATTGCAATTGTATCTACTGATAATAATGGAATATTTACTCATTTTAATAGTGGTGCGGAACATCTATTAGGCTATTCATCTTCGGAAATGGTAGGATTAAAAGCACCTGAAATTTATCATATAGACGAAGAACTAGATCAATTTAGAATTGATATAGCAGAAAAATATGGTATGGATCCTGAGGGATTTGATCCTTATTTGGAATTAGCAAAACGAAATGAATATGATACTCGGGAGTGGACGTATAAAAGAAAAGATGGCTCTACATTTCCTGTAGAATTAACCTTAACGGCAATTAGGAACGAACAAGGTGAAAAAATTGGATTCTTGGGTGTCGCATTCGATATTACTGAGAAGCAGGTAGTGAAGAATGAGATTTTAAGAAAAAATCAATTATTAAACTTTGCTGAAGAAATTAGCTTATTAGGAAATTGGCAATGGGATACCGTTGCAGATAAGGTAGAATGGTCTAATAACTTGTATAATATCTTTGGGCTCGATAAGGAGGTACAAACATTAAGTTTTAATACGTATTTTAGTTTTGTTCACCCTGAAGATAAAGATATTGTAACCGATTATTTTGATCAAACACGTGTAGAGAAAAGACTTAAGCGACTTACCCACCGTATTATAGCAGGTAATGGTGAGGTTAAAACTGTACAACTTCTAGGTGAAGTTATTACCGATCTATTCGGTAATATTATTGAAATGATTGGAACCTGTCAAGATATTACAGCCGCTTATGCCGCAGAAAGAGAATTATTTGATGCCCACACGCAATTAAAAGCAATATTTAACTCTGGTCCATTAGCCATTGTATCGGTTGATAATGATGGGATTATTACGCATTTTAACTATGGTGCAGAATTTTTATTGGGGTATTCCGCTTCAGAAATGATTGGATTAAAGAAACCAGAGATTTATCATTTAGATGAAGAGCTTATCGCTTTTAAGAAAGATATTGCTAAAAAGTATAATAAAGATCTCGACGGTTTTAGTCCTTATTTAGAATTGTCAAAGCAGAATGCTTACGATACAAGAGAATGGACGTTTAGAAGAAAAGATGGTTCAACGTTTCCTGTAGAATTAACATTAACGGCCATAAAAAATAATGAGGGTAAAAAAATAGGCTTTTTAGCTGTGTCAAATGATATTACTGAGAGAAAAATTACTCAGAATGAATTGATTCGGAAAAACCAAATACTAAATTTTGCAGAGGAAATTACGCTGATGGGGAATTGGCAAGTAGATATTGCAAATGATACCGTTAAATGGTCAACGAACCTTTATCGTATTTTTCAATTGGATGAAAATACGCATACAACATTAGAGACATATCTTAATTTTTCGCACCCAGAAGATAAGGATCGTGTAGCAGAACACATGCGTAAGACTGTTGAAGATAAAGCGTTTACGGATATAACGCATCGAATTCAATTAAAAGATGGTACGATAAAAATTGTTCAACTTTTAGCTCAGGTGACTACAAATGATTTTGGTGATGTAACAGAAGTTATAGGTACCTGCCAAGATGTTACAGCTCAGAAGATGGCAGAAATAGAACTAATCCGTAAAAACCACTTTTTAAGTTTTGCAGAACGGATAACCATGATGGGGAATTGGCAATGGGATGTTGTCACTGATAGCTTAAAATGGTCTTCTAATTTGTACAAAATATTTGAACATGATGAAAGCATAACTAATCTAAGGTATGATACATTTTACAGTTATGTTCATCCAGACGATAAAGAATATATCGCTAAGTATGTAGCTGATTCGTTCTTAGAAAAAAAGTTCCCTAGTAATTTTATACACCGTATTGTAACAGGTAGTGGAAAAATAAAAACAGTTCATTTTTTAGGGGAAGTTATACTCAATGAGCAAGGTGAAGTTCTTGAAATGATGGGAACTTGCCAAGACATCACCGAACAAAAGATGGAGGAAAATAAGTTTAGAGGCTTATTAGAATCGGCTCCAGATGCTATGGTTATTGTCGATGAAAACGATGAAATCCAATTAATTAATAAAGAAGCTGAAAAATTATTTGGCTACCATATAGACGAATTAATAGGTAAGAAGGTAGAAATGCTTATTCCTAAAAGATTTGAAGGCATGCATACGGAACATCGTGCTAGCTTTTTTAGCAATGATCCTGAGAAACGTTTAACAACAGCTAGAAATGAATTATATGGTTTAAATAAAGAAGGTAAAGAAATTCCTATTCAAGTAAGTCTTAGTCCTCTTCAAACTGAACAAGGACTATTATTATCAGCGGCGATAAGAGATATAACGGCTCAAAAACAAGCGGAGAATGAAATTTTGCGCAAGAATCAGTTATTAACTTTTGCTGAGAAGATTACGATGATGGGGAATTGGCAATGGAATCTTATAACAAATGCTGTAGATTGGTCTGCTAACCTTTACAATATATTTGGAGTTGAAGAAAATACGACGATATCGTATGATACCTATTTTAGTTTTGTTCATACAGATGATAAAGATAGAGTAACAGCACATGTAGAGAAGTCCATTAATGATAAAGAAGTTATTGACTTAATGCATCGTATTACATTAGTAGATGGAACGGTAAAAACCATACAACTTTTGGCCGAAGTTATTTTAGATACTACTGGTAATGTGGTTGAAATGATTGGGACCTGCCAAGATGTAACGGCACAGCGAATGGCAGAAAACAAGTTTAGAGGCTTGTTAGAGTCTGCACCAGATGCCATGGTAATTGTAAATGCAGAAGAAAATATTCAACTTATTAATAAACAGGCTGAAAAATTATTTGGTTATTCAGCAGAAGAATTAATTAATAAACCTGTTGAAATTCTTATTCCTAAGCAATCTTCAGAAGACTATGTTTCTTATAGTGACGGTTTTTTCTCTAACCTAAATGTAAGTGCTATGGGAGTAGGTAATGAAAAAGAACTATTCGCTATAAATAAAAGCGGCATAGAAATACCAATACAAATAAGTTTGAGCCCGCTTCAAACAGAAGAAGGCTTATTAGTCTCGGCAGCTATACGAGATATAACGGTTCAAAAATTAGCACAAACTAAAATAATAAATGCTAAAAATGATTTAGAAGTTTTAGCACAGAAATTAATTATTCAAAATAGTCAACTTGCAGATTTTGCACAGATTACGTCTCATAATCTCCGAGCGCCAGTAAGTAATTTAAATTCTCTTTTAGGATTTTATGTAGAATCGGATGATAATGAAGAAAAAGACTTTTTGTTTAAAAAATTCGAAGCAGTTATTAGTCATCTTACCGTAACCTTAAACACGTTGGTAGAGGCGTTAAAAATTAGAAGTGACAATTCTCGGAATAAGGAAGTTATTCGATTTGAAGACGTGCTGAGAACCACAACAGACATTTTAAGTGGAGAAATATTAAAAACTAGTGCTATAATTAAAGCAGATTTTTCTAAATTGCCATCAATAAATTATGATAAAATTTATTTAGAGAGTATTTTCCTTAATTTGATAGGAAATGCTATAAAATACAGGTCTAAAGATAGAGATCCACAGATTAGTATAGAATCTGAAAACCACAATGGGAAAATAAAATTAACAATAACAGATAACGGTTTAGGTATAAACTTAGAGAGACATGGTAATAAAATTTTTGGTTTAAATAAAGTATTTCACAGACATCCAGATGCTAAAGGCGTGGGGCTATATATGACCAAAACACAAATTGAAGCGATGGGTGGAGCTATTAATGTATCGAGTAAAGTAAATAAAGGGACAACGTTTACAATAATTTTTTAATTATGAATAGTAATTACAATATATGTGTAATTGATGATGATGACATCTATCAATTTACAATTGTTAAAATACTTAAGTCCATTAATTTAGATAAAAAAATAAGTCTTTTTTCAGATGGTGAAGAGGCTTTAGAGTTTTTAATAGATAATCTCTATAACAATGAAGAACTTCCAGATATCATATTTTTAGATATTAATATGCCTATTATGGATGGTTTTCAATTTATGGAAGAGTATGTGAAAATCAAACCTAAATTAAATAAGAAAATAACGATCTACATGGTGTCTTCTTCTGTTGATCCTGTAGATATAGAAAGGGCTAAGAACATTAGCGACATTTCTGACTATATTATAAAGCCAATAAAAGCAGGACAATTGCAAGAAATTATGAATAACCTTTAAAAGGAGGTTTATTGCTTAAATCTTTCTTAGACTAATTTATCAATAAACCCAACATTAACCACATGTGTTCCTTTAAAAGGTATAATCGAAACTTTGTCCTCAAATAGATGTGTAGCACGTGCTGATTCTAGTTGAATTCTTTGTTCATCTAAATATTCATCTTCAGTGCCATAAATCAATTTCACTTTGGTATCTTTAGCTAGATACTCAAAATCTTCGGCGGTTAATTCCTTCGGAATTCCGCCAGAATGGAGTACAAGCTGTTGGCATTGTAGCTGTCGTTTTGCTATATATCGCATAGCCACACTTACTCCTTGCGAATAGCCGAAAACGATTAAATGAGCACCTTCAGGAATTTTTTCAGCTTCTAATACCGCATCAATATAATTTAGAATATTATCCATTCCAGCTTCAGTATTATCTCGCGTTAGCCAATTAGCACCAACATGCATTTTAGGCTGAATATAAAACTTGCTTGGAGCTTGTGGAGCAATGATGTAATTGTCTTCTGCATTTAAGCCTTTAAAATATTTAAGAAAATAACGACTCATATATCCCATACCGTGACATACCAACCAAACCATTTTTGTACGTTCAGAAAGTGTATTTAAAGTAGAGTAGGAGTTGGTACTGGTGTATGAGATTTCTTTCTCTTGTGAATTCATTTTTCTAGGCGGTTTCTGTATCTTTGTATTCGATTCAAAAATACTATTTTTATATGCAAATGACTAAAGAGGATTTCTTAGCAAAAGCGAATTTAGCAAGCAAAAATACCTTAATGGAAACCTTAGATATTGAAATGGTGGACTTTGGTGATGATTTTTTAGTAGCCAGAATGCCTGTAACATCTAAAGTGTACCAACCCGATGGAGTATTACATGGAGGAGCCACTGCCGCTTTAGCAGAAAGTGTTGGTAGTTTTGCTTCGCATATTTTTATAGATACGGAGAATATGTTTGTTCGTGGTTTAGAAATTACAGCGAATCATCTCAAAAGTGTTACCGAAGGTTATATCTATGCTAAAGCGACATTTTTACATAAAGGACGTACCACGCAATTATTAGATATTAGAGTAACTGATGAAGCCGATAATCTAATTTCAATATGTAGACTATCTACGATTTCACTTCCAAAAAAGAAATAAGTAATGGATTCTATATCCTTTTTTGATGCTTTAGAGCAGCAATACAAAAACAATTTACCTTTTGTAGTTTACAGTAGACCAATTAATTCAATAATTAAATGTTGGTTGCAAGAGGACGATTCTGTTTATAAATCAGAGACTTTTGCCGAAAGTGGATTTTTATTTGCTCCTTTCGATCTCAAGCAAAACAGTATTCTTTTTCCTAAAGAGCATTGTTTGTATTCTGAAATAACAATTGATAATTTAGACGTTGAAGATTTTGAATCTACTGAGATTCTTCAAAGTGAAAAAGAAAGAATGCAACATATCGATTTGGTTTCTAAAGGAATCGATAGTATTAAAAATAAGGATTTACAAAAAGTAGTGCTTTCGCGTTGTGAAACAAAATCACTTCAAGATACGAATCCATTAAACATTTTTAAACGGCTTTTTAATACCTATGCAAATGCAATGGTGTACTGTTGGTATCATCCTAAAGTAGGATTATGGATTGGAGCCACACCAGAGTTATTGTTAAAAATTGAAGGTAAACGACTCACCACCATTTCTTTAGCTGGAACCCAAGCTTACCAAGAAGACAAGGAAGTAAGCTGGACAAATAAAGAGTTTGAGGAGCAGCAAATTGTAACGGATTACATTACAGAACAACTAAAGCCATATGCTTCAAATATCAATGTATCAGAAGTAGATACTGTAAGAGCCGGAAATTTATTACATCTTAAAACGAGAATCATTAGTGTTTTAAAAGATGATGCGGATTTGAAATCGATAATTGAAGCTTTGCATCCAACTCCAGCGGTTTGTGGGTTTTCTAAAGCAAAAGCAAAGGATTTCATACTTAATAATGAAAACTATAGCCGAGAATATTACACTGGTTTTTTAGGAGAATTAAATTTAACACAAAGCAGAACTCGTAACACTAACAGGCGTAACGTAGAGAATAATGCTTACGCTGTTGTAAAAACACAGTCTAATTTCTACGTGAATTTACGTTGCATGCAACTCAAAGACTCCAATGCAAATATCTATGTAGGTGGAGGTATTACCAAAGATTCTAACCCAGAAAACGAATGGGAAGAAACCGTAAATAAAACAGGCACAATCAATACGGTACTTAATTAAATAAAAAATGTAATTAGTTATATTTTTAGTTGAAGCTCTATTTTATTATCTCCTTTTATTAGGTAATTTTGTATTTATATGAAGTACTCAAAAATACCTTTGTCCCAAACTGTAGTTACCTTATGTAAAACACATAATGTAAAGCATATTATAATTTCGCCAGGTAGTAGAAATGCTCCGTTAACAATCGGTTTTACTAACGATGATTTTTTTAAGTGTTACAGTATCGTTGACGAACGTTGTGCTGCGTTTTTTGCATTAGGAATTGCTCAGCAACTACAAGAACCAGTTGCTGTGGTTTGTACTTCTGGTAGTGCATTACTAAATTATTATCCAGCGGTTTCAGAAGCCTATTACAGCAATATTCCTTTAGTCGTTATATCTGCAGACAGACCAAAACATCTTATAGATATCGGTGATGGACAAACTATAAAACAAAAAAATGTTTATGGAGAACATGTAGTGTACAATGCCAATTTAAAATCAGATTTAAAGGAAGGAGAAAACGCTCATACAGATAGTGAAAGAGCTATTCTTAAAAGTATAGAGAATAAGCTAGAGCGTTTCCTAGGGCTTCAAAAAGACATACAGACACATAATGAATCTGAAATTCATGATGCCCTTACGGTTGCGAAATTAAATTCAGGACCAGTTCATATTAATTGCCCATTTGATGAACCTTTATACGAAACGACAGAGGAATTAACCATAAATCCAAAGCCTTTTAAAATTAGAAGTAGAGAGGATAAGGTCGATCGTTTTGAAATTAAGAGCTTACTAGATGTTTGGCATAGTGCTAAACGAAAAATGATTTTGGTTGGTGTATTAGAACCCAATTCTATTGAAGCACAATGGATACAGGAAATAGCAGATGATGATAGTATAATAGTATTAACTGAAACGACTTCTAATTTGCACCATGCTGATTTTTTTCCTGGTATTGACAAGTTAATTGCACCCTTAGATGAAGATGATTTAAAAGCTCTTCAACCAGACATATTAATTACATTTGGAGGCTTAATTGTTTCAAAAAAAATAAAAGCATTTTTAAGAACCTATAAGCCAGAACTGCATTGCCATGTTGGCTTAACGAGAGCTAATGATACTTTTTTCTGCCTAGAAAAGCATATTAAATTACGTCCCGATACATTTTTAAGTTCATTTTTACCTGAAGTTACGCACCATACAAAAAGTACATATAAAAGTGTGTGGCTTGCTGTGCGTCAGAAACGACGAAAATTACAAGATGATTATCTGCAAACTCTTCCGTTTTCGGATTTTAAAGCATTCAATTCAGTTTTAAAGAGTATTCCAAAGCAAAGTCAGTTACAAGTGGGCAATAGCTCTGCAATACGCTACACACAATTGTTTCAACTAACAAAAAGTATTGATGTATTTTGTAATAGAGGTACAAGTGGTATTGATGGTAGTACGAGTACAGCAATAGGTGCAGCCGTAGCATCAGATAAGCGAATCACACTGGTTACAGGTGATTTAAGTTTCTTTTATGACAGCAATGCACTTTGGAACAATTACATTCCAAAAACCTTCAGAATTATTGTAATTAATAATGAAGGGGGTGGTATTTTTAGAATCTTACCAGGTGATAAAAACACAGAAAATTTTGATCGTTTCTTTGAAACCAAACATCACTTAACAGCTAAGCAATTATCTGAAATGTATGGTTTTGAGTATGCTGTTGCTAAAAATGAAACGGAATTAGAACAGCAATTAGAATCCTTTTATAAAGGAGCTAGAAAACCAAAATTATTAGAGATATTTACACCATCGCGTAGTAATGATAAAATCCTATTAGATTTTTTTAAATACATTAAATAAATGTTGCAAAATAGTAAAGATGTGACTATTTGATTTTTATTGTGTCTAAAAATTGTTACCTTTAAATGGTATAATTTTGAAAACTAAATAACTTAAAACAAATAGAAACATGAGTAAAAGAGATGATTTAATCGTAAAGTATGCGGCAGATTTAAAAGATAAATGTGGTGTTAATGCTGATATGGATTTATTAACTAAAGTAACTATAGGTTTAGGTCCTTCAATTTACAATGCAGATTCATCTACAGTTTCTGGTTCTGATGAAAAAGAATTAGCAACCGTAAAAAACAACTTTTTAATTAAAAAATTAGGATTAAAAGATGGTGCTGAATTAGACAAAGCCATTGATTCTGTAATGGAAACATATGGTCGTTCTAATCGGTCAAAATATAGAGTAGTGGTTTACTACTTATTAACAGTACATTTCAAAAAAGAGTCTGTTTATTCATAGATAAAAGTTTAAATACGATTAAGCGTTATAATTTTTAAATTATGACGCTTTTTTTGTGCAGAAAAAATTAATTATACATTCAACTTCTTTTTAAAATCTCATCAAAATATATTTACCTTTGCAACATGATATATTTAGGAGAATACAATACGTTAGAAATTTTAAGAGATACCGAACCAGGATTGTTTTTGGGAGATGGTGCAGATGGTGAAGTCCTTTTACCTAACAGATATGTGCCTAAAGTATTTGATATAGGTGACAAAATTGAAGTCTTTGTTTATTTAGATAACGAAGAACGACCAGTTGCTACAACAGATCAACCTTATATTAAAAAAGGTGATTTTGCTTTATTACGTTGTAACCAAGTTACAGATTACGGAGCTTTTTTAGATTGGGGTTTGGTAAAGGAATTGTTTTGCCCATTTAGAGAACAAGCTTTTAAAATGAAATCTGGTGGTTGGTATCTAATACATTGTTATTTGGATGAAGAATCTCAGCGACTTGTTGCTTCTAGTAAAACCAATCGTTTTTTAGACAATAAAGAATTAACTGTTGCTCAATTTGACGAGGTAGATCTTATTGTGTCTCACCCTTCAGAATTAGGAATGAATGTTATTGTAAATAAAACGCACTTAGGTCTGGTTTTTAATGATGATATCTATAGAGATATTAGTGTAGGTGATAGATTTAAGGGAATTATTAAAAAAGTCCGTGAGGATAATAAGCTCGATATTTCACTAAATCAAATAGGTTATAGAAATATTGAACCGAATGCGGAGCATATTCTAAACGAATTACATGACAATGGAGGCTTTTTACCTGTGCATGATAAATCGAATCCTGAAGTGATTAAAGATTTATTACAGATGAGTAAAAAGAGCTTTAAAAAAGCGGTTGGTTCGTTATATAAAGAGCGTCAGATAGAAATAAAAGAAGACGGTATTTATTTATTATAAGAATCGTTTTCTGG
The DNA here is from genome assembly GCF_013403915.1 of Winogradskyella pacifica. Classification (GTDB taxonomy): domain Bacteria; phylum Bacteroidota; class Bacteroidia; order Flavobacteriales; family Flavobacteriaceae; genus Winogradskyella; species Winogradskyella pacifica. The sequence goes on from NZ_JABFDI010000011.1 coordinate 101,022, forward strand.
ATTAGCTAATGAGTTTTCAATCCAATCTATAGCGTTTTCGAAATCTTTAAATACTTTTCTGTTGAATTTGAAAAAGTGACTTTCAATTTCAATAATACGTTCAGTAAGATTGCTATAAACAATTATAGCATAAGCTTTTAGATTCTTGAATGTTTCGTTAAATATTTTAGCGTCATTAAGGTTTATTGAATAAGAATTTTTTCTGTTAGCTATAAAACCAAAAGGTCTATCCTCAAAATGTGTTTTTATTATGAATGCGAGTTCATCAAAGTTTTTGAAAGTTATATCTGCACCTTCATCAAACTCTGATACCAAAAAATTCGAGTAAATATATACGGTTCCTAACTTCAATTTATAGACCTTATATTCTTCATGATGCAGGTTAGGGTTATAATTCATTGTATATTAATATTTTGAACGCAAATATACTATGCTTGCATAATAAAATAAAGTAAAAAATAGTGTTTAGCGTATTATTATTAATTTCTTACTTTTGCGCTCTAAATAGTGATAAATATGAGCCATATAGATTGGAAAGTTGCCAAGTCTTATGAAGATATAACCTATCATAAATGCAATGGGGTTGCCAGAATTGCATTTAATAGACCAGATATACGCAATGCATTTCGCCCAAAGACCACTTCAGAACTTTATGACGCCTTCTATGATGCAGGCGAAGATGTAAATATTGGAGTCGTACTTTTAAGTGCAGAAGGCCCTTCTACCAAAGATGGTATTTGGAGTTTCTGTTCTGGAGGCGATCAAAAGGCTAGAGGTCACCAAGGGTATGTTGGAGAGGATGGTTACCATCGTTTAAACATATTAGAAGTGCAACGTTTAATTCGTTTTATGCCAAAAGCGGTTATTGCTGTTGTGCCAGGTTGGGCTGTAGGTGGAGGCCATAGTTTACACGTGGTTTGCGATTTAACTTTAGCGAGTAAAGAACATGCTATTTTTAAACAAACAGATGCAGATGTTACTAGTTTTGATGGTGGTTATGGCTCTGCGTATTTGGCAAAAATGGTAGGCCAAAAAAGAGCAAGAGAAATCTTTTTCTTAGGACGAAATTATTCTGCCCAAGAAGCTTATGACATGGGCATGGTAAATGCCGTTATTCCTCATGAAGAGTTAGAAGATACCGCATACGAATGGGCACAAGAAATATTAGCTAAATCACCAACATCTATAAAAATGTTGAAATTTGCGATGAATCTTACCGATGACGGTATGGTTGGTCAACAAGTATTTGCAGGTGAAGCTACACGATTGGCTTATATGACAGATGAAGCTAAAGAAGGTAGAGATGCCTTTTTAGAAAAAAGGAAGCCTAATTTTCCGAAAAAATGGATTCCTTAATCTAAACGAAATGAATAAAATTAAACCGTGGCTTTCTGCCATGAGATTAAGAACGTTACCACTTTCTGTTTCTGGAATTATTCTTGGAGGTTGTTTTGCATTTTATAATGGAAAATTTAACCCATGGGTTTTTGCTCTTGCGATATTAACAACAATTGCTTTGCAAGTACTGTCAAACTTAGCTAATGATTATGGTGATGGTATGCGTGGAACGGATAATGATGAACGTGTAGGTCCGCAACGGGCCCTGCAGAGTGGTGCCATTACTCCAGATGAAATGATGGATGGTATTAAACTTAATATTATTATCGTTATTATATTAACCATGGTCCTTATTTGGAGCGCTTTTGATTCTGGGAGTATTTTATATATTTTATTATTTTTAGTACTTAGTGGATTTTCAGTTTATGCCGCTTTAAATTACACTATGGGAAGGTCTCCTTATGGTTACCGTGCACTTGGCGATGTTTTTGTATTCATCTTTTTTGGGTTAATTAGTACCTTGGGGTGTTATTTTCTTTTTATGCATAGATTAGATCATGTTGTCATCTTACCAGCTATTTCAATAGGTTTATTAAGTGTAGGTGTGTTAAATTTAAACAACATGCGAGACATTGATTCTGATACCAATGCAGGGAAAATTACTTTAGCAATTAAACTCGGAAAGAAACGCGCTAAACAGTATCATTTTGCGCTTGTAATAGGTGCTATGTTAGTCTCAGTATTATTCTCAATATTATATTATGTTGAGCCTTATAATTTTATGTATTTGTTAGCATTTATCCCTTTATTAATTCATCTTAAAAAGATAAAAACAGCAGAAAAACCTAATGATTTCGATAGTCAATTAAAGGTTTTAGCCCTGTCCACATTCCTCATTGCAATACTTTTGGGAGTTGGATATATTTTATATTAGATTATTTAAACATAGTTACTTATAAAAATTTTTATAAAACTTAAGCTCGTAAATGCTTAAGTTTTTTTTATTTTAACACTTTAATTAATTTACATAAATGATATGAAAAAGCTATTTACGTTAATCCTATTAATTTTATTTACAATTATTAATGCGCAAAACACAACCTTAAATATCAGCGAAAGCGCAGAATACAAGGATAAAGAAAAAGCAATAGATGTATTAACAATTCATACTACTGAAAATGGCTTAACAGGGATAGTCAGAGAGAGTAAGCATGATATATTGTTCGATGTTTTTGACAATGACCTCAATAAAACACATAACCTAGTCGTAAAAAGTGACAAAAAGGAAAGGTATATAGGCGAAGTTGTCTATGGTGATGAAATTAAAGTGTTTACGGTGTTTTCGCCTAAGGCTAAAGAGCGTTTGGTTTACTGTCATACATTTAATATCAAAAGCGGATCACATAACAAAAAGAAATTATTCGAAGCTACAGTAGCAAAAAAAAGATTCTTATTTGGTAATCGAAAAGATCGTCAAACCAGTATAGATATATCTCCAAATGGTCAATATTTGGCAATGGCTACAGATAATATTTATAAAGATGTAAATGATTATGCCATAAGAGTGTTTGATGCTACTACCTTAGAGCACATATACACTAAGAGTTATCAAAAGCATGAAGAAAAATATTTTCAACATAATGATATTTCTATAAATGACGACGGTGTGGTATTTGTATTAGGAAAACTATACGAAAATGGCAAAAAAGAAAAGAAAAAAGGAGAAGCGAACTATAGTTTTATTTTAAATAAAATTACAGAAAAAGCTAACGAAGAAATATCTATAAGTCTCGATGATCAGCATATTAGAAACTTAAGGATTTCAATAGTTGATAATAAACTGCACCTCATTGGTTTTTATTCAGAAAAAAGAACTGGTAAGATTAAAGGGGGCTGTAATTTTATCATTGATTCTGATATTTTCTCGGTTGCTAGTAAAAATAATTATGAGTTACCTTTAGATGTATATGAAGATTTGTATGGTGATAAAAAAGGCTCAAGAAAAAAAGAAAAAGGAAAAGAACTGACTAATTTTTACATAGATTATGTTTTAAAAGATTCACAAGGCAACACGTATTTATTAGCTGAAGAGTTTTATATCACACAAACTTATGTTTCTACAGGTATGAATAATGGTTATTGGCAAACCGTTTATCATTATGATGATATCCTTATTTTTAAATTTGGTGCCTCTGGAAATTTAGATTGGGGAAGAAGTATCTTTAAACGCTCTAATTCTCCTTCTTATAACGCATTTTTAAAAAATGATGAATTGCACGTGCTTTTAAACTCTGGAAAAAACCTTCTCGAAAAAGATGATGGCAGAACTAAAGTTTCTAAAGGTTGGTTTGAATCGTCATCACTCTACGATATTGTTTACAACAGCTCTGGAGAAGTAATATATAGTAAGATTCAAGATAATAAGGGTAAAACCTATTATCAACCTTTTTATGGAACTTATCAAGACGGAAAATTTATTATGATGAGTTCTGGTCGAAAGAAAAGACAATTTATGATTTTACAATAACATAAATATATAATTATGAAAATCACATTTTATGGTCATGCCGCTTTAGGTATTCAAATTAAGGACATTCATATTTTAGTAGATCCTTATATTACGGGGAATGATAAAGCTTCAAAGATAGACATAGATATGCTTAAGGCCGACTATATTCTCGTAACACATGCACATCAAGATCATATTTTAGATGTAGAAGCTATTGCTAAACGTACGGGTGCTATTATCATTTCTAATTTTGAAATTGTAACGCATTTCCAAAACAAAGATTTAGAAGGTCATCCTATGAATCATGGTGGATCATGGGATTTCGAATTTGGGAATCTTAAATATGTCAATGCCATTCACACCTCGTCATTTCCTGATGGTTCCTATGGCGGACAACCTGGTGGGTTTATTATTGAAGGCGAGCATAAAACGATTTACATTGCAGGCGATACCGCTTTGACTATGGACATGAAATTAATTCCGATGCAAACCAAACTCGATTTGGCCATTTTACCAATTGGAGATAATTTTACTATGGGTATTGATGATGCTATTTTAGCAAGCGATTTTGTTGAATGCGATAAAATTCTAGGTTATCATTTCGATACCTTTGGGTATATTGAGATTAATCATGAAGAAGCCAAACGGAAATTCTTCGATAAGGGTAAAGACTTAATGTTGCTAGAGATTGGAGAGCGTATAGAGTTATAAGTTTAATCGTGTTTAAATATTAAACTAGAGCAAAACGGACACTAGAGTTGGTGTGTTTTTATAGTTGGTTGTTTTATAGTATTTTGCATTGATAAAACGGTCAACTTTTAATAATGTTTATAATCTATTAATAAAAACTCAAAATATGAAAAATCTAATATGTTGTTTTCTAATTAGTGTTGTTGTTTATAGCTGCTCAAATGCACCACAGTATAACGATCCTATTCCTCCACATGATAATTTTAAGATAGAATCTACAATTCTAAATGAAACGCGCGTTATTAACGTTTGGACACCTCCAAATTATAAAACGAGTACTGATTCTTTACCAGTAATTTATATGCCAGATGGTGGTATTGTAATGGAGGATTTCCCACATATTGCAAATACGATTTCTAAACTTGTTGAAAATAAAAGTATAGATCCAATTATCCTTGTTGGCATAGAAAACATAGATAGAAGAAAAGATTTGTCTGGTGCTTCTGAAGTAAAAGCAGATGAGGAGTATTGCCCATTAACAGATGGTGCAAAAGATTTTAGAGCTTTTATTACAGATGAATTAATGACGGACATTAATGGTAAGTATAGAACGGCTAATAAAACAGGTATTATTGGAGAATCTTTGGCTGGCTTATTTGTAATGGAAACGTTTCTTCTTAACCCAGATACGTTCGATTTTTATATAGCCATGGATCCGTCATTATGGTGGAACGATCATTATTTAGTAAAAAACACGGAAAACTATTTAGAAAATTTCCCAGAAAGACAGACTAAACTTTGGTTTGCCGCTTCTGGTGCAAAAGATATTTCTATTCACTCTCAAAATATTGCTGAAATTTTAGAAAATAAATCACCTAAGCAGTTAGTGTGGAAATATTCAGACGAACCAAATGAGCAGCATAATACCATTTTTAGAGCGACAAAAGAAAAAGCTTTAATCTGGACGTTAAACGCTAGTAAAACAGATTGATTAGATCAAATAGGTTTGATAAAAGGTATATCGTATTGTGAAACATTAACTTTAATAATTAGATGCTTCTATAATTGAAATGAAAAGAACATTAGTTAAATTTAGGAGTAGTGTTTTTCGGGAATTCATACGTAAGCACGAGAAATATGCACCTATTATTTTCTTTATCGGTGGATTTGTTTTCGATACGTTAACACTTGGACGCGTTGATCGCTTATATGATTTAACCGTTTTAAGTCTGCATATGACGTTTTTAACGATTACGATTTACTTATTTAACTTAGCAGACGATTTTAAATGGAAAAATAGATTTTTACTAAGATTAAGAGACTATTACCCCTTAGCTATTCAATTCTTCTTTGGTGCACTGTCAAGCGCGTATGTCATCTACTTTTCTAGAAGTGTTTCTCTATCTAAGACGATGTCGTTTTTTATCATCTTATTAGTGCTTCTCTTTGCGAACGAGCTTCTAAAAAAACGAATCTCCAATAAGTATTTACAATTCAGCGTTTACTTTTTTATCAACTTCACCTTTTTTTCTTTCATTATACCAGTGCTCATCAAAGTAATGAATACGAATGTCTTTATTTTGTCGGGTCTTATTAGTTTCGCATTAACATTGACTTTAATTAGCGTTATTTATTTTAAAAGTCCTAGTACTAGAGCTGAAATTAAACTAGGAAAGGTGATAGGACTTGTATTTGGCCTTTACGGTATGATTAACTTGTTCTATGTTTTTAATCTAATTCCGCCTGTGCCTTTGGCTTTAGAAAATGGATTAGTGGCACATAATATTAAAGTTGAAAACAATACGTATACAGTGACATATGAAACAGACGACTGGTATATATTTTGGCGAGATCATCGGTTAAAATTTATTTCAGAGCCTGAAGAAACGGTTTATGTGTTTACATCCATATTTGCTCCAACTGATATCGAAAAATCAATTTATCACCGCTGGAAATGGTACAATAATCAAACTGAAGAGTGGCAAACTATTGAAGATATTGGTTATACCATAAAAGGAGGTCGAAATTATGGGTATCGTGGCTACACCTATAAAAATAATACGATGCCAGGGTTGTGGAAAGTAGAAGTAATAACCGAAGAAGAGTTAATCATAGGTGTAGTTGATTTTGAAATTATTATTAACGACACGCTCAAGCCGGTTAACCTAATAGAGAAGATATTCTAAGTATCATTGCTAAATTTACCTTATCCTTCTTATGTCTTATGTCTTCTGTGTTTTCTGAAAATTACATGCATATTTTATAGTTATCTCTATGAAAAGATGTGAGATAATTTAATTCGTTTTATAGCATACACTTTAAATTTATAATTATTTATTAGAGAGTTCAGTTAAAAAACATATCTTTATATGAACTTGATTCATAGCTACATACATCATATTATTCACTTGTTAGTTCAGGAGGTATATACAATCCTATAGGTTGTACATATTTTTTGTAAAAGTAAATATGCTTTAGTCACCTAGCATAGTGTGTTAATTTGATGATTAAAAAAATGAAAATTATTTAATTCTCTTTTTAATAGTTATGAAAATCGTATACCTAGCTAGATATTTACCTGCTGAAGGTTCAACAACACATATGTATTCTGTTGCTGAGAACCTTATAGAAAGAGGACATTCTGTTTATATCCTTTCAGGTGGTCACGGGGATAATCCAAGTGCCACAACATTATTCGAAAAGGTAAAAAGCAGTGGTGTAAAATTTATTAAACTGCCTTTTCCTATATATAACAAGATTAATTTTCGTACTAAGTTATATCAGTTATTCTCATATATTTTTTCAATTCCATTTGCCTTGTTTTATTTGTTTAAGCTTAAGCCAGATGTCATTCATGCCCATTATCCAGTAACTACCTATTTAGCTGCTATATATAGATTTCTAACGGGCAAAAAATTTATTGTGACACATCACAACATGAAAATCCCAAAGCACATGTTCAATAGAAAAGGAGACTATGTAATTGCAATTAGTAGAGAGCTAGAAATCAATTTAGTGTCTGATTACAACTATAAAAAAAGTGAAGTTAAACTTATTTTCAACGGAGTTAAAGATCATAAGTATACCCTAGATAAAGACAGTGTTTTAAATTTAAAGAGAATTAATAATATACCTATTGATAGGGTTATTTTTGGTTTTGTAGGCAGGATAAGTCATCGTAAAGGAGTAGATATTTTAATTGCAGCGATAGACCGGTGTAAACATTTAAAAATACATCTAATCATAGTAGGTGATGGGAAAATAGATTGGTTAAAGAACTTAATCGATGCCAAAAAAATGTCAAATTTAGTCACACTAATTCCTTTTAGAGATCCAAGAGATATTTATAATATGATAGATGTGTTAATTCTACCATCGAGAATGGAAGGCTTTCCATTAGTGCCTTTAGAAGCAATGATGATGAGAAAACCCGTGATTAGATCTAATATTGAAGGAGCCAAAGACCAAATTAATGAGGGGGAGAATGGATTTCTTTTTGAGTCTGAAAATGTCGTACAATTAGCAGCTATTATTGAAACTATCGTCTCACACCCGAATACTTTAAAGGCGTTGGGAGAAAATGCATATAAACAGGCTGTTAATCATTTTTCTGAAGACATAATGGTTAACAAAATGCTGAAAGTTTACAATTCAACGCTATAAATCAATAGCATGCGGATTAAAAGTAACTAGAATTATTTTTTTCGCATTAACCATTCATTTCTTAAATCATTACTGATTTTGCCTGTTCCATCATGTTTCCAACCGGGCGGTTTAATAAGGTAGAGTAGTCTGTTTTTTAATGATTTTTTTCCTGAAGATGCGTCTTTCAATAACAACCACCATTCAATAAATGCAATTTTAATTGGATTATATGTTTTAATATTTGTGACCAAACCATACCTTACTTTTTCGTCGCTTAATTCAGGTTGAAATGTTCCAAATAGTTTATCCCATATAATTAGAATTCCAGCATGATTACGGTCCAAATAAATCGGATTACTGCCATGATGCACTCTGTGATGTGATGGGGTATTAAAAATAGCTTCAAACCATCTGGGCATTTTATTAATAGCTTCCGTATGAATCCAGAATTGATACAACAAGCTAATAGACATTTGTAATAAAATCATAGCTGGATGAAAGCCTAACAACGGTAACCATAACCAAAAGATAAAGGTGTAAAAACCGCCAGACCATGTTTGTCTAAGTGCTGTACTTAAATTGTAATGTTCTGATGAATGATGAACGACGTGTGAAGCCCAAAATAAGCGACATTCATGCGAGACGCGATGAAACCAATAGTAAGCAAAGTCATCCGCAAAAAATAGAATTAAAAAGGACCACCAAGCCACAGGAATAGTAAACAATCTAAAGTTATCATAAACCAAAAAGAAAACCAATAACACCAAAACTTTACTCGCAAAACCCAAAAACACGTTTCCCAATCCCATAGCAATAGAGGTAAAGGCATCTTTAGATTCGTAAGTCTTAATATGTTGTTTAGTAGTTACATATAATTCTAACACCATTGCCAGCACAAAAAACGGGATAGCATAAAGAATAATATTAGGAAAATTTGGCATTTTGTATTGTTAATTGAGCTCTAATTTACGAAAATAATTAAGTATTTTTGATTACTATGATGAGAGCAGAATACAAACACTATGTTTTAAAATTTAAACGTCCCAGTGGCACATCGCGAGGAGTGATGACAACCAAGGAAACTTGGTTTATAATTTTAGAAAATGAAGATAAAACGGGCGTTGGCGAGTGTGGTATTTTAAGAGGTTTATCTATTGATGATCGGCCAGATTTTGAAGATAAATTAAAATGGACTTGTAACAACATTCATCTTGGGGTAGAAAAACTTTTAGCAGAGTTGATAGAGTTTCCAAGTATACAGTTTGGATTGGAAACCGCTTTTAAATCATTAGAACGTACAGATCAGTTTCAATTATTTCCTTCTGAATTTTCAAAGGGAGAAGACAGTATACCAATTAACGGCTTAGTTTGGATGGGCAAGGAAGACTTTATGCGCTCTCAAATTAAGGATAAAATTGAGGCAGGTTTTAGTTGTATTAAATTAAAAATTGGGGCTATTGATTTTCAAACGGAATTAGATATCTTAAAATCGATACGGAATGAGTTCTCAGTTTCAGATATTGAATTAAGAGTAGATGCTAATGGAGCCTTTTCACCTAATGATGCTTTAGAAAAGTTAAAACGATTATCAGAATACCAGTTACATTCCATTGAGCAACCCATAAAACCAAAACAATTTGATGCGATGGCTCAGCTTTGTAAAGCAACTCCATTGCCTATTGCTTTAGATGAAGAATTAATTGGTGTGTTTTCTAAAGAAAATAAGCAAGACTTACTTCAAACTATAAAGCCACAATACATCATTTTAAAACCGAGCTTAGTTGGTGGGTTTGGAGGTAGTCAGCAATGGATTGATAGTGCAGAAAATTTAAATATAAAATGGTGGATAACCAGTGCGTTAGAAAGTAATATAGGATTGAATGCCATAGCGCAATGGACGTATACATTAAAAAATACAAGGCCTCAAGGTTTAGGAACCGGAAGTTTATTTACTAACAATTTTATTTCGCCATTAAGCGTAAAAAACGGTACTTTGCATTACGATTTAAAACAACACTGGAACTTTAATTTATAACATGAATTACATACAACAAGCTTATAAAGGACAACGCGAACTCTGGATGTTTGTCCTTACAACAATCTTAGTCGCAGGTATTTTTATTAGTAATTTTATTTTTTATTTAGTGTCTGATCCAAGTGATTTAGATGCTGCGATGGATGCTATGAATAGCTGGGGTTTACCCGCAAATGTTTTGTTAGTTATTAATCTATTGCCTTTTGTGTTTTTGCTCGGTCTGTTATTTATTTTGGTTAAATTTATACATCAACGGAGTCTTTTATCCTTAACAACATCACGAAATAAAGTTGATTTTAAACGTATTTTGTTCTCATTTTTAATGATTACAATTTATACCGTTGTTTCGTTTTTTATAATGTATTCTATAGATTCATCTGAAATTGTGTTTCAGTTTAATCCTGTTAAATTTTCAATTCTATTTATAATAAGTATTATTTTATTCCCGTTTCAAATTGGATTAGAAGAGTATCTCTTTAGAGGTTATTTAATGCAACACATAGGTGTCTTAGTAAAGAACAAATGGTTTCCTTTAATTTTTACCTCAATATTATTTGGTGTTGCGCATAGTGCAAACCCTGAAGTAGGTGCTATTGGATTTTGGCAAATGATGATTTTTTATGTTGGAACAGGATTGCTCTTAGGAATTATGACCTTAATGGATGAAGGTTTAGAGCTAGCTTTAGGATTTCATTTAGGTAATAATTTAATTGCATCATTATTAGTAACAGCAGATTGGACAGCATTGCAAACTGATGCCCTTTTTAAAGATACGTCTGAACCGGGATTAGGATCAATTTCAGAAATTATGTTACCTGTTTTAATAGTGTATCCTATAATGCTATTAATACTTTCAAAAAAATATGGATGGAGCAACTGGAAAGATAAATTATTCGGAAAAGTAGAAGAACCACCAAAAGAAAATTATAAAATAATTGAGTAGAATATGACACCAGAATATAACAAAGTACACAACCGTTTTAAGTTTAATGGACTTCATTTTAGTCACGAAGATCTAAAAGAAGTTGCTTATAGTCTCATAAAAGAAGGCGAAGCTTACGAAAAAGTAACAGGTAATTTTTTAATCGATTGGTTAAATAATAAGGACTTTTTATATGTAACGACTTCGGGCTCTACAGGTCAGCCAAAAGAAATTAAATTAATGAAACAAGCGATGGTGAATTCTGCCATAGCTACAGGTAATTTCTTCGGTTTAGAACCAGGAGATAAAGCTTTACATTGTTTACCAAGTCATTTTATTGCTGGTAAAATGATGTTTGTACGTGCTTTGGTTCTAGGATTAGAAATTGATTTTGTAGAACCGTCTGCACATCCAATTTTTGATTATGAAAAGACTTATGATTTCTGTGCGATGGTGCCAATACAATTAAAACACACTATTAATTATATTGAGAATATTAAATCAATTATTGTTGGAGGGTCTAAAGTCACTAAACCGCTGTTAGAAAAAATTAAAAACTGTGAGCCTAAGTTTTTTGAAACTTACGGAATGACAGAAACTGTAACACACGTTGCTGTAAGACAGTTACAATCTAAATCTGCTGAAAAAGAACCGTATTTTAAAGCTTTAGAACATGTCACTTTTGAGCAAGACGATAGAAACTGTTTAGTTATACACGCTCCAAAACTGGTTGAAGAAGCCTTAATTACTAATGATATTGTAGAATTACAATCGGAAACTAGCTTTCAGTTATTCGGACGTTTTGATAATGTTATCAATTCTGGTGGAGTAAAACTATTCCCAGAACAAATAGAAGATAAATTACAGCCCGCTATAAAACAACGCTTTATTGTTGCAGGTGAAGACGATGTAACTTTAGGCGAAAAATTGATTCTTATTGTTGAAAATCCGACGGATTCTAAAGTAGATATGGCAAAGGCTATTAAAGAATTAAAAACTTTAGGTAAGTTTGAAGTTCCTAAGGAAATTTATACTACAGAGAAATTTTCAGAAACTGTAAACGGAAAAATTCAACGTAAAAAAACCATAAAAGCTGTTTTAGGGAGTTAACTCATTGAAACGCATACTTTACTCATTATAAGTTTTATTTTATTGGTTTGGCATTTAGTTTTGATTGAACTTTAAATGCTAAACCAATGAAAAAACTACTCTTTTTAATACTTGTATTGATGCAATCAGTAGCAAGTAATTCTCAAAATTTCCCATCCGTAAAATTAGAAGATAAGTCCAAATTAAAACTAGATAAACTACAGGTAAATGTAGAGATTTCTGGAAACTACGCGACCGTGACTTATGACATGACGTTTTATAACGGACTCAATAGAGTTCTCGAAGGGGAATTAGCTTTTCCTTTAGCGCAAGGCCAAAGTGTTTCTCATTTTGCTATGGACTTAAATGGAAAACTACGCTCTGCGGTTGTTGTGGAGAAAGAATTAGGCCGAGTGGCTTATGAAAACACCATTAAACAACGTATAGATCCAGCGCTATTAGAGCAAACCCAGGGAAATAATTACAAAGCTAGAGTTTATCCTATTCCTGCTAAGGGTTATAAACGAATTGTTATTACTTATGAGCAAAATTTATTGGTAAATGAAGGTAACTGTCAATTTAGTATTCCTTTTGATTTTAAAGACGCTCTAAATGATTTTAAAATTGAAATTAAATGCAACAATCTAGATCAAGTACCGGTTGTAACAGAAAGTTTTAATAAAACGCTTAAATTTATTAATACCGATAACGGTCTTTCTGCTGCATATCATGAGAAAAAAATACTACTAGATAAAGACTTAAAATTAGAAATACCTATTACAAATGTTTTTGCACTACAAACTTTTGAAGAGTACTTTCATTTGAGTAAAACTTTTGTTCCTAAAAAAAGACTAAAAACAAAACCTAGATCCATCTCAATTCTTTGGGATGCTTCGTATTCTATGCATTACAGAAAGCTAGACAAAGAGTTAGATGTTATCTCTAATTATTTGGAATATCTAAGTGATGTAAAAGTGACAGTAGTGGTATTTAGTAATACCGAAATTAGTAATACGGTCTATAGAATAAAAAAAGGGAAGAGTATGGAGCTCATAAATGCCCTAAAAGAAATTACGTACGATGGTGGTACATCTTACAAAGGGTTGTCCCTTCCTAAATCTGATGAAGTTCTACTATTTTCTGATGGTCTACATAATTTAGGAACATTAAATCTACAGAATAAGTCTACACTGTATTGTTTAAATTCTGTTAGTTCTGCAAATCATCAATTATTAGGTGTTATGGCATCTGATCATGGAGGCAATTATATAAATTTGAATACGACGTCTACAAATTCAGCTTTAGAAAAATTAAAACATGAAGCTTTTCAGTTTCTCGGTGTAAAGCATAATAATTCACTTTATGAAATGTATCCAAAAGTTCATACTATTGTTGATGAAAATTTCAATTTAAGCGGAAAATATATTGAAGCGAAACCTATTGAATTATTGTTTGGTTATGGCGATGAAATTACGGAACGCATTAAAGTAGATATCTCTTCATCTTCAAATTCTGATATATCTAAACGCCTTTGGGCAAAAGCGAAGCTTAATTATTTAACTAAAAACAAAGAAGAACATAAAAGTGATATAATAGAATTGGCTAAAGCTTACCATTTAATTTCACCTTATACATCAATGATTGTGCTAGATCGCATAGAAGATTATGTGCGTTATAAAATAGAGCCTCCTTCAGAATTAATGGAAGAGTATAAGCGTAGATTATCACAATCAAAATTACAACAGCAAAACTTACTTGCTAATTTAGAAGGTAGAAAATCAAATTTAAAAGATGATTATAAGACTATAAGAGATTGGTACAACAAAGATTTTACTCTTAAAACGACACCAATAAAGAAGAAACCCAAAGTTAATAATGTAAATAACACGACTAATACTAATACAGAAACACGCATAGTTAATAATAGTTCTCACAGCTTAAACACAAGGCCAGTTGCTACACATCATATAGATTCTACAAAAGCTATAGTAAGTGGTACTATTATTTCATCTAGTGATGGTTTACCATTACCAGGCGTATCGGTTATTGTTAAAGGAACAACTAGAGGTGCACAAACAGATTTTGATGGGAACTTTGTAATTAATGCCTCACCAAACGAAACACTAGTGGTTTCATATGTAGGTATGGATAGCGTAGAACAGAAATTAAGTTCTGAAACAACACTAAATATTGTATTAATAGAAGATGCTTCAACTTTAGATGAAGTTGTCGTTATGGCTTATGGGACAACAAGGAAAGCATCTATTACAAGCTCTGTAACGAGAATAACATCTGAAAGTATAGAAAGTAAGGTTTCTCAATCTTTAATGGGACAAGTTTCAGGAGTTAATATTACTGAATCTAATGGGAGTTCCGGATCAAACTCTACTATTAAAATTAGAGGTTTAGGAACTGTAAACGGAAGTCAAGAACCTCTTTATGTTGTTGATGGTTTACCTTATACTGGTCATATCTCTGATATCAATACGCCAGACATACTTACTATATCTGTATTAAAAGATGCCGGAGCCACTGCTATCTATGGTTCTAGAGGTGCTAATGGCGTTATTCTTATTACAACTAAGAAAGGTGAAAAAACAAATAGAAAAGAGATTGAAGAATTAAATAAAAAGATAGCAGAGCAATCCACATTACAAAGTTGGGATAAGAATGCGTCTTATATTCAGTATTTGAGCGAACAAAACTCCGCAGAAGAAGCTTATATAGCTTATTTGAAAATTAGAGAAAACTACAGAAACACACCGTCTTTCTTTTTAGATGTAGCAGACTTTTTTGAAACGAAAAACAGAATAGATTTGGCCTTAAGAGTCGCAACAAACCTAATAGAAATTGAATTAGATAATCACGAACTTATTAGAGCGTTAGCTTATAAACTAGAGCAATATAAAAAGTATGATTTAGCTATTTATGTTTATAAGACTGTGTTAGAGTTGCGCCCTGAGCATCCACAATCTTACAGAGATTTAGCTTTAGCTTATGAAGCAAATGGTGATATTGATGCTGCAATTGATCTGTTTTTAAAAATCATTAATGGTGATTTACTAGAAAAAGATGAAGAGGAAATGTATTATGGCATAGAGCAGAATGCTTATGTTGAGTTGTGTCATTTAGTAAATACAGACAACAGTATTCGATCTAAAGAACTAAGGGAAACATATAAATCTGTAGAAACAGATATTAGAGTGGTGGTCGATTGGAATCACGGTGAAACAGACCTCGATTTATACGTTAAAAACCCAGATAATGAAGTGGTTTACTATGGTCATGACACTTCGAAATTTGGAGGTCGATTATCAGAAGATTTAACGGAAGGGTACGGTCCGGAAAGTTATTGGATTAAAGAGGCTCAAAAAGGGGATTATAAAGTTTCGGTAGATTATTACTCTGATCGTGTTCAGAAGATTACAGGACCAGCGAGTTTAAAAGTTACTATCTATAGAAATTATGGAAAACCTAATGAGGAAAAATCCATTAAGGTTATAAGGTTAAGTGATGATGACTCAAAAAGAGACATTGAAACGATAACTATTTAAAACAAAAAGCCCAACGCAAACGCATTGGGCTTTTCTATATTAAAATCTATTAGGATTATTTTCCTTCAGATAAATTTTTCATTTCATTTTCAACCATTTCATAGAATTGGTCAATTTTAGGCATTACAACAATACGCGTACGTCTGTTTTTTGCTCTGTTTTCAGCAGTATCGTTTTCTACTAAAGGCACGTAAGAACTACGACCAGCAGCAATTAATTGTTGTGGATTAACATCTAAGCTCTCTAAAACTCTTACTACAGAAGTAGCACGTTTTACACTTAAATCCCAGTTGTCAACTAATGGTGGCTTGTTATAAGATAAATCATCTGTATGAGACTCTACCATAGCTTCAAAATCAGGTTTGCTGTTTATTACTTTAGCAACTTTAGCTAATATTTCGTTAGCTCTCGTTGTTACAGTATAGCTTCCACTTTTAAATAATAATTTATCAGCAATAGAAATGAATACAACTCCCTTTTCTACATTAATTTCGATATCTGGATCGTTAATTCCAACGGCTTTCTTAAGGCTAGTTACAACAGCAAGTGTTACACTATCCTTCTTCGTTAACGCATCTTGTAATCTTGTAATTTTTAAATCACGTTCTTTTAAACTCTCCAAAGACTTCTCAAGGTTTTCAGAACCTTTTTTAGTTAAGATTGTTAAATCTCCTTTGGTATCAATTAAATCTTGATTTGATTTACGTAAATCAGCCAATTGATCTTTCATCGTTTCTACTCTCGCATTTGCAGCAGCAACATCAGAGAGACAACTGTTTAATTTAACGGTTGCAGTATTTAATAAATCTTGGGTTTCTTGATATTTTTCTTGTAGCGCAACATGTTCTTTCTTAGACACACAAGATGCTAAAAACAACATTGAACAAACACCTAATAACATTAATTTTTTCATAATTGAATTTTAGTTTAAATTGTTAATTTTAACATAGCAAAATTATGGAAAACAAAAGTTCTCCTATCATGGATTAACATAAATTTTAACAGTTTTGTAAACATTTAAAACTGAGACCGTTTATTTATGAAATAAGACCAAACTATAGACGCTGTTTCGTAATAACCAGAACGTTTAGGAAGTTGTTTTCTTTGTTTTAAAAGTCGCGGTAAATTATAGTAAAATGACAAATGTGCTTTTAAAATAGCGAATAGAAATGTTGGTTTCAATTGAAACAAGAAACGCATCGCTGCAACACCATCCAATAACATTCGAAACAATATTCTAAAAATTAAATTAGTATCTGTATTTTTTACAAGCGTAAATAAGCTATTTCTAAAATTGAGATAGGTTTTCTTAGGATTGGTAGTATTTAATGTCGCACCACCAACATGATAGACTGTTGAAGTTCCGATATACTTTGTGGTATAGTTAGCATTAAATGCACGCCAGCACAAATCAATCTCCTCCATATGTGCAAAATAGGTTTCATCAAAACCGTTTAAGCTTTTATAAGTTTCATTTTTTATAAAAAAGCAGGCGCCAGATGCCCAAAAAATTGTTTTGGTATCGTTGTATTGACCGTTGTCTTCTTCAATGGTGTCAAAAATTCGGCCTCTGCAATACGGATAACCATATTTGTCTATAAATCCGCCAGCAGCACCAGCATATTCAAAATGAGATTTATTTTTGTAATCTAAGATTTTAGGTTGAATGATGGCTGTATTGTCATTGCTATTAAATTCTGAAATAATAGGTTGAAGCCAATTTTCTGTAACCTCAATATCGCTATTAAGTAAGCAGAGTAGAGGTTCTTCAATATGTTTTAAAGCATCGTTATAACCTTTAGCATACCCACCGTTTTCACTATTCTGAATTACAATTACATTCTTAAAATGCTCAGCAACAAATGCCACAGAATCATCAGTTGAAGCATTATCAGCGAGATAGATAATAGCATCATTAGAATGTTTTATAACAGAAGGTAAAAACTGTTCAAGCAAAGCTTTCCCATTCCAGTTTAAAATAACAATCGCTATATCTTTAGTTTGTAACATTTAGTGTGGTGTATAATTGGGAATATCTCTTAAAAAGGAAAAGCGTTCAGCATCAAAATCCATTTCACAATAATAATGATTTAAACCATTAGTAACCATTAAAAAGGACGCATTTAAAGCTAAGTTATAACGTGCTATCTGATCAAAAGTAGTCTGGTCTATTGGTATGTTGTGCGATTTACATTCTACAATTAAATGAATACTACCATCCGAGTTAAAAATGACGATATCATAACGTTTTTTTAAGCCGTTTATAATCAGCTCTTTTTCAACATTAATCAATGATTTTGGGAATTTTTTCTCATTAATTAAATAATGAACACAGTGTTGTCTTACCCATTCTTCGGGTTGAAGAATGATAAATTTTTTCCGAATGACATCAAAAATAGAAACTTTATTTTCTGTACTTTTGAAACGGTATTCAAACTTTGGAAAGTTGAGTTCTAGCAACACCTTGGATAGCTTATTTTTTTCAAAGTTAAAGCAGAATAGCACAAATCACAATTTTCAATTACTAAAATCTATATAATTTAGTGTAAAGCTGAATTAAGCGTTTAGATTTTGAAATTTTTAACTTGGTATTTTTACAATTTGGACGAAATAAAAGAAATAGTAGCTGCAATCAAAAAGGGAGATATAAAACCTATTTACTTTTTAATGGGTGAGGAAGCCTATTATATTGATAAAATATCAGACTATATTGAAGAGCATCTTTTAGATGAGGCTGAAAAAGGTTTTAACCAAATGGTGCTTTACGGACGCGATGTAACTATAGATGATATTGTGAGTAATGCCAAACGTTATCCTATGATGGCAGAACGCCAAGTTGTGATTGTTAAAGAAGCTCAAGATTTAAGCAGAACCATAGAACAATTAGCAAAATACGCAGCTAATCCACAACCTTCAACTGTTTTAGTGCTCAATTATAAGTACAAAAAAATAGATAAACGTAAGGCTTTATATAAGACCATTAATAAACACGGTGGCATTGTTTTCGAAAGTAAGAAAATGTATGAAAATCAGGTGGCTGATTGGATTAGACGTGTTTTAGCTGGTCAGGATTATAATATATCTCCAAAGGCTGCTCAAATGTTAGTCGAATTCCTTGGGACGGATCTTAGTAAAATCGATAACGAACTTAAGAAACTTAAGATTGTTCTACCTGCAGGTACTCAAATTACACCAGAGCACATAGAGGAAAATATTGGTATAAGTAAAGATTACAATAATTTTGAATTACGTAAAGCTGTCGGTAGTAGAAATGCGATAAAGGCGCATCAAATTGCGAAGTATTTTGCCGAAAACCCAAAGGATAATCCTATTGTTGTTTCTGTTGCTTTGTTATTTGGCTTCTTTTCTCAATTATTACACCTTCATGGTATGTCTGATAAAAACCCTCGTAGTGTAGCTTCGGCATTAAAAGTGAATCCTTATTTTGTGAATGAATATTTAGATGCTGCTCGTAATTACCCCATGAAAAAAGTAAGCTATATTATTGGTGTGCTTCGCGAAACAGATGTAAAAAGCAAAGGTGTAGGTGCTAATGCAATTCCTCAAGGCGACTTGCTTAAGGAGTTGTTAGTTAAGATTTTGGGATAGTGTAATAATTTATATTTTTTATGGTTTAGAAAGTATGAGATTAACTTTCTTTCCTTCATTTTATAAATAAAGATTTTAACTCTCCTTTACTTTTTATGTTTAACAATAGAATGTCCTTCTTCTTCTTCTTCGATGGCATGTAGAATTATATTATTATTTAACGTTTCAGCATGTCTTTTGTCAAGAATATGTTTAGGAGATTAATTTATTTAAAATACATTTCGCATATATAAACTGGGGCTGTCTATTAAAGATTGTTCATCATCTTTTTTTTTAATTCAGATCAATAAAAATTAAAAGAATTTAGATTTTTTGCAATGGTAAGTAGTTTTATAAATAGCCATTTATATCACCACCAACCTTTTATATTATAAACATTTTTTGGTTGATTATTGGCTTGAGCAACACCAATATCCCTAACAGCATCAATTAATGCCTTTTCTTTATCCTCTCTGTTTTTATATTGTTTCATTTTAAAATCCCATTCTCGTTGATCTAATTCTTGTATTCTCTGTCCGATGCGTTGAGATAATTTCACTCCTTCTTCATAACATTTTGAATCTGGATCTATTAAAGACAAATGAGAAGAAGCCTTATTAGCGGAATTAGTATCCAAACCTGCATTCCATACATTATTGGCATTGGTTATATGGGATTCACATTCGTTATCAATTTTTTCTTGAAAAACAATGGCAACTTGATCCATGGCTGTTTCATAACATTCCTTAGTGACTTGAGGGATTTCCATCAGTTTAGAAATTGCCACATTATAGTGTTTTTTACTTTTTTCTGCTTCTGCTTCTTTAAGAATAAAATCACAGTGAGAATTATAATATTCAACAATCTTAAATTTACCTTTATCTACAAAATCTTTAAAAATTGGATTTTTAGCTTTGATTTGTTTAATGGCTGATATATATGCCTTAGTATCACTTGTACCAACGCCTTTTACTTTTAATATTTCTGATGAGAATAAGGTTCCATTCAATCCATCTCCAATATAAAAATAGACTTCAAGAGTAATAACTACTTTTCTCGGAGGACCAGGAAGAACCTCTTTAAATAATAACGTAATATTTGGTGTAATTATAAATCTTGAATCTTTAGATCCACCCATGCCATTCACGGTCGCTATTTGGTTTAATTTATTTTCTAATAAATTTTTAGCAGAACCTGGTAAACCATCAATTTGATCAGACACATAAGTAGAGATTTGTACGCGGCCTAAATCATCTGTTTTTCCTAAAGAATTCTGGCCAAATGAGAAAGAAAATAACAGAATAAAAACAAGTGTATTTAAATAATATTTCATAGTCAATGTTTAATTATTTAGACCCTAAATAAAGTGTTGCTTCACCTAAACCTCTAATAGTTAGTTTGTTTACAATTCCGAGATCTTTAAGATAGTCACTTAAGCCCTTAGCCCAATTTCTAGCATCCAATCCTCTGATTTTCCCGTTTCTCTCGTATGTCATTGGTATTCTAACTTGTTCAAAACTCATCATTGTAGCCTCTGCGTCCATAGTTGTATACGACCCATTTACACTGTTAGCATCTAACCAATTTTCAATTAAAAAACTTAACTCATCATCACCAAAATTATCAGATTCTAAATCGTATTCCCAGTCATCCCATACGCGAATGCCTAAATTCACTTCTCTACCTTTTTCAAACCATCCGTCAAAAGTAGTCTGTAAACTTGCTAGAAATTTATCAATTCTAGAGCTCACAGCTTCTTCTAATAAAATAGGTAAGGGGCTAGAAAAATCGGGAGCTCCAGTACCTGAAGTTTCTGCTATTTGCTTTCCTGTATAAGCGTCTAAACCTCTTAGAATAAAAGTAACTTGCTTTTCAAGTCCATTATCAGTAATAGCCCAGCTCATTTCTAGAATAATATCAGCTTTAGCTGTTTTTTTTAGAGCATCAATTGGGGTTTCTGAAACTTCAGACCCAGTATTTTTTGATGATCTTAATTCTTGTTCAGCGTTTTTTGCTTCTACTTTTTTAAGTTCGGCAGATAGGTCTTTTGCACTAAATCCTCTTTCGCTTAATAATCCATTAATTTGGGTAATCACTAAAGCTAGATCACTGTTACGTTGAAGTGCCATTTGATATAAAGGGATGTCTTTAACCACCCCTTGATTATCTATTGTCTGAGTATATCCATTTTCATAACACCAAGTATCAGCAGGCACAACCATAAGAGTCGGTTTTTTAGCTTGAGAAAACGAAAAGTTTATAACCAAAAGTGTGTTAAATAGTACTAATATTTGTTTTTGTAATTTCATTTTTATAAATTTTAAAACCCGCTATCTAGTGATTTTATAATGTTTTCTTCTTCTAATTTTTTTCTTAATAGAGTCACATTAACAGTAACTAGAGTACCTATTCGGTACTCTTTTTTACCCACTTTCATTCTATCTGTCACACCATCTATTACATTAACATATTTGCTAAAGTTGTTGAGATCTTTATTTCCATTGCTTTCAAAAAACTCTTTAAAAAAGTCTTCAAACTCTGTTTCCAAGTTAGAAGACCTAGCTAAAGCTGGTTTTTTTGTACATTTTGTGCCTTGACTATCAATTCCTTGAAAAATAACAGCATGAACAGCATTTTTAGAAGCTTGTACTCTTGCAATACTTTCGTCCCTTAATATGGAATAAACTTTGAGTGTATAAGTTCCTGCAGCTGCTTCTCCAACACATTCAATATCATAATTCCATTTAGCAGTTTCTATATCCGCCTTTTTTTTATTTCTTTTAGATTGTGCATTGGCTGTTCCAATTGCAAAAAATAGAATTGAAATAAAAATTAATGTTTTTTTCATAATTATTTAATTTGTCTAATTAACATTCCAGAAGCTAAATTCTTTGCTTTTCCTTTAAAAAGTGTTTTACCTAACTCTTTTTCTTTTCCTTCAGAAGCACCGTAGCGATTATCCCAAACTTGTTTTTTATCCACTTTAATAGATGCTATTTTCTTATAAGTGATATCGTTTGTTTCGCTGTCCCATATTTCTTCAAGTACTTCGAAGTTTTCACCGCCCTCTAAACCTTCTTTCATACCGATTTTAGAATAAATTTCACCATCTTCAATTATAATGGGAGATTTGGGTTTAAAAACGTCATGGTTTTTTTGAAGTTTGGCATAAACCTGATCTACATTCCTGATTGTAGATAATTCGATGATCTGTTCTTCTGTTCTTTTCTCCTTTAAAGAAAATGTGACTAGACTTGAAGCTTTTTCTGTACCAATAAATTCAAAGTTAACATCCAATGAAGCAAAGGTTATATCTTCACCATTTCTTTTAGCCTTAATTATTTCCCCTAGTTCTGACCAGGTTTTTTCTGTCCAATCTAAACGATATAACCATGCTGTTGTCCAAACAGAATATCCTTCTTTTGTTTTATTATATATTTTTTCAGAACCCTTTAATGCTAAATCCCTAGCTAAACTTGACAATTCATTTGCTGCTGCATCTGTTGTTTGTTTGATGGCTAATGCAATTGGCTCATTAGAAACAAAATTCATTTTTGTAAAAACTACAAAAGTGTTTTTTATTAAATTCTTACCTGAATTCTGAAGCTCATTAATACCTCTAGTGGTTGTTTTTGCCTCAGCTATTTGTTGAGCACTTGCACTGTATGCACCTCTGTCTTGAATAAGTTTCATTGGGTTATAGTCTTCTTGATCAAATTGATCAAGATTAAACCACTTAGAAACTAATTCAAAAGGAAGTTTTTTTTCATTAATAAATTTATCAATCTCATATTGTACTTCAGAATTATTGCTAATTGCGCCAGCGGTGGCATTAGATGCAGCTCCAGATAGCGCATTATTAATCATTTTATTAGTTTCACTTTTATTAATCCCAAGTGCCTCTCTTTCCTCATCTGTTAAAGTATAATCCGATCTGTCAAAAGAACTTAATTCAATCCTGTGATCATTGTATTTTTCTGGAAATGGCCAAGCTTCATAATTCTTAGTAACTAAATCTGAATTTTCAAAACTTTCTCCGACTACTAAAATATTATGAAGAGAGCTTCTTTGGTATTTTTTTTCTTCTATTTTACTTTTTTGAGCCGTAACTAATTGTATAGTGAACATTAAAATTGATAGAATAAAAATGTTTTTTTTGTTTTTCATTTTTGATTGTTTTTAATTATTTTTCTTTGGTTTTTTGTATGTGTAATAGTGAGAGTGGATTTTAATTTTTAGCTTAATTATTAAGCTTTACAAAGATAATTCGGCTTGTAAGGAATTATTTACGGTTTTCCATAATCGGATAATTATTATTTAATTTTTTATTGTAGATTGCTAGAATCCAGGTAGATATTTTTAAAAAAAAATGTTATTGATATAAGCATTTTTTTAATCTCATTCTGAGATATAATTACAGGTTAAATTAATTTAACATTATTAATCTCCCCTTCTCACGTTCTTGTTCGTAGAATAATTTGACAATTGATAAGAAACTTAAGATTGTTCTACCTGCAGGTACTCAAATTACACCAGAGCACATAGAGGAAAATATTGGTATAAGTAAAGATTACAATAATTTTGAATTACGTAAAGCTGTCGGTAGTAGAAATGCGATAAAGGCGCATCAAATTGCGAAGTATTTTGCCGAAAACCCAAAGGATAATCCTATTGTTGTTTCTGTTGCTTTGTTATTTGGCTTCTTTTCTCAATTATTACACCTTCATGGTATGTCTGATAAAAACCCTCGTAGTGTAGCTTCGGCATTAAAAGTGAATCCTTATTTTGTGAATGAATATTTAGATGCTGCTCGTAATTACCCCATGAAAAAAGTAAGCTATATTATTGGTGTGCTTCGCGAAACAGATGTAAAAAGCAAAGGTGTAGGTGCTAATGCAATACCTCAAGGTGACTTGCTTAAGGAGTTGTTAGTTAAAATCTTAGGTTAATTTTTTTTATGGTCTATAATTGATTTGGCTTTTATTACAGGTGAATTACGAGCTACAATTTAGTACTTATTTTTTCTGATTACTTTAAGTATTTGCTTGTTAGTTGTTTCATTTTAACTTTCAAATAATTAGAGGCTCTGCGTTCATAAAATTCACTTAAAATATATGATATCAGAATCATAAGAAAAGTTGTCGAAATTACCACGACATATTTATTCGTGTCATTTCCTAAATTATCGAAAATAATGTATCCAATTTTTTGATGAATTAAATAAAGAGGATAGGTCAACATTCCAATTTTTATAAATTTTGAAGAATTGAGACTTTTCAGTTTACCACAGGCCACAAGTAATATGAGTAAGTAAAATAGAACAATGATGCTGCAAGCAATTAGCGGAGAGAATTCAATATTAAAATGATTTGCTTTTTTAGCCGTTTCAGTTATAGTATGTTGTATTGATGCAAATAGTGCAATGGATAATAATAAAGCATATTTTATATTTAATTTACTTTTATAAATCTGATATAAAATCATGCCTGCAATAAAGTAAGAGCTCCAGTCTAAAATAAAAAGCGATTTACCAATTCTAAAGATAGGGAGTTCACTAAAGTAGAGATATAATACCGACAGCGTCAGCCATGCATATATTAAATAATCTAATTTTATTGATTTAAATTTATTCAAAAATAGAAAAGAGCCAATGATGAAAATATAGAATTTCATTTCTATAAAGAGCGTCCAATAAACTCCATCAATACTTTCAACTCCAAGGTAATTATGAAACATGGAAAGGTTGAAGATAAACTGCCCTAATTCTGCTGTAAATCTAGGAAATCCAAATAAAAGGATTACAACGAAAGTTATTAAAACACATATCCAATAAATGGGGTATAATCGTGATAGTCTTGAAATTATAAATGAGATTAACGATCTATCTTTGATCGACAATGAGATCACAAACCCACTAATAATGAAGAATATATTTATACCTAGAAAACCATATTTAAAGTAATCACTAATTTCACTAAAGTCTAAATCAGATAAATTATCTGCCGCATAGCCTCTAAAAAAATAATGATAAAGAACAACAATTAAAGCCGCAAAAAACCGAAACAAGTCTAGTTGATAAATTCTATTTTTTGATTTTATGGACACTATCTAAATGTTTAATAGCGCATAAATACAAATTATAAATTTCCCAAAGTTACATTCCAAGATTTTTTTTAAACGGCAATTTTGTTATTCTTTATCATTTTTAAATACCTGAACTAAGAAATAAGTCTAACTATTTAGTCTCAGGAACAGGAAATCCACGATCTTTCATTAAGGCTTCAATCTTAGCATCACGTCCTCTAAATTTTCTATAAGCTTCTGCAGGATCCATAGCGTTACGAGGTGCAAACAAATACTTCACTAATTTATCAGCAACTGTTTCGTCATAAAAACCACCTTCAGATTCTCTAAACGCTTCAGAAGCATCACTTGTTAAGACATCTGCCCACATGTAACCATAATAAGCGGTTGCATAGCTTTCTCCAGAGAAAACGTGTCCAAATTGTGGTGTTCTGTGACGCATCGGTAATTCTTTTGGCATACCCAATTCATCTAAGGTTTCACGTTCAAATTTATCAATGTCAATATCTGTTGGGTCTGCTAAATGTAATTTCATATCAATTAAAGCAGAAGCTAAATATTCTGTGGTTCCAAAACCTTGATTAAATGTAGAAGCGTTCTTTATTTTCTCAACTAATGCAGCAGGAATTGGCTCACCTGTTTTATAATGTACTAAAAATTGATTAATGACTTTATCTGTAGATAACCAACGCTCTAATAATTGCGACTGGAATTCCGTGTAATCTCTAACTCCTCCATTTAGTGTTGGGTATTTTACATCGGCAGAGAAGAAGTGAAGGGCATGGCCAAACTCATGAAAAAATGTCGTTGCATCATCCCAAGATACTAAGACAGCTTCTCCTGGCGCTGGTTTTACAAAGTTAGAATTGTTAGAGGCTAAAACATTTTTCTCTCCTTCAAAAGAATCAGAACTTCTATAAGTGGTTGCCCATGCACCAGAACGTTTACCTTGGCGTGCAAACGGATCTAAATACCATAAGCCAATATGTTTTCCGGAATCTTTGTCGGTCACTTCCCAAACCTTTACATCCTCATGAAACACAGGGACAGAGCCTTCTGCAACTGGTGTGAATTTATAATTAAACAATTCGCCAGCCGTAAAGAACATAGCTTCTGTTAGTTTGTCTAATTGTAGATATTGCTTCACTTCGTCACTATCCAAATCGTATTTCTTTTTACGTACTTTCTCTGCGTAGTATCTATAATCCCATGGTTCTATAGTAATGTTGTCGCCAAGTTCGTTAGCTACTGTTTGCATATCTGCAACTTCTTCTTTTACTCTGGCAGTTGCAGCAGGCCAAACAGCCATCATTAAATCCATGGCGTTTTCTGGTGTTTTTGCCATACGATCTTGCAATCTCCATTCTGCATAATTGTCATATCCCATTAAACCGACACGTTCTTTACGTAGTTTTAATATTTCAGCAATGATTTTATTATTGTCATATTCATCTCCATTGTCTCCTCTAGAATAATAGTTTTCCCAAACTTGCTTACGTAATTCGCGTTCTGTAGAGTAGGTGAGGAACGGATCCATTGATGAGCGTGTGTTGGTAATAGCATATTTTCCATCTTCCCCTTTATCTGTTGCTATTTTTGCAGCCGATTTTATAAAACCATCTGCCAAACCACCTAATTGGTCTTCGTTTAAATAGGTGATATAATTTTCTTCATCATGTAATACATTATTTGCAAAATCGGTATAAAGTGTAGATAATTCTTTGTTGATTTCAGCATAACGCTTTTTCTTTTCAGCATTGAGGTTGGCGCCATTCATTTCAAACTGCTTGTAGGTTAAATCTACCACACGCTGTGCTTGTGCTTCTAATGGTGTTTTTTGAGACGCATCATAAACGGTTTTTATACGTTGGAATAATTTTTCGTTCTGAGAAATTTCTGATCTAAAATCTGAAAGTTTTGGTGCTAACTCGGCTTGTACCGTTCTGAATTCTGGTGAAGACACATTACTTCCCATAATACCATAATAAGCAAAGACGCGACTTAGCTCTTTCCCTGCACTTTCCATAGCCACAATAGTATTTTCAAAAGTTGCAGGTTCAGGATTATTAGCAATAGCTTCAATCTCAGTAAGATTACGTTTCATAGCTTCTTCCATTGCTGGTTTTATAGCTTCGACTGAAACTTTATCAAAAGCAGGAACACCGTTGTAAGGTCCTGTCCATTCTTGGATTAATACATTATCACTCATGGTTTTTTCGGGAGTTTTAGTGGTGTCTTCGTTACAACTCGAAAAAAGTACAATACTACAAATTAAGGTAGCTTTAATTGATTTAGATATCATAATTGGTGGTTTTTATAAGGAAAACAAGGTACTGAAAATAGGGAGGATATTTCTTAAATATTTTATAATTCTTAAGGCAAGTTACACAGCGATTAAAAGTGTTTTAAAGAATAGGATTATAAATTATTAGTTATAAAAACGGACACATCTGTTATCTTTTATATTGAAGCTTTACGGCTTTTGCGTCTTAGCGGAAAAAATTACACTGAGATTCACGGAGTACTTACAGCGACTCAAAGAGAAAAAGGTTAGGACAACTTTCATGAATCATTTCATATAAAAAGTTTACGCTCCAGTTTTCTTTTACTTTGTAACTTTTTTTGCTTTGGAAATTTGTCGTTTTGTGACTTTGCGGCTTTTGCGTCTTAGCGAGAAAAAATTACACTGAGATTCACGGAGTGCTCACAGAGACTCACAGAGAAAAAAGGTTGGTACGACTTTCACTAATCATTTTATATAAAAAATATACGTTCTATTAATCTTTTACTTTGAAACTTTTTATGCTTTGCAACTTTGTCGCTTTGTCGCTTTGTCGCTTTGTCGCTTTGTCGTTTTGTGACTTTACGGCTTTTACGTCTTAGCGAGAAAAAATAACACTGAGATTCACGGAGTGCTCACAGAGACTCACAGAGAAAAAAGGTTGGTACGACTTTCATGAATCATTTCATATAAAAAGTGTACGCTCCAGTTTTTTTTACTTTGAAACTTTTTTTGCTTTGCAACTTTGCAACTTTGCAACTTTGTTACTCAATCAACTCCACCTTTCTAATATAAACATTACTTAAAGGCCAATCTCCATCATCTGTTTTAACAGCGTTAATTTTATCTACGACATCCATTCCTTTGGTGACTTCACCAAAAACAGTATAATCTCCATCTAAATAATCAGCTCCTCCGTTACGTTGAATGATAAAAAACTGAAAAGGAGAGGCTAGCTTGTAGGCATTTTCAATTTCACTACTTGGCATAGAAACGGCTCCACGTTTATGAGTGTAACCCCTTTTGGTGTCTGGAGGTAATAAGTAATGACCAATTTTCTGTCGTCTTTCGGCAATATTATAATCGTCGCTACTGCCGCCTTGAATTACAAAGTCTTTGACGACTCTATAAAACAGTGTGCCATTAAAATATTGGCGTTTGGTTAGGTAAACGAAATTGGCTCTATGGAATTTGGTTTTATCATACAGCTGAATTTCTATAATTCCGAAATCAGTGGTTATTCTCACCTTATCTTCTTTGTTTTCCTTTTCGTATTCTAAAAAGAATTCCATCGCATTGTTATCTGTAAGTAATGGGAACTCTGATGTGGTTGTCTCTTTAGTTTCAACTTTTGGTTTCGATTTAATAGAATCTTTTACAACTGTTGTATTTGTTTTTTTTGAAGTTTGTTTATCTTCACAACTCAGAAGTAATAATCCAAATCCAATAATCATTGGAAACACTAATTGAAATCTCATAAATGCTTTTTAATACGTTTTTAGAATCTGTAGTAAAAATAAAACATCTTGAGCTTTCAGGCGAAGACTCTCATGCAAAAATGTCTCCTCCTTATCGATTAGAATTGGCAAAAAAAGTAAGAGAGAAGTCTAAAACTGCTAGAAAGGCTGGGGTTATGGCTTTGTTTTATCCCAATACGAATGACGAAACCTATCTCGTTCTTATTCTCCGCAAAACGTATAAAGGAGTACATTCTGCCCAAGTCGGTTTTCCTGGAGGAAAATATGAAGATGAAGATGATAATGATTTAATGATCACTGCTATTAGAGAGACGGAAGAAGAGATTGGTGTTAACCGAATTCATATAGATGTTTTAAAAAAAATGTCACCATTATACATTCCTCCGAGTAATTTTATGGTGCATCCTTACATTGGGATTTCAAAAGAATATTTAATTTTCACCAAACAAGATGAAGAAGTAGAAGCGATTATTGAAGTAAAGTTGAGTGATTTTTTAAGTGATAACAAAATATTAACCACCACAGTACCAACATCTTTTGATGAAGCGGTAGAGGTACCAGCTTTTAATTTTAATGGCCATATTGTTTGGGGTGCAACCGCAATGATGCTGGGAGAAATAAAAGACTTGTTAAAACAAGTTTTATAATTTAACTTAATGGTTACATTTGTAATTGACAAAATTTGAAAATTTACTATGGGATTATTTAAAAGAAATCCTTTTGGACATATACTTTGGGTTAAAAAATGGTTGATTAGAATCTTAGGTGCCTTAACGCATCGTCGTTTTAGAGGATTCAATGAATTACAGATCGAAGGTTCAGAAATTATTAAAAATCTTCCGGACAATAACGTCTTATTCATTTCTAACCATCAAACCTATTTTGCAGATGTAATTGCAATGTTTCATGTGTTTAATGCAAGTTTAAGTAATCGTGATGATTCTATTAAGAATATAGGATATCTATGGAATCCTAAACTTAATGTGTACTATGTAGCAGCGAAAGAAACTATGAAATCCGGACTTTTACCAAAAGTCTTGGCTTATGTAGGTTCTATAAGTATAGAGCGTACATGGAGATCTCAGGGTAAGGATGTCAATCGCCAAGTAAAAATGAGTGATATTTCTAGTATTGGAAAAGCTTTAGACGATGGCTGGGTTATTACATTTCCGCAAGGAACAACTACACCATTTAAACCGATAAGAAAAGGAACGGCTCACATTATAAAGCGCTACAAACCTATTGTTATACCAATTGTTATTGATGGTTTTAGACGTTCGTTTGATAAAAAAGGGCTACGTGTTAAAAAGAAAAATATATTTCAATCTTTTGAAATAAAAGCTCCTTTAGAAATTGATTATGAGAATGAATCTATTGATTCTATCGTTGAAAAAATTGAATATGCTATTGAGCAACACCCTTCGTTTTTAAAAGTAATTCCGCAAGATGTACTTGAGGAAAATGAGCGTTTAAATAAGGAATTGCGAGATATGTAGATTTTAGTCTTCATAAAATTCCATCGTATGGTTCAAAAGAGTAAAGCTTTCAATTAGGATAGATACTTATCCTTTGTAATCTTTGAGTCGTCATAATGAGCATTACGAGTTATGTAAATCTTATCTATAGAGCACTATAATTGAGCTATACGTTTTAGATTTTAAGGCGTGGAGAAAAACTGAGTTCATAATCACAATGGGTTATGAACTCAGTTTTTTATTATAGAAAGTTGCTTCGTAAATCTTAAAACACCTTAAACTTCCATCTTCTTTAATTCATTATAGTTTTTGTTTAATCGTTTTAGAAGTATCCCGTAAATTAGCTTATAAAATAACCAAAATACTAGTATGAATACGCCTGTTAATAAAACAGTAAATCCATAAAGGAATAGCATTTGTTTAGAGTTAAAGGCTTCAACTTGATCGTGAAACTCTATATTTTGATTAAACTCAAAATAGAATGTTAATGGTACAGAAATAAAAATCACGACTAAATTATAAATCACATAGTATTTAATAATTTTACGTGTTTTTAAAATACTCTCCATCAATTTTTTTGCACTGTCTGTGGTAGAAATTGATTTATAGGATTTATACAATAAATATATAAACATAAAGATTACAATAAATCCAAAGATTGTAATACCAACAAACACAGGGTTGTGATAACTCTTATCTAAACTCTCTTTATAAGTATCAGACGAAAAATAAGGTAAAACATTTATAAGAATCCATAACCCTAACTCTGCAATACTTATATAGAATAAAGTTCTTACAATGCTCGACGATTTTTTATGACTCATGTTATAGATATCACTATCTGTAAATGATTTATATTGATTCTCGGATTTATTCCAATCCTTCTTTAATAATTCTAATTCATCCATAATGTTACGGATTAAGTATGGTTCTTAATTTCTTTTTAACGCGATTCATTTTCACTCGTGCATTCACTTCAGATATACCTAGAGTCGCGCTTATCTCTCTATAATCTTTGTCTTCTAAATACAAGAAAACTAAAGCTTTTTCAATATCATTTAATTGATGTACAGCTTGGTATAAGAGCTTTAATTGCTGCTCTTCTGTATCATCGTATTCTTCCGCTTTTATTTTAAACTCAACGGAATCAAATTCCTGAGTATTTATACTTCGTTTCGATTTTCTGTATAACGTAATTGCGGTATTTAACCCTACACGATACATCCAAGTGCTAAATTTAGCATCTCCTCTAAACTTAGGGAAGGCTCGCCATAATTGTATGGTGATTTCTTGAAACAAATCGTTATGCGCATCTGCATTGTTGGTGTATAAACGACACACCTTATGCACAATGTTTTGATGCTTTTGCAACTGTTCTACAAAACTATGTTCTAGTTCTTTGTTCAATTGATGAAATTAGTTGGTTATCTAATTAGTAGTAAGAGTTTCTGTTTTGTTACAAATTTATTCAACTATTGTTTTAAAAGACAATTTTAGGTTTGATAATTCGTATTTTTGTAGCTGAAATTACAATAGATATTTAATGAATATTCCTCAGTCTAATCTACCAAGAATCGTCATTATAGGTGGTGGTTTTGCTGGTATAAACTTAGTCAAATCTTTAGCCAATAAAAATTTTCAAGTGGTCTTAATAGACAAACGTAACTACCATACGTTTCAACCATTATTATACCAAGTCTCTAGTTCGGGTTTAGAACCAGATTCTATTGCGTATCCGCTTCGAAAGATTATAAAAAAGCATCATACTACATTTTTCCGTTTAACTGAGGTTGAACAAATTCTACCAGAAAAGAATGAAATTATTACATCTATTGGTCATTTAACTTATGATTACTTGGTTCTTGCCACTGGAACAAAAACTAATTATTTTGGCAATAAGGCTATTCAGTCCTCTAGTATGCCAATGAAAACGGTACCACAAGCTTTAGATATAAGAAGTCTTATTTTACAGAATTTTGAAAAAGCAGCCATTGCAGATTCAAAAAGTGAGCGTGAAGCATTTCTTAATTTTGTGATAGTTGGAGCAGGACCAACAGGAGTAGAGCTCGCTGGTGCCATAGCAGAGTTGAAAAATAATATTTTACCGCGAGATTATCACGATTTAGATCCTGATGATATGCACATTCATTTATTAGAAGGTGCAGATCGTGTATTGCCACCAATGAGTGAACATGCTTCAAAAAAGGCGACACAATTTTTAAATAAATTGGGAGTTAAAATACATTGCAACACGTTTGTAAAGCATTACGACGGTACAATGGTTACGACAAATTCTGAATTAAAATTAGAATCTGAAACCTTAATTTGGGCAGCAGGTGTTACTGGTGCTCCGGTACAAGGATTAAACGCGGATGCTTTAATAGAAGGAGCAAATCGGTATAACGTGAATCAATTTAATCAAATAGAAGATTACGCTAATATTTTTGCAGTTGGTGATATTGCTTTAATGGCTTCGGAAGAATATCCTAAAGGGCACCCTCAAGTTGCACAGCCAGCGATACAACAAGGAAATTTATTAGGAAAAAACTTAGTCCGATTAATAGAAAATAAACCCTTGAAACCCTTTGTATATAAAGACAAAGGCTCTATGGCTACTATTGGTAGAAATAAAGCCGTTGTGGATTTAAAACATTATAAGTTTGGTGGCTTTTTTGCTTGGTTTATATGGATGTTTGTACACTTAATGTCGTTGGTAGGTTTTAGAAATCGAGTGATTGTATTATTCAATTGGACGTACAATTACATCAATTTTGATAAAGCAGCACGACTGATAATCCGACCGTTTAAGAAATAGGGTGTAAGGTCTTATTTTAGATTTAATGTGCTTTAATAATGATTAAAGCGAGCTGTTACTTTAGAATTATTTCAGTTTTTAGCTTTAAAATCCCAATAACAATTAAGTATTGCGCTAAAGCATAGGTTATCATAATACTAAAGTCAGAATAATTTAGTGGTGCATAAAACTTATTGAGCGCCAAAATGCTATCTGAAACCATAAATAGTAAAGCTCCTAGAAATACGAGGCCGTAACTCAATATATTTACCGTGTCTTTTCTTAAATAAGCTGCAGTTGCCATACTTAAAATAACCAGCATGTAAATAACAACCGGAATAAACATATCTCCTAGATTTCCATTTAAAAAATAGAATAAGCTCGCTGCATAAACGAGTAAGACTGCTATAAATCCTAAAGGTGATTTTTGCTTGTTTCTATGTTTCAAAAATACCAAAACATACATTAGATGAGCTGTTAAAAAAGCAACCAATCCCAATGTAAAAAAGTGAGGTGATTTATCTACAAACATTAGTAATATGTCTCCTAGAACAGAAAAGACCAAAGCTAAAAGCGTTCCGTTTTTTATCGTTTTAGGTAGTGATTCAGACGTATTTAAAAAGAAAACACTAAGACTAATCACAATAGCTGGTTTCGCGATATAATGAACTGTTTTTAGAGATTCTACACTTCCTGTTGCAAGTTCGATAAGTACAATAATAAAGAAGAGAATGCTGAATTGTTTTTCTGTTTTAGATAACATTTAGGTGGTTTTATGGAATGTGTGTATGCGTTGAACCAAATATATTCAATTCGTCATAGAATTTATACAGTTCGGTAAAATAGAATTCATGTTCACTTAAAAAGACGTCAAATTTGTGCTATCAACAAAAAACGAACTTTTTAATCATCAATCAAATCATGAAATCACAGATTCACAACTACCCAGAGAACACTAGAAAAATGGTGCGTAAAACTCTAATCACAATTATTGCACTTTTAATTAGTACCATTATATTTTCACAAACTACTATTTCAGGAAAAGTTACAGATACTAAAGGCGAAGCTATTATTGGGGCTAATGTGTATTTAGAAGGTACTTATGATGGAGCTACTTCAGATGACCATGGTAAATTCGCTTTTTCAACAGTCGAAACAGGAATACAAACCTTAAGCATTTCCTTTTTATCTTTTGAAACTAAAACGATTGTTGATAATGTTTCAAAATTTCAAAACCTTCAAATAAAATTGCGAGAAGATGTAGAATCTTTAGATGCTGTAATTATCAGCGCAGGTACATTTGAAGCGAGTGATAACTCTAAGGTTTCTGTTTTAAAACCGTTAGATGTGGTGACTACAGCAAGTGCTTTAGGTGATTACGTTGGTGCACTACAGACCTTGCCAGGAACGTCGAATGTTGCAGAAGATGGTCGTTTGTTTGTGCGTGGTGGAAATGCCGATGAAACACAAATCTTTATCGATGGTATTCGTGTTTTTACTCCCTACACACCAACGACTAATAACATTCCGACGCGCGGACGGTACTCTCCATTTTTATTTGATGGTATTACGTTTTCTACTGGAGGTTATTCTTCCGAATTCGGACAAGCATTGTCGAGTATACTGCTTTTAAATACTATTGACGAACCAGACCAAGAGAAAACTGATATTGGTATTATGAGTGTGGGTGCTAGTTTAGGCAATACACAGAAATGGGAGAAATCATCTTTGAGTTTTAGTGCTAGTTACATTAATCTGGCACCTTATTTAGCCATTTTTGAAGATAAAAACGAATGGAAAACTCCTTTCGTAGGGGCACAAGGTGAAACTGTTTTTAGACAAAAATTGAATAATGGCATGTTAAAGTTTTATGCTGCATTTGATGCTACAAAATTTGAATTAAATCAAGAAGACATTAATTATGAAGAGGGTATCGATTTTAAATTGAATAACAACAACTTCTATCTTAACACATCGTATAAAGGAGTTTTAGGACATAATTGGACAATGTCTTCTGGTGTCAGTTATACGTATGCTAAAAATAAAACAGGCATTGAAACGACAGAGATAAATGACACTGAAAATTCTGCACATGTAAAATTGAAATTAAAAAAACGATTCAATAGTAGATTTAAGTTGAGTTTTGGCGCCGAACAGTTTATAACCGATTTTGACGAGAATTATAAAGAAGATACTATAGATGAAATGTATGGTTTTAATAATAATATAACTGCAGCATTTGCTGAAGCAGACGTCATTTTTTCTAAAAATATAGCCCTAAAGGTTGGGGTGAGAGCAGACCATAGTTCTATATTTAATTCTACAGATATTGCACCAAGAGCTGCATTGGCTTATAAAAGTTCTAAAAATGGACAGTTCTCTTTAGCTTATGGTAACTTTTTTCAAAATCCAAATAGTACTATTTTAAAATTTGAACACAATTTAAAAGCACAAAAAACATCACATTATATAATTAATTATCAATATGTAAATGATGGAAAAATATTTAGAGCAGAAGCCTATCGAAAAGATTATGATAACCTCATAAAATTTGATGGTGAGTTTGAAACCTTTGCGACTAATTTTGAATCTACAGGTGAAGGCTATGCGCAGGGGCTCGATTTATTTTGGAGAGATAACACGAGCATTAAAAATTTAGATTATTGGATCAGTTATTCTTATTTAGATACCGAACGCGATTATAGAAATTATACAACTGCAGCACAACCAAGTTATGCGACCAATCATAATCTATCTATTGTAGGAAAGTATTGGATAGAAAGTTTAAAAAGTCAAGTTGGTTTTGATTATGGCTTTTCTTCTGGTCGTCCTTATACCAATCCTAATACAACTGATTTTCTAAATGAACGCACAAAACCATTTAATAGTCTAAGTTTAAATTGGGCTTATTTATTAGACCAACAAAAGATTCTTTATTTCTCTGTAAATAACGTATTAGGGTTTAAAAATGTAAATGGTTATCAGTACGCAGATACACCAAATTTAAATGGCCAATTTAGCAGAAGGGCATTAACTCCTGCTGCAGATCAATTCTTTTTTGTTGGGTTCTTTTGGACCATAAGTGAAAACGGAAATGACAATCAATTAAATAACTTATAACTCTTAAGATGTTGATAATAAGTGAAACATGACATAAGTCATAATTTTTAAGCACCATGATGCTTACTTTTATATAACAAAATTAAACGTCATGGAACTCAAAAAAAACCCAAGAGCCAATGTAGGTCGAAACAGCAGTTTATTTTTTGCTGTTGGCTTAAACGTAATGTTACTTTTAACGTATTTAGGATTGGAACATAAGACTTACGATATAGAAGCCGTTAAAATTGACGTCTTAATGTTAGAAGATCAATTTGATGAAGATATTCCGATAACAATAATCGATGTATTACCACCTCCTCCTCCTCCGCAACAACAAGTCGTAACAGAAGTTATTACTATAGTTGAAGACGTTGCCGATGTTGAAGAAAGCGTTATTCAAAGTACCGAAATAGGACAAGATGATACTATAGATGATCGTGAAGTTGGTATTGAAGATGTTGCCGTAGAGGACGTAGAAGAGGATATTGAAGTGCCTTTTGCAATCATTGAAAAAGTGCCTCAATTCCCAGGGTGTACCGGAAATAATCTTGAATTAAGAGCATGTTTTGAACGCAAAATTCAAGAGCATTTGCAAAAACACTTTAGATATCCTGAAGCTGCAGCAGAACTTAATATTGATGGTAAGGTGTATGTATTCTTTTTAATTGATAAATATGGGAACGTCACTAAAGTTAAGAGTAGAGGACCAGACCAACTTTTAGAAACAGAAGCAGAGCGTATCATTAATTTATTACCCAAAATGGAACCCGGAAGACAGCGTGATATGAATGTAAGTGTTCCTTATAGTATTCCTATTAACTTTAAATTGCAACAATAATAATTTTTAAACCGCTTACATAATATTAATCCTAAGTTTAGTTTGATTGAAATGTCATTATGAGACTAGTGAGAAATACTAATAATTAAGTTTAAAATGTATTTCTAGTCTACTCATAATGGCATTTTTTGCTCATTATATTTTATAGATATGGGTTTTTCATAATGTACCAATTTAATACCTCAGTGTTATATTCAAACGTACTGGTAAGATGCATCCCAATTTTTTTTAAAATAACGTTAGATGCATTGTTATTTATATTTGCAACAGCACCAATTTCTGCAAGTTTTAGCGTTTTAAAGCCATATTCTAAGGAAGAAATAGCGGCTTCCGTTGCATACCCTTTTCCCCAATATTGTTCTTTAATTCTGGAGCCTAAATCATAATAGTTGAATTGAGTTCTGTAATCTTTCTCATATTTTAAACCAGACCAACCTACAAAATGGTTTGTTGATTTCTCTATAATGGCGAAACGGCCTACTCCATGAGTTTTATACTGTTGCAAGATTTTGTTAATCATGGAATGGGATTCTTCAATTTTTACAACAGGTTCATTTCCAAGAAAGAGATGGACTTCTGGGTTAGAGTCTAATTCATAAAAATCTAGTGTGTCGGCTTCTGTGATTGATCTTAAAATAAGACGCTTAGTTTCAATAGGAATGAAATCCATTTAAAATATTTAATTTTTGTGTGTGAAATTTTATAATGTATAATATTAATTCATTCAAAGAAGTTTTAGTTCGTATCTTTTATCACAAAATAATTTTTAGCCATATCTTTAGTAAATTAAAAGATTTATTTGAGAACGTCAAAACATACTAATATGAATCAGATTATTACATTCGGGGAAGTTTTAATGCGTATTTCACCAAGGGGAAATAAAAAGTTTATGCAATCAAATATTGCTGAATTTTATTTTGGTGGTACCGAATTAAATGTTGGTATATCTATTGCAAATTTTGGTGGTAAAGTAAAACATATCAGTGTGGTTTCCGATGATTTTATTGGAGATACTGCTTTAGCATACATTAGAAAGTTTGGGGTGAGTACGTCTTCTATAGAATATTCAAAACGACCTCTAGGAGTCTATTTTTTAGAAGTAGGAGCTGTAATGCGTCCAAGTAAAATTTCGTATAACAGATCGCATTCGTCGTTTTCGGAAATAGTGCCGGCAATGGTCGATTGGGAAAAGGCATTGAGAAAAGCCAATTGGTTACATTGGACGGGTATTACACCAGCGCTAACACAAGGCGCGTTTGACACTTTAAAAGAAGGCCTCGTTTTAGCCCGAGAAAAAGGCATAACCGTTTCTGCAGACCCAACCTATCGCAGTGGTTTATGGCAATATGGCAAAGATGCTAAATCGTCTTTAATAGAATTATTGCACTATTCTAATATTTTTATTGGTGGTATAAATGAAATTAATGAAGTTTTGGGGACTAATTATAGTTATTCAAATGAAGATTTTCTGAAAGCAAGTCAAGAACTTATGGAAACATTTCCATCAATTGAAAAGGTGTTTGATAAAATAAGAACTTCTTTAAATTCATCATGGCATCGCATTAGAGCAAGAATGTGGAATGGTGTAGAATTTAAAGAATCTGAAGATTTAGATATTACGCATGTTATAGATAGAATTGGTACGGGTGATGCATTTGCTGCTGGATTAATTCATGGTTTACAAGAGTATGATGATTTTAAAGCAATGCAATTTGCAAGTGCAGCTTGCGCATTAAAACATACCTACGAAGGTGATGTTAACTATGCTAATGCAGACGACGTTTTATCTATTTTGGATGGTAATATTTCTGGACGTTTTCAACGTTAAATAATTTTTAAAATTTAGAACAGTCAAATTTGAAAAATTCAAAATCTTATAGGACTAAGGTTCTAAGTAAATCTCATTCGCTTTTCTGTATTCAGAAGGGCGTTTTCCCATGATATTGCTAAATGTATTACTAAAAGTAGGTAAACTACTATAGCCCACCATATGGGCAATTTCAGATATATTATAATCGGAGTTCATTAAATATTCTAAAGACTTAAATATGCGTAATTGCGTATAATACTTTATAAATGACATGCCCACATCTTTCTTAAAAAGTCGGTATAGGGATTTATCTGTCATGCTAAATTTTGAAGCCAATTGCGGTAATAAATGTTCTTGGTGTATTTGATCTTTAAGATAATTCGTAATATTAATTAATCGGTTGTCAGTAGGGTGAGGCAGTTCTAAATGTAGGGATTTTGAAACTGTTTGCTCTAAAAGCACCTTAAATGAACTGACAATGAGATACTTGTTTTTTTGTGATTTTAAAATATCACCATTCCAAGTTTTTGTAAAAAGTAACATTTCCATAAGTAAGTTATTTATAGGGTAGATACCTTCTTTACTATAAAATACTGAGGAGATAGATGATACTGGGAAATAAAGATTTCGCATTACAACCTTTGGAGAGCTAGGATAGATGGAGTGTCTTACTCCAGACGGAATCCACATATAATGGCGTGCTGGTAGATAATACATTCTAGTATTGGTTTTTATATGGACCACACCACCTTCAACATATATAAATTGGCCTTTATCGTGACTATGCGTTTCTATGAATTTTTCTCCCATTAAGTTATGGTAGCAAAATATGCTTTGTGGATTCTTATCAACTTCGGTTAAATAATACTTAGAATTCATAATATATCTATACAGGAACTTATTTGCACTAAATTAATAAAATATTGTCTTTTTTCAATAAATAGACAATAAATATCTTCTATAAATTGCAACTTCGTTTTATTAAAAACATAATAAAATGAGCGATAAGAATATAAAAGGTAATTTTTTTAGCAAAATTTTGTAAAATGATCAATAATAAACAAAGAATAAAATATTTCCCTTATTTAGATAAAATTCAAACTCCAGAACAGGCGGCTTTATTGATAAAAAATAAAGATGTGTTAGGTGTTAGTGGTTTTACCAAGGCAGGTGATAGTAAAACAGTGCTCCCTCAATTTGCAAAAAGAGCATTGCACGAAGATTTAAAAGTTACTGTATTAAGTGGGGCTTCTTTGGGGTATGATACAGATGCAGATTTAGCTAAAAATGGAGCCTTATACAAAAGAATGCCGTTTCAGGCAGATCCTACATTGCGAAAAAGTATTAATAGTCATGAGGTGCTTTATGTCGATCAACATTTGGGTCAAACCGCAGATATGCTTCAAAAAATTGATAAATTTAAAATTAATATCGCAATAATTGAAGCCGTATCTATCACAGATGAAGGTTTTATTGTACCGACCACTTCAGTTGGAAATTCGCCTATTTTCGCAGATAATGCAGATCAGATTATAATCGAAATTAATACTACTTTTCCAGAAAGTCTTGCCGGTATTCATGATGTAAAATTATTGAAAAAACAACCCAATCGCGAGATTATTCCGGTATTAGAATCCGATTCACGAATAGGTGATCCTTATATTAGAATTGACCCTAATAAGGTAGTGGCTATAGTTTTTACTGAAGTTCCGGATAGTCCTGCTGTTATCGCTGATCCGGATGAAAAAACGACAGCAATCTCTAATCATATACTTAAGTTTCTAGAAAAAGAAGTGGAGGCGGGGAGGCTGACAGAATCGTTATTGCCTTTACAAGCCGGAATTGGTAAGACGGCAAATGCTATTTTATCGGGTTTTACCAATAGCAAGTTTAAGAATCTTACGATGTATTCTGAAGTCCTTCAGGATAGTACATTCGAGTTATTTGATTCTGGTAAATTGTTATTCGCGTCAGCTTCATCAATTACGGTAACCGAATCGTGCTCAAATAAGATCTTCAGTAATTTTGAAAAATATAAAGAAAAATTACTATTACGACCACAGAATATTAGTAATGCAGCTGAAGTTATTAGTCGTTTGGGGGTAATAGGGATTAATACAGCGATTGAAGTAGATATATACGGAAATGTAAATTCTACACATATCGCTGGTACTAAAATGATGAATGGCATTGGAGGTTCTGGTGATTTTGCAAGAAATGGTTACCTAAGTATATTTGCTTGCCCTTCGATCTCTAAAGAAGGTCGTATATCTCATGTTGTTCCAATGGTCGCTCATACGGACCATACAGAGCACGATGTTGATATTTTAGTTACCGAACAAGGTTTAGCAGATCTTAGAGGTTTAGCACCTGTTGAAAGAGCGCGATTAATTATTGAAAATTGTGTACACCCAGATTATAAAGATCAATTATTAACTTATTTTGAAGAGGCTTATGCCTTAGGAGGACAAACTCCTCACATTCTCGAAAAGGCCTTTAGCTGGCATATAATGTTAAAAGATAAAGGAACCATGAAAGTTGAAGAACTTGTTGATAATTTACTTTAATACGAAAGT
Organism: Winogradskyella pacifica; assembly: GCF_013403915.1. Lineage (GTDB taxonomy): Bacteria > Bacteroidota > Bacteroidia > Flavobacteriales > Flavobacteriaceae > Winogradskyella > Winogradskyella pacifica. The sequence goes on from NZ_JABFDI010000011.1 coordinate 142,830, forward strand.
TAGGTAGAATGTTTTAAATAAAACCCATTGAATGGTTTAATTTATTTGTCACTTAAAATTCTTCTTACAGAGGTCCAAAAACTTAATAATGAGGCTTTAGATTTATCCGAAAGCATAGAAAGTAGTAATAAGTTGTTAATGTATTCTTTGATACTTTCGCTATTAGGTTTGTGGTAAGCCATGTTCCATTCGGTGAAAAATCGGTCTTCGACATTGTTTTCCCAAAGTAAAGTTATTGTATGATGGCGTTGATCGTTTTTAATTTTTTCAAAAACTTGTAGGACATCGTTTTTATGTCCTTCAAGGATTTGAACGAAACTTTTATTATGGTAAATAAGACAGCCTGTAATATTTCTTTCCGAGTTTACAATATTGGCTTTCGCAAGGATATTGTCTAAATCTTCAAGTTCTAGTCCTAATTTTGATTTAGAATGGTAATTTAGTTGATACATGTTTTTAAGATTAACTGATTAAAACGGAATTGTGTTTAATAAGTTGCTTCATTAAGTTGGTAAGTTAGTAAATAAAAATGGACTGCAAGTAAACTACTAAAACAGGCCTATGCAATGGCCAAATCGGGATTAATATATGATGAAAATTATAAAAGTACTTTAGTGTAAAATTAATGAGTTTTTACTTGTTTTTTACCACAGTACTTTGTTGCCTACAGTTATTTTTAATTTTTATATTAGTGTATGTTATTTATGTCAATTATACTTTTCGTAATCTCGGTTTATATCTTTCTGGCATATTATTATGAATGGGAACATTCAAAAAAACATTGGCAAAAAGGAATTCCTTATTCTAAATTTGACAGAACTCTAGGCATAATAATCTCTATTGTTATATTAATATTTTCTCTCTATCTGTTCGTGCAATCCTTTTTGATATAGTTATTTTATTCCAAATTTCACTAATTCAGGTTTTATTATTATCAATTCTTTTTTTCTCGGAAATTTTCCGTGTTCAAAAGTCAATTCAATACTATTATTTTTCTTTTCCAGCTTTTTTAAGTCAACATCATAAAAGTCCGAAATCACGAACGTTTTATTTTCATAACCTAATTCAGTCGGTTGAATCAAAATATGAATATCTGTTTTAGAATTTTCAGTTTCCAGAGGTAAACTTTGTCCATTGTAAAAAGTCATTACTCTCACAAAAAAGTCATTTCCATATCCCGATTTGACTTGGTCAAAATTACGAAGGACTGATTCAAATCCCGATTCAGACGTTTGATTGATTTCAGATGTGTGTTTATAGACGAAAAAATTGTCTGAAATATCTAAAGTATCTTTAAAATCCTTTTTGTCAATTAATTTCCTTTCTCCGCTTTTTAGTGTTTCCGCAACATTTATTTCAGAATCCGTAGATCCTACGAAACGATAATAATCAGATGCTTGGGTGTTTTCTAAATTCTCAATTTGCTTTTGTAATTCCGAAATCTGTTTGTCTTTTTCGGTCAGTTTTTCAGTCAGCTTTTTCAATTCCGATGAAGTTTGTTTTGAATCACAACTTGCAATTAAAATCAATGTTAAAATCAGTAACGGAATGTTTTTCATAATGTCTTGCCCTGAAATATGGCTACAGGTTAAAATTGATTTTATGCGGTTAATTTATAGACCATATTTGGTGTTTTGA
>NZ_JABFDI010000012.1 GCF_013403915.1 Winogradskyella pacifica
GCACAGTTTAGAGGTGTTAAAAATATAGAATTTTTCCTTTTTAGATTAACAACCATTTTTGCTTAAACACAACTTTTAGTCTTGATCCTAGATCTCCTCATTACATAGGTATTAAAGCAACTTAAGAAGCCCAAAAAACAAAAAAGCATCCCGATTTTCTTATACAGAAAAAAGGAAAGCTTCTCATTGGTAAGAACTCAACAACAATGAGTTTCTTACAACTACTCTAGGATCTCTCCTAGAACAACACAACGTCTTTATGTCGCTAAAAAAAAGCCTCAATTTCTTGAAGCTTCTTTCTGCAATTTTAGCGGTCTGGACGGGACTCGAACCCGCGACCTTCGCCGTGACAGGGCGACATTCTAACCAACTGAACTACCAGACCGTTGCTTAATTGCGAGTGCAAATATACACTGCATTTTCAATTCCACAAACAAAAAACAAAAAAAATAAAAAATATTTTAAATAAATTTTTGTCGCTCTATCATGTACGTCGTTAATATACTATTAAAACCAGCATTAATATCAGCCTCTACATACTTAATTCGGTATTGACCACACCTTAATTTTAAGTCTGTAAAGTATTCTTTTACAGATTTTTCGTAGTTCTCTTTGATGTTATCGGCATACAAATTTATATGGTCACCAGTCTCAACATCTATAAATCGTGTTGGTGTATTATTAAAATTAAAAGTTTGTTCTTTTTCTTTATCAAAAACATGAAATAAGACCACTTCATGCTTATTATGCTTTAAATGTCGCAACGCTTCAAACAGTTTTTCGTCATCTTCTGACGTTTGAAACATATCTGTAAACACAAAAATTAAGGATCTGCGATGAATTTTTTCTGCAATCTGATGTAAATAGCGATACGTTTCCGTTGTTTTAGTCTCAGATTTAGAAACCACAGCATCACTCAACTTATGTAATAACATTTGATGATGACGCTCACTACCTTTTTCAGGGGAATAGAAATCATAAGTATCACTATAAATACTTAGGCCAACAGCATCGCGCTGCTTTTTAAGAATATGCATTAAGCAGGCACTTGCTAAAGCCGAGAACGCAATCTTATTAAGATTGTCTAAAGCAGTCCCAGCCGTTTCAGGATAGTGCATAGAACGGCTATTATCTAATATAATATGGCAACGCAAATTGGTTTCCTCATCATAACGCTTGGTGTACAAACGGTCTGTTTTTGCATATAACTTCCAATCAATATGCCTGGTGCTTTCTCCGGGATTATAAATCTTATGCTCGGCAAACTCTGCAGAAAACCCATGAAATGGACTTTTATGCATACCAGCAATAAAGCCTTCAACGACTTGCTTCGCTAACAATTCGAGATTTTTAAAACCTCCTGTTTTATTGAGTTCTTGTTGTAAATCCATCAGTTACCGAAACTAAAAAAGGTTTGCCGTATAGGCAAACCTTTTATCATTTCTTTTAGAGTATTGACTACAAAAGTGCGTCGATAGCGTCAGAATATGCCTTTTTAGGCGCAACTCCAACTTGGCGACCAACAACTTCACCACCTTGAAAAACCAATACTGTAGGTATGTTTCTTACACCATACTTAGCTGCAAATTCTTGGTTTGCATCAACATCTACCTTACCAACAACAGCTTTACCTTCGTATTCTGTGCTGATTTCGTCAATGATTGGTCCAACCATACGACAAGGTCCACACCAAGCAGCCCAAAAATCAACTACTACAGGTTTGTCACTCTTTAATACTGTCTCTTCAAAATTTGCATCTGTTATTTCTAATGCCATAATATTTATTTTTTAAATGTATTCGACTTTGTTTTTATTCTAACTTTCTTCCAGTTAGAACTACAAAATTAGTCAAAATATTTCGCAAACCTTACAATGGCTGTATATGTTTTGGTTATAGCCATATAGACGACTTATATGTTTATTTATTTTAGCGCAACCGAAAAGGTCAGGCTGTCCGTTATATCTTTTTTTTGCCATATGTGGCAGCAAAAAAAAGGATGCCACTTCCATCCTTTGCGCAAATTTAGTATACAGACAAGCTTTTTCCTTTAAAATGAACACTAAATACGTTTTGCATTGCGTCCTTTATTCTATGCCATTCTTAGACAAAAATTCTAAAATGAGTTTTGCAATGTCTCTGGTCTTTTCTTCCGCTGCAAAATGACCTGCATCTAATAAATGTAATTCTGCATCTGGTACATCTCTTAAATACGCTTCCGCTCCTTTGTAAGTGAATTTCAAATCCTTTTTACCCCAAACAATTAAGGTTTTTGGTTGGTTATCTCTCAACATCTTTTGCCATTTCGGATAGCGAATCAAATTGGTATTGTAATCTTGAAATAACTGCACTTGAATTTCTCTATCACTTTCAGATCTTAAAAATGCTAAGTCGTGTGTCCAAGCATCCGGACTTTGTATATTGATATTTGTAGCATCTAAATCAAATAAATATTGTTTATTTATTATGGCATCTTCACCTGTTAAGCTATATAAAAAATCGTGCTTTGCTTGTGACGTATCGGTTTGTGCCGTTCTAAAAAAATCCTGTCGGTTCGATGATAAACCATCTAAATACGCATTCGCATTCTGAACAATTAAAGCTTCAATCCGTTTTGGGTTTTTCATCAGCATTCGGTACCCCACAGGAGCTCCAAAATCTTGCATGTACATCACGTAATTCTTAATATCAAGTCTATCAATTAACTTCTCTGTATAATCCGCCAAGAGATCAAAAGTGTATGTCGTCGTTGCTGGATCTAAATGTGTGCTATAACCAGACCCCAAATTGTCTGGTGCAATCACATGATAATGCGTCGCTAACATCGGAATTAGATTTCTATACGAATGTGAAGATGACGGGTAACCATGCAGCAATACTATCGTTGGGTTGCTTTGATCTCCTGCCGCTCTATAAAATAGTTTTACACTATCAATTTCAACATAATTATAGGTCGTCGCTGGTGGTAAAAAGAATTGTTTTTTAGTCTCTTCTGATTTACGCTGACATCCAAATAAGGCTAGTGATACCAGTAAAATTATTACAAATTGTTTCATTCTAGTTTTCTATTTATTCTGATTTCTCATGAAGTTTCTAATGTTTTCAATAATAGCATCTCCCTCTTCTTCTAATGCAAAATGTCCTGTATCATAAATGTTATAATCAATGTCTTTTACGTCTTTTTTAAACGCTTCTGCACCACTTTCTGGAAAAAAAGCATCGTTTTTACCCCAAACTATTAATAAGGGAGGTTGGCTATCCCTTAAATAATCTTGCCATTTTGGGTATAACTTCACGTTATTCTGATAATCGTAAAACAAATCTAAATTTACCGCATGTGCATTTGGTCTAGAGAGTCTTAAAAAATCCAAATTATAACTATCAGGATCTACGGTTTCAATATCTCTAACACCATGTGTGTATTGCCATTTTAAACCTTCCAAAGAAAAAGCAGGCAATAAAGCATCTTCAGTTTCTTTAGTTCTGTTTTTCCAAAGTGCCCTTATTCCAGCCCAAGCATCGCCTAGACCTTCTTCGTAAGCATTTCCGTTTTGGTTGATGATTGCAGTAATTCTTTCAGGATGTGCAGTCGCTAAACGAAATCCAATAGGTGCTCCATAATCTTGTATCATTATAGCATAAGAATTAATCTCCTTTTGCTCTAAAAAGGAATCAATAGTAGTCGCTATATTATCAAAGGTATACGTATATGTTTCAGCATCTGGAAAATCACTATTACCAAAACCTGGATAATCAGGTGCTATTAAATGAAACTCGTTAGATAATTGTGCTAACACTTTTCGGTATTGGTACGATGATGCCGGAAAACCATGTAGTAAAACAATAGTCGGATTTTTAGGATTACCAGCTTCACGATAGGCAATATTTATCCCGTTTACAGCTAAGGTTTTATATTTTAATGTTGATTTTTCACTAGTAATATTGAATGTTGTCGTTTTAGACATACGATCCGTTTCTGATGTTACCTTCTCTTTACAAGATACAAACAGTAAAACGATACTCACGGTTAGGACTAAATTTTTCATAGTTTGAATTCAAATTTAAATCTCAAAATTATTTTGAGACTTATGGAATAGAAAAGCCATAACCTAAATTAGTTAAGATTATGGCTCATTAATTATTTATACTTTTAATTTCTACCAGCCATAACACCACCATCGGTATCCCAAATAGCACCTGTTACCCAAGAAGCCTTGTCTGATAATAAAAAGATAATACTATTGGCCACATCTTCCGATTCACCAAAACGACCTATGGGGTGAAATCCATTAAAACCAACCAATGCTTTTTTAGCCGCTTCTTCACCTCCAAAAACACCATGATACACAGGAGTATTAACTAAAGCAGGAGACACCGCATTAACACGAATGTTATCTTCTGCCAATTCCATCGCCAGATGTTGTGTCAGCGAATGCAAACCTGCTTTTTGCATAGAATATGCCGTAGAAGGAGTTGCTTTTACAGCTTGTTTTGCCCACATAGAACCTACATTTACAATAGAGCCTCCTTCAGTTGCTTTCATTTTTCTAGCAGCACTTTGTGTAATAAAAAAGAAACCTCTATTTAAATCTAAATATGAATTATAGTCTTCCATCGTATGATCTAAAAACGGTTTAGGGCCAAAAATCCCTGAAGCATTTACCAAATAGTCTAAGTTATCTAAACCATCAATTTTAGCGATTAAAGCATCTACATCTGTTGTACTAGATATGTTTGCTGTGTGTTTAACCAAGTTTGGTGCATCCGCAATTTTATCTGTATTTCTACCTACAACATGTACTGTTGCTCCTCCTTCTAATAAGGCGTTTGTAGTGGCATTACCTATTCCGCTTGTTCCGCCAATGACTAAGGCTACTTTGTTTTCAAATTCTTTCATTATATTTTCATTAAATTATTAAAATTAGACAGACAAGTCTGTCTTTGATTGTTCAAATTTTTTTAAGCAATTATTTTTTTACATAAATTTTTAGACTCAACAATAGGCCAATCTTCTTGGTGTAAGTGACTTTCTCCAACAGCACTTTCATAGAGTAAATATATTTGTCTTGCGAGTGAATTTACTTGTTCACTTTTAACTTGCTCTAAATTGCTGGTGATCAGTTTTGCGATAAGTGCGATAAAACTGTTTTTCTGAGATTGAATTTCATGTCTAATACTCTCATTGTCTTTTGGTATTTCTGAAACGGTTTTAATACACCAACACCCATTAAAATCTTTATCCTGATAAAACAGTTGAAGGAAATCGAATATCGCTAGGATCTGATCTTTTCCTTTTGGTTTAGAGGTCGTGAAATTTTCAAAATCTTCTAAAAAATTGACATTCTTGTATTGGAGATATGCCAGACAAATGTCTTCTTTAGATTTAAAATGATTATAAAGGGTCGCCTTAGCAATGCCTGCTTCAGCAATAATTTGATTGATACCTGTAGAATTATACCCATTCTTATAAAATAAAAATGAGGCCGTTTCTGTAATTCTATTTTTTACTTCGGCATGTTTCATGGTGCAAATATATAAAATAATTCTAAAAACAGACAAGTCTGTCTATTTTATTTATTGAGTATCTTTAAATTCTTCTTTCATTTTTTTCTCGACTTTAACGATTAATAAAACTACCATTAAAATCATTAAACCTAAGCCTAACATAGTAGAAATACTTTCAGCTGGCTCGTACACCAAACCAACTAATCCAAATACTGAAAGTAGAAGTCCGTATTTTATCATTTGTTTAGAGGCATATAGCTGTGCAAAATCCCATCTCACTTGATTTTTCATAGAACTTGCTGTTCTATAGCCATAGAGTCCATTGATTTTCTTTGGTGGAAACTTATACATTATCAGTCCTACAACGCAAAAAATGAGTCCGCTACTGAATGGAATTAAAAATAATGGATTTTCGAATAACATGTTATTCATTTCTATTCGTGGTTTTTACTGGAAGAATAAATGTTTTGTTGTGTTGCTAAGCAACTAAGTTAGCAAATAAATCACGGAGAGAATATTCCGTAGGAATTAGTAAGTTGACATTGACCAAGCAATTAATTATACATGGTGTTGCAACTGTAATTTTTTAAATCAGAGACTATTCTTCAAATCCTGTTTTCCAACTATCGCCATAATTTCCACGATATTATTATTTATTTTGTAATAAATACTATCAGCACCAGAAACACACCGTCTATATCCAGTTTTTATGTAATCGACAGATTCAAAAGAAAATGGGTTTTTAGCTATAATATCAAAGTTCTCAAAGAAAGAATCGAAATATTTATCAGCCTGAGCCGTTCCGAATTTTGCCACTCCATATCTATGAATTCTTATTAAATCTTCTTTGGCTAAATTACTTAGTTTATAATCAGCCATTAAATCAACGACTTAGATTCCGCTAATATTTGTTCTTTGCTTAAATTCGTAAATCCGCTATTTTCGGCCTTTTGCAATTTAGCACTAATCCAGTCAATTTGTCTTTGCTGTTTTCTTGCTTGTCTAATTAAATCGTTTACTAATTCACTTTTAGTTGAATACTCTTTTTTATCAACTTGTTCTTTTAACCACTCATCATTCGGTTGAGTGAATGAAATACTTTGCCTTCCCATACTATTTAATTTTGGTGCTAATTTACACCACAAATGTATATTTTACAAATTAATATCCAATATCAGTTCGTAGGTTTTTATAGTTACCAACGTTAAGTATAAGAAATCGTAGGGCAGTTAAAAAGAACTGTCGTTTCGGTTTGTTACTTAGCTAAATATAAATATTTTGCTTTTATCTTTTCTATTATAAACGCCAAATTTTATATTTAGCGGACTTTGTTAATATGTACAGGCCTTTTGGTTTAGCACAAACGCCCTATGTTTTTTATACCGTGTTGTACATAGTGCTTTTATCAGCTAATCTGTTTTATGTTTTCTGCAACACCAATAAGCACGACCTCTTTAAGGTAATCATCAAAATCTATTGAAAAAAAAACTCCAAATTCTTCAGAGTTTTTAAAAACGGTATCTACTAATTTCCAACCATCTTTTGGAATATAATTTCCAGTAATTTCAGTTAGATGTGCTTTCGAATACGATGTATTATGTGTGTAATCATTTCTTATACTGTATAAGTATTTTTCCTTTTCTAAATCAGGTAAATCTCCATCGATATATTCTCCGATTACATTTCCTATTGAGGTATAATTATTTGTTATTTTAATTTTACTAAACAAAGTTTCACGAGAATTTTCTGTGATTACTTTTCTTAGAAATTTGATAAAAGAATTTTTTACACCATAAATTTCATTGTGTTTTACGTAAAGAGCTTTTGCAAATTGAAGCTTGTCATCTTCTTCTATTTCGGAAATTATATTTTCTCTTTCAACTTTCTTTTTTGCAGAAATTAACCAATCATTAAATGGTTGTCTATTTTCAGGTTGACCTAATTGATCAAAACAAGTAAGCAACAGATAAGTTCTTAATGGTGGGTATGAATATCTTTTAATGATTTGTCCGCTCTCATTTTTCACTTCTTCATCCAATAATTCTACTAACTGTATTCTTTCATATACCTCTAATAAAATTCTAACTTTTGATTTTTTCCAATTGTCTTTATTAGGTTTTTGTCTCAAGTTATTATCGTGCCTCTCGCAAATTGATTTAAAACCGTTTAAGTATTCTTCTTTATTTATCCAATTTGAAACATTTTCATAAAGACTATTTATTATATTTCTATAGGCTTTAAATGTGGTCATTTTTTTTGTTTTTTGGCATTATGTACAACACATAAATATACGTAAGTCAAGTTATAAACATCTAATTCAACTTATAAATTATATCATGCTCCTTCAAACTATTTAAAAGCTGTTGCGAAATCTTAACTTTATTTTTTCGGCTTGGCATCTGTACTTTTATCTTTTCAGCATTATCATATACCACAAAATTTAAGATTCAGTATTTTGGACAAAAACACTTAGAATGATCATGATTTAATTTTGTTATTTTAATTTATCCGGATTCTTTCCTAATTTCTTAGATTCAGAAGAAACTCTTCTTTCTAGTTTCTTAATATCTTCTTCTGCAGGTAATTCTTCTGGCTTAATTCCTCTTTCAATAAGTAATCCTCTTACTCCTTTGTTATTCTTAATATGTTCGTAAGAAATACTACTTTCTCTCTTGTATCCTTTTTCCTTTGTATTGAACACAGTAATTTCAGTAGCAAAATCCTTAGCTTTAATGGTTATTGTTGGAAGAAAATCTGCTAATGCTCGACCTTTAGGGACTCCAAGTTTATTTTTCATTTGTTGCGTTGTTTTACCGAACAATGCCTTATCTCCTTTACTTCTTATTAAACCGAAATTTTTATCACTTCCTGTTTTTTCATATATAAGTTCTGAGAGCTCTTTTTCCGAACTACTAAGTTTTAAACGGGCTTGTAATCTTTCCCAATCTTTTATTCTCTGTTCAATTATTTCAAACTTTCTAGTTTGAATAGCAAAATAATTCTGAGCAAAAGAAATTTGCTCTTTTCTTGGATCTCCATTTTGTGCAATCAAGTAACACGCATATCTTGTCAACATAATATCTTCAATCTCTCTGCTACTACCAGAACCTATTGGTACCATTTTGTTGACGTCAACAAAATGGTCTAAAATTAGATTATCAGATGCCTCACAAGAAATTTGAGCTTTAACAATAACTTTATGAAAATTCCGCCATTCTTTATATCCTAATAATTGTTGAATATCTCTTGCAAACCAAAATTCAATTCCATCTTCAGTTGTTTGAGAGTGATTTTCAAAATTATCTGTTAATGATTTTACTATTTCAGACTTCATATTAACGTCTTTTTCTAATTCAACTTATAAATTATATCATGCTCCTTCAAACTATTTAAGAGTTGTTGCGAAATCTTAACTTTATTTTTACGGCTTGGCATCTGCACTTTTATCTTTTCAGCATTATCATAGACCACAAAATTTAAGGTTTGAGTGCCTTCATGGAATTTTATTAAGTCATACAACACAGAAACTGTTTCCCTTTCTAAATCCTTAATATTTAATTGAATCGATAACTTTTTAGCATAGGTATCCATCACATCATGCAACAACTGGAAACTATTAAACTGAATCCTTGGATCCCCTTTTTTACCTGTGTCTCTATTTACCCAACCTTCTCGGACAAATGCTCTGACATACACAAAAGAGTTAATCACAAAAAAGTGTCTAAACTTTAGATAATCTTCTCCAAAAATTCGAAACTCAAAACTATCGGTATAATCTTCAATGGTAAAAATAGCCCAACCTTTTCCTTGTTTACTCACACGATGTTGCACATCGGTGACAACACCTCCAAAAGTAACTTCTTTGTTTACAATGGTTTCCAAATCATTAAAATGCGCCACCACTCCGTTGCAGAAGGTTTTCATTTCAATATTAAAATCATCTAATGGATGACCAGAAATATAAATCCCAACCACTTCACGTTCTCGCGATAATTTCTCCATCGTTCCCCAATCTTCACATGGAGGTACAATAGGTTCTGCAATCTGAACATCACTTGCCGCACCAAATAAACTGACTTGCGCCGAGTTCTCATTTTCCTGATGTTTGGCTCCATACTTAACTGCTTTTTCTAAAAAGCTAATACCATCACCTTCATCTGCAAAGTATTGCGCTCGGTGTGTATCTGCCCAACAATCAAAACCACCTGCATTCGCTAACCCTTCAAAAGCTCTTTTATTGGCAGCACGCAAATCAATACGTTTGGCAAAATCGAAGATAGATTTATAGTGTCCATCTTCTTTTCTGTTGTCTACAATCGTTTGAACAGCTCCATGACCAACACCTTTTATCGCTCCCATTCCGAAACGAACGGCATTATCTTTATTTACTGAAAACTTGTAAAAACTTTCATTAACATCGGGTCCTAAAACCGGTAAGCGCATCCGTTTACATTCTTCCATAAAGAAGGTTACGGATTTAATATCATTCATATTATTGGATAATACCGCAGCCATATATTCTGCTGGGTAATGCGCTTTTAAATAGGCCGTTTGGTAAGCAATCCATGCATAACATGTGGAGTGCGACTTGTTAAAGGCGTAACTCGCAAAGGCTTCCCAATCCTTCCATATTTTTTCTAACTTTTTAGCATCTAAACCTTTTGCACTTGCTTGTTCAATGAATTTTGGTTTCATCTTATCCAAAACAGCAATCTGCTTCTTACCCATTGCTTTTCTCAAGACATCGGCTTCACCTTTGGTAAAGTCAGCCAATTTTTGAGACAGTAGCATTACTTGCTCTTGGTAAACCGTAATTCCGTAAGTTTCCTTAAGGTATTCTTCCATTTCTGGTAAATCGTACACAATCTCTTCATCACCATGTTTACGCGCAATGAAACTTGGAATATATTCCATCGGACCAGGACGATACAAGGCGTTCATGGCAATTAAATCATCAAAAACCGTAGGTTTAAGATTCTTCATGTGTTTTTGCATTCCAGGCGATTCATACTGAAACACACCAACCGTTTCTCCACGCTGGAATAACTCGTACGTTGGCACATCATCTAACGGAAAATTCTCTGGATCGAGTAAAATATCGTGCTTGGCTTTTACAAGTTTAACCGTATCCTTAATTAAGGTTAACGTTTTTAATCCCAAGAAATCCATCTTTAACAGCCCTGCATCTTCTACAACAGAGTTATCAAATTGGGTAACATATAAATCGGAATCCTTAGCCAGCGCAACAGGCACATAATTGGTAATATCTCCCGGTGTAATGATTACACCACAAGCGTGAATCCCTGTATTACGAACCGAACCTTCTAAAATCCGTGCTTGGTTGATGGTTTCGGCTTGTAAATCATCACCATCAGAAATATTGAGTAATTCATTAATTTTCTCTAAATCTTCAGCTCTAAATTTACTTGCTAATTCTTTTTCCGAAAGTCCAAAAATCTTGCCTAGTTTAGACATCAGCGGAATTAATTTCGCAATATGATCGGCTTCATTAAGTGGTAAATCTAAAACTCTGGCGGTATCTCTAATTGAAGATTTTGCAGCCATGGTTCCGTAAGTAATAATCTGCGCTACTTGGTTAGAACCATATTTATCAATTACATATTGCATCACACGACCTCGACCTTCATCATCAAAATCGATATCAATATCGGGCATACTTACACGATCTGGATTTAAGAAACGCTCAAAAAGTAAATCGTACTTTATCGGATCAATATTGGTAATCCATAAACAATAGGCAACCACCGAACCTGCTGCAGATCCACGCCCAGGACCAACGGAAACATCCATTTTTCGGGCTTCGCGAATAAAATCTTCTACAATTAGGAAGTAACCTGGATAACCCGTTTTTTCAATAACGCTCAACTCAAAATCGAGACGCTCTTCAATAGCTGGTGTAATCTCACCATAACGTATTTTGGCACCTTTGTAGGTTAAATGTCTTAGAAATGCATTTTCTCCACGTTTACCGCTATCGGCTATATCTTCTTCAAATTTAAATTCTTCAGGAATATCAAACGCAGGCAATAATACAGCTCGCGCTAATTCGTAAGGCTCAATCTTATCGACTACTTCTTGAATATTTACAATTGCTTCTGGCACATCCTTAAAGAGTGCTTTCATTTCTGCTGAAGACTTAAAGTAATATTCCTGATTTGGTAAACCATAACGATAACCACGACCACGACCAATTGGCGTCGCTTGTTTTTCACCATCTTTTACACACAATAAAATATCGTGCGCATTGGCATTTTCTTGATCGACATAATAAGTATTATTGGTGGCGACCAATTTAACATCATGCTTTTTTGCCAATTGAATTAATACCGGATTCACCCGATTTTCATCCTCTTGGTTATGACGCATTATTTCAATATATAAATCATCTTGAAACGTTTCTTTCCACCATAATAAGGCTTCTTCCGCTTGATTTTCACCAACGTTTAAAACCTTACTTGGTACTTCACCATACAGGTTTCCGGTTAAGCAGATTAAATCTTCTTTGTACTGTTCAATCAATTTTTTATCAACTCTTGGTACATAATAAAAACCATCCGTAAAGGCCGCAGATGATAATTTTGCTAAATTGTGATAGCCTTTTTTATTCTTGGCCATTAACACAATTTGATACCCATTATCTTTTCTGGTTTTATCTGCGTGATTTTCGCACACAAAAAACTCACAACCGATAATTGGTTTCATGATTTTACCTTTCTTTTCTAATCCAGCTTCTTCTGCTTGTTTGTGTTGTGCTTTTACGCCTTTATTATGATTAGAAACTGCAGTCACAAAGTGAAATGCTCCCATCATATTTCCGTGATCCGTCATCGCGACGGCCGGCATATTTTCTCTGGCAGCTGCAGCCACTAAATCTTTAACGCTAATCGTCGATTGAAGAATGGAATACTGTGAATGGTTATGTAAGTGTGCAAAATCAACATCTTTAATTTGCGATGCCGCTTCTTTATCGATGGTTATAGGTACCGCTTGTTCCTTTTGAAGGCGCGCATTAATCTTAGCACTTTCTTTTTTTAGATTAATGTGTTTTAAACCGATAAGCTGAACTTCCGCAGGGTTTTCTTGAGTGAAATTCTCAAAATATTCTGGCTCTACATCTAACTGCTCTTTGGTGTATTGTTTACGTCTTATTAATTCTAAAAAACAACGTGTCGTTGCTTCCACATCGGCTGTAGCATTATGAGCTTCAGAAAATGGTTTATTAAATAAGTACTCATGTAATTCCGTTAAAGTTGGCAATTTAAACTTCCCGTAACGTCCACCTGGCAACTGACACAAACTTGCTGTATGTTCGGTACAGGTATCTAAAACTGGTAATTCTTGAAGTGGATTCGTAACGTTTTCACGTACAAATTCCGCTCCCATAATATTTAAATCGAACTTTACATTCTGACCAACAACGAATTTCGTTTTAGCCAAAGCCGCATTAAATTTCTCTAAAACTTCAGAAAGTGGCACACCTTGTTCTTGCGCTAATCCTGTTGAAATACCATGAATTTTTTCAGCATCATACGGAATATTAAAGCCTTCTGGTTTTACCAAATAGTCTTCGTGTTCAATACAATTTCCCATACCATCATGCAATTGCCAAGCAATCTGAATACATCTTGGCCAATTATCAGTATCGGTAATTGGTGCATCCCAGCGTTTTGGTAATCCTGTGGTTTCGGTATCGAATATTAAGTACATGCGTTGTTCTGTCGTTTATTATTAAATGGTGTGTTTTTACTGCAAGGACATCAAAGCGTAAAACACTTATAATCAGTAAAAACTACAATTTTAGTCTTCAAAAAGTTAGCTTATAAAATTACATAGAATTTGAACTTTTCTAAAGTGAAATTACAAAGAGTTTTGAACATAAAAAAAGCCAGCTTTAAAAGCTGACTTCAATCTTTATTTTAAATTAATTACGATATTAACTCCTCTTGTACTTTCTCTGAATTAATTGCGGCTTGGATAGCATTTTTATGCTTTAACAACAAGGCGTCAATACTTGGCGGCAAATTACGTTCCTTAATTAAATCGTTATAAACCTCTAAACTCGCTTCTTCCCCTTTAATAGCCTCTTCTAAAATAGTCTCTTCGTTATTAGAACTAAATGCAGACTTTAAACTCATCCAATTTCTGTGCATTGCACCTTTAAAACTGCCTGAATCTTCTGGAATCTCACCATACTGCAATATCTCAGTTCTTAATTCCTTTGCAAATTCACTGCGTTCTGAGGCTCTACGTTTAAAAAACATTTCTAATCGTTTACTATCCACATTGTCAATAGCATTTAAATAGCCTTTTTCGGCGTCGTAATTCTTAATCAATAATTCGTTTAATTTATTTGAAATTTCTTCTGTATACTTCATTATATCTTGTTCATTTAAGATTTCAATAAGTTCTTTTAGGTTGCGTATTGTTTCACAACCATAATTAATATAACAGAAATGATAGGGAACACTGCAAAATTTAACCTCTTTAACAAAGACTTATAAGTCTTTAACAAAAAAAGCGTCACTCATAATGAGTAACGCTTTAATAGTCTTATATATCGTTTAATTTATGCTTGTAAATAATCTGGCACTCCATCACCATCGGTATCAACAGCATCATCAGGATTACCATCACCATTTGGATCTGCATTTTCATTTATAGTTAATATTGTATCTCCGTCATCATCATTATCTAAATAATCCACATCACCATCACCATCAGTATCAATAGGATTTCCGTCTGCATCTTTAGCTTCATATTGCGTTAATATGCCATCTCCATCATCGTCATTATCTAAATAATTTGGAATTCCATCATTATCCGTGTCATCATCCTCAAGATCACCATTACTATTAAAATCTTCATACGCATCAGGCACACCATCTCCGTCGGCATCACCACAATCTAAATTATCTATTTGCAATTGAATACTACCATCAGCATCACCACAAATTTCTATTTGCTCTTGTAAGTAAAGGATAAACTGTGCACACTTTTCATTATAATTACCAATAGTTGCCGTTGTATATTGTGAATTAGCTTCTACAACATTTGCAGTAGCAATTTCGCAAGATATTTGGCAGTCAGCTAAACTATCTATTATATCTTGTAAAGCGCCATCGGTATCACCACAATAGACACGTTGATTTATTAAAGCTTCAGAATAAGCACTACATGCCGCTAAATAAGCCGCACTATTTACAAATTCTAAATCAGAAGAAAATGTGTTTTCAAAAGCCAACAATGCAACATCAGAAACTATTTCTACATCTATACACGTTATAGGGTTTGTTGGAAATTCACCAGAGATCAAAGGCACTTTATAAAAAATACCATTTGTAAACCCAACGGAATTTAATCCAGAGGCATCAAAAGCTAAAAATCGATAAGTTCCTGTAAAAGTTCTGTTTACCACATCTATTTCCTCAATGATAATCTCACCAAGTTCAGGGTAGATTGAAACACTCTCATCTGGTTTATTGGTCGTAGAATAGGTTGCACCAAAACCATCACTATATTGTGCTTCAACAATATCTATATCACCCACAACAAAGGCTGATTCAATTACAGAAGGAACAATCAGTTTTACAGTTTCAGAGTTGTTAATTCCTGTAATGGTTAAAAACCCAAATGCGTCAATACTAGCTGAGAAAGCCTTAGCTCTCCACAGTTCATTTTCACGATCACCTTGAAAAGCAGGCGTATTAAACTGTACTTCGTCACCACAACTGAATGCTGTTAAAAAAATAAGAGATAAGAGGATTAGTTTTTTCTTCATTTAAAAAAGGCTTTTGTCTGTGCTCCAAATATAACGAAACAACAATGTCAAAAGTATAATAATTTTTAATAATGAGCATAACTCCACTTTTTCTTTTAGTTAAAGTACACTTAGCGCTCGTTTAAAACAAATTAAACCGTTGCAGATTAAAAAATTATAGTATCTTTGCGCCCTCATTAATAACAGAGGTCGAGAACCTCATTAATTAATTATTATGCCTGTAAAAATTAGATTACAAAGACACGGTAAAAAAGGAAAACCTTATTACTGGATCGTAGCAGCGGATTCTCGCGCTAAAAGAGATGGTAAATACCTAGAAAAATTAGGTGCTTACAATCCAAACACAAATCCTGCAACTATTGAATTAAATGTTGACGGAGCTGTACAATGGTTACAAAATGGTGCACAACCAACTGACACTGCAAAAGCTATTTTATCTTATAAAGGAGCAATGCTAAAAAATCATTTAGCTGGTGGAGTTAGAAAAGGTGCATTAACTGAAGAGCAAGCAGAATCAAAATTCAACGCTTGGTTAGAAGAAAAAGCAGCTAAAGTTGAAGCAAAAACTGATGGTTTATCTAAAGCTGATGCAGATGCGAAAGCTAAAGCATTAGAAGCTGAAAAAGCTGTAAACGAAGCACGTATTGCTGCAGCAGCGCCAGTTGTTGAAGAAGAAGTAGCAGAAGATGTTGCAACTGAAGAAACAGCAGCTAACGAAGAAGAATAAAAAAATTATTTTTTATACTTTTAACCCAGACTATTTTAGTCTGGGTTTTTTTATGTGAAATTGTATATTATTTTGAATACCATAGGTTTTTAAACACATTTCGTCATAAAGAAAAATCTTATTATTACTAACTGAGATCCTGAAACTAGTTCAGGAAGACAACTAAATTTGTCATGAAAAAAGAAGAGTGTTTTTATTTAGGGAAAATTGTATCAAAATACAGCTTTAAAGGCGAACTTCTCGCGAAGCTAGATACAGACGAACCTGATTTATATGATAACCTTGATGCTATTTTTATAGATCTGAGAGGAAACTTGGTGCCTTTCTTTGTGGAATCATCACAATTACACAAATCGGATTTATTACGTTTAAAATTTGAAGACGTCGATACTGAAGCTGATGCTGATTCTTTAATAAAAACCGAATTATACTTGCCATTAGATTTGCTTCCTAAACTTGAAGGTGATAAATTTTATTTTCATGAAGTTATAGGTTTCACAATTAAAGACACCAATTTTGGAGAGGTAGGTATTCTTCAAAGTATTAATGATACTACGGCCCAGTCGTTATTCGAAATAGATAGAGATGGCATTGAAATCTTAATTCCTATGAATGATGAATTTATAGTTAAGGTAGATCGGGAAAATAAAACAATAGAGGTAAATACACCCGAAGGATTGATAGATCTTTATATAGAGTAAATCCCAAATTAAAAATAACAAATTCCAAAGGATACGATTATGGCAGGTGGTAAAATTTACGACTTAGAAGAAAGAACTTACTTGTTTGCCCGTGATTGTAGATTCAAAGTTAAAGAACTGAAACGAACCATTTCAAACATTGAAGATGGAAAACAATTAGTAAAATCATCTGGATCTGTTGCTGCCAACTATATTGAAGCAAATGAAAAACTTGGAGATAAAGACTTTAAGTTTAGATTGAAAATTTCGAGAAAGGAAGCTAAAGAATCTGTTTTATGGTTAAAACTATTACGAGACTTAAACTCCGATGACAAAGAACTAGTTAACCTTATAAATGAAGCTGAGCAACTTCGAAAAATATTATCTGCAATTATTAACAAATCATAATCCGTTTTGGATTTTGTAATTTAAATTTTGGAATTTTTTATGAAGCCTTTTAAATTCAAAGAATTCACAGTCCATCAAGAGCGTTGTGCTATGAAAATTGGCACAGACGGAGTGTTACTTGGCGCTTGGACTTCTGTTGAGCATAATCCGTATAATGTTTTAGATATTGGTTCTGGTACAGGCATCCTAAGTCTAATGATTGCGCAAAGAAGTCATGCAGATCAAATTGAAGCCATAGAAATAGATGATGATGCCTTTGAACAATGCGTAGAGAATTTTGAAAACTCACCTTGGGCAGACCGTTTATTTTGCTTCCATGCCTCTCTATTAGAATATATCGAAGCTGTGCATGAAAAGTTTGATCTTATTATTTGTAACCCTCCATTTTACACAGAAGATTACAAAACAAAAGACAGTGCTAGAGACTTAGCTCGCTTTAGTGATGCCATGCCATTGGAACATATTATTTTTGCTGTTATAAATTTTTTATCTGAAAAGGGTAAGTTTTCTATCGTTCTTCCATATAAAGACGAACAAAAGTATATTGAAGAAGCAAGTCTCATTGATCTTTTCCCTAATCGCATCCTGAGAGTCAGAGGAAATGAAAAATCGGATATTAAAAGAAGTCTCATAGAATTCTCTTATTCAGAAAGTCCAATTAAAATTTCAGAATTAATTATAGAAACCGAACGTCATCACTACACAGAAGATTATATTAATCTCACCAAAGATTTTTATTTAAAAATGTAAAAAGCATAAATCTAGTATACGCTAAAATCAGAGCGTATAAAACTTTAGATATAAATAGCGTCCTCCCTTCTATTAATTTTTATCTAGCAACGCCCCTATTCATTTCATATCAAATAAAAATCTTTTGATTATAAAATTTTGATGTATTTTTAAGATATCTAATTTTCAAAAATACCTGACGTGAGTACTCCAAAAATAGAAATTTCCGCGAATAATTTAATAAAAATACTTTTACTTACAGGGGGTCTTTTAGCTTTGTTTTTCTACGGAAAAGACCTTATACTTCCTTTATTAGTTGCTGCCATCATTGCTATTTTACTCGATATACCAGTTCAAAAACTCAAAAGTTGGGGATTGCCAAATTGGCTTTCTATTGCCTTAGCAGTTTTATTTATGTTACTGTTTTTTTTATTGATTTTTTGGCTTTTAAATTCCCAAATAAATACCATGGCAGAAGATTGGCCAACTATTAAAGACAAGGCAAATGAAAAATTAAATTCATTATCGCAATGGGCAAACAACCAGTTAAATTGGGATTATAAAGATTATATAGAAGGTAACAAAAAACTGGTTGAAAAAGCGGAAGGTTTAATTAGTACTTTCTTAGCTTCACTTATGAGTCTATTATCGCAATCCCTTATCATATTTGTCTATATTATCCTTTTTTTGATGCAAAAAAAGCAGTTTATAACATTTTTTAAAAAACAATTTTCAAATGAGGCCGCGATAAGTTCATTATTAAGAAAATCAGCTCAAACCATTAAAAACTATTTCGTTGGTAAAGGAAAAATAATGGTGTTCTTATTTATCATTTATTATATTGGCTTCTTATTTGGCTCTGTACCTTATGCCTTATTTTTAGCTCTATTTGCATCACTGTTTTCAATTATTCCATATGTTGGTAATTTAATTGGTGGTGGAATTGCTGTAGCGCTTTCCTATCTCTATGCTGGGTCAACGCCTGCCTTAATTGTTATTGGTGTTATTTCCGTAACTCAACTCGTAGAAAATTATGTACTAACCCCTTGGATTATTGGCGATGAAATCAATTTAAATCCCTTCATTACTATTTTCGGAATCATTTTATTCTCTGCATTATGGGGAGTTGTTGGAGCAGTTATATCGTTACCATTAATTGGAGTTTTAAAAGTAATATTCGACCATACCAAAGGCATGGAAGCGTGGGCTTACTTATTAAAAAAAACAGACTGACAGTGATGATCTTAACAATATTTAATTTCACTCATATTTCTAATTTTTCAATATAATTTATACCATTTACCACTTCTAAAAAACACACATTAAATTGTTAACCGCAATCGTATTCGCTATTTTTGTAATTCATTTAACTAAATATAACAATAGGAGGAGACCTCATTATCTATGCTTATTGAAACGCTATTTTTTATCCGTAATTTAAGCACAGCAATCACCTCTAATTTTTAATCTCTATAAAATCTAATTCCATGAAACCAGATTTATTCGAAGCACCAGATTATTATAATCTTGATGAATTACTCACAGAAGAACACAAGTTAGTGCGTGATGCAGCAAGAGCATGGGTAAAGCGCGATGTCTCACCTATAATTGAGGAGTATGCTCAAAAAGCAGAATTCCCAAAACAAATCATTAATGGTTTGGCCGAAATAGGAGCTTTTGGCCCCTATATTCCTGAAGAATATGGAGGAGCCGGATTAGACCAAATCTCTTATGGTTTAATAATGCAAGAAATTGAACGTGGAGATTCAGGTGTACGTAGTACAGCATCTGTGCAATCGTCTTTAGTAATGTATCCTATTTGGAAATACGGTAACGAGGAGCAACGCCAAAAATACTTACCAAAATTAGCTTCTGGCGAATGGATTGGCTCTTTTGGATTAACAGAACCAGATCATGGTTCTAATCCAGGCGGTATGGTAACCAATTTTAAAGACATGGGAGACCATTACCTTTTAAATGGAGCAAAGATGTGGATTAGTAATTCACCTTTTTGTAACGTTGCTGTCGTATGGGCAAAAGATGAAAGCGGTCGTATTCACGGTTTAATCGTAGAACGTGGTATGGAAGGTTTCTCTACACCAGAGACACATAACAAATGGTCACTAAGAGCTTCTGCAACTGGTGAACTTATTTTTGATAATGTAAAAGTGCCTAAAGAAAATTTACTACCAAACAAATCTGGATTAGGAGCACCATTAGGTTGTTTAGATTCGGCACGTTTTGGTATTGCTTGGGGAGCGATTGGTGCAGCAATGGACTGTTACGATACAGCCTTACGTTACAGTAAAGAACGTATGCAATTTGGAAAACCGATTGGACAATTTCAACTACAACAAAAGAAATTAGCTGAGATGATTACCGAAATCACAAAAGCGCAATTATTAGCTTGGAGACTTGGTGTAATGCGTGAAAACGGTACAGCAACCTCAGCACAAATATCTATGGCAAAACGAAATAATGTAGATATGGCTTTAACTATTGCTCGCGATGCAAGACAAATGTTAGGTGGCATGGGAATTAGTGGTGAATACTCTATTATGAGACACATGATGAACCTTGAAAGTGTAGTAACTTATGAAGGTACTCACGATATTCATTTATTAATTACAGGCTTGGACGTTACAGGTTTAAACGCTTTTAAATAGTCGCTAAGCAACATTTTACTATTACATTCGGAAGCATACGTTTCGAAACATAGCAAAACGAAAAATTAAAAAATGCTTCTCATTATTGAGGAGCATTTTTTGTTTAAATTAGTCGAACATAAAAATAAGATGTCTTCAAAAACAAGATTAGATCGCGCATACAAGAACGCCAAACGACTTAAGTTTAACGATACTTCCAAATATATTTTATTTAGCGACTGCCACCGCGGAGATAATAGTTTTGCGGATGATTTTGCTAATAATCGCAACATTTACTTTCATGCTTTACGGCACTACTATATGGAAGGATTTAGCTATTGCGAACTTGGTGACGGTGATGAACTATGGGAAAACATCACATTTGAAAGCATTTTTTATGCCCATAAAAATGTGTACATGCTGATGAAACAATTTCATGATGAAGACCGCTTACACATGATTTGGGGTAACCATGATATGGTGTATCGCGATCCAAAATATGTAGAAAAACATTTATCTACTTTTTTTGATCCAAAAACAGGCAATGATGAAGACTTATTTTGCGGCATACAATATCATGAAGGCATTATTTTAGAACATACAGATACCAAACAACAATTATTTCTAACCCATGGTCATCAAGCGGATTGGTGGAATTTCCTCTTTTGGAAATGGAGCCGGTTTATGGTTCGTATGTTATGGAAACCACTGAATGTAATGGGAATTGCAGACCCCACAAGTCCTGCCAAGAACTATACCGAACTTATTAAAATAGAACGTCGCACTAAACGATGGATTATTGAAAACAACAACTTAATCACCATCGTTGGACATACACATCGACCACGTTTTCCTGAACCAGGTGACATCGCTTATTTTAATGATGGTAGCTGTGTGCATCCAAGAAGCATTACGGGTTTGGAAATTGAAAATGGATCAATTTCACTAATCAAGTGGCAAATTGTATCGTCTAAAGATGGCAACTTAAAAATTGATCGGTTTTTGTTAGAAGGACCTACAAAATTATCAGAATATAAAACGGAATAATTTTCATGAAACTATTGGAAATTTAGTTCCTTATAAAAAAGATTCCTGCCTTCGCAGGAATTTGTTTAAGACTCAGGCGCTAACTCCACTTCCAAACCTTCCATTTCTGGTGTCATTTGAATTTGGCAACCTAAACGCGAATTATCTTTAACATCAAAGGCCTCAGAGAGCATGGCTTCTTCATCATCTTGCATTCCTGGTAATTCGGTTTCGCTTAATACGTAACATTGACAAGATGCACACATAGCCATACCTCCACAGATACCTATGGTGCCTTCTGGAGCTAGCTCGTAAGAACGAACGATCTCCATTAAGTTCATGGCCATATCTGTCGGAGCTTCAATTTGATGTTTAACTCCTTCTCTATCTATAATGGTAATATTTATATCTTGTTCCATAATCAGTTTCCAAGAATGCGGAAACATTCTCTTTTAAGACCTGTTAAGTCTATTTTACATTAATCAAAAGCTTTAACAACTGCCTTAGGCGCTTCTTTTCTAGAGCCATCAAAACCATCAACTCCAGCAACTGTAGTGTACTTTAACACATAACGTTTTCCTGGATTAATAATTTTATAAGCAGACTGACACATTAATGTAGCTTCGTGAAAACCACAAAGAATTAATTTTAATTTCCCAGGATACGTATTAACGTCTCCAATAGCAAAAATACCAGGAATATTAGTTTGATAGTCTAATGAATTATCAACCTTAATGGCATTCTTTTCTATCTCAAGTCCCCAATTTGCAATGGGTCCTAGTTTAGGAGACAATCCAAACAATGGAATAAAATGATCGCATTTTACTTCAAATTCTTTTTCAATATGTTGCGCTTGTTTTACAACTATAGCTTTCACTTTATCATCACCAACAATGCCTATAACTTCGGCTGGTGTAATAAGGTTTATTTTTCCGTTATTCTTTAATTCCTGTACTTTTTCAACAGAATCTAAATGCCCTCTAAATTCGTTTCGTCTATGAATTAAAGTCACACTTTTAGCGACATCACTTAAAAAGATACTCCAATCTAAGGCTGAATCTCCACCTCCTGCAATCACAACATTTTTACCGCGATACATTTCAGGTTCCTTAATCATGTACTCCACACCCTTATCTTCAAAATCAGCTATATTATGGATTAAAGGCTTACGAGGTTCAAAACTTCCTAATCCACCTGCAATTGCAACTACTGGAGCTTGATGTTTTGTACCTTTATTGGTGGTAACGATAAACGTACCGTCCTCTTGTTTTTCTATAGTTTCTGCACGTTCTCCTAAAGTAAACCCTGGTTCGAACTGCTTACACTGCTCCATTAACTTATCCGTTAAATCACCAGCTAAAATCTCTGGGTATGCCGGAATATCATAAATTGGTTTTTTAGGATAGAGTTCTGTACATTGACCACCTTGTTGTGGTAAGGCATCAATTAAATGGCATTTTAATTTTAAAAGTCCAGCTTCAAAAACCGTAAAAAGCCCGGTTGGACCAGCGCCAATAATAAGTATATCTGTTGTAATCATGAATGTAAAATTGAATACAAAACTACTAATGTCGTTTTAATCAGAATGTGATAAATGTCACATTATTTTTCAACATTAATAACTTTTTCGATTTGTGGAGCATATTTTTTAATAGTCATCTCTACACCAGATTTTAAGGTCATCTGATTAACGCTACACGATGTGCAAGCACCTACAAGTTGTACTTTTACAAACTTACCATCGTCAATAGATAATAAATTAATATCGCCTCCATCACTTTGTAGAAACGGACGGATTTCATCCAATGCTTTTTCTACGTTTAATCTAAGTTCTTCTGTGCTCATTTAATTTTTTTTAACAGCAGAGCAACCTGCCATTGTTGTGATTTTTATCGCTTCCGTAGCTGGTAATGCGTCATTACGATCTACCACCTGCTGAACAACATCTCTTGTAATTGCTTCAAAAGCTGCTTCAATCGGAGTTCCTGTTTGCATTGCTGCTGGTCGTCCTAAATCACCAGCTTCTCTTATGCTTTGAACCAATGGTACTTCACCTAAAAACGGTACATTTAAATCTTCCGCTAAATGCTTAGCCCCTTCTTTTCCAAAAATATAGTATTTATTTTCTGGAAGCTCCGCAGGTGTAAAGTAGGCCATATTTTCTATAATACCTAAAACAGGTACATTGATACTATCTTGCTGAAACATCGCCACTCCTTTTTTAGCATCTGCTAAAGCTACATTTTGAGGTGTACTCACCACAACAGCTCCTGTGATAGGCAAAGCTTGCATAATACTTAAGTGAATATCTCCCGTTCCTGGAGGTAAATCAATTAACATAAAGTCTAATTCTCCCCAAGCCGCATCAAATATCATTTGATTTAAAGCTTTAGAAGCCATTGGCCCTCTCCAAATAACGGCTTGATCTGGTTTTGTAAAAAATCCGATAGATAATACTTTTACTCCGTAATTCTCTACAGGTTTCATTTTAGATTTTCCATCAATGGTTACAGATAGTGGTCGTTCGTTAGCCACATCGAACATAATCGGAATTGAAGGTCCGTAGATATCAGCATCTAAAATACCAACTTTAAATCCCATCTTTGCTAAAGTCACAGCCAAGTTTGCGGTTACTGTAGATTTACCTACTCCACCTTTACCAGACGCAACTGCCACAATATTCTGAATACCTGGAATGGACTTTCCTTTAATCTCGTTTTTTGCAGATGTTGCTGGTGCATCAACTTTTATATTGACTTTTATCTTTGCTTTTTCGTACACTAGCTTGTGTATTGTTTGCAAAATTTCAACTTCTGTCTTTTTACGTGCTTGAAGACTTGGGTTTCTTATGGTGATGTCTACAATGACTTCATCTGCAAACGTAACAACATTAGTTACCGCTCCACTATCTACCATATTTTCACCTTCACCAGGTGCTGTAATAGTTTTAAGCGCGTTAAGTATATCTTGTTTTATTAATTTCATATCGTTTAAAGACTTAAGAAAATGGAGACTAGAATAAAGACTCGCGTTTTTTCTTATTAAGATTAATTCTAAACGCAAAGATACTTAGAATAGTTTAGAATTTGAACTAGATAAATTGAATTGATTAATGCCTGAATTCGATTTTTAAATACATTAAACGTTTGCAATTATTAAGAAAAACTACTCAGTAAGAAATAGGCCATTCAATTTTCTAATTAATATTATGGAATCTTTATACTTAAAATTAGATTTTGTTTGATTTACTATGGGTTCAGAATCAAACTGACTATAGTTTATATGGCCTTCAAATGTATTTGAATAATATATTTTATTAAAGGACATCAACTTAACTCTTAATTTCGTTTTGTAATTGCCTTCATATCTTTTCACTGTAGAAAAAATAAAATGTTTAGGTTTCAATCTATAATCTTCATGACCTGTACCACATAAAAAACTGTATTGTTTTAAATACTCTATTGGTTTCCATTCTTCATTTTTATCTTTTGCTTCCAATAACATAAACAAATCGCCAGCGATAGGTTTTTGTATTATTGTTTCCTCTTTACCATAATTATAGACATAAACAGGAAACGTTTTAAAATGAATTTTACTCCTTTTTTCTAATTTCTCTAATAACTTGTTTTCGTATTTATTAATTGATAAACTATCATGATCATTAGGATTGGTTTCGTCATTTAAATCCAAAATTGAATCCTGAATTATTGTTAGAGGTGGCGGAGGTGGTGGAAAACTTAAAATATCAAACTCATCAGTATGAAATTTAATTCTAGTATTATCTACAAAGACTTTTATACTATCGTGACTATTTAAAGGAATGCCGTGATCTGTATAATCTGAAGACTTATATTTCACCTTGAAATTCATATTTAATGAATCCTTTACGTTTATGGCATAAACTATAGGTATAGAACGCAACATCGTGATTGATTGCTCCGCTATTATAGTATCACAATCTTTTGGGGTAACAAAAGGCAATGTTATATTGTTTTCACTGTTATAACATGACGTCATTAAAATGAAAATTATACAAAGTTTTTTCATAATAATATTTTAACTTAAAATAGCCTTACAATTCCTTAGCAGGGTCCCAATAAATAGCCTCTAAGTTCTGAATTTGATTTTCAACAACCTCAACACCCTCATTTTCCAAAAGCTGCTGCATAAGATTGGTACCTTCAAAATGATGCTTTCCTGTTAAGAGTCCTTTTCTATTTACAACTCTGTGTGCTGGTATATCTTTTCCGTGAGAACCATTCATCGCATAACCTACAATTCTCGCGCTTTTTCCTGCTCCTAAATATTTTGCAATGGCTCCGTAACTGGTTACTCTTCCGTAAGGAATTTGCTTAGCGACTTCATATACTTTTTCGAAAAAACTAAGCGTTTCAGGTTTCATTACAGTTCTTTTAGAATGGTAATAAATGTAACTAAAGCAACAAGTCCGGTAATTATACCAATACTCAGATTCATGCTTTTTTGAGAAGTGAATTTTCGATCTTTAATCTTATCAAAAAAGAAAATATAGAAATAAAGCATTACAAAAGTACCTGTTGCAGCACCTGTTACATAAGTGACAATGCTTAATTTTTCGAAATTCATCCAACCAAAAGACACCAAAGTAATGGTCATATATGCCTGAAACGGGATGGGAAATATATTCAGCGCAGACAGCAACATACCATGTAACAATCTACCATGTTTACTTTTAATTTCAGTTTCTTGCTTCTGTTCTTTCTGCTTAGATGCTAACATCAAAAAATAAACAGTAATGAGAACAAAGATCACAAAAGCAACACGTTTTAAAATTGCTACAATATCTGGGTGACTAGACAAATATCTCGCAAAGATAGCAGCCACATAAGTTTGAATATATACGACAATACAAACCCCTGTAGAAAACATGATACCACGAGCAGCTCCTTCCTTTAGACTAATTCTTGCCGCTGTCATATTTAGCAATCCAGGAGGTATAACTCCCACAAATGCCACAAAAAGGCCAAGAAAAAAAATGACGGTAATACTCAAGTTTTAGTTGATTTTAAATCTAATATACGTAATTGCTTTATCTTTCTCTAAATACTGACTTTCGTAAAACGTCTGAATTTCAGTTACATCCTCAGGACTGCCTTCTAATTTATAAACATTATGGTTGGCATATAATACCTCATAACCCGAACCATGCAATAAACCTAAGGTATAGCCATGCATAAATTCACTATCCGTTTTTAGATGCATTAATCCTCCTGGTTTTAAAACTTTTTTATAGCGTTCTAAAAACTGTAAATTAGTCATTCTATGTTTTGTTCGCTGGTATTTTATTTGTGGATCTGGAAATGTAATCCAGATTTCATCAACTTCATTTTCTTCAAAAATAAATGCTATGAGTTCAATTTGTGTTCTAATA
Source organism: Winogradskyella pacifica (assembly GCF_013403915.1). Classification (GTDB taxonomy): domain Bacteria; phylum Bacteroidota; class Bacteroidia; order Flavobacteriales; family Flavobacteriaceae; genus Winogradskyella; species Winogradskyella pacifica. The sequence continues at coordinate 26,928 of NZ_JABFDI010000012.1, forward strand.
AACGCTGCATTGGGAATATCATCTTCAATCGCTGTTTTTGCTCCTCTCCAGAATCGTGCCCCTTTAATATCTATACCAATAAAGTTTTTATTAGGGTAGCGTTTTGCCAAACCAACGGTATATTCTCCTTTACCACAGCCTAACTCTAGAACTAAAGGGTTATCGTTTTTAAAAACTTCCGATTTCCATTTTCCTTTTAATTTGTATGTAGCATCGACCAATTCTTCTCGTGTTGGCTGATATACATTATGAAAGGTTTCGTTTTCTCTAAAGCGTTTAAGTTTATTTTTACTTCCCACTACATATTGATTTATTAATAATTCGGTAAAATTAAGCAAACATTTTAGGTTTACCTTTGTTTAATACAATCTAAAATTAAGAAACACTAATAAAAGTTGAATACAAAAAAAAGGATTTTAGTTGCACCATTAAATTGGGGATTAGGACATTCTACAAGATGTATTCCTATTATAAATGAATTATTAGCGCATAACTTTGAACCTATTATTGCTAGTGACGGCATCGCTTTAGAATTATTAAAAAAAGAATTCCCTAAACTAGACTCCTTTGAGTTACCCTCTTACAATATTACCTATGCTAAAAAAGCAAATAGCTTTAAAATTAAGTTATTGAAAGACACACCTCATGTTTTAAAAACTATTAAACGCGAAAAGAAGGTTGTAGAAAGTTTAGTTGAAACGGAAGCGATTAGTGGTATTATTTCAGATAATAGATTTGGTGTTAGGCACAATGCTATCCCATCTGTATTCATAACACATCAATTACGCGTATTGAGTGGCAACACCACATGGTTAAGCAGTAAATTGCATCAAAACATAATTTCTAAGTTTAATGAATGTTGGGTTCCTGATCATATGGGCACCACTAATTTGAGTGGAGACTTAGGCCATGTTCCTAACTTTATAGCATCGGTAAAATATTTAGGACCGTTAACCCGATTTAAAAAACAAGATTTAGAAATAGAATACAATCTGCTTGTTTTGCTCTCTGGGCCAGAACCTCAGCGCACCTACTTAGAAGAAAAGCTATTAAGCGACCTAAAACACTATAACGGAAACGTGCTCTTTATAAAAGGAAACGTAGAGTCTCTACAACGTAAAACGGTTATGGATAATGTGGTTATCTATAATTTTATGACAAGTAACCAACTTGAAATTGCCATCAACAAAAGTAACCTTATTCTTAGTCGCTCTGGCTATACCACTATAATGGATTTAGCAAAACTAGAAAAGAAAGCCTTCTTTATACCTACTCCGGGGCAATTTGAACAAGACTATTTAGCTAAAAAATTAGCTTCTGAAGGCGTTGCTCCATATTGTAAGCAAGACGATTTTGATATTAATATGTTATCTAACATTGAAAACTATAGTGGTTTTAAATCGGAAGACTACCAACTAAATTATAAAAAGTTATTTGGTCTTTTCTAAAGTAAATGAAAACTCACTACCCACACCTAATTCGCTTTCAATATATATTTTTTCCTCGTGAGCCTCAATAATATGCTTTACAATTGATAGCCCAAGACCAGAACCACCCTCTTTACGAGAACCACTTTTATCTACACGGTAAAAACGCTCAAACAATCGCTGAAGATTGGCTTTTGCAATCCCATCACCATTATCCGTAACTCTTATAATCGCTTTATTCTTAATGAGGTTTTCTACACTTACTTCTGTAGTTCCTTTTTCTCTTCCGTATTTAATAGAGTTAACAATAAGATTAGTTAAAACTTGTTGAATACGTTCTTTATCGGCATAAACATTAATGGGGTCTAAATAATCGATATCAAAGGTTAATGTAATTTGTTTTTTAGCTGCTTTCATTTCAAACAGATCAAATACATTTTGTACTAATTTAACAATATCAAAATTTTCTTTCTCTAAACTAAGAACACCAACTTCTAGTTTGGTAATCATGTCTAAATCTTTAATAATATACGTTAGGCGTTCGACTCCTTTAGCCGCTCTAGCTAAATATTTTTTTCTAATCTTTTCGTCTTCTACCCCACCTTCTAACAACGTAAGCAAATAGCTTTGAACAGTAAATAGTGGTGTTTTTAATTCGTGTGAAACATTGCCAATAAATTCTTTTCGATATTCTTCTCTAATTTTAAGCGTTTCGATTTCAAATTTTTTATTCTTAGCGTATTTATCAATTTCTTTGGTTAACGTCCCCATATCAGTAGTTATGGGTTGCTGCCTTAAACTTGTCGATTCTAAAAGTGTTAAATCATCATAGATTTTTTTAACACGTCTGTATATAAAACGTTCAACTCTATACTGAATAATAAAAAAACAAAACGGAAAACAGACTAAAGGATAGAAAACAAAATGCCAATTGATAATATGATAATAATTCAAAAAAACACCCACAAGAAACGTTGTAAACAACGTTACATAAAGTGCTGTTCGCAAGGCGAATTTATATGATTTTTTAAGGTTTTTTTGCTGCATTAGTCTACAAACTTGTAACCAACACCTTTTACGGTTTTAAAGGACTTATCTCCTATTTTTTCACGAAGTTTCCGAATATGCACATCGATGGTTCTTCCGCCGACTACGACTTCATTTCCCCAGACTTTATCTAGAATTTCGTCACGTTTAAAAACCTTACCTGGTTTGGTTGCTAACAAAGATAACAATTCAAACTCTTTTCTCGGTAATGCCGTTTCTTTCCCGTTAACGGTAATTTTATATTCTTCTTTATAAATAACTAAATCACCGATTTGAATCACCGTTTCAGCACTACTTTCAGAGTGTTTTAGTCGTCTCAGTAAAGCTTTCACTTTACTTATTAAGACTTTTGGTTTTATCGGTTTTGCGATATAATCATCAGCACCAGCTTCAAAACCGGCTACTTGAGAATAATCTTCACCCCTTGCCGTTAAAAACGTAATAATAGTTTCGCTTAGACTAGGCTCCTCTCTAATACGTTCGCAAGCTTCAATACCATCCATTTTTGGCATCATCACATCAATTATAATTAAATGTGGTTGGTGTTTTTTTGCTAGTTTAACAGCTTCCTCACCATTTTCACCTTTAATAACTTGATAGCCTTCTGCCGTCAAATTAAAACCTACTATTTCTAAAATATCTAGGTCATCATCTACCAATAAGATCTTAATGTCTTTCTTTTTCAATTGAATAAGGTTTTAAATAATTGTAAATATAAATTATATCCCTGTTAACCATCTACAAATAGTGAATTGATAACAATTCCCTAACATTGAAATTGTAAATTCTTGAAACTAAGAAGCACCTGACATTTACCATGTTAACATATTGTAAAATGATAACTATTAACGACTCTGATTCTTAAAACTCACTATTTGTTATTATATTTGTTGTCTAACTTTTATACAATTAAAATTATGAAAAAAATTTACTTTTTATTATTTACATTAATCTCAACTTTTTCTTTTGCCCAAGGCACTGAAACATTTGATGGCTTTTCTGTAGAGGGAAATAGCTACGTTGATGGGACTTTTACAGGTCAAGATGGTTCTACTTGGACTTATACACAATGTAGAGCAGATTATGAAATTACTGGACAATCTATAATGATTGGAAGAAACAGATCACCTCAAGCTGAATTTAGTTCAGGATTAATTTCTGGAGGAGTTGGTACTATTAGTTTTAATTACATGCAGGCTTTTGGAACTGCTGTTAATTTAAACGTATTGGTTAATGATGTTGTAGTTGGTAATGTAACAAGTAATGCAGAGCAAGATGTTATAAAAGCATCTGGAACTATTACAGTAAATACACCAGGCGATGTCGTAATAAAATTTATAAATGCAGAAAATGGTGCTGGTCAAGTTGCTGTTGATGATGTTGTTTGGACGGCATTTGCAGGAACAGCACCTCCAAGTATATCGATTACAAGCCCAAGTGATAATACTGCATTTGCTCCAGGTATGACATCTGTAGATGTAGAATTTATCACTGCTAATTTAGCCGGTGGAGAAAGTGTTACATTAACTGTTAATGGAACTCCTAATGTAAACGCAACAAGTCCTTTTGCAGTTGCAACGACAAATGGTCAAACTTATACTGTAACAGCTGATTTAATTGATGGTGGTGGTACAACTTTAGATACTGACATGATTACTTTTAGCGTATCATCTATAAACCAAGTCGCTAACATTACTGAATTAAGAGCTGGTACTCTTGGCGGAACTTATGAATTAACAGGTGAAGCTATTATATCTTACATTGTTACTGAAAATACTAGAAACCAAAAATACATCCAAGATGGTGGTGCTGGAATCCTTATTGATGATACAGCAGGTATGTTAGCAACTGCTTTAAATATTGGTGATGGTATTACTGGTTTAAAAGGTCAGCTTACTGAATTTTCTGGAACGCTTCAATTTATTCCAACTCAAGATATAGCAGGTACTTCTTCTACAGGAAATACGTTAACTCCAATTGTTCTTTCTGCTTCTGACCTTATAAATAGCGGAGACACTTACCAAAGTAGATTAATTACGTTAAATAGTGTAACTTTTGCAGACGCAGGAGTATTTGCTGATAACACAAGTTACGACGTAGCCGATGGAGCAGATGTAACCGTTTGTAGAGTTTCATTTGGTGACGAAGATTTAATTGGTACTGCAATCCCTGCAACAGCTGCAAGCATTACAGGTTTAGGTGCTCAATTCAATTCAGATAACCAAATTATGCCTAGATATGCTAGTGATATCGCAGCACCATTAAGCGTTACCAATTTTAACGCTAATACATTTAGCTTATATCCTAACCCAACAAATACAGGTTCTGTTTCAATTTCTTCTACATCTAACGAAGCGATAAACGTTCAAGTATTTGATATCTTAGGTAAGCAAGTTAAAAACCAAACATTAACTAACAACACGTTAAATGTTACGAACTTAAAGTCTGGTGTTTACATTGTAAAAATCACTCAAAATAATGCTTCTACTACTAAGAAATTAGTGATTAAGTAAGTATAAATTTTAATACCTATTAAAAGCGTCTCGAAAATTATCGGGACGCTTTTTTATTTTCCATATTTTTGCAGCATGATATCTAAAGACGCCATTTTTAATATAAAATCTGATGCTGAATTTGAAGTATTAGCTTTAGACATTTTTAAATTCCAGTTTAAAAATAATAAAGTCTATCGTTCGTTTTGCGATTTACTATACAAGCATCCATCAGACATAAAACGAGTTTCAGAAATTCCGTTTTTGCCGATTCAGTTTTTTAAATCTCGTGATGTTTTAAGTTCGTCTTTACCTATTCAAAAAACATTTAGCAGCTCTGGCACTACTGGAAGTATTACGAGCAAACATTTAGTTACAGACTTAAATCTCTATGAAGAGAGCTACTTAAAAGCTTTTAAACACTTTTATGGAAATATTGAAGACTATGTGGTCTTAGCCTTATTACCCTCTTATTTAGAACGCGATGGTTCTTCTTTAATTTATATGGTGAATGATTTAATTGAAAAATCGAACCAAACCGAAAGTGGGTTTTATCTTAATAATATTGAAGAATTAGCGCATACTTTAATATCACTAGAAGCTAAACAACAAAAAACATTACTCATAGGAGTTTCTTTTGCACTATTAGATTTGGTTGAGGCCTATCAACTCAACTTAAAGCATACCACAATTATGGAAACTGGAGGTATGAAAGGCAGACGAAAAGAAATTATTAGACAAGAGCTGCACCAAATTCTACAATCTGGTTTTGGAGTTCCTCAAATTCACAGTGAATATGGGATGACCGAACTATTAAGCCAAGCCTATTCTAAAGGCCATGGTGTTTTTGAGTGTCCACCCTGGATGAAAATAGTAACACGCGATACTGAAGATGCACTTACCATTCAACACCCCAACAAAACGGGAGGTATTAATGTAATTGATTTAGCAAATATAAATTCGTGCTCATTTATTGCGACTCAAGATTTAGGTAAAGTTGATGAGAATGGCAACTTTGAAATCATCGGAAGATTCGATAATTCAGATATTAGAGGTTGTAATTTAATGGCTTTATAACTTTTATCCAATGCCCCAAAAGCAATAGCATACCTATAGATTTTAGTGCTCTTCAACTATATTTAAAAAAATTTTACAAATAAGTGTAAGGACATAAATTAAGCAACGACTACTCAGATGCTATGAAAAAGAAAAGTTTTCAATAGTTGATTGATTGATTGGTTAGAAGTGCTCAAAATAAATTTTGAGCACTTTTTTTGTGCATAAAAAAGACCTGTCAAATTTTAGAATTCAACTGGTCTTCATATAACTTAAATAGTAGATCTTAAACCACCTCTAAAATAAAGTTTGTTTTCTTACCTCTACTTAGAATGATATATTTATCATGAATTAAATCTTCTGATGACAATAAATAATCCTCTTTCACCTTTTCCTTATTCACAGCTACCGCATTTTCCTTTAGAGCACGCCTTGCATCTCCATTAGAACTTAAGAAATCTGTTTTTGCTGCTAAAGCACCAATCATGTCTAACCCTTCACTAAATTCTACTTGCGAAATTTTAGCATGTTTTACACCTTCAAAAACATCTAAAAACAAAGATTCTGACAATTGTTTAATCTCGTTTTTAAAATCTTTACTAAATAATATTTCTGACGCTTTTACCGCATTATCGTAATCATCCTTACTATGTACAAATACGGTGACTTCTTCAGCCAAACGTTTTTGTAATAATCTTAAATGTGGAGTTTCTTTATGAGCTGCAATTAAAGCTTCAATCGTTTCTTTATCTAAAAACGTGAAAATTTTAATGTATTTCTCAGCATCCTCATCGGTAGAATTTAACCAAAATTGGTAAAATTTATAAACCGAAGTTTTATCCGTATCTAACCAAACATTTCCGCCTTCAGACTTTCCAAATTTAGAACCATCGGCTTTTGTAATTAAAGGACAGGTCATAGCATACGCTTTTGCTTGGTCTTCACCATTGTGCATACGTCTAACCAATTCTGTTCCTGTTGTAATATTTCCCCATTGGTCACTACCTCCCATTTGCAATTTACACCCCATGGTTTTATACAAATGATGAAAATCGTAACCTTGAATCAATTGGTATGTAAATTCGGTAAAAGACATCCCAATACTTCCTTCTTCACCAGAAAAACGCTTTTTCACAGAATCCTTAGCCATCATATAATTTACGGTAATACGTTTACCAACATCTCTGGCAAAATCGATAAAGCTAAAATCCTTCATCCAATCGTAGTTATTCACTAACACTGGAGCATTTTTTTCTGTTGAATTAAAATCTAAAAAACGAGATAATACACTTTTTATTCCTGCTACATTATGAGCTAAAGCGACTTCATCTAAAAGATTACGTTCGTCACTTTTCCCTGAAGGATCTCCAATCATACCAGTAGCACCACCTACTAAAGCAACGGGCTTATGACCTGCTTTTTCTAAATGAACTAATAATATTATCGGTACTAAGCTACCAATGTGTAATGAATCTGATGTAGGATCAAAACCAATATAGGCAGTAGTCATCTCATTGTCTAATTGTTCTTCTGTACCTGGCATGATATCGTGTACCATTCCTCTCCAACGTAATTCTTCTACAAACTTATTTGCCATTGCTTTTTAGTTTCAAATTGATTTGCGCAAAGATAAGTTTCCACTGCTAAAGACAAAAGACAATTTTAACTCAATTTGCTTAAGCAGATACGTATTAGACCTACAACTTATAAATTGAAAATTCACATTAAGAATAAGGCTTAAAAAACGTAACTTTACACAATGATTTTAGTTACAGGAGGTACAGGTTTAGTTGGTTCTCATCTGCTTTTTCAACTTTTGAAAAGTGATGAACCGATACGTGCTATCTATAGACGAGAAAAAACATTAGCACGTGTAAAAAACGTATTCTCCTACTTTTCTGATAATGCTGAAACACTTTTTAATAAAATTGAATGGGTTGAAGCAGATATTAATGACATTCCTAAACTTGAAGCTGCTTTTAAAGATATTACACATGTTTATCATTGTGCTGCCTTTGTATCTTTTGAACCGAATAGATATAACGATTTAAGAAAAATTAATATTAAAGGCACAGCGAACATTGTTAATCTATCGATTAGTCATCAGATTAAAAAATTATGCTACGTGAGTACTATTGCCGCAATTGGGCATCATAGCAATCCTGAAAAATTAATAGATGAGCAAACCGATTGGAACCCAGAAGATGACAATAGTGTTTATGCGATTACCAAATACGGAGCAGAGCTTGAAGTTTGGCGCGGTACACAAGAAGGTTTAGATGCTGTGATTGTAAACCCTGGAATTATTTTAGGAGCTGGCTATTGGAATGGTGGCAGTAGCGGCAACTTATTTAAGCGCCTACATAAAGGTATGACTTATTATACAACAGGAATCACTGGTTATATAGATGTTTGGGATGTCGTTAGTGCTATGGAACAACTAATGCATAGCAATATTAAAAACGAAGGTTTTATTTTAGTTGCTGAAAATCTAAGCTTTGAAACCTTTTTTACTAAAACTGCAAAAAGTTTAGAAGTTAAGCCTCCAACAAAACAAGCAAAATCTTGGTTATTAGGAATTGCGTGGAGATTAGATTGGCTAAAGCATTTGCTTACAGGAAAACGTAGAAGCTTATCTAAACAAACGGCAAAATCCGCGATTAGTGTTACAAATTATGATGCTTCTAAAATAATAAATAGCTTAAATTTTGAATTTAAACCTATAGATAAAAGTATAGAAGAAGTCAGTAAATTATTTCTTAAGGATTATTAGGCTTCATTTTTTTTAAAGCAGTCTTATCAAAAGTTTTCCGAATAGAATCTTTAGTTGTTTTTTTTACCTTAGCAATTGAATCTCTAACTTGCTTTATAGAATCGACCTCTATTTCTCTTATGTCTTCAAAATGTTGCTTTTCAGATTTTAGTCGTTCTTTTACCTCATCAACAATCGCTTTATATGTTTCGGTTTCAAAAGTATAATAGGTGTTACTTTCTGCAAACCGAGTGCTATCTATATTGTGTTTTTTTAAAATGTAAAATTCCGGATCAAAATCATTTTTTTCTAAAGTAGACCTATTAACTCCTTTTGCTGCATTAACAACATATAAGTCGTAAAGCAGATCCGTCATTTGTGCTTCTGATATCAAATTATCTGGTTTTTTTGGTTTATTAATACCATCGCAGGCCAAAATTAAAATACCTAATACCAATATAATACTGATTCGCTTTAACATCTTATCTATCAAAAGTTAGTCGTTGTCCTGCTTTAACGTCTAAAACATTGAAATTGTTATATACTAATTGACCGTTTACAAACGTATGTGTGATTCTGCTTTTAAAGGTGTTGCCTTCAAACGGAGACCAACCGCATTTATAAAGAATATTACTCTTATTAACCGTCCAAGGACTTTGAGGATCTACAATTACTAAATCTGCAAAATAGCCTTCCTTTATATATCCACGTTTTTCAACATTAAACAGTATAGCCGGATTGTGACAGGCTTTTTCTACAATTTTTTCTACGGAAATTTTTCCTTGATGATGTGCTTCCATCAAAGCCATTAACGCATGCTGTACTAATGGTCCGCCTGAAGGTGTACTTGTATACTTATTATTTTTCTCTTCTAAAGTATGTGGAGCATGATCTGTAGCAATGACATCTATTTTGTCATCTAATAAGGCTTTCCAAAGTTGATCTCTATCTTTCGTTGTTTTCACTGCAGGATTCCATTTAATATGACTTCCTTTTTTAGCATAATCTTCTTCTGAAAACATCAAGTGATGTACACAGACCTCAGCTGTAATCTTTTTATCTTTTAATGGAATTTTATTAGAGAATAAATTGGTCTCTTTTCCTGTAGAAAGATGGAACACATGTAACCTTGCCCCTGTTTTCTTAGCTAATTCGATCGCTTTTGAAGATGACAGGTAACACGCCTCTTCACTTCGGATTTTAGGATGCATTGCCATAGGAATATCATCACCATATTGCTCCTTATATTTTGCTAAGTTGGCTTTTATAGTCGCTTCATCTTCACAATGCACAGATATCACCATATCGGTACTCGAAAATATTTTTTCAATCACTTTAGGATCGTCCACGAGCATATTACCTGTAGAAGAGCCTAAAAATAGTTTTAGACCTGCAACCGTTTTGGGGTCGACTTTTAAAATTTCTTCCAAGTTATCATTGGTACCACCAAACATAAACGAATAATTAGCATAAGATGAGTTTGCTGCAATGGCAAATTTTTCTTCTAATTTTTCTAAGGTTGTGGTTTGTGGATTGGTGTTTGGCATCTCAATAAAAGATGTAATTCCACCAGCAATTGCTGCTCTAGATTCCGATTCTATATCTCCTTTATGCGTTAGTCCTGGCTCTCTAAAATGCACTTGGTCATCTATCATTCCTGGGAAAACATAATTCCCTTCTACATCAATAACCAATATATCAGCAGACTTTACACTTATAGACGTGTCAATCTCTTTTATAATATTATCTTCAATAAGAATGTCTCCTTCAACAATTTTTCCTTCGTTGACAATTCTTGCGTTTTTTATGAGGGTATTTCGCGTCATGTATTTTTACTTAGCAAATAAGCTTTTTAATTTTAAACTAACTACTCCAAATATAGCTTCGGTAATAATACCTCCGCTCATTTTTGATTTTCCTTTGGTTCTATCTTTAAAAATAACTGGTATTTCTACAATTTTAAAACCTTTTTTATGGGCTTTGAATTTCATTTCAATTTGAAACGCATAGCCTACAAATTCTATTTTCTTAAGATTTATGGTTTCTAAAACAGTTCTTTTATAACAAATAAACCCTGCTGTAGAATCCTTAACTTTCATTCGTGTTATCAATCTTACATAACGTGATGCTCCATAAGATAACAAAATACGAGACATTGGCCAATTAACAACCGTAATACCTTTTACATATCTCGACCCAACAGCAACATCTGCGCCAGCAACACAAGCATTATACAATCTAGAAAGATCATCTGGATTGTGTGAAAAATCAGCATCCATTTCAAAAACATATTGATACGATTTTTCTAAAGCCCATTCAAATCCTGCAATATAAGCAGTTCCTAAACCACTTTTTTCCTTGCGTTCTAACAAAAATAATTGATTCTTAAATTCTTGTTGCAAACGTTTAACGGTATCTGCTGTTTTATCTGGTGAGTTATCATCAACAATAAGTACATGAAATTCCCTTGGCTGTGAAAACACAGCTCTAATGATTGATTCTACGTTTTCAATCTCATTATAGGTCGGGATTATGACAATTGCGTCAGACATTAACTCACTTTTAAACACTCCTTGGAGCGACTTCTTAGAATTTCAACAAAAATAAAGTTTTTAATGGATTATATACTGTAATTAACTTTTTTGATAGTTATGAATCGTACTTCTAATTGTAAGCTCATTTTTTTATAATTTAGCGGCATGCGAAATTATATAACACACGAGTGGTTTACCATTTTTACAATCATAGGATTGTTTACCATCGTGGTTGCTAAATATTTAAATACACTTCGCTTCAATGATTTCTTGTCTGTCATCGGTAATTCTAAATACCTTAAGATTTATACTAAGGATCAAAAATTTATAGATCAATTTGATAGCTTTCTGTTTATTAACCTTTCGCTATCCCTAAGTATTTTCATCTATTTTGCTTATAATACGTTTGTAACACCCGTTGATTTTGAGCTGATGTCGTTCTTAAAACTAACATTTGCGGTCTCTACTGTTATTATTATAAAAACACTTTTGGAACGTCTTATTGGGAGCCTTTTTGAAATTGATAGTTTAATAGATGATTACTTATTTCAAAAAACAACTTTCAAGAATTTTTCTGGTCTCGTTTTTTTTATGGCAAATTTATTTTTACTGTACACCGACATACGCATGACTATTATCATAATATCAGCAATCTCTATTGTTTGCCTTATAAATGTGATTGGATTTTTATCTTCATTCAAAACCCATCAAAAATCAATAAATCCAAATTTTTTCTATTTTTTATTGTATCTTTGCGCTCTCGAAATTAGCCCTTATATACTTTTATTTAAGGTAATTAGAGAATATAACGTTTAAAACACCCCGTTTACGTATGAAAGTGAAAACAATTTTAGTATCACAACCAGAGCCTAAAATAGAAAATTCCCCATACTTTGATTTGCAAGAAAAGCAAAAAGTAAAAGTGGACTTTAGACCCTTTATTCATGTTGAAGGTGTTTCCTCTAAGGATGTGAGACAACAAAAAGTAGATCTTACAAAGTACACAGCCATTATACTTACAAGTAGAAATTCAGTAGATCATTTCTTTAGAGTTGCAGATGAAATGCGCTTTAAAGTGCCAGATTCTATGAAGTATTTCTGCCAGTCTGAAGCTGTTGCCTATTATCTACAGAAATATGTGGTTTATAGAAAGCGTAAAATTTACGTTGGGAAGCGTACGTTTGAAGATTTAATGCCTTTGATTAAAAAATATAAAGACGAAGCGTTTTTATTACCAACAACAGATAAAGTTAAACCTATTATAGCAGAGTTATTAAATGAACTAGGTGTTAATTGGAAACAAGCTACTTTCTACAAAACAGTAATTAGTGATTTATCTGATTTAGCGGATGTGTATTATGATATCTTAGTATTCTTTAGCCCTTCTGGTATTGAATCATTATTTCATAATTTCCCTAATTTTGAACAGAAAAATACACGTATCGCTGTATTTGGAAATACAACCGTTAAAGCAGTTGAAGAAAAAGGAATGCGTGTAGATATCGCTGCACCAACTCCAGAAACTCCTTCAATGACAATGGCTTTACAGAAATATATTGATTCCGTAAATAAAGGTAAATAGTATTAAAACTATTAGATATAAAAAAAGCGATTCTAAATTTTAGAATCGCTTTTTTAGTTTATATAAGTTATGATCTAGAATGCATAACGTTGTGGACCACCACGTCTCACTTCTTCTGAAGCATAAGACTCAAACTTCTTAAAGTTCTCTCTAAACGCATTAGATAATTTAAATGCCATAGTATAATAAGCTTTATCATCATTCCAAGTTGTTCTTGGGCTCAACACTTCTGTTGGTACTCCAGGACAACTTCTTGGTTGCGCCACTCCAAATACAGAATGGATATGATAATCTTCATACGTGTAATCACCTAAATCACCATTTAATGCTGCGTTAATCATAGCACGTGTGTATTTTAATTTCATACGTGTTCCTACTCCGTAAGGACCACCTGTCCAACCTGTATTAATCAGCCAAACATTCACACCTGCTTCTAACATTTTTTTGCTTAACATATCAGCATATTCTGTTGGGTGTAACGGCATAAAAGGGGCACCAAAACAAGCAGAAAAACTTGGTACTGGTTCTACAACACCTGCTTCTGTACCAGCAACTTTTGCCGTATAACCAGAAATAAAGTGGTATGCAGCCTGACTTGGAGTCAGTTTAGATATCGGAGGTAATACACCAAAAGCATCTGCCGTTAAGAAAAATATATTCTTAGGGTTTTCACCCACAGAAGGTTTTCTAATATTATCTATATGGTAAATTGGGTAACTTACCCTAGTATTTTGAGTTATAGATGTATCAGCAAAATCGACGTTGCCTTTATCATCCATAATTACATTTTCTAATATGGCTCCTTTTTTAATCGCAGCAAAAATCTCAGGCTCTTGTTCTTGAGATAGGTTGATTACTTTAGCGTAACAACCACCTTCAAAATTAAACACAGTATTTTCTTTTGTCCAGCCATGTTCATCATCTCCAATTAAACTACGATTAGGATCGGTAGACAGTGTTGTTTTCCCCGTTCCAGATAATCCGAAGAAAATAGATGTATCACCATCTTTACCAACATTAGCACTACAGTGCATTGGTAACGTATCTTTAAATACTGGAAGAATGAAATTTAATGCCGAGAAGATGCCTTTTTTAATTTCGCCTGTATAACCGGTTCCTCCGATTAAAGCAATCTTACGTGTAAAATCTAAAATCGCAAAGTTATGTTGGCGTGTACCATCAACTTCAGGATCAGCCATAAAACCTGGCGCATTAACCACAGTCCATTCTGGTGAGAAGTTTTCTAATTCAGCTTCCGTCGGACGTAAAAACATATTATACGCAAACATGTTGCTCCAAGGATACTCATTAATAACTCTAATATTTAATTTGTAATCCTCATCTGCGCAAGCGTAACTATCGCGTACATAAATTTCTTTTTCAGATAAATAATCAACGACTTTATCATAAAGCTTCTGAAATTTGTCACTATCAAAAGCAATGTTGATGTTTCCCCACCAAACTTTGTCTTTAGTGATATCATCTTTCACAATAAATCTATCCATTGGAGAACGACCCGTAAATTCACCTGTATTAACTGCTAAAGCACCTGAAGACGATTCTACTCCTTGGCCTTTAGAAATTGTTTCAGCATGCAATTCATCTGAAGATAATTGATAATTTACTTTTGCATTTTTAATTCCATATTGATCCAACGAAATCGTTTTCGTTGATTGGGAATGATTTGCCATAATATTTGTGTTGTTTAGTGCTGCAAAATTATAATTTTATTTTGAAACAACGCCTTTGATTTATATTAATCCACCTTATTTTTTACAATGCCTATTAACAGTATTACCCAAGCTATTATAAGTAATAGGCCACCAACAGGAGTCATTAGAGCAATCGATTTAAAATCGAAGCCAGAAAGTGAATTTGTCGCTAGCCCATATATAGAGCCAGAAAAGAAAACAACACCTAATAAAACGAAATAAAATACTGTCTTTTTTATTTTTAAACTCACAAACGATGTACCACCTACAATTAGGAGAAAAAAAGCATGATATATCTGATAACGCACACCTGTTTCAAAAGTTTTAATGGCGTTAGAATCCACCAGTTTTTCTAGTCCATGTGCCGCAAAAGCACCCAAAATTATACCTAATATTCCTAAAATAGATCCGGTAACTAATAATCTCTTGTTCATAATTAAAAATGTGAATTCGGTTTATTATGCCTCTTGTATTTGTTACATTCGTACGAAGAATTTATATAAGCATTTTCAATTCGCTAAAAAATTGATTTTTTGCACCATGTTTTTGTCATTTTTTATTTCCTTAACGATGCTATGCAAGTAAAAAAGGACTTCAACACGGCACAAAATCTTCTATTTTCGCTAAAACTCAAAATACTTACATAAATTCAATACAAAATTAGTTATATAAACTCATTATGCGAAACATATTAATCATCGGAGCAGGAAAATCTTGTTCTTATCTTATAAAATATTTACTCGATAATTCTCAATCTGAAAAACTTCATATTACCATTGGAGATCTCAATGTAGAGAATGCTAAAAAGCTTGTTGGTGATCATCCCAACACAGACGTTATTCACTTAGATGTCTTTAATGCAGAATCTAGAGTTGCTGCTGTTAAGAAAGCAGATATAGTAATCTCAATGCTTCCTGCGCGTTTTCATATAGAAGTTGCGAAAGATTGTATTACTTACAAAAAGAACATGGTTACAGCGTCTTATGTAAGTCCAGAAATGCAAGCCTTAGACGAAGATGCCAAGGCCAACAACCTCATCTTTATGAATGAAATTGGTGTAGACCCCGGCGTTGACCATATGAGCGCCATGCATGTTATTGATCGTATTAGAGACAAAGGCGGAAAATTGATTTTATTTGAATCGTTTACAGGTGGTTTAGTAGCCCCTGAAAGCGACGACAATCTTTGGAATTATAAATTTACATGGAACCCAAGAAACGTAGTTGTGGCAGGACAAGGTGGCGCTGCAAAATTCCTGCAAGAAAACCAATTCAAATACATACCCTATAATCGTTTGTTTAGACGCACCGAATTTTTAGATGTTGAAGGTTACGGCCGTTTTGAAGGTTATGCTAACCGAGATTCTCTAAAATATCAACAAGTTTATGGATTAGACCATATCAAAACATTATATAGAGGTACCATGCGACGCGTTGGTTTTAGTAGAGCATGGAACGTCTTTGTACAATTAGGAATGACAGATGATAGCTATACTATTGATGATAGCGCTAATATGAGCTACCGTGATTTTGTAAATTCATTTTTACCATACAGCCCAACGGATTCCGTGGAGCTTAAATTTAGACATGCCTTAAAAATTGACCAAGATGATATTGTTTGGGAAAAGTTCTTAGAGCTCGACATTTTTAATCCTAAAAAAATGGTAGAACTAGATAAAGGCACACCTGCTCAAATACTTCAGAAAATTTTAATGGATAGCTGGACTTTAAGCGAAAACGACAAAGATATGATTGTAATGTATCATAAATTTGGTTATGAACTCGATGGTAAAAAGTATCAAATTGATTCTACAATGGTGACCCTCGGAAAAGACCAAACCTACACCGCAATGGCTAAAACGGTAGGTTTACCAGTAGCCATCGCGACGTTGGCCATATTGAATGGTAAAATTAAAACACCTGGAGTTCAAATTCCAATAACTAAAGAAGTTTACGCTCCAATTCTAAAAGAATTAGAATCTTACGATATTGCCTTTAAAGAATATGAAGTACCGTATTTAGGTTATAATCCGCTAAATATTTAATGTAATTATGTTTTTTTCTTATGTCATTTAGCCAATTACGTTATTTAAAAAATTGTATATTGACGCTATTATTAGCCAAAAACCAAATAACTACCTAAATTTAAAAGACATGAAAATCCTACACTTACTCAAAATTTTAGTTTTAGTACTTTGCATTGCATCTTGTAGCGATGATGATAACGACAGCTCGCCTCCGCTGAATGACAACCCAGGAATGGTTGCCACGATAAACGGAGGCACTTTTGACGATTATAATTTTACAGATGGCACGTACCTAGTTTCCTCAGGAACTAATGGCAATACCATGACTATTGATATTGCAGATACTAGCGGAAATCAAGTAACGCTGTTTCTAAATAGCACAGGTGGCTTTAGCTCTGGTACAGTAAAACAAATGGGTAATATGGATTCGGATAACTTTGTAACGTATAGTCTCATAAGGCAATCTAATCCTCAACTTAGCTATTTCTCTACTTCAGGAAATGTTACGATTACTGAAAACAGAACACATCCAACAGAAACAGGAATTAAAATTATATCCGGAACTTTCAACATTTCTGCAACGACTACAGACAATGCCCATAGTACAGTTTTAATCGGTTCTTTTACCGAATTAGAATATGAAGATTAACTAAATATCATGGCAACTATGTTGAATTTGATTCGTTATTTTTAACTTTCAATTTATAAACAAGACATCCAATGAAAATTAACGATAACGGTGTTTACATCGATGGTATTGATAAAAAAATACTGCGTGCCTTAATGGAAGATGCCAGAACACCTATTCTTGAGATTGCTCGTAATGTCGGTATTTCTGGTGCTGCGATACATCAACGTTTAAAAAAGCTTGAAAAATCGGGACTTATCGCTGGATCAAAATTTATAATTAATCCGAAAGTTTTAGGGTATACCACTATGGCTTTTGTTGGAGTTTATCTCGATAAAGCCATTAGTAATCCTGAAGCCGTAAAGCAATTGCAAAAAATACCAGAGGTGATTGAATGCCATTATACCACAGGAAACTGGTCTATTTTCATTAAGATTCTTTCTAAAGACAATGAGCATTTAATGCATGTTCTTAATTCTGAAATACAAAGCATAAAAGGGGTTTCTCGAACAGAAACGTTTATTTCTTTACAAGAACAGATTAATCGACAGATTAAAATCTAGTTTTTACAAAAAAAAGCGCTCATCATCGATGAGCGCTACTTTATTCTATAAGTAATACAAATTATGTTGCAGGATTTGGAATCTCAGCATGTACTGCGTTTATAGCTTCCATAATTTCATTAGACAACGAGATATTAATACTATCTATATTTTCTTCTAATTGTTGAAGGTTAGTAGCTCCAATGATATTACTAGTTATAAATGGGCGTTCATTTACAAAAGCCAATGACATTTGTGCCAATGACATATTGTTATCTTCTGCAATTTTCAAATAACGTTTCGTCGCTTCTGATGCATTTGCACTATTATAGCGTGAAAAATGAGAATATACATTTAAGCGTGCATCTTTTGCCGCTGTTCCTTTTATATATTTCCCAGATAAAACTCCAAATGCCATTGGCGAATACGCTAATAAGCCTATATTTTCTCTATGCGCGACTTCTGCTAAATCTCCTTCAAAAGGTCGACATAAAAGTGAATACGCATTTTGAATCGTAATCATCTTTGGTAGATTATGCTGCCTAGATTCTTCTAAATAACGCATAGTTCCCCAAGCTTTTTCATTAGAAATTCCGACTTGTCTTATTTTTCCTGATTTAATAATGTCATCGAGGTTATGAAGAATTTCATTAAAATTATCTTCCCATTTATCATTTGAATTATAGTTATAATCGCGCTTACCAAACGTGTTTGTATCTCTTTCTGGCCAATGCAGTTGATACAAATCTATATAATCGGTTTTCAAACGCTTTAAACTATCATTTACAGCATCGTTAAGCGCATCCTTACTAAAACCATTAGTTCTAATATGAGCGGTATAATCACCAGTTCCTGCTATTTTTGAACCTAAAATAATCTTGTCTCTATTGCCGGTTTTAGCAAACCAATTCCCGATAATACGTTCGGTTTCCGCATACGTTTCTTTTCGTGCAGGTACGGGATACAATTCTGCTGTATCAAAAAAATTAACTCCTTTATCTAAGGCAAAATCCATTTGAGAAAACCCTTCGTCTTGGGTGTTTTGATTTCCCCATGTCATGGTGCCAAGGCATATTTTGCTAACTTTTATTTCTGTGTTTGGTAGGGTTGTATATTTCATAGCACTTCCTGCGAGAGCAGGAATCTCATTTTAGTTAAACTTAATTTTATAATCTAGGTTTAGACTGCGCTCAGCATGACATTTTTATACTTAGAATATACTGTAAAAATAAGAAGACCTCACAGGTTTTAAAAACATGGGAGGTCTAAATGTTTGTTAATATATCATTACGAAACGCTTTTAGCGTCGAGAGAATTTATTTAAATTAAAACTCAAATTCTACAAATTGCTTCGTTTCTCACAATGACATTTCAATTTAAATCTCATTTAATAACTTTGAAATCTCATCTAACTTAGGCGTCAATATAACTTCAATTCGTCTGTTTTTTGCTTTCCCTTCAGCAGTATCATTTGCAGCAATTGGAGCAAATTCCCCACGTCCTGCAGCCGTTAAGTTTTCAGGATTAATTGCATCATTTTCTCTAAGTATATTTACAATTGCAGTGGCTCGTTTTGCAGATAAATCCCAGTTACCACTCAATTGTGCATTCCCTTTGTATGGTACATTATCGGTATGCCCTTCGATTAGAACTGAAATTTCAGGATTTTCAGCCAATACACTTCCTAATTGTTTTACGGCTTGTTTTCCTTGTGCTCCAACATACCAGCTTCCAGATTCAAACAACAATTTATTTTCCATAGAAATATAGACTTTTCCGTTGCGTTGCTCTACAGTTAATCCTTTACCTTCAAAATTAGTTAGCGCTTTAGAAATCGCATCTTTTAATTTATGCATTGCGGCATCTTTTGACGCAATAACATTTTCTAATTCTGCAACACGTTGCGAACGACTTTCTAATTCTTGTTTCAACGTATTTAAACGTTCGTTTTCTGCGGCTAAAGCTTGTTCTTTTGCTTCTAATTGTGCTAAAAGTTCTCTGTTTTTCTGCGAGTTTTTCGCAATTGATGCAGAACTATTTTCTTCTAAGGCTTTGTAAGACGCTTTTAAAGTTTCAAGATTTGTTTTAGCTGCAGCATAATCTGCCTGAAGTTTATCGCGGTCAGCAACAGCCGCATCGTAAGCTGACTGAAGTTTACCTAAATCATTATTTAATTGGGTTTTATCTTTAGATAAGGCTTCTAACTCATCAGACATACTGCGGTTTTCCTTTTTAAGAGTCGTGTATTTATCTTCAAGATCTGTGTAGATTTTCTTTGACACACAAGATGAGAATAGTGTAAATGTTAATGCTAAAATTGAAAGTTTTTTAATCATATCTCTTCTATTAAGTTGTTTTAAGTTTAGTTTCTATTTGGGGTTTGTTTTAAATTTTATTTTTAAATATCCAATTCTAATAAAATCGGACAATGATCACTATGCACCGCTTCCGTTAATATAACGCTACGTTTTATTTTTTCTTGTAACGGTTTGCTTACCATGGCATAATCTAACCTCCAACCTTTGTTGTTTGCTCTCGAATTTGCTCTGTAACTCCACCATGAATATTCCTGACGCTCAGGATGTAAATACCTAAAACTATCTATAAATCCACTGTCTATAAATTCTCCTAACCATTCACGTTCTTCAGGTAAAAAACCTGAAACTCCTTTCATTTTTGGGTTGTGAATATCGATTTCTTCATGACAAATATTATAATCACCACACACCACCAAGTTTGGTTTTTCAGTTTGAAGTTCATTCAAATACTGCTGAATAAGATTCATATATTCAAACTTATGGGACAGTCTAGCATCGTTAGTACCAGATGGTAAATACATACTCATCACTGAAACGCCATCATAATCTACTCTAATGTTTCTACCTTCAAAATCCATGGATTCAATTCCTGTGCCGAATTCTATATGATTTGGTTCTTCTTTACATAAAATCGCAACTCCACTGTAGCCTTTTTTCTGAGCGCTAAACCAATAATTAAAGTTGTAACCCGCTTCTGTAAACACATCTAAATCGACTTGTTCTTCCATGGCTTTAATTTCTTGTAAACAAATTACATCTGGCCCTGTTGCTTTTAACCAATCTACAAAGCCTTTTTTTACGGCTGCTCTAATACCATTTACGTTATAAGAAACTATTTTCATGTGTTTATATTTATTGTTTTTTAATGGTCACATGCTGTTCGCTATTAATCATCCGTTTGGGTAATTAAAGCTTCAACATGCTCGTTTCATCTCGTCATTTTCTGTTTAACTGCTAAATTAAATAATACTGTACTTTTACCCTATAATTTTATACTGCATTTAACGATAAAATATTTCCTGCTTTAAGAAGTTATTATTCTACATGAAATACGCTATACTTATTATACTAATTATCGGTTCTTTTAGTGCTATGGCGCAAGAGAACCCAAGTAATTATATAAAAAAGAAAATAGCCGTTAAAGATTCTATTCAAATTGATTCAGTTAACATTAACCCTTCCCTATTTAAAGTCAGGACTAATGACAACAAAATCATAGATTCGACTTTATATACCGTTGATTTTGTAAAAGCCATACTTCGTTTTAAGCAACCTATTGAAACGGACACCATTCAAATTGAATATTTACGCTATCCAAAATTTCTAACGAATGTGTATCAGCAGTTAGACGATACGGTTATTATTGAACGCTCATCGGAATTTCAGCAATTATATCAACTTCAAAACACCACCTCTAAAAACAGCTTTATACCTTTTGATGGCTTAACGACTTCTGGAAGTATTTCGAGAGGCGTAACGATTGGAAACAATCAGAATTCGGTATTAAATAGTGAACTCGATTTACAAATTTCAGGAAAACTAAGCGATAAAGTATCCTTAAGAGCGTCTATACAAGATGCCAATATTCCGTTGCAAGAAAGTGGTTACTCGCAACGTTTAGATGAATTCGATCAAGTTTTTATTGAGTTATTTAGTGACGATTGGAATATACGTGCCGGAGATATCGATTTAGAAAACACTAAAAGTTATTTTGCTAATTTTTCGAAACGTGTGCAAGGACTAATGGTAAGGGCTAACCTTAGTGAAAAAACCTCTGTTTTTGCTTCGGGAGCTTTAGTACGTGGTCAGTTTACGACCACTCAATTCACAGCTCAAGAAGGTAACCAAGGACCTTACAAATTACGTGGCTCAAACAACGAACTCTATGTTCTTGTGGTGTCTGGTAGTGAAACCGTTTACGTTAACGGAGTACCTTTAGAACGTGGAGAAAACAACGATTACATTATTGATTATAATGCTGGCGAAATCATTTTTAATTCTACATTTCCTATTACTTCCGAAATGCGAATTACAGTAGATTATCAATTTAGCGAACGTAATTATTCACGATTTACAGTGTTTGGCGGAGCTAATTATGAAACCGAAACGCTTAAATTAAATGTGTCCATATATTCTGAAAGTGATGCTAAAAATCAGCCTTTACAACAAAATCTTTCTACAGAGCAAACGCAAGTTTTAGCAGATGCTGGTGACAATAAAGATTTAATGTCGGCACCTTCTTCAACCCCAGCATCATATTCTGAAAATCAGATTTTATACCGAAAAGAGCTCTTTGGAGGCGAAGACATATTTGTATTTTCTAACAACCCTGAAGACGAATTATTCAGTGTGCGTTTTACCTTGGTTGGTGCAAATCAGGGAAATTATGTATTGGTAAACACAAATGCCATTAATAATATTTTTGAATATGTGGCTCCTATTGCTGGCGTACCTCAAGGAAATTATGAACCTATTGTGCAACTGATTGCTCCAGAACGATTGCAAATTGCGATTGTTAATGGACAGTATAGACCAAGCAAAAAAACAGAGCTCTTTTTTGAATTAGCAGGAAGTAAAAAAGATAGTAATCTATTTTCAAACTTAGATGATGAAAATAATGATGGCTATGCCGGAAAATTCACTTTAAAACAAAGTATCATTCAAACCGATAGTTTATGGAATTTATCTGCATTGGTTGATGCTGATTTTATTCAAAAGAACTTTAATACCATACAACGTCTGTACAGAGCAGAATTTAATAGAGATTGGAATCTAGAGACTTCAGAAACGGATGAGGATAATTTTGACTTCGGAAATCAGTTATTACTCACCACAGGCTTGCGTTTATCACATGCTAAAAAAGGTTTAGCAACCTATAATTTTGAACATTTAAACTATTCTGAAAACTTCAATGGAAACCGACATCAGGTTACCGCTAATTTGCGTTTAGGTGATTTTAAGATTTTTACAAATTCTAGTGTTTTAAATAACGAAAGCACAATTAATCGTTCTACATTTTTACGCTCTTTTAATCGTGTGGTTTATGGAAAAAACAACAAATGGACTGGTGTAAAATTTGCCACTGAAGATAATGAACAACGCGTTACCGCAACAGATTCGCTTACTCCATTGAGTCAGAAGTTTAAATCCTACGAAGCTTTTGTTGGTATTGGCGATAGTACTAGCATATATGCTGAAGTTGGCTATATAAAACGTTTTAATGACAGTCTGCGCAACACTAATTTGGAGCGCGTTAACAGCTCTAACACCTATTATCTAAAATCTACATTAATTCAGAATAAAAATACTAATCTTCAATTGTTTGTAAATTACAGAGATTTAAAATCAGAGGATAGTACTATTGAAGACGAACAAAGTTTGAATAGTCGCTTAAATTTTAGTCAGAAGCTATTTAACAATCTCGTTTTATGGAATACTAATTTCGAAACGAATTCTGGAACCTTAGCACAACAAGATTTTACTTATGTCGAAGTCGAAGACGGACAAGGAGCTTACACATGGATTGATTACAACGAGAATAACATACAAGAATTAAACGAATTTGAAATTGCCCAATTTACCGATCAAGGTAGTTACATCCGTGTGTTATTACCCAATCAAGTATTTGTGCGCACCCATCAAAATCGCTTAAGTCAAACCCTTACTTTTAACCCACAACAATGGACTAAATCGGAGAATAAAACCGAAAAATTCTTTTCGCATTTTTATAATCAAACCTCATATTTAATAGATCGAAAAATAAAACGAGATGGCAATAATTTTAATCTCAATCCATTTAAAGACGACGAAGAAAATCAGTTAGCATTAAACAACAGCGTGCGAAATGTATTGTTTTACAATAGAGGAAAACAACACTATACAACAAGTTATACCTTTTTAACAAATACTAGTAGAAACTTATTATCTATAGGCTCTCAAGAAAACAGCTTAACCAATCACCAACTCAATTTTAATCATAAATTTTCTACAAATTGGTTAGCAAATATGTTGAGTACTTTTGGAAATAATGAGAGTATAAGTGAAAATTTCACCAACCGAAATTTCAATATTGAAGAAACCAGATTTCAACCAAAATTATCATATCTCTTTAATGAGAATGCACAATTTGATGTGTTTTACCAATACACTTCCAAAGAAAACACTATAGGAAGTTTAGAAACCTTAGCGCAGAATAATTACGGTTTGTCTTTTACGTATAACAATGCTCAAAAAATAGCACTAACAGGTGAATTTAACTTTTATAAAAATGAATTTGAAGGGAATACCAATTCTCCTGTAGCTTATGAAATTCTTGAAGGTTTACAGCCCGGAAAAAACTTTACATGGAGTTTACTAGCACAGAAAAAACTGACCAAATATTTAGATTTGAATTTAAATTATTTTGGACGTAAATCTGAGACCTCTAAAATGATTCATACAGGTACGGTTCAATTAAAGGCTTATTTTTAGAGAACCGCAAAAGCTTTCAAATACATACCCTTACAATTTGTTTAAAACCGTTAAAAACGGTATACTGTCAGAATAATAACAAAACACAGTAATGAAAGACTTTGTAATAGTAGGTGCTGCGCAAGCAGGCCTCTCTATGGCTTATTTTCTTAAACAAAATCAGAAAGATTTCTTGATCATTGACAGAGAAGACGAAATTGGTGCGTCGTGGCTAAACCGGTGGGATACTTTAAAATTATTTACGCCTACTGAGTTTAATCATTTAATAGGAATGCCGTTTCCTGCTCCAAAAGGTCATTATCCGGATAAATACGAAGTAGCAGCCTATTTTAAGAGCTATGTAGAAAAATTTGATTTTCCTCTACAATTAAATACTCTAGCAGAACGTATTGAAAAAAAGGATAAGCACTTTATCATAAAAACGAATAAGCAAGAAATAACTTGCAGACATGTTATTGTCGCTACAGGACCATTTCATATTCCATACACCCCAAAATTTCACAATAAGCTTTCGGACAGTATCTATCAGGTGCATAGTAATTATTACAAAAACTCGGATCAATTACAAAAAGGGTCTACTTTGGTTGTGGGTGGTGGAGATAGTGGATTTCAAATTCTGGATGAGATCTCTAGCAATACATCGAATACCACATATTTTTCAGGAAGTACTGATATTAGAACACTCCCCCAAGAATTTTTAGGTAAAACCTTATGGTGGTGGTTTACAAAAACAGGATTTTTAAGTTTTAGTAAAAACTCATGGATTGGAAAAAAAATTAATCAATCTAAGCAACCTATCATTGGTACGGACGTAAAAACGATTATAAAACGCGATAATGTTACGCTTGTTGGTCATACCATGGACGCAGATTTAAACACTATAAAAACCGCAACAGCAGAACTTACAGATGTTAAAAATATAGTTTGGGCTACGGGCTACAAACCTAATTTTGAATGGATAGATAATTTAGAACTTACCGATGATGGGTATCCAAAACATCATAGAGGAATTAGTACTACAGAAGGACTCTATTTTATCGGATTACCATGGTTACACACAAGAGGTTCTGCCACATTGGGCGGTATAAAAAAGGATGCGGCTTATTTAGCTAATAAAATTTTATAGTGATAACTATTTCGGTATTTACCTAATTAGATCCTTTAGAAAATAAAAAAACACCCAAACTTTAAAAGCTTGGGTGTTTTAATTTATATCAGATTCCTGCTTTTACAGGAATTTGTAATTACATTTTCATTAGCCAATGCTTCACATCAACCTCTGCTTTTATAATTTCTTTTAAATCTTCAATCTTTACACGTTTTTGATCCATAGTATCTCTATGACGAATCGTTACGGTATTGTCTTCTAAAGTATCGTGATCTACTGTAATACAAAATGGTGTTCCGTTGGCGTCTTGCCTTCTGTAACGTCTACCAACCGTATCTTTTTCTTCATAAGCAACATTGAAGTCCCACTTTAAATCCTCAACAATCTTTTTAGCAACCTCAGGTAAACCATCTTTTGCCAATAAAGGAAATATAGCAGCTTTAACAGGAGCTAATACAGCCGGAAGTTTTAAAACAGTACGTGTTTTACCATCTTCTAATTCTTCTTCAACCAAAGCATTTGAGAACACAGCTAAAAACATACGATCTAAACCAATAGAAGTTTCAAGAACGTAAGGTGTGTAGCTTTCGTTATCTTCATGGTCAAAATATTGTAATTTCTTACCAGAAAATTCTTCGTGTTGCTTTAAGTCAAAATCTGTACGCGAGTGAATTCCTTCCAATTCTTTAAACCCGAATGGGAACTTAAATTCGATATCGGTAGCAGCATCAGCGTAATGCGCCAATTTTTCATGATCGTGGAAACGGTAATTTTCTTCTCCCATTCCAAGAGAAAGATGCCACTTCATTCGTGTTTCTTTCCAATGCTCAAACCATTTTTTTTGTGTGCCTGGTTTAATAAAAAATTGCATTTCCATTTGTTCAAACTCACGCATTCTAAAGATAAACTGTCTTGCAACAATTTCGTTTCTAAATGCTTTTCCTGTTTGTGCAATTCCGAAAGGAATTTTTAAACGTCCTGTTTTCTGAACATTTAAAAAGTTAACAAAAATACCCTGAGCTGTTTCTGGACGTAAATACAAATCCATCGCCGTTTCTGCAGAAGCACCAAGTTTAGTTCCAAACATTAGGTTAAACTGCTTAACGTCTGTCCAATTACGACTTCCTGCTACAGGACAAGCAATTTCTAATTCTTCGATTAATGCTTTTACGTCTGCTAAATCTTCTTTTTCTAAAGATTGGCCTAAACGTTTTAAAATAGTATCGATTTTTTCTTGATACCCAACAACACGTCCGTTAGTAGAAATAAATTCTTCTTTATTAAAAGATTCTCCAAAGCGTTTTTCTGCTTTTTTAACTTCTTTTTCAATTTTAGCTTCAATTTTTAAACAATAATCTTCTACTAAAACATCTGCTCTATAGCGTTTTTTAGAATCCTTATTATCAATTAAAGGATCGCTAAAAGCATCAACGTGTCCGGAAGCCTTCCAAGTAGTTGGATGCATAAATATTGCAGCATCAATCCCTACAATATTATCGTGCATTTGTACCATGGCTTTCCACCAATAGTCTCTGATATTTTTCTTTAATTCTGCTCCATTTTGAGCATAATCGTATACTGCGCTTAGTCCATCATAGATTTCACTACTCTGAAACACGTAACCATACTCCTTTGCGTGAGAGATTACTTTTTTAAATTGATCTTCGTTTGCCATAATATTGCAAAAATAGAAAACCGCTCTGATTAACAGAACGGTTTTACAAAAATTATATCGTTATTTATAAGTATTACCTATTTTAAATTTAGACTTGTACTACCTAGCTTTACATTTTCGTGAAAAATATTGACAAAGTAGACGCCTTTTAAGAAGGGTTGATCCTCATCATCAGCAACTATAGCGGTACATATTTCTAAATTTTCTTTTTCGTAATTTATACTTTCTTTAAAGCTGTAGTTTAATGAAGTATTACCAAAAAATACTTCACCTTTATCTGATACCACATTACCTTGTGGACTCACAATCTGTATGTAAATGTCTTTTTTACCATTTAATGCTAATGGATTTTCATTTAACGTAATACATACGTCAATGGCATTGGCACGTTTTGCACGATCGGTAAATCGTTTTTTACCCGATTTCAATTTATACGATTTCGCATTAATATTACTTGCTTTTAACATAGCAGCATTATCAATGGTTTTATACAACGCGTTGTTAGCCTCTTCTAAATCATTAATTTTTAAGGCATTATTCTTTATTGTATTTAAAGCATAACGTTTTTCACTCTGCAATTTTCTATTTGCAGAATTTAGAGAATCCATAGTACTTAACAGTACTTTATTTCTAGATTTTATAACGATAAGTTGATCTTTGAATTTAGTGATAATTGATAAATCACTGTTTAGTAATTTTAAAGAATCTAAAGCATTACTTGCTTCTAGTTTTGCTTCTTTGAGCTGAGAAGACATAAAACTATAGTCTTGACTTAGTTCGTCATAACTTGACAATAATTCTGACAGCTCTGTTTCTATCAAAACTTTTTCTTGTTTTAAGAAATCTTCGTAAGATTCAATGGATTTATATTTATTAAAGCTATATATTCCTAAAACAGTTAAAACAACTAGTAAAGAACTAATAATCAATCTATAATTAAATAGCTGAGGGTTAACTATCATTATTAATTTTATTAATTTAAGGCGAAACTAGAGCTAATTGAAGTCTAATTTTATTTTAATCGACTAAGTGATGAAAAACTTGTTAAACTTATTCTTTCCTAAGGTTTGTGAAGCATGTAATAATGTTTTAACTGATAATGAAATTGTTTTATGTACCTCTTGCAGACACCATTTACCAGTTACCAACTTTCATTTTGATAATGCCGAGGATGTAAAAAAAATAGTTTATGGACGGGTAAAACTCGAAAATGCAACCGCATTATTGCATTTTTCAAAGAAGGGAATTGTACAGCAAATATTACATAATTTAAAATATAGAGGTCATGAGGATATTGGAGAATTCTTTGGCAAATGGTTTGGCGCAGAACTAGCAACTGTAGAAGCTTATAAACACATCGATGTTATTGTACCCGTACCTTTGTATAAATCGAAATTGAGAAAGCGTGGTTATAACCAAGTTGCAAAGTTTGGAAAAGCCATTGCAACAGCACTAAATGCTGAGTATAATGACACGGTTTTAATCAAAACAAAATCGTCTAAAACACAAGTATTTAAAGGACGTTTAACACGTTGGAATGACGACGGAGCGTTATTTGATATTTCTGAAAATAAATCTCTAATAGGAAAACATATTTTACTCGTAGATGACATCATTACTACTGGCGCAACCGTTGAAGCTTGCGCTACAGTTTTGTTAAAAATTGATAATATTAAGTTAAGTCTTGCTACGATGGCAATTGCAGATTAATTTTTTCGTTTCTAAATAAATTATATTGTTTCTTTGTGCTAAATTATTTTGAATAGATGCGTTTACCTTTAATGCGAATTTTAATCCTCATTTTAATTGCAATTAGTATAGCTAGTTGCGCCAATCGCGGTACTCCTACAGGTGGCGAGAAGGATATTTTACCACCCGAAATCACAAAATCTGTACCAGCGAATTTTTCGACTAACTTTAAAGGAGATGAAATTAGAATTTACTTTAATGAATACATCAAAATAAAAGATCTTAGAAAACAACTTATTGTGTCGCCTCCTATGGACACAGAACCAGTAGTTACACCAATGAGTGGCGCTAGTGATTACATTACAATTAAAATAGTTGATACTTTAGAAGCCAACACCACCTATGCGTTTAATTTTGGAGAAAGTATTGTAGATAACAACGAAGAAAACCCTTATCCGTATTATCGCTATGTGTTCTCTACAGGAAACATTATTGATTCGTTGTCTGTAAAAGGGTATGTTGTAGATGCTCTAAAAGAAGAACCAGACACCTTTATTTCGGTGATGTTGTATGAAGTGGATTCTACGTACACAGATTCTATAATTTACAAACAAAAACCAAGATATATTACCAATACACTAGATAGTCTTACAAGTTTTAACATTGAAAATATTAAAGCAGGAACCTACAAACTGATTGCGTTAAAGGACAAGAACTCAAATTACATGTTCAATCAGAAAAACGATAAAATAGGCTTTAAAGAAGACTTTATTACGGTACCCACAGACGACTCTTACAAGCTGACTCTTTTTAACGAAAAGGTAAATTATAAAGCCGTTAAACCGTCACAAGATGGTGAAACACGTATTATTTTTCCTTATGAAGGAGATTATGAATCTATGCGAATCGAAGTGCTCGGTGATACACCTGAAGCTTATAAAACCCGAATTGTAAAAGATCCAAAAACAGATACATTATACTATTGGTATAAACCAAAATTTGAAATTGACACGACATTCTTTCTCGTTAAGAACGATAAGCAAATTGACACCTTTAAACATCGCTTTAGAACTATAAAAGGAGATTCTTTAAGTATAAAACCGTCTATACAAGGAACATTACATTTTAATGAGGATTTTACTATTGAAGCTAATATTCCATTGGCTAAAATTGACACCACAAAGATTAAAATTATAGATAAAGATTCTTTGGCTGTGCCTTTAAAAGTCGAATACGATTCTATTTTTAATCGCTATAAATTCCCCATAGATAAGCAAGAAGGTCAAAAATACAACTTTACTATGCTTCCTGGCACATTTACCGATTTCTACGATAATACCAATAAAGACACCTTAACATATTCTATTAAAACTAAAATGAAATCTGAATATGGCAATATTAGAGTTAATATTAGAAATGCTAAATTTCCACTAATTGTACAACTCGTCAATGAAAAAGGTGATGTATTGTATGAACGCTACACTACAGATTCGCCTGTTGTAGATTTCAGAAATTTAGTTCCTAGAAAATACAAATTGCGTGCTATTTTTGACACCAATGGAAATGGAAAATATGATACTGGAAATTTCCTATTAGGCATCCAACCAGAACGTGTTAGTTACTCAGAACCTATTGAGGAAGTTCGCTCTAATTTTGACTTTATTGAAGAGTTTACGCTTTTAGATTAAAGTTGTCTCTATCGTTTAAAAAATTCAATTTTTCTCGGTATTTAGTAATCGTACCTTTTTCTAAAACTACGACTGCTATAGCATCTTCGTTTTCGGATAAATTATCCATTCTAGTTCCTAAAACATCATACACCACAGAGTGACCAGAGTATTCATGGTTATTTCCATCTAACCCTACTCTATTTACACCAATGCAATACGTCATGTTCTCTATAGCTCTAGCTTCTAACAAGGCATCCCAAGCTTTTATGCGCACTTTTGGCCAATTAGCCACATAAATTAAAAGATCGTAATCTTCGACATTTCTAGCCCAAACCGGGAAACGTAGATCGTAGCATACCAACGGACAAATTTTCCAACCTTTATAGTTAAACATTACTTTCTCAGTTCCGGCTGTGTAAACGTTGTGTTCGCCTGCTAACGTAAAGGTGTGGCGTTTATCGTAAGTTGTAATTGCACCAGAAGGCTCCACACAAACCATACGATTATAGTAATTGTTATTTTCAAAAATTACGAGACTTCCCATAATAGCCGCCTCTTTTTCTTTTGCCAATTGTGTTAACCAAACCATAGTGTCGCCAGTCATAGTTTCAGCGACTAATTTAGGATTCATGGTAAAACCAGACGTAAACATTTCTGGTAAAACAATAAGATCAACACCTTTTGTAATGGTGTTGATCTTATCATTTAGTAAACGTCTATTTTCTTTGGGGTTTTCCCAAACCAAAGACGTTTGTATTAAGGCTACGTTTAAAACGTTAGACATAGTTATATTTTTCGTTTTGCTTTTTCTACTTTTTCAGTAAGCTTAGATAATTTATCTAGCCACTTACTATCATCAACAGGTGACAATTTACCTTTTCTTTTTAACTTCTCATATTTCTGCTGAGACTTGTTTAATTTATCTTCAGCTTTTTTCAAGTTAGATTCTAGCTTTGCTTGTTTTTCTAATGCTTTTTTAGCCTTTTTTTCAGCTTTTTCGGCTTTTTTCTGTGCTTTCTCAGCATCAGCTTTTTCCTTCTCTAAATTTTTAGCAGCTTTCTCCTTTTCTTTTACGGCTTTTTCTTCTTCTTTCTTAAGCTTTGCTGCTGCTTTTTCAGATTTTACAGATTCAGCCTTTGCGGTTTCGGCCTCTAATTTTGCCTTCGCTTCAACTTCTTTAGCTTTTGCTGCTTCTAATTTAGCTGCGGCCTCCATTTTCACTTTTTCTGCAATTGCAGCAGCTTCCTTAAAAATAATAGCTTTTTCTTCTAAACTCAAAGTAGCTGTTACATCTTTTCCTTCT
Source organism: Winogradskyella pacifica (assembly GCF_013403915.1). Classification (GTDB taxonomy): domain Bacteria; phylum Bacteroidota; class Bacteroidia; order Flavobacteriales; family Flavobacteriaceae; genus Winogradskyella; species Winogradskyella pacifica. The sequence continues at coordinate 58,959 of NZ_JABFDI010000012.1, forward strand.
AAAAAGATTTTCTCATTTTTGACCTCATAAATTTTTCCTTCTTTGGTTACTTCTTGCGCGTTTAAAAACAGCACAAACACTAGGCCAACACAAGTTAATATATATTTCATAATTTTTTATTTATTTAAGTTATTCATTTTTTCTTTTGCTTCTTCAAACTCTTCTTTTAAATCGTTTAATTTTTCGGACCATTCGTCCTCTTCATTTGGTGATAGTTTCCCTTTTTTCTTTAGCTTTTCATATTTCTTTTGTTGTTTTTCTAAACGTTTCGTTGTCTTTAAAAAATCATCACGAGCATCTTCTTTTGCTTCTTGCTGTTCTTTTAATGCTTCTTGCTGTTCTTCAAGCTCATCTTGTTTCTCTTCTACAGCTTCTTCTCGTTCTTTTAACGCTTTCTGTTTCGCTTTAAGATCCTCTTCTAGCGCTTCTGCTTCTGCTTTAGCTTTTCTATTCGCTTTTAAAGTCGATTCAATTTCAGACTTACGTTCTTCTGTCAATGTTTCGGTAATATCGATTCCATTGTTTTTAATAGAATTACCTTTTATCTCATAGACGTTTCCATCTTCAGTAATAACACGTTCAGTGCTACCGCAAGACATCATTAAACTTACTAAAAAACACACACATACATAGTGAAATTTCATACTTTATTTTATATTTTGTTTCTATTAATTTAGACACAAAATACCTCCTGAAGTCACCGTATTACGAAAGTTTTAACATTAAATGCTGTTCAAAATTTCAGCAGCTTTAACCAAAGTCTCATCCGTTTTCGCAAAACAAAATCGCAACACTTTATCGTCTTGATTGTTAGTATTAAATACCGAAAGTGGAATGGCTGCAATTTTAAATTCTTTGGTTAATCGTTTTGCGAAATCCACATCCGATTCATTTGTTATTTCAGAATAATCCAACACCTGAAAATAAGTGCCTTGTGACGGTTGAAACTTAAATCTAGATTCTGAAATTAAACTCAAAAACAAATCACGCTTCCGCTGAAAAAAAGTATTTAATCCTAAGTACGTTTCTGGGTCTTGCATATAATCGGAAATTCCTTTTTGCGACGGATGATGAACCGAAAAGACATTAAACTGATGCACTTTTCTAAATTCTACCATTAACGCTTCTGGCGCACAGCAATAGCCAATTTTCCAACCTGTGTTATGAAATGTTTTCCCGAAGGAAGCGCATATAAAACTGCGTTGTTTTAAATCTTCAAATAAACACGCGCTTTGATGTTGTGCGTCATCAAACACAATATGTTCGTAAACCTCATCACTCAATATAATAATATCGGTGTTTCTGGTTAATTTTTGAAGTTGAAGCATATCATCCTTAGACCATATCGTTCCACTTGGATTATGAGGCGAATTGATAATAATCATTTTTGTTTGAGGCGAAATTTTTGAAGCCACCTCTTCCCAATTCACACTGTAATTTGGCGCAGATAGTTGAACCGGAATCGTTTTCCCTCCATTAATTTCAACAGCGGGCTCATAACAATCATAAGCGGGCTTAAACATAATTACCTCATCATTTCGTCTTATAAATGCTGAAATAATTGTGTAAATGGCTTGGGTTGCTCCTGCTGTAACTGTAATTTCTTTTTCAGGATGATAGGTGCTTTTATAGAGTAATTGATATTTATGGGCAATCGCTAAACGCAACTCTAAATTACCTGCCATTGGCGCATATTGGTTATACCCATTATTCATGGCATTCGTAACCAAATCATTCAACTTTTGAGAACTTGGATAATTAGGAAAGCCTTGTGACAGGTTTATGGCATGATGCTCTTTAGCCAAAGCACTCATTACAGTAAAAATGGTGGTGCCCACGTTCGGTAATTTTGATTTGATTTTCATAAAAAGTGGTCTTTATATCTCAAAACATTAAAGATATAAAACAAGCTTTTCTATCTTTACAAAAACTAATAAAATATTAACTATGCGCTTTTTAAAAATTCTTTTTCTTTTCGTTGTTTTTCAAGCTTCAGCCCAACAAGGTGGTATGTGGATCCCTTCACTTTTAGAAGGTATGAATGAAGATGAAATGCAAAGTTTGGGCAGTAAATTAACAGCTCAAGATATTTACGATGTCAATAATTCTAGCTTAAAAGATGCCATTGGTCATTTTAATGGTGGTTGTACTAGTGAAGTGATTTCAGACCAAGGTTTAGTACTGACCAATCACCACTGTGGTTACAGTCAGATTCAATCCCATTCGTCTTTAGAAAACGATTATTTAAAAGATGGTTTTTGGGCCATGAATTTAGATGAAGAATTACCAAACGAAGGCTTATTCATTGAATTTATAGTAAGTATTCACGATGTATCTGAAGTGGTTTTAAAAGGTATTACGGATACTATGACGGAAACTGAAAAGCAATCTCTAATTTCTAAAAACAGTAATGCAGCATTAAAAACTTGGCCTAAAGAATCGTGGCAAGATGTAAAAACAAAAGCCTTTTATGAGGGGAATCAATACTTCTTATTTGTAACAGAACGTTTTGATGATATCCGTTTGGTGGGAACACCTCCAACTAGTATTGGTAAATTTGGAAGCGATACCGACAACTGGGTTTTCCCTAGACATACTGGTGATTTTTCGTTATTCAGAATTTATGCAGACGCTAATAATCGTCCGGCAAAATACAGCAAAGACAACAAACCATACAAGCCAAAACATTTTCTACCAATCTCTTTAGATGGTGTTGAAGAAGGTGATTTTACTATGGTTTTTGGTTTCCCAGGAACGACTAGCGAATATTTACCAGCTGTTGCGATAGAACATATCACAAAAGATTACAACCCTACGAATATTGCGATTCGTGAAGCGGCTTTAAAAGTCATTGATCAAAAAATGAAAGAAAGTGACGCCGTGAGAATTAAATATGCCTCTAAACAAGCACGAATTGCTAACTCTTGGAAACGATGGATTGGTGAAAACTTAGGAATTGAAAAAAGTAATGCCGTTGAAAAACGTCGCGAATTTGAAGCCACATTCACCAAGGCTTTAAAAGAAAAAGGACTAGAAGACAAATACGGAAACATTCTTCCAGAATTTGACAGACTTTACAAAGATTTTGCACCTATAAATATTAAGCGCAGAAACTTTATAGAGGTCTTCTTAACCACCAATGAATTAATGCAAATGACCTTTAGAGCGTATCAAGTTGAGCAGGCTTTAATCGCCAACTCTGAGAATCTAGAAAGAGGAAAAGAAGTTTTAACGGGTCAGTTACAAGGTATTCATAAAAATTATGATGTAGATTTAGATAAAGGTGTGTACGAAAATGTAATGCCTTTATATGGAAAATCTGTAGATGCATCAATTTACGATAAAACAGCGTTTACCAATTTAGAATCGGCATTACAATTATTAGAAGGTGATGCAGAAACCGTAATTAAAAATCTTAATGACGATGCTGCCTATGCCTATGCAAAACCTATAATTGCAGAGTTTTTTGACACGCTTAATCCTGAATATTTACAAAAAAACGAACCCATAACGGCTTTACAAACTAAGTACATGACGGCACTTATGGAAGCTTTACCTAATGAGCGTTATTTTCCGGATGCTAATAGTACACTTCGTGTTACTTACGGTCAAGTAAGAGGGTATTCTCCAAGAGACGCGGTGTATTACGAACCCGTAAGTTACTTAGATGGTGTTATTGAAAAGTACATTCCGGGTGATTACGAATTCGATGTGCCTCAAAAATTAATTGAATTATATGAAGCGAAAGACTACGGACAATATGCTGACAGTAACGGAAAAGTACCTGTTTGCTTTTTAGGAACAAATCATACTACAGGTGGAAACTCTGGAAGTCCTGCAATTGATGCGCATGGAAATTTAGTCGGATTAAACTTCGACCGTGTTTGGGAAGGGACCATGAGTGACATGAATTACGATCCTGAAATTTGCCGAAATATTATGGTAGATTTACGCTACGTACTTTTTATTGTCGATAAATATGCTGGAGCAAAACATCTGATTGATGAAATGGAATTGGTGCATCCTAAGACCGATAGCTCTAAGAAAAAGAAGAAAAGAAAAAGTAAAAAGAAGTAAGCAGTATTTTAGTATTCAGTTGGCAGTTGCCAGTATATAAAAATATTAAGCTCTCACACGTTTCACAAACTTGTGAGAGCTTTTTTTATGGGCTACATCTTTAGAGGCTTCTCGATACAATTTTCTCGTACCTCGAAAATCACTCGAAGTGACGTAATGATTGTAATTAGAAGTTTTTAAAATTGAAACACAAGTATCAGTTCGAGTGGAATTGCTTTTTTTTGCAATTTTGTAGTTCGACTGCGCTCAGTAAAGCTATCGAGAACCTGTAAGCGTTAAATCTTAATTACTTCAATATACTCTTCACAATTTTTAAATGGTGATTGGTATGTGCATCCAAGAACTGCACAACTTTATATTTATTTATATTACCAAATAAAGGATGCTTAAAATAAGCATTGTCGTCTAAACTAGATATCGTTGTTATCTTCGCTCTCGCTTCTGCTAATTGTAATAAAATATCAGCCTCTAAAATGACTTCAGGTGGTGTCACATATTTTGGTGCTTTCGCTTTTCCTCTTGGAAAGAATCTAAACTTCAATAACAATTTACCTATAAAACTAAAATTATCCTCATACAAAGCCGGGTCTGAATTCTGCATTGTTGTCACCACAGCGTTAATCACTTTTAAGCTATGATCTAAATGCCAAGCGACATTAGCTTTTGAAACATTAGTATTTAGAATTTCACATTGTGGAATATAACCTTCAATTTGGTTTAATGCATTTTGTAAAACTGTAATATCTAACTTTTTCATTTAAATTTATTTTGTTGAAAGGTAATTAAAATGAATCTGGCTAAAAAGTTTGTTTTGTCAAATGCACTAACGATTGAAACGGCATCCTTTTTTGAGGCACGAGAAAAAGATATAGTGAAAAGCGTGGTTTAATTTGGTGCTAAAAACCAAATTAAAATTGCCCAAATAAAAAAACCCCAAACACGAATGCTTGGGATTTTTAAAATTCAGTTTCTATTAATGAGATTGCCACGTCGCTATAAAGCGCCCCGCAATGACATTCTTTGATTAGTATCTGTAATGCTCAGGCTTATAAGGACCTTCAACTTTCACACCAATATAATCAGCTTGGTATTCTGCCAATTCAGTCAACTCAACACCAATTTTTTCTAAGTGTAATTTTGCTACTTTTTCGTCTAAAACTTTAGGTAACATGTAAACATCGTTTTCGTAGTTTGCACTGTTTTTCCAAAGTTCAATCTGCGCTAAAGTCTGATTTGTAAATGAATTACTCATTACAAAACTTGGATGACCAGTTGCACAACCTAAGTTTACTAAACGACCTTCAGCAAGTAAAATAATATCTTTTCCGTTGATGTTGTATTTGTCTACTTGAGGCTTAATGGTATCTTTAGTAGCACCATGTTTCTCGTTTAACCAACCTACTTGAATTTCGTTATCAAAGTGACCAATATTTGCTACAATCACTTTGTCTTTCATTGCTTCGAAATGTTCAGCACGTACGATATCTTTATTTCCAGTTGTTGTGATAATAATATCAGAATTACCAACAACAGTTTCTAATTTCTTTACTTCAAAACCGTCCATTGCAGCTTGTAACGCACAAATCGGGTCAATTTCTGTAACGGTAACAATAGAACCTGCACCTTTAAAAGAAGCCGCTGTACCTTTACCAACATCACCATAACCACAAACCGTTACACGTTTACCAGCTAACATAATATCTGTTGCGCGACGAATTGCATCTACTGCAGATTCTTTACAACCGTATTTATTATCAAACTTAGATTTAGTTACAGAATCATTCACGTTAATTGCTGGCATTGTTAAAGTACCATTCTTAACACGCTCGTAAAGTCTGTGAACTCCAGTCGTTGTTTCTTCCGAAAGACCTTTTATACCTTCTGATAATTCTGGGTATTTATCTAAAACCATATTAGTTAAATCACCACCATCATCTAAAATCATGTTTAATGGCTTACGATCTTCACCAAAGAATAATGTTTGTTCAATACACCAATCAAATTCTTCTTCTGTTAATCCTTTCCATGCATAAACCGCAGTTCCTGCAGCAGCAATTGCAGCAGCAGCTTGATCTTGCGTAGAGAAAATATTACAAGAACTCCAAGTTACTTCAGCTCCAAGAGCTTGTAAAGTTTCTATTAAAACTGCTGTTTGAATCGTCATGTGAAGACATCCAGCAATTCGCGCTCCTTTTAAAGGCTGCTCATTTTTGTATTCTTCACGTAAACTCATTAAACCTGGCATTTCTGCTTCAGCTAAATTAATTTCTTTTCTTCCCCAAGCCGCAAGCGACATATCTTTTACCTTGTTAGGCACGTAAGCAACTGTTTTATTACTCATATTATTTTCTTTGTTTTTATATTTTAAAACACCTTTGGGTTTAGCACTTAAATAGTTAAATTCGCTTATCTAAAAAATGCTAAATCTGCCTTAGGCGATGCAAAGATAATCAATAACATTCAGAATTCTAAATGCCACTATACAAATCCATTAGTGTAAATTCACAAACTACTGTTAAAATCTGGAAGATTGAAGAATCTTATGATGCTCTATTTCAGCCCCTAGACCTAAAACCACAAAGTTTACAACGTGTGTTAGGCATGAAAAGTGAGCTACATCAACGTGGTTTTTTAAGTGTTAGACATTTGCTACACGAGTTTGGTTATACAGACCAAGATTTATATTATGACGATAATGGAAAACCGCACCTTAAAGATGGAAAACACATTTCCATAACCCATTCCTTTACATTTGCTGGTGTTATTATTAGTGATAATGAAGTCGGAATTGATATCGAAAAACAACGTGAAAAAATAGAAGTCATAGCACATAAATTTGTCGATTATGAATCTAATTATTTAAAATCTACAGACGAAGATTACATTAATAGATTGACCGTCATTTGGGGAATTAAGGAATCTCTTTATAAGCTTTTTGCTACTCCAGGCATGTTATTTAAAGAGCATTTTTTGGTCATTCCATTTATGCTAAAAGATGGAGAAACTGTCGCTTGGATAGATTATAAAAACAAAAAACACAGATATAACACGGCTTTTTTAGAGTTTGAAGGTTTTACTTGTGCTTATGTGGTTCCATAATGAATAATCTCCTCAAAAATATAATCGACGCTGTAAAAAAGGACATTAAACAATTAGCTGTTTTAATAGATCCTGATAAGATGAGGATTGAAACCGTTTCTAGTTTTATAGCTAAAGTCAACCAATCTATTGCTACACATATTTTTGTTGGAGGAAGCGAAGTTGACGACGGTTTAACTGAAACTTTAGTCATCGAAATAAAAAAATACACCGCACTTCCTATAATTCTATTTCCTGGAGATGTCATTCAAATTACAGATAAAGCGGATGGCATTTTATTTTTGTCTTTAATTTCTGGACGAAATCCTGATTATTTAATAGGAAAACAAGTAGAAGCCGTTTCAAAATTAGCCAAAACTAATCTTGAAATTATTCCAACAGGCTATGTGCTTATAGAAAACGGAAAAGAAACCGCAGTACAACGTGTTAGTGAAACAAAACCGATTAAACGAAGTGACATTCAAATTATAAAAGACACCGCTAAAGCTGGTGAATTATTAGGAATGAAACTTATTTATCTCGAAGCTGGTAGCGGAGCCACACACCCTATTGAACCTCATATTATTTCTGAAGTTAAACAACTATTAAACATCCCGTTGATAGTTGGAGGTGGCATTAGAAGTAAAGCAGAAATAGAATCCGCCTATAAAGCAGGAGCAGATTTGGTGGTCATTGGAACAGCTTTTGAAGAGGAAGAATCCTTCTTTAATGAATTAAAAAACTTAACCTAATATGGAAATATCAGTAGATCTTACGCTTTCACCGTTACAAAATGATTACGAAAAGCATGTCATTAATTTTATTAAAGCACTGCGCAATTCAAAATTTAAAGTTTTAGAAAACCCCTTAAGCACACAAATATTTGGAAACTATGATGAGCTTATGCCTTTTCTAACTCAAGAAATAAAGCGTTCTCTTAATGATGTGGATATTTCTGTGCTCACCATGAAATTAGTTAAGACAAATAGAAGCGACTATGAACCAAATTTTTGATTTCTTTCTAGAGCCCTATAGAACAGCTTCAACATTCAATATTATTATTGAAATTATAGCCGTAATATTTGGTATTGCTAGTGTTTGGTATGCTCAAAGAGAAAACATATTAGTATTTCCTACAGGAATCATTAATACCGTTATTTTTGTTTATCTGTGTTATGTATTTACTCTATATGGTGATTTAACCATTAACATTTACTACACTTTAATGAGTGTTTATGGTTGGTATATGTGGAAAAAAACCATAAAAGGAGAAGAAATATCTGTAACAAAATCGACTTCAAAAGATTGGAAAACAGCGATTCTAATCTTTACGACGACCATTATATTTGTCGTTTGTGTCTATTTGTATTTTGATCGCTTTGATAGAATAACAGATTATATAGATACAATAACAACTGGTATTTTCTTTGCAGCTATGTGGCTAATGGCAAATAAAAAAATAGAACATTGGATTTTGTGGATTGTTGCAGATATCATTTCTATTCCCTTATATTTTGTAAAAGGATTAGGGTTTACCGGACTGCAATTCATCATATTTTTAATATTAGCAATTCAAGGCTATAGAGCATGGAAGACGCACTTAAACAACAACCATCAAACTGCATAAAAGTAGTTTTATTTGGTCCTGAATCTACAGGAAAAACAACACTTTCGACACAGTTAGCCAAGCATTATAATACCGTTTGGGTACCAGAGTATTCACGAACTTATCTTCAAGATAAGTGGGACAATGAGGGGAAAATTTGCGAACCCAAAGACATACTTCCCATAGCAATTGGGCAAATGAAACTTGAAAACGAATTAGCACAAAAAACGGACTCAGTTTTAATTTGTGACACTAATTTACTGGAAACTAAGGTCTATAGCGAAGTATATTACCAAGGAGCATGTGACCCGATTTTAAATATATATGCTCTAAAAAATTTTTATAATCTTTACTTTTTAACCTATATTGACACACCTTGGGAAGATGACGACCTGAGAGACAAGCCCAATGAACGCGAACATATGTTTAATGCTTTCGAATCTGCTTTAAAAACCTATAAAAAACCTTATATAATTTTAAAAGGGAATAAAAAAGAACGACTAGAACTAGCTGTTAAGCATATTGATAACTTATTAATGAACAAGATATGAGTTTTACTGAAAACGACATCTACCAAATAGAATCTAACGATTTAACTTTAACAGGAATTAAAAATCAAATCGAGATTTTTGAAACCGGAATTCCATTTACAAATGTTTCAGATGCGGCTACATTAAATAACGGAATTATGCCATTAAACGATTCTAAAATTGAAGCGTATGTTGCATTATTTGAGGCCGAGAAAGATAAAAAATCGTTATTAAAGTTTGTGCCAGCTTCTGGAGCAGCAACACGGATGTTCAAATTTCTGTTCAAATTTGTTGGTGAATATAATTCCAATGAGCAATCTCTAAATTCATATATAAATAAAAACAACCTTAGAGAGCTATCCTTATTTATGGTCGGCTTAGAGAAGTTTCCATTTTACAATCAGGTATTAGAATTGCTAGAAACTAAAGGGATTGATTTTGAAAACTTATCTAATCAAGAAAAGGTTTGGCATTTTGCAAAGGCTATGTTAGATGAAAATCAACTCAACTTTGGAAACCAACCTAAAGGATTATTACCGTTTCACGATTATAAAAAGAACCATATTTCTACCGCTTTTGAAGAACACTTATACGAAGCCGCTTTATACGCAACAAGCAATGGAGTCGCTAAACTTCACTTTACGATTTCAGAAGTTTATGAACACAGGTTTACCGATGAGTTTAAAAATATTCAAAATCAGGTTGAAGAAAATACCGGAGTAACATTCGATATATCGTTTTCATACCAGCAACATTCTACGGATACAATTGCTGTAACGTTAAAAAATAGACCTTTTAGAGAAACCGACGGCACGTTATTGTTTAGACCATCTGGACATGGTGCCTTACTAAAAAACTTAAATACTTTAGAAGCTGATATCATTTTTGTTAAAAATATTGATAACGTCGTTGTCTATAAATACATAGATGAAGTCGCAAAGTATAAAAAAGTATTAGCTGGCATCTTAATTGAATTACAAACTAAAGCATTCGAGTATTTACACGAATTAGACTCAGAACAGATTAATGAAGGTACATTGGTCGCGGTAGAGAATTTCTTAACGCACAAATTAAGCATCAAAATATCCGATGAGTACAAAAAATATACCGATCGTTATAAAATTGAATATTTAAAAGAAAAATTAAACCGACCAATTCGTGTATGTGGTATGGTAAAGAACGAAGGTGAACCTGGCGGTGGTCCGTTTTGGGTAAAAGATCATAAATCTAACCAATCACTTCAAATTGTAGAGTCGGCACAAATCAATTTAAAAGATCCAAAACAAGAAGACATTCTTAAAAATGCCACACACTTTAATCCCGTAGATTTAGTTTGTGGGGTAAAAAATTACAAAGGTGAGAAATTCGATTTAGAAAAATATGTAGACCATAATGCCGCTTTTATAACCGAGAAAACCAAAAACGGCAAGGACTTAAAAGCATTAGAATTACCTGGACTTTGGAACGGAAGTATGGCACATTGGAGTACTATTTTTGTTGAAGTTCCAATCATTACGTTTAACCCAGTAAAGACTGTAAACGATTTATTAAAATCACCACATCAAATTAAATAATAGTGGATGTAACCTTACTTAAATCTGAAATAAACTACAAATACGTCCGAAGCTCGGGAAGCGGAGGGCAACATGTAAATAAGGTATCTTCAAAAGCTGAATTATACTTCGATCTTAGCAAGTCATCTGTTTTTAACGATGAGGAAAAACAAAAGCTTTCCGAATTTTTCAATAATCGTTTAACCAAAGATGGTGTTTTAATTCTAGCCTGTGACGAAAGTCGAAGTCAGTTTAGAAACAAAGCTTTAGTTACGCAGCGGTTTTTAGAATTAATTCAAGAAGGTTTAAAGGAAGACAAAAAACGAATTTCAACTCGGGTTCCAAGATTAGTAAAACGAAAACGTTTAAAAGCAAAACGTATTAATGCTGATAAAAAAGCAAATCGGAAGCCACCAACGCTTGAATAAACTCTCAAAATCAAAGCATTAAACTCCACAAAAATGCACGCAAAGGCGCAAAATTGTGCGGTTACTCCTTGTATTTTAGTTCCTTTGTGAGCATGTTTTATCAGGGTTCATTATTCAGTACAAATTGTAAAGTAATAAGATTGTATTTTTCTCATTCCTCATCTTTTTTCCTTTGCACCTCTGCGCCTTTGCACCTCTGCATGAAAAAAACTTCAAGTATTCATACCACAACAAAAAAAATCAAATTCATAATTCTTAATTCTAAAATCCGTTATATCTTTGCCGCGTTCTCAATAAAGGGGTGCCTAATATCGGCTGAGATCATACCCATTGAACCTAGAACAGGTAATGCTGTTTAGGAAACGAGCGTAAGAAAATGTTTAGTAGACATTTTTAGCGAGTGCGATAAGGTTATCAATGATTGTTTTTCCACTTCTGAATTTTGATCTGTTATAATTTAATTATACATAGACAATTTCAAAAAGGAAAAAAGCAAGATTTAACTATCGCATAAGCATTAAGCTCACAGTAATTAATTATTTACCAAGAATAATGACCTCTTTTTATTCGATTATAAATTTATAGTCGTATGAAATCTAGTATTCTTAAATTTCAATCTAACAACTTTACGTGGTTGTCTAGATTCAGTTTCGTCTTTCAAAATAATATAGCCGAAACTAAAATTTTATTCAACAATCTCTCAAAAAAAAGTAGGCAGAGATTAACACTTTCAATTGCCTTTTTAGGTATTTGTTCAGCTTATGGACAAGAAAAACAACAAGACTCAACCAAAGTTGAAAAACTAGACGAAGTTCTAGTAAGAGCTGTAAGAGTGGATGCCAAATCGCCCATTACACATTCTAATGTGACCAAAGAAGCTTTAGCTAAACGTAATTTAGGACAAGACATTCCGATGCTATTGAACTTCTTACCTTCGGTAGTGACCACTACAGATGCAGGTGCAGGAATTGGTTACACTGGCATTAGAGTTCGTGGTGTAAGCTCACAATCTACCAATATCACTATCAACGGTATTCCGTATAACGATGCAGAATCTTTAGGTACGTTTTGGGTAAATCTAGGTGACTTTGCGTCTTCAACAGAAAGTTTACAACTACAACGTGGTGTGGGAACCTCTACCAATGGGTCTGGTGCTTTTGGAGCTAGTATTAATGTCCTTACCGATGCAATTTCAAAAGATGCTTCAGGCGAAATTTCTAATTCATTTGGAAGTTATAATACTAGAAAACATACCGTAAAATTCAGTACGGGTCTTATGAATGATCATATTGAAATCGCTGGTCGTTTATCAAATATTGTTTCAGATGGTTATATCGATCGTGCTTCAGCCGATTTAAAATCTTATTTTTTACAAGGATCTTATGTAGATGATAATACCTTAATTAAAGCGATAACTTTTGGTGGTAAGGAAGTTACATATCAGGCTTGGAATGGCTTAGAAGATTTAGAAAAACTAGAAGACGACCGTACGTATAATACAGCAGGAGAATACACAGACAATAATGGTGATCCTCAATTTTACGATAATGAAGTCGATAATTATAGCCAAGATCATTACCAGTTACATTGGAATCAGCGTTACAACAACCAATGGTCAACCACATTGGGATTAAACTACACCAAAGGTCAGGGTTACTTTGAACAGTACAAAGAAGACGAAGGGTTTGACGATTATGGATTAGACCCATTAGACTTCAATGGTGACATCATTGATGAAACCGATTTAATTAGAAGACGTTGGTTAGATAATGATTTTTATGTTATCAATGCTAACGCTAACTATAAAGACGATAATCTTAATTTAATTTTTGGAGGCTCTTTTAGTCATTATGATGGTGATCATTTTGGTGAAGTGATTTGGGCAGAATACGCCAGTCAAACTGAAATTAGAGATCGTTATTATGATGGAAATAGTATAAAAAACGATTTATCTATGTTTACTAAAGCCAATTACAGACTCAACGAAAAAGTAAGTTTGTATGGAGATTTACAAGTTAGAAATGTCACTTATAAAACAACTGGCACAACATCTGATATTGTAGAATTTGCAATAGATAAAGATTTTACATTTTTTAACCCAAAGGCAGGAATCACCTATTCCTTAAATACAGGCAATGATCTATACTTTTCGTATGCTAGGGCCAACAGAGAGCCAAACCGAACGGATTTTGAAAGCAATGAAAACATAGAATCAGAACAATTAGATGATTTTGAATTAGGTTGGAGACATCAAAAGGGAAACTTTTCATTTAATGCCAATGCATATTACATGAGCTACAATGAGCAATTAGTGTTATCTGGAAGATTAGACGACGTAGGAAATCCAATAAGAACCAATAGTGGAAAAAGTTACCGTTTAGGTTTAGAATTAGAAGCTATAATTCCTGTAACATCGAAATTAACATTACAACCTAATTTAACGCTAAGTACTAATAAAAATAAAGAAACAATTATTTCTTTTGATGATGAACTGCAGAACTTAGGCAAAACAGATATCTCTTTTTCTCCAGATTTAGTCGCTGCCAATGCCATCGTTTTTCAACCTATTGAGAATCTGCAAATGTCGTTGCTAAGCAAATTTGTTGGAGAACAATTTATGAGTAACACAGAAGCTAAATCCTCTAAATTAGACAGCTATTTTATTAACGATTTCAATATTAACTATACTTTAAAAACAGATTCTATATTTGATGCTATTGTATTTTCAGGTTTAGTTAATAATATTTTTGATGTGAAGTATATTTCTAATGGATTTTACTACACTTATGATGATAGTTGGTCTAACCCAGGAACAATCGCTACTATTGAAGGAGCCGGTTTTTACCCACAGGCAACGACAAACTTTTTGGTTGGTGTGACGTTGAAATTTTAAGCAAAAAGCAAAAACTGATCTCCTTTTTTGATAGAGACCAAAAACTTTAACATTTTTTTAATGAGGTTTTTCCGTACTTTCTAGAATTAACAGTAGTTACAAGCATGCACTTTTTTTGTAATTTCTTTGATATTAGTTTTTTTTTTTTTTTGTTAATTTTAACATAATATCATTATCCCCTCAATTAGTTACCCCTAGAATTAAAATATATTGTAATAACCAATAGCGTTTGCCTATGTAAATAATTTATGCCCAAAAATGAGAAAGCTCCTACTAGGTAGAAGCTCCTCCAGTCCGTCAAAACTGGTTAAACGTTGTGTTTAACTTTACAAAAGTAATATTTTCTTTTGTGACTATACACGAATACGCAACGTTTAATCTTAATTATTAATTTAAATTTTATAAAAAATGAAAAATGTATTAAGATTAACATTGTTAGCAATGTTATTGATCTTTTCATCCTGCCAAAAAGAGGATGTTACGATAGATGAAACTACACAATCTGCTGAAGATGGTATAAGGTTTATTACACCATCAATTGCTAAAGCCGGTCCTGGCTTAGTAAATGGGATGTTGGAATTTCCTGATGTTGCTACTTTTTTAAGTACAATTGAAACTCTAGAGTCGCAAGCAGAATTGTATGATGATAACTTCATAAAGTATTGGAATCATCTTAATGATGATGATATTGATGCCAAAGAGGATGATTTAAATTATGACCCCCAAACACCATTTATTGAATTTGAAAATGGATTTCCAGGGTTTAGGTCATTAAGAAACAAGATTGAGAGTGATATAGTTACATGGCTCAATAATTCAGTTTTAGATGAAGCAAATGACCCAGAGGATCATTTTATTTTTGATGATGAGATGCGTGCAGTATTAAATGAAGACGCTCAAGTAAAAATTGGAAAATCGTTATTTCAAATGACACGTTTTGGCTATGTTGAAGTTACTGATGGCAACTTTAATACTTTAGCTCTAGTCGCTTCATCCGATGCTTCGCAGTTATTTATGCAAAATGTTAATGTTGAAGGAGGCTATTACGGCAGTAGCTCTGGAAATAACAATCAAACTACAACTACTTGTAGAACTGATATTGAAGATGGTGGAAGTCATTATCCGGCTTCAAATAGAAGAATTAAAGTTCAACAAAAGCTTAAAGGTTATAGTGCAGTTTTTGGTTCTAAAATTAAGGCAAAAACAATTCATTACAAAAAGAAAAATGGTAAATGGAAAAGGAGAAGAGGTTGGATAACTGCTAAAGTTCTTGGCGAATCAGTTAATGTTAATTGTGTTTTACCTGCAACTCATAATAAAAGCAAGAACAAAAGACGTAGGAAAGTAAAAGCTAAAGTGACGTCAAGTGGTCTTTCTAATAATTGGTATAAGACTGAACAATTGGAACTTAATACTTTACATGCTAGAGAAAATGTTTCCTATATAGATTATTACTACGAATAGAGAATTAACAAATTTGGTGTTAGTAAAATTTAAAACTTTACTAACACCTTTAATAATAAAAGCTTATGAAATATTTATTTATTTTTATTTTTATCCTGTTTAGTAACAAGGTTTACCTACAAACCGCCAAACCAACATTCTTTGGTGCTAAAATCGGTTACAACAACAGCAATATTAGTGGTGAAACGACTGATGGTGAAAAATCTGGCTATTTGGGTAATGAGTTCTACATAGGGCTTTTTACCGAAACACAGTTAACAACCAAAATCAATTTACAAACAGAACTTATTTATTCTTTTACTGAGGATTATAGTTTCTTGGAAGTACCCATTACTATAAAATATAATGTATATAAAAAACTGCAAGTGTTCTTAGGACCAAAATTAGATTTTCTATTAGATAATGATGATGATGTTTTTGAGTCTAATTATAAATTTAAAAACTTTGGTATTTCCGCAGATTTCGGTGCTCAATATCCAATTAGTAAAAGATTTTTTGCAGAGGCAAGATACTCAATTGGTTTTACAGAACAACTAACTCAAGACATACAACTAGATATTAACAATGCCAAAAGGAACACATTTAGAATAGGTGTTGGGTATAGATTTTAATTGCTATATGAAAACAAACATTTTAATTGGTTTCTTGCTAGTCTCATTTCTTACATATTCGCAGACAACAAGTCTATTTAACGACTATCACAAATTATCCTTCCAATTTGGGCTTTCAAGATATACAGGTTCAGAAACGACAGCATTACCAAACACATTAACTTATAAATTAAATAATTTTTCTTCACCACATTTCGGATTTTACTATGATATTTTACAAACTAAAAAATTTAATTTCAAAGTAGGGATATCTGCTTTGTTAATTAGAGAAATTGTAGAGTTTAGAATTGACGCAAATGAAATACCTAATGTGAATGAAGATTTTGGTTATACTATTGAGTATATCACAGATGGTAGTTGGCGATTTAATCTTCCTATTGTTACAGAATACCTTATTAACACTTCTTTTGGTAAAATTAGTGTTAACGGAGGCGCTATAATTGGCTGTAATCAAGAATTTGGAGAAACAGAGACAGAATACCATATTAAAGCACCTCAAAATCAAGAATTCACAACTCTTAATTCAATTTATAGCAGAAGTTCTTCACCATGGTACGCAAATGCTCAATTTGGAGTGGGTATGTATTTTCCATTTGAGAAATGGATGCTAAGAACAAATGTATATTACAACGTTGCTTTACAAGATTTATACAATAGTGAATTTACTTTTAGTAATTTAGCCCAATCACCAGATACCTCAGGTAATTTTAGTTTTAGAGGAGACTCTTTTGGTATGGAGCTTTCTATTTATTTAAAGAAGAAAAAGAAAGACTAATTACTTATCAAATAACTATTATTCCCGATGGCTTCAACTCTGTATGGTTTTAACGTACAGGGTTGAGCATTATCGTTAAGTGCTGTCCCCGCAAGTAAACTATATTCATTACCATCTTCACAACCACAAACCGCATTTAAACCTACAATTGTTAATTTAGAACACGAGGACGATGTATGATTAGGATCCGCACCATCCCAAGCTAAAATGGAATTCGCATTCGCTCGCACCAAAATGATTCCGTTATTGCCATAATTTTCGACTCTTATCGCATTTACAGGAAATAAAAGTTGATTAAATTGAGGAAGATTAAGATTCACAGTTAGATTAACTCCTACATCCAATAAATAATTACAATTATATATAGGATCGTTTTTACTACAACCTAAAACAACCACACAACTTAGCATTAAAAATAATTTTTTCACAGATTTAATTTTTATTTTAATAGTTTGAAATTTAGTGAATTGAAAAACCAAATTACCCGAAGCCACGATAACACTCGTCTTCTAGTTTAGCTTTTAAATTATTAACATTTTTTCTAAATTTTAACTTCAATTTTTGAAGGGCAATTTACTATTAATTCAACAATACGGTAAATATTTTATATATTTGCATAGTAATCTCGTCAGCGCGAGGTTTTTTTTATGCTAACATTATAATTATACAATAACAAACTTCTAAGAAGCACATAATATCTAAAGTCATTTTTGAGCCTGTCTGATTTTCAGACAGGCTCAAAAATGATAAAGAATCTGCTAATTAGATCGCGTTATATTTAAAACGATTAAATTATGAGTAAAGTATCTTATTACACAGCTGAAGGTTTAAAAAAGTTAAGAAACGAGTTAAGCCATCTTAAAGATGTGGAACGACCTAAGGCATCACAAGCTATTGGTGAAGCTAGAGACAAAGGCGATTTGAGTGAAAACGCAGAGTATGATGCTGCGAAAGAAGCACAAGGTATGCTAGAGATGAAAATTTCTAAAATGGAAGAAATTTTATCTGGAGCACGTGTCATCGATGAGTCTCAATTAGATTTGACTAAGGTTTTAGCTTTATCTAAAGTTAAAATTAAGAACCAAATCAATGGTATGGAGATGACTTATACTTTGGTTGCAGAAAGTGAAGCTGATTTAGCTACCGGTAAAATTTCAGTGAACTCACCTATTGGTAAAGGTTTATTAGGTAAATCTGTAGGAGATACTGCCGAAATACAAGTACCAAATGGTATTATGAAATTTGATATTCTAGAGATTTCTAGATAACAATCATTTTATTTTAAATAAAATACCAAACTAATACAACAAAAAAGATTCCTCATTACAGGAATCTTTTTATATTTATAAAAGACAAGAATTATAAGATTATGGCAACTATTTTTACAAAAATAATTTCAGGTGAAATACCATCGTATAAAGTCGCCGAAACTGAAGATTTCTTTGCGTTTTTAGATATCAATCCAAATTCTAAAGGACATACACTTTGTATTCCTAAGAAAGAGGTAAATAAAATTTTTGATTTAGACGAAGCGACTTATTTAGGCTTAATGAAATTTTCGCGTCGTGTTGCAATTGCCTTAGAAAAAGCAGTTCCCTGCGAGCGTGTTGGTATGTCTGTAATTGGCCTAGAAGTTCCACACACACATGTGCACTTAATTCCTTTACACACTATGGAGGATGCTCGTTTTACAAATAAACAAAAAGTGACTCCCGAAGAGTTTAAGTCTATAGCCAAAAAAATTGGTTCGTATTTATAGTACTTATTCTGAAAATACTCCTGTAGCAAATAAGATAATTGCAACCAACACCAAAACACCAAAAGCAATTAATGCCCATGCAATTGGTTTTAACTTAGTTGATTTAGGTTTTCTTTTAAGTCCTCTATTATGATAATCCACAACGCGTTCAATATCATCTGTCCAACGGATTGGAAAAATTTGAACATCACAGTTTAAACACGATAATTGACTCACTGTTTCGTCAGTTATAGCCTTGTAAAATTTAGTTTCAATTAATTTTTGCTTTAACGTAAGTTCTAAACTATCGTTAGAATAGCATTCAGGACAATTATTACCTATCCTGGCTTCTTTTAAAGTAAAAAATCGTGAAGAATTCATCGTCAAATTTAAACTAAAATTTCAACATTTCAATTTTTAAATTTTTTCTCAGACCTGTCTAGCTTCTAAAACTTGCCAATTATTCTTTAAACTAAACTTGCCTCAACAAAATCTGTATGGTTGTGCCATTTCCGATTTCTGAAGTTAATACTCTTATTTTACCATTGTGGTAATCTTCTACAATTCGTTTTGCTAAAGACAATCCTAGTCCCCAACCCCGTTTCTTAGTGGTGTAACCTGGCTCAAAAATTTTGGTAAACGACGACTTGGGAATGCCTTTTCCTGTATCTGAGATATTAATGAATATTTGGTTTTCAAGCTGTGTAAGTTCTAATTTTAAATCGCCTTTACCTCTCATGGCATCAATAGCATTTTTCACTAAGTTTTCGATGGTCCAACTATAAAGTTCTTCATTCAAATTCACTTGTATTTCGCGATCTGGTGTAACAATTTCGAAATTAATTAACTTCGAAGATCTCGATTTTAAGTATTCGTAAGATGATTTGGTAACCTCAACAATGTTCATGCTTTTAAGCGTAGGCACAGATCCTATTTTACTGAAACGTTCCGTTATAGTTTGAAGCCGATCAATGTCTTTTTCTATTTCTAAAATATACTCAGGGTTAACCGCTTCGGTCTTTAAAATCTCTGCCCAACCCACAAGCGATGATAAAGGAGTACCTATTTGATGTGCAGTTTCCTTTGCCATACCTGTCCAAAGTTTATTCTGTTCGGCAATTTTAGAACTACGATAAAAGAAATAAACAACGGCACCGAAGAGCAATATAATTAGCAATAAGGCCAACGGATAGTATTTTAATTTATTTAATAGTGGGGAATTACCGTAATAAACTGTTTGAAACACTTTATTGCCAATAATAACAGGAATAGGCTCATTCTCATTAGAAAATTTTTGTATTAGTTTTTCTAATTTTTCAGGGTCGTTTAATTCTTTGTCATCAATATTAATAGACGTTCCCAAGCTTCCATCTGCAATAACAACTAACATTGGTGTACTAGTAGTCATTTCTGTAAGAACATGAGATGTAACATTATTTACATCTTCATCGAGGTTATCCATATTCTTTAAAAGATCTATTTGTGCCACAGACCAAGTGTTCATTTTAACGCGTTCCTCTTCTTTAAAATTTTGAAAAAAGGTATAGGTATTCCAAAGGATAAGTGAAATAATAATAAAAGATGAAATAATAATAATCCATCGGATTATATTTCGGTCGAAGCTAAAGGTCATTGGTTAATTTAATTTCATGTATTTAAAATAATAGGTTATTAAAAACACATGCTGTTTGCTATTAATCATTTATTTGGACGCTAAAAGTTTTAGCATGCACATTTCAATTTTAAATATAATGCAATTATGTTGATATTATTGTGCCAATACAGCTGTAAAATACTTTTGTCCCCAACCTAATATAATTATATTTGTTAAAAACCAGTATACTACATGGCTACATTTGACCCTCAAGACCTTACAACAGGCATTTTACATGGCTTTTTATTAAGTGCCGTTGCACCAAGACCTATTGCCTTTGCGAGTACAGTTGATAAAGATGGTAAACCCAATTTATCTCCTTTTAGCTTTTTTAATGTCTTTAGTGCCAATCCGCCAATTTTGATTTTCTCTCCTGCAAGACGCGTTAGAGACAATACCACCAAACATACACTGCACAATGTAGAAGCTACAAGAGAAGTGGTTATTAATGTGGTAAATTACGATATGGTACACCAAATGTCTTTATCGAGTACTGAATATCCTGAAGGCACAAATGAATTTGAAAAAGCAGGTTTATCAATGCTACCTTCAGATATGGTAAAACCATTTAGAGTGGCAGAATCGCCTATTCAATTAGAATGTAAAGTCAATGATATTCTTTCTTTAGGTTCTGAAGGAGGCGCAGGTAATTTAGTAATCTGCGAAGTCGTAAAACTTCACATTTCGGAAGAGGTTTTAAACGCTGACCAAACTATAAACCAAGAAGCCTTAGATTTAGTAGCAAGAGCTGGAGGAAGTTATTACAGTAGAGCTAAAAAAGGGTTTTTCGAAATCCCTAAACCCTTAGCGTCTATGGGTATTGGAGTCGATAATATGCCAGATCACATAAAAAACAGTATGATTTTAACTGGAAATAACATTGGGATGTTAGCAAATGTTGAAACCTTGCCAAATACAGACGATGTTAATAAGTTTATTAATGACATTAGTGAGCGATATCCAGACATTAAAACGGCATCTCACAGAGAAAAACACAAGTTGGCTCAAAATTATTTGAGCTATGGAGACGTAGAAAGTGCTTGGAAGTTATTACTTTCGTAGTCTGAAAATATTTAAGTATTATAATAAATTATAGATTAAGCAAAAATGGAAGTACAAGGACGAATTAAGATGGTAGGTGAGACTCAAACCTTTGGCAGTAACGGATTTAGAAAAAGGGAGATTGTAGTGACTACAGAAGAGCAGTATCCACAACATATTATGGTGGAGTTTGTTCAAGACAAATGTGATTTACTTAATAGCTACCAAGCTGGTCAGCAAGTTAAAGTTAATATTAACTTAAGAGGTAGAGAATGGGTGAATCCACAAGGTGAAACTAAATACTTTAATTCTATACAAGGATGGAGAATTGAAGCTGTGCAAGCGCAAGCTGCAAGTGGAGATATGCCTCCTGTTCCACCAACAGAAGCTTTTGAACCTGTTAGTGATTTAAACGAAGGTGATAACGATGATTTACCTTTCTAAATAAGGCAAATTAAACCCATATAAAAAGACTTGTTTTTAATTTAAAAACAGGTCTTTTTCTGTATATATCCTTCAACAAAAAAAGTCCTGATGGTTAGTCAGGACTTAGTACTTTGGTTTTAGGTTAGACCTTCAAAAAAAAGCAATGATGAACAAAAAATATTTGATAAAGGCCTACTCAAATATCAACAAAAATCTTTTAACATCAAAGCCAAAGCCTTAATTTTAAATACTGAAAAGCCCACTCAATCTTAACGGATGTACTTTGTAACTGATAAAATAGAATTTCCAGATGTATCTGAAGCCTCCGCAGAAGGGCTTCTTGCTGTTGGTGGTGATTTATCTCCAGAACGCTTAATACATGCTTATTCCAATGGTATATTTCCATGGTTTCAAGATGAGGAACCTATACTTTGGTGGTCTCCAGATCCACGGTTTGTTTTGTTTCCAGAAGAATTGAAAGTCTCTAAAAGCATGAGACAAGTGCTAAAAAAAGGCAATTTTAAAGTTACGATAAACAAAGCGTTTAAAGCTGTAGTAGAAAATTGCGCTACAGCAAAACGGAACGACCAAGATGGTACTTGGATTACGGAAGGCATGGTAAATGCGTACTACAGATTACATCAACTTGGCTATGCAAAATCTATTGAAGTTTGGCAAAATGATGAATTAGTTGGCGGCTTATATGGTATTGAAATTACCGATTCTGTTTTCTGTGGCGAAAGTATGTTTGCTAAAGTGAGTAATGCAAGCAAAGTGGGTTTTATAACCTTTATTCAAAATTCCAACTATAAATTAATTGATTGTCAACTACACACTAAACATCTCGAAAGTTTAGGTGCTAAAAACATATCGCGACCAGCGTTTCTAAATTTTATTAAACCTCATGATACCTAAAACAAGAAACTTCATGGTCATTTACCATACCTGTAGCTTGCATCTGTGCATAAATCACAGTTGAACCTACAAACTTAAATCCACGTTTCTTTAAGTCTTTACTTATGGTATCGCTCAATGGCGTATTTGCGGGAGCCTCTTTATAGATTTTTACCTTGTTTTTTATCGGTGTTCCATCTACAAAATTCCATATGTATTTAGAAAATGACCCAAACTCTTCCTGAATTTTCATAAAAGCCTGTGCATTGCTAATTGTGGCATTCACTTTCAGTTTATTTCTAATGATACCAGCGTCTTGTAATAAGTCTTCAACTTTAGAAGCATCATAGTTTACAATCTTCTTATAATCGAAATTATCGAAAGCCTTTCTGAAATTTTCACGCTTCTTTAAAACAGTGATCCAACTTAATCCCGCTTGAAATGTTTCTAAAATTAAAAATTCAAATAACCTAGCATCATCATATACAGGAACTCCCCATTCTTCATCG
Source organism: Winogradskyella pacifica (assembly GCF_013403915.1). GTDB lineage: Bacteria > Bacteroidota > Bacteroidia > Flavobacteriales > Flavobacteriaceae > Winogradskyella > Winogradskyella pacifica. The sequence goes on from NZ_JABFDI010000012.1 coordinate 82,236, forward strand.
TGATAGGCTTCATATAACGGATCACCAACACACCAACCACATCTGTTTTTACTCATCTTGTAAGGAATTTTATTAGTAAGAATTAATTTATACGTTTTCTGTTTAGGCGAAAATTAGGAATTTTAAAATTAAATGAAAGCTTTTTCTAGTTGCATAGCATCGTTAAGGAACTCTAAAAAGAAAACATTTAAGCTTAAAAGAACAATTTTTTAGCAAATAGAAAGGGTCTAAATTAGTTCTCGACTAATGTAACAACTGTTGCATAAAAAATGGCAATAGATTCTTATTTTTATCCTATGGAAACAGACACACTCACATTAAAAGATATCATCTCAGAAAGTCTAAATAAAAGTATGACTTATGCCGAGTACAGAAACTTAGTTGGCACATTAGTGGAAGAAAAATCAACAACCGGAACTGACCAATCAGACGCCTTAGTTGAATACACATACCTTAACGACAGACGTATGAAACGTTGGGATAAAACCGCAAAAGTTTCGGACGCCGCGAATATTAAGATTGCAAATTTTGATAGAAAAATAACGTGGTTAGTTATTTCGGAAAGCTGGTGTGGAGATGCTGCGCATATTATGCCCATAATTAATAAAGTGGCTGAACTTAATAGTAATATTGACTACAAAGTGGTACTCAGAGATGAAAACGAAGCACTAATGGATCAGTTTTTAACTAATGGAGGTAAATCAATTCCAAAGTTAATTATGTTAGATACTGAAACCAATACGGTCATAGATTCATTTGGACCACGACCTACAGTTGCGACAAATATGGTGCAAGCTTACAAAGCTGAACATGGCATGTTGACTCCAGAATTTAAAGAAGATTTACAACGTTGGTATAATAAGGATAAAGGGCAATCTACTATTGAAGATTTGGTAAGCTTATTAAAATAAGTAATGAATTTTAGTGGCTGAGCGTAATCGAAGCCACTATTTTATTTCCCTTTAAATAAAAAGGTAATCGTACCTAATTGCTCTTTCTTGTCTGACCTATCAAACTGAACTGTTTCAGCATAAGAAATCGCATGATTTATTAAGCACTGATTAGCAGAATTAGAAGCCCCATTAATATATGCATCAATAACATCGCCTGCTCCATTAACTCTAATACTCACCACTATTTTTCCACCACTTTCGCATAAATATCGTGGTGTTTTATAATGGGTTAATGTTCTACCTTTTAAAGAGTAGGTTAGCGTACTTTTTGTTTTAGCGTGCTCGTCTGCTTGTCTTTTATTCTTGAGACGTTGTTTTAACTCTTCTTGTAATTTTTTATACGATTCTGTGTCTTCAGAATTTAAAGCATAAGCATTACTATCTGCATACGATTTAGTAATGCTTGTTTCCTCTTGTACGTCTTCGCTGGCCTTAGCTTCTTCCATGGCCTTTGTGGTACGTTCAAAATCATTTGAGCTAACAGTTTTAAAGTTACGCATCATCTCTTTAAACTCTTGGTCTTCGTTAAACGCTTTGTTTGTAGATTTTCCGTTTATAGCTTCTATATCCTGAAGGTTTTCTTTTTCGATTTCAGGTTCTGGCTCCATGAGATAGTAGCTTTCAGAAATTAAATCTTGATGACGTTTTAACTGAATACTAAACATACCAAAGACTACAATTCCTGCTAGAAGAAATGTAATGATTGCGGCTTTATGTTGATCAACAAAATTCAGTATACAATAGTTTTAGTCTATTAATAGATACGAATATAATGAAGAAATAGATTAAGCACCAACCTTAAACCGGTGTTAAATCAGTCTTTAGAAGGTAAATTGGCTATAAAATCTTCTGGAGTTAGTGCATCGTCAACTTTAAAATCGCCAATACGTGTACGTCGTAATGATGATAAATGTGCACCAGAATTTAAAGCTTTCCCGAAGTCGTTCGCTAAAGATCTAATGTAAGTTCCTTTACTACACACCACTCTAAAATGTAATTCTAGGCTACTTGTATTGAGCGCAGTCGAAGTATTAATTTGAGTGATTTCAAATTCGGTAATTTCTACTTGTCTCGATTTAATTTCAACCTCCTCACCTGCTCTTGCAAATTCGTATAATCGTTTTCCATCTTTCTTAATCGCAGAAAAAACCGGTGGAAATTGATCTATCTGACCTATAAATTGTGGAATTGCATTCTGAATTAATTCTTCTGTAATATGATCCGTCGGAAAGGTTTCATTGACTTCTGTTTCTAAATCAAACGAAGGTGTTGTTCCTCCTAAAACAAATGTCCCAGTATATTCTTTTTCTTGACCTTGAAAAATGTTGATTTGCTTGGTCATTTTACCTGTACAAATCACCAATAAACCTGTCGCTAATGGATCTAAAGTCCCGGCATGACCTACTTTAATTTTTTTAATATCAAAAGCATGTCTAATTTCCCAGCGCAATTTATTAACCGCCTGAAAAGAGGTCCATGTTAATGGTTTGTCTATGAGTAAGACTTGTCCACTTAAATAATCTTCTTTAGTTTTCATTTATACGAGAGACCAAATTATAGCAATAACACCAACAACTACACAATAGATAGCAAAATACGATAACTTACTTTTTTTCACTAAAGCAATCATCCACGTACAAGCAAATAAACCGGCAACAAAGGCGGCTATAAAACCGACGCTTAAAGCTGTTATATTCGAACTGTCATAGGTTAATTCACCTCCTAAAAGGTCTTTTGCAATCTTACCAAATATTAAAGGCACCACCATTAAAAATGAAAAACGTGCCGCTTTGGTTTTATCGTTTCCTAATAATACTGACGTCGAGATTGTGGCACCAGAACGCGAAATTCCTGGTAGCATAGCAATAGCTTGAGAAACACCAATGATAAAGGCGTTAGAAAATGTCACCTTTTTCTGTGTATCTTTTGCTTTATCTGCTAAGAATAAGAGAATCGCTGTAACAATAAGCATGCAACCGACAAGCAGAATATTTCCGTTAAAAAGTTGTTCTAATTCTTCTTCAAAAAAGACACCAACAATAACGGCTGGCAACATGGATAAAGCGATTTTTGAAATAAATTGAAGGTCTTCATTCCATTCAAATTTTAAAACACCTTTTATAATTTGAAGAATATCTTTTCTAAAAATAACCATCGTACTTAATGCTGTCGCAAAATGAAGTACAACCGTAAATAACAAGCTTTCTTTTGGCACAGAATTATCACCAAGAATGGCTTTCCCTATTTCTAAGTGACCACTTGAGGATACAGGCAAAAACTCAGTTAGACCTTGAATAATTCCTAATATAATTGCATCTAAAATTTCCATGAGACAAAAGTATCAATTAAGAGAATGATACGTTGTAAATGTATGTAAAATATGACTTATTTTTTGGCGTCCTTATTAGGGTTTAAAAGAATAGCATAAACCTGAATACCAAAACCAATTAACACAAGCGTTGGAGCTAAACGAATGCGTCTCCAATTATATATAGACTCGTCAAAAACATTAGGGTCGTCACTACCACCTCCAGACATTAATATAAAACCAATAACAATGAATGCTAAACCTATAAATAAGAATTTATAGTTTTTCTTTCCGAAGATGAATTCAGATTTAGAATCTTCCTTACGTTTTTGTTCTCCCATGGTTTTTTTGAGCTATGCTTTAATACGTTGCAAAGAAACAGATTTATTTATTAATATAACTTCGGATTAGTATTTTCCTAACACTTCAATATTATAAAGACTTATTAAATAGCCTTAATATTCAACATGAAGTCATCAAATTAGTAATACAGATGATCCGTTTTCAAGTTTAAGAAACGTTGTGTAGCAATAAACGTACTAATCCAAGTAATTAAAATACCTAAAACGAATATTCCAATAAACAAACCAGCAATCAATACCGTGTTTCTTAGTAGTTCTAATTCTGGGAACGTTAGGTCTAAATAGTATAAAACAACGGCCATTCCTGCTAATGCAACTAGTGCACCAATGATTCCTAATTGCACACTTTTCCAAACAAAAGGTCTTCGGATAAAGCTTTTTGTCGCCCCAACCATCTGCATGGTTTTTATAATAAAACGCTTAGAGTATACTGCTAAACGAATAGAACTATTAATTAATAACACTGCAATTAAAGTAAATAAACCACTAATGATTAATACCCAAAAGGTAATCTTCTTCACATTATCATTCATCAATTCTACTAAATCATTATCGTATCTAATTTCCTCAATAAACGCTTTGGTAGATAGATTCTCTGTAATTTCTGTCAATTGCTCTGTCGTTACAAAATCGGCTTTTAAGTGTACATCAATCGAATTCTTTAAAGGGTTATAACCCACAAAATCCATAAAATCCTCACCTGTTTCCGCTTTCATAAACTCAGCCGCTTCTTCCTTAGACACGTAAAGCGCATCTTTGGTATAATCTGCCATCGCTAAACTCTTTTTTAGCTGATTGACTTCAACCTCTTTTGCAGTATCGTTTAAATAAATAGTCATTACCACTTGCTCTTTAAAGTGATCGGCTACTTTTTTAGAGTTGATAACTAAAAGACCTAAACAGCCTAAAAGAAACAAAACCAAAGCGATACTTATCACTACAGAGACGTAAGACGATATAAGTTTACGTTTTTGATATTTGTCAAAAGATGATGCCATGAATGAATGCAGATTTATGCTGTAAAAATAATAAAGAATTTGCTTTCTTACTATTTAATGTTTGGAATAACTACAAGTGAAACTGTTGATTTTTTAAACGCAATAATTTCAAGTTATAAATAGTCTTTAAGTATTACAACGTTTCGTTTTTAATTGTGTTGTAATAGCTTTAAATTTGTCCTTTAAATTAAAGAAAAATTCGGGCAAAGGCGCTAAGTCACAAAGAAAATTTTTATAAAGATATGCTTTGAGATTCTGCGCCTTTGCGTGAAAAGACAATTAATATGACATACGATTTTAACAGTATAGAGAAAAAGTGGCAAGACCATTGGGCAAAAAACGAAACTTTTAAAGCCTCAAACACCAGCGATAAACCAAAATATTACGTTTTAGATATGTTTCCTTATCCATCTGGAGCAGGTTTGCACGTTGGTCACCCATTAGGTTATATTGCTAGTGATATCTATGCACGTTACAAACGTCATAAAGGATTTAATGTCTTACATCCACAAGGCTATGACTCTTTTGGTTTACCAGCAGAGCAGTATGCCATTCAAACTGGTCAGCATCCTGCGGTAACTACCGAAGCGAATATAAAAACGTATCGTCGTCAGTTAGACCAGATTGGTTTTTCTTTCGATTGGAGTCGTGAAGTACGTACTTCTAATCCTGAATATTACAAATGGACCCAATGGATTTTCATTCAATTATTTGAATCTTGGTATAATAACGATTCAAATAAAGCGGAAGATATCGCAACATTGATTGAAAAATTTGCTACAGAAGGTAATGCAACGGTAAATGCCGCTTGTGATGAAAACATTGAATCATTTACATCTGAAGACTGGAATTCTTATTCCTCAGAACAACAGCAAGACATCCTTTTAAAATATAGATTAACCTATTTAGCAGAAACGGAAGTGAACTGGTGTCCAGCATTAGGAACCGTTTTAGCTAACGACGAAATTGTAAACGGAGTTTCAGAACGTGGCGGTCATGCTGTAGTGCGTAAAAAAATGACCCAATGGAGTATGCGTATTTCTGCTTATGCGGAACGTTTACTACAAGGTTTAGATACCATTGATTGGACCGATGCGTTAAAAGATATTCAAAAAAACTGGATTGGAAAATCGGTTGGAGCAAGTGTGACTTTTAATGTGAATGGACATGACGAGGTGATAGACGTCTTCACCACAAGACCAGATACTATTTTTGGAGTGTCTTTTATGACCTTAGCGCCAGAACACGAATTAGTCTCAAGAATCACAACAGCTGAACAAAAAGAAGCCGTTGAAGCCTACATAGAAAAAACAGCGAAACGTAGCGAACGCGATCGTATGGCAGATGTAAAAACCATTTCTGGTGTATTTACTGGCGCTTATGCAGAACATCCGTTTTCTAAAGAACCAATCCCCATCTGGATTGGCGATTACGTATTAGCAAGCTACGGAACAGGAGCTGTAATGGCGGTGCCTTGTGGAGACCAACGTGATTACGATTTTGCAAAGCATTTTGATATCGCCATTCCAAATATATTTGAAGGTGCCGATATTTCTGAAGAAGCTTTTGCGTCTAAAGACAATGTAAAAATTGCGAATAGTGATTTCCTAAACGGCATGAACTATAAAAAAGCCTCTAAACTCGCGATTTACCAATTAGAGCAATTAGGACAAGGCGAAGGTAAAACCAATTACCGTTTACGAGATGCGGTTTTCTCTCGTCAGCGTTATTGGGGAGAGCCATTCCCAGTGTATTACGTTAACGGTATGCCACAAATGATAGACAAAGCACATTTGCCTATTGTGTTGCCAGAAGTTGAAAAATATTTACCAACCGAAGAAGGCGAACCACCTTTAGGACGTGCAGATGTTTGGGCTTGGGATACAACTCAGTCTTTAGTTGTTAGTAATGAGTTGATAGACCATAAAACCGTATTTCCTTTAGAGCTTAATACAATGCCAGGTTGGGCAGGTAGTTCTTGGTATTTCTTCCGTTATATGGAAGACGCAGCTAATAGAGATGGTGTATTTGCAAGTGAAGACGCCCTTAAGTATTGGGAGAATGTAGATTTATATATTGGTGGTAGCGAACATGCTACAGGTCACCTACTCTATTCTCGTTTTTGGGTAAAATTATTGAAAGATCGCGGTTTTGTTAATGTTGAAGAGCCTTTTAAAAAGTTGATTAACCAAGGGATGATACTTGGGACTAGTGCTTTTGTTTATAGAGTTGATCTTTTATCTCATTTATCTACAACATCAAAAGATTTTAAAGACCCTAGCTTAAGCAAAGCTCTTTATATTTCATATGATAGCTTTAAGAAATATGAAGACTTATATAAATTTATACTAAGTTCAAAAATTTCTGCAGAAGATAAGAACACATTTGCCAATGGTAATGGTTTCACTAAAGGTTTAGCTAGCATTATTGAAGATACTGTATTTTTCGATTTATTAAACGATGATCAAAAAGAGACTATAAGTACTTTTCAAGAATTATATAAAGCAGTTCAAAAAGATATATATAGTCAGAATACAGGTGCAATCATTGAAGGCCTTAATTTTTCAGCTATTCATGTAAAAGTACAATATGTAAATGCTTCGGATGAGTTAGATATTGAAGGTTTAAAAACTGATGGAGAATTTGGTGAAGATTTTAAAGATGCTGAATTTATAAGTGAAGATGGAGTCTATAAAGTTGGTAGAGATGTCGAAAAAATGTCTAAATCTAAATATAACGTCGTCAATCCAGATAGTATTTGTGCCGACTACGGAGCAGACAGTCTAAGATTGTATGAAATGTTCTTAGGACCATTAGAGCAATACAAGCCTTGGAATACCGCTGGTATTACAGGAGTCCATAACTTCCTTAAAAAACTATGGAAATTATATGTTGGTGATGATGGCCTAAAAGTTAATAATGCACAACCGACTGCAGACAACTTAAAAACATTACATAAAACGATTAAAAAGGTTGAAGAAGACATTGAGAATTTCTCTTTCAATACGTCGGTTTCTACTTTTATGATTGCTGTAAATGAATTAACAGCTCAGAAGTGTACAAGCAAAGATATTTTAGAACCTTTATTGATTTTAATTTCTCCTTATGCTCCGCATATTGCTGAGCATTTATATGCTTGTATTCATTTTAATAAAATAATTGAAGTAGAAAACCTACCAAAGGATTTCGAAGGAATCTCCACTTTAGATTTCCCAGAATTTGACGCAAGTCACTTAGTAGAAAGCAGCAAAAAATATCCAATTTCTTTTAATGGTAAAATGCGTTTCACGCTAGAATTACCAATGGATATGAGTAAAGACGATATTGAAAAAACCGTTATGGCTCACGAAAAAACAATTGCACAATTAGAAGGTAGAACACCTAAAAAAGTGATTGTAGTGCCTGGTAAAATTGTAAATATTGTTGGGTAAACTTCTAAAACATATCATCATAACTTTGTTGCCAATTATAAGTTGGTCTCAAAGTTATGTTGGTACGGTTTCTAACTATCCTATTCATTTAGAACTTAGTAGTTATCCACATGATAACGACTCCACTTCTGGCGAATTAGAAGGCTATTATTTTTACGATTCTAAATTGATTAGCATTCCTCTAAAAGGACGCTATAATGATGAATCTATCACTTTAATTGATGGTTATTATTTCAGTCCTGACAGAGTTAGTGATGCTGATGAAGTTTTTCGATTAACTAAAAAAGGCAATCAACTTATTGGACATCTTACTTTAAAAGAGGAAACCCATAATGTTATTTTAACTGAAACAGAACAAGAGCCTTTAGAGGAATTCAGAAATCCTAAACTGACATTTATTAAAGATAGTATCGTTAATTACAAGGACAAACAGTTAGTTTGGTTTCATGAAAAATATTCTAAGCTCCCCTTATTTAGATTAGGCAACGGATTTTCAAAAGAACAACGTGCGGTATTTAATCCTATTCTAGATGCTATTCATTTGGAAGATGCCAAAGATAATTTAGATTGTAATTCTTGGTTCGAAATTTCATACGACATCAACCTCGTCGATAGTAAATTTATAAGTTATTTAAAATATTACAGTGTCTATTGTGGTGGCGCGCATCCTGCTCATGGCAATGTTGCTTATAATTTTAATCTTGAAGACTTAAAAGTTATTGAGAAGATTGAATCGTTATATCCAAAGGTTGATTTCTTTCAAAAGTTAAAAACCAAATATGATAATACAGAAGCTGATCTACAGGAAGAATGCGAAACCTTTGTTGACGACAGTTATTGGCAATACAAAACATGGAATTTAACACCCGAAGGTGTACTACTTATTCCTAGTTATCCGCACGCTTTAACACCTTGCGAAGAAAATTATTTTTTAAGTTATTCTGAACTTACCAAAGCCTAGCCTTATGATTTCAGATAAACCATCTTTAGAGAAACCAACACCAAGAAAGAAGCCTAAGCAGTTAAAGGATTATTTTGATTTTCGTAATAATCAGATCAATCAAATTGGTTTGATACTTTTTTCTGCATTTATAATTAGCACCTCTATACATTTCTTTTTTGAAGAACGTTTTACCGAAGCGCAGTGGCAAACACAACCCATGACGCGTCATAAAATTGTAAATGACCTTATTGACTCTCGTGTTTTATTGAACGAATCGAAACCCAATGTCATAAAACGCTTAGGTCAGCCAAGTTATATTTTAACTAAAGACATCATATTATATGAGCTTGGCTTAGCGCCACAATTTAACAGCGACCAAGTAGAACATCTCTATATTGAGTTTAGTAATGAGAAGGTTTCTAAAGTGTCTTTAACACTGTATGACTACTAATGCCTCAGCTTTAACCCTATGTTTATTTGTAACATTGTTTAGAGCATCAATATTCACAACACCACTTCCTCCAAGATTTCTATCATTATCCTAATATCATATTGCCCTCAAAGACAACTCGATTTTTAAGAGTTTTCAAAATTAAAGCGTCATAATACTGATTTCATAAAAATAAAATCATCGTTATATTAAAATTTGCACAGCTAGTTTTTTTGATGGTACTTTCTTACTCATATTAATCTCAGAATCTACAAAACACATGAAATGAGCTTAATTAAAAAATTGAATCTAATCGATAATTTAATTAGCGAATTCCATTTGACAGATTTATTAAATTAAAAAAAAACCTATGAAAATCGGAGTTCCAAAGGAAATCAAAAACAATGAAAACAGAGTTGGTATGACACCATCTGGCGTTTTCGAGCTAACAAAAAACAAACACACAGTCTATGTTCAGAAAGATGCTGGTTTTGGTAGTGGATTTTCGGATTTAGATTATATAAATGCTGGAGCCATAGTGTTAGAAACTATAACCGATGTTTATACGTCTAGCGACATGATTGTAAAGGTAAAAGAACCCATTGAAGAAGAATATCCTTTAATACAATCGCATCATGTGGTATTTACCTATTTTCATTTTGCGTCTAGCGAACCTTTAACAAAAGCCATGTTAAAAAGCGAATCGGTTTGTATTGCCTACGAAACGGTTGAAGATAAAGATGGCACACTTCCATTATTAACACCAATGTCTGAAGTTGCCGGAAGAATGGCGATTCAACAAGGTGCTAAATATTTAGAAAAACCGATTAAAGGTCGTGGTGTATTATTAGGTGGAGTGCCAGGTGTACCACCGGGTCGTGTTTTAGTTTTGGGTGCTGGTATCGTTGGTATCCAAGCAGCTAAAATGGCTGCGGGTTTAGGTGCTCATGTTACTGTTATGGACATCAATATGAAACAACTGCGTTATGTAAACGACGTTATGCCTAGCCATGTGGTGACTGAATTTTCAAGTGAATATAATATTAGAAGACGTATAAAAGATCATGATTTAATTATTGGTGGCGTCTTAGTAAGAGGAGCAAAAGCACCGAAACTAATTACAAGAGATATGCTTAAAGATATGCGCCCAGGCACTGTTTTGGTAGATGTCGCTGTAGATCAAGGTGGTTGTATGGAAACCACAAAAGCAACAACACACGAGGACCCAACATTTATTATTGATGATGTTGTACATTATTGTGTCGCTAATATGCCAGGAGCTGTGCCCTACACGTCAACTTTAGCTTTAACTAATGTTACCTTACCTTATGTATTACGTTTAGCAAATCAGGGTTGGGAAACGGCATGTAAAAATGACGAAACCTTAGCAAAAGGATTAAACATTGTTAAAGGCAAAATCGTTTATGAAGAAATCGCTGAAGCCTTCAATTGGTCTGTTGATGCGATGTAAAGTAAGCCATTGTCATCTAAAATCCTGACAAAATTTCTTAACTCAAATTTGGCTCATTATTTGCAATTCATTTATTAAATTTACATGAATTAAAAATTTCAAATTATGAGTGGAATGATAGGATATTACATACTAATTGGTGCTATTGCTTTAGTGAGCTGGTTAGTGAGTAATCAACTTAAAAAGAAATTTGCCAAATACTCTAAAATTCAATTACGAAATGGTTTATCTGGTAGAGAAATTGCAGAAAAAATGTTGGCGGATAATGGTATTACTGATGTAGAGGTTATTTCTACACCAGGACAATTAACAGATCATTACAATCCAAAAAATAAAACAGTAAACTTAAGCGAGTCTGTTTATAATCAAAGAAACGCTGCTTCGGCTGCTGTTGCTGCTCACGAATGTGGACACGCCGTACAACACGCACAAGCTTATAGTGCTTTAGGTATGCGTTCGGCATTAGTGCCAATTGTAAGTGTTACTTCTGGAATGTCGCAATGGTTAGTCATTGGTGGTTTAATCTTAGGTGCCGCTGCAGGAGTTGGTTTAGGGTATTGGGTAGCCGTTGCTGGTTTAGTTTTTATGGGCTTTGCAACACTATTTAGCTTTATTACCTTACCTGTAGAATACGACGCAAGTAACAGAGCTTTGGCTTGGTTAAAAAACAAAAACATGCTTACACCAGACGAATACAAAGGTTCTGAAGATGCGTTGAAATGGGCAGCTAGAACGTATTTGGTTGCTGCAATAGGTGCATTAGCGTCTTTATTGTATTGGGCATTGCAAGTATTTGGAGGTAGAGATTAATAACTTAAAACATATACATACAATTAAAGCTCTGAGTAATCGGAGCTTTTTTTATTTGAAATACTATTGAAATTACATACATTAGTTAAACTAACCAATCCTTAAATCTAAAATGGAACAACAATTCCCAGGAAAAATTATGATCGGCAGTCTATCTGAAGTTGATCGTGTTGCTTTTTACAAAAAAACATATTCACATGTGGCCGGCGGTGTGCTTGTCTTTATTTTGTTTGAATACCTTTTACTCCAAAGTGAAATGGTCGTCAGTTTTATGCTCTCTATGACACAAGGCTATAAATGGCTATTGTTACTAGGAGGTTTTATGTTAGCCACAAATTATGCTGAAGGCATGGCTATGAAAACAACCGATAAAAACATGCAGTACCTAGCCTATGGTATTTATATATTTTTTGAAGCTTTAATTTTTGTCCCAATGCTATATATGGTAACAGAATTAATGGGACCTTCTGGTTCAGATGTTCTTTATCAAGCTTCTATAGTGACTTTAGCACTGTTTACAGGTTTATCTGCAGCAGTATTAATGACAAAAACTGATTTTTCATTTCTAAAAACAGGATTAACTATTGGGTTTTTCATTGCTATTGGATTAATCGTTGCTGGAACCCTATTTGGTTTTGACCTAGGCTTATGGTTTTCTGTTGGGATGTGTCTGTTAGCTGGTGGATCGATCTTATATCAAACATCTAATTTGGTAAAAACTTATGGAGTGGAAGATTACATTCCTGCAGCCTTAGGTTTGTTTGCTTCATTAATGTTATTGTTTTGGTATATCCTTAGAATATTTATGTCTAGAGATTAATACCAACTCGTATATAATTTACAAAAGCCCAACTAAAAATCTTAGTTGGGCTTTTCTATTAAGTAATTTATTTTATCTCCAATTATGTTAAAAAAACCAAAATAAAGGTAATATAGCATATAATTATATTAAATCTGTTGTTTTCTAAAGCTTATAAGTGGCGTAAATTTGCACCCGCTTTAAAAAGCACAATACATTAAATATAAAAATTATGAAAACAAGTAACAGAACAGTAACAGAGAGTAAAGTAGGAACGAAAACGTTAAAATTTAGTAACGCAAGTTCACTAGTTTGGAATACAAAAAGACGTTACAGATAGATATAAATTTACTTTAAAAGTAAAAAGCCCAACTGAAATTTCAGTTGGGCTTTTCTAATAGATATTATTCAATTTTGTCACCATTTTTATCGTAAAAATGATATTCAAGATAAGTGTAAGCATCTCTAGGTAAAATTTTCACCCATTTTTTATGTTCAATAAACCACTTTGAACGCACTGATGGAAACCCTTTGGTTAAAAAGGCCGCTATAAAAGGATGTGTATTAAGAGTCACCTTTTTATAGTCTTTTTTCAAAATCCGTTGTAGGTCTTGATTAATACGTTCCACCACTTTAATTGGTGCTTCGATTTCATCGCCTAATACATTAGGATTTTCTTCTTTCGTTTTAATATTGCGTTCTGGCCTAACGCGCTGTCTGGTTATTTGCACTAATCCAAACTTACTCGGCGGCAATATTTTATGCTTTGCTTTATCATCTTTCATCTCATCTCTAAGATAATTATAAAGCTTTTTTCTGTTTTCTGCTTTTCCCATATCGATAAAATCGATAACGATAATGCCTCCCATATCACGTAAACGCAATTGTCTGGCAATTTCTTGAGCAGAAATCATGTTGACTTCTAAAGCCGTATCTTCTTGGTTCTTCTCTTTATTAGAGCGATTACCACTGTTTACGTCTACAACATGAAGCGCTTCGGTATGTTCTATAACCAAATAAGCCCCTCTTGACATAGATACTGTACGACCAAATGATGTTTTTATTTGGCGTTCGATACCAAATTTTTCGAAAATAGGGCCATTTTTGTGATACTTCACTATGGATTCCTTGTTCGGTGCAATTTGCTGCACATAATCTTTTACTTGTACATACATTTCTTCATCATCTACAATAATACCAGAGAATGAATCATTAAAAATATCTCTCAAAATTGAGGATGCTTTGTTCATTTCTCCCAATACTTTAGTTGGGTGATGTGCTTTGTACAATTTTTTACACATTGCTGTCCATCGATCCAGCAAATTCTGTAAATCACTATCGAGCTCGGCAACTTTCTTGCCTTCAGCTACTGTACGAATAATAACCCCAAAACCTTTAGGAGTGATACTTTTAACGAGTCTTTTAAGGCGGTCTTTTTCTTCTTGCGATTCAATTTTTTGAGAAATTGAAATACGGTTAGAAAAAGGCACCAAGACAATGTATCTTCCAGCAATAGACAGTTCTGAGCTAATGCGTGGTCCCTTAGTAGAGATTGGTTCCTTTACTACTTGTACTAAAATGGATTGATTAGATTTTATGGCATTTGCAATGCTGCCATTTTTATCTAAATCCTTTTCCATAGGAAAGTCCTTAAGGGTATAATCCTTTAATTTTCCTGTGCTTACACGTTTAATGAATTTTAAAAGCGAAGGCATTTGCGGTCCTAGATCATGATAGTGTAAAAAACCATCTTTCTCATAGCCGACGTTAACAAACGCGGCGTTTAGACCAGGAATGACTTTGCGTATTTTGGCAATAAAAATATCACCAACCGCAAAGTTATTATCCTCTTCGTCTTTGTGTAATTCAATAAGTTTTCCATCTTTTAATAAGGCAAAATCAACAATATCTGAACTCGATCTTACGATTAATTCCTTGTTCATAATGTTAATTTATATCTAGCTCTTCATTGAGATAGATGGATTTCACTAAATTATTTGACACAGGTCTCCCGATTCTAAGTATCGGGAATACCAACAAATTTGGCAACACTCTATTAAATGCCGCAAATTCTATATCAAAGAACGTTTCTCTAAAACTGAAAAAAGTAGTTATAAAACTACTTTTAACAATTTATTTTTTCTTGTGACGATTAGCGCGTCTACGTTTCTTACGCTTGTGCGTCGCTACCTTGTGTCTTTTTCTTTTTTTACCACTTGGCATAATAAATAATGCTTTTTAAATTAATATTTTGTTTAAATGCTTTCTTAGTTAACCTCCACATTAGATTTAACTCCTTCTAAAAATACTTTAGCAGGCTTAAATGCAGGAATGTTGTGTGCAGGAATTTTTATTGTAGTATTCTTTGAAATATTACGACCTGTTTTTTCAGCTCTTGTTTTAATAATGAAACTTCCGAAACCTCTTAAATATACGTTATCTCCGCTCTCTAAAGATGTTTTTACTTCTTCCATAAAGGTTTCAACGGTCGCTTGGACATCACCTTTTTCGATACCTAATTTATCAGATATTTTCGCTACTAAATCAGCTTTTGTCATTTTTTACTAGTTTTAGGGTTACTATAAATTCTAAGGGATGCAAATATAGGTAATTTAATTTCAATAGTTCAAACGTAATTAATTAAAATTTAACACAATAAACATTTAGTTTTGCTTTTCATTAAAAAAACGAAATGGATTTTAATCACAAACTAATCAACTGGTATTCAGACAAAAAGAGGGATTTACCTTGGCGAGAAACCAGCAATCCTTACTACATTTGGCTATCCGAAATAATTTTACAACAAACCCAAGTTAAGCAAGGGTTACCGTATTATAACGCATTTATTACGCAATACCCTACCATTTTTGACCTTGCTAATGCCTCTGAAACGTCAATTTTAAAATTATGGCAAGGCTTAGGTTACTATTCTAGAGCTCGAAATCTACATTTTACAGCAAAACACATTGTTAATGAGTTAAATGGTAAATTTCCAGACACGTATAACGACTTATTAAAATTAAAAGGAGTTGGTGATTATACCGCAAGTGCCATCGCTTCGATTGCATTTAACGAAGTGGCAGCTGTTGTTGACGGCAATGTATACCGCGTATTATCGCGGTATTTCGGTATTGAAACTCCTATAAATTCAACTTTAGGCATAAAAGAATTCAAATCTTTAGCTTCAACATTAATAGATCGCCATCAACCAGCAACATATAACCAAGCGATAATGGAGTTTGGAGCTATACAGTGTAAACCAAAAAATCCAGATTGTTCTGTTTGCCCTTTTCAAGATAGTTGTGTAGCACTCCAAAATCAAATGGTTGATGTACTCCCTGTAAAGTTGAAAAAAACTAAGGTCACTGTTAAATACTTTAATTTTTTAGTGTTTATGGATCCTAATAAAAAGACGCTTTTTGAAAAACGCACTAAAAAAGGCATTTGGCAGCACCTCTATCAATTCCCTTTAATAGAATCTGAAAAAAGTTTGACTCCAGAAGAGTTTCATCTTTTAAATTTTGAAGACTACGTATTAAAACAGGAAACATTAGATTACTCTTTATATAATGAAACAGATATAGTACACAAATTATCGCATCAGCATTTGCATACTAAATTTTGGATTATTGATGTAGCGGCGCTTCCAGAAGAGGCAATTTTAATAAAAACCCTTACAAAATACCCCTCTCCTGTGCTTATAAGTGAATTTATAGACAATTTCAGTTTTTAGAACCCTAAAGAAATCACATTTTTTTACTACTTTTAAAGTAGTGGTTACGCAATTGAGTAACTTTACAACTTATTAAAAATTTATTATTATGTCTGGAACTTTAAATAAAGTAATGTTGATTGGAAATTTAGGCGACGAAGTAAAAATGCATTATTTTGATGATAAAAACTGCGTTGGCCGCTTTCCTCTTGCAACGAGTGAAACTTATGTAAGTAAGCAAACTAACGAGCGTGTTTCAAATACAGAATGGCATAATATTGTTGTTAGAAACAAAGCCGCTGAGATTTGTGAAAAATATCTTACTAAAGGTGACAAAGTCTATATTGAAGGCCGAATTAAAACTAGAAAATGGACCGATGACAAAGGTATGGAGCGTTATTCTACGGAAATTCAGTGTGATGATTTTACGTTTTTAACACCAAAAACGGATCAACAATCCTCACAACAATCAAAAAAGTCTAACCCATCTAATGCGAGTTCTCAATCGCAACCTTCTGCACCGACGAGCTCAGAGTCAGAAGAAAATGATGATTTACCATTTTAACCATTTAATCTCACTTAATTTTGGACCCAGAACCCACGGTTTTAATTTCATCCTTATTAATCGCTAATGCTTCATTTATTTCAAGTATTATCATAATTATAATTTTACTAACCTGTTCAGCTTTAATTTCGGGTGCTGAAGTTGCTGTATTCTCTTTAACAAAAACAAACTTAGACGAGGGCTTAGAAAACAAGTCACCAGCTATGTTAATTATTGCAAAGCTTTTAGAGCGGCCAAAAAAATTACTTGCCACCATATTAGTCGCTAACAATTTTATAAATATTGCGGTTGTTTTGCTCTTTGCTTATGTAGGTGAAACATTGTTTAGTAGCATTACTCATACCCTTTTTCGATTTTTGGTTGAAGTTATTTCTGCAACATTTTTAATTTTATTGTTTGGAGAAATTATTCCTAAAATTTATGCCAGTAGAAATAGCGTAAAATTCTCTTCATTTATGGCGAGACCTTTACGGGTTTTAGATGTTATTTTTTCACCTTTAAGTTTACCGATGCGTTATGTAACCATTCAAATTCATAATAAATTTGGAAAACAACGTTCTAATCTTAGTGTCGATCAATTATCACAAGCTTTAGAATTAACGAATGACAAGGACACTACAAAAGAGGAACAAAAACTATTAAAAGGAATTGTGTCTTTTGGAAACACAGACACCAAACAAGTGATGCGTCCTCGAATGGACTTATTTGCACTAAGTATTAATACTCCTTACGACACCATTATTAGTCAAATTATTGACAATGGCTATTCTAGGATTCCGGTTTACGAAGAAAGTATTGATACCATAAAAGGAGTCCTTTATGTAAAGGATTTATTACCACATTTAAATAAGAAAACATTTGACTGGACTACCATTTTACGTGAACCTTTCTTTGTACCCGAAAACAAGAAACTAGATGATTTAATGGTAGAGTTTCAAACCAAAAAAGTGCATCTTGCAGTTGTTGTTGATGAATACGGGGGGACGTCTGGTTTGGTATCTTTAGAAGATATTATTGAGGAAATTGTTGGAGATATCAGTGACGAATATGATGATGACGATTTAATTTACACTAAACTCAACAATAACAATTATAGTTTTGAAGGCAAAACACCTTTAAAAGACGTTTATAAAATAGTCGGAATTGAAGACGATGCTGAATATTTTGAAGCCAAAAAAGGAGATGCTGAAACCCTTGCTGGCTTTGTTTTAGAGATTTCTGGTGGATTTCCGAGAATAGGAAGTAAAATAAATTTTAAAAATTACGTTTTCACTGTAGAAGCCTTAGAACGCAAACGTATTAAACAAATAAAACTCACTTTATTAGACGCACAAGAGTAATCCACGCCTATTAAACGTATTATTATTTACGAGATTGGTTAATACTAAACACCAGGTGCACCTTATAAAAACAATAAATAAAACACATGAAACGAATAGTTTTACCTCTTTTAAGTGTATTAATGCTAGGTTGTGGGGACGATACCTTACCTAAACCTAAGGGTTATTTAAGACTCGAATATCCAAACGCTGTTTATGAAAAAGCGATTCTTCCTTTACCTTTTTCTTTTGAAAAAAACACATTGGCAGATCCTATTAAAACGGTAACATCATTAGGTAAAACTAATGGTATCAATATTAAATACACACCTTTAAAAGCCACTATTTACCTTACTTATAAAGAAGTTAAAAATGGCAATATTGATAGTTTACTTAGAGATGCTCAAAACCTTACGCAAAAACATGCTATAAAAGCTGATGAAATTTCTCATCAGTTATTTGAGAACAAAGAAGCAAATGTCTATGGTATGTTATATGAAATAGGAGGCAATGCTGCATCACAATCTCAGTTTTATGTTACAGATAGTATCAACCACTTTTTAAGCGGTTCGCTTTATTTCTATGCGAAACCAAATTATGATTCTATTTATCCGGCTTCAGAATATTTAAAAAAGGATATTACACGTATTATGGAAACGGTACGTTGGAAGGAATAAATATTCATAATACCTATTAGCATGCATAATTTAGTATTACTATATAAAATCGCAAATACTTTGAAATAAAAAAAGACAGCCAAATGGCTGTCTTTTTTATTATAAATTATGACTTCAAGTTTAGAAGTTATAACGTAAACTCGCATTGAAAGTTCTTCCAATACCTAAATAGTAACCAAATGCATCTTTTTGGTTAATATAAGCTTCGTTAAATAAGTTATACACGTTAGCTCTAAATGTTAACGGGTTTTCTCCTAAAGAAAATCTGTATGTGATACCTGCATCTGCTAAAGTATACGCTGGTAATTTCACAGACTCATAAACATCATTAGATAAAGCTGCATCGGCAACATCTGCAGGGTCAACGAACTCATATAAACCAGAGTAAATGTTATAATCCATATCTACAGAAAGTCCCTTTGCTATATCAGCTCTAAAACCAAAACCAAAAGATGTCTGAGGTGCATTACCAATTTTAACGTTTGTTAAATCGACATTACCATCAGTAGTAATAAAATCTCCTGTATCGTCATTTTGTAATGTATATGGCGTTTCACCGTCATATTTCCAGTTACCAACAGAACCAAATGTTCTAAAAGACCAAGATCCACCATATGGACGGTATTCCATATCAAACTCAACACCATTATGTTTTTGAGTTACATCCGTTAATCTATAAGTACTAAATTCATCATCAGAAGTTCCAACAGTACCATCAGCACCAGCTTGAACCGGTCCATTTATAGATAAGAATCTATTTCCCCACTGTGTACTATAAATATCTACATTAAGTCTTAATGTTCTATTTTTAAAACGGTAACCACCTTCAAAACCTAGAATCTCTTCATTATCTACGTCTGGCTCAGCAAGTGCATTATCATATCTAATATCTGTAAAAATATTATCTAAGAAAGGTTGACGTGAGTAAAAACCTGCGTTAGCAAAAATAGAATGCTCTGTATTAATCTTATAAGCAGCACCACCTTTAATATTGTAACCTTCTTTACTTATTTTATCAGATTTACCCAATCCATTTCCTCGTCCTGTAAAAAACCCTTCTCTTTGGTAAGATTGTGTAGAAACAGCAGCTTGAACAAATGCAGAGAAGCTATCATTAGAATACTCAGCTTGACCAAATCCACCTAAATACTGAATTACTTCTTCATAGTTGTAATCATATCTCTGATCATTATCAGCAGAATTAAATAAAGAAGACCATGGATCAGCATCAAAAGTTTCTGTAATTACATAATCACTAGGACGATCAGTTCTAAAATTATCGTTATAACCATCTAAACCTAATGTATTTTCTAATTGTCTAAAGTGAATACCGTTATAAGTTCTAGCATCAATACCAAAATTCATTGACCAGTTTTCGTTAGCCTCATATTGTAAATTAGAAAGTAAACCGTACCAGTTATGGTTGTTCATTGAAGAACGTCTTAAATAAGAATCTCCAAATGTACCGTATTGACCTCCGTTAATAGTTGTAGCAGTAGCAATGTTGTTTTCTTCGATTTGATCAAAGTCAATTTCTTCTGCATTTAAGCCATTACCACCAACTCTAACTCTACCGTTACCAACGTTACCAGTACCACCACCACGTCCCCATGATGCATATAATACTGTAGATAAATCTAATTTATCATTGATATCAAAATCCCAGTTTAAGTTAGCCACTGGCTTATGGTAAAAGTTACGACGTTCTGTAAAACGCTCACCTTCATAAAAACCAGAATTACTATTTGCTTTTTCACCATATTCTTGGTAAAACTCAAGGTCTTGAGAGAAGTTTTGGTCGTGCCATTGAGGAGCACCAGTAAGTAAAAAGTTAAATGTATTTTTTTCGTTTGGCTTATAACCTACAGAGAACATATAATTTTGTCCTTGACCAGCAGTACCAACAGAGTATTTTCTATGTGCTTGCCAGTGATCTAATAAGACAGAAAACGCCCATCCTTTATCGTTGATACCAGAATCATAACCTATAGTACTTTTAACATAACTATCGTTACCACCTAAGAATCTTACAAATCCACCTTTTTCTTTGTCTGTAGTCTTAGAAACGATGTTTACCGTACCACCAACAGAAGAAATCGCTAATTTAGAAGATCCTAAACCTCTTTGAACCTGCACTACATTAGCAACATCTGACATACCAGACCAGTTAGACCAGTACATTCTACCATCTTCCATTCCATTAATCGGCTGACCGTTTAATAAATAAGCTGTGTTAGTTTGATCAAAACCTCTTAAGAAGATCTGACTATCACCAAATCCACCTGCTTGGTTAGAAACGTAAACAGACGGTGTGTTTTTCATAGCCTCTCCGAATTCAACATTACCAGAAGACTTAAGTTGAATGTCTCTACCTTTAATAGTAGAAACTGCAACAGGTGTTTCTCTACTATTTGCTAAATCAATAACCCCTGTACCAACAACGATAACTTCATCTAAAGTGTTATCAAGTTCTAACGCTATAGTACCAAGATCAACACTTCCTTTAAATTTAATTATTTTAGTTTGAAACCCTACGTAAGAGATTTCAATTTCACCAGAATTGGAATTAACTGATAGTACAAAATTACCATCAAAATCGGTGTCAGCTCCGTTTGAAGTTCCCTTTTCAAGAACATTCGCACCCGGAAGTGGTGAGTTCGTTTCTGCATCTATTACCTTACCTGTAATAGAACTTTGAGCGTATGCAAATGTTGTTAAACTAGTTACAACAACAATACATAAAAAAAGACTAAATTTTTTCATATAAAATTTAAGTTAATTGGTTTTTTATCAGCGCAAAATTACGCAATACAATAGCTAAAACATTAACTAAATGTTAACAATTAAGCCGTACTAAGATAAATATAGAATTCTTAAATTTTACGCGCGGTTAGTTAAAATTATTAAAACTTTTTAACAATTTTTAACAATTTTCTTTATAGAATGCCAATAAATTTTGTGTTGATGCATCGTGAGTAGCCGACAAGCCCTCTTCTTTAAGTTCGCTTAAAATCGATTTTGCTAATTGTTTTCCCAATTCTACGCCAAATTGATCGTAGCTATAAATGTTCCAAATAATACCTTGAACAAAGATTTTATGCTCGTACATAGCAATCAACTTCCCTAAGCTTTCTGGCGTTAATTTTTGAATTAAAAGTGAGGTTGTTGGTTTGTTTCCTTCAAACACTTTGAAAGGTAAAAGCTCAGATGTAGCATCTTGTGAAAGTGATTGCCCTTCTAATTCCGATAAAACTTCAGCTTCTGTTTTACCATTCATTAAGGCCTCTGTTTGTGCAAAATAGTTAGACATTAACTTATCGTGATGGTCTTTGTTACCATATAAAGATTCAACATAACCAATAAAATCAGTAGGAATAAGTTTTGTTCCTTGGTGTATCAGTTGAAAAAAGGCGTGTTGTGAATTGGTTCCTGGCTCTCCCCAAATCAACGTTCCTGTTTGGTAGTTAACTTTGTCCCCATTTCTATCTACACTTTTACCATTACTTTCCATTATACCTTGTTGAAGGTAGGTTGCAAACTGGTTTAAATATTGTGTATATGGAATTATAGCTTCGCTTTCAGCCTTAAAAAAGTTATTATACCAAACGGTAAGCATAGCTGAAATTACGGGAATATTTTCTTTGAAATCTGCTGTTCTAAAATGCTCATCCATTTTATGAGCGCCTTCTAATAAGCTTTCAAAATGTTTGTAGCCTAGTGCCAAACTTATAGATAAACCGACAGCACTCCACAATGAAAAACGACCACCAACCCAGTCCTTCATAGGAAAGATATTGACTTCATCGATACCAAAAGCTTTTACACTTTCAATATTAGTTGACACTGCCACAAAATGCTTAGAAACCGCTTCTTGTGGCTGAGATTCTAAAAACCAAGCTCTAATAGAATTTGCATTAGATAAGGTTTCTTGCGTTGTAAATGTTTTTGAAACAATAACAAATAGTGTAGTCTCTGGATTTAAGTTTTTAATAACTTCCTGATAGTGATCACCATCTACATTACTTACAAAATGAGTTGTTAGTTGATTTTTATAATACTGTAGCGAATCTACTACCATTGCTGGTCCAAGATCCGAGCCGCCAATACCAATATTTACAACATCGGTAATAGCTTTACCTGTATGCCCTTTATGATCTCCATTAACAATAGAGTTGGTAAAGTTTTCAATTTTCTTCTTAACATCATGAATTTCAGGAATTACATTTTCTCCATCTACAAAAACAGTAGCATCTTTAGGAGATCTTAAAGCCGTATGCAAAACCGCTCTTCCTTCGGTTGCATTAATGATATCACCTTCAAAATACTTAGAAATAGCATCTTTTAAGTCTTGCTCATTTGCTAATTCAATCAATAAATCAATCGTTTCTGTTGTAATTCTATTTTTAGAAAAATCGGCATAAAAGTCATCCCACTTAACCGTTAAATCATTAGCTCTTTCTGCGTCAGCACTGAATAAATCTTTTAAATGCTTAGATTTAATTGTTTCAAAATGTGCTTGTAATTTCTTCCAAGCGTTTGTGGTTGTAGGGTTGGTTGCTTTTAATGCCATTATTTTATATCTGTATTTGTATCTTCTGTTATTGTGTTTTCTGGTTGAATTGATTGCCCTTCCAAGAAAAAGATATCATCTAGTTGTTGTTTTATCGGTTTAATATAATCTAGATATTTCACTTTTAGACTATCTGAAATAGGCATGGCCTCTGGTAATTTTTGTTTAAATGGATCGACTTCTTTTCCATTTTTCCAAAAACGATAGCACACATGGTTTCCTGAAGAGCTACCTGTATTACCAACGTAACCTATAATATCACCTTGTTTTACAAATTCGCCAACCTTAACATTACGACGAGACATGTGCAAATATTGCGTCTCATAAGTAGCATTGTGCCTAATTTTTACATACTTCCCATTTCCACTTCCATAACTAGACTTCGTTACTGTACCACTCGCAGTTGCCATTATCGGAGTTCCGTTTGGTGCAGCAAAATCGGTTCCTCGGTGTGCCTTGACGCGATAACCGTAATGTGCGATTCTTCGTTTTAAATTATAACGCGACGAAATACGACTAAACTGCACAGGTGCTTTTAAAAATGCACGACGTAGGTTTTTTGCGTCTTCATTAAAATAATCTACAATACCTTTAATGGAGTCTGTTTGAAATTTGAATGCATAAAGTGAATCACCGTTATGCTCAAAATAGGCTGCTTTTACATTCTGTATCCCTGCATAAATAGTATCATCAATATATTTATCGGTATAAATGACTTTGAAACGATCTCCCTTTTGCAAGCGCCTAAAATCTATAGTCCATGCATAAATTTCATCTGCCATTTTATAAGCTAACCGCTGACTTAAACCTTTATCTTCAAGCGTCTTGGAAATACTACTTTCTATAATTCCTGTTGCTGTTTTTTCAACATAGGTAATAGGCTTTTTACTTGTATAAGCATGAATGGAATCTTTTAAACCAATAACAACATACTCTTCCTGATTAGGCTGGTATATAAATGTACTTGGACTTGGTAGACTATCTTTTTCGGATTCTTTTGAATATAATAAAGTAAACGGTCGTCCTGGATGTAGTTTCCTAATATCGAACGTATCTTTAGTAATTTCTGCAATTTGAAAAATATTAGGATACCCAATATTATACCGTTGCATAATTTCACCAAAACTATCACCAGATTTAATAGTGTCTCGTTTTACAATGTAATTATTGATATCGAAACCAAACTCTAGAATTTTCTCTTCTTCAACTATTTCGGCTTGTTCTTTTTCGTATGCTATTTCTGCCGAGTTATCTTCTTTACAAGCATATATACTTACTGCAATTACAGCAATTGTCATTAATCGTTTTAACTGCATTAATTAAGCTAATTATAAATTATTTCCCCAATTTTCTAATTCTTCTGCACTCCATAACTCTGGAAAGAAAATACGTCTTTGATATTTTGGATGCATATATTTTTTCCAATCACTACCACCTGTAGCCTCACCATCTCCGATACCACTATCAATATAATGTTTGGCCGCGTTGTAATGTGCCATTACCCAAGAGACATTGACTGTGTAATCGTAATGACGCATCGCTTTTATAAGCTCTTCGTTTTTTTGATCGTTGATTGGCAACTCTTTAAAGCGTGTCCAAAGATTTTTGGTATTATACGTTTCCATAAATCTTAAAAACTCGTCTTTATAACGTTTTTCAAAATTAACCAAAAGCGTGGATTTTTTCCCTGTTTTATGGTCTTTTCCTGCGGCTTGCCAATATAAATGTTCAAAAGCATGTGTAAAAGGAGTATCGCGATCAATATCTTTTCTAAATCTATAGTCTATAAGATTAATCAGTTCAGTAGATGAGAACTCAATAAGTCTGTATTGCGCACTTTGAAAACCACTCGCTGGAGTTAGCGTATATCTAAATTTCATATACTGCTCAACATCCATACCTTCTCTCATAATATTGAAAGAGGTTGACAACATATCAAAATAACGACTAACACGCATCAGTTTGCTTTCGAAAAATGTGACATCTAAATCTTCCTTTTCTGCCACTTGGGAAATTTCCCAAAGAATCATTTTAAAAAGTAATTCATTAATTTGATGATAGGCAATAAATACCATTTCATCGGGTAGCGTTGTACGCTGAATCTGTAAGTTTAATAGAGCGTCCGTCTGAATATAATCCCAATACGTTATTGGCTTGCTATAAAGTAAGCCGTATAAATGGTCGTCGGTATCTTGATCTATTTTTTCGTACTTCTCCTCAAGAGCTTTTATAATTTCGTCGTAGTTTGGTTGGTCTGGCATATACTGGTTAATCTTAGAATTCTATTTTAAAGGAGTGCTTTAAACCTTTAAACTCAACGAGATCTGCACGTAGAGAACCTACGGCTAAATCTGCTTTAATTTTCAATGGAATTTTATTTTTATCGGCACTTACCCAAAGGGTTAAACTTTCCTCTTCTTTAAAAACACGACCGGCCATAACGTAAGGTCTAAATTTAATGGTTTTTACTTTTACATCAGTACCATTTATATCTACCTCTATCGTTTCTTCCCCTAAATACTTGAGTTTAAAACCATAGTTTTCTTCATCAAAAAACATATTGGTTTTTATTTCATCTCCTATTTTTAAGGATTCGGAACGTATATTATTTCTTAAATAATAATACATAGAAACCATATCCTGAACGTCTTGTTCTGTAGTTATGTTTTTAGTTTCCTTATGTTTTTTATTATTGACCTCAGCAATCCTATTCTCATGATCAAAATTAATTTCGATATCCTTAGTATGTCCACCTTCATCTATTTTTCTAATAAATTTATATGGAGCACCTGTTTCTATATCGAAATAACTCTCGTAACGGTCTTTAACTTTAAAGAATAATTTGGCAAGCCCGGTAGTCCAACCTTTCCCAACAACATGGTACACCGGTTTTCTATCTAATTTGGTTTCATTAACGGATAGTGTGGCGTATCCTGCCGTTACAAAACCACTGTAACTCATTTCAAATTTAAACCACTCTCCATCTTGAAAAGCTGATTCTTTCTTCACATCAGAAGCTTGAAATCCTACAAAGAATAATATAATGGTAAATAAATGTTTCATAACTTATAGTTTGTAAATATAAATAATGTAACGCATTTTTTACGTTACAATTATCTTAAATACAATTACTATTCCAAATCTATAAAAACTTTAAAATACCATCTAAAAACACGCAAGACTATAACCTATTGATTATTTAAACTTAAATAGTCAAGGGACTGTAAAGTCAAATCAAACAAAACACTCAAATAGAATTCATAAACTATATAAACTGAAGACTATATGCCTATATAATATTAGCGCGTTTATTTGTAAATAAATAAACGCGCTTTTCTTATTTTAAAGAGTACCTCTTTTTTCTTGCTCTCGCTCAATAGACTCAAACAAGGCTTTAAAATTACCAGCACCAAAACCACGAGCACCCATACGTTGAATAATCTCAAAAAACAAAGTTGGTCTATCTTCTACTGGCTTTGTAAAAATTTGGAGTAAATACCCTTCTTCATCCGCATCTATCATAATACCTAAACCTTTTAGGGTTTCAATATCCTCTCTAAGTTCGTGACTATACTCGTCTAATCTCCCTGGCACTGCTCTGTAATATTCTTCTGGTGGAGTGGATAAAAACTCAACTCCTCTAGATTTTAATTGTGATACGGTTTTAATAATATCATCTGTTGCCACTGCAATATGCTGCACACCTGAGCCTTCATAAAAATCTAAATATTCTTCAATTTGCGATCTTTTAGCAGCTTTTGCAGGTTCGTTAATTGGAAACTTAATTCGTCCATTTCCATTACTCATTACTTTACTCATTAAAGCTGAATATTCGGTATGGATTTGCTTATCATCGAATGATAAAAAGTTAACAAAGCCCATAACATCTTCGTACCATTTTACCCATGTGTTCATTTGTCCCCAACCTACATTACCCACCATGTGGTCTATATATTTTAAACCTGTTGGCTCTGGATTGTAATCACTTTTCCATTCTACAAAACCTGGCATAAAGGTGCCTTTGTAGTTTTTACGCTCTACAAACATATGTACGGTTTCTCCATACGTGTAAATTCCGGCTCTAACGACTTCACCAAATTCATCTTCTTCTACAACTGGTTCCATATACGACTTAGCTCCTCGCTTAGTCGTTTCTTCGTAAGATTTACGAGCGTCTTCTACCCACAAAGCCACAACCTTAACTCCATCACCATGCTTTACAATATGCTTATTAATTTCAGATTTACTGTTTAAAGGAGTGGTAAGCACTAAGCGGATTTTATCTTGTTTCAACACATAACTTACAGAATCTTTTGACCCCGTTTCTAAGCCTTTGTACGCATACGATTGAAATCCAAATGCTGTTTTATAAAAGTGCGCTGCTTGCTTTGCATTGCCTACATAAAACTCAACATAGTCTGTACCTAAAAGCGGCAAAAAATCTTGCGCTCCTTCAAATATTTTTTCTAAACCGTAATTTACATTTTCTACTTCTTTTGCCATACTATTTATTTTAGAATCGAGACATTAGAAAAAAGAGAAGTGACTCGTATAGTTTATTTTGAAAACCCATGGTCATCTTTTGAAATTCTTCTAATTTTTTTCGATTTTTGTTAACTTTTTAATTTTAAAAACTATCTTTTTCTATAATTGTTTCTTCTATCACTTCATCTATCGTAGAATCTAGTTCCTCTTCAATAATATAGGTATCATCCTCCCAAACATCAGAATTCTCAGGTTCTATAGTTGTGTCATATTCCGATTCGTAATAATAATCATCACCTTCAAAATCTCCATTATCTAAACCATCTAAGACCGCAGAAGACAGTAATGTACCGTAGATTGCTAAGACTCCGATAGCTATTAAAAAAACAAGTCCATTAAGCACAATAGCTATAATATTTATAATTTTAGCCGTATTTACATTGCTTCGCGATTGCGGATTATACGCCTCTGGATTCTCACCAAACTCACGTAAACTTCTATTTGCAGCGACCAACCCAATAATAGCCATAGCTAATGGAATAATAGCAGTAATCCCATAACAACAACAGCCAGCGATACCAATAACTAAAGCTAATATTCCTAATATAAGCGATAGCGGATCTGCAGGTAATTTATTTTGATTCATTTTTTAATTCCCAACCTTACCTTTCTGTATGAGCCACTATTGACATTACTTTAAAAAGGGACTCTGTTTGCTGAGTATGGAGCCTTTGTTAAACTTCTATTTAATTTTAATCAATCTAGTGATCTAACCACGATTTAAAATAATCTTCATCTGCAATTTTCAAAGCCTCTTCCGTTACTTTTAAAGGCTTAAAGGTGTCTACCATTACTGCTAATTCTTCGGTTTTAACCTTACCAATGCTTTTTTCCATAGTGCCAGGATGTGGCCCATGTGGAATACCTGCTGGATGCAAGGAAATGTGGCCTGCTGCAATATCATTCCGACTCATAAAATCGCCATCGACGTAATACAACACCTCATCACTATCTATATTACTATGATTATATGGTGCAGGCACCGCAATAGGGTGATAATCGTATAAACGCGGTACAAAACTACACACTACAAAAGCATCCGTTTCGAAGGTTTGATGTACCGGAGGTGGTTGATGCACTCTCCCTGTAATAGGTTCAAAATCGTGAATTGAAAACGCGTACGGATAATTATAGCCATCGTAACCTACCACATCAAAAGGATGCGAGGCATAGACCATGTCAAAAATCTCGTCTTGCTTTTTTATTTTGATTAAAAAGTCACCAGACTCATTATAGGTTTCTAATTCTTGTGGTTGCCTTAAATCGCGCTCACAAAATGGTGAATGTTCTAATAACTGTCCGAAATAATTACGGTAGCGTTTTGGAGTATAGATTGGTCTGCGAGATTCTACGATAAATAAGCGGTTGTCTTCAGTATCAAAATCGAGTTTATAAATCACACCTCTTGGCACTAAAAGATAATCTCCGTATTTAAAATCTAAATTCCCAAGATGTGTTCTTAATTTCCCTGTGCCTTTATGGATGAAAATTAATTCGTCGGCATCTGTGTTTTTATAGAAATAATCTTCTGTTGATTGCTTTGGCGCGGCCAATATAATATTACAATCGCTATTGGTGAGTACAATTTTGCGACTCTCTAAATAATCGTTTTCGGGCTTCACTTGGAATCCTCTAAACCGATAGGATTGCATATTGTTTTCCTTAGCAATTTTAGGCGCAACACTGTATTGATTCTTTATCTCTTTGACTTGCGTTGGGCGTTGCTCATGGTAACTGTTGGTGGACATGCCGTCAAAACCAATAGTACCGAACAATTGCTCATAGTAAAAATCGCCATTTGGTTTTTTAAACTGCGTGTGGCGTTTTGGTGGAATTTTCCCTAATTTATGATAGAATGGCATGATTTTGAATGGTTTTAAATATTACAAAGACCTTTCGACTGCGCTCAAGGTGACACTTTATTTACAACTTTAAAGGTACAAAATTTGTAGAGATTCCTGTGTGAGCAGGAATAAGACGTATTTATTCTGGATTCCTTTTGATAAGGAAATGAAGATGCAATTTTATGTTGGCCCAGAATGGTGTCATGTGTTTAAAACTATTGCTTTTTATGGTCACATGCTGTTCGCGATAAGAACATACGCTGAGCTACAAAATTTTATCTTGCGCTCAAGTCATGTGCTACAAATATCAATAAATTTTTGTTATTTTTAAAGTATTAGAAAAATCATTTAAAATGAAATTACGCATTACTTTAGTTTTAATGTTTGTATTGGGTTCATTTTGTTTTGCTCAAACGTCGGGCTTTAGTAGTGCAGAATTTAATTCTTCTATGTTTTTAAATGAGAAATTGGCTGAATTTAAATTCACAAAAATTGAAAAGCCATTTGCCTTTGATTTTCAACGAGACGATTCTAACTTTACCATGCTAGAGATTGACAATAATTCTGAAATCAATTCTGAAGTACTAAACACAAGTTTATTCTCTAATTTGAAACTTTTTGAAAACAACTACCAAAATGATTATAACTATTCTAGAGGTTGTGGTCCTTTAGATGGTTTGACCCACACAATTAATAGTAGTGATATTATGATCTCAAGGTTTGTAGATTATGCGGTTAATGAATTTTTGAAATCTCTAATATTTAACGATTAATTTCATTCTACATACCACAACAACTCATTCACATACAAAAACTTAGTATTAAAACCCAAACACAAAACTGTTAAAGTTTTAATTATTTTATAGTTTCAATTACGGTTTTTCCGCAGTTAACATTTAGAGCGTTTTTTAATTAGGTGGTTTCCATTTTTTTTTTTTAGATTTACAGAGTTGAAAGCATTTTATAGAGTAATGTAAGAAGTCGCTCTTAAGAATGCGGACGACAAAAATGTTTAAACACCTAGCTTGTGCAAGCTTTTTTATTTTTATCCCTAAGAATTAAAATTAATAGCAAAAAAGACTTCTAACCAAAAATGACTTCTATTTCTCATTCCCTTAATGAGAAAACAAATGACTTCTAATTATAAGACTTCTATTCCCTAAATTTTAGGGAGACATTAGTTATTAACCAACCTATCTTAAAAAAAGTGATGGGTTTAAAAATCTTAAATTATGAAGAAAAGAGTATTTAGCCTTATGGCAGTAGTGCTGTTTATGAGTAGTTCATTAGATTTAAATGCAAACGTACAAAATGAGAATTTAGACACTGGCACTTGTTTTGATGTGGCTGCTGAAGCTGAACAAAAATTCATGAATGACATGGCTACTAGATTCCGAATTATTCCGCGAGATGAAACAGCATATAACGTATTTGCAGCTGCATATGATGCTTGTGTAGAAACTGGTGGACCTTATTAGAATTAAATTTTGAATCAATTAATAATTTAGACAGTTAAAAGTATAATTTTGACTGTCTTTACAACAAATAACAGAAATGGTTAAAAAACAAATTTCCTTCTTTTTGTTTTACTTTTTTACAATATCCATGTTTTGCCAAGTTGGTAAAGCGGTTTATGGCAAGCAATTAAAATCATATGAATCAGACACACCTGATAACGCAAGCCAATATGCAAAAAAAATAGTCGAAAATCTTAAGACTCAAGAATTCCAATTAACATTTAATAACCAGAAGGCAACATACAAAAAAATTAAATTTTTAAATAATAATACAAGTCCTGTTCTCAAAGCCATGACAGAAGGAATTATTGATTTCAGAGGTGCTATTTATTATGACAAAGCATCTGACATAATTTTACATGAAAAAGAATTTGCTGGTGTGAATTACCTTATAAAACGAAATAAAATAGACTGGATTTTAACTAAAGATACTTTAAAAATTGACAACTATTTGTGTTATAAAGCAACAACTACATACACTATTGAAAACACAAAAGGAAAACATACATTAGAAGTTGTAGTTTGGTATGCGCCAGAAATCCCTATACCTTATGGTCCGGACGGTTATGGTGGGCTACCAGGTTTAATACTTCAATTAGACAATAATGGAATACTAACGTCTTTAAAAAAAATAGAATTTTTTAAAAAAGATAACAAAATCGATATAGAGTTACCTACAAAAGGAAAAAAAGTTTCTGAAGAAGAATTTAATAGTATAGTTTCAAAACAATATACAAACAGAAAAAACTGACACTAATAACTTTGTTACAGAGATTTTCCAATCACTATGTTTTAACAATCCTACTAACTTTAGTAGGATTTTCCTCTTTGGCTCATGCTCAACAACTTTTAATGTCTGGCAAAGTAACAGACACCATACAAAACCCATTACCATACGCCAATATCTTAGCAATACCAAAAGCAGATGACCAAAATGTAAAATTCGCCATTACAGAAAATGACGGAAGTTATAACCTTATTTTAATAACAAGAATGTGTATTTAAAACCTCTAATTCTTAAAGATTAATTACATTACAAATGAAACAACAACTGATTCACTAACAAAAACTTAGTGTTAAAATCCTAATGCAAAACTGTTAAAGTTTTAATTATTTTAAAGTTTCAATTACGGTTTTTCCGCAGTTAACATTTCATTAACATTAAAGGTGCTTTTTTTTTAGTTGGTTTCCGTTTTTTTTTTTTTAGCTTTGGTTTGTCAACAACTGATAATGTGTGTTTTAACGAGGCATTATATTGCAGTTAGCGACATTAGTTAACTAAAAACCTGTGCAGGTTTATTTTATTCTTCGTTACTCGTTAGTAAATCCCTCGTTAGCTTATTCTCGTTATTATTTATTAACCAACCTATTAAAAAAAAATGCAATAGGTTTTAAAATTTTAAATTATGAAGAAAAGAATTTTTAGCCTAATGGCTGTGGTGATGTTTGTAGGGAGTTCATTAAATTTAAATGCAACTCAAAATGTAATAGCTCAAGAGGATAGTGCCTCTTGTTTTGAACAAGCTCATTATTTTGCGGATTGGATTGGGAGTATGTTTGAAATGAACGCTTTGGATAGATTAGATCTTATATTAGATTATACTGAACAATGCGAAAATCAAAACGGATTCCAACCTTAATTACAATTTTAAATGATAAAATACCTCATATTAGCTTTTTTTATTCCTTTATTTTCGCTTGGACAATCGAATCTTAAAGTTACTTACAAATCAAGTATTTCTATTAATCTCGATACGCTCAAAGGACCTCTAAATTTTAAAAAGTCATTTGAAAAAGCGATCAATAAAAGTGAATTATTAGATTTCAATTTATCGATTAATAGTAAAGACAATATTTCCGTTTTTAACAGAAATGATTTAGTAGATTCATCAATTAGTAAATTAGACTTAAACATTATTAGTCTAATTATTGAGGCAGATGGAAAATATTTTACTTCTAAAGGTAAATTGATACATGATTACTATCTCATTGATAAAAATTTAAAAGTAGAAATAGAAGACAAAATTAATTGGTCTCTAGTCAACGAAAAGAAAAGTATAGGTAATTACGAATGCTTAAAAGCCATAGGTAAAGTACACTATGGAAAACACAAAGGAGAAACGATTGAAGCATGGTATGCACCGTCAATACCTTTATCTTTTGGCCCAAAAATGTACTATGGATTACCTGGTCTAATACTCGAAATTAAGGAGAAAAACAATGTTCTTTATGCAGATAAAATTGAATTTTTGAATAAAGATATTAGAATTAGAACTCCTAAAAAGGATCAACTTATTTCTGAGAAAAAAGCTGACAGTATTTTAGCTATAATGAATAAAAAAGCTATAGATTATTTTAAAAATTGATGAAAGCAAAGTTTCCAATAATACAAATAATAATGTGGGCATCCCATGCCATGTACACATTACTTTAATCAGACATTATTATGAGAAAAATTATCTTTTTAATTACATCAGTTTTTTATTTAAGCCTTTGTTTCGGGCAAGCTAATGGAAAAGCCTACTATATTAAAAACATTAATACAGCGTTTGAAAAAAAATTAGACTCGCTATCTAATATACCAGGGAACCCAATTAAATCTTTGGAGAAATCAACAAAAAACTTAGAGTTTGTTTTATCTTTTAATGAAGATACTGCCCTTTATAAAGAAGTTGAACAAATGTCAACTGATAATAATAAATCCATAGAACTGGCTAAAATATTATCTGGTTACGTTGGGCCCTCTTATTTTGATTTTAAAAATAGGAAAGTCATTTTTGAAAAAGACTTGTTTAATGAGCTCTATTTGGTTGAAAGAGATATATCTGCTTTAAAATGGGTTTTAAAAAAGGAAAAATTAGTGCTTAACAACTTAACGTGCTACAAAGCAATAACTTCAATTACGGTAGAAGGCAGAGGAGGCACGGAGGAAGTTCCTATAACCGCTTGGTATACTTCGGATATAAATATTTCTGCAGGTCCTGATGGTTTTGGCGGATTACCTGGTCTAATTATTCAGTTAGAAAAAGGCAATTTTGTTACAACTTTAAAGAGAATTGAGTTTTTAGATAAAAAAAACAAAATAGACTTACCACATAAGGGAAAAGAAATAACGGAAGTTGGTTTTAATGCATTGGTAAAAAAATCAACCACTAATCGAAGAAAATATAAGTAATGATTTATAAACAAATTTTTACAATTGTTTTAATCACCCTTTTTCAACTAAGTTTTTCACAAATTAGTGGTAACGCCTATTACAATAAAGTTTCTAATTATAAAACTGGAGGAATAGGTGTTTCTACAAACTCAAAAGAACCAAATAAGACAATTGATAGTTCAATCTCAGAAATTGAATTTTTAATAAAATTTAATGATTCCTTAGCTGTTTATGAAAAATTAAACAAAGATGATTCATTTGATGCCATTGTTATTTCACACTCAGGATATAATGGTCCTTTTTTCTACGAAATAAAACAAAAGAAAGCTGTTAAAGAACAGGGGAAATATTTAATTGAGAAAGCCTTTGATGATTATAACTGGGCTTTAACTGATGACATCATGATAATTGATTCTCTTGTTTGCTACAAAGCAACTTCTACAATAAAGATTAAAGGCAGACGCAGTGATTTTACAAAACCTGTTACAGCATGGTACGCGCCTGAAATTTGTCTTCCTGTTGGTCCTGATGGTTTTGCAGGATTACCAGGTATAATTGTTGAACTCAAAATTGATAAAGTTACTACGCGACTAAAAAAAATTAATTTTACAGATAAAGATGTCATCATTGAATTACCTAAAAATAAAAAAAGAATGACTGAAACAAAGTTTGATAGTTTCATTGAAGGTTTGATTGCTAGTGGAAATGAGAAAAATTAGATATTATACATATGGACCTGAAAGTTATTATGCTGAAGTATTTTTTTGTAATCTTTTATACTTTTATTTTAAAATCATATTGTAACGCACAACAAGTTCAAGTTCAAGGCCAAATAACAGACTCGCTACAAAAACCTTTACCCTACGCCAACATCTTAGCCATACCTGAAACAGATGACCAAGACGTTAAATTTGCTATTTCAGAAAATAACGGAAGCTACACATTAGGCTTAATAAAAAACCAAACCTACGAGCTTACTGTAAGTTATTTAGGCTATAGACAACAGACCAAAATGATTTCAAAATTATAGATTATGTTATTAACGATTATTTGAAATCCCTAATTTTTAAAGATTAATTTCATCTTATACACCACAATAACGCATTCATATACAAAAACTTAGTGTTAAAGCCCAAACACAAAACTGTTAAAGTTTTAACTATCTTGCAATTGCAATTACGGTTTTTCCACAGTTAACATTTCTTTAACAAATAACACGTTTTTAATTAGGTGGTTTCCATTTTTTTTTTTTTTAGATTTACAGAGTTGAAAGCATTTATATAGAGTAATTTAGAAGTCACTCTTAAGAATGTGGACAACAAAAATGTTAACTTTATAGCTTGTGCAAGCTTTTTATTTTTTATCCCTGAGAATTAAAATTAATAGTACAAAAAAAGACTTCTAACAAAAATGACTTCTACTTCTCATTCCCTTAATGAGAAAGCAAATGACTTCTAAATTTAAAAGACTTCTATTCCCTAAATTTTAGGGAGACATTTTTTATTAACCAACCTATCCTAAAAAATGTGATGAGTTTAAAATCTTAAATTATGAAGAAAACAATTTTTAGCCTTATGGCTGTGGTAATGTTTGTTGGTAGTTCATTTAATTTGAATGCTGCAACAAACTTAGAAATTTATAAGGATTGCGTGGCTGAAGCTATTGAATTCCAAGATGAATTAGAAGAAATGGGTATAGATAAACAAACTGCGAATGAAGTTGCAAACATTGAATACGAATTTTGCGTCAACGGAGAGTAAAATTGTTAATTAGCTAAACATTAAAAGCTATATAAGTATTAACATTACTTATATAGCTTTAATACTATCAGAAAAATGAAAAAATCAGTACTACTTATAGCCATTTTAGTAGGTGCTTGCTTAAATGCCATTGCACAAGATATCGGAAAAATTGAATATAAAATTAAATTGGATGGTGAATTTATCAATCAAGAAAAATTAGAAAAAAAAAAGAAATTAAGTTTTATAAATAATGCACTCAATGAACATACAGAACAATTCAAGTTTAGCTTAGTTTTTAATAAGGAAGAGTCCATTTTCAATGTTGAAGAGCAAATGACTTCTGACCATAACAGTCGTGACTTTAGAATAGCCAAAGCTCTAATTGGAGCAAGTAGAGTATATTATTTAAACACCAAGTCTAATTTAAGTCTAAATCAATTCAATGCGTATGGTCAAGATATAATAATTAAAGATAGCATTTCCAATATCAAATGGGCACTTACGAAAGAGTCTAAAGTGATTGATGGTTATACTTGTTACAAAGCCAATACAGAAAAAATTGTCATTAACAGTAAGGGCACATTCAAAACAAATGTTATAGCTTGGTACACTCCCGATTTAAATTACAACTTTGGTCCAAAAGGATATGCAGGGTTACCAGGTATGATTTTAGAGCTGAATGATAATAAGTTTATTTATTATGCTTTTAAAATTAATTTAAATATGGCCAATCAAATTAAAATAGATAAACCTAAAAAAGGTAAGATTATGACTAAATCCGAATTTACAGAATTAGAGAATAATATTGACAATACTTTTGGGCAAAAATAAGCCAAATCTTTAATTATTTATTTAAACTTTTCACTGGTCAAGATTACGAATTACCATTTTTTTGAAATAGTTGCTTATTCAACTAAGCAGAAACATTAAATATAAAAACCAATCCTGTTATTTATAAAATTATTTACGGAGTTTACTCTAAATGGCTATTTTGATCAAATAAAAAAGTAATTAGCCTTATGTCCGTGGTAATTATGTTTGTTGGTACTTCTTTGAGTGCTGCACCTGTAATTGAAGAAGATAATTCTAATTGTGTAAGAAGAGCTAGGGCTGCAGCTTTTGCTGTTGCTGATCATTTTAATGAACACCCAAATGATGACCTAGAATACTATTTAGAAATTTATGATGCTGTATATTTAGATTGTTACCTTAATGGATGATATATTTGGAGTAAGGAGATTAGTTTAATCTCTTTACTCTAATTTTTAAAAAGTTTAAAATGAAACAATTGTTAATAATATTTTTGTGGTTAATATTAGTTAATGATACTAATATTGAAAATTTCCAGTCAGGTGAAGTAACATATTCAATTAGCATGGCAAAAGAAATTATTGAAAAGGGCAAAGCAAATCCTAAATTGAAAAGGTTATTCAAAAATGCTTCTGATGTAGAATATCAGCTTTTATTTAATAAAAAGGCCTCAGAATATAAGAAAATTAAAGCTATGCAAAATGATGCAAATAGTCGATTTAATATTACAGAAATAGAAGCCGGTGGAAAGAATATTTTTTATTTCGATTTAGAAACAAAGGAAAATATTTATTCAAAATCAATTGATAGTGAAACTTACTTAATTTCAAGACCTACATATGCATGGAAAATAACGAAAGAATCAATAATAATAGGGGAATATAATTGTTTAAAGGCAATTTTGTTAAATGATGAAGGAGAGGAAATGAATATATTCGCATGGTTTACAACGCAAATTCCGTTAGGGTATGGCCCAAAGAACTTCAACAGTTTACCTGGTTTGATTTTAAGATTAAATTCAGGTAAGGCAGTTTATAATGCAACGAAAATAAAATTATTAAATAAAAATATACTCTTAAAGAAGCCCCAAGATGGTATAAAGCTCACTTACAAAGAGTTTAAAAATAGATTTAAAGGATTCTTTGACAAAAATTAAATTTTAATGCGGTATTATAGATTTTTTAACTTGCTCTTTTTAACATTTGCCCAGTTTAGTTTGATTTCTTTTTGTAACGCTCAACAAACTCTAATCATAGGTAAAGTCACGGACACCATACAAACCCCTTTACCCTACGCCAATATCTTAGCAATACCCCAAGCAGATGATCAAGACGTTAAATTTGCTATTTCAGAAAATGACGGCAGCTACAAATTAGGTTTAATAAAAAACCAGACCTACGAGCTTACCGTAAGCTACTTAGGCTATAAGCCACAAACAATTACCATTAGCACAACAGACCAAGACCTTATTAAAAACTTTATCCTCAAAGAAAACCCGGACCAATTAGATGAAGTAACCATTAAATACACACCACCAATTACGGTAAAAAAAGATACTATTACTTATGATGTTACCAAATTTGTAACAGGCGAAGAGCGTAAACTACGAGATGCCTTAAAAAAACTACCAGGCGTAGAGGTAGATAGAGAAGGTAATGTAACTGTGCAAGGTAAAAAAGTAACCAAAGTTTTAGTAGAAAATAAAACCTTTTTTACAGGCAATAGTAAATTGGCCGTAAATAACATCCCAGCAGATGCTGTGGAAAAAGTAGAAGTATTAGACAATTACAACGAAGTTGCTATGCTTAAAGATTTGCAAGACTCTGAGGATATGGCCTTAAATATCTTACTAAAAGAAGATAAAAAGAAGTTTGTATTTGGAGATATAGAAGCTGGTGCTGGTATTAAGGAACGTTACCTTGTGCATCCTAATCTTTTTTATTATAGCCCAAAAACGAATATAAACTTTATTGGAGACCTTAATAACCAAGGTATAAAAAGCTTTAGCTTTAGTGATTATTTGGAATTTGAAGGCGGTTTTGGTAAACTGCTAGATGATGCTGGCAGTTATTTTAGTCTCTTTAATAGCGATTTTGCACAATACCTCAATAACCAAGATTTTACAGATAACATCAACCAGTTTGGTGCCTTAAATATTAGGCAATCGGTTTCTAAACATACAGATATTAGTGGGTATTTAATTACTTCTAATTCCAAGACCCAAACCGCAAGTAACACCTTAAATGCTTACCAAAATATAGAAGACCCTTTTACAGAAGACAGAACGGTTACTAATCACCTCAATAACTTTTTTACTATTGGCAAGGTCACCGTTGACTACGATCCAACTTACAAACAAGATTTTGCTTATAATGCTTTTGTAAAAGTGACCAACAATGATAGTCATGGTTTTGTAAATACAATTAACCCAGACCAAAATAATAGTATTACGACAGTAACCG
Organism: Winogradskyella pacifica; assembly: GCF_013403915.1. Lineage (GTDB taxonomy): Bacteria > Bacteroidota > Bacteroidia > Flavobacteriales > Flavobacteriaceae > Winogradskyella > Winogradskyella pacifica. The sequence goes on from NZ_JABFDI010000012.1 coordinate 121,661, forward strand.
ATGTTGCAGCACTTAATATAAAACAAAATATTTCCTACAGTCGTAAATTGTCTAAAGCGCATACAGCCACTTTAGAAGCGACTTATAATTTTCAGAATGACAAACCCATAACAGAATGGCTCACTAATCAGCAAATTTTACAAGGTTTAATCCCTTTAGAAGATGCCGATGTGTATAACATACTTCAAACTAAAAAATCAACGTCGCATAATTTTAATGCCATTATAAAAGACTATTGGGTACTTAATAACTTTAACCACCTTTATACAAGTGTTGGTATTAACACCTCTTTTAACGATTTCATTAATAAAGATGTACAATTGCTTAATGATGGCAGTATTAATAATTTTAGTTCGGCTGGTTTCGGTAATGATTTTGGATACAGCTTTATAGACACCTATTTGGGATTAGAGTATAAATTTCAAATTGGGATTGCAACGTTTAAACCTGCTGTTTTTTATCATGGTTATTTATGGCGGACTGAACAATTTGATGATGCTGAAGCGTTTTCTAAAAATTTGTTATTACCACAATTCACCACTAAAGTAGAATTTAATAATAGTGAAAAACTCAATTTTAAATACAAACTGAATGCTCGGTTTCCTGGCATTAATCAATTAGCTAATAATTTTGTACTCTCAAATTTTAATAGTGTTTATAAAGGGAATAACCAATTAGAAAATCAATTATATCATTCCGCATCTTTAAGTTATTATAAATTTAGTTTGTTCAGAAATTTAAATTTCAACCTAAATACCAGTTTTAATAAACGTATAAAAAGTGTAAAAACGGTTTCAGAACTTAACGGCATAGAATCGTTTAATACAACCATTATGTTTGACCAACCAGAGCATAATTGGATGCTTAGTGGACGCGTTTCAAAAAAAATTAATAAAATCCGTTATAACCTGAGTAGTCGTTTTAGCTACAATGATTATTTTCAAATCCTAAATAGCGAAACCAATCTTAATGTTTCAAAATCAATATCTTCAACTATTGGCATAGAAACATCTTTTAAAAATCATCCTAACGTAGAAATAAATTATACCAAAGATTTTAATACTTATAAAGCTTTAAATAACGTTTCTAATTTTGAAAATGACCAATTAGAAGTTATTTTGGAATACGATTTTTTAAAGGATTTCATCTTTAAAGCCGATTACACCTTTGATAATTACAATAATAAAAGTTTAGATACTAAAACCACTTTTGATACGGCGAATGCCTCGTTATTCTACCAAGTAGAAGATAGTCCTTGGGGATTTGAGATAAATGCTACTAATCTTTTTGATACGCGTTTTAAACAACAAAATTCATTTAACGCTTTTGTGATTAGTGATAGTAGAACATTTATTTTACCAAGGATTGTGATGTTTAAAGTGAGTTATAAGTTATAATTCTATTTGTAATCTTTGAAATAGCTTTAAAAACTAAACCCACAAACCAAAGACCATAGCTATAAAGTTAGTTTTTAGTCAACTTCTTTTTACTTTTGCACCAAGCAAGACTACGCTATGCAAAATTTATTTAAAAAATGGTTCGGTTTTAGTGATAAACCAGAACTCACAGAAGAAGATACAATGAAAAAATTCTTAATCGTTGGCTTAGGAAACATAGGCGAAAAATATGCGAATACCAGACATAATATTGGTTTTAAAATTCTCGACTATTTAGCTGAATCCAATGACATCCTCTTTGAAACCGTAAAACTTGGTGATGTTGCTACCCTAAAAATTAAAGGACGAACCCTCATCCTTTTAAAGCCTAGTACGTTTATGAACCTCAGTGGAAAATCCATAAAATATTGGTTAGAGAAAGAAAAAATCCCTTTAGAAAATTTACTCGTTGTCACCGACGATTTAAACCTTCCTTTTGGATCACTCAGATTAAAAATGAAAGGCAGTGACGGAGGCCATAACGGTCTAAAAGACACGCAAGACAAATTACAGACTGTAAAATATAACCGATTTCGGTTTGGTATAAGTGATGAGTTTAGCACAGGGAGACAAGTCGATTACGTTTTAGGCGAATGGACCGACGAAGAAAACACACAACTTAAAGAACGCTTAAAAATTTCGGCAGAACTGGTGAAGTCTTTTGCTTTGGCTGGAGTAAATACTACGATGAACCAATTTAATGGAAAATAATAAAGACTGCCTTTTCAGACAGTCTTTATTAATATAAGAATTTGTATTCCTAATTTACTTTACTATAATCTTCTTCGTTATTTTATTTGCTCCATCACTAATAGTTACTAAGTACATACCAGACTTCGCATCATTAAGATTTATAGTCTGATTAAAATTAGCGCTATTGGTGTACGAGTTATTAAAAATTCGTCTTCCTCTTATATCAAAAACATCAATATTAATTGCATTACCAGAATTAGAATTCAACTTTACTGAAAACTCTCCAGTATTCGGATTTGGAAAAATCGCAAAATCTGAGAGACTAAACTCATCAACACTTAAGGCTTCTTCTGCACATATTGTAATTGACCAATCATTTAAATTCCCCGTATCTTGAGCAAAAAAGTCGGCAATTAAGATAGTCCAATCTCCTTGTGCTTGCATTCCATTAAATTCACTTAATGCTTCTCTTGGAGCAAATGTTCCTATAGTCGGGCTCGCACATGCTAAAGCTCCTGCTTCATCATCAAAAGTAATATCAAAATTAGCATCATTATCGCAGTCACTATTATAGACATCAATAAAAGTAGCACCATCTGGATGGATGATACGAACGATTAAATCGCCAATATAAGTATGTGTAACATCAACATTTACCGTTATTCCCTCTATTATAGCTAAATCTGGAATACTAATAATATGTTGCAATAATGGCTGACCTGCTTGACCAGAGTTACCATCAGCTATATTCAGGGCTAAATTCGCATCAGAGGCATAGGTATCACACACTATGGCTGTACACGTGTTTTTCAATAAAACATCTACTATGTCTACTACAGATCCTGGAAATGATGTCCCAGTAACAGCTATTGTATATTCTCCCGTTGCCGTTGTATCTAAATTACCAATAGTCATAGTAAAACTTCCACTAGAACTTAAAGTGGTTGGACTAAAAGTTACCGTAGCGCCCGCAGGAGCTCCTGTTGCCTCAAATACAGTTGATTCATCAAACCCTTGTATGGTAGTATAAGAAAAATTAAATACAGCTTCCGTATCTGTTGTAGGACAAGATAAAATTTCACTATTGTTAGAAGCAATTTGAAAACCTGGTTCTGCTGGCGAACAAACACCTGGTTTTATTTGAGATGCTATTGCTGCTACCCACGCATCCATTCTTGTGGCTTGGCCAGCACTAAACATGTACAAACATCTATCATCACCATAATCCATAAAGCTCATGGTTAATGCAGTCTCCCCGGGAACGCAACCTGCTACATTTCCCACAGAAGGACAACCGTATGTGCTATTAGCAACCTCAGGTGTATCTGCAATACCATCACCACCACTACCACAAACTCCATTTCCGTCACCATTAAAAGTGTGAGCTAAGTTGTAAAAATGTCCTAACTCATGCGTTGTTGTTCTTCCTAAATTAAAAGGAAAACTTGGAACAATACCCGAACCAGAACAGCCAGAACCAGAACCAAATGCAGTAGTGCTAATCGTTACGGCCTGACCCGCAGCTATACTACCTCCTAATGGCGAAAACCCTAGAAGACCTCCAAGTGGTCTTATTACAAAATTCATATAACCACCCCAATTACTATCTGTATTGCCTCCATTACCAAAGTCATAACCAATTGTAACCGCAGGATTACCTTCTAACAACTCAGAATCTAAACCTACTGGGTGGTCAGAAAGCGCCATACAAAAAGAGATACTAGCGACACCTAAACCTGTATTAGGATAAAATCCACTAGCTGCATTCCATTGTGAAATATCGGCATTGGTAGCCGTATAATCTGCATTCAAAATATCTATTTGGTTTTGAGCTAATGCTTCTAAACAAGCCCGATCCGCTTCATTTGCTGTCGGAAAATGCACGGCAACCGGAATTACAATAGGATTCCCACCACGTTGGCTAAAGTTTTCTTCGGATAGTAATTGCTGAAGCTTAACTTTAAATTTTTCCTGGCTTAATTCATATTCTCTCGCAAACTCAGGATCTTGCATTTGCTGATCCATATATTCTAACATACCACAAGAACGCTCTTGCGCTGTTATACTCACAAAACAGGAAAAAAGGATTAATGTGAAAATGGATTTTAAAGTAAAGTTCGTATTCATAATTATTCTTTAAATTAGTTTTAGGCTTTCAAGATAAAGCATTAATTGACAATAATCTTTTGGATTAATATTTTTCTTTAATTTTCACTATACAAATACCTGAAACAGTATTTAAGTCTTTACTCACTATTTATCGCGAATATTCAGTTGAGCACATTTTGAAAATACCAATAAAAACAAGGATAATGACAAAACAAAATGTAGCTTTGTTTTCATAAATGTTTGTATATAAAATTAAGATTCTTCAGGGTTTATATTTTTTTAAAACATGTATTATAAATCAATAAAACAAAACGCTTGACTTCAAATTCGGCAAAAGTAATAACTATAGGCACCTTTGACGGTATCCATATTGGGCATCAGAAAATACTAAAAAAAGTAGTAAAACTTGCTAAAAGACAAAACCTTGTCCCTGTGGTTTTAACACTTTTTCCGCATCCAAGAATGGTGCTTCAAAAAGATGATTCTATCCGCTTGCTAAACACTATTGAAGAGCGCATAGAATTATTAAAATCGCATGGCATAAAGGAGGTTATTGTAAAAAAATTCACCAAAGAATTTGCCAATCTTTCTGCTCAAGACTACGTAAAGCAAATTTTAGTAGACGAACTAAACACCAAACAAATCGTTATTGGTTACGATCATCATTTCGGAAAAAATAGAAGTGCAAATATCACAGACCTCAAAGCATTTGCTGACCTCTACGATTTTAAGGTTGAAGAAATTTCTGCGCAAGATTTAAAAGATGTTACGGTGAGTTCTACAAAAATTAGAACCGCCTTAAATCAAGGTGAGGTAGACTTAGCCAATTCGTATTTAGGTTATAATTTCTTTATTACAGGCACAGTCGTTAAAGGCAAAGGGCTGGGCAGAACCATAGATTTCCCGACCGCAAATATTAATATTATAGCAACTTACAAACTCATTCCGAGCGACGGGGTTTATGTGGTAAGATCTGTAATTGAAGGCAAAACGATTTTTGGAATGATGAATATTGGCACCAACCCAACCGTTGATGGTAAAAAACGTTCTATCGAAGTGTATTTTTTCAATTTTAAGAGCGATATTTATGATGCTGAATTAAAAATCGAATTTTTAAAACGCTTACGTAGCGAACAAAAATTTGAAAATCTAGAGGCCTTAAAAATGCAACTCAAAAAGGATATGACAAAAGCATCGAGCTATTTAAAAACCTTAAATGAATAAGTTTCTATTTAAACATATAGACAATTCCGGACTCATCGTTTTTAGAATCGTTTTTGGGTTGTTATGTTTTTTAGAAGCAGTAGGAGCCATTTTCACCGGTTGGATTAGGCGTACCTTAATAGAACCCGAATTTACCTTTTCTTTTATTGGGTTTGAGTGGCTACAACCACTTCCTGGGGACTGGATGTATGCCTATTATGCTATTATGGGTCTTTTTGGACTCTTTATTATGTTGGGCTACAAATATAGATTTAGCATGCTCATGTTTGCATTGATGTGGACTGCGACGTATCTCATGCAAAAATCATCGTATAACAATCATTATTACCTATTGATGTTGCTAAGCTTTTTAATGGTATTTTTACCTGCAAATCGCTATGCGTCTTTAGATGTTAAACTAAACCCATCTCTTAAAAGCATCTCAATGCCCAGTTGGTGTAAGTGGGTTTTTGTGCTACAATTATTTATTCTTTATACTTATGCTTCTGCCGCTAAATTTTATCCCGATTGGCTAGATGGTTCTGTAATGGAAATTCTTATGAAAAGCAAAGCCAATTTCTATGTCGTTGGCGAACTTTTACAGCAAAAAACAGTACACTATATTTTAGCTTATGGTGGTATTTTATTCGACGGTTTAATTATTCCGTTATTACTTTTTAAACGCACACGTAAATATGCCTTCTTTGCGTCTATTTTCTTTCATTTGTTTAACTCTTTCATCTTTCATATCGGAATTTTCCCTTACATGTCCTTAGCATTTAGTTTGTTCTTTTTTGAACCTAAAGTCATCAAGACTATATTCCTCAAACGGAAAGTGTATTATGAAGCCGACGATGTTATTGTTCCAAAATACAGCACGGTTTTACTATCAGTATTTTCTATATATTTCATCATTCAAATCGCATTACCACTTAGACATCATTTTTTTGAAGATGATGTATTATGGACCGAAGAAGGCCATCGTTTATCTTGGAGAATGATGCTACGCGCCAAAAGCGGTAGAACAACCTATAAGGTAATTAATGCAGAGACAAACAAGGCCATCCCTATAAAGTTAAATGATTATTTAACCAAAAAGCAACAACGGGGAGCGAGTACAAAACCAGATGTTATTTGGCAATTTTCGCAGCATCTTAAACAAGATTTTGCTAAAAAGGGAATTCCAATAAAAGTATATGTCAATTCTTTTGTGAGAGTTAATGGAAAACCATCAAGGCAACTCATAGACCCAAAAGTTGATATTGCTAACGAGGAATGGCACCACTTTAAACATCATGATTGGATTTTACCTTCAAAATAATCACTTCAATAGATTATCACTGTAAAAACGCGTTGTCCTTTAAATCAGATTTTACATTATAAAATAAAACCTTTTTATTTTTATCTGGTCATTTTCTTTTTACTTTTGTGGCTTATTTTTCCTATACCACGTGGTATTAACTTAATTCATAGATATGTTACAAGTTGCTTTTATACAAGAGAATAAAGAAGACATCATTGCACGTTTAGCAAAACGAAATATTGATGCTACAGAAATGATTAATGAAGCGATTGCTTTTGATGAAGACCGAAAAGCAATTCAGACGAAATTAGATAATACAAAAGCAGAATCTAACTCCTTATCTAAAGAGATTGGTAATTTATATAAATCTGGAGAAACGCAAAAAGCGAACATCCTAAAGGAAAAAACTACGCAACTAAAGGAAATCACTAAGACTTTTGAACAAGAGCTTAACGATAAAGTTGAAGCCCTTTCTGAATTGTTATACAGAATTCCTAATGTTCCAAATCCTATTGTACCTGCCGGAAATACAGATGAAGACAATGAGGAAACGTTTAGAGAAGGTGACATTCCAAAATTACACGAGGGAGCTTTGCCACATTGGGAATTAGCCAAAAAATACAACATCATCGATTTTGAATTAGGAAACAAAATTACAGGTGCAGGTTTTCCCGTTTATATTGGTAAAGGTGCCAGATTACAACGTGCATTAATTGCTTATTTTTTAGATAAAAACACAGAAGCTGGTTATACAGAATACCAAGTACCGCATTTAGTTAATGAAGCCTCTGGTTTCGGAACGGGTCAATTGCCAGATAAAGAAGGGCAAATGTACCATGTTACTGCAGATAATTTATATTTAATTCCAACAGCAGAAGTACCTGCAACTAATATATTTAGAGACACCCTTTTAAACGAAACCGATCTACCAATTAGCATTACAGGATACACACCTTGTTTTAGACGTGAAGCTGGTAGTTATGGAGCACATGTTAGAGGATTAAACAGATTACACCAGTTTGATAAGGTTGAAATCCTTAGAGTTGAACACCCAGATAATTCTTATAAAGCATTAGATGGCATGGTAAATCATGTAAAAGGAATTTTACAAGAGCTAAAATTACCTTACCGAATCTTGAGATTGTGTGGTGGTGATTTAGGATTTACTTCGGCTTTAACTTATGATTTCGAAGTCTTCTCAACAGCACAAGATCGTTGGTTAGAAATATCTTCTATATCTAATTTTGAAACGTTTCAAGCGAATCGTTTAAAATTACGTTTTAAAAATGCTGATGGTAAAAACGAATTATGCCATACCTTAAACGGAAGTTCTTTAGCATTGCCAAGAGTTTTAGCTGGTATATTAGAGAATTATCAAACAGAAGACGGTATTAAAATACCTGAAGTTTTAGTGCCTTATACAGGTTTTGATATTATCAATTAATAAAAAAAGCACCGTATTTTCTTAAAATTGTTAAAAATTAACGCAATTCAACATTTATTTTGGTATTTCTTCGTTTAAGTTGAAATTTATTCAGATTTTAGAGGAATCAAGAAGAATACCCCCTAGCATGAAAAATTTAAAACGCATTGTATTACTTGTTTCATTGATTGTAATAGTAAGCAAAGTTTTGTTTTAACCCTATAAACAAAACCAAGACAAGATAATTGAATCATATTTTATAAGATAGTGGTTAATAGCACATTTATTTTGCTGGTAAATGCCTAAACACACGTTTAGGCATTTTTTTTATACTTTTTTTTACAATATCTACTTGAAGCATTTGTTATATTTGAACATCACATCAGTTTCACTATACTCTAAAATACAAACATGCTACAGCGCTTTTTCGTTTTACTTTTATTATTCGGATGGTCTTCTGGTTTCTCTCAAAACAGTGAGGATTTAGCGGAAAGCTATTATAAAAAAGCGGAATTTAACAAAGCACTAATTATATACAAAAACCTACTAAAAGAAAAGCCTTTCAGTTCCAACTACATTAATAAGTTAGTAGATATTCATCAACAATTAGAGCAATATGAGGAAGCAGAACAGATACTTGTTCAACGCTTAGCTAGAAGCAGAAATCCGGAATTGGTGATTGCATTGGGTTATAATTTTCAACTTAGAGATAGCATCACTAAAGCCAATACACTTTATGATGAGGCTATAACCTATGTTGACGAAAAACCAATCTTTATTTATTCAATTGCCAGACAATTCGAAAATTATTCACTTTTAGATCAAGCCATCAAAGTATATGAAAAAGGTAAAATTCTAACTCCAGATAAAAACTACAGTATTCAACTAGCACGCATTTATGCAGACCAAGGTAACGTTACACAAATGCTTGAGAATTATATAGACTATATTCATTACAAGCCTAATTACCTCAACAATGTAAAGCGCTCCATCAGTGAGTTTATTTCAGAAAATAAAGAAAACGAAAACAACAGCTATTTAAGACGCTTACTTTTAAAAAAAATACAGCAAAACCCCGAAACGTACTGGTATGAAATGTTGAGTTGGCTGTATGTTCAAGAAAAAGCATATAACAAATCCTTCATTCAAGAAAAGGCCCTTTACAAACGTAATCCAGAAAGTATAGATCGCTTAATAGAATTGGCTGTTACAGCTCAAAAGGATAACGATGACGATACCGCAAAATCTATTTTTAATTACATATTAGGAATTACGCAAGATTCAGTAACAGCATTAACTGCGCATCAATACATTTTAGAAATAGACACAAAAAATGCTGATGACAAAACACTGAAACAGATTAACGAAACTTACAACAACTTACTTACTGAATATGGAAACTCTAAGTTAAGCTTATCATTACAATTAGCTTATGGTAAATTTCTAGCCTTTAACCTAAGAGACACAGAAGCTGCGACTCGTTTTTTAAAGAAAAGTTTAAAGCTGAATATTTCAATGTTTCAAGAGGCGAAAGTAAAATTACTATTGGCAGATATTTTAGTGCTTCAAGAAAAGTTTAATGAAGCGTTGATTTTCTATTCTCAAATTCAAGCGAATTTAAAAAATAGCACTATTGCGCAAGAAGCGCGATTTAAGGTCGCTAAAACTAGTTATTACAAAGGTGATTTTGATTGGGCGGAATCACAACTTAAAATTTTAAAATCTTCAACTTCGCAATTAATTGCTAATGATGCATTAGACTTAAAATTATTGATTTCGGATAATAAATTTGAAGACAGTACACAGACCGCATTAAAATATTATGCTAAAGCAGACTTATTTGCCTTTCAAAATAAAAATGACGAGGCCATTTCGCTTTTAGATAAAATTCTAGAAGAACACAAAGGAGAAAGTATTACAGACCAAGCCTTATATCAACAAGCTAAACTCTACGAAAAAAAGAAACAATACACTAAAGCCGAAGCTAATTACCAAAACATCATCAAGGATTACGGAGAAGATATCTTAGTCGATGATACGCTTTATTATTTAGCGGAACTTTACAACAACCATTTAGCAAAACCTGAAGAAGCTAAACTACTCTACGAAAAAATAATCTTTGAGCACCAAGACAGTATTTATTTTATTGAAGCTCGTAAGAAGTTTAGGGTATTACGTGGCGACTCTATAAATTAGTTTTTAGTCTTACTCACAGTTTTCAGTTACTGTAGTTGGTGTTTTTACTTCTTCTACTTTTTTCTTATCAAGCTTTCTCCTCTTTTACATCTTTGCGTAAAAAAACTATTAACATCCAATTTCATACTTTTGCATCAAATTCACATTACTAATGATAATCTACAACGTTACCCTAAACATAGACAAAAGCATCCACCAAGAATGGCTTAAATGGATAAAAGAACACATTCCACAAGTTTTAGCTACAGGAAAATTTAAAGAAGCTAAACTAACCAAAGTTTTGGTTGAGGATGACGAAACAGAAACCTATTCTGTGCAATATAGAGCGCATTCTAGAGATGCTTTAAACTCCTATTACGCCGAACATTCAGAACGCTTAAAACAGGACGGATTGCAACGTTTTGGTGATAAAGTTTTATCCTTTAGAACAGAATTAGAAGTTGTGGGTGAGTATTCAGTAAACTTCAAATAAAACCGCAGAACTATTTATCCCTATCTTAATTATAAAGATAAATAGAGAATATTTTAACAACTCTGCCAATCTCGGTGCATCTCCGCGTATCTTTGTGTTATAACACTTTGCGCCTTTGCGCCTTCGTTAGAAAAATAAATACATGACAGTAAGAGCAAAAAAACATCTAGGCCAACATTTTTTAGAAGACGAATCTATTGCACAACAAATTGCAGATAGTTTATCGCTTCAGGGTTATAATGATGTTTTAGAAATTGGTCCAGGAATGGGAGTGCTAACCAAATATCTTCTCAAAAAAGACACTACAACACATGTTATTGAAATAGATACAGAATCGGTAGATTATTTAAAAAATAACTACCTCCATCTTGCTGATAGAATCATAGAAAAAGATTTTCTTAAATACGATTTGAGCCTTGTATTTGAAGATAAACCATTTGCCATAATCGGTAATTTCCCCTATAATATTTCGTCTCAAATTCTTTTTAAAACTATAGAAATGAGAGATCAAATCCCTGAGTTTTCAGGTATGTTTCAAAAGGAAGTTGCGATGCGAATCTGCTCTAAAGAAGGTTCAAAAGTTTATGGTATCTTATCTGTTTTAACACAAGCATTTTATGATGCCGAATATTTATTTACAGTGCCTCCAACGGTTTTTAACCCACCTCCAAAGGTAGATTCGGGTGTGCTTTTGCTAAAACGTAAAGAGAATTACGACTTACCTTGTGATGAAAAATTATTTTTTAGAGTTGTAAAAACAGGATTTCAACAGCGAAGAAAAACATTGCGAAACAGCTTAAAAACATTTAATCTGTCGGATAATTTAAAAGCAAATATTATATTTGGGCAGCGGCCAGAACAATTGAGTGTTGCTCAGTTTATTGAGTTAACCTCATTAATTGAAAATGACGAAAACTAATTTCCTCTGCTACCACATAGAACGCAGACGGATAACATTTTAAAGTAAAAGCGTATTAAAAATCAAGTGGAAGATATCCAAGATAACATACAATTTCAGTTAACTGATGAACTTATTGAAAAGGTTGAAGTCCTTGTCGAAGAACAAAATGACAAAGACCTAGAAATCCTTTTAAACGAGTATCACCATGCAGATATTGCTGAAATTCTTGACGACTTAGATCTCGATGATGCCGTTTATGTCATAAAACTGCTCGATTCTGAAACCACTTCTGAAATCCTCATGGAACTCGATGAGGATATTAGAGAGAAAATTCTTAGAAACCTTTCTACTAAAGAGATTGCCGAAGAGGTTGAAGAGCTAGACACGGATGATGCTGCCGATATGATCGCAGAATTACCCGAGGATAGACAAGCCGAAGTAATCTCGCAAATTGAAGACGACGAACACCGAGAAGAAATTCAAGAACTTTTAGCCTATGACGAGGACACGGCAGGTGGACTTATGGCAAAAGAATTGGTTAAGGTTTATGAGACTTGGACAGTTGCTGGTTGTTTACGCAGAATTAGAGGGCAAGCCAAAGATGTTACAAGGGTGCATTCTGTTTACGTTGTAGATAAGCACGACAAACTTATTGGCAGATTGTCTTTAAAAGATTTAATCATTTCTAAAAGCGATACAAAAATTGCAGATATTGCTAAAGACAATGTGGACTGGGTACATGTGGATGATGACGTAGAAGATGTTGCAAAAATAATGGCGAAATACGATTTAGAAGCCATTCCTGTAGTCAATGATAACCAAACCTTAGTGGGGAGAATTACCATTGATGATATTATTGATGTTATAAGAGAAGAAGCAGATAAAGATTATCAATTAGCAGCAGGTATCTCGCAAGATGTAGAAGCAGATGATAGTATCTTAAAATTAACAAAAGCACGACTGCCTTGGTTATTCATTGGTATGTTTGGTGGACTTGGCGCTGCTAGTATTATTGAGCAGTTTAATGACAACATGGGCAACTTTATTGTGTTGCTAAGTTTTGTACCTTTAATTCAGGCTACAGCCGGAAATGTTGGAGTACAGTCTTCAGCCATCGTTGTTCAGGGTATTGCAAATGGCACTATCGATGGAAAAATTTTAAAACGCTTATTTAAAGAGTTTTTATTAGGCTTGGTAAATGGTGTAGCGATTTCACTTGTTGCCATTCTTATTACCCACTTTATATTCGGAACACCATATATCGTATCGATAACGATAAGTATAGCCTTAGTTGCTGTAATTGTAATGGCGGCTATTATTGGGACTTTTATACCTATTTTTCTTGACAAAAGAGGTATTGATCCCGCTGTTGCAACGGGGCCATTTATTACTACAAGTAATGATGTTTTTGGTATTTTGATTTACTTCTTAATAGCAAAATTGATTTTAGGTATTTAAGAGCCTAAAAACATCTAATTATTATAACCTACGTAAACTGGTATTACCATGAAAATACTACACCTAGACTCTAACCACCCTCTACTTTTAAGTCAGCTCAACGATTTAGGATTTACCAATCACGAAGATTACATAGCCTCAAAATCTGAAATAGAAGCAAAAATTTCTGAATATGATGGTATGGTCATCCGAAGTCGATTTAGCATTGACAAATCATTTTTAGATGCGGCCACAAACCTAAAATTCATAGGTCGTGTTGGTGCCGGATTAGAAAATATAGATTGTGATTATGCCGAAAAAAAAGGCATTCACCTCATTTCTGCACCAGAAGGTAATAGAAATGCCGTTGGAGAACATGCTTTAGGGATGTTGTTATCACTTTTTAATAAATTGAATAAGGCAGACAAAGAAGTAAGACAAGGAAAATGGCTACGAGAAGACAACCGTGGATTAGAATTAGACGGGAAAACTGTTGGATTGATTGGTTATGGCAATATGGGAAAAGCCTTCGCCAAAAAACTAAAAGGCTTTGATGTAGAAGTTTTATGCTATGACATAAAAACAGATGTCGGAGATGCCAACGCTAAACAAGTAATTCTTGAAGAATTAAAAGCAAAATCTGATGTTCTAAGTCTTCACATACCACAAACAGATTTGACGCTGAATATGATCAATTCAGATTTTATAAATGGGTTTAAAAATCCGTTTTGGCTTATTAATACAGCACGCGGAAAAAGCGTGATTACAGAAGATTTGGTAAAAGGTTTAAAATCTGGTAAAATTCTAGGAGCAGGATTGGATGTTTTAGAATATGAAAAATCATCCTTTGAAAATTTATTTACTTCAAATGAAATGCCAGAAGCCTTTCAATATTTAATAGCAGCAGAGAACGTTTTACTCTCGCCACATGTTGCAGGCTGGACGGTTGAAAGCAATATTAAACTCTCACAAACTATCGTTGATAAGATAAAAGCAAAATTTTGTTAACTTAGAGCTTTACAATCTCCTTTTAAACATGACATACAAAGCCACGTCTCCCGAAGATTACATAAGCCAAGTACCGGAAGAGCGACAAAGCGCTATAAAAACTTTGAGACAAGTTATAAAAGATAATTTACCTAAGGGATTTGAAGAAGGCATACAATACAACATGATTGGTTATTATGTCCCACATTCCGTTTATCCCGATGGTTATCATTGTGATCCCAAAACACCTTTACCATTTATGAGTTTTGCCTCTCAAAAAAACTCAGTCAACCTATATCATAGCGGTATTTATGCGAATCCAGAATTACATGATTGGTTTATAAAGGAGTATCCAAAGCATTGTAAACGCAAACTCGATATGGGAAAAAGCTGTATCCGATTTAAAAAAATGGATGAGATTCCGTTTGAATTAATTGGAGAACTCACTAGAAAAATGACCTGTGCCGAGTGGGTAGACATTTATGAGTCCGTTTTAAAGAAAAAGTAAAAAAAAGAGAAGTATAACTTTTAGGGTTTCAACTAATGAGATTCGGCAATAAATTCAGGATAAAATGAAAAAACGCGTCACAGGAATTGGAGGTTTATTCTTCAAAACCAAAGATCCAAAAGCAGCAAAAGATTGGTATAAAAAGCATCTCGGTTTTGATACTGATGATTATGGTTCTACCTTTTGGTGGAAAGATAAAGAAGGTAAAGATTGCTCTACACAATGGAGTCCATTTGCAGAGGATTCAAAGCACTTTGAACCTTCAAAAAAAGACTTTATGTTTAACTACAGAGTTGAAAATCTAAAGGAACTATTAGAAACTTTAAAAGATGAAGGAGTTACCATTGTAGGTGATATGGAAGAATACAGTTATGGTAAATTCGGATGGATATTGGATAATGATGGCAATAAAATAGAACTTTGGGAACCGATAGACAGTGCTTTTCAATAAATTCAAATTTTTTAAAACTCATTGTTGTCGTACATAGAAATTCTTCAATCGTATAATTTAACTGCATTGCAATGGTTAGCCATTGGTTTTGCAGTTTTTTTATTAGGAATATCCAAATCAGGTATAAAAGGAGTAAGCATCATAATCGTTGTTATACTTGCCTTTGTTTTTGGCGAAAAAGCCTCTACAGGTATTTTATTACCTATGCTCATTTGTGCAGATATCTTAGCTGTTATACATTATAATAGACATGCCGATTGGGCTATTATAAAAAAGCTTATACCATGGATAATTGTTGGTGTATTAGTTGGCGTATGGGTTGGAAATGATATTTCCGAACTCATATTTAAACGATTGATGGCAGTGATAATATTGGCCTCAGTTTTAATAATGGTTTACTTAGAAAAACGAAAATCGACCAACGTCCCTAAGAATAAATTATTTTCTACAGGGATGGGTTTTTTAACTGGTTTTGCAACTATGATTGGCAATTTAGCAGGTCCTATTTCTAATATATATTTTCTAACCATGCGTTTTAAGAAAAACGAATTTATAGGCACTGCAGCATGGTTGTTCTTTATTATTAATATCATAAAACTTCCA
This sequence comes from Winogradskyella pacifica, assembly GCF_013403915.1. Classification (GTDB taxonomy): domain Bacteria; phylum Bacteroidota; class Bacteroidia; order Flavobacteriales; family Flavobacteriaceae; genus Winogradskyella; species Winogradskyella pacifica. The sequence goes on from NZ_JABFDI010000012.1 coordinate 137,383, forward strand.
TTTCATATTTTTATTTGGGAAACCGTTAGCATAGAATCACTGGTTTTAAATTCCGTATTAATTCCTGCAGTGCTCTTAGGCTTTTTACTAGGAGCATATATTGTAAAACTAATTTCTAATGTTAATTACAGGCGTTTTATTTTAATTGCAACGGCTATTGGAGGCGTCATTATGTTGTTTGGATAATGTAAAAATCACATAATTGATGCACCTAAAATAGTTAAGTGAGTTACTAATATTTTACTAACTTTAGGGTCTAACCAAAAACTAAAAAAAATGTCAGATGATAATAAAGATTTAGGCAATGATCTTAACGATATGTTAGATGATGCTAAAGATAATGCTCGTAAAGCCGGAGACAAAATAAGCCAAAAGGCTAATGAGTTTTCAGATGATGCCAAGGAATTTGGACGTGACGCAAAAAGAGCGGCTGATGATTTCGGTAACGACGCTAAAGAAGTATTTAGTGACGGTAAAAATGTTGCCATCATAGCACACATTACCTTTATTGGGTGGATTATTGCTATTGTAATGAATAGTAGTAATAAAACTGAATTTGGTTCTTTTTACATCAGGCAGATGCTAGGTCTAGTTCTAATAGCGGTTGTTTCATCATGGATTCCGATTATAAATTTAATAATGTGGCTTGTTTTACTTATAGCATGGATTATGAGTATAATTGCTGCATTAGGAGGTGAGATGAAACCAACATTTTTATTTGGTAAACAATTTCAAGAATGGTTTAAAGGCCTTTAAAAATATTAAGAGGCTGTCTAAAAAGGCAGTCTCTTTTTTTATATTTTATATTTTCAAAGAAGCATTGATTTTCGTATCTTAAAG
>NZ_JABFDI010000013.1 GCF_013403915.1 Winogradskyella pacifica
TCTTGTTTTAAATCAACCGTTTCCAGTTGATTCTTACGCTGTCAATTCAATATGTTAATGAACTTTTTCTTTACTTTCTCTTAACGTTGTTTCGCTAAGCGGGTGCAAATATAAAACCCTTTTTTCACTCTCACAAACTTAATTTGAAAAAATATTTAATTCTTTTTTCAAGCTTAATTTTTCTGGAAATGAACGTACGAAACGCAACATATTGTTTTTGTTTCGGGGTGCAAAAATAGAACCCTTTTTCATTTCCACAACACATTTTTGCTTTTTATTTCTATTTTTATTTTAAAACCTTAATTCCGTGCAATTTAACAATATTAAAAAGTTCTTGTTTTATTCTAACCCCTAGCGAATACTATACTTTAATATAAAAAACGGCTTTCAATAGCACAATACCTTTATGAATTACAACTGCATTAGCGGTAGTAGCGGCATCCTTTTTTTAGGTCTATATATAATGACATGATAAGAACATAATACTATGAGACAACATATTCTACACTAAAGTAAACCTAATAAAAAAAGATACAGCGGATGACGCGACGCTTTTGCTACTAAAAAGCAAAAGCGGAATGCCCTAAAAGGACTATACAATATTTATAGAAACTTCACTTTGTCTATTCCTTATATAGGTATATCTTTGTAGGCTAAAATTTATACTATATATAATGATACAAATTACTCTACCAGATGGTTCGGTTAGATCTTTTGAAAAAGATGTAACTCCTTATGAAGTGGCTGTAGACATTAGCGCAGGATTTGCCCGTAATGTTATTTCAGCAAAATTCAATGACACAGTTGTTGAAACTACCACTCCACTAACCACTGATGGTAGTCTTACCTTATATACTTTTAAAGACGATGCAGGTAAAAAAGCATTTTGGCATTCTTCTGCCCATGTGTTGGCACAAGCTTTAGAAGAACTATACCCAAACGTAAAGTTATGGGTTGGCCCAGCTATTGATAATGGTTTTTATTATGATGTTGATTTAGATGAAGGCTCTATTTCTGAAAAGGATTTTAAATCTATCGAAACTAAAATGATAGAAATCGCTAGAGGTAAGCACGACTTTAAAATGCGTGAGGTTTCTAAAGCTGAAGCCTTATCCTATTATAAAGGAAAGAATGACTATAAAGTTGATTTAATTGAAAACCTTGAAGACGGCACTATTAGTTTCTGTGATCACTCAAGTTTTACAGATCTTTGTCGTGGTGGCCACATACCAAATACCGGTATAATAAAAGCTGTTAAAATATTAAGTGTTGCTGGGGCTTATTATAAAGGTGACGAAAAGAATAAGCAACTCACAAGAGTTTATGGTATTTCTTTCCCGAAACAAAAAGAGCTAACAGAATACTTAGAGCTTTTAGAAGAAGCTAAGAAAAGAGACCACAGAAAACTTGGTAAAGAATTAGAGCTTTTTACATTTTCGCAAAAGGTAGGACAAGGTTTACCGTTATGGTTACCTAAAGGTGCTGCATTACGCGAACGTTTAGAGAACTTTTTGAAAGCAGCACAAAAGAAAGCTGGTTATGAAATGGTGGTGACCCCGCATATTGGAAGTAAGGAACTTTATGTAACTTCTGGTCACTATGCAAAATATGGTGCCGATAGTTTTCAGCCTATAACGACTCCTTCTGAGGGTGAGGAATTCCTTTTAAAACCAATGAACTGCCCACATCATTGTGAAATTTATAACACAAAACCATTTTCCTATAAAGAATTACCAAAACGTTATGCGGAATTTGGAACGGTATATCGCTATGAGCAAAGTGGAGAATTACATGGTTTAACACGCGTTAGAGGTTTTACTCAAGATGATGCCCATATTTTCTGTACACCAGATCAGTTAGACAAAGAGTTTAAAGATGTCATAGATTTAGTACTCTATGTTTTTGGATCTTTAGGTTTCGAAAATTTTACAGCTCAGGTTTCATTAAGAGATCCTGAAAATCCGGATAAGTATATCGGAAGCGATGAAAACTGGGAAAAAGCAGAACAAGCTATTTTAAGTGCTGCTAAGGATAAAAATTTAAACTTTGTTGTAGAAACGGGTGAAGCTGCTTTTTATGGTCCAAAGTTAGACTTTATGGTAAAAGATGCCCTTGGACGCCAATGGCAATTAGGAACCATACAAGTAGATTACAACTTACCTGAACGCTTTGATTTGTCTTATAAAGGCAGTGATAACGAGATGCACAGACCGGTTATGATTCACCGTGCTCCTTTTGGAAGTATGGAACGTTTTATAGCGATATTACTAGAGCATACTGGTGGGAATTTCCCGCTTTGGTTAATGCCTGAGCAAGTAATTGTACTCTCTATAAGTGAGAAATATGAAAAATACGCTGAAAAAGTTTTAATTTCGCTAGAAAATGACGAAATTCGCGCCCTCACAGACAACAGAAATGAAACTGTAGGTAAGAAAATTCGCGAAGCTGAAATGCAAAAGTTTCCTTATATGATTATCGTTGGTGAGCAAGAAGAAAAGGATAATACAATAACAGTGCGTCAACATGGTGGTGAAGACCTTGGCACAATTAATGTAGAAGACTTTATAAAAATAGTAAAAGATAGAGTTAGTAAAAGTTTAAAAACTTTTAAATAATATTAAGTTTAATTTAAAATACAGAAGCCATAGCAATACGTAGAAACAGAAAGAATTTTACAAGACGTGTATCTCAAGAAGATAAACACCGTATAAATTCTAAAATCAGATCTGAAGAAGTAAGATTAGTCGGAGATAATGTCGAAATAGGTGTTTATCCTGTTAAACAAGCGTTATCCTTAGCCGACGAACAAGGTTTAGATCTCGTAGAGATTTCGCCAAATGCGAACCCTCCTGTTTGTAAAGTTATGGATTATAAAAAATTCCTTTACGAGCAAAAGAAACGAGAAAAATCATTAAAATCTAAAGCAACAAAAGTAATCGTTAAAGAAATACGTTTCGGTCCTCAAACAGATGATCACGATTACGAGTTTAAAAAGAAGCATGCTGAAAAATTCTTAAAAGATGGAGCGAAATTAAAAGCGTTCGTATTCTTTAAAGGACGATCTATTGTCTTTAAAGAGCAAGGTCAAATTTTATTACTAAAATTGGCTCAAGATCTTGAAGAATATGGAAAGGTTGAGCAAATGCCTAAGCTTGAAGGAAAGCGAATGATTATGTTCATTGCACCTAAGAAGAAGTAATTAAAAGCTGAATTTTCAGCGATACGATAATAAGCGAAACGTAAATTAAAAAGAGGAGAAAATGCCTAAAATGAAAACAAAATCGAGTGCTAAGAAACGTTTCAAACTAACTGGCACTGGTAAGATTAAAAGAAAGCATGCTTTTAAGAGTCATATATTGACAAAAAAATCTAAAAAGCGTAAGCTAAAATTGACTCATGATGGTTTAGTACATAAAGCAGATGAGAACAATATTAAAACAATGTTACGTTTAAAGTAATAGTGTTTTAATCGGTTAAAACAAATTATAAACCCTGGAGTTAGGCAAAACAATTTAGCAAGTGTCAATTTAGACCGCCTACTACAAAAAAACAATTAAGAGAATGCCAAGATCAGTAAATTCAGTAGCAAAAAGAGCCCGAAGAAAAAAGGTTCTTAAGCAAGCAAAAGGTTACTTCGGAAGACGTAAAAACGTTTGGACAGTAGCAAAAAATGCGGTTGACAAAGCGATGCAATATTCGTACAGAGACCGTAGAGTAAAAAAGAGAACATTCCGTTCGTTATGGATTATGCGTATTAACGCAGGTGCAAGACAGCATGGAATGAGCTATTCAAAATTTATGGGAGGATTAAAATCTAATAATATTGACTTGAACCGTAAGGTACTTGCCGATTTAGCGATGAATCACCCAGATGCTTTTGAAACTATAGTAAACAAAGTAAAATAGGCTTTTAGCCAAATTAATAACAACATTTCGCTTATAAAATCCGATTCATTAATTTGAATCGGATTTTTTTATGCCTAAATATTAAAAACTAAACCATTTACATAAGCGCATACTTACACAAAATTCCTTTTTTATTTTTAACTTACGCTTTAATAAAAACCAATTACATGAAGCGTATTCAACTCATTGCAACCCTCATTTTACTTGTTACTTTTAACGCTTATACCCAAGACCAAGAAAACCCCAAACCTTGGGATGTTTCAAACCCAGAAGGGGATTGGAATTTTAAAGACCTAAAACTATCAACTGACGAAGGGACTTGGATGAATTTAGATATCAGTCCTGATGGAAAATCTATTGTTTTCGATTTACTAGGGGACATCTACATCATGGATATCAAAGGTGGTAAATCTAAAATATTAAGAGAAGGTTTGCCTTTTGAAATACAACCACGATTTAGTCCTGATGGTAAACATATTTCATTTACGAGCGATGCAGGTGGTGGCGACAATATATGGGTTATGAATACCGATGGTTCTGATGCAAAACAAATTACAAAAGAAGATTTCAGGTTATTAAACAATGCTATTTGGACACCAGACGGAAATTATCTTATTGCTAGAAAGCATTTTACTTCTGGTCGCTCTTTAGGAGCTGGTGAATTGTGGATGTATCATAAAACTGGTGGTAGTGGCTTACAGCTTACTAAAAAGAAGAATGACCAACAGGATGTTAACGAACCGACCATATCGCCAGACGGGAAGTATTTGTACTATAGCGAAGACGTTTATCCTGGAGGTGCTTTTCAATACAACAAAGATCCTAACAGCCAAATCTATGTCATTAATCGTTATGATATGAAAACAGGAGAAACCATGAGAATTACTGGTGGTCCTGGTGGAGCTGCACGTCCTCAAATTTCTAGAGACGGAAAAAAACTAGCTTTTATAAAACGTATACGTACTAAAACTGTTTTATATATTCATGATTTAGAAACAGGTGAAGAATGGCCTGTTTATGATCAACTTAATAAAGACCAGCAAGAAGCTTGGGCTATTTTTGGAGTGTACACCAACTTTAATTGGATGCCTAATAATGAAGACATCGTGATTTGGTCTGGCGGAAAAATTAATACGATCAATATCAATTCGCTCACAGTATCCGAAATTCCATTTCAAGCTAATGCTACTATTAAAATTGCTAAAGCTGTTGAATTTGACACGCCTGTAGCACCAGATACTTTTGACGCTAAAGTTATTCGTCATGCGACCACGTCACCTGATGGAAAATCAATTGTATTTAATGCGCTTGGGTATTTATATACACAAAAATTACCAAACGGAAAAGCTAAACGATTAACGACAGGCACTGATTTTGAATTTGAACCGACCTTTACACCCGATGGAAACACCATTACTTATGTGACTTGGAATGATCAAAACCTTGGTGCTATTTATTCGATTCCTTCAAATGGTGGAGCTGCTACAAAATTGACTTCAGAAAAAGGCATTTATAGAAACCCATCGTATTCTCATAACGCTAAACATATTGTTTATCGAAAAGAAGGAGGAAACAACGAGCAAGGTCGGACGTTTTCAAAAAAAGCAGGTTTGTATGTGATGAATAGTGACGGCACAAACACCAAATTTGTAACCAAAGAAGGAGATTACCCAATGTTTAATGCCGATGATACACGAATTCTATACCAGAATGGTGGCCAGTTTTTTGGGGCTTTAACTAAAGAATTGAAAAGTGCTAACCTTAATGGTTTTGAGGAACGCACACTTGTCAAATCAAAACATGGCAATATTTTGGTACCGAGTCCTGATAGAAACTGGATTGCTTTTGTTCATTTGCATAAAGTGTATTTGGCTCCTATGCCTAAATCGGGACACACTTTAGACTTAACTGATAAAAGTAAATATGTTCCAATTACACAACTTTCTAAAGATGCAGGTATCAATTTACATTGGTCTAAAGACAGTAAAACATTACATTGGACCTTAGGCAACCAGTATTTTTCAGCTAATGCTTCCGAAGATACCAAACTCGTTGAAAAAGGCATAAAAATTAATTTAGAAGCTAAAACTGATAAACCTTCAGGAAGAATTGCTTTAAAAGGAGCGCGACTGATTACTATGGAAGGTGATGAAATCATAGAAAATGGCACCATCGTTATTAACAACAACACTATTGAATCTATTGGAAATACTTCAGACATCACAATACCTTCCGATGCGAAAGTCTATGATGTTTCAGGAAAAACAATAATGCCAGGAATGGTTGATGCGCATGCACATATTGGTGGCTTTAGATATGGATTAACCACACAAAAGCATTGGCAATTTTATGCTAATTTAGCTTATGGAGTTACAACCTCTCATGATCCATCTGCGCATTCTGAAACGATTTTTGCACTTTCCGAATTACAAAAAACAGGAGAACTTGTTGGGCCACGCCTCTACTCTACTGGGTTTATACTTTATGGAGCTGATGGAGATTTTAAAGCGGTCATCAATAATCTTGAAGATGCACGTTCATCTATTAGAAGAACCAAAGCTTTCGGTGCTTTATCTGTTAAGAGTTATAACCAACCAAGACGAGAGCAACGACAACAAGTATTACAAGCCGCCCGCGAAGAAGGTATTTTTGTTGTTCCGGAAGGAGGCTCAACGTTTTATCACAATATCACCATGGTCATGGATGGCCATACTGGTGTTGAGCACAACATTCCTGTGGCTCCTGTATATAAAGATGTTTTAGAGCTTTGGGGTAACAGTAACGTGGGTTATACACCAACACTTATTGTGAATTATGGTGGTATGAATAGTGAAGTCTATTGGTATCAAAAAACCAATGTATGGGAAAATGAAAAGCTTCTAAAATATACTCCAAGAGCAATTATCGATTCACGTTCTAGACATCGTGTTATGGTTCCGGATGAAGAATATGAAAACGGTCATATTTTGGTTTCTAAAACAACTAAAGCACTTAGTGATGCTGGCGTAAAAGTAAATCTTGGTGCACATGGTCAGTTACAAGGACTCGGAGCACATTGGGAATTATGGTCACTTCAACAAGGTGGTATGACAAATCATGAAACCTTAAAAGCTGCCACTATAAATGGAGCTAATTATATAGGTGCAGGTAATGATATCGGTTCGCTGAAAAAAGGAAAATTAGCCGATTTAATTGTAATGGATAAAAACCCTTTAGAAGACATTAGAAATTCTGAAAGTATTATTTACACCATGATTAATGGTCGATTATATGATACTGAAACTATGAATGAAATAGGAAATCATCCAAAGGAGCGCACTGAGTTCTATTGGGAAAACAATAAATATAACCAAGCGTTTCCTTGGCATGAGGAATCGCAAAGTTTTACACGAGAAACCTGTGGTTGTCATGTAGGTTCTCACTAAAAAATAAAGAGTCTGTCTAAAGAGTCATTACTTGCTTTCAAACTGAGCGTAATTGAAGTTTTAATGTTTTAAAAATCATTGCATTTCGACTGCGCTCAATGTGACATTTAAAACTAAGAAATACTTTTTCAGACGGCTTATTTTGATTTTACTTAATTTGAATACAATTTTTAAGGATACAATATGAAAGACGTTAAAATGGTAGTCACAGATATGGACGGTACATTGCTAAACTCTCATCACGAAGTGAGTTCCAAGTTCTTTGAACTATTTAAAGACTTAAAACAACAAAACATTCAATTTGTTGCTGCGAGTGGACGACCTTATTATAGCATTGTTGAGAAACTTCAACCTATAAAAGATGATATTATAATCGTTGCAGAAAATGGAGGTTTAGTCATTAAAAATGAGGACGTACTGCTTTCTAATCAGCTAGATCCAAATAGATTATTAGAACTTTACACCTTAGTTACTAATATTGAAGGCGCCTACCCTATTTTCTGCACGCAACATCGGGCATTTATTCTTAGAGCATCGGATGAACTGGTAAAGACATTTTCTGAATATTATTCTGTTTACACCATCATTGATACTTTTGAAGATATTACAGATGACATCATTAAAATAGCGTTGTATCACACCACAAATTCAGAAAAACATATTTTCCCATTCGTAAAACATTTAAAACCAGAACTCAATGTTGTGGTTTCCGGAAATCATTGGGTCGATATTTCTGAAGCTATTACTAATAAAGGAAATGCTCTAAGCTTTTTACAAGAGCAACTCAACATTTCACCTTCTGAAACGATGGTATTTGGAGATTATAATAATGATTTAGAAATGTTGACATGCGCCAAATATAGCTATGCGATGAAAAATGCGCACCCTAATGTGAAAACTGTGGCTAATTTTGAAACAGAATCTAACGATAATAATGGTGTAGAATTGGTTTTAGAGCAATTAATTACCGAAAGCCGTAAGCACTAGTTGCCTTCCTGATGCTCTATTTCTATGCTCACAAAGATAGATGCCTTGCCAAATTCCGAGATTTAACTCACCATTAGTAATGGGCATTTGCACAGAGGTTCCCATTAACGATGCTTTTATATGTGCAGGCATATCATCAGGACCTTCGTAAGTATGTTGGTAATAGTCCTGATTTTCTGGAACCATTTTATTGATATGGCTTTCAAAATCTAATCTTACCGTTGGATCTGCATTCTCATTTATGGTTAAACTTGCCGAAGTATGCTTAATAAATACTTGCAATTGCCCAACATTAATTTGCTTTAACTCTGGAAGTGCTCGTAAAATATCTGAAGTAATGAGATGGAAACCTCTAGAAAATGCTTGAAGTTTAATCTCTTTTTGAAAAAAATTCATATTACTATAAGCTGATTTTATTTTGATTCGCCTGAAATTTCATCAATAGCAGATTTAAACTCTTTCCAATTAATAAGGTCATCACCATCTTTATCGTAGCCTTCGATTAATTTAGAAGACACCATACCTCGAATAAACCCGGTAATTTCAGCTTGTTTTAATAATTTTACAATTTCATCTTTACTCAATTTTCCATCACCATCTTTATCAAAAAATGCAAAGGCGTCTTCGGGTGTGTTAAAATGATTGGTAATTAAGATTTGAATTTTGTGGAGTATGGTTTCTTTTGATAACATATCTAATGGATTTTATTAAAAATAAGAAATAATGCTATGAAACTCTGATGTATTAACAAACAAAAAAAAGGTCGCCTCACAGCCACCTTTAATTTAGTTGATTAAAAACCCTACTTCTTAATCACCGTTACCGAAATTTACCCAAACCTCGGCTTAATATAAAATAATTAGATTCAATATAAACACCTTAGATTTTAACGAATGGCTCTTTATTAAAATAGTTCATTCTTCTACATAATTTAAAAGCTTAGATCTACCATAACTATTGAGCCGAACAAAACTAAATTTATATCAATAACTTACAAATAGTCAGGTTTGAAATGCAGTGTTTTGTATGTGAATGAACTATTTTGTTTTATTCTTTCCTTTTTAGCAGTCATTCCTATACATAAATTAGAAACAAAATAGCGATACTCAAAAAAGAGTATCGCTATTTTAACTACATCAAATTTACTTATATTACTTTTTTACTATTCGTTTTATAGTTTCATTTTCGTCTATTTTAATTTTTAAGACATAGATGCCTGCTTCATATTGATTTAAATTAATTATAAAATTATCACTTGTATTTACATTGTTTAAAAGCAAACGTCCATTTAAATCGTACACGGTAATTTTAACTTCCTTAATACTTGGTAGCATAATAGACACTTGACCATCTGTTGGGTTTGGGTACACTTTAATAGCATTCAATATATTACGATCTCCAACTCCTAAAACTTCTTCAACTGTAACAACAATCTCTACACGTTCGCTGTAACAACCGTCATCACTAACACTAGCGACCCAATACGATGTTGAACCAATAGTTTCTGTACTAGGAGTTGGTGCTTCTGAATCAGGAACTCCTCCTGTTTCAGCTTCATACCAAGCTAAGTCTAATCCACCTGAAGTTGCAGTTAATACACTAGCATCATCACCTTGACTGTAAGTCACTAATGCTGTTACTATTGGCACTTCTGGAATGTCTGAAATAATAACATTAACCATAGTTCTTTCGCTTTCGCAACCATTTGCATTAGAATCTGACACATAATAAGTCCCGGTTTCTAAATCGGTAGTAGCAATTAAAGCCGTATCATTAGTTTCGGAGTTGTACCATTTTAATGTCGACCCTATAATTTCTAAATCCGTTACTGTTGCACTTCCACAAAATGTCTGTGTATCAACTGCTGGTGCTGTTGGTATAACGACACCAGATGTAAGTGGAGATCCCATTAACCAGTTTGATGTTGTTCCAAATAAGGTAAAATTATTTAAAATACCATCGTTTCCATTTCCTGTGGCATCCACTAGTTGAAGCTCTGAACTATTATAATCCGCATTTAAGCCATGATTGAATTTATAATACGCTACCAAACCTTCTTCTACTCCTTGTAGTTCACAATTTTTACTTTTGTTGATTTGATTAGCCGTTCTTGCTATGTTCCAAATTCTAACGTCATCAATAGCTGCATCCAAAAATCGATCATTAAATTGTGGATCTTTTCCTATATTAAGATTTCGGTACGCATTACCAATATTCATTGTGAAATCTTGAGAAGCAACTTCAATACCATCTACATAAATTTTTGCTGTGGTTCCATCATAAACACCTGCAATATGATGCCATGTATTTAAACTTATACTGTTTTCAGGTGAATTTGTTTCGTTCCATCCAGAATTTCCTAAGGTAAAATTAACAACACCATTACCTCCTGCTCTTAGCATATAACCCGAATTAAAAGGACCATTAGCGTCATCTTTATTAATAATATTTCCTAAATAAGCTTGTGATGCAAAAGAATTAAACTTAACATAAGCTTCTAATGTAATGGTATTACCTGTAATTCTTACACTTGCATCATCACCACAATCTATAAAGTCGTGTGAATTTCCAAAATTAAGGTAAGTTGCAGGTGTACTTATAGGAGACCCAGCTAACCAATTACTAGTTGATCCTAACAATTCAAAATTATGTAATGTTCCATGAGTTGTATTTTCAGAACTATCTAAAAGTACTGTTTCTTGAGTATTGTCTTGGCTATCTAAACCTTGATTAAAATTATAATATGCAATTAAACCTGTTTCATCATTTTGTAATTCAACGTTTTTAGATTCATTTAATTCTTCAACAGTTCTTACTACATTCCATATACGGACTTCATCAATAGAGCCATTAAATAGGTAATTGGCATCATTATAAGATCCTATATTCACTTCATTTCCATTAATTGATGGTAATACATTAGTATTCGTAGCTACTAAAGATCCATCTTTATATAATTTTAAAGTTTGTGACGGGCTATCATAACTAACAGCCACGTGATACCATGTATTAAGTTCTAATATATTTGAATCTTCTACAGCATTCCACTGACCATTATGGCCAGCCGATAATATACCATTCGGTACCCATAACGCATGTTGTCCAAAATTATCAGAACCTGAAACTATATTATTCTCGGCAGCAAATTCATTAAGATAAATCCATGCTTCTTTAGTATAAGACTCAGTTAATATATTACCACAATCGATATAATCGTCTACTCCATCTAAATTTAAATGTGTCGCTGAAACATCAATCGGTAAAATTGGATTGAAATCTTGCCAAACTGCTGTATTTTGGTATGCAGCTACAGCACTATAAGGTACATATAAAGTTCTATTTACTGATGGCCCAAAGTCATTATCAAAAACAGATGGGTTAATTACTAAAGGAGTAGTACTATTACAAATGACAGTAGTTAAACTATGGCACATTCCAAAAGCTCGTGGACCTATAGAAGTTACAGAATTACCTATATTAACTGTTTGTAAACTTGTGCAATGATCAAATGCTAGTTCTCCTATAGAAATCACTGAATTAGGAATTGTAACAGAAGTTAAGCTATGGCACATAGCAAAAGCTGCAGTCCCTATCGAAGTCACCGAATCAGGAATTAGGACTGAAGTTAAGTCTAAAGAATCAAAAAAAGCAGCTTCACCTATAGCAGTGACTTCATAAGTATTTGAATCGTAGATAACCGTTTCTGGAATCATTACAGTTTTAGACATCATCATAAAATTTTGCCCTACTTCAACCGTAAGTGGATCTGAGACTGAAGTTATATTATAATTAATGCCATCAGCATTAAAGGTTTGTCCATAAGACGTTAATTGGAATAAAAGCACCAACGTAAATAAGTAAAATTTTAGTTTCATAGGTTATAGATTTAGTTTGAATTAATAATCATTCAAATCTATATAATTACCGATGAAATACATTTTTAACGTGTCCAAATGCAATACTATGTATATAAATGGTATTTCAATCCCTAATATTTTCATTTAATGACAAAAAAAAGCAGCCCTACCATAATGGTAAATGCTGCCTTTTGCTATTAATCAGATTATAAAGAATGGTTGGTTATCCGTTCAACCACTAATATATGGCTAAACTATTCCTTATCTTTTAAATTTGGGACGAGATGCAATACTTTGTATGTAAGTCACTGTTTTTGTTTTGGTTGAGACAAATGATCCTATACTTAGATCTTAATACTCAAAAAATTGATAATGGCTACTTAAACTGTTTTGCATAGGTTCTAGACAATGGTATTTCTACATTGTTAATTTCAAGTGTGTTTGTTGTAATACGCTCTACTTTATTTTTATTTACTAAAAAGGACCGATGCGCTCTTGCAAATGTGTGCAATGGCAATTGCTCTGCTATAGTACTCAACGATTGTCTTATACTATATTTTTTTGAAATAGTATAAATACTACTATAATTACCATCAGCTACAAAATATCTTATATCTGAATATTTAACATTTACCGTATCATATCCATCTTTAAATTGAAAATTCTGATTTTCATTTTTCTGAATGACAATACCTATGGATGCCATTAAATCTACTTTCTTTATAGGCTTTGTTAAATAACCATATGGCTTTGTTTTTATGGCTTCGCTCATTAAAGCAAAATCTTGCTGACCCGTGATAAAAATAACAGCGGCATTATCATTTTTGTTTTGAGATAAGGTTATGCCTTCATTTTTACCACTTAAATTAATATCCATCAATATAATCTCTGGTACAAAGGTTTTCATTTCAGCAATTGCAGTATTGGCATCATTTGCGATTTCAATATTTTTAAATCGTTCTTCTTGTAAAATCTCTGAAATGTATTCGGCTATAATAATGTCATCTTCAATAATAAGTATTTTGGTGTTTTTAGGGTTATGCATTACTTATGTCTTTTTGAAATGAAAATGTAAAACCATTTTCAGTATTAATAGTATACTCAATTTTAAGTTGTCGACAGATTTTATCTATCAGTTTTGGTTTTATTTCTTGCGTCATAATAACCGTTCCATTATCTGAATACAGAAAACTAAGCTTATTTTCTTTAACACGTAATTCAACATTAATGGTTTTATTATCCTGATTATTAAAAGCATGTTTTATAGAATTTATAGATAATTCGGTAAGTAATAATCCAAAATACATGGCATAGTCTGATGGAATTTCTACAGTGTCTATTTTAAAATTTGTACTAATGTTATTTTCGTTAAATACGTCTAAAAAACTTTGTTTAACATCGTTTAGATAATTTGAGATTTCTATTTTCTCTTTATCATTATTTTTATATAAGTGCTTGTGAAGTGTTGAAATGGCTTCTACTTTTGTCAATATATTTTTAAGTTGAAAACTATTTTCGGTAGACGCTTTTTTCAATTGATCTGAAATAAGAATGACCACCAATTGCAAATTATTATTAATTCTATGGTTGGCTTCACTTAGTAAAAACTCGTTTTCTTTAGATAATATTTTTAATTGCTTGTTACTTTCTTTCGCCCCTTTTAAAACATAGGCAATTAACAATGTTACTATAATAACAACAATCAATAGACTAACAATAGCATAAAACATAACCGTGTTAGAGGCCAAAGCTTTATTTTTATTTTCAATTTCGAGGGCATTAATTCTAATTTGATTCTCTTTCTCCGATAATTTGTATTTTTCCTCAAGTTCAAACAGAAATTTATTATGCTCTAGTTTATAATATTTATCTGTAAGTTTTAATCTTACTTTTAAATATTGATAAGCCTTGATTGTATTGCCAAGCTTTTCGTAAATATTTCTTATGTTATCGGTGAGTAAAATTTCGCCATAAAACAATTCATTTTTTTGGGCAAAATCTAAGCCATTCAACGATTCTTCTAAAGCCTTAGTATACTGCTTATCCTTTATTAAGACGCGGGTATAATTAATATAAGCATCAATTTTATTCTGAATTAACTGATGCCTTTCAGCAAAATCAATAAGTTCTTCTAAATTATGTATTGCTTTTTTAAAATCCTTTTCCTTTTCATAAACGCCTGAAATTTCTAGCATAGAATAAAATATTCCATTTTTATCATTCAGTTCTTTTGAAATCTTTAATGATTTCTGAGCATATAAAAGTGTAGAATCTGGTTGGATAAAATACTCTGAAAACAAGGCTGCTTTTCTACTGTAATATTTTGCTAAATATATAGGAGCAATTTTATGCGTTTCTAAAATCAATTTAGCAGCTTCTAAATGCTTTATCGATTCAGCGAATAAGGTTCTCTTTCTATAAAATTCAGCAATCTTTACATGGTATAAAAATTCTAACTCTTTATTTTTAGAAATTTTAATAGCTTCAAATGCTTTTAAATAGTAGGTATTAGCTGTATCGTAATTCAGTTTTAGCTTATATATTTCTGCTAAACCTAATAACAAATGAATTTCCTCTACTTTGATACTGGTGGTTTCGAGATTTTTGTTGTAGTAAAAAAGTGCTTCATCCAATTTGTTTTCAGATATTAGATTTTGTCCAAAATCTATAATATCTTCGGTTTGACTATGTGACGCATTACAAACAAAAAAAAGCATGATAATTAAGTACTTCATATTATGCTTTATGCTTATTTTTTTTTAGAAATTAAATAGAAATTACTATAACAATCCAATGATTCAGTTTCCACTAATTAAGCTTTTATAATTTTTTGAATACGTGTATCGTTTGCAGAACTGATTTTAATAAAATAAATGCCTTCCGTTAAAATTGAAACATCAACGGATTCCTCAATTGTTTTCTGTTGTAAAACTGAATTTCCATAAATATCATACAATACAACATCTAAAACCTCGCTATTAGGCTTTGAAATAAATAAGTTATCTGAAACTGGATTGGGATAAATCTTCAATTCTGATAAAATTTGATCTGAATTTGATAAACTCACATTTCTATAAGTTGCTATATAACCTGGAAAATTCTCTAATCTTAACTGAGTAAAATCAGCATTAGAATTTAAGGTGATGGAACGACTTGTATTGGCTGCTACTTGGTTAAAAAAAAGATTTTCAAGATTAATTTCACCTGAAGTATCACATACAGCAAGTGACTGCACAAAACTATTTGGTGTTAAAGTATTTTGTTCAGCATCATAGGTATAATAGCCATTAAATCCATTACACGCTCCAAATCCCTCAAAAGTTAAGTCGCTATTAATGGTGAGTTGAGGAATATAATCTGGCTGCACATCCTCATAATCCCAAACGACACCGTCTAGATCTGCTTCCAATTGATGCAAATACCAAGTGCCATATAGATTAGAATCCTGTGCGTTTATGTTCTTTATAAAGAACAGAAAACAAAAAAATATAATTAACCGCTTTGTAGTTTTAGAATTCATAAATAAGAGTTTAGACTCTAAATTTACTCTTTTTTTAATACTTGTAAAATTTGATTATCTCTAATCAAAGTAAATAAGACAGATTACGTTTTCTGTTTTTTCTTTTTAGCTGCTGGAAATAACACGTTATTTAAAATTAATCGGTACCCAGGAGATGTAGGATGTAAGTCTAATTCTGTTTTTGGATCACCTACTCTATGTGTGTAATCTTCTGGATCGTGACCGCCGTAAAAGGTAAAGAAACCTTTTCCTTTAATACCATGAATGTATTTGGCTTCACCATTGGTTCTGTTTTCTCCCATGACCAAAACATTCGATTTAATTTGGTCTCTACTAAACGAGGTTGTTTGCCCCATAAACCCTTTAACTAAAGCGGTGTGATTTTGAGTTAACATGGTTGGAATGGGATCCCATTTGGCAGAATATTCCATTAATGAAAAATAATCTGTAGTCTTTGGTATTTGACGTTTCTCAGTCATGTCTATCGAAGAAAACTCATAAACATTAGGACTCCGTTCTAAAATATAATCCTTAAAAGCAAAGGTTTTATTAAAATCGATTTTATTCTGATAGCCTGGATCGCTACCATCTCCATCAAACATAGGCTCACAAATATCTATGCCTTCAGCTGACAAAGCAATATCAAAACTATCGGTTGCAGAACACATGGCGAACATAAATCCACCTCCAACAACATAATCTCTAATTTTTAATGATACGGCTAATTTTTCCTCAGAAACTTTGTTGTAACCTAAGCGTTTAGCCAAGGCTTCAGCTTCTTTTTTATCTTCAATATACCAAGCAGCTGATCGGTAAGCGCGATAAAATTTTCCGTATTGTCCTGTAAAATCTTCGTGATGTAAATGCAACCAATCGTATAGTAATAATTCATCGTTTAAAACCTCTTCGTCGTAAATGGTTTCATAAGGAATTTCAGCATAAGTTAAAACCATAGTTACCGCATCGTCCCATGGCTTTAATCCTTTAGGTGTATAAACAGCAATTTTAGGTGCTTTTTCTAACACAACTGCTTCTTGATTTACGGCAGGACTCGCAATATCTTCTAAAATTTGAGCTGCTTGTGCCTCTGAAATCACTTCAAACGAGACTCCTCTAATTTGGCATTCGCGTTGAATAATATCTGCATCAGGCAATAAAAACGAACCGCCTCTATAATTAAGAAGCCATTTTACTTTAAGTTCACGTTCTAAAGTCCAGTAGGTTAAACCATATGCTTTAAGATGGTTCTTCTGTGTTTCAACATCCATTGGAATAAGAATATAGGATGCGTAAGCATTGGCACTTAAGAAGAGTGTAAAAATTATAATGAGTAAATTTTTCAAGTTCATGGAATTAGAACGAAATATAAGTATTTTTTAGTCTTTAGAGACTCGTTTTATCATTCTTTTAAGACCTAAATCGAATATGTAATAAGTTCATCGTAATACGGAAGGCATTCATTTAGTAACGGTTTAAGATGCCGAGGAAAAGCTTCCTTTTTTTCTTTATACATCATAAAACCACTCGATTGATGTACGTTTTTGTACCAATATTTAGCCCAAATACCATCTTCTATAAGTTGCTGCGGTTGCCAGGACAACATGTTTGTATCGAACGGAATTTCAGCAAATTCACATAATTTTTGAAGTGTCCGCTCTGGATTTAATAATACCTTTTTAGAATCTAATACTACAAATGGGATATTTTGTGTTTTAAAATAATCAATTAGCTCTACATGAAGCGCATAACCGACATCGTTTAACGTTGGGTTTTCTATGACCTTATCAAAAGACGGTAACATCTCTTTAGGATGTCTTGTTAAAATGATATTAATAGTGTTCCTCATAAAATCACGATTTAATCCCAACAGATGATGCGTCATGTGTTTAAAAAACAGGACTGGTTTTTCGGTATTATCAAGCATCATTTTAACGACTTCGTCTCCATCATTTTCCATCGTATCTAGAATGAGTTGAGATCCTGGATGATACTTTTGAGCTTCCGGATGATTTTTTAAATAGTAACCGTATAAGGGCTCATCAAACACTTTGGTATCTTTTCGTTGTGCAAAAGCATACATTAAGGCTGTTGAAATATTTCGTGGTCCAGACCATAAACACATACGTTTTATACTAGTCATTATTCACCGTATTTTCTATTAAGGCTTCGTAAAGTCTATTGAGGTTTCTCGTTACATTACCATAATTACCTTCACCGATCTGTCTCCCATCAATTTTCACTACAGGTGTTAAACCACCAAAAGTTCCTGTTACAAAGGCTTCATCCGCACCGTAAACATCAAATAACGAAAAGTCTTTTTCAAAACAAGGTATATTATTAGCTTTACAAACTTCGATTACTTTGGCTCTGGTGATACCATTCATACAATACTTACTTGTAGAGGTCCACACTTCACCTTTATTAACTATAAAGAAATTAGTGGCATTGCAAGTTGAAACGAAACCATGAATATCTAACATTAAAGCTTCATCTGCACCTGCTTGTATGGCTTGTATAAGCGCTTGAACTTCGTGAAGTTTACTATGACAATTTAATCTTGGATCTAAATAATCTGGTGATCCTCTTCGGATTGTGCTTGTAAAAAGCGTAATTCCTTTTTCCTTAGAATCTTTTGAAGCCGTTTTATATTCAGGGATAATAACCACGTTTGGTCCAGAAATGGTAAGACGTGGATCTTGAGATGGTGTTTTTTTAATACCACGGGTAACCATGATTCTGACATGCACACCATCGGTCATCTTATTTGCTTTGAGAGTTTGCATTACTTTAGCCGTTAATTCTTCTTTTGAAAAAGGCAAATACATACCAACCGATGCAGCAGACGTCCATAACCGATTAAAGTGATCGTCTAAAAAGACCAATACTCCATGATGTAGTCGTAAGGCTTCCCATATCCCATCTCCTACTAAATAACCGCTATCAAAAACGGAAATTTTAGCATCGTTTCTTGGAAACAATTGATCGTTAATAGAAATTAGAATATCGTTATTTCTGCTATCTTCTATAGCATTGTGCGTACCATGAACCATAATTAAAAATTTAGTATCGAAAGATACTTAAAATTATAATTTGATTACAAAAACAACGCTCTTAGTCCAAAGGCGATTCACTGCCCGAAAGTAAGCTAGCGATAACCTTGGTGCCTTCGAACTGTTCTAAAATAATTTTGATAAAAACGGTTATTGGAATTGCCATAATCAATCCAGGAATTCCCCAAAGGAAGCCCCAAAACATTAACATTACCAATACTGCAATCACATTTATAGAGAAAGATTTCCCCATAAAAATTGGTTCTAAAACGGCACCAAAGGTGACTTGAACCATAGAAATCGCAAAAATAAAGAAGAACAATGTACTTGACGGATCGAGTTCTACAAAAGCAAAAATAGATAAGAATATTACAGAAATAAACGAGCCTACCATTTGCACAAAATTAATAGCAAAGGCGAATAATCCCCAGAAAATAGGGAAACTAACATCAAAAAAGACACACATTAATCCGGTGAATAATCCTGTAAGCGCACTCACTAAAACTTTTACTTTAATAAACTTTATAAGATCTTTTTCAATCTTCATAAAGGTCTTAATAGATGTGTGTTTTCTTTTTAACAACGTACTATTAAGTAGTTTATGCACGTTAATGGATTCTGCTAACCACAGCACTACAAAGAAAACAGTCATTAATAAAGTGGTTAAAAATGAATTGAGAAAGCCAAGCGTAGATCCTAAATTTTCTTTTTCAAAAAGCTGCCCTATAATGCCATGTTCTTGTTCTATTTCAATTCCGAAATTATCTAATAAATAGATTTTTAAGTCTGCTGTTTTTAATTCGGCTTTAGATAAAAACTCAGTGTTATTTGCTAATATTTGTTTGCTAGATAACTGTACTAATTCAATACCTAGTTTAAGGCCTAATGCCACCAATAACAAAACGATAATAATACTTACAATTTTAGGTACATTTCTACGTCCCAACCATCGCATTAATGGCAAGAATAACAAGGCAATAAACATTGAGAAAATCAATGGGATAAATATAAACGACAAGATCTTTAGTAAATAAAATACTAAAGGCACTACTATAATTAACAGCAACACATTGGTTGTACGTCTTTGTTCTAACATGAGGCAAAATTCTTTTTAACTAGCGGTCAAAGATAAGTTAAAATACACTTTTTATATCCTTAAAATGCTGTTAAAATGGTACGCCATCATCCTCTGGTCCTCCAAATGCATCCGAAGCAGAAGGGAACTTATCTGGTGTAAATGTATTATCATTAGCAGCATCGTTCATTTTAGAATGAAACTCTGCACCAAAAGGTGTATCAAAATCATCTAAATTATCAAACTTACCTAAGTGTCCAATAAATTTCAAACGTATGTTTTCTAAACCACCATTTCTGTGTTTTGCTACAATAAATTCACCTTGACCTTCGGTTGGAGAGCGTTCTTCATCATCCCATTCATCAATCTTATAATATTCAGGTCTATAAATAAAGGCTACAATATCCGCATCTTGCTCAATCGCTCCAGATTCACGTAAATCGGATAATAAAGGACGTTTACTACCTCCACGCGTTTCTACCGCACGAGATAACTGAGATAAGGCAATTACAGGAATACTTAATTCTTTTGCTAAGGCTTTAAGGTTTCGAGAAATCATCGATATTTCTTGTTCACGATTCCCCCCTTTTTGACTTCCACCTGCTGTCATTAATTGCAAGTAGTCAATCATAATCATCTTAATACCATATTGAGACGCTAAACGACGTGCTTTTGCTCTTAAATCGAAAATAGAAAGCGACGGTGTATCATCTATAAACAAAGGTGCTTGCTCTAAGGTTTTTACTTTTACGTTAAGTTGCTCCCATTCGTGCTTTTCTAATTTACCTGTTCTTAACTTTTCAGAAGATAAGCCAGTTTCACTAGAAATTAAACGCGTAATTAATTGAACTGAAGACATCTCCAGAGAGAAGAACGCAACAGGCGTATTACTATTAACAGCAACATTCCTTGCCATGGTTAATGTTAAAGCTGTTTTACCCATACCAGGACGTGCAGCAACAATAATTAAATCACTAGGTTGCCAACCCGAGGTTAATTTATCGAGCTTATCAAAACCAGAAGCGACACCACTCATCCCTTCCTTATTAGACATTTCCTCAATTTTCTTTTTCGCTTGAATTACTAAACTTTGAGCAGACTCCGTAGATTTCTTAACGTTACCTTGGGTGACCTCGTATAATTTAGCTTCAGCGGTATCTAAAAGATCAAAAACATCTTTCGTTTCATCATAAGCTTCTTCAATAATTTCGTTTGAAATCTTTATTAAACTTCTCTGAATATATTTTTGAAGAATAATACGTGCATGAAACTCAATATGTGCAGAAGAAGAGACGCGTTGTGTTAAGGAAATAAGGTAAAAATCACCGCCAGAAACTTCTAGCTTTTGATCTTTCTTTAATTGACTAGAAACGGTTAATAAGTCAATAGGCTCACTATTTTCAAACAACTTAAAAATGGCCTCAAAGATATGTTTATGAGCATCTTTGTAAAATGCATCAGGACTTAAAATGTCAATTACTTCATCAACTCCCTTTTTATCAATCATCATCGCCCCAAGCACAACCTCTTCTAAATCAGTTGCTTGAGGAGGTATTTTGCCCTTCTCTAAATTAATGATAGTGCTTTTATCAACTTTGTAGCCTTGTACTGGATTGGGTTGTTTCATAAGTAGCAAAAGTAGTTAATTAGTGTTGAGGAAATGAAGAAGCACGCTTGACGATGTCAACAGGTCTTCAACAATTTAACTGTTAATAACTTGATTATATTGTTAATAGTGCCAAAAAAAACCGAAGCTAAAACTTCAGTTTTTTTTAGTTTCCTATATTTAGTGGATTTAGTCTTTATAGACTCCCATTGCATCGTATTTTTCCATACGTTGGTTCACTAAATCTTTTGGTGATAAGTTTTTAAGCTCTTCATAAGATTTAATAATGGCGTCTTTTACTGCAGAAAATGCTTTGTCTCTATCAGTATGAGCTCCACCAAGTGGTTCTTTAATAATAGAGTCGACAAGCTTCATACGTTTCATATCCTTAGCAGTAAGTTTTAAAGCCTCTGCTGCTTGTTCTTTGTATTCCCAGCTTCTCCATAATATTGAAGAACAAGATTCTGGTGAAATTACCGAATACCACGTATTCTCTAACATCATAACGCGATCTCCTACTCCAATACCTAAAGCACCACCTGAAGCACCTTCACCAATAATAATGGTGATAATTGGTACTTTAAGACGTGCCATTTCTAAAATGTTTCTAGCAATAGCCTCTCCTTGTCCGCGTTCTTCAGCTTCTAAACCAGGATACGCTCCTGGAGTATCGATTAGCGTCACAACAGGAATTCCGAATTTCTCGGCAGATTTCATAAGGCGTAAGGCTTTACGATACCCTTCCGGATTAGACATTCCGAAATTACGATATTGTCTTGTTTTGGTATTAAATCCTTTTTGCTGGCCAATAAACATGTACGATTGGTCTCCTATTTTACCTAATCCACCAATCATGGCTTTATCGTCCTTTACATTTCTGTCTCCGTGTAATTCTAAAAAAGTATCACCACAAAGTGCTTTAATATGATCTAACGTATAAGGTCTATTAGGATGACGAGACAACTGTACTCGCTGCCAAGCTGAAAGATTTTTGTAAATATCTTTTTTAGTTTCAGCAAGTTTCTTTTCAATCTGCTTACAGGTTTCAGTGACATCTACATCACTTTCTTTACCTATAATTTCACACTTATCTAGCTGATCCTCTAATTCTTTTATTGGTAATTCAAACTCTAAATATTCCATACAATTTGAAGTTAGTTTTGTTTAGTTAGTTTTCTTAGGTACAAACCTACGTATTCTTATTTCTATTTTATAAAAAATAGATAAAAAAGTAGGCACACAATATTCAATTTACAAAAATAGAATTTATTAAAGAAACTATGAAAACTTTAAGTGTTAATACTATTTGTTTTCCTTTTTCGTCTTTGATAATTTTTGAAAACTGCATCAAATAAAACAGTTCCCAACACAAGTATAGCGCCCAAATAGAACTGTGGCGACATTTTTTCTGTTTCAGGAAATAGCATCAAAGCGATAGCAATACCATAGACTGGCTCTAAGTTATAACTTAAAATCACAGTAAATGGACTTATATAACGCATGACTTCTACTGAACCTATAAACGCATAAGCTGTACAAACTGACGCTAAAATGAATAAGTACATCCAATCTGAATTGGATAGTGTAAAAAATTCTGCATTAAAGCTTTTGCCTGTTAAAAGAATGAAAATCGTAAGAAAAACGACTCCACTTATAAATTCATAAAATGAAATAACGGTTGCACTATGCTTCTCTATAAAAAGTCCATTTATTACCGCAAATAAAGTCGAGAATAACGCTGAGAACAATCCTAAAATAATCCCATTAATGTACCCCATTTCGCTACTAGTAATTAAAACAACTCCAAGAATGACAATGATTCCGAAAATAATTTCATAACCTAAAATACGGCGTTTAAAAAAGATGGGCTCAATGAAGGACGCAAAAAATGCCCCCGAAGAGAACATGGCCAAAGCAATAGAAACATTGGCTTGATTTATGGCTTCGAAAAACGTAATCCAATGCAATGCTATAATAACTCCTGCTGCAGAAAATTGCCAAAATGTTTTTGATGAGATTTTTATATTTATTCTTACAATTTTAATATAAATAAACATTAAAATTCCGGCCATTGCCATTCTATACCAAACCAATTCTAAAGCACCAATAGTAATTAATTCTCCTAGTATTGCGGTAAAACCAGCAATGACCACAAGAAAGTGTAAATGTAAATAATGCTTTAATTTAGCGTTTGGCATTTTGCAGCAGATATATGGCTAAAATACCAAATATTACATTAGGAAACCATACAGCAACGATCGCAGGAAAATTAGATTGCTCTGCCATGACACCAAAAACCTTATCGAAGAAAACGTAAATCATTGCAATGGCAATACCAAAAGCTAAATTCACTCCCATACCACCTCTACGCTTTATAGAAGATACAGCCACAGCAATTATAGTTAGAATAAATATGGAAACTGGTAAACTCCATTTTTTTAATTTCACCACTTCATAACGCCCTATATTAGGTGAACCTCTTCGTTTTTCTGCAGCGATAAAATCAAGGAGTTCCCCATAAGATTTTGTTTCTGCGGCATATTCTACAGGTGTTAAATCTTCGAGCTCAAATGGAAATTGTACTGTTTTATGAGTCTCTTTCTCTACCGTTTCAATGCCATTATCAAATGACCGCTTTAAATAGGTCGTAAGTTTATAAGCACTATCCTTTTCAACATAACTAATTCTATCTGCAAAAATTTTATATTTTAATTCATTACCTTCAAAATGCTCGTACGTGAAATTTAAGCCCGATTTAGTTTTAGGTATAAAATTACTTACATATATATAATCGTGATCATTAATTTGTTGGTAAACATCTTTTGTTTGCTGAACTGACTTGTTCTTTTTTAGGTACTTAAATTTAAACTCATTAAACCCTTGACTTGCTATTGGAGCTAAATACATACCTAAAAACAACGCGAATCCTGCTACAATAGAAGCACCAATCATATACGGTCTTAAGAATCTTGAAAACGAAACACCAGAACTTAAAAACGCGACAATTTCTGTGTTATTTGCCAGTTTGGATGTAAACCAAATAACCGATAAGAATAAAAATAACGGAAATAAAAGATTCGCAAAATATACCGTAAAATCTAAATAATAAAATGCGATCTCCCCAAACGGCACATCATTTTCTAACATTTTACCTACTTTTTCTGCTAAATCTACAGTAATCCCAATAGGGACAAAAAGTAGTAACATCATTAGAAATGTAAACAAATACCGTTTTAATATGTACCAATCTAGGATTTTCAAGTGTCTTCTTTAGTTGTTTAGTTGTTTAACAGAACTTATCGTTTTAATATTAAATTCAGTTTCAAATTTAAGTTCTATATCTACAAACGGTTATCCATTTGTTTTACCATTTTGTCTTTCCAAGCTCTAAAATCACCTGCAATAATATGCTTTCTGGCTTCTCTCGTCAACCAAAGGTAAAAACCTAGATTATGAATGGTTGCAATTTGCTTACCTAATAATTCATTAACAGTAAACAGGTGTCTTAAATAGGCTTTGCTATATTCTGTGTCTACAAATGTAATTCCCATTTCATCTACAGGCGAAAAGTCATTAGCCCATTTTAAATTTTTAATATTAATTGACCCATGAGCAGTAAACAACATACCGTTTCTGGCATTACGTGTTGGCATTACACAATCAAACATATCTACACCTAACGCAATATTTTCTAAAATATTGATTGGTGTCCCAACTCCCATTAAATACCGTGGTTTGTCTTCTGGTAGAATATTACAGACAATATCTGTCATCGCATACATTTCTTCTGCTGGCTCACCTACTGATAGTCCACCAATTGCATTTCCTTCAGCACCTGCATTTGCGATATATTCAGCAGATTGCTCTCTTAAATCTTTATAACAACTACCTTGAACAATCGGAAAAAACGTTTGTTCATAGTCATACTTAAAAGGTGTCTTTTTTAGATGCGTTAAACAACGCTCTAACCAACGATGCGTCATATGCATAGAACGTTTAGCGTAATTATAATCACATGGATACGGTGTACATTCATCAAAAGCCATGATAATATCAGCACCAATACTGCGTTGCACTTCCATCACATTTTCTGGAGTAAACACGTGGTAACTACCATCAATATGCGATTTAAACTTTACACCTTCTTCTTTTATCTTTCTATTTGAAGACATAGAGTATACTTGGTAACCACCAGAATCGGTTAAAATATTACGGTCCCAATTCATAAATTTATGTAAGCCTCCAGCTTGTTCTAAAATTGGAGTTTGAGGTCTTAAGTAAAGATGATATGTATTTCCTAGAATTATATCTGGGTTAATATCATTTTTAAGCTCCCTTTGGTGCACTCCCTTTACGGAAGCTACAGTACCAACTGGCATAAAGATAGGAGTTTCTATAGTTCCATGATCTGTTGTTATTGTACCAGCTCTTGCCTTGCTTTGTGTATCTTTTGCTACTCTTTGAAATTTCATGTGTTTGTACTTATTATTTTTCAGGAGACACATGTTGTACGCTATTAATCATTAATAATTTTAGCATACTCGTCTCAAGAATTGTAAGTCAGACGGCAAATATAAATAACTCTATAGTATTCCCTCTTAAATTAAATTTAAAAAAATAATCTTCCAATAATCTATTATTGTTTTCAGCTATTTTCAGCATATTGTTAGCAAATCATACAATTCGTTAATAAGTGCTCCTTTTCAACTTTTGAAAAACCTTAGTAAAAAGTTACTTTTGTAGCATAAAACTTAAGCAACATAACATGCCAAACATTAAAGAATTAACTGATTTAACTACTCAAGTTCGTAGAGATATTATACGAATGGTACACAAGGTAAACTCTGGTCATCCTGGCGGATCATTAGGCTGTGCCGAATTTTTTGTTTCTCTATACCAAGAGCTGATGGAAACTAAAGACGGTTTTGATATGGACGGAATTGGGGAAGATTTATTTTTTCTTTCAAACGGACACATTTCACCTGTCTATTATAGTGTGTTGGCAAGATCTGGATATTTTCCTGTTGAGGAATTGAATACTTTTAGACTTATTAATACACGTTTACAAGGACACCCAACGACACATGAAGGGTTACCAGGCATTAGAATTGCTTCTGGTTCTTTAGGGCAAGGTATGTCTGTTGCTATTGGAGCAGCACAAGCCAAAAAACTAAACAATGACGATCATTTAGTATACAGTCTTCATGGTGATGGGGAACTTCAAGAAGGTCAAAACTGGGAAGCTATTATGTACGCTTCTGCTAAAAAAGTGGATAATTTAATTTCAACTGTAGATTTAAATCAACAACAAATTGATGGTTCTACAGACGATGTTTTACCAATGGGAAGTCTAAGAGCAAAATTTGAAGCCTTTGGCTGGACCGTTTTAGACATCGAAAAAGGTAATGACATTGAAGCTGTTATTAAAGGCATGAAAGAGGCTAAATCTTTAACAGGAAAAGGAAAACCAGTTTGTGTTTTATTACATACGGTTATGGGTAATGGAATTGATTTTATGATGCACACACACGCTTGGCATGGTAAAGCACCAAACGATGAGCAACTTGCTAACGGTTTAGCTCAGAATCCTGAAACTTTAGGAGATTATTAAACTCCTTCTTAATAGATTGAGATTAAATCTCTCTATAAAGGAAGGACTTAAAAATGAATACTAATTAAAAGATACCCACTTTCGTGGGCATAGGAATGAAAACATACACATACACAGAAAAAAAAGATACAAGAAGTGGATTTGGTGCTGGTTTAGCAGAATTAGGCCGTACAAATCCTAATGTCGTAGCCTTATGTGCTGACTTAATTGGATCTTTAAAAATGGACGAATTCATTAAAGAGAATCCTGAACGTTTTTTCCAAATCGGAATCGCAGAGGCTAACATGATGGGCATTGCTGCTGGTTTAACTATTGGTGGAAAAATACCTTTTACAGGAACTTTTGCTAATTTCTCTACTGGTCGCGTTTATGATCAAATTCGCCAATCAATTGCCTACTCTGGTAAGAATGTAAAAATTTGTGCATCTCACGCGGGATTAACTTTAGGTGAAGATGGAGCTACACATCAAATTTTAGAAGATATCGGATTAATGAAAATGTTACCAGGAATGGTAGTTATTAATCCATGTGACTATAACCAAACAAAAGCGGCAACTATTGCTATTGCTGATTATGATGGCCCAGTTTATTTACGATTTGGTCGTCCTTCTGTCCCAATTTTCACTCCTGCCGATCAGAAATTCGAAATTGGTAAAGCTATTAAATTTACAGAGGGTACGGATGTCACTATTGTTGCCACTGGTCATTTAGTTTGGGAAGCTCTAGAAGCATCAAAAGCATTACATGAAGCTGGTATTTCTGCGGAAGTCATTAATATTCACACTATAAAACCTTTAGACGACAAAGCTATTTTAGACTCTGTTGCTAAAACAGGTTGTATCGTTACTGCTGAAGAGCACAATCATCTTGGCGGCTTAGGAGAAAGTGTAGCTAGAGTTTTAGCACAACACCGTCCGACACCTCAAGAATTTGTTGCTACAAATGATACTTTTGGAGAGTCTGGTACACCAGCACAACTGATGGATAAGTATGGTTTAAATAGCGAGGCTATTCAAAATGCTGTTAAAAAAGTACTGAAAAGAAAATAATTTTGATTTGGTATCGTTTTTGAAGCAAGTACCTAATCTTATAAAACGAACATTATGAAAAATTTAAAAAAAACAGTTATCGCAACTGTGGCTTTTGCTTTTGTTGGATTTTCAATGACAGCTCAAAACGGAAATTCTTTTGGAATTAAAGGGGGCTTAAATTATAGTGCCAATGGAGATTATTTTGAATCTGCTAGTGCTAATGCAAAAAACCCGGATCGCAACATTGGCTATCATATTGGCCTTTTCGGAAAAATAGGTAACAAATTGTATTTGAAACCTGAGCTCGTTTATACAGCTACCAAAAGTGATTATAGCAATGATGAATTTTCAGTTAAGAAAATTGATGCTCCAGTACTTGTAGGGGTTCAAATCATAGGACCTCTAAGTGTCTTTGCAGGCCCATCATTTCAGTATATTCTAGATACAGAATTTGATGGTATTAATATAGACAATGTTGAAAACGACTTTTCTGTTGGATTAAACTTTGGTGTCGGACTTAGCTTTAATAACATAGGAGTAGATCTCAGATATGAAAGAGGTTTTAATCACAACGAAGCTACTTTTATTGATACTAATTTAGGTACTGGAATTGTAAGTAGAATAGACACGAGACCAGATCAGTTAATATTAAGTTTATCTATTGCGCTTTAGACAAAGCTAAAAAAAAGCAAATAAAAAGCCGCTCAAAAATTTTGAGCGGCTTTTCTTATTTTAAGAATTTAGTTTAGATACTAAATCTCGTTGTAATTAATTGTAATTGTTGGATCTAAATAATCTGGTGTACCATCATTATTAGAATCTACAATAGTTACTGTTTTAATCGTGATAATATCTCCAATTTTAACTCTACTTATTTCAAATTCATTAGCAGCAAGTATTGGCTCATCTTCATTAAGACTTGTATCAACCGTATAAGTTGTAGGAATCAATTCATCTCTAGTTAAAACAAGATCTCCATCATCATCAACATCCACAAAATCTGGAGAAAGATCTCCATCTGAATCGTCATTAACAACATCTAAATCGTTATCTAAATCTTCAATATATGAAGGGATTCCATCCCCATCATGATCTTCTACTTCATACTGTAATAATTCAAATTTAAAAATAAGATTGTCATATGACGACCCTGTAGTAGAACCTGAAAAATAACCCAAACCAGAAGGCACAAACATGACACCTAAACCTGGATTAACAAAACTAAAAATACCTTCTTCGTCAATTTCGTAACTAGAAGACACATTAAAGGATGGCATTACAAGTTGCCATGCTTTTATAACACTAGTTGTTACAAAACCTCCTAATTGTAAATTAAAATCTACAGGTGTTACACTAGAGTCAAAAACTTCATAATTACCTTCTAAGGCATCATTTACAGAACTTCCTTCGTACCTTACACGGATTTTATCTACAAAAGTAGGTGAACTATCACCACCTCCTTGGTTAATGTTTAGTACATAGTACTCATAAGTAGCCTCTAAGTATTCCGTTGTGTGCGTTGTCACCGCATCTAGTAATAAGGTATGGCCGTCTGGCACTACTTCACCATCAGCTAATCCTTCTATTAGAATATCTGTGTATTTATGATTTGAACCCGTTTCAAAAAAACCTGAGTTATAATAATGTGTAGATAAGTATAATAATATAGAATCTCTATCTTTAACTTGTTGCTCTGTTCTATCTGCCTCAACGAAAGTAACTGTATTATCATCATCACTTTTACAAGAGATTACGACCGTAGATAACACCATTAATAAAAGGCTGAATTTTAAAATTTTAATTTTCATATAAATTTATATTGAACGCATAAAACCACCACAGTTGATATACGAAGTTCATTATTGCTTATTTTTAACGCGCAAGATACAATAATATAATATTTTTGCACTACAAGATTAACGTAGTTTTTAGTAAAAAAGATATGCGAATTGATAAATATTTATGGTGTGTACGCTATTACAAAACACGAAGCATTGCAACAAAAGCATGCAAAAAAGGACAAGTAAAAGTTAATGGTGCGGCAGTAAAACCATCGAGAGAAGTGTTTCCTACCGATAAAATAGAACTAAGAAAAGACCAAATCATTTATCAGCTTACTGTTAATGATTTACCGCCCAATCGTGTGGGCGCAAAATTAGTTGATCTATACAGAACAGACACCACTCCCAAATCTGCGTTTGAGGCACAAGAGCTCTTAAAATACAGTAAAGATTATTATAGAAAGAAAGGTGCAGGACGACCTACTAAAAAGGATAGACGAGATATTGATGACTTTCATGAAGATGACGAAGAGTAACCTTGTGGCATTTTTAAAATAATATTATTATATGGACTTAATAGATCAAAAATATTGGGAGGAACGCTACGCTACACATAAAATAGGTTGGAATGTTGGCTATACGTCTACTCCACTAAAAATTTATTTTGATCAACTTAAAGATAAGACCGTAAAAATTTTAATTCCTGGGGCAGGTAATAGTTATGAAGCCGAATACTTATGGAATAACGGTTTTAAAAACGTTTATGTATTAGATTTTGCGAAACAACCTTTAGATAATTTTAAAAAGCGTCTACCAGAGTTCCCTCAAAATCAACTTTTAAATGCTGATTTTTTTGAATTAGACGATAGCTTTGATCTTATTTTTGAGCAAACCTTTTTTTGCGCGCTACATCCTAGCTTAAGAGCACACTATGTTGAAAAAATGTTTCATCTACTAAAAGCTAAAGGGAAGCTTATTGGTTTATTCTTTAATTTTGAATTAACTGAAGATGGTCCACCATTTGGAGGGAGTCTCTCAGAATACAAAGCGCTTTTCGAACACAAGTTTCATCAAAATGTATTAGAACCTTCAATTAATTCGATAAAAGAAAGACAAGGTAATGAACTGTTTTTTATCTTTGAAAAAAAGAGCTAATGGCACTTACAAAAAATACAATTTTAAGTCATAAAGAAATTGAGCATAAAATAAAACGTATTGCATATCAAATTTATGAAAGCAATGTTAATGAAACAGAGCTCATTATCGCAGGCATAGAAAGCAATGGCTATCTTCTTGCCAAAAAGATAAAATCTAATTTGGATAAAATTTCTACTATTGAATCTACCTTATGTAAGGTGATTATAAACAAATTAGAACCAACAGATCCAATTAAAACCTCAATACCTAAAGAAGAGTATACCAATAAATCTATTGTGCTTATTGACGATGTACTAAATTCTGGTAGTACATTAATATATGGTATTAAGCACTTTTTAGACGTACCTCTAAAACAGTTTAAAACTGCGGTTTTAGTAAATCGTAATCACAAAAAATATCCTGTTAAAGCTGATTTCAAAGGCATTTCCCTTTCAACCTCTTTATTTGAACACGTAAATGTTAATTTATCTAAACAACCTTACGAAGCCTATTTAGATTAAATGCGTTACAAGATCTTCTAAAATTTCTTGTTTCGCTTTATGATCTGTGTCGAGTGTAAATTGTGATTTACTATAATATTGATTGCGCTCAAATAAGTGCTTACCTATAAACTCTAATAATTCAGTTTCAGAATTTAAATGACTTATTAAAGGTCGTTTTTCTCTTTCTGTGAATAAACGTTTTGACAAAAGTGGTATGGACAGCTTTAAATAAAAACTAGTTACATTAGTATTATTAATTATCAAATCCATGTTTTTGCCATAACAAGGAGTGCCTCCTCCTAGCGCTAAAACAATATTTTCAGAAGAATTTATAACCTCATTTAAATATTCGGTTTCTTTTCTTCTAAAGTAAATTTCACCTTTTGTTTTAAATATTTCAGAAATTGACCCTTTTTCTTTGTCAGAAATGTAATCATCCAAGTCTAAAAAACTGTACTCCAGAGCTGTAGCCAATTCCTTACCAATAGTTGATTTTCCCGACCCCATATATCCTATTAAAACTATAATCATAGCACTTATAAATTGATTATTAAACCCATAGGTTTGTTCACAACAAAAAAACGAAAAAAAAATTTAAAAAAGTGTTGTTAAATTAAAGAAAGCTTATATATTTGCACCCTCGTTAGAGAAAAGCATATAAGACCAGTTAGCTCAGTTGGCAGAGCATCTCCCTTTTAAGGAGAGGGTCCTGGGTTCGAGCCCCAGACTGGTCACTAAAAAAAGTTAAGCATTACGCTTAACTTTTTTTTGCTTAAAATTCAATCTATTCACCTAAAACAAGGTATCATCAAAAATAATAACGTGATAAAATAATAAATAGTAAACAACAAAAATTACGTTATTACTTTATTAACTTTTTCAAATACAAACAATTACACCTTTCTAAAATGTTGTTTATTGTATCTAAAATTTTAAACTGATAAAAAAAATAAAATTTTTTCAAATTCTAGTCTTTGTATTTGGATAAAGGTTTTATATTTGCACCCTCGTTAGAAAAAAACATAACGACCAGTTAGCTCAGTTGGCAGAGCATCTCCCTTTTAAGGAGAGGGTCCTGGGTTCGAGCCCCAGACTGGTCACTAAAAAAAAGTTAAGTATAATGCTTAACTTTTTTTTATTTACTTCATTATTTTGCGCACGTGGCGGAATTGGTAGACGCGCCAGCTTGAGGGGTTGGTGGACATTAGTCCGTGGAAGTTCGAGTCTTCTCGTGCGCACAATTACTCAAAAAAATTATTCTTACCTACCTAAGTAAATTCAAGTTTCTACATCACCGTACATTCTTTTTTTATATAATTTTTGTTAATTCTAAACTTCGTATTGGTATAAACCTTATTTTTGTTTAAACATTTTTAAAATAAAATGAACAATATTAAGGATAGGTTTAGTATAAAGGATTTAGAAAACCTAACAGGGATTAAAGCACACACTATAAGAATTTGGGAAAAGCGTTATAATTTGCTAGAGCCTAAACGCACGGAAACAAATATTAGGTATTACGACTTAGCTAGTTTTCAAAAGCTTCTTAACGTCAGCTACCTTAATAATAATGGATACAAAATTTCTAAGATTGCTACAATTGATACGCAGAAAATTCCGCAATTAGTTAGAGAAATCGCAACAGAAACTAATTTAGAAAGCCATGCTATAAATGCTTTCAAACTGTCAATGCTAAATTTTGATCAAGCTTTATTTTACAAAACTTATGAGTCGCTGCTAAAAGAAAAGACATTTCAAGACATTTTTTACGATATATTTATTCCGTTTTTAACTGAAATCGGACTATTGTGGCAAACAGATACTATAACACCTGCACACGAACATTTTATTTCTACACTTATTCGCCAAAAAATATTAATAAGTACAGAAAAAATACAATCCAAACAAATTCTTAAATCTGACAAAACCTTTGTTCTTTATTTACCTGATAATGAAATACACGAACTCGGTTTAATGTTTCTTAATCACGAAATTGTAAGACATGGCTATAGATCTATCTTTTTAGGACCAAGTGTTCCTATGGCGAGTTTGCTAGAACTTAAGAATTACTACGAAGACATCATTTTTGTATCCTATTTTACGATAAAACCTGAAAAAGAAAACCTCGTAAATTACCTCAATGAGTTTGATGACCTTATTTTAAAAACCTCAAAAACCAAGTTTTGGGTATTAGGCCGCATGATAAATGAGCTTAACAAAGACCAATTCCCTAAAAATATAAGAGCATTTAATTCTATTAAAACACTAACTCAAGAATTGCAAGATTAATGCGTAAAACGATTTCCATAATAGGCTCAGGGTTTTCAGCGTTATCGGCAGCATGCTATTTAGCTAAAGCTGGTTATACCGTTTCTATATACGAAAAAAACGATACGGTAGGCGGAAGAGCTAGACAACTCAAAAAGGATGGTTTTACTTTTGATATCGGTCCAAGTTGGTATTGGATGCCAGATATATTCGATAAGTTCTTTAATGATTTCGGAAAAAGCACAAGTGACTACTATCAACTTGATAAATTAAGTCCTGCTTATAAAATTTTCTTTTCTGATGATGTGATTACCATTGGTGACCACATGGATAAAATTTGTGACGAGTTTGAGCGTATTGAAACCGGCAGCTCCAAACCACTTCGTAAATTTATAGCAACAGCTCAAGAAAATTACGACATCGCTATAAATAAAGTGGTTTTAAAGCCTGGTCTTTCACCTTTTGAATTGGTGACAAAAGAAACTATTACGCGCTTAGATCGCTTCTATAATACCATTAGCAAAGAAGTCCGAAAGAACTTTAAGAACCCTAAACTGATTTCAACTTTAGAATTCCCTGTTTTGTTTTTAGGTGCTAAACCAAATCAGACTCCTTCATTTTATAGTTTTATGAATTTTGCCGATTTTGGTTTAGGTACATGGCACCCCAAAGGAGGCATGTACGAAATAGTTAAAGCTATGAAAAGCCTAGCGGAAAGCTTAGGAGTAAACATACATACCAATAGCAACGTAGAAAAAATTAGTGTTGACAACAAGAAAGCGAAAAGCATTACGGTAAACGGAACTATTATTAATTCTGACATTATTTTAAGTGGTGCAGATTACCACCATTCTGAAACGCTTTTAGACGAAAACTATAGACAATACAGTGAGTCGTATTGGGAAAGCAGAACATTTGCACCTTCGTCCCTACTCTTTTATGTAGGCTTCAATCAAAAGTTGAAAAATTTAGAACATCACAATTTGTTCTTTGATACCGATTTTGAGAATCATGCGGAAGAAATTTACGATAATCCAAAATGGCCTAAAAATCCATTATTTTATGCTAACTTTCCTTCAGTAACTGATGCAAGTATGGCTCCTGAGAATTGTGAAACCGGATTTTTTCTAATTCCAATTGCTCCAGGACTTGAAGACACACCAAAATTACGTCAGCAATATTTTGATCTTATCATAAATCGTTTTGAATTAAGAACGGGACAAAATGTTAAAGCACATATACTTTTTAAAGAATCGTATTGTGTTAATGATTTTATTGACGATTACAACTCTTATAAAGGAAACGCTTATGGTATGGCCAATACGTTAATGCAAACCGCCTTTTTAAGACCAAAATTAAAAAGTAAAAAAGTAAATGGACTCTATTTCACAGGACAACTTACTGTGCCAGGGCCAGGAGTTCCTCCGGCTTTAATTTCAGGTAAGCTCGTGGCTGAACTGATTCAAAAAAACGAAGTTTAATAGCAAACATAACCATCATATGAAATTAATTTTTGACAACGTTTCTCATACCTGTAGTAAGGCCGTTACAAACGCTTACAGTACATCGTTCTCTATGGCTACAAAAATGCTATCGCACACCATAAGACAAGATATTTATAATATCTATGGCTTTGTAAGATTTGCTGATGAAATAGTAGATTCATTTCATGATTATGATAAAGAAAAACTCTTTAACATGTTTGAAAGTGATTTAGAAGCCGCTTTAGAAAACAAGATTAGTCTTAATCCTATTTTAAACGCGTTTCAAGAAACCTATCATAAATATGATGTTGAGAAACATATGGTAGATTCTTTTATGGACAGTATGCGCTTAGACCTTCATAAAAAAGACTATTTAACTGATGAAGAATACAAAACGTATATTTATGGCTCAGCGGACGTTGTAGGCTTAATGTGCCTTAAAGTTTTTGTAAAAGGAGATATTACGAAGTATAATGATTTAAAAGCATCAGCGATGAGCCTTGGTTCTGCATTTCAAAAAGTGAATTTTTTACGCGATTTAAAAGAAGACTTTGAAGATTTAAGCAGAACTTATTTTCCGAATACAGATTTAAATAAGCTTGATGAAGCTTCTAAGAAGGCTATCATCAGTGAAATTGAAGCTGATTTTGCTAAAGGATTAGAAGGCATTAAAAATTTACCTTTAGAGGCTAAATTTGGTGTATTTATGGCTTATAGATATTATAGCAAATTATTAGATAAACTCAAAAAAACACCAGCACTACAAATAAAATCGACTAGAATCAGAGTTCCTAACTACAGAAAAATAGAGCTTCTAACACGTAGTTATGTAAAATATCAATTAAATTTACTTTAAAATAACAACGCAATGCAAATAGCTTTTTGGATTTTAATATTTCTTGCTACATTTTTCATTATGGAATTTAATGCGTGGTTTACGCACAAGTATATTATGCATGGTTTTTTATGGAATTTACATAAAGATCATCATCATAAAGATCACGATAGTTGGTTTGAACGCAATGATGCCTTTTTTATATTTTATGCATTAGTAAGCATAACATGCTTTTATCTTTGGAGTTATGAAAACGTTTGGTATACGCTTCCTATTGGCTTAGGTATTTTGGCTTATGGTGTAGCCTATTTTGTTGTTCATGATATTTTTATTCATCAACGCTTTAAATGGTTGCGGAATGTTGACAATAAATACGCTAGAGGTTTAAGACGTGCACATAAAATACATCATAAACACTTAGGTAAGCATAAAGGAGAGAACTTCGGAATGCTCATAGTGCCTTTTAAATATTTTAAGTAGTTTATTTATTCGGAAAGTAACTCGTCTAGCTGTTTTCTGACTTTAGTACTATTCCAATTTACGGCTCCAGTCTCATCAACAACAATTTCGCTAGCCTTGTTTAAGATAAATGTTCTTGGTATTGAATGTGCTCTCAATTCCTCTGGAACTTCACTTAGAGGCCTAAATACTTCAAAATTAAAACTCTTTTTTACTTTAAACTTTTCTACGGTTTCAAAATCTTCATTGGTAACAAATAGAAATATAACTTTATCCCCATAATCATCATATAATTCTTGAAGACTTGGCATTTCTGCAATACATGGAGGACACCAGGTCGCCCAAAAGTTAATTAATACCACTTTTCCTTCTGTAGCGTTAAAATCTAACCTATTACCAGTATCAGATATTAAATTCCAATTTAAATTACTTACCGTTTTTCGTTCTACTTTATCTATAAGTGTTGCTGTATTAATGTAGCTAAACCCCTTATGAAAGAAGACCTGAATTGGTTCTCTCGTTTGCGGAATCACAAATAAAATAATTAGTAAAATCGCTAAAACATTATAAATTCTATTTTTAGTCGTTTTATCTTTAGCTGTTTTATCTTTAGTCATAACGTAATTAAATTAAAGAAGCGCAATACCAAAAATAGGTATCACGCTTCAAATCTAACAATTTAAATTTGCTTTAATTTCTTGTTACAGAACCTGAAACAACCGCAGTTGGCCCTACCCCCATAGAAATAGTTGTATGAACCGCTGCGTCACTAGGTACCACATGTGCCAAAGGCTTTAATGTAAAAGGCGCTGGGCTATTATCTGGACTAGGCTCAACTGATATTACAATTGTAGCTTCTCTTAAATCTGTTGGAAATGTTATTCCTGCTGGTGCATTTTGTAAAAAATCTTCACCAGGGAAACTTGGCCCATCTCCTGCATCTCCTTTAAAAACTGAAGTCGTTGCATTATCGTCTGCTAATGTTGGATCTGTAAATGTCCCTGTACTAATTGGTGTGCCATCTAAGACAGCCCAACCTTCATATTTCCAACCCTCTGTTAATGTTGGCAAGTCTAAACCTGCAACAGCACTTCCACTAGAATTATCTAAAAACCAAACTCCACTTTCTTCATTAGTATCATCTGCATCTGTTGGTGTAGCTAAAATATAACTACCTGTAGCCGTTTCAAAATTTGCAACTATACCATTAGAATCTACACTAGCCAAAGCCCCTGAAAAATCACCCGCTAGAATTTTTGTTGCTGCTGGTAAAGGATCAGAATCCACTGCTGGTTCAATAGACAACACAAATGTGGTTGCTACCTCTAATTGTTCTGAATTAACACTAAATGTCTGTGGAAAATCTACACTACTAAATGTCCCTGTAGATACCGGAGATCCGTCTACAATAATCCATCCTTCATACACAAAATCATCTCCTAACGCTTCTAAACCATCAAGGTTAAGAGTTAAATTTGAATCTACAGAACTAGTATTATCGTCATCATTACTGCACGAACTGGCAAAAAACCCTAATGCCAATACTGCTAAAATCATTTTTTTCTTCATTGCTTTTTTACTTTAAAATTATATTTCAAAATTAATATCTCAAAGCTTAATGAAATGTTAGACAGCTAACACTATGCTGATTTTTTTAAGATTCTTATTTCATTTCTGTTAAAATCTAAATAATTTTCTTCTTTGAGTTCATTTAACAGAATATTTATTGTTGGTCTAGAGGTGCCTATCAATGATGCTATATCCTTTTGAGTATAAGGATGATTAATAACATGATCACCTGTTTTTTCACAGTCATGACCAAAATCGATACAAAGTTCATCTAAAAACTCAATTAAGCGTGTTTTAGTGTCTTTAAATAATAGCAATTGTAACCTACGTTCTAGTTTTTTAAACTTTAAACCAATAAACTTATAGACTTTAAAACTAAAATTTTGGTTATCTCGCATTAAGCCATGCATTGTATCAACGCTTATAGGACATATAGACGTTTCATTATCTACAGATTGTGCAAATTCATCACGCTTATCGTCTCCTAAAATCGCTTTCTCGCCAAATAATTCGCCCTTAGTAAGAATGGCTTTTACGATTTCATTTCCTTCTTCACTATAATAGCCAATTTTAACTTTTCCATGCGCTATCAAATAGATTTTATTAGCTGCATCTGCTTCAATATAGATGTAATCTTTCTTTTTGTAAGAACAAAAATTATGTTCATTAGCGTAAATTTTGACTTTATGAGGACAGAGCACCTTGAATAGGTTAACATTGTCAAAGAACCACAGTGACTGCATTACGAGGACGTATTTGTTAGATATGTTAATTGTCGCGATAAATCTAGCATCCTAACATAAAAAAGCCCTTGATTTCTCAAAGGCTTGCTTGTATAAAACGTTAAAGATTATTCTTTAATAATCTTTTTTGATTCAAATAGACCTTTATCATCTTTAACCTTCACAAAATAAACACCCTTTTCTAAAGACGATAGATTAAGTTCTAAGGTTGAAACGTGTTGCTTCTTTTGCGTTAATACCATTTTGCCTAGAATATCAAAAACACCAACTTCCACAGTAGATTGTTCTGAATTAAAACTTAAACTCACCACATCTTTTGAAGGATTTGGATATAATACATATTGAGAATTAAGACCATTTTCAGCTAAACCTAAAGCTGCTACAAATTCTGTATTAAACGTATTCGTAATTACAGGTGCATTAAAATCGAAAATAATACCCGCCGTATTTGGTACAATATCACCTATTTCATAGCCTGCTAATGGTTTAATTTTATAGTATACAAATCCATGACTATTAGCTTCATCAGTAGCTGCATCGGCTAAGTTAATAGTATTGAATTGCCATGTTAAGGCATCAAAATCACGCTCAATTCCATACGAATGACTCGCTCTTAACATCTGAAATGTTGATTTATCTAACTTTGGATCTAAAATATTCTCGATAGTTACGTTGATAGCACTAGCAGTTCCTACATTTTGAAACCTAATGGTATAAT
The DNA here is from genome assembly GCF_013403915.1 of Winogradskyella pacifica. Taxonomy (GTDB): domain Bacteria; phylum Bacteroidota; class Bacteroidia; order Flavobacteriales; family Flavobacteriaceae; genus Winogradskyella; species Winogradskyella pacifica. The sequence continues at coordinate 39,566 of NZ_JABFDI010000013.1, forward strand.
ATAAATAATCATCTTCTGTGAAACTTACATGTTCAATTTCAGATCCATGCGATTCGTTAATATCATTAGGGTCATAAGAACCTATAATAATTTCCGATAAACTAGAGGTATTATTTTCAATGACCACATCATTTGCAGCTGTTGTATACTCAGCCTTATTAGTAATAAAATCTCCTAAATTGGCTGAAGCGGAGACTAATGTTTCAATATAAATCACTTCACTTTCACCAGGTAATAAGTTTGTAAAATCTATAGTAAATCCATTCGGCGTTGGCGTAATTAAATTTCCTGCACTTAACCCTGACGCTCCGGTATAGGTTACTGACGGATCTGCAGTAAACACTACAGTACCAGAACTGACTGTGGACTCTCCATAATTTCTTACAATTAACATGTTTTTGTACGTAAATCCGGGTCTCGGTGCCTGCCAATAAGAAAGTAAATTAACTGAAATATCATCACAAGCATCTTGAACCAATAAATTCATTTGTGATATTTGCACGCATGCCGAGTTTGAGCTGCTTTCTACTCTAACATAAACAACTCCACTACTAGCGATATAATTATTAGGCGAAGTAATAGCGTTTGTATTACTGTCAGCATCCATCAAAGTCGTATAGTAACTAATATTATATTGAAACGTACTTAAACCAGATAATACCAATGAATTTTGACTCGTTAAATCGAATACACCAATACCATCAGTAGCAGAACCACTTGACGCATCACAAACGATATAATCTAATTCTGTATTTGGCGTTGGACTTGAGATAGACAACAATTGAAATTGAATAATACTACTATCCGCAAAGCAACCAAAATTTACATCATCGGGATTATAAACTCTTGCATAAATAGTTTGATTTGGAGATAACGGAACATAAGTTGAAGCATTTGTTATTGGGGTAGCCAAATTTATAGCATCATTATAATTAACAAAGTAACTCACCACTGCTTGTTGATCACCAAGAATTTGATCATCATTAGTTGTTAAGTCAAAAACCACATTTGAAGAATCCGTAGAACAATTCCCCATGTTTGGAACCCAATTTGCATACAAATAAGAATCAGAGGCGACTTCTACTGGTATGATATCTACACATGCTCCACTATTTTCTTCAACACGAATATATATCGTAATGGCAAAGTCATATATAAAAAACTCGTATGAATTGTTCTCATTTCCTAGAGTAGCATCTTCCTCTAATTCGTAATATTTAGTAGTAATATTAGAAACATTTGACAACGTATTCTCAATTTGCAATTCCTCAATAAAAAAATTATTACACTGTACATATTCAAAATTAGTATTGCTATCACTCTTTATAATTTGAACCCAATCAACATGGTTGCTACCATCAGATAATATGGCTCTTACTTTATAAAACCCACGTTCATTATCAGCACCTGTTATTGTAAGTAAAGGATTCGTTCCGCCAACAATTTCTTCATTTGCAGAACTAAATGAGAATCCGTAATACCATTGATAGGTAATATTTGTGTCTGATGTATTTACAACGGTGCCATCAAGTTGCAGAGAACCACCATCACATAAATATAGCATATTTGGTAATTCGATGACTTGTGCAAGAATTTCATTTGTTTGTAGCAACAAAATGAAACCAAATAAGAGTAGTAGTTTTTTCATAAAATTGAATTATAAAAACGAATATACTCTTTTTAATTTAGCGCTACCTCCCTTACTAATCGGCATAAAAAAAATCCGTTAGAAATTCTAACGGATTTTAATTACTATGAGTTAACAACTAAGCGTTGTTCTCTTTTTTTATTAAATTAAGAGCAGAACCTTCATTGTACCATTCAATTTGAGCTTGATTATACGTATGATTCAAAGCAATAACATCTTTACTTCCATCTGCATGAACAACTTCTAAATGTAATTGTTTATCCGGTGCAAATGCATTTAAATCTGTAAAGTTGAAGGTATCATCTTCTTGAATTAAATCGTAATCAGCTTCATTATCAAATGTTAAACCTAACATCCCTTGCTTTTTAAGGTTTGTCTCATGAATACGTGCAAAAGATTTTACAATAACCGCTGCAACACCTAAATGTCTTGGCTCCATTGCTGCATGTTCTCTAGACGATCCTTCACCGTAATTATGATCACCTACAACAATTGTTTTGATACCAGCTGCTTTATATGCTCTTGCTGTATCTGGAACACCACCAAACTCACCTGTTAATTGATTTTTAACAAAATTGGTTTTCTTTCCATAAGCATTAACAGCTCCAATTAAACAGTTATTAGAAATATTATCTAAATGCCCTCTAAATCGCAACCATGGTCCAGCCATAGAAATGTGATCTGTTGTACATTTACCGAATGCTTTTATTAATAATTTAGCTCCATTAATTTCATTACCAATTGGCTCAAATGGTGTTAATAATTGAATACGTTCTGAATCTGGGTCTACAGAAACGACAACTCCACTTCCATCTGCAACTGGCGCTAAATAACCATTTTCTTTAACTTCAAAACCTTTTGGAGGCAATTCCCATCCTGTTGGTTCTGTAAACATCACTTCCTCTCCTTCTTCATTTATTAATTTATCCGTTAAAGGATTAAAATCTAAACGACCTGCAATAGCAATCGCAGCTGTTAATTCTGGTGATGCTACAAAAGCATGTGTATTTGGATTCCCATCGGCACGCTTAGCAAAGTTTCTATTGAAAGAATGTACAATACTATTTTTAGGTGCATTTTTAGGATCACTATATCTTGCCCATTGTCCTATACAAGGACCACAAGCATTTGTAAATATTTTAGCGTCTAATTTTTCAAATATTCCAAGAATTCCATCGCGCTCTGCAGTAAATCTTACTTGTTCAGAACCTGGATTAATTCCTAATTCAGATTTCATTTTTAAACCTTTATCTAGTGCTTGTTGCGCAATAGAAGAAGCCCTAGATAAATCTTCGTAAGATGAATTAGTACAAGAACCGATAAGTCCCCATTCTACTTGCATAGGCCAATCATTAGCTTTTGCTTTTTCTGTCATATCACGACCTACTTCTGTCGATAAATCGGGAGTAAAAGGGCCATTTAATAATGGGCCTAATTCAGAAAGGTTAATTTCGATAACTTCATCAAAATACTGTTCTGGATTAGCGTAAACTTCATCATCTGCTGTTAAGTAAGGTCTAATAGCATTGGCTGCATCAGCAACATCTGCTCTATCTGTAGCACGTAAATAACGCTCCATAGAATCATCATAACCAAAGGTTGATGTGGTTGCACCAATCTCAGCTCCCATATTACATATTGTTCCTTTTCCTGTACAGGACATAGACGTTGCACCAGGTCCAAAATATTCTACGATTGCTCCTGTTCCACCTTTTACAGTAAGAATTTCAGCTACTTTTAAAATCACATCTTTAGGTGCTGTCCAACCTGAAAGTTTTCCTGTTAATCTTACACCAATTAACTTAGGGAATTTAAGCTCCCAAGCCATTCCTGCCATTACATCAACGGCATCAGCTCCACCGACTCCAATGGCAACCATACCTAATCCTCCTGCGTTTACAGTATGTGAATCTGTACCAATCATCATTCCTCCAGGAAATGCATAATTTTCTAAAACAACTTGGTGAATAATACCTGCTCCTGGTTTCCAGAATCCAATGCCATATTTATTTGATACCGATTCTAAGAAATTAAATACCTCACTACTGGTTTGATTAGCGTGCTTTAAATCTGTTGCAGCTCCATCTTTAGCCTGGATTAAGTGATCACAATGCACTGTAGTTGGTACTGCTACTTTTGGCTTACCAGCTTGCATAAATTGCAATAATGCCATTTGTGCTGTTGCATCTTGACAAGCAACACGGTCTGGAGCAAAATCTACATAATCCTTTCCTCTTGTAAATGCCTTATTTGGTGTTCCGTCCCACAAATGAGAGTATAAAATCTTTTCTGAAAGTGTTAATGGTTTATCAACAATGTCTCTAGCAGCATCAACGCGCTCTGTCATGTTAGCATAAACCTTTTTAATCATATCAATATCAAATGCCATGGAATATCAGTTTTTAATTAATTTTACTAATATACAAAATGCAATATGACTTTAAAAGCGTTCATTACATATAATAATGATAGTGGAATAAGTATTTTCTATATCATAATTATTCTAAATTAAAAATAACATTATCTTAAAACAAGATTATAAAAAAAGCCTGAATCTAAGATTCAGGCTTTCACTTATATAAAATAAAATTTCAATTATCTTACTAATTGCTTCGTTGAAGGTTTAAACTTCGTTAAAACAATACCGTCTACTGCAGCTTCATATTCTGCAAGTGTAGGAGTTCTACCTAAAATTGTAGACAATACAACAACTGGAGTAGATGATAATAATGACTCCCCTTTTTTCTCACCAGAATCTTTTACAACTCTACCTTGGAATAAACGTGTTGATGTTGCCATAACCGTATCTCCTGGTGCTGCCTTTTCTTGGTTACCCATACAAAGGTTACATCCTGGACGCTCTAAGTATAACATATTTTCGTATCCTGTACGTGCTACTCCTTTTGGTGCGTTATCATCGAATTCGAAACCTGAATATCTCACTAAGACCTCCCAATCCCCTTCAGCTTTTAACTCATCTACAATATTATATGTCGGAGGAGCTACAACTAATGGCGCTTTAAATTCAACTTTACCATGTTGCGCTTCAATGTTCTTTAACATCTGCGCTAATATTTTCATATCACCTTTATGAACCATACAAGATCCTACGAATCCTAAGTCTACTTTTTTAGTGCCACCGTAAAAAGATAAAGGTCTAATATTGTCGTGTGTATAACGTTTAGAAACATCCTCGTTATTTACATCTGGATCTGCAATCATTGGTTCAGAAATTTCATCTAAATCAATAATAACTTCGGCATGATACTTGGCGTTAGCATCTGGTCTTAAAGATGGTTTGATACCTGTTTTAAGCTCAGTAATTCTAGTTTCTGCTTTATCTACAAGACCTTTAAGAACTTGTTTCGCATTGTCCATTCCTTTATCAATCATGATTTGGATACGACCTTTTGCAATCTCTAAAGATTCAATTAAGGTATCATCTTCAGATATACAGATAGACGCTTTCGCTTTCATCTCTGCTGTCCAATCTGTAAATGTAAAGGCTTCATCTGCAGTTAAAGTTCCAATATGCACTTCGATAATACGACCTTGGAATACATTTTCGCCTCCAAATTGCTTCAACATTTGAGATTGTGTAGCATGAACCACATCACGGAAATCCATATAAGATTTCATTTGTCCTTTAAACGTCACTTTTACTGACTCTGGAATTGGCATTGTAGCCTCACCTGTAGCCAATGCTAAAGCAACTGTTCCTGAATCTGCTCCAAAAGCAACTCCTTTAGACATACGTGTGTGCGAATCTCCACCAATAATAATGTCCCAATCACCAACAGTAATATCGTTCAATACTTTATGAATCACATCTGTCATTGGGAAATATTTCCCTTTAGGATCACGACCAGTAATTAAACCAAAGTCGTTCATAAAGCTCATTAATCTTGGTATGTTAGCTTTAGACTTATCATCCCAAACAGACGCTGTATGACAACCCGATTGGTAAGCACCATCAACAATTGGAGAAATCACTGTAGCAGCCATCATCTCTAATTCTTGAGAAGTCATTAAACCTGTAGTATCTTGAGAACCTACTATATTTACTTCTACTCTAACATTAGAACCTGCATGTAACGTTTTACCAGGCGTCGTTCCTACAGCATTTTTATTGAATATTTTTTCAACAGCTGTTAAGCCTTGTCCTTCAATAGATACTTCTTTTGAAGCTGCATATACTTGAGGAATATCTATTCCTAATATTTTACAAGCTAATGTTTGTAATTTTTTACCAAATACAACAGCGTAAGAACCTCCTGCTTTAATAAACTCCATTTTAGGCGGAGTTAACGCCGTAGAAATATCTTTTAATTCTTCACCGTCTTTGTATAATTTTTTTGTTTTTGTATTAATTGTTAATACTGTACCTGTATCAACAGAATAGGTTTGCTTTAAAACGGGTTCGCCATCTTTATCTACAATAGTATTTCCTTCTGCATCTATTTGCTTTTCCCAGTTTTTTAAATCGATACCAATACCTCCAGTTACACTAACCGTTGTTAAGAAAATCGGTGCAATTCCATTTGTACCAGCAATTACTGGAGCAAAATTGATAAATGGCACATATTTACTAAAAGGAACACCTGTCCATAATGCAACATTATTTACACCAGACATTCTTGAAGACCCAACTCCCATGGTTCCTTTTTCGGCGATTAACATTACACGCTTATCTGGATGCTGCTCTTTTAAAGCCAACAATTCATTTTGCATGTCTTTATTATGCTCAAACATACATTGACCATGTAATTCTCTATCTGATCTTGAGTGTGCATCTGCACCAGGAGATAATAAATCTGTAGAAATATCTCCAACACCAGCGATATAAGTTACGATTTCTATCTCTTCTTCAACATCTGGTAGCTTCGTAAAGAATTCAGCCTTAGCATAACTTTCTATAATATCTTTTGCAATGCTACTTCCTAAATTGAAAGCATTTTCTAAACGTTCCGTATCTGCCTCATATAAAAACACTTGTGTCTTTAACACTTTAGCAGCGTCTTCTGCAATAGCAGCATCGTCTCCTAAAGCTAAATCTAATAACACCTCTACTGAAGGTCCACCTTTCATATGCGCTAATTGCTCTAAAGCAAAAGCAGGAGTGATTTCTTTAACAACAGATTCACCTAAAATAATTTCTTTTAAAAACTTAGCTTTAACACCAGCTGCCCTAGTTGTACCAGGTAAAACATTATAGATAAAGAAATTAAGAGAATCCTCTCTATATTCGTTATTTAAATCTTTAATCTGATCTATAATCTGACTAAGTAACTCAGCACCATCAATCGGCTGAGGATGAAGTCCTTGAACTTTACGTTCTTCTATTTGCTTTAGGTAATCTGTATAAATGTTCATATAATATATAATAGAATTCTTTGAATGTTTTTACATTTTTTTTTAACCGAAACAAATCTACACATTTTAGATATATGTAACATTATTGACTATTCTTAAAATATATCGTATAATTAATTTTAATTATCGCAACATAATCACGTAAAAATCTAATAACAAGGCTATTAAGCGCAAAGTGAGCACGTTTTATTATTTAGAATAAGTATGAATTAAAATTCGGCTTTAAAGGAGATATAAATTTCGAAAACACGCATTTGATAGTGATAGAAATCAACAAACAAAAGAGTTCAATAAAATTAGAAAAAAGGCTGAGCTATAATCTTAAGCTACATTTTGGTTAAAACAGACTTTGAATGATCTTTTCGTCTGTAACACCCTCAGCTTCTGATTTGTAGTTTTTAATAATTCTATGTCTAAGAATTCCGGTTGCTACGGCTTGTATGTTTTCAATATCTGGTGAAAACTTACCATTTGTAGCCGCATGCGTTTTAGCTGCTAGAATTAAATTCTGAGACGCTCTTGGTCCTGCTCCCCAGTCAACAAATTCTTTTACGATCTCTGCTGCAGAATCTGCTTTAGGTCTCGTTTTAGCCACTAATGACACTGCGTATTCTATAACATTATCTGCAACAGGAATACGACGAATTACATTTTGAAAATCAATAATTTCTTGCGCTGTAAATAAAGAATTTACAGTCATTTGAACATCTGTAGTGGTCGCTTTTACAACATCAACCTCTTCTTGAAACGAAGGATATTCTAAATTAATAGCAAACATAAAACGGTCTAGCTGTGCTTCTGGTAATGGGTAGGTTCCTTCTTGTTCTATTGGATTTTGAGTTGCCAATACAAAGTATGGTAAACTTAATTTATACTGATGACCAGCTACAGTTACCGAGCGTTCTTGCATGGCTTCTAATAAAGCTGCTTGCGTTTTTGGTGGCGTTCGGTTAATCTCATCTGCTAAGACAATATTTGAAAAGATTGGTCCTTTAATAAATTTGAATTGTCTGTTTTCATCTAATATTTCGCTACCAAGTATATCACTTGGCATTAAATCTGGAGTAAACTGAATACGTTTAAAATTTAAGCCTAATGCTTGTGCAATGGTATTTACCATTAATGTTTTTGCCAAACCAGGCACTCCGATTAAAAGCGAGTGACCTCCGGAAAAAATAGAAATTAATATTTGATTTACAACTTCATCCTGACCTATGATAACCTTAGCAACCTCTTGCTTTAGTGCAGCATATTTCTTGACAAAATTTTCAATTATTGCAACATCAGACATACTCTATTATTTTTTTAACCAGTTACTTTGAAAATCACAATCTCTATACTCACCATTAATTTTAATGTAAGTATCAATAATGGTTTCTTTTTGCCATTTTTCAACAGCTTTAACTTGTTTGTCTTGTAAGGCTAAATTTTTAATTTTTAAGTAATCTTTTGCAAAATCGGCTTCGTGATCGTCAATACGATCAGTTACCGTTAAAATCTTGAATTTTATAGTATTTACACGATCTTCATCTTGTAAGACTTCACTAATTTCTCCATCTTTTAAATCTTGAATTTGAGAATACAACTCTGGTTCCATTCGTGTTAATTCAAAATTGAAATCTTGTGTAGTTGGATTTGTTAATTGACCACCTTCAAATTTAGTTTCCTTTTCGTCACTAAATTCTCTTGCTGCTTGTGCAAATGTTAATGAGCCATCCATGATTTTAGCTCTAACCTCTTTAATTTCGTCATTTGCTTTTTTAATAGCTTCTTGAGATAATTTTGGACGTAATAAAATGTGTCTAACATCATATTCTTGTCCTCTAACTTTTTCTAAAAACACAATATGAAAACCAAAATCAGTTTCAAATGGCTCTGAAATTTCACCTTCTTGCATATTAAAAACGGCATCCCTAAACTCTTTAACCATTCTTGGTTGCTTTCTGTTCATGGTCGGTAACTTACCACCATCACTTTTTGATCCGTCTTCAGAATAAAAGATCGCTTTAGTTACAAAACTAGAACCGTTTTCTTCTATGTCTCTTTTGAAATCATTTAATTGATCTATTACAGCTTGCTTAGCATCTTCTGTAACTTCTGGAATAATTACAATTTGAGCTAACTTTAATTCTGTTCCAAAAATAGGGCGTTCTTCTTTTGGGATATCGTTAAAAAACGTACGAACTTCTTCTGGTGTTACTTCGATATCTCCAATCACTTTAGATTGCATTTCTTGAGCAAGATATCCGTTCTTATTAATCTCATACATTTCATCACGTAAAGCCTTCTCTGAATCTTTTTTATAAAATTCTAATAAACCTTCCATGTCTCCTTTGGTCTGCGCCAAAATACCTTGTATTTGTTGTTCTGTACGCGACTTAATAAACAACTCATTAACAATTACACTATCTTGAATAGCTTGGTGTGCGTATAATTTATTTTCTAACAAGCTTCCAAAAAGTTCACATCTCGTTAAATCTTTAAGATCTGCTCCTTGCGCCTGAAGTTGTGCAATTTCTCTATCTAAATCAGATTCTAGAATAATAAAATCACCTACAACAGCTGCTACACCATCTGCTTTAATTCGAGTTTTGTTTACTAAAGTATCTTTAGTTTTTTCAACTTTTGGTGCTTCGTCGTCAATGATTTCTTGGGCGTTGCTGAAGTTGAATGAAATAAAACCAACCAAAAGGGCTGCTTTAATTATAAGTTTGGAATTTATTTTGTTTGATGGCATCTTTTGTAATATCATTTTCGAGTTGCTTGATGAGCTCTAGTTTTCGCTTATTTATAACAATTTTTTTGATTGACGAATTCACATAATCTAAAGGTGCGTAGTCGTTTTGAAGTCGCACATCGTTTACTAACATCAAATATAGGTTTAATGAATCTTTGAGCTGTAAGAAATTAGTTTTTTTTAACAGTTCATTTTTATTGGTGTTATTTAAAATTGGAATTTTCTCTGTAACCCTACTTAATTTCAACCAAAGAGAATCGTTTAACGAATACGATCTAAACTGTACAGAAATGGAATCTAAATACACTTTATCTTTATAACTAAAGCGTTGAAAACGTTTCTTTATTGTATCTAAATTAATTGGATTAAGTGGCAAACTTATATACCTAAATTGTATTAAGTTATCATTCAGCTTAAACGATTCTTTATTCTCATCGTAAAAAAGCTGTGCTGTTTCGCGCTTTACTACAGAATCAATATTTTTTTTAACTAAACCTTCTAAATACGCTTTGGTGTATAAATCATTTTTATACTGCTTTACTAATTTAGAAAATTCATTTTGCTTGTCCTCAGAAAGATTTACTAAAGCACCATCCATTAAAAGCAAACGTCTAGCCCAACGATCTACATAAGCATTAACCATTAAAGTACTATCTTCTTTAGAAGTGCCTTTGGGTACTAAATCCTTGATATCTTCTTTGTATAGGTAGTTTTCATTAACGCGCGCCACAGGATCTAGACCATCTGATTTTTTAAAATAATCACAGCTAGTTAAAAGTAAACAAAGGCAAAATATGTATAAAAAATATTTCAAAAAGTATATAAATTAGTTTCCTATTTTAGCTTTAATAGCATTAAGTGTTTCTTGATTCACTTCTACATTAAAACGCGCGTATAAATCAGTAACCCAATTGGTTTCGATCTCAGTTTGGTAATCATTAATCACGTTACCTTTTGCTTCATCTAATGATTTTTGTCCTGCTGGTAAAATTTCCACAACATCAATAACATGAAAAGCATCGTGATGTTCATAAACAGCTGAAACACCTTTTGTAGCTTTAAAATCTGAAGGCAGAACAGGATTATCTAAAGTGTAAGTTCCTTTCGTAAAGATAACGTTTTGCTTATCGTTTGTATTTAATTTTTCGTTAATAACAACCTCTGAATCCCCCTTCTTCATCATTTTAAGGGCTTTCTTTACATTAGATTTATCTGCTGAAGATGCGATAACAACCTCTACTCTATCACTCCATTGGTATTTCGATTTATTTTTACTGTAATATGATTCTATACCTGTAGAGTCCTGAGAAGCTTTATTCCAAATTTCTTTTTCCATTAAATCAAACAACAACAATCCGTCTCTATACTCTTTAAGAATATTGGCATACTCAATATTTTCTACCTCTAAATTATCTTCTCTGTATTGTAGAATTGAACTTTCAATAAAGCTCTCATATTCCTTCTCTACAATAGTAGTAAAAGGTGTTGCTTTACCTGAGTAAATTCGTTGTGCCGTTATTAAATGTTTTCCAAAGTCTTCATAAGTGAAAATCGTCTCATTTATAGAAAACAGCGTTTCATTAGCTTTAAAAGCTGCTGGTAAATTCCAATTACGGTTATAAAACTCATCGGTAAGAATAGACGTAAAATATCCTTTAGCTTCAGAATTATAGGTTACATCATACTTATTCTTTAGCTTAGTAATCATAGCTTCGTTAATTAACTTTGATCTAGAGTCCCTTTTTACTTTTGATTCAAAAGATTCTTTTAAATTTTCTAAAGGCTCAATTGGCTTTAAATTAATTCGTTTAACAATATGCCAACCATAGGCAGTCTTGAAAGGTTGAGTTACATCTCCATCATTCTTTAATGCAAAAGCAGCATCCTCAAACTCTAAAGAACTTAACTGCCCGCTTTTAAATGGTGCAATTTTACCACCTTCTCTAGCAGAACTCTTATCTTCTGAAAATTGTTTCGCTAAGGACTCAAAGCTTTCTCCTTGGTTTAACTTTTTATAAATATCATTAATTCGTTTTTCAGGATCGGCTAATGAGTCTTGAGAAACTAAGTTAACCATAATATGAGCTACCGTTGCTGTACCTCTAGATGATCTTTTATCATCAACTTTTACCACATGATAACCAAATTGGGTTCTGAATGGCATTGAAATTTCGCCAACATTAGTATTATACGCTGCCGTTTCAAATTCATAAACCATTTTAAAGGCTGAGAAATACCCTAGGTTTTCTAAAAAAATAGTTTTTCCGTTATGCATTTCAGCTTTCACTTTATCAAACCCTTCTTTTAAAGCACGCTCCCTTAAAGCCAAAACTTCATTATAAGCATTTAAAGTGTCTTTTGATGTTGCGTCTAAACGCACTAAAATATGGGACGCATTAATATCTATATTACTACGATCGTAAGCTTCTTTTACTAAAGCTTCAGTTACTTTATTCTCAGAAATGTAATTTTTAATTAACTGCTGCTTATATCTCAAAAACTCGCGTTGGTAGTTTTTATCTTCATCTAATTTTAAACGTTTAGCTTCTTTAAGCTTTAACTGGTATTCTGTAAATAATTTTAAATAACCATCAATATCCTTTTGGTTTTCATCTTGTACTAAATCTAAATTTTTGTTATAGACTCTTAAAAACTCCGAAGCCATAACTGGCTCTCCATTAACTGTAAGAAGTACTTGATCTTTTTCTTGTGCAAAAGAAAAACTAAGTGCAAAAAACACTAGAAACAAACATTTAATATTAAGCTTCATAATTTAAACTTGATTTGAATTGATATAAATAACTCACTTTTAAAACTCAGCAAAAGTAACATAAATAGCGTATTTAGCAAGTGGATTAAATAGCATTATTTTTAATAGTTACTGCTAGTTACATCGTAAAAATCACTACAAAAGTACATGTCATAATATTTTGCGATGATTTTAACAATTAAAAGTGTGCAACAACGATTAGATAACACTTTAACTATCGCTTTTTATACTTTTATCAAAACTTCAAGAGCATGCAGTATACCACTGAAATATTAATTGATAAACCTATTTCAGAAGTTATAAAAAAATTTAATTCTGCCGACAACTTAAAACATTGGCAAGAAGGCTTGGTTAGTACGGAACATATTTCAGGTATTCCGAACCAACTTGGTGCTAAAATGAAATTAAACTTTAGTTTTGGAAAACGTAAAATGGAAATTATAGAAACCATTACAAAACAAGAGTTCCCTAATGAATTACACGTTACTTACACAACTAAAGGAGTACGCAATGTTCAAGAAAATTATTTTAAAGCTTTAGAAAACAACACCACAAAATGGACCTCTATAACAGATTGCCAACCAACGAGCTTTAAGATTAGTTTAATGTTGTTTTTAATGCCTAGCGCGTTTAAAAAGCAGACAGAAACATATATGACTAATTTTAAGAAATTTGTAGAAGAAGGTATTTCTATTGACAAGTCTAATTAAGAGCAACTACTTTTTATAAATATTCAACACAATTAAACGATGCGAAAATTAAAATTAATATGGGATTTTAAAGGGCCAGCAGGACAAAAGACAGCTGAACACCATGTTATACACTTAAAAGAATATATTGAAATTAATAAACTAGACATTACTATTACTGGTGTTGAAACGCTTAGCGACATGCATAGTATAGCTTATTTGGTGGTTGATGAGTCAGAGATGAAACCTATACGAGATACTTTAAAGCCCCATAGAGGACAAGTGTATTCTTAAATTGAGGTATTTGAAATATACTTCTTAAAATTTGAAGTCTTAAAATAGCCGTTTAAAAAAGGCTTGAATAAATCGTTTTGGCGGGACTGATAGAATAATTTTTAAATCTTCGAACAATGTTGACTCTTCATCTAAAAACTTAAAAATAGTTTTAATATTCGTCTTTCTAAACATCGACGAAAACAAAGCAGCACCTTCCTTATTATGATTGGCTAATACATCTAACAATATAAGATCATAAAAGCCATATTTATCATTTTTATGAAAATTAGATAAATCCTCAGCTTTCTTTAAAAAAGACACGACGGCTTTTGTTTTTTTTGAAGTGTTTGTAAAGGTGTAACCAGAACTTGCTTTTGTCCAACCGCCAGCTGTCCCAATATTTAGTATATGCCTAGAATTTAAGTCGCTAAATTTGAAAGATGTCATCGGAATATTACCCTGTTCCTTTTCTATAATTTCGTAATCTATAATATTTCGTTCACTCAAATAATCTTTAATAGAAGCCTCATATTCAGAATGCTTTAATAAGTCTTTTGAAAACAAGGTATACTCAAACAAAGCTGTGTGTTTATCTATTGGTAACACATACATAAAACGTGTATTTCCGTTTTGAGGCACTGTAAAATCCATAATAGTGGCAGCAGAATCGTCAATTAATTCAGTTTTTGTTTTCACAAACCAACCGACAAAATGCTGGTGTATTAAAGGGTATTTATCTTGTGAAGTGTAAGTTTCAGGATTTGGTAAACTATTAAAAACCTTAGAACCTAAATAAGTATCATTTTCTCCAATTACCTGAACTCCCGTTTCTATTTCCGAAAAGCTATCAATAGTATCTTCAATAAAACTAAAATTAGATTTAGACGTTATAGTGTTCCATAATGATTTGTAAAATACTTCGCTTCTAATCATTTTATACCGATACGGCGCAATCGAAATAACTTTAGAAAACGTATCGCTTCCAAAGTAAACATTATTCCAAGTTTTAACTAAGAAATCATCCCATTCTCCTGGCCCTTCTTCCCAAAAACACCAAGTTCTATCATTGCCCTTATCTTTTATTTGGTCTATAATTACAATAGATTTATCATTAAAGAATGGGTCTTTTGACATTCTGTATGCCAGCATTAATCCCGAAGCACCTGCTCCTAAAATGATATAATCGTATTTTAATTCCATTTTGATAACTCTCTAATTGCAATTGAATTTTTAAACGGCAGAATGATACTCCTGCTTTTTAGAATAAAAACATTTATTTATCATGACGTTTTTCGGCATACTCATAGCCTTCTCTCCACCATTTCTCCATTAATCGTTTACTAAAAATAAGTGAATTCTCAGTTAGACTTGTAGGCGTGTAATATAAATTGAGTTTTACATTTTTATTTCGTGCAGCTAACTTTCCGATGATGATATCATTTCGTTCTACCTGATCTAGTAGATGTCCAAACAAACTAATCATTAATGAAAACGGGTTTTTTCCCAATACTTTTTGTTTCCCTAAAGTTTCGGCTTCTAAAACAATGGCATCAACTTCTGTAGCCCCACGCTGAATCGCTTCTCTAATTGGTATTACAGAGCCTAATCCACCATCTGCATATTCGTAACCGTCTACTTTTGCCAAGGACATAAACGGAATATAATTACATGAAATCCATATCCAATTACAAAATTCCTCGTATGAACATTCTTGAATAGATTTATATTCCACACGATTCATAGATAAATTAGAAACCGTTACTACTACATCGTGCTTATCTTTTCTGATTTTTAAGTATTCCTCATAGGTCACATTTTTTCTAATATGACGTCTTAAGGCTTTACTTTCCCCAAAAGTTCGTTTACGTCTAATAAACTGCCATAATGAATTTATAAAATCAATAGACACATATTCTCTATCTCCTTTTTTATGTTGTACAAAAGGACTTATACTAAAAATATCGTGCTGCTGTACGTTGGTAAAAATATCGTACAACTTGCCGATCTCGTTGACCGCTAAATGCGGTATTAATAGGCTTCCTGTTGATGTGCCCAAAAACAAATCGTAATTATGTTTTTCGCGCTCCATTAAGTACTGCGCCACTCCGCCTGCAAATGCACCTTTACTTCCTCCACCAGATATTACTAAAGCTCGCATTTAATTATATATGTTTGTTATTGTTGATTTATTCTGTTTCTAAAGGACTTACTTCCTCGTTTTTATACTTGGCGTAATTAAGGCCACTTTCCCACCATTTAGTCATTTTAACTTTATCAAAAACTAATGAATTGGTTGTTAAAACTGTTGGAGTATAATAAAAATTAATGATGGCGTTTTGATTTGACGCTACAAACTTACCGATTTTAATATTTTGGCTCTCTATTCTATCTAACATAAACGCAAACATGTTAGTCAGTAAGGAAAACGCATTAATCGAAGGCATTCTATTGAGTTGACTTATTTCCGTTTGTAAAATAATGGCATCTATTGTTGTTGCTCCTCGTTTTATAGCTTCTTCTATAGGAACCATAGATCCCAACCCTCCATCTGCATATTCACAGCCATTTTTCTTAGCTAGAGACATAAATGGCGTATAATTACAGGATATCCAAATCCATTCGCAGAACTCATCGTAATTAAAATCCATAATAGACTTATATTCAACTTGATTAAGTGATAAGTTAGAAACCGTAACTACAATATCTACATGACTTTCTTTAAGTGCAATAAACTCCGCTTTGGTTAATGTTCTTTTAATGAGTTGCTTTAAGTTAAGACTTGTCCCAAATGTTTTATACCCTTTTAACAAATTTAGAAGTACTGTAAAATGATTAATCCCTATAGTTTCAATACCATTTTTCTTTTTAATAATAAAAGGACAACTATCAAATATTGCATCATTATTTACACTAGTGTAAACTTGTTTTATTTTATCGACGCGGTTTAATCCTAAATGAGATACTAAAAGACTTCCTGTTGACGTCCCAATAAACAAATCGTATTTATGTTTTTTATTCTCAATTAAATACTGCGCCACACCACCTGCAAATGCACCTTTGCTTCCACCTCCAGATATCACTAATGCTCGCATTAATTTTATTTTTGTTGTAGTTTTTCAGACAATTCTTTAGCAAACTTAACCATTCGCCAGTTGTGATGTGATTTTGCTTTTTCTAAATTAGATAGACATTCTTCTGAACAAGACTTCATTAAATTTAGATAATTAAAAGCTTTAATTCTTACATCTGTATTATATTTTTCAGCAGTATATCCCTTTAACTCATCAAATAACACCTGTTTGTTGTCGGCATCATAATAAGGTGTATTCAAATTTAAAACAATCCATAACATTCGAACATTCTTATCACTGAAACCAATTGTTTTTCTCGTTTTAGAAAGGTATTTAGAACGTTCTAATGGGAAATTAACCCATAGATTATACAAAGCATTTTCTACCGTAATGTACGATTTATCATTGAGCAAAGACTCATAATCTGATTTTATACTTTCAGGAATTTTGGTCACATGTTTAGATATGGCTTGTCGGACTTTAAAACTATTATTAAACACCTCTGGCGTCACCAATTCTGGTACTTGCGAAATAACCTTCACTTTTGCTTCGTCTGAAACATAATACTTAAGATATTCTTCACATTTAGACGTTTTTGCTTCGCAATCTACCATGGCATATTCATTGATAAACGTAGATTGACGTTTCAAAATATCGTAGGCTTCTTCATAAGGAAAGGCTTTATTTTTAATCCAATAATTAACAAAATGAGATAAGGATTGACCGTATTGCTTTTCAACTTGAGAAATAAAATCAGCGGTTTCAACATTTCCGAATTGATGCTTTTCTAGATAATTTTTAACAGCTTTCTTAAAAACGACATCTCCTACCTTATCTTTTAAAGCATGCAAAACCCAAGCTCCGCGTTGGTAGAATGTTAAGCTACTCGATTTAGGATCTAAGAGTGATGTCCCGTTTCCTGAAAGATCTTGTCTGCTTAGCTCTAAAACGGACTTTAGTAATTTATAGTAGAAATAATTATCCCCAAAAATATCGCGTTCTGCCAAAAGCGCATAATACGTTGCAAAACCCTCCTGTAACCAATGATGCTCGCCAGATTTAGCAGTCACCAAATCACCAAACCATTGATGCGCTAACTCGTGCGCATTAATATTAACGTAGTTCTTGTCATTAAACCCAATTTCATCAACCACAAAAGCATCTGAGAAAATAGTAAGGCTTGTATTCTCCATACCTGCATATAGAAAATCGTGAACAGGAACTTGCTTGTAGTTTTGCCAAGGATAAGCAAAACCTATTTCTTCTTCTAAGAAATTAAACATCTGTTCAGAATAGCGATAGGTTGGCTCCACCTTGAGGGAATCTTCTGGGTAATAGTAATACTCTAAAGGAATACCGCTTTTAGACGTTTTAGTTTTTTTGTTGTATTTACCATAAACCATAGCTAGTAAATAGCTAGACATCGGTTTTTGCATTTGGTAAGAAACCTTTACCAAACCATCTTGCAACGGACTATTAATTGTATTTAAACCATTTGCGATGAAACGATATTCAGATTGCTTAACGGTACTTAAATTGAAGATGATTTTATCGTTAACATCATCTAAACTAGGAAACCAATGGCTGGTATACTTTCCTTGACCTTGAGTCCATACTTGAGGGGCATTCTCTCGTTTTAAAAAATACAACGCTTGTTTAGGCTTTGCTGAATAATCAAAATAGATGGTATAAGCTTGATTTTTCTGAAACGGATATTTGAAATAAATCTTATTATCTACATTGGAATAGTCTAATTTTTGAGTACTAGAATCCCCTACGCTTATCTCTACATTTTTGAATGTCATATTTACAGCATCCAAAAATATAGAATCTGCTGATTTAGTCATATCGAGATTATACCAAACCTTTCCTTTGACCATTGAAGAATCTAAAACGATATTAAGCATTCCGTTCGCTCTTTTGAAATCTACATATTCAGTTTGCTGAGCAAATGACAAACCGGAAATAAAAACACAAATCGTAACAAAAAATTTCTTCATAAAATATAACTAGACAAGAATAATAGCAAAATACGGAATTCAGCGCTTATATCACAAAAACTCAATTCTAAAAGTTATATTGTAATGATTAAATTAGATTCCTGTGTTACTAAAACGATTTTAGCCCAACCCGTCGAAATGACAGAAATGAGACTCCAATGTTTTTGTGCTCAATTTATAATTCCGATTTCACAATGAAATTAATTTTAACCGGAACAAAAACGCACTACTTAGTGACTGACAAATATCATGTTATTGGTTAATTTTATATGTATCTTTACCCTATTCAATTTTATTTATACATTTATAGCTCAGCTTTTTAATTAAATTATTCCCAATGACCCCAAATCTCTTTGAAATTGGTTATTACGACAATAATGATCTAAAATCACTTGGTTTTAAATCCCTTGGAACCAATGTTAAAATCGCTAAAAATTGTTTAATTTTTGGCATTCAAAATATCGCTATCGGCAATAATGTTATTATAGATTCATTTTGCTCTCTGATAGTGCCTGGAAATGGCTATTTAAACATAGGCTCTTATGTTCACATTGCTTCATATTGCCACTTACTAGCATCAGACGGTATTGAACTTAATGATTTTTGCGGTCTATCTCAAGGAGTAAAAATATACAGCAAAACGGATGATTATTCAGGTAATTCTTTAACTAATCCCACAATACCAGATTCATATAAAACCATGAAGAAAGGAAGAGTCTCGCTGGGTGAACACGCCATAATTGGTGCAGGATGTACTATACTTCCAAATGTTTTAATTGGAGAAGGCGCCTCTGTTGGCGCTTTATCTCTGATTGGTTCAAATTTAAACTCATGGACGTTATATGCAGGAAATCCATTAAGAAAACTCACAGAACGATCTAAAAATCTATTACATAAAAAGGAAGAATTTCTTGAAGAATTAAAACGAAAGAGTGACTAATTTTTATTTGAAATATTTCAAAAGCCCAAGTCAACTAACTTATGAACAATAATTTAGAATAACTTTTAGAAATATTTCAACTTTATTTTGTAAGAAAATTAATAAGTTTACGCTTTAATATATTGAATGATTTAATTGAAAACTTTAAAACACTTTTAACACTCCATCTTAGTTAATAATAATCTTATAATGCAGACAGAAACTGATACAAAAACCAAAATAAAAAATTATATTATTGAATCTACTTTTGATGATGTAGAAAAGATAAAAGATGCCACTCTTATATTTGAAGAAGGCATCCTGGACTCCATGGGTTTATTGTTTTTAATTGAATTTCTACAGGAAGAATTCAACTTAACAACTAGCGATGAAGAACTCGTTGTAGAAAATTTCCAATCTATTAATAGTATTATCGCCTTCATTGAGAGTAAAATGTAATTTCAAACTTTTTAGTCTTTAAAATATGTGCGGCATAGCTGGCTTTTATAATTTTAATTTATCCACAGAAGATAAAGTTCATACGCTTCGGCAAATGCTGACTAGAATTAAGCATAGAGGCCCTGATGAAAGCGGTATTTATATTTCTAAAGCTACTAGCCTTGGCAGTGTGCGACTCAACATTGTCGATTTAACCACAGGCACAATGCCACTATCCAACGCTGATGGTTCATTATGGATTGTATTTAATGGTGAGATATTTAACCATATTGAATTAAAAGAAGAACTACTCGCCAAAAATCACAGCTTTAAAACCCATAGCGATACGGAAGTTATTGTTCATCTCTATGAAGAATACGGTCCAGAATTTCTAAACAAATTAAATGGTCAGTTTGCTATTGCTATTTGGGATAAAAATAAACAAGAATTATTTTTAGCCAGAGACCGCGTTGGTATTAGACCTTTATTTTACACAACAGTTGGCGACGCTTTTGTTTTTGCTTCGGAGATAAAATCATTTTTAGAGTTTCCAGAATTTAATCCAAAAATTTCAGCCAAAGCATTATCCGAATATTTCACGTTTTGGACAACCCTATCGGCTAACACAGCTTTTGAGGGTGTTTTTGAATTACCTCCAGGAAGCTACATGACGATTAACGCGAATTCTAAAACCATAAAAACCTATTGGGAATTACCAATATCCAAACCAAAAGACTATAAATACAATACACTAAAAGAAGCTTCTGAAGCTTTTGAATTTATTTTTACAGATGCTGTAAAATTAAGACTTAGAGCAGACGTAAAAGTAGCCGCATATTTAAGCGGAGGCTTAGACTCTAGCATTACCACGTCATTTATAAAAAAGATCACACCAGATAGCCTCAGGACGTTTTCCATTGGTTTTACAGAAAAGGATTTTGACGAATCATCTTTTCAAAATATAGCTCAAGACTATTTTAAAACAGAGCATTCGAGTATCATTTGTAGCTCAAAAGATATTTCAGAAAACTTTAAAGATGTAGTCTGGCACTCTGAAGCTCCTTTATTGCGCACAGCTCCTACGCCTATGAGTATGCTCGCAAAAAGTGTTCAAGATCATAATATTAAAGTGGTCATAACAGGCGAAGGTGCTGATGAACTTTTTGGCGGCTACAATATATTTAAAGAAACTAAGATTAAGCATTTTTGGGCTAAGGACCCACAATCTAAATACCGACCTTTATTACTCAAAAAACTATATCCTTATATTCCACAAATAAGCAAAGCAAACAACACCGTATTGAAGTTGTTTTTTGGCTTTAAATTAAACGAAACAGCATCGCCAATTTATTCACATTTACTACGGTGGCATAACACTTCTCGAATCAATAATTATCTTTCAAAAGATTATAAAGAAGCGGTTCATAATTATAATCCAATTGCTAAAATTGAAAAGCAGTTAGACGCTAAATTTAAAGACCTTGACTATTTGACCAAGGCACAATGGATTGAATTACATTTCTTTATGTCAAAATATCTATTATCTTCTCAAGGAGATAGAATGGCTATGGCAAATTCAGTTGAAGGTCGTTATCCATTTCTAGATCACAGAGTTATTGAATTTTGCATGCAATTGAATCCGGATTTAAAACTAAATGGCTTAAACGAAAAGTATTTACTAAAGAAACTAATGAAAGACAGATTACCAGAATCTATTTTAAACCGATCGAAGCAAGCCTATCGAGCACCTATTCAAAGCGCTTTTTTTTCAGAAGAAATGCCTCCTTATTTAGATGCGATGCTCTCGGAGGAAAAAATTACAGAGTTTGGTGTTTTCAACGCAGCATACATTAGTAAACTTAAAAAGAAGATGATACTAAATAAACAAGTATCAGAAATTGACAATATGGCAATTACAGCTGTTTTATCCACTCAAATATTATACGATTTATTCATCAACAAGAGCATACCAAAATTACAAGAAAGCGATCTTGTGATATTGAATAAAACAATACTAGACGAATCCGTCATCTAAACGAATTAACTATGACTACAACGCGCAAACCTTTTTCAAAAGATATTTTACATATTGAAAACATCGATATCGTTTGTAATGAGATCATTTCAAAATTAAAAACTGATATTGCTAAAACATTACAGCGAAGAGGTGCCGTTATTGGTATCAGCGGTGGAATTGACTCTTCAGTCTGCATGGCATTATCTGCTAAAGCTTTTGGCCCGAATAAAGTTACTGCAATTATGCTCCCAGAGCAAGATTCTAGTGATGACAGCCGAATGCTCGCCGAAAAACTAGCCGCTAAATTTGAAATTACAGATACCATAGTTGAAGATATTACCAAAGCCTTAGATGGTTTTGGATGCTACCAAAGACGAGATGACGCCATCGGAAGAGTCATCACTAATTTTGATCCTACTATTGACAAAGCTAAAATTGAAATTAAGCAAGATGCAGCATCAAACTTGCCTCCTGCTTTTTCTGTAACGGTTATAAAACCAAATGGCGAAGTGATTAGCAAGTTGTTGCCCGTAAAAGAATACCTTCAAATTGTGGCTTCTACCAATTTTAAACAACGTAGCAGAATGAGCATGCTTTATTATCATGCCGAAAGATTACATTATGCCGTAATAGGTACACCAAACAAACATGAAGTAGAACAAGGATTTTTCGTAAAACATGGAGATGGTGGTGCAGACGTGATGCCTATTGGTCATTTATACAAAACTCAAGTTTACCAATTAGCGCGTTATTTAGGAGTACCACAAGAGATTATTGATCGCACACCAACCACAGATACTTACACGGCTGAACAAACACAAGAAGATTTCTTTTACCAAATGCCTTTTGAGCAAATGGATCTCATTTGGTATGGTTGGGAAAATGAATATCCAGCAAATGAAGTTGCTAAAGTTATGGGAAGAACTCCTCAATATATTGAAAACATTTACAAAAACTTTGAACGCAAAAGAAAGACTACGGAATATTTAAGAATGCGTCCAATATTTTAAAACCCCTAAATATGAATGTTTTTGATCACTTATTTGATAGCTCTAAACATCTCGAAAAAGACTTTTTGCTCAACTCAAAGGAAACCGTTTCATTTCATAAACTTCATAGTGATAGTTTAAAGATAGCATCCTATTTAAAAGAAACTGTTGGCGAGAATCAACATATTACATTAATTAGTCCAAATTCCACTTTCTTCATAACAGCATACTTAGGGATTTTAAAATCGGGTAATATATGTGTGCCCTTAAATTTTAGCATAGAACAAGGCAATTTAGATTACATTTTAAACACAACAGAAAGTGCCATCGTTTTTATTTCAAAATCGTTAAAACGCAAATTAGAATTCAACTCAAATATCCATTTAATTGATGAAGATGAATCTTTAGAAATTAGAGAGCATCAGAATATTCTTGAAATGAATTCAAATTTCGACAGTAATCGTGTAGCAGAAATCATTTTTACGTCTGGCTCTACAGGAGAACCAAAAGGAGTAATGATTAGTCATCAAAATATTATCGCAAATACAGATGCTATCATTACGTATTTAAAATTGACTTCAAATGACATTATGTGTGTCGTATTACCGTTCTTTTACTGCTATGGCTTATCGTTATTACATACACACCTCAAAGTTGGAGGCTCCGTAGTCCTAAATAATAGTTTTATTTTTCTTGGTTCAGTTATCAACGATTTAAAAAATTATAACTGTACCGGATTTGCTGGTGTTCCAAGTCATTTTCAAATCTTATTAAAAAAATCGCAAACGTTTAAAACCGAAGCGTTCCCTAGCTTAAGGTACGTAACACAAGCAGGTGGTAAATTGCATACTGTTTTTATCGACGAGTTCACAGAAGCCTTTCCAACTAAAGAATTCTATGTGATGTATGGCCAAACCGAAGCCACAGCACGCTTATCTTATTTACCTCCTGAATTTATCCAGACCAAAACAAGCTCCATCGGAAAAGCCATTCCTAATGTCGAATTAAAAATAGTTAACGACAAAGGCGAAACCGCAACCACAGATGAAGAAGGAGAGCTGTTAGCACGTGGAGAAAACATCATGTTAGGCTACTTTAAAGACAAAGAAGGCACTGACCTGGCCATTATAGGTGGATGGCTGCACACAGGTGACTTAGCCAAAATAGACAAGGATGGATTCATCTACTTAGTGGCAAGAAAGAAAGAAATCATAAAAGTTGGTGGTAAACGCGTCAGTACAAAGGAAATTGAAGACGTTATACTAGTAATCCCAGAAGTCGAAGACTGTATGATTACTGGTTTTGATGACGACCTTTTAGGTGAGGCTATACAAGCCACCATCGTTCTTAGCCATGTAATTGACCAAGACAACATGAAAGAAAAAATTCTTAAAGAGTGCTCTAAACATCTGTCCACTTATAAAATCCCGCAACGGATTGTTTTTGAAAAAACGATACCATTGAGCGCCACAGGAAAGAAAAGCATTAAATAACAATACGTTAGTCAGAGTGATTTTCTAAAGCGAAAACACCATCCTATTGCGTATTACAAGGAGTAAAATAGATTCCGGCCTTCGCAGAAATGACAAACCTAAAATTTACCGATCAAAATAAAGTTGAATTCTTCATCAAATGAGATTCCTACGTTCGCAGGAATTTGGTAAATTCGCAACTATGAGTGTGAATTTACAAACTCCAATCGATTACCTTAAAGGCGTTGGCCCAAACCGTGCAGATTTGTTGCGCTCGGAATTGGGTATTCAAACTTATCAAGATCTATTAAATTTATTTCCTAATCGCTATATAGATCGTACCAGATATTACAAAATCAATGAATTACAGCGTAATAATGCAGAAGTTCAAATCGTTGGACAAATCACAGGTTTTAGAGAAGTCGCCCAAAAGCGGGGCAAACGTTTAGTCGCAGACTTTAGGGACGACACAGGCATGATGGAACTCGTTTGGTTCAGAGGTCAAAAATGGATTAGAGAGAGCTTAAAAGTAAAACAAAACTACGTCATCTTCGGAAAAACCAATTGGTTTAGTGGTAAATTCAATATGCCACATCCCGAAATAGAATTGCAATCGGAGCACGAAAGTAATTTGCGTTCAGCCATGCAAGCCATTTATCCTTCAACCGAAAAATTATCAAATAAGGGTGTTACAAATAAAGTTGTAACCAATATAATGCAGCAATTATTTTTGGAAACCAAAGGTCGGTTTGTAGAAACGTTGCCTGATTCAGTTATGGCTGAATTAAAATTAATTTCCAAATCTGAAGCGCTTTTTAATATTCATTTTCCGAAGACTCCAGAGCTGTTAGCAAGGGCCCAATTTCGATTAAAATTTGAAGAATTATTTTACATTCAGCTGCAATTAATTATTAAAAACCTCATTCATAAATCGAAAATAAAAGGCTTCTCTTTTGATAAAGTCGGAGACCATTTTAATACGTTTTATAAAGACCATTTACCCTTCGAATTAACCAATGCACAGAAGCGCGTTTTAAAAGAAATCAGACTCGATTTAGGTAGTAATGCACAGATGAATCGACTTTTACAAGGAGATGTAGGCTCAGGAAAAACCATAGTCGCGTTTATGTCAATGCTAATGGGGCTTGATAACGGTTTTCAATGTTGCCTAATGGCTCCGACTGCTATTTTGTCAGCTCAACACTACCAAGGAATAAGTGAATTGTGCAAACCACTCAACATCAGTGTTTCACTATTAACTGGTTCAACCAAAACTTCAGAACGAAAAATAATTCACGAAAATTTAGAAAATGGTAATTTACAGATCCTAATTGGCACACATGCACTACTTGAAGACAAGGTTAAATTCAAGAATTTAGGGCTTGCTATTATAGACGAACAGCACCGTTTTGGAGTGGCGCAACGGAGTAAATTATGGCATAAAAATGAACTCCCCCCAAACGTCTTGGTGATGACCGCTACTCCCATTCCGAGAACCTTAGCCATGTCTGTTTATGGCGACTTAGATATCTCCGTGATTGATGAATTACCAGCAGGACGAAAACCGATAAAAACGGTTCATAGATTTGATAATAACCGATTGAAAGTTTTCAAATTTATGAAAGATGAAATCGCTTTAGGCAGACAAATTTATATCGTCTATCCTTTAATTCAAGAAAGCGAAAAAATGGATTATAAGGATTTAATGGATGGGTACGAAAGTGTCTCTAGAGAATTCCCAATGCCAGATTATCAGATTTCAATTGTTCATGGAAAAATGAAACCTGCCGATAAAGATTTTGAAATGCAACGCTTTGTTAAAGGTGAAACTCAAATTATGGTAGCTACAACCGTTATCGAAGTTGGTGTAAACGTCCCTAATGCTTCGGTAATGATTATTGAAAGCGCAGAACGCTTTGGATTATCGCAATTACACCAATTGCGCGGACGTGTTGGTCGTGGTGCTGAGCAGAGTTATTGTATCCTAATGACAAGCCACAAACTAAGTCAAGATAGTAAAACTAGACTCGAAACTATGGTACGCAGTAGTGATGGCTTTGAAATTGCTGAAGTTGATCTAAAATTACGTGGACCAGGCGATCTTATGGGTACCCAACAAAGTGGTGTTTTAAACCTTAGAATTGCCGATATTGTAAAAGACAAGGACATTTTAGAACAGTCGCGTTATTATGCTAAAAACATTCTGAAATTAGATCCTAGCTTAGTGTCTCCAGAACACAGTGTCATACTCCATACTTATAAACAAATGAGTAAGTATCGCAACATTTGGAATTATATTTCATAAACCTCTGAATAGTCATTTTAACAGTTCAATTTGAAACAAAAAAAAGAGAAGCTTATAACGTCTCTTTTCCCTTTCTTAATCAAAGCAAAATGTTTTGTATTAAGCCACCTGCTCTTCGTGTTTACCTTCGTAAACCTCTTCTACTAATTTTTTATTGAACGCTGGTAAATCCTCAGGCGATCTACTAGTTACTAATCCAGAATCCACCACAACTTCTTCATCGACCCAATTAGCTCCGGCATTAATCATATCCGTTTTTATAGAATCGTATGATGTGATTTTTCGTCCTTTTAAAACACCTGCTTCTGCTAATAACCATGGTGCATGACATATGGCAGCAACTGGTTTATGGTTTTCAAAAAATGATTTTACAAAGGATACCGCAGCCTTATTCTTACGTAATACGTCTGGATTGATTTGTCCTCCAGGTAGTACTAAAGCATTGTAATCCTTCTGATTCACGTCATCCAACGTTTTATCTACTTTATATGAGTTGCTCCAATTTCCATCTGCCCATCCTTTAATTTCACCAGACTCTAAGGATACAATATGCACTTCTGCGCCTGCATCTTCTAAAGCCTTTTTGGGTTCTCTTAATTCACTTTCTTCAAATCCGTTTGTTGCTAAAATAGCTACTGTTTTTTTATTTAAATTTTCCATGTTAATCTTAATTTTAATTCGTGTTAAATTTTTCGTCTGTATTATTGAAATTCAATGTACATAGGTAAAACCTAACTAACAGTCGATTGTAATTCACTCATGGCTTCACCAATGAAAGTGTTACCTTCTATGATTTCGAATGTGGTATTATACGGAGCATCATCATTTAAAGATTTCACGAGGGTTTGCGCCACGTCTGCTCTACTAATTTCACCACGTTTATTTAATTTTTCTTTTAATTCTATCGTTCCTTTTCCTTCATTATTAGTTAAAGATCCAGGCCTTACAATTGTATATTTAAGTCCACTGTTTTTAAGATGTTCGTCAGCGTTTTGCTTGGCTTTTAGATACTCTTGCAATTCTTCTGAAGCTTCTGGTTGATCTGCCCCCATAGAACTCAACATCACAAATCGGTTAACATTCGCCATCTTAGAAACAGCCATTAAACGTTTAGCTCCCTCTTGGTCAACTTCTACGACATTTTTTCCGCCAGAACCCGCAGCAAAAATCACTTTATCAATGCCTTTTACAGCATGCGTCAAGTCTTCTGTTAAATCTGCAAGTACGGTTTCTACTCCGTCGTCTTTAAATTGTTTTTTCTGTTCTTCTTTTCTAACCATAGCAATCGGGTTAAAGTATTGCGATGCTTTTAAAAGATTAACCACTTGTTTTCCTGTGGTACCATTGGCACCAGCTACTAATATATTTTCCATAGTTTTTTATGTTTTTATTTACTATTTACATAGAATGCATAAATAACTCCCGGTAACCAACCTACAAGGGTTAGTAGAAGGCTAATTAAAAACTCGGTTCCTAAACCGTGTTTTAAAAATACAGCCAATGGTGGCAAGAGAATCGATAATATGATTGTTAGTAAAGACATTTGTTTGTTTTTTGGTTCCACACAAAATTAGAGCTAACACCTTAAAATCATTGACTTGTTTCATAGTTATGTTAGCGCATATTGACAAAACAAAATGTTAAATCATCAAAAGCTTAAAAGGAAAGAATTGGGTTAAGCGAATTGCTGTAGACTAAAGTGTTAATGAGGCATAGATATGTTTAAAAGCTGTACGACTGACTTTTACATTGGACAATGTTAATTTCGCTTGACGTTTGATACGAGTTATTGAAAGAATGCGATAACTTATATTAAAAGCCAATTAAAATCCCCGAGTAACACAAAATTATTTAAATGATTCTATGACTAGTGATTCATACAAAGCATAAAAAACCTTCTAAATGAACAAAAAAAAGAGTTAAAAAAAAGGGCCAAATATTCTACATTTTAGCACGAGAACTATCACTCTACTCCTCCAACAACCCATTAACAAATCCTTCAAACTCTTCTTTAAACTCAACATACTTTTCACCAGTTGCGGGTCCGTTAAAGCCTGTATGAATCTTACGCACTTTACCTGTTTTATCAATAAAAATAGAGGTTGGGTACGATAACACGTGGTTTAACATTGGTAGTTTCTCTTGTGCCTTGGCTTTATCAGAGGTTCCGTATTGCGCTAAAAGTATCGGATAATCGATACCAACATTGTCTTGCAAACGGTCTATGCGACTAAAAGCATCTTCTTTTGTTTTTGCATATTCGAATGCTAGTGCAACAAATTCAATCCCTCTAGATTTATTCTCTTTATAGTATTCTGCGTAATATTTGCTTTCGTCTAAACAATTTGGGCACCATGTTCCCATAATTTGCACAATTACAACTTTATCCTTAAAACGCTCATCTTTTATAGACATTAACTCATTAGCGGTATTAGGAAATTCAAAATCAATACCATCATAACCTTCTTTTATAAACGTCAAATTATTAGCACTTGGCAATTCGTAAGTATCGTTTCGTTTGGCTACAAAAGGCTCTTTCCAATGGTTGCCAGAATAGAAATAACCTTGCATAGTAGAATCTGTAACGGTTGCTGTAAATAAAAATGCATGAGCACCATCAAACGTCGACAGTTTCATTTGATCTCCATCCATAACTCCCTCTAAAAAACGATAATCACCTGTGGTTGTTCTAAAAGTTCCGGTTACCTTATCTCCTTGCTGTTTAAAAATACCTTTAGCAATATATTCGTCATCCGCAATGTCCTTACTAAAAACGGTTTCCCAAATACCTGTACTATTTTGTGATGGCTTCGATTTTACTTCAAAACGTTTCGTTTTATTAAAGTCTGCTGTAAACGGCACAGTGCGGTCTAAACTTTCTTTAATAAAACTCCCTTTTAGATTATTATCTTCAAATTTAGCCGCGATATAACCTTCAAATACGGGTAGTTTTATATAAACCGAATCATTTTCATAAGTCACCTCGTTGACGCCAATAACTTCTTCTGCATTAAATATTTTTATTTCGTTTGCTGATGTCACTTCAAAAATGAATGGTATTTCTTCATTATCTTGTGCTTCAATAACCGCTCTATACGAACCGACTTCTAAAGTTTTAGTTGGTGTTTCAGATTTACACGAAGACAATAAAATAATAGCTAAAAAGCCTATAAGGTTTTTCATAGTATAATGTTCAATTCTAATTTATTTGCTAAAAATCGGAAATCTAGAATGTTTTTCAACATAAAAAGTAAAATAAATACGTTAAAAGATGCTACACGTCATTCCCAAAAACAACAAAACCACCAATATTTCAGTAGCTTATAATACACCATATTTGTGTGTAATCCTTCAAAAATCACAATATTAAAATCAATTCTAAATTTTATCCTTTCACATTTCATTACAAATCAACTATTACTATCTTTGTAGCTTCACTAAATTGAAAAAATGAAGATTTCATACAACTGGCTTAAACAGTTTATAAAAACCGATTGGAACGCTGAAAAAACAGGCGAATTACTTACCGATCTGGGTTTAGAAATAGAAGGTATTGATACTTACGAATCTGTAAAAGGCGGCCTAAAAGGTATTGTTGTGGGCGAGGTTTTAACTTGCATACAACATCCAAATGCAGACCGCTTAAAAGTGACAACTGTAAACATTGGCACCGATGCACCTGTACAAATTGTTTGTGGTGCGCCTAATGTGGCTGCCGGACAAAAAGTACCTGTAGCAACTATTGGCACCACACTATACACCGCAGAAGGTGAAGCTTGGACCATTAAGAAAGGTAAGATCAGAGGCGAAGAAAGTCATGGCATGATCTGTGCCGAAGACGAATTAGGTCTTGGAGAATCGCACGATGGTATTATGGTTTTAGATGCCGATGTAAAAGTTGGTACACTAGCCGCAGATCTTTTTAAGGTAGAAAACGATGAAGTATTTGAAATAGGCCTAACTCCTAACCGAGCTGACGCCATGAGCCATTATGGTGTAGCGCGCGATTTAAAAGCGGGTTTACTACAAAAGGAAATCTCATTAGAGCTAATTACTCCTTCTGTAAGTTCTTACCACGTTGATGCTAGAGCTTATAAGGTTGATGTTGACGTACAAGATTACGAAAAAGCTCCACGTTATTGTGGTGTTACTATTTCAGGAATTAAAGTAGAGACCTCGCCAGCCTGGTTGCAAAACCGTTTAAAATCTATTGGCTTATCTCCTATTAATAATATTGTAGATATCACTAATTATGTCTTACACGAATTAGGACAACCTTTACACGCTTTTGATGGCGATAGAATTACAGGTAATAAAATTGAAGTTAAAACCTGTAAAGCAGGTACAAAATTTACCACATTAGATGGTGTTGAGCGCGAATTACACGAGGAAGACTTAATGATTTGCAACGCTAAAAAACCGATGTGTATTGCTGGTGTTTTTGGTGGCCTAGATTCTGGTGTTTCAGAACACACGTCTCGTATATTCTTAGAAAGTGCTTATTTCAATCCTGTGAGTGTTCGTAAAACGGCGAAACGTCATGGTTTAAATACGGATTCTTCTTTTAGATTTGAGCGTGGTATTGATCCTAATCTTACTGAGTATGCCTTAAAACGTGCTGCCTTATTAATTCTTGAAATTGCTGGTGGTGAAATTACAAGTGATATTGTAGATACGTATCCTAAGAAAATTAAAGATTTTGAAGTACGGTTGAGTTTCGACAATGCTAAAAAATTAATTGGCGAGACTATTCCAGAAGAAACTATAAAAAGTATCTTATCCTCTTTAGAGATTAAAGTGAATAATGTTACCGAAGCTGGTTTAGGATTAACCGTACCTGCATACAGAAATGATGTGCAGCGTGAAGCCGATATTATTGAAGAAATCCTAAGAGTTTACGGTTATAACAATATAGCGACGACAACGAAATTGAATGCTTCTATTTCAAATTCATCGCGTTTTGAAGACTATAAACTTCAAAATATCATAGGGAATCAATTAGCATCTCAAGGCTTTTATGAAATTATGGCGAACTCATTAACAACACCTAAGTATGTTGAATTGAGTGACGACTTAAACGCGGATCACAACGTAAAAATGTTAAATCCACTTAGTAGTGATTTAGAAGTGATGAGACAATCGTTATTGTTTTCTGGATTGGAAGCTGTAGCGCATAATATTAACAGAAAGCGTAACGATTTAAAGTTATTTGAATACGGTAAAACCTACCATCAATACACCGAAGCACGAGAAGAACATAAACACTTATCGCTATTTGTAACAGGAAATAAAACGGAAGAACGTTGGAATGCTGTAGCAAACCCAAGTGATTTCTTTTATTTAAAAGGAACCATAGAAGTGATTTTACAACGTTTAGGTTTATCACGTTTAAAATCGACTCCAAATACGTCTGATGTTTTTAGTGAAGGGATGAGTTTTTCTATTGGAAAGAAAAAACTAGTTGACTTCGGATTGGTTAAAAAATCAGTATTGAAACATTTTGGGATTTCTCAGAATGTATTATTCGCAGATTTTAACTGGGATAATGTGATTGAAATGGCAAAACATAATAAAATTAAGTTTAGTCCTATTTCAAAATACCCATCCATACGACGCGATTTTGCTTTGCTATTAGACAACAAAGTTACTTTTGAAGATATAGACACTATAGCCAAACAGACCGAAAAACAATTACTTAAAAACGTGAATTTATTTGACGTTTATGAAGGGAAAAATTTACCTCAGGGTAAAAAGAGTTATGCGGTGAGTTTTATATTTCAAGACGAAAACAAAACGCTAAACGATAAACAGATTGACAAAATCATGTCTAAACTACAATCTAATTTTGAAAGTAAACTTGGCGCTGAATTACGATAACAAGAAATAATTATCAAATACAAAAAGCCCTTAAACTTTATAGATTAAGGGCTTTTATATATCTAAGACGGTTTAATTCAATAGTATTCTTAGTCTACATAAAACAGGCATGTATTGCGTCATCAACAACACAGATAAATATTATTCTTTATTTAAGGGTATTGCGCATAAAAGTTGGTATTTTTAACACACAAAAAAAATAAATCATGGCAAATATAACATTAGGAGGAAATCCAATAGAAACTACAGGTCAATTACCAACAGTTGGTACAAAAGCACCCGATTTTACACTTACAGCAACCGACTTATCGGCTAAATCTAATGCAGATTACAGTGGCAATCGACTCATATTAAATATTTTTCCAAGTATTGATACAGGTACGTGTGCACAATCTGTAAGAACATTTAATGAAAAAGCTAGTGCATTAGACAATACAAAAGTCTTGTGTATCTCTAAAGATTTACCATTTGCTTTAGCACGTTTTTGTGGAGCTGAAGGTTTAGATAACGTAGAAAGTCTTTCGGATTTTAGAACAGGTGATTTCGGAAAAGATTACGGTATCACTTTTAAAACAGGACCTTTAGTACCATTATTATCGCGTTGTATTGTAGTTATCGATACTGACGGTACGGTTTTGCACGCTGAGCAAGTTGCTGAAATTAAAGATGAGCCTAATTATGATAGCGCTTTAGCAAGTTTAGCATAATTACCGAATGCCAAAGAAAGAATCTTTTCTAGTTAATAGAATAAAAAGTGTCGGTTTTGCTTTTAAAGGCATGCTTATACTTATTAGAACGGAAGCCAGTATTAAAGTACAGCTATGTATTGCCATAGTAATAACAAGTGCTGGCTTCTATTTTAATATTTCAAAAACTGAATGGATTGCGCAATTCACAATGATTGGTTTAGTAATGAGCCTTGAAGGCATGAATACGGCTATTGAAGCTCTTGCTGATTTTATCCACCCTAACTATCACAAAAAAATAGGTTTAATAAAAGATATGGCTGCAGGTGCCGTTTTTATTGCATCTATAGTCGCCGTTATCATTGCTGGTATTATTTATATTCCTAAGTTTATTTAATACTAGAAATTAAAATATACATCTTTAAATTTACGTTTCCATACTAGAATTAAGACTAGAAACGTTTCATATTTGTATTTTTGTTCTATTCAAATTCAACAACACCTTTAAGTTTTAAAATGAAATCATTAATTGCGACGTTTTCTATTGTATTAGCGCTATTTAGTTGCAATGAAAAGAATAAAAAAATCAGTTCTATTGAGCTTATAACAACTCAAACAGATACTTTAAGAACAATTGAAACACCTAAAATAATAATTACAAAAGCATTGGTTTTAGGACAATTTGATTATAAAACAGATTCTACATTTAGTAAAGTTAGTGCACAGCATTCTGCAAAAACCTTATACCTTAACAAAACGGTTTATACGGCTTTTTTAGACATGTATGAGGCTGCTAAAAAAGATGGAGTCGTATTACATATTTTATCAGGCACACGAAATTTCTATGAACAAAAAGCGATTTGGGAACGTAAATGGAATAGCTATTCTAATCTTGAGCCTTTAAAACGTGCTCAGAAAATTTTAGAATATAGTTCTATGCCAAGTTCATCTCGTCACCATTGGGGAACAGATTTAGACCTAAATAGTTTAAGTAATTCGTATTTTAGCACCGGAAATGGAAAGGCTATCTATGATTGGTTGAATGCAAATGCGAATCATTTTGGGTTTTACCAAGTTTACACCACCAAAGACAATAGCAGAACTGGTTATAATCTCGAAAAATGGCATTGGTCCTATTTACCATTAGCAGATCCTTATTTAAAGTTTTATAATTCTAATATCACAATTGAAGATATTGCAAATTTTAAAGGTTCTGAAACAGCTAAAGAATTACATATTATAGAAGACTATGTCAATGGGATTTCTAAAAGAGCAAAAGATTACAACTAAACTATAGATTTCCTAAATAAACGGAACTAGCTACCGAAATAAATTCGGCATAAAATGGCAAAAAAAGCAACAAAAAAGAAAACAACCACTAAAGCGGCACCGAAGACTAAGACGAAGAGAGCGTTTAAAAAACCTTCACTTAAGTTGACTAGTCAGCAAAAACTCATTTTTGGTAGTTTCCTTATTATTTTAGGAGCACTGCTCTTTATTTCCTTTTTATCCTTTGTGTTTACGGGGAAAGAAGATCAAAGTGTGCTTCATAATTTCCCAGAACGCTCAAACGAATATAAAAATTGGGCTAGTCAGCTTGGAGCTTGGGTAAGTGAATTTTTCATTACTAAAGGCTTTGGTTTACCTTCCTTTATTTTTGCGGGTTTATTATTTCTTTCAGGTGTTTATGTCGCTTTGAATTTAAACAAATCAAAATTAAGATCACATTGGGTTTGGGGAACATTGATCGTTGTATGGCTTTCAATTCTTTTCGGGTTTTTTACGCATAAATATGATTTTCTAGGAGGCACCATTGGTTTCGAGATGAATCAATTCTTTCAAGATTACATCGGTAAAATTGGGACGATACTCTTATTAACATTTGGTTTTATCACCTATTTAGCTATTCGATTTAAAATTACAGGAGAGACACTCGTAAACAGTTTTAAAAGTGCAAAAAGCTCTATCAAAGAAGATTTACAATCCGATAAAACAACAACAGAACCGACACCTATTTTTGACAATAGTTTAACTGAAGAAGCAGAAGCTATTAAGTCTGTTTTAGATATTCCTATAAAAAAGGCAGAACCGACCATTACTAAGCATTCAAAACCAGAACCTGAGGCTGAGACAGATTCTAAAGTTGAAATGCTAAAAATGGAAGTGACAGAAAAGCCGAAAGAGGAAACTATTGAAACTCCTGAATTAAAAATTGAAGTCGAAACCGTTGAAGAAGAAAAATCTGAATCCGATAATTTAGCCGCTAAATTAGTTGAAGATTTTGGACAATTTGATCCGACACTCGAATTAGGGAAGTATCAATTTCCTCCACTAGATTTATTAAAGAAATACGATAATGAAGGTATTTCTATAGATCAAGATGAACTTGAAGAAAATAAAAACAAAATTGTAGATACACTTAACAACTACAAAATTGGAATTTCGAGTATAAAAGCGACTATTGGACCAACAGTTACATTATATGAAATTGTACCAGATGCTGGAATCCGAATTTCAAAAATCAAGAATTTAGAAGATGATATTGCCCTATCGCTTGCGGCTTTAGGAATCAGAATCATTGCGCCAATTCCAGGAAAAGGAACTATTGGTATTGAGGTACCGAATAAAAATTCGACTATTGTATCGATGCGTTCGGTTATTGCATCTCAAAAATTTCAAAAATCCGAAATGCATTTACCTATTGCTTTTGGAAAAACGATTAGCAATGAAACTTTTGTTGTCGATTTAGCCAAAATGCCACACTTACTTATGGCTGGTGCAACAGGCCAAGGTAAATCGGTTGGTTTAAATGCTGTGTTAACCTCGTTACTGTATAAAAAGCATCCGGCAGAAGTAAAATTTGTTCTTGTAGATCCTAAAAAAGTAGAATTAACACTTTTCAATAAAATTGAGCGTCATTATTTGGCGAAACTTCCAGATAGCGAAGAAGCTATCATTACAGATAATACTAAGGTTATAAACACCTTAAATTCACTTTGTATTGAGATGGATAACCGCTACGAAATGCTTAAAAACGCATTTTGTAGAAATATTGCAGAATACAACGTAAAATTTAAAGCCCGAAAATTAAATCCAAATGACGGTCATGCCTTTTTACCCTACATTGTATTGGTTGTAGATGAGTTTGCCGATTTAATTATGACGGCAGGTAAAGAAGTAGAAACACCAATTGCAAGACTTGCACAGTTAGCGCGTGCTATTGGTATTCACTTAATCGTTGCAACACAGCGTCCATCGGTTAACGTTATTACAGGTATTATTAAAGCCAATTTCCCTGCTCGTATTGCCTTTAGAGTAACGAGCAAAATAGATTCGCGTACGATTTTAGATGGTTCTGGTGCCGATCAGTTAATTGGCCGTGGAGATATGCTTTATACACAAGGAAACGAACTTATCCGTATTCAATGTGCGTTTGTAGATACTCCAGAAGTTGAAAAAATCACAGAATTCATTGGTTCACAAAAAGCATATCCAGATGCTCATTTGCTTCCAGAATACGTTGGTGAAGAAGGTGGCACAAATCTTGATATTGATATATCAGACAGAGATAAATTGTTTAGAGAAGCAGCAGAACTTATTGTAACCGCGCAACAAGGCTCTGCATCTTTATTACAACGAAAATTAAAATTGGGTTACAACAGAGCAGGTCGTATTATTGATCAATTAGAAGCTGCTGGTATTGTTGGAAATTTTGAAGGAAGTAAAGCGCGTCAAGTTTTAGTTCCAGACTTAGTATCCTTAGATCAGTTGTTAGATAATGAACAGTAACACAACATTACACTAAGTAACAAAAACATTATTTTACAATAAAAACAGAAACAAAAAGGAATGAAAAAATTAATTATTATCGCATGTATTGCTATAGGATTCAATGCTTTCGCTCAGAATGATGCCAAAGCCGAATCGTTATTAAAAGAAGTAAGCTCAAAAATTAAAAGCTATAAAAATATTAGCTTAGATTTTAAATACGAATTAAATAATATTAGCGAGAATATTAAACAAGAAACACGAGGTGATGTCGTTATAGAAGGTGAAAAATACAAACTTAACATCTTAGGTATTACACGTATTTTTGATGGAAAAACGTTACACACTATTAGTCCTGAAGATGAAGAAGTTACGATTTCTTCGGATAATTCGGAAGATGAAAGCACCATTACACCGAGCAAAATGTTATCGTTTTATGAAGATGGTTATAGCTTTAAAATGGACATCTTACAAACTATCAAAGGACGAAAAATTCAGTATGTAAAACTCAGTCCAATGGATACTAATTCTGAAATAAAGCATATTTTATTAGGGATTGATGCAACTACTAAGCATATTTACAATCTAATTGAAGTTGGTAAAAATGGAACAAAAACAACATTAACTGTTAATTCTTTTAAAACCGACCAACCTATATCAAAAACCTTATTTACATTTGACAAAAGTAAATACAGTGATTACTTTATCAACAAAATAGACTAAGGCTAAATTATAATTCTGTGAAAATATTAGATAGGTACATACTTATCACATTTTTAAAGACGTTTTTTAGCGTCTTTATTATATTCATGTTCATCTTTATTTTACAAGGAGTTTGGCTATATATTGCTGAACTTGCTGGTAAAGATTTGGACGTTACTGTGACTGCTAAATTTATTTTGTATTACATGCCAAAGCTAATTCCTTTGGTAGTGCCGCTGACCGTTTTATTATCTTCAATAATGGTTTTTGGTAACTTTGCAGAAAACTATGAATTTGCGGCAATGAAATCTACAGGTATTTCATTGCAACGTGCCATGCGAAGTTTAAGTGTATTCATTGTAGCGCTTGGTATTGGCTGTTTCTTTTTTGCAAATAATGTGATTCCTTGGGGAGAGTATAATTTTTACAACCTTAGACGTAACATCGCTAAAATGAAACCAGCATTAGCTATTGCTGAAGGTCAGTTTAACGAAATTGGAAATATTAATATAAAAGTTGCAAAAAAGTCTGGTGACCGTGGGCAGTTTTTAGAAGATGTTGTTATTCATGAAAAAAGTACCACAAGACGTGGCAATTATAAAGTTATTGTTTCTGAAAGAGGGGAATTAAAAAGTAGCCCTGATTCTAATATTCTTCAACTTGAATTGTTGAATGGGAATTATTACGAAGAAGTTATCAGTAAGGACGTCAGAAAGAATCAGAACAAACCGCATGTTAAAAGTTATTTTGACAACTATATTACCAATGTAGATTTAGAAATACTAAACAGTGAGGACTTAGATGAAAAAAGTCAAACTGACAGATATAACATGCTAAGTGTGGCGCAGTTAAATAAAGTTATTGATACCTTACAACAAAACAGACAAGTCGATTACGAAACTTTATCAACCACCCTATATAACCGTAGTACATACGCGTCTCTAAATATAAATATTGATACGACTAAGACTAGAAAAACCATTCCAAAAGATTCTCTTTTAATTGCTAAAAACCTTTTAGATTTTTATAATACAGCTCAAAAAATTCAAATTCTGAATTTGGCATTAAACTCTTCTAATAGTACCAGACAAATTTTAGATTCTAATGAAAAGAACTTAGAAACGAAACAAATATTTTTAAACAAGCACATTATATCATTACAAGATAAAATTGTTTTAGCATTTGCGTGTATTATTCTCTTTTTTGTAGGAGCACCACTTGGAGCATTAATACGAAAAGGTGGACTTGGGTTACCAATGGTCATCGCTATTGTCCTTTTCCTAACCTATCATTTCTTTGGTATTTTCGCTAAAAACAGTGCTGAAAAAGGTAGTTTTAGTCCTGTTATTGGTTCTTGGCTTTCTACAGCTGTAATGCTACCGTTAAGTATTTATCTTACAACCCGTGCTACAAATGATAAAGGCGTTTTTGAGTTTGATGCTATTATCGTCCCCCTTAAACGATTATTTAATCCTAAGAATAAACTTCAACTTTCGGAAAGTGATACTAAAGTGTATAACTTTTATTCCAAATATTCTATTGAAGAGTTAATTGACATCATTAAGAAACAAGATGAATTTACGTTAGATAAAAAGCCAAAAGAGATTGCACTTCATAATATATTAGATCGAAATATTTCACTTGAAGGTTTAAAGTCTGAAGGTTTAGAAATTCCGGATACACTTATAAAAGCAAGAGTATTACTGAAAGATTACAATGATTACTCAAAAACCAGTTTAATCAGTTATTGTGTTGGTATTGTACTATTCGTGTTACATTTTGTGTTTAACAATAATAAACTTCCAGAATTAACAGAATCGGCTTTAACTTTAAGTATTATCGCCTTTATATTTTTTGCTATTTATGTTATTGTTAACGCTTTGGTGTATTCCAAATTCTATAAAATTATTAATCAAGAAGGAAAGCGAATCAATCCTTTAATTGTCGCATTAACACTTCCTATTTATCCACTAAAGTATATAATTGTAAGAAGTAGAATTTCTCAAGACTTCTACCTCAGCTGTCTTCAAAATATAAAATAAGCGTATCTTTGCAACGTCAAAAAAAAAGCACCATGATGATTACTAAAACCAAGAATGCACAAACCAGTCTAAACTCTATTGAAGAAGCTATAGAAGATATAAAACAGGGTAAGGTTATCATTGTTGTTGATGATGAAAATCGTGAAAACGAAGGTGATTTTATTGCAGCCGCAGAAGCTGTAACTCCTGAAATGATAAATTTTATGGCAAAACATGGTAGAGGCCTAATTTGTGCGCCTCTTACTGAAGACCGCTGTGACGAACTCGATTTATCAATGATGGTACAAAATAATACCGTTCTACACCATACACAGTTTACAGTTTCTGTTGATTTAATAGGACAAGGCTGTACAACTGGGATTTCTGTTCATGACAGAGCCAAAACAATAAAAGCTTTAGTTGAAAAGGATACCAAGCCACAAGATTTAGGTCGTCCTGGGCATATATTTCCTCTAAAGGCTAAGAATGGCGGAGTTCTAAGACGTACAGGTCATACTGAAGCCGCTGTTGATTTAGCGCGTTTAGCTGGTTTTCAACCTGCCGGAATTTTAGTCGAAATTTTAAATGAGGATGGCACCATGGCAAGGCTTCCTGAATTATTGAAAGTCGCAGAGAAATTTAATTTAAAAATTATCTCAATTGAAGACCTAGTAGCCTACCGTATGGAGCACGATTCTTTAATTGAAAAGAAAGAAGATTTTAATATTGAAACACGTTTTGGTAAATTTAGACTAAGAGCCTACCAACAAACAACGAACAATCAAATTCATATTGCTTTAACTAAAGGAAGTTGGTCTAAAGACGAACCTGTTTTAGCACGTGTTAATGTTTCCTTAGTTAATAATGATATACTTGGAACGTTAACTAATAATGCAGATCAAAAATTGGACAATATGTTCAACGCCATCAATACAGAAGGAAAAGGAGCTGTAATTTTCATTAATCAGCAAGCAGAATCGATGAATCTATTAAATCGTCTGTCTATTTTGAAAGACAATCAAATAGAAGGAGAATTAGTAAAAGCACCGAGTTTAGGTATGGATTCTAAAGATTTTGGTATTGGAGCTCAAATACTTCACGATCTTAAAGTGAGAAAACTAAGATTATTATCCAACAGTCTCCAAACCAAACGTGTTGGTATGATTGGTTATGGTTTAGAAATTGTAGATTACGTAGAGTATTAAATACATTAATATCTGAATAAAAAAGAGAGCCTTATCTATTATGAGGCTCTCTTTTTATATGAACTAATAGTGTGTGTTTTTTACTATTTTACAACTATCTTTTTTGTGATTTCTCCTTTTTCAGAATAATTTTTTAATACGTAAATACCAAATTCAAACTGATCTACTCTTATCTGTTTTGTTTCCCTTGTGTATAAATAAATTCTAATCTGAAAATATTATAGTCGAATTTAAATATGCGCTTTTATAATTTTCGCCATCTTTTCAGCACGATCCTTAACCTCATCTTCCGTCCAAGACAATTTAATTAAACATGAAATATTACGAGCGATGTATGAATCAGACTGCTCAAAGGTTTTAGTTTGAAGATATTCTAAACCTTTTTTAACTTCTGTCGAAATTGGAAACAACGATTTTAAATCCTTAAGATGGTTCCATTCTTTAATATAATGCCAATTGTTGTGGTAGTAATTCCAACATGCATCTACTCCACCTGTTTTAAAAGCTTCAATTACTTTTTGCGAAGATTCGGCGTCTGGTAAAAAGAAGTTTAAGAAGGCATAGCTTTCTTCACCTCCTTTAGGAACAGTTCTAAATGTTACTCCCGGAACTCTAGATAATGCATTTCTTAGAATCGTATAATTACGTTTCTGAATAGCAATAAACTCTGGCAGACGTCTTACTTGAGCCAAACCAACGGCTGCATGTAATTCTGAAATTCTGAAATTATAACCTAAAAACGGATGCGTTTCTGCTCCTCTATCACTACCAACATGGTCATGACCATGATCACTGTAATGATCGGCATTTATATAGTAATCTTTGTTATTCGTGACAACAGCTCCTCCTTCTCCACAGGTAATTGTTTTTACAAAGTCGAAAGAAAAACAACCTAAATCTGCTATGCTTCCTAATGGTTTTCCTTTATACGTTCCACCAATAGCTTGGCATGCATCTTCTACAAATAATAAATTATGCGTATTACAAATATCTTGCAACGCATCCATATTCCCCATACTTCCGCACATTTGTACGACCATAACCGCTTTTGTCTTCGGAGTTATTGCTGCTTCTACAGCTTTTGGATCTAGAGTTAAGGTATCGTCAATATCAACTAAAATAGGAATAGCTCCCAACATCATA
Organism: Winogradskyella pacifica; assembly: GCF_013403915.1. Lineage (GTDB taxonomy): Bacteria > Bacteroidota > Bacteroidia > Flavobacteriales > Flavobacteriaceae > Winogradskyella > Winogradskyella pacifica. The sequence goes on from NZ_JABFDI010000013.1 coordinate 81,672, forward strand.
ATGGCTTCAAAACTCGCCACAAACGTAAAGGTTGGCATAATTACCTCATCACCTGCTCCTACTCCAGCTGATGCTAAGGCAACAGATACTGCGGCTGTTCCGCTAGACACCAATTGAACATGGTTAGATTGAAACGTTTTTCCTAATTCAGATTCTAATTCTTTAGCTTTCCAATGGCCTTTTCGCATGCCATCAAAACCATAACGCATTAAGACTCCATTGTCTAAAACATCATTAACTTCGTTACGTTCTAAATCACTAAATAACTCGAATCCTGGCATATTGAATTTTAATTTTATTGGTCTATGTTTCGTTGAAAAACAAAGATATCATTTTACATATTTCTCACAGTTAAAACTGCTATAATTCTACAACCGTTTTTGAAATTGGTTGTCTTACTTTTTTAAAATCAGCGAACATGTCATCATCCGCTCTATACCCTACCGGCAACAACAAAACAGAACTTAATCCATGCTTTTCTAGTTCTAATTTTTCATCTAACACTTTTGGTATAAAACCTTCCATAGGACAACTATCTATGCCTTCTACAGCACAAACAGTCATTAAATTTCCTAAAGCAATATAAGCCTGTTTTGTTGCCCAAATGAGTTTCTTATCTGCAGGCATATCTTCAACTGTAGATTTTAATTCCTTTTTAAAAGGATTAAGGATAGCATCTGGTGTGTTTCGTATCGCTTTTATCGTATCAAAATGTGCATTCACATCGTTACCGTCAATTTCATTTTGAATACATAACACCAATAAATGAGAAGAATCAATAACCTGACGTTGACCATAAGCGACCTCTACTAAACGCTCTCTTGCAATCTTATCTTCTACAACAACTAATTTTAAGGTTTGCAATCCATAAGACACAGCCGTTAAATTAAACGCTTCTTTTAATATATTAAGTTTTTCTCTAGAAAGTGATTTGGTAGTATCAAATTTTTTGGTCGCGTAACGCCAATTTAATTGCTCTATTATGGACATGCTCTTTTTTTGAGCAAAAATAAGGAATAAAGAACTTAAAAAAGCCTTAATAAGTTAAGCTAAAACTATTTGATACCTTTTTAATTCATATAAAAACCACCTTAAATTGATAAATAATCTAACAAAAAAATACCGTTTAACTTGTTTTATTGTAGCTTTGTCGATAATCATGATTTTTGACACGTCCCGAAAATCTGCTTTTTTTAGATAAAGCCTACTACTGTATATGGATAAAAAAATTATATTAATTCTAGCTCTAATATTTAGCACAACTGCTTTTACACAAGATTTTATCTCAATATGGAATACATCTAACACGGATAGTAATTCTACCTTAGATAATCAAATTGAAATTCCCACCAACGCACTATATACTTATAATTATACCATAGATTGGGGAGATGGTGATACAGATTCTAATGTTACAGGAAACATTACACATACCTATGCGTCTTCAGGAAGTTATACTATTAATATTTCAGGAACGTTTCCTCAAATTTATTTTAATGATACTGGAGATAAATTAAAAATTGAAGAGATCCTTAGTTGGGGAACTATTCAATGGCAAAGTATGGAAAATGCTTTTTTTGGTTGTGAAAATTTAAATTTCGATGCCATTGATTCTCCAGATTTATCACAGGTGACGAGCCTAAAAAACATGTTTAGAGATTGTAGTTCTTTCAACGGTATTTTAAATAATTGGGATACAATCACCATAACTGATCTTTCAGGAACATTTGCACGTGCAGGTTCTTTCAATAGACCCTTGGCAAATTGGAATACGAGCTCTGTGACAACTATGGCTTCTACATTTCAAAGTACAGCTTTTAATGAACCTTTAGATGGTTGGAATACAGCAGTTGTAACCGATATGAGTAATATGTTTAACTCAGCGACTAACTTTAACCAAAACATTAATAATTGGAATGTTGCCAATGTAACGACTATGGCGAGTATGTTCTCTGTAGCCTTAAATTATAACCAGCCATTAAATAATTGGAATGTGGCCAATGTTACAGACATGAGTTCTATGTTTTATAGAGCGAGAGAATTTAATCAACCTCTAGATAATTGGGATGTAGGAAATGTGACAGACATGTCTCAGATGTTTGAAGGGTTTCTAGATATGATTTTCAATCAATCTATTAATACTTGGGATGTTAGTAACGTAACGGATATGAGCTCCATGTTTAAACGCTGTGCTACATTTAATCAACCTTTAGATAGTTGGGTTGTTACCAATGTGACCAACATGAGCGAAATGTTTGAAAGAGCGAGATCGTTTGATCAGCCTATAAATAGTTGGAATGTGAGTAATGTTACTGACATGTCTAAAATGTTTTACGGTGATAATTATGCTATGGCGTTTAACCAACCTTTAGATAATTGGGGTGTTGGAAATGTTACCGATATGTCTGATATGTTCAATAATTGTACTGTTTTCAACCAAGCATTAAATACTTGGGATGTTGCAATGGTCACTACTATGGAAGGGATGTTTAATGAAGCTTCAGAATTTAACCAACCTCTTAATAATTGGATTACGACAAGTCTAACTAATACAAACAATCTATTTTTTGGCGCATCACAATTTAATCAGCCCTTGGATAATTGGACTGTAAGTAATGTTACCACGATGCAAAATATGTTTAGTTCAGCTAATGCTTTTGATCACCCCTTATCAACTTGGGATATTAGTAATGTTTCTAATATGGTAAATATGCTAAGCAATAGTGGTTTATCTCAAGAAAATTATGATAACACGCTTATTAATTGGGCGAGTCAAAGTGTTCAGACAGATATTTCTTTAGGTGCTCATACGCTAACCTATTGTGACGGACTTGCTGCAAGACAACACCTTATAGATACTTTTAACTGGACGATTACTGCCGATACGGCTAATTGCTCTTTTGTGCTATGTTCAGACATCATATCTCCTATTGATGGTGATCTTAACGTACCTGCAAATTCTGATATACGATGGAATCCGGTTGCAAATGCCGATGGTTATCGTATTAGTATTCGTAGAGAAGATGATATGGGTAACGTTTTACAAGTCATCTATAATAATGACGATATTGGTAATGTCGTTGGTGTTAGCTTTACTAATGAGTTCTCGCCTGGCGATAATGTTTTTGTGACTGTCATTCCTTATAATTCTGAAGGACCAGCAGTTGGTTGTGAAGAAATACAGTTTAAGACTATAGAAAGTTGGGTTAATAGTCCGGATGCCTTCAAATTTACTGTAGACACAAGTATTTTAGATACTAACTCAAGCGCAGCAAACCAACTATTTCTTGAAGTCAACTCTAGTTTAACGTATAACTTTTCTATTGATTGGGGAGATAATCAGTATAATAATAACGTTACAGATCAACTAACACATACCTACTTAACTCCTGGTATTTATACGATTTCAATTATAGGCGATTACCCTCAACATATATACCGCAGCACCAATAGAGATAATAAAAAACTAATTGCTGTAGACCAATGGGGCACGCAACCATGGCTGAGTATGGAATATTTCTTTTGGTTTTGTGATAATATGGTTTACAATGCTACGGATGTACCCGATTTAACAAACGTTACGAACATGGCACGCATGTTTAGACGAAACAAGTTATTTGACGGTGATATAAATAATTGGGATGTTAGTAATGTAACGAACATGACTAATTTATTTTATCAAGCCGAAATATTTAATCAACCGTTAGATGATTGGGATGTTAGCAACGTCACTAATATGTCTAATATGTTTAATACGGCTAAAGCTTTTAATCAACCTATTGATTCTTGGAATGTAAGCAGCGTTACTTCTATGAGTGATATGTTTAACGATAGTGAAGCTTTTAACCAACCTTTAAACTCTTGGAATGTTGGAAATGTCACTAACACCAAACAGATGTTTGCCAATACCATAGAATTTAATCAAGATTTAAACAATTGGGATGTCAGCAATGTCACCGATATGCAACAAATGTTTGAGAGTTCTACTCATTTTAATGGTGATATCAATAATTGGAATGTGGGTAATGTCGTTAACACGTCTAGCATGTTTAGATCTGCTGCAGATTTTAATCAACCTGTAGATTCATGGAATGTGAGCAGTGTCATCAATTTTCAACAGATGTTTGAGGGTGCCTCTGACTTCAACCAACCGCTAAACAGTTGGGATGTTAGTAATGCCACCACTATGAGTAGAATGTTTTCTGGTGCACAATCATTCAATCAACCTTTAGATCAGTGGAATGTAGTATCAGTTAGTAATATGTTCGGCATGTTTAGAGGAGCCGTAGCTTTTAACCAAAACATAAATACTTGGAATGTAACTAATGTCTTAAACATGTCTAGCATGTTTGAAAACACCTCAGCCTATAACCAACTATTAAACCAATGGGATGTCAACTCAGTGGTAAATATGGGGTCTATGTTTAAAAATGCTGCCCTTTTTAATCAACCGATAGACGTTTGGGATGTGAGTGCTGTTGCGACTATGACTTCGATGTTTGAAAGCGCCTCGGTATTTAATCAACCTTTAAATTCATGGAATGTAAGCTCAGTAACGGCAATGGATTCTATGTTTAAAGCATCCATGCTTTTTAATAATCCACTAAATAATTGGACCGTTGCTTCAGTAACCAATATGATGTCCATGTTTGAAGACGCCACAGCCTTTAATCAACCTTTAAATAATTGGGATACAGGCGAAGTACTTACCATGCAAGCCATGTTTAAAAGTGCTGCAACCTTCGATCAAAATATTGATACATGGAATGTATCGTTTGTTTCTACTATGGAGGACATGTTTAGAGAAGCATCAACCTATAACCAAACTATGAACAGTTGGAATGTCGCCTCTGTTACGACTATGAAAGGCATGTTTCAAGATGCGATTTCATTTAATGGTGAAATAAACAGTTGGAACGTACGTAATGTGCTAACGATGGAAGCTCTGTTTTATGGTGCATCAGCATTTAATCAGACCTTAATTAACTGGCGTGTTACAGGTATACAAACCATGGAGAATATGTTTAGGGATGCCCTATCTTATAATCAGTCTATGGATGCTTGGACTATCGGTACGGTAACTATGCAAAGTATGTTTAGAGATGCTAGCGCATTTAACCAAAACTTAGTGGATTGGGATATAAGCAATGTCACCAACGTTAACAATATGCTAGACCGTACAGCATTGTCTAGAGAAAACTATGACGCTACTTTAATGGCTTGGTCAGAACTTTCGTTACCAGCCGGATTGACACTTGGTGCAGACACCTTACTTTATTGCGATGCTTTACAACAGCGACAAGATATTATTGATAATTACGGTTGGTCTATAAACAATGATGTTTTAGATTGCCCGATTCCAGAATGTACCGAACTCGTTTTACCATTAAACGGTGCAACAGATGTCCCTGTAAATACAAATTTAACATGGGAAAATGTACTGTTTGCTAGTGGCTACAGATTAGAAATTACGATTCAACCAAGTGGAACAATTATTAATGAAAACGTAGGCGATGTTACTTCATACGAATTTGCTTCTGATTTTGCAGGTGGAGAAACTGTGTCTGTCACAATTATTCCTTTTAATGATGAAGGTGACGCTATTGGGCCATGTACAGAAGAAAGTTTTACGGTATCTACAGATGCTGCGACAGTTCCAGATTGTACAAATCTTACTCTGCCGTTAAATGGTGATACAGAAGTTATGGTTGGTACAAATTTAAGTTGGACGCCTATAACAAATGCCAATGGCTATAGAATACATGTTGTCACTAATCCTGGGGGCATTATTATTTTAAACAATGAAGACGTAGGAAATAGTACGACGTATAACTTTACTACAGATTTACCCGAAGAAACACTCATAGATGTAACGATTACTCCTTATAATGACGAAGGAGATGCCAATTCATGTACAACCGAAAGTTTTACAACACAGACCATTCCTAGGCCTCCATTATGTACCAACTTAAGCAATCCTCTTAATAATGCCATAGATGTTGCCATCGATACAAACATTACCTGGAATGCAGTAACAGACGCAACAGGATATTTAATTAGCATAGGCACTACAAGTGGAGGAATTGAAATTGCTAATAGTGTTGATGTCGGTAATTTTACCACCTATACCCTTCCCAATGATTTACAAAATAGCAGAACCTATTATGTTACTATAATTCCTTATAATGCTATTGGTGATGCAACAGGTTGTAGCGAAGAAGTTTTTACTACGTCAGACCAAATATCTACAAGTCCTGGTTGTACTAACCTTACGAGTCCTGTTAATGGAGAAACAAATATTACTACAACCCTAAACCAAATGACTTGGAATGCAGCAGCAAATGCAACGTCATATAAAATTACTATCACAGGGTCTGCAAATAATGATATTACGGACTTTGAAACGTCCAATACATTCTACAACTTTTCTAATCCTTTTTTAAATGGAGAAATGGTAACTGTATCTATTATTCCTTTTAATGCGACAGAAAATGCCATAGGTTGTTCTACTGCAAGTTTTACTATTATTCCTGAAACACCAAGTTGTACTAATCTTGTTAGTCCTATCGATGGCGCTACAAATGTTGCTATAGATTTAAACCAATTAACATGGAGTTCTGCAACTAATGCAACGAGCTACAAAGTGACTATTTCTGGTACGACCAATAACAATATTACAGATTTTGAAACTACAGACACCTTCTACAACTTCACTAATCCTTTTTTAAATGATGAGGTTGTTATAGTGACTATTATTCCAATAAACGGAACTGTTGAAGTTACCGGTTGTACTTCTGAAAGTTTTACTATTATTGCAGACACTCCTAATTGTACTAACCTTACAAGTCCTGTAAATGGTGAAACTGAAATTACAACTACATTAAATCAAATGACATGGAATGCGGTTGCAAATGCAACAAGCTACAAAGTGACTATTTCTGGTACTGCCAATAACAATATTACAAATTTTGAAACTACAGACACTTTTTACAACTTCACAAATCCTTTTCTAAATGATGAGGTTGTTATGGTGACTATTATTCCAATAAACGGAACTGTTGAAGTTACAGGTTGCACTTCTGAAAGCTTTACTATTATTTCTGACGCACCTAGTTGTACTAACCTTACAAGTCCTGTAAATGGTGAAACTGAAATTACAACTACGTTAAATCAAATGACATGGAATGCGGTTGCAAATGCAACGAGCTACAAAGTGACTATTTCTGGTACGACCAATAACAATATTATAGATTTTGGAACTACAGACACTTTTTACAACTTTACGAATCCTTTTCTAAATGATGAGGTTGTTATGGTGACTATTATTCCAATAAACGGAACTGTTGAAGTTACAGGTTGTACCGCTGAAAGTTTTACTATTATTTCTAACACACCTAGTTGTACTAATCTTACAAGTCCTGTAAATGGTGACACTGATGTTACAACTACATTAAATCAAATCACATGGAATGCGGTTGCAAATGCAACGAGCTACAAAGTGACTATTTCTGGTACGACCAATAACAATATTACAGATTTTGAAACTACAGATACCTTCTACAACTTCACTAATCCTTTTCTAAATGATGAGATGGTTACAGTGACTATTATTCCAATAAACGGAACTGTTGAAGTTACTGGTTGTACCGCTGAAAGTTTTACTATTATTTCTAACACACCTAGTTGTACTAATCTTACAAGTCCTGTAAATGGTGACACTGATGTTACAACTACATTAAATCAAATCACATGGAATGCGGTTGCAAATGCAACAAGCTACAAAGTGACTATTTCTGGTACTGCCAATAACAATATTATAGATTTTGAAACTATAGGCACTTTTTACAACTTCACGAATCCTTTTCTAAATGATGAGGTGGTTACAGTGACTATTATTCCAATAAACGGAACTGTTGAAGCCATTGGTTGTGCTACAGAAACCTTTGAAATTGTAAAAACGCTAGTTTGTACAGACTTATTAAGTCCATTGGATGGAGCTACTGATGTCTCTATTGAAACCGATTTAACCTGGGATTCTATTCCAAATGCAGATGGTTATATAGTATCAGTAGGCACAGCGTCTGGCGCATCTGATGTTGTTACTAATTTAGATGTCGGATTTACAACAACCTATAGTTTTGATACTGAATTAGAAAGTGAAACTACGTATTACGTATCCATAACGTCTTATAATGGAAACGGAGAATCCGAAAATTGTAATGAAAGCACATTTACGACACTAGTTATTCCGAAAAATGAAGTCAAATATGGCTTTTCACCAAATGGAGATGGTATAAATGATTTCTGGACTATTGATGGCATCGAAGATCATTCTGATAATACCGTGAGTATTTACAATAGATGGGGGGATTTAGTTTTTCAGATCAATAATTATAACAATACATCTAATGTCTTTAGAGGTATCGCTAATAAAAAGACAAAAATGGGCGCAGGTAAACTACCAGATGGCACCTACTTTTTTCAATTTTCAATTAGTGGTGATCATAGTTTTAAAACTTTAAAAGGTTACGTTATTATTAAAAGATAAGTAGATGAATTTTAGAAAAAAAATAACCGCTATAACTGTAATTATCGGATTCATAATGTCTTTGACAAACTCGGTTGCTGCCCAGCAAACACCTTTGTTTTCAGAATATAATTACAATCCATTTATTATCAATCCTGCTTATGCTGGACTTACAGCAAACACGGAGTTTTCAATAAGTAATTCTGGTTTTTTCAGTCCGTTTGAAGGCAGCCCAAAAAGTTTTTTCTTAAGTGGCCATGGCTCCATAAATAATAATAAAATGGGTCTTGGTGCCGGTATTGTTAGTGATGAAATTGGAGTAACGAAATCTACAAGTTTCTTTGCGGCCTACGCTTATAAAATATACTTTGATTTTGATAACGATCGCCCATATTGGCAAAATTACCATCCTAATGTCCTTTCTTTTGGTATTACTGCTGGCATACAACAATATCAAGACAATTTAACGGAATTAGGCATTACAAATGATTATGTTTTTGCTGAAGATATTAATGCGACTATTCCAACTATAGGTGTCGGCTTTTTATTTAATCTGAACACCTTATATGTTGGTTTTTCTTCACCAAATATTATAGGTGATGCTTTGGTCTCTGATAAGAGTTTCAATATTTCAAATACATATTATGGCTATTTCGGATACCGATTTTACAATAACCGCTTTCAGGATTTGATAATTAAGCCAAATGTATTATTAAAACATGAAAAAGGATCACCACTACAAGCCGACATTAACGTTGCCGTAAGTGTCAGAAACAAATTTGAACTTGGTGGTGGCTATAGAACAAGTAATTCTTTTAACCTGTTAGCCGGTCTTTATGTCTTTAATAATTTCCGACTTATTTATAATTATAATATAGCGACAAACGATTCTCCTCTTGGAAACACACATGGTTTCATTTTAAGTTATCAGTTAAAAAATGGCTATACGAATAACTAGTGCCAAGGTGATATTTGAAATTGGAAAACATAAATTTCAACTGCACCTTTATAAAAATGTATAAAGCCTTTTGCTATATTACATTTTGGGGCTTATGAATAATCAAGAACACCTTTCAAAAAAAATGCTGAATAACAATTTGTTATTCAGCATTTTTTAATCTTAAGAATTACCGTTTCAAAGCAAAATGTGCCTTAAACTCTTTTCGTATGCCGCTACTTGGTTCATCATACTCTACAGTAAACCAATAGTCACTTGTTGGCAAAGCATTACCATTAAAGGTTCCATCCCATCCTTCTCCATCGGGACTTAATTGCTTTAACAACTTTCCGTAACGGTCAAATATGTAAATTATAGCATTACTACCAATACCTTCAATATTCCAAGTGTCATTATTTCCATCTCCATTAGGTGTAAAATATAAAGGATAATCGATAACAAAAATCGACACTGTTATTATTCCACAACCAAATTTATCTCTTGCTGTTATTTCATGTTCACCTGCAGAAACATTAGTAAAAACTCCCTCATCTTGCCAAGGGCCTCCATCTAAACTGTACTCGTAAACACTAATGCCTGTCGCTATCGCTTCTAAAACGTGGTTATTAGCAAAGGCTTGTGTTAACAGCTCCACGCTTAGACTTGGTGGCTCACTTTCTATGACCACTGTTGCATCTTCATGTTCACAACCTGTAGTTAAATTGGTTACAAACACCTCATAATTCCCACCTTCAGTTGGCATAATACTAGACCCTGTTTCGCTTATAAGATTACCTTCAAACGTCCATACAAAACTATAGTCTGCTGCAGATAAGCCTGTCTCAATGATTAACGGATCTAAAATTTCGGTTCCATTGGTATTTAAACATAATGTGTAGCTGTCTTCTAAATTAAACTCTGGTAATGGATTCACTTGTAAAGTCAATGTTGCAACCTCATAACAAATCGATGTATCACTACCTGTGCCGTCTGGTGTATCATTATCTACCCTCGCATAAATCACTTGTGGATTGGTGGTGTTTTCATACAGTGTTGGCAAAGGATTAACCTTTAAGTCGGCCTCTTCTTGAGTTGCATAATACGTCACCATATAATTTAGTGGATCTTGGCCATCTAAAACTTCTGGATCTCTCGTGGTTAAATCGAACTGAGCACTATCGTTAGTTGGATTGTCGTCCGTTTCCATATTGTCATCACAGGTTTCGTAAACAATAGGATCCATATTTGGATTGGCTTGAGCCGCTTCTTGCACTTCAATATTAAAACTTTGTGTACTGATTGAACAACCTGTAACATTGTTGGTGATGGTTACAAAAATCTGTTGCGGATTACTTGTATTTGTGTATAAACTCACTAAACCATTCATACCTGCTTCCGCATCCGCTAAATTAGCGTGATAAGTCACCATAAACTGTGTTGGATCTTGCCCATTTAAGACTTCTTCGTCTTTTGTCGTTAGGTCAAAATTGTCAAAGCCATCAGTAAATAATTCACATTGAATAAAATCTGTTACGGCAACCACTTCTGGTAACGGATGAACTACGATTGTAAAATCAACTAAGGTATAACAGCCTGTAACATCATTCGTCACTCTTACATAAATCTGTTGATTTGGTGTATCTATGTTTGTGTATTGTGTTGGATCTGGTATAGCATTGTTTCCTGAGTTGGCATCGTCTATATCTTCGTAATAGCTTGCCGTGACTCCGGCTTCTCCATTAAGGATTAGAATTTCATTTTCGGTTAGATCAAAAACTTCTACTCCATCTCCTGTATTTATAGCATCACACAATTCTAAATCAGGCAATTGATCGCTTGCTGTTGGCGTTGGATTTGGCATAACGCGAATCGTTAGTGTTACCACATCTACACAACCGGTGTCTGTATCTGTAACCACTGCAAATAAAGTCTGTGGATTAGCAACTGCACCTCCTACGGATACGTTAGTGTAAGCTTCGGCATTAACAGCATCTATTTGATTTACGGCATTTGTTAAAGTCTCATAGTAACTAACACTCCAGCCTGCTTCACCTCCAGTAATCTCATTATTTTTTACGGTTAAATCGAAAATAGTTACTTCATCTGCAACAGCATCATCACAAACTTCTAATGGACTTGGTTGTATCGCTTCTGGTGGAAGCGCCACACTAATGTCAAAAGAACCAGTATCAAAACAAACATTATTATCATTCTCTAAACGCACAAAAATGGTTTGTGGGTTGCTAGAATTGGTAAAGCTTCCTGGTGTTGATATTGGGTTATTTCCAGATATAGCATCTGCTTCATTAACATGATAGGTTAAACTGACGTCTGTTTGACTTCCTATTATTTCACTATCTTTTGTCGTTAAATCGAACTGCGCAAAACCATCGGAATTTGAATCACAAATTACATATTCAGGTATAGATACTGGTACTTGTGGTGTCTCTAATACACGAAGCGTTAATGTTCTTGAAATATCGTAACAACCCGTAATCGTATTTGTTGCTCTAATATAAATCGTTTGCTCATTCATCACAACATTAGTGTAAGGACTTGCAAAAGCATTAACACCTGTATTGGCATCTTCTAAGGTTTCGTGATAGGTAATAGCAACATCTAACTCTCCACCGATGATTTCGATTGTTCTTTCTTCTAAATTAAAATTTGTAAACCCATCGGTATCATCATCACAGACTTCTAAATCTGCAGGAGCCGTTGGTGATGGAATTGGACTTACTCGCAACGTTAATGTTATGGTATTTGTACAACCTGTTGCATTATTGGTTGCTTTTACAAATATGGTCTGTGGATTTGAAGTGTTTGAATAAGGACTAAAAATAGGATTGGTATTAGTATCAGCATCCAATTGTGTTTCAAAAAACGTTAATCCGACACCAGATTGTCCGTTTAGAATCTCATCAGCAGCATTTTCTAAAGTAAACGCTTCAATTTCATCACCTGGATTATTATCATCACATAACAACAATGGATTTGCTTGCACCAATACTGGTATGGCATTTACAATCAATTCTAATGTTGTTAATTTATAACAACCTGAAGCATTATCTTCAACACGAATCCAAATCACTTGATTAAAATCATCACTATTGGTATAGTTTGCTGAATTTGTGATTGGGTTTAATCCATCATCTGCATCAGTTTCATTCAAGTAAAATGAGACTGTATACAATGTAGGATCTGATAAATTTTGTAGAATCTCTGCTGTTTTACTAGTTAAATCGAACTGTCCAAAACCATCTGCAGATACATCATCACAAATCTCTAAGGGATCAGGTGATGTCGCTCCCAATTGTGGAGTTGGATTAACAAAAAGTTGTAAGGTTACAATTGAATCACAATCTGTTGCAATTGTTGAACTTTCTACACGCGCATAAACCGTTTGCGCATTTTGTACAATATTTGGGTAAAGACCTACTATTGGGTTAACATTAATATCAGCATCCGCCATCGTCTCATGGTAACTCACTGTTAGTGTTGTATCTCCTCCCGTAATCTCATTGTCTTTAGTTGTTAAATCAAAAAGTCCAAAACCATCACTATCAGGATCACAATAGTCCAAAGCTGTAGGAGGATTTGCTATAGGCGCTTGCTCTACAACTAATTCTAGTGTCGTAAAATCGTAACAACCTGTATTTATATTTTCAACTCTAGCAACAACAATTTGTCCATTACTTGTATTGGTATACAACGTAGGTAACACATTGGTTTCTGATTCTGCTTCAGCTAAAGTTTCAAAATAATTTACCGAATAATTAGGATTATTACCTGTGATTTCTGTGTTCTTTAAACTTAAATCGATCTGAGTTAAACCATCTGGTGTGCCATCGTCACAAACTTGTAAAGCGGTTGGCGTAATTGCTGTAGGCAAAGGATTAACAATTAAGCTAAGCGTCGTAATTTCAAAACAATCGGTATTAAAATTATTTTCGGCACGTATATAAATAGTTTGCGTACTACTTGTATTTGTATATAGTCCGGAAATCGCATTTAATCTATCTTCAGCATCGGACTGCGATATATGATAGGTTACTGTAACATCTGTAGTACCACCTAAAAGTAATGGAGTTTGAGAGTCTAAATCGAATTGTGTAAAACCATCATTTACGGCATCATCACAAACTTCCAAAGGTAGTAAGGTGTTCATTGCTGGAGTATCAAATACTTCTAAGTCTAAACTCGATACATTATAACACACGGTTCCGTCTGTATCGACACGAACATGAATCGTTTGGTTATATGCGGACGTATTTTGAAACGCTGTTGGGTCTCCAATTTCTGGAGTGCCAGCTTCTGCTTCGGCTTGCGATATATAATATGATACTTGCACGGGTTGCGTGTTTCCGGCAATAATATCGGCTTCGGCTTGGGTTAAATCGAAAGTTCCAAAACCTTGACTATTGGCATCACAGCTTTGCAATGGAGCTACTGTATTTGCAATAGGAGCACCAACCACTTCAAGATTAAGAGTCGTATAATCAACACAGCCTAAATTTGTTTCTACGCGCACATAAACAGTTTGATTTGCTGACGTACTATCATAAGGAGACACAAGTGCTGTAAGTGGATTTCCTGCTTCTGCTAAAGCTTGAGTTTCGTAATATGTTACGTTTACGTTTACTTCGTTATTCGAAATGGCAGCGCTTTCAAGATCTAAATCGAATTCCGCTGTATTAGGGTTTATGCCGTCATTACAAGCTAATAAAGGGCTTGGAGCTATAACTGTTGGTAATGGATTAACGGTTATGGTTTCCGTGGTATTCAATGTGAGAATACAATTTGGTGGAATCGGACTTGTAACCGTTAGTATTTCTACGTTGGTAGTCGCTGTTAAAGCAGGTAATGTAAGTGTGAAATTTCCGGTGGCATCTAAAGTTAATGTTTGAGATGCACCAGTATCTACAGTATAAGCAATTGTTGCATTAGGATCGCCTGAAAATTCTAACTCCCCATCTTCACCTTCACAAATTGGAGTATTATTGAGTATTATTGGAGTCGAATTTGATGATACCGTTACGGTTTCAGAATCCGTTAAGACCTGAGAGCAGACTACCGTACCTGAATCACTTAGAATTTGAGCATCCTCTAAATTTAACGTTATGTCACTTGTAGGTGATTGTGTTAGAATAGCAGAACCTGTGGCGTCTAACACTATTGATTCTGTTGTACCGTCATCTATATTGTAAAGAACAGTGGCATTAGGTGTCCCTGTTATTATAAATATCACGTTTTCTCCTTCACATATGGCTGTGTTAGATACGGCTAATGTAGAGGTAGGAATTGGTGTTACAATTAAATCGAAATCAATTATAGAATAACAATCTGTTCCTGAAGATTTAACTTTAGCATAGACCGTTTGTGGATTAGACGTATTGGCATAAATACCTGGTAATTCATTAATATCATCCGTAGCATCTGCTAAACTTAGATAAAAGTCAATGGTATTTAAAGGGTCTGAATTAATACTCGATTTTAAGCCATCTAGACCAAATACGGCAATATCTGGATTACTACTACATTGTTTTACATCATCAATATCATTGACAACTGGTGGTGCCGGAAATGCTCCTGTTCCCTCATTAGCTGTTCCTGTCCATTCTAATTGAAAACCACCATCACCTGCAGGTCTATCTATAACAATGAAATAAGATTCTCCAACATTAACATTTAACCAATACACATAACCATTACCACTTGCGCCTGGTCCGGATTGGGTTAAAGTTGTACTTCCGTTAATTCCTGTTTGATTATTTGTAAGTCCTGCTTCATTAGGGTTGGTTGTTGCACATCGAATAGGACTTCCTAGGTTAGAACAAATACGGTTTGGGCCATAAACCCAAAAATCGTAATCGACCATAATATCTGGATCATTAGGAATTAAATCAAACCCTAAAGTCCCTGATTGTACAATATTAACTTCTAACCAAAGTGAATTATGCTCACTACCACCGCAAGAACTAACCTCATAATCATTACCATATCCTGTAGCATTAGACGAAAATGTACCATTACCACAAACCGTTACAGCATTAACACAATCGTTTGGTTCTTGTGCTTTGACATGAAAAAAAATTAGACTAAAAACTATTAAAAATAAATATCTATTCATTTGAATTCTTTATCATAACCTCTATTAGTCTGAGAACATTGACGATCTGACTAATTTGAAAATATTTTATTAATTTAATAAGCCACTGTTATTATTTGCTATAATCAAGATTTAGCTGACAATAATAAAACAATTATATCTCAAATTTTCCTACCTAAAAAAAGTTAACAGTCAAGCTCATAATTGATATAACCCGACTGCTAATTTGATTTTTCTATTAAAATTCTATTTTTAGATTAAAAATCCTAAAATATGTAATTCCATTTATTTTTTAACAATCAAAAACTCCGAGCGTCTGTTTTGCGCATCTTCCTCTTCTGTACAGTTAGATTTACAATCTATTTTTGGTGCTATATCTCCCATACCTTTTGCTGATAATCTATCTTTATTGATGCCTTTTGAAATTACATATTGCATAGTGGATTGTGCACGTCTTTCAGATAGTTTTAAATTATAATCAGCCTTTCCTTTTGAATCTGTATGAGATCTTACCAAAATTTTCATCTCTGGATAATCGTTCATAATTAAAACCAATTTATCCAATTCTAAAGCTCCCTGATTAGTGATATTACTTTTATTAAACTCAAAGTAAATGTTTTTCAACTTTACTTCGGTTTCTGTAATCATCTCGTTTATGGGTTTTAAATCTGCATTTACAATGACATTCTCACCTTCGGAAGCTTTAACCTTAAATGAAGCCGATTCATAACCGTCCATTGAAACATTTATAGTATAAGTGTTCTCACAGCTAACATTAAATCCTGTTTTGCCACTCATATCAGTAGCTTGTGCTGTTATTTCATTTAATTGAGCATCTAAAATTGTAACGCTTGCTCCTGCTATTATTGAATTTGTATCCTTATCTTTTACCATGGCTATAGTCTCAAACTGACATATAGGTATGGCCATATAAATATTATCTACACCAGATTTATTTGATGAAAAATAGCCGACTTTTAAGGTGTTGTTAACACTAAAAGCAAAATCGTCTCTATTAGTGTTTACTGCGTTTCCCAGGTTAACAGATTCTTCATTTTCGTTTAAATCGAATTTAAATATATCTAATCCACCAAATCCTTGGCGTCCACTTGAAGCGAAGTATAAAATATTATCTTCACTTATATAAGGAAAGCCTTCCTTACCAGAAGTATTTACTTTAGATCCTAAGTTTACAGGTTTTCCGTAAGTATCACCTGATACACTTATTTTCCAAATATCTGAATCGCCTAATCCATTTGGCATATTAGAGGCAAAATAAAGTGTTTTTCCATCGCTACTAATACTCGGATGACTTACCGTATATTCTTTACTGTTTATAGGTAATGCTTGTATGTTTCCCCATTTCCCTTCATCCATAGTCGCTTTGTAAATACCCTGCTGTGCTACTTTTATGCGTTTGCTTTTAATCTTTTTAAAATCACCAGTACTGTGACCATCTCTTGAGAAGTACATTGTTTTGCCATCAGCACTTATTGTCAATGGTCCATCATGGTAGATGGTGTTTAATTCTTCAACTTCTTCTGGCTCTGACAAGTCTCCATTTTCACTTCTAACAGATTTATAAATATCTAAATAAGGTTGGTTGGTCCAAGCATCTTCTTTTCCAGACGTTTTTCTTGTACTTGTAAAGTATAGAATATTATCATTAGATAACACAGCCCCAAAATCACTTTGTTCTCCATCGTTAATTGCAACACCTTCAACATTAAATGTTTTTGTTATGTCTGCTAACTTTGGAATATAATTAGGATTCTCTAAATGGGCTTTTGCGCGTTGATCGTTAGGAAGTAGTTTAGAAAACATATCCATTTGGCTATTCGCTTCGTCATAGTTTCCTTCTGACTTTAAAACTTGCGCATAACGAAAATACGTTTCAGCATCTTGAGTTGTCTCTAATGCTTTTTTGTACCAAGTTGAAGCTTCTTTGATGTTAAACAAGTTGTAATAACTATCTGCTAATTGCTTATACACATATGCATCTGCGTTGTTTGCATCAACAACTTTTAGATACGCATCAATGGCATCTACATATTGATAGCCATCATAAAGTTTATCGGCTTTTTCTGTCTGTTTACTTTGTCCGTAGCCCGATGTAATAATTAAAAAAAGACTTAATAGACTATATATTTTTTTCATTTTGAAACGTTTATTTGTTAGAAAAATCTAGGTGAAATGGATACTTTTTTAGAGAAATTAAGATCGAATAATAACATGATTTCATGTGAGCCAGATGATTTTATATTAAGATCTGACGTGGTATAATCATAAGCATATCCTATTCTAATTTCTGGTGTTACAGCAAAATTGGTCATTGCTCCAACAGAATCGTCTAAACGATAAGTCGCTCCAACTTCAAATTTATCATAAAACAAAAAGTTAGCAGATACATCTATAGACGTCGGTGCATTAAAAGCAGACTTCACTAAAAATGAAGGTTTAAATTTAGTTGTTGTTGACAAATCAAAAACATAACCTGCGGATAAGAAATAATGTAAAACTTCTGAACCATATTCAAATTCTTGACCATTATTTGTCACATCTAAATACGTGCTTTTTAACATGTTTGGTACGGATAAAGACACATAGTATTTATCTGTATAATAAAAAGCACCAGCTCCAATGTTTAAATAGGTATTACTTGTGTTTTGGCTAAAGGCTTCATCACTTGCATCTGGCACATAACCATTACCAATATCACTAAACAACCCTATATTTTGAAAGGTAGCACCTGCTTTTAATCCAAAGGCTAAGCGATGTTCACCACCTAAATTTAAGGTATATGAGAAATCGGCATATACATTATTTTCTTCTACTGGTCCTATTTTATCTGAAATTACCGATAATCCTAAGCCTACATTTTTTCCGACAGGACTATGTACTGAAAGTGTTACTGTTTTTGGCGCATCTGTGATACCGACCCATTGCGATCTGTATAGCAATCCTACAGATAATGCTTCGTTCGATCCTGCATAAGCTGGGTTAACGACATTCATATTATACATATATTGTGTATACTGTGGATCTTGCTGAGCATTAGCACTCACTAAGATCATAAGTGTAAAGGCTATTGTAAAATATAGTTTCTTCATGTCTATTTTATATTGCTGTGATTTCATTTATGATTATTGTGCTCTGTTTATAAATACCCAACCTGTTAATGAACTACCGTCGTCTTTATGTAGACTGTAGAAATACGTACCATCTGGTAAATCGTCACCGTTATTAGATTGTCCGAACCATTGGTTAATATACGTGCCATTAAAATTATAAACCTCTCTACCATGACGATTGAAAATATTTAGCATTTTAACTCCATAACCTGATAAATCGAAAGTGTCATTTTTACCGTTTCCGTCTGGTGAAATACCACGTGGAATATCTTTACATGATAAACGTTCGGTTGTATGAGTCGTTGTAACTGAACAGCCACCAAAATCCACAATTACAGAAAACTGTAATGGTACCGTTTCATTAGGGTTATCAGCTGCATATTCTGAAACATTAAACACTTCTGAGTTTTGACCTACAACATTTCCGTTAGCGTCCATCCACGTATAGTCAGCTTCGCTTGTATCGAAAGAATTGTCTAAAGGAGATGCTATAAGTATATAATCAGAGTCGTTACATTCACCTTCTACTCCAACTTCAATTTCATCTAAAATGGTGATGTTGAAGGTTGTTGTTTCACCAGCCACACAGCTTGAAATATCTTCTGCTATTTCATAAATAACATTATAGTTACCAACACTACTCGTTCCTACGTTTATCTCACCAGTTAAAGCATTTATTGATAAACCATTTTCTGAACTAAATGTACCACCTGTTGTAAATCCGGCAGCCATATTAGGCAGAATAGAATTACTATCTGCGCAGTATACATCTTCAGTATACGTAAATTCTGTAACAGGAATTGTACTTGCAGTAACTTCAATTGTTGTTGTCGTTGAACCAGCATCAGAACAAGCGGTTCCATTTGCTTCAACTGTATATGTTACATCGTGATTACCTGTCGCAACAGAAGTTAAATCAATTGCACCTGTTGTAGAGTCTACTGTTAAAGTCGAAGAACTAAATGTTCCTCCTGTTGTAAAGTTAGGATCTAAGCTTGGTGTGATTGTCGTGATTAACAATTCGCAGTAGGCTACCGTACCGTAATTAAAACTCGTAACAGGTGTTGACGCCTCAGTAAATTCTATAGTTGCCACATAAGTCCCTGCAGATGTACATGTCTCATCATCTCCGTCGTAAGTGTAAGTTACATCATGTTGTCCTACTGATGCAGATGTCATATCTATAACTCCTGTTATAGCATCGACTGATAAGGATGTTGAAGAAAACACACCTCCTGTCTCAAAATCAGCACTTAATGACGGTGTTGGATTTTCAGTAGCTACAACACACGTTGTGTTATACGTAAACGTAAGTTCTGGCGTAAACGACTCACTAACCACCACTTGAATCTCTGCACGAGGGCCTTCACAACCCGCTGCATCTACAAATGCTGCATAGTATGATGTTGTATTCACTACTGAAGTATTTGGTGTTGGTGCAATTGCACTCCCTATACCTCCAACAGCTTCTGTAAACCACATTAAATCATAGCTACCCGAAGTTGACGCTGAAAGTTCTGTTGCTGCATCATTTAAACAGTATTCAACAAGAGCTTCTACTTGTGGAGTGTCTGCAATTCCGTTGTATGTAATTTCTAAATCGTATGCACAATACGACGTTTGCCATGTAAAAATGTAAACCCCTGGTTGTACAAAATTTGTGATTGTTGTAGAACTACTATTGGCATCGGTAATTGAAACCGCACCAGGATTAGAGTCACTTGGTACCCAAGTCCCTGTTCCATTAGCTTCAACATTAGCACTATTATTATCGCAGTCTACTGCAAACGGCGCTGTGATTAACGCGTTATTAGGCACAAAATTAACAGCATCTAAAACATTACCTAAATCGTCACCATCATGAGCTCTAAAGATAAATCTTGTCACACTCTGCTCTGTTGGCACACTGTATTCCCCAGAAACGATTGTCCATGCCTGTACTATTCCTAAATGCTCATCAATCTTTATATAAGGACCACCAATAGGACCTGCAAACAACTGAACAATATTATCATCAGATCGCGCCAAATGAGCGAAACTATAATCGTATAAAGTAATTTCGGAAGTATCAAAATCTCTGTAATACCCTTTAATATCCGGATCATTTGGATCTATTGTTGTGCCTTGGTCAGATAATAATTGAGCACATTGGCCACCTTCATAACATTCAAAACCAGGAGCATTTAAGGATTCCCAATAAAAAATCTCATTAGTTGAATCTAAGTTAGAGCGCCATCCAGGCAATGTATTAAGAGAAACAATAGTTGTAATACCACTTAAGCCAAGCAAATTAGGTTCTTCAAAACCACCATTAACAGTCTCAAAAGCACATAGGTCTTCAGGTGTTTTAATACAAACATCAAATAAATATTCTGTATCAACGTCACTGTTTAAGGTTATTCTCAATTTATAGTTTTGACCTACAATTAATTCCGAACTATACATGGTTACAATAAGATTGTCGTAACTACAAGTAACTTCTTCAAGGTTACCAGCACCATTATTTTTATATAATGTCATTACAATTTCAGGATAGTAAGGATCACCAACACCTTCTTGTAAGCTTCCATTAAAATTATTTATTTCTATAATATGAATTAAAGATTCTGCTGTAAAGTCGAACCAAATATCACCTCCATTTGTTCCGTCGCAAGACATCGCTTCTGATGATACTGAAGAATTTATAAAAGAAACCGTTGTACCAGACACATCACACACCTCATTATCATTGATAGGTAAGGTTATGGCGTTTGAAACATCATCATTTCTAATAAATTCAAATGGCCCAGACCAATAACTCTCATCATCCGATCCACAAACTGCTCTTACAAAAAACTCATAGGTTGCTGCATTTAAATCATTAAAATCGGCATCTGTTGGTATATAAGAATTGGCAGAAACTATAATCCCTGATTGTGGAATTGTTCCATTTTCAAAAGGTTGAATAGCCACTTCCCATTGTGTTTCGTTTCCGCCAGCAGTCCATGATAATTCAGACAAATTACTCACTGTTAGATCTGTTGGTTGCGGACAAGAAACAGCACCACAAATAGCCGTTCCTGTATAAATTGTGGTTCTTGGCAGTAATCCTTGTGGACTAGTATAAATGGTTACACCTTCGCTATTTTGAACCTCAAATTGGTAATTAGCATATTGTGGAATAGACCATCCAATCGTATCGAAAAACAGAGAAAATTCTACACCTGAACATAGAAAGGCAGTATACACATCATTTTCTTGACCTGTAAAAGGTAGCGATTGTACCACTTGGTTATTTTGGGTAATATCTAAAGTCGAAGACGTATTAAAATCACTGGTCAAAATAAAGGTGTATTGACATAAATTCTCAAAACTACATTTTGTAGTCACAGTTTGTACTTCTGTCCACTCTCCATCATTACCATCACAAACGGCCCTTATATAAATGTCATACATTGTAGAAGCGGTTAAGCCTGTTATAGTAAATGGATTCGTTGAAGCACTAAATAGGTAGTCAAGATCTGTATCACCAACAGGAGCAGAAGATCCTGATGGTTGTACTGATAGTTCCCATTCTGTTTCTGTACCATTGGCATCCCAAGACACTTGTACTTCAGTATCTGTTATATTATTTAATATGATATTTGTTGGCTCTGGACAATTTGGTATGTCTTCAATATTTACATTGTCAATCACCAAGGTTTGTCCTCTATATGGTTCTGTACTTGCAAAGTAAGGCACATAGAAAGCTATATTAACATCACCTGTTATACCTGATGGTAAATTGATGATTTTCACTTTAAATTCTTCATTATTTATAAGTACCGAATCATCATCAGAATCGTATAATACTGTAGTAAATTGATCTAAACCGGTTCCATTAGTAGATAATAACACTTCTAAATCTTCAGTAAAGAAGCCATCATAAACTCTGTAATAATAACGTAAACGTTGATTCTCAGTAATCGTAATTGTTGGAGAAATTAACCAGTCATCGTTAAGACCATTCGTCCCCGTAAACATAGCAGCTGCTTGGTCACCTTCATAAACTAAAGAAGCCACGTTTAATTCCCACGTTTCACCATCGTCATTATCATTAACAACTATCCAACACTCTTTAGTTTCGGAATTAGAATTAAACGTTTCAACAAAGGGAGATGCAAAAGCATTGCACGACGTACTAAAAGTCATTGGCCCAATCCATTCACTATTACCTTCATCACAATTAGCTTGTACATAAAATTCGTATGCTGTATTAGGTTCTAAATCTGTGGCAGCATAATCTGTACTCGTTACAGCGATACCAGAACCTGTTGGTTCACCAGAACCTGCAGGTTGTAACGCAATGTTCCAACTTGTTTCTTCATAACCGACTGTCCAAGATAAATCCGCAGTAGTTGTAAATACATTATTAACAGCTAAATCGGAAGGATTAGGACAAGCTGACACATCTGTAATACTAACATCATCAATACTTAGTACAGACCAACTACCATTAAACTCTGGTGGCACTCTAAATGCAATATATACGGTACCTGTAGCTTCAATAATTATTGATTTCTCCTCATAATTAGGGTTTGTAAAAATCTCTAATGGTGAGATTACAGAAAAACTTCCTGGATTTGTATTTGTTGTTGACATTAAAACTTCTAAACCAAAGCGTGGAAATGATGAAAAGAAAGAAAAATCAGATCTGTATTTGAATTTTAATTCTTTAACTCCATCAATATTAATAGCAGGCGAAATTAAATAATCATTAAAATCAGAAGGTGGTGCAAACGCTGATGTTTGTAATAAGGCGTGAGTGCCATCAATATCCCATGTGGCTCCATCATTATTAGCATCATTAATAGCCCAACAAAATTTTTGGGTATCATTATCATCATCATTAAAACTTTCATAGAACGGTGTGTCGTAAGCTTCACATAATGTTGTAAAAGCAAGAGGTCCCACCCACTGGCTTACATCATCTTCTTCACAATAAGCTCTGACATAAAACTCATATCTATTACCTGAATTTAAACCAGTTGCCATGTAAGGAAAATTACTGGTAGTTAACACCCCTGGCCCAGTTGGTTCACCAGCGTCTAAATCTTGTATTACGACCTCCCATTGGGTTTCATCACCACCAGCTGTCCAAAATAACCACGCAGAGTCTGATGTAATTTGAAGTACAAATGGATTTAAAGGATCTGGACAAGATGGTTTATCTTCAATATAAACAT
Organism: Winogradskyella pacifica; assembly: GCF_013403915.1. GTDB lineage: Bacteria > Bacteroidota > Bacteroidia > Flavobacteriales > Flavobacteriaceae > Winogradskyella > Winogradskyella pacifica. Next base: position 105,580 of record NZ_JABFDI010000013.1, read on the forward strand.
CGTCAATAGACACTCTTAATGCAGATTCAGTTGTATTTGGCTCAACAATCCAAGCGATATTTACTTCTCCGGTTATGCCTTCTGGTAAATCAACAATTATTTCTTGAAAACTTGTATTTGTAATTGTCGTTGCTGGTAATACTATGGTTGAGAAATCATCTATACCGACACCTGTTGTGGAAAGCTTTACAGTATATGTTGACCCTCCTTGAGTAGAACGATGTTTGTAACGAATACGCTTTGGTGTACCATCAAACGCAACACGTGGTGATACATAAAAATCGTTATTTTCAAATCTAGAATCTTCAGTACGCATTGTGGCGTACCCTCCAATAAAGTTCCAAGCAACTCCATCTCCATTAGCGTCAATGGTTGTCCAACATGGTTCTGGGTTTTGATTTGTAGCCGTATCAAAATCAGTGAAATATGGTAAACTAAGTGTAGTACACTGTGTAGTAAAAGTTAAAGGATTACTCCAAATACCTGCTGTACCACCACAAATAGATCTTACATATAAATCATAAGTTGTATCAGATACAAGGCCTGTATTAACAAGGTTACCCGTATTTGTAGTTGTTGGAGTACCAGAACCTGTTGGCTCACCTGATCCTGTTGGTACTACTGTATATTCCCATGTATCTGCAAAACCACCGATATTACCCCAAGAGAAACTTACACTATCTTCAGTTAAATTATTATACACTAAATCAGTTGGTGGTGCACAGTTTGGTGCTGAAATTTCTAAAGAGAAACAAACTCCTGCTGTCGGTGTTGAAAATTCGGTTGATACTACAATAATATAAGTTTCACCAGCTTCAACAAGTAAGTTAGATATTGATTTAGGATCATAAGCATTTATCGTAATAGTACCTCCAAGGCAATTAACACCTACACTCTCACAACTATCATACACAAATAATGAACTTCTAGAGTTCCAACAGTTATTATCTCCACCTCCTGGCTCAACAGCTGTAGTCTGTGTTAATGTAACTAAACCATCTACAGTTGGCGTATAGCTTAAAAAGATTTTATTTCCATTTAGATAATTTGTAGTTGATGCACCTAAAACACAATTGCTACCTTGAGTTGTATAAGAAATATCTGGATTTATCCACTGATCTAAGTTATCCACTAAAACATAAGGAGTTGAAGAAATATCTGGAACTATAATTGGTGACTCACAAGACAAACCAAATTTTAAAGTCCTAAAAGTATAAGGTCCTACAAAATCACTCTGTGTATCATTATCACATACTGCAGAAAGATACACATCAAATTCGGTGTCTTCGTCTAAATTGTTTAATGTATATGCTGTTCCTGTAACAGGAATACCACTATCAGCAGGCACACCTCCTGTAGGTAAAATTTGAATTTCAAAATCTGTTGCGGTAGCATGTGACCAATTTACTTCAGCAGAATTCACTGTAATACTATCGATAGAAACATCTACGTCATCGATTTCAGTACACCCCTCTAAAACAGAAACTCCGTCTACAAACCATTCATCTCCTGTAGGCGTAGTTCCACTTTGTGTATTAACAACAACAAACGCTATATAAATATTTAAACCCGCAGGAATTGAAGTCGGTATTTCAACTACCTTTTTTTCATAGTTGGTTTGTGCTCCTATATTTAAGTTTGATTCCGTGTAAGATTGAAGCGTTATATTAAACCCATTCACATCGGGCTGCGATGCCGTAGAAAGTCTTATTTCATACTGCGCACCATTATCTGCTTCATTAGACTGCTTTGTGTAAAACTGAATTTCTCCATTTTCAGGTACTGCAATCTGTGGAGTTACCAAAAAATATTGTGCCGTATTTTGATCACCAATATTATCTGCACTTGGATTTACCGACGTTCCGTTAGAGCCTAAATAACCATCTGTAGTAGTTGCCCAATTTGTGGTTCCTACACCATTGTCAATTAAGGTCCATGTGCTAGGAATACCACTATCAAAATTTTCATTTATCTGTGCGTTTCCTTTTACTGAAATCAATAAAAAGAACAACAATGTCATAAAACTTAAGCCACTGTTTTTTATAATTTTTTTTGAGAAAAAGCAGGATTCATTTTCTGCTGTGTTTTGTAACTTTCTTATCATGTTAAATCAATTTCAGGATTATTAACTTATTGTTAAATATATATATAAGTAAGTTAAGAAAACAGCCTAGGTCTTTACTATTTCCCGAAATTTAAAAGCTAAAAAACGAATTTAAAACACTAAAAAACAAGTATTTACATTTATAAAATTAGATTACTCAACTTTAACAGAAGGTTTTAGACTTTGAGTGCTTCTAATCTTCTTTTGTAGCATTTCTATGGTTTTTCTACTCTTAATGTGAAGGATAAAAACAATACTAATAAAGATGAATACGATTAAAATTATTAAATAAAATCTATTCTTAAACGTGGATTGAATCTCGTTTAATTCTTCATTTAAAATTTTAGAACTTTCCTTAATTGATACGCTTACCGAGTTGCGTTCGGATTTTTTAATCTCTAATTGTGTTTTTAAAAATAGATCGTAATATTTATGATAATCATCCCATTGGTCTAGGGCTAAATAATTTTCGAAAAGCCCTTTGTATATCCCTAGGTTTAAAACTAAATCTCCAACAGGTTTCGATTTTTCTAAAGCTGATTGCAACAAGGATACAGCCTCGCTATATTTACTTTCTAGAGTATACACTTCCGCCATACCTTTTTCTGCAAATGAGACTAAACTGCTCGCATTTTCGAGATTTGCTAATTCAATAGATTTGTTAAAACTCTCTTTTGCATTCGTAAATTCTGAAAGTAATAATTGACAATTTCCTTTATTATAGTAGCCTATACTTCTATTATGGTTTTGACCACCAAGTCTTTCATATTCGTTTAATCCTTTATTAAAAAACTCTATAGCTATATCACAATTCAAATTGTCTTTATATATAAAACCTTTTACTAAATAACTCGATGCTAAAACTCCACCAACTTCATCTGAACCACGATAATTTAAACACCTTTTTTCGACATCCTCCATATACGCTATGGCTTTATCGTAGATTTTTAGTTGCTGGTATAAAATTCCTGCTCTAAATAGAATTTCAATTTGCAACTTCTTATTATCTATATTATCAGAAAACTCATTTGCTTTAATAATATAATCTAAGGCTTTCTTATAGTCTCGCTTTGATGAATAAGCTGTAGAAACTACCATTAACGCTTTCGTTTTAATTTCTTTAGAATACGCATCATTTTCATAGATTAACAGAGCCGATGAAATTGCTTTATTAGGATCTTTAAAAACTGCTTTTACGGCCTCTGTTACCAGACTGTCTCCTAATTTATCTTGAGATTGGAATGCCGCAAGTGGAAGTGTATAAATGACACCTAATAAAAGAAGAAAATGATATGTAATTTTAAGACGCATTACGTTTTCTTATTTTTAATTATTTCTTCTCTTTCTTCTTTCAATAAATTAATAAAAGTAACCGGAGACATTCCTACAATACCTTTAAATACAGTAGTAAAATTACTGTGTGAAGAAAAGCCACTCTCATCTGCTAAAAAGCTAATTTTATAATTTATATAATTCGTGTCGTTTTTTAATTTTTCAATAATATAATTAATACGGAGTTTATTGATAAAGGTGTTAAAATTATCATTGTAGTTCTTATTTATAACTTCAGAAAGGTATTTTGTATTGGTTTCAAACTGTCCGGCTAAAAGCGCCAACGACATGTCTTTATTTAAATACTTTAGAGATTTCTCAAACCGCTTAAGTTTTAATATAATATTTTGTTCAGTCTCTTCAGGTATAAACAAGCGTTTAGTTCTTTGCTTAACTAGTGGTATTGAAGGTTTTACCTTAGAGTAGAAGTTTCGACTTAATTCTAAATAATTAAGAATCTCTCTCAACCGTTTTTTCCTGTTTTCACTTTTAAAAATAATTAAAAAGCCAATAATAAAAATAGATAGAGCGCCTATTAAAGCGCTATATAATTGCTTCTCATATTTTTGATCATAATCGTGCAATTGATTTTTTTCATGATCACTAATAATATTGAAATATGTATTAACGGCTCCTTCCTCTATTTCTTCGACCGAATTATTTAGAAACAAAAACTTTTCATAATACACCTTATGTTCACTTTTTTGGTTGGTGGCAATGTAGTTTATCGCTAAATCTCGATTTATCTGCTCTAATAAAAAAGAATTGTCTAAAATTTCAGCAAATTGCAATCCTATAAATAAGGCCTCCTTGCTTTTTCTAAATTCTTTATTTTTTAAAAATAATAATCCAGACTCCTTATAAATCAAGGCTTTTTCATACAGGTTATTTTTTTTAGAAGCATTAATTAAATCAAATGTTTTGTCCATATATACAAAAGCAGAATCGTATTGATTTATACTATTAAAAGCTCTAGCTTTTGCAAAATAGTACGCTCTTCGTTCATCTAAATTAGTCTTTAACAAATTCTTAAATTGAACTTTGACGTCCTTTAAATCTGCGATTGCTACAGCCGTATCAAGTCTATCTAGAAGTAGATTAATGTGCTCTAATAAAATACGAAACTCAAAGTGTTCTTTTTCTGAGGTCATACTAGAAGTTAACATAGTTGCCTTATTGAGATACTCTAGAGATTGTGTATCTAAATATAATTCACGAAGCAATGTAGCCTTTATAATAGTGTTTTCTACTTGGGTTTCAACAGGTACTTTGTCTAATTTGTAAGCAACCTCAAAGGCATAAATAATAGCCTTTTTCAAATCCCCTTTTGTTAAATACCCTTTAGTTAGCAGTAAATTAGCAATTGCGATCTCTTGTGGTTCTCTACTAATACTTAGTAGATGATCTGCTATTTTAACAGCTTCATTTGGATTGGAGTAAACCAATTCTTCGGCTTTTAAAACAAGATCATTTTGTTGCGAGTAAAGGCTTATCGATAACAAAAAACAGGTTATCGTTAAAAACAAAGTCTTTTTTAATATTAGACCTTTGGAAGAATGAAATGCTTTAGGTTTTATCAAGTATGCTGATTAATTACAACTAAAATATAAATATAGTTTTAGAACCAATAATATTAAACATAAAAGTACTAAACTATACGTATACTAGGTCGCAATATAGTTGTAGAATTTCTATTTTATAATTAATCAGTTGAATTAAATACATAAAAAAGACAGCCAATAGGCTGCCTTTTCTTTAAAAACTACACTTGTAGAGTGTTTTGATAAATACTAAATTTAATTGGATCTTAACCAAAAGGGGTATTTTGTCGTATTTATCATTTTAAACATAGACTATCTTAGGAGAGTCTATGTTTCTTAATTTGCTATTAATCAAATTAAAGTTATTACTATCTATTTCTTAATGACTTTGATAGTGTTTTGAGAACCATTAGTCGTTATCGTAACAAAGTACACACCACTAATTAAATCCTCCGTATTAATCGTCGTTTCTAAACTATTAGGCTTAGCCATTTGTACTTTTTGACCAACGATATTGAAAACACTGATACTTGAAATCGTGTTTTTAGCCTCAATCGTTAATGTATTTACAATAGGGTTTGGATAGTACTTAAATGTTTCGATAGTACTAGATTCTAAACTTAAAGTCGCATCTGGATAAGCTAATAAGTCAAAAGATTCAGTGTTATTGTTATCAAAACTAAAAACTGAAATTAAATAAGTGTTTCCTGATACTAAATCTACTGAATTCTCACCTGAATTATAACAATACATACCTGTAACGAAATTGCCTGCTGTTAATGAGCAATCATCAGTATTATATATAGTGTAATTAGGGTAACCAACAGTATTGGTAAGATTAAAATGATAGGTTCCCGTGTAATTTGGTGTTAAGCTATACCAAATAGATTTAGCACCTGGCTCACAAGATTCAGACGATGCATATGCGTTTGTAAAATCCCCAGAAATCATATTATTACCCGTTGCGTCTGTAGATTCAGATAAGACTGTTGGAGTAGCACAGCTATCATTTTCAACAGGAGGTGGTAATTTAAACACACATAAATCAAAACTAATTCCAGGGCCATCATCTCCAGATCTCACCATTATATAATAACTCTCTCCAATAGTTGCTGAAAGCACACTAGGACCCGTATTATTACAACTGACGCTTTCTTCAACTAAAGCACCACAAGTCCCTGAATAAATAGAATAAAATGCACCTGGCTCAAACTCGGTTCTGTCAAAAGAAAACTGGTAAAGACCTGTCTCAGAAGCAGTAAACACATACCATACATCTTTGTAAAAAGCGGTAAAACCTGAGTTACATGTGTTATCTTCCGAAATTGTTGCACCTACTGTAGTACCAGATATTTTGTTATCACAATTTTCGTCTGTAGACGCTGTTAATACAATAGCATTAAAACACTCATCGTTTACTGGCGGTGTTGGTGCTTCTTTTAAACAAATGTCAAAACTTTGAGCATACTCACCAGCATTAGCTGAACTATTTCTAATATAATAAGTGTTACCTACCGTTAAATTATTCAATGTAATATAGTTACTAAATGATGTAATACAAGCAAGGCTTGTAAAAGAACCACAAGTACCTTCTAATAATTCAGTAGCTTGTATTGTTCCTCCATCTCCGATTACAGAAACTATATTTGAGTATTCTAATATGATCGTTTCTTTAGTAGCTTCAAAGCTAAACCACACATCATTATTGTTTGTAAATTCACAATTTATAGGGTTGCTAGTTGATTCTGTAGCTCCTGCATTAGTTGCACTAGTAATAATAGAACAAGTATCATCTGTATTTATCGTTAAAACAGTGCTATCTACACAATTGTTATTTACAGGTGGACAGTAAAAGAAGGTTGAATTTGAATATGAGCAATCTCCATTATCATTATTTGTTAATGTAAATTCAACTGTGGTTCCAGATGTGTAAGGACCTACATTTACAATTCCTGTAGTCGTTATATTACTGTTTGAATAACCAAAGCTATCTGTTAATGTTAAACCAGAAGCATCACCCAAATAATTAACATCAACATTTACTGAAAACTCACCCGAATCACATTCTGGAACTGGACTTATCGTAAATTCTGGATTAATACAATCGTTCTCAGTAATAATCATAGCATAAGAAAATGTACCATCAAGACTAGCACGACTCAATACTATAAAATAAGAATGTCCTGCGTTTAAAACAACATCCTTTAATTCCATTGTATAAGGTGGTGCTGCATCATAATTATTACCTAACATGGCTACACATTCTGTTGCTACATCAGGACAACCTTCCATAACATGAATAGCTGCACCATACTCAGAAACATTTGCAAGACTAATATCTATGGACATATCTGTAGCTGGTGTTATTTCATAAAACACATCATTTCCTGTCATATAAGCTCCGGAATAACCACCACAAGGTCCTACATTAATATTATTTTCGTAGTTACCAGTGTCATCATTTGCTACAATATATGGAAATGAAGCAATCTCTATTGGACTAGAACATGTTGCTCCTGGCAGTGGTGTTAATCGCGTCGTAAAACTTTCCTCTGTACAGCCTGTAGCGGATCCGATACTGTTATACGGTACAATTGTAACAAAATATTCAGTTTCGTAGGCTAAACCTAAACCGTCTAACGAATAGCTTGTATTTGCAGTTGGCGCAGCATTTACAATATCAGTTCCTCCTGAAGTAGATCCAACAGAAACTGTATACCCTGTTGGAATACCTGAAGCTTCTTGCCAAGTTAAAGTTGTGTTTAAATCTGCAGTTGCAGACCCATTTATAGGGTTTAATAAAATAGCATCACAATTTGGTACTGAAGTCGCGACTTGTGTAATTGAAACATTATCAATAAAAACTATGAATCGAGCTGCAGAGATAGTACTAACTGTAGTCACAAAGCGCGCCTGAAAATCACTTCCAGCTGCAAGAGTTCCTAGATTAATAGCTGGCATTGAAATACAACTATCTACACTTAAAAATGTAAAATTAGAATCGTCCACAGTATAAGCGGTAACCCAACTTACACCACCATCTAATGAATATTCTAACACAACTGTCCCCCAACCTTCTGGTGCCGCAATATGTGAAATGGGAGGCCAAAAACTAACCTGTTGGTATACATTAACGGAAAAACTAACTGTTAAATCTGTATTGTTGGTTACTCCTGTATAGTTTGGAGACGTTATAGAACCAGAACCTGCGACTTCAAAGTTAGCGCCTGCTCCTTTACCACCCTCTTCACAAGTGTACCAGTTTTCTACTGAAACATTTTCAGAAGCAGTCCATCCATCAGGCAAACCCAAACTCGGTGTATTATCAAAATTTTCAACAATCTCTACTTGAGCGAATGTTGTAATGCTTAAAAGCATCATTAAGTACAAGGTAATTTTTTTCATTGGTTTTTAGGATTTTAATTAATGGTCTTGTTTTAATTGGTTCATTTTAGAAAACCCTAATATAGATATAGAAAAACCTTATAAAAAAGGGTTGTTTTTACTTTTTCCCGAAATGTTAAAGTCTAAAAACAGCCACAACACACTAACAAACAGAGATTTACGATTCAATTTGATTTTTACTCAAAAAGAACGCTAACTTGTTTAAAATAATTGATTTAAAGGCTTTTAAACCTTAATTCTGACTTTAGACCCGATCAAAATAGTTTAAAATTTACCACGACCAAATGGCACTGATGTGACAATTAGCCATAATAAAAATTATCTAATTTATTGATGAAAAAAAAGTCTAAGCAAATCTACTTAAGTATGGTTTTTGAGAATTATCCAATGAAAAGACATGCATTTTGTCTCAATTATAAGTTGTTATAATTTGTCGTTGTGACTCATTAGGAAATAAGCTTTTGATTCTGAAGTGTCTCTATTTTATTTTGTAATAATGCAATTGTTTTTCGGTTTTTTCTATCTATAAAGAAAACACTAACAAAAATACCAATCACTAGTAGTAAGAAAATTTTAAATCTATTGGAAGTTTGTTTCTGAAGATTAATAAGACTTTCATTTCTCTGATTTTCATTTTCACCCAAAGAATCGCTTACCGAGTTGCGTTCTGCTATTTTAATATCTAATTGGCTATTAGCATATAGCTCGTAATATTTTTGATAGTTAGCCCACTGATTTAATGCTAAATAATTTTCCATTAACCCCTTGTATATACTCGAATTTAACACAATATCACCAACATCTTTAGATTCCTTTAAAGCAGCCTCTAAAGAACTAATTGCTGTTTGATATTCACCTTCAACCGTAAATACAGCAGCCAACCCTTTTTTGGCGAAGGCGATGAGGCTATTTGCTTTTGCTAATTTAGCATAGGTAATAGATTTATTAAAGCTCTCTTTAGCTTTTTCGTATTCAGAAAGTATTGTATAACAATTCCCTTTATTATAATACACAATACTGAGATTGGTATTAACTTCTTCATTTTTTACATTTTGATATTCGGCAATACCTCTATCAAAAAACTCTAAAGCAATATCACAATTAAGATTATCCTTATAAATAAAGCCTTTAACTGTATAACTATTAGCAATGTATTTGCTTACGGCTTCACGATCTGGATATAACAAAGCCATTTTTTCTGTTTTCTCTAAATACTCAATTGATTTATCAAAAATTTTAAGCTGCTGGTATAAGATTCCTGTTTTGAATAAAATTTCTATTTGAAGAACCGTATCATCTAATGTTTTTGAGAGTTCATCGGCCTTTACAATAGACTCTAATGCTTTTTGATAGTTTCGTTTTGATGTATAAGCCAGCGAAACAAGCATTAATGCTTTTACTTTTGTTTTTACCGTATATTCTGAATTTTCATAAATTGAAAGTGCCAGTTCTATAGATTCATCTGGGTTTTCATACACTCTTTCATGTCCACGCTCAATAATACTATCTATTTCTGATGTCTGCTGATAAGGTGAAAATAGCGCAAATGAAAAAACAGGCATACTTAATGCCACAACGAGAAAAATATAAGACTGTGTATTTTTCATTAATTATTGATCTTTCTTTTTTAACGCTTTACGCTCTTTCTGAATCATGTTAATGAATGTTACAGGAGACATTCCAATTATAGATTTAAAAACAGTTGCAAAACTACTATGCGATGAATAACCACTCTCTTCAGCCAATACACTAATCTTATAATTAATGTAGTTGGAATCATTTTTTAACTTATCGATGATATAATTAACACGAAGCTTATTAATAAATGTATTAAAATTATCGTCGTAATGTTTGTTTATTACACTTGATAGGTATTTTGTATTCGTATCAAATTGTCCCGCCAAAACAGCTAAAGAAATATCTTTATTTAAGAATTTTTTAGACGATTCAAAACGCTTTAATTTAGATAGAATTAATTTTTCTGTTTCTTCAGGTAAAGCAATACGCTTTGGTTTTGCCTTTTTTACTGGTTTTATTTTAACGTACTTATCATTAACAATTTCTAAGTAATTAATAATTTCTTTATGTCTTTTTTTCTTGGCTTCACCTTTTAAAATAACGTAAGTACCAATAAGTAATACTAGCAACAATCCTGCAATTAAGAGATACAAATAATTATTATGAACTTGTTCTTTATCCATCAAGAAATCTTTATCCTGATTGGAAAACAGTGTGTATAATAAGTTTACAGCCTGTTGTTCGGATCTTTCAACATCAGAATGTAAAGACAAGAATTTATCATTATAAATTTTATGTTTTGTATTTTGATTTGAAGCCAAGTAACAAATAGATAAATCTCTATTTATCTCCATTAAAAGAATAGGGTTGTCTATTATTTCTGCAAACCTTGAAGCAATTAAAAGAGATTCTTCACTTTTACTAAACTCTTCCTTCTGCAAATATAAATATCCTATTTCTTTATAAATTATTGCTTTTTGATACAGGTCGTTTAATTCTGTTGAACTTAATAAAGTTAAAGTTTTTTCAATATACACTACAGCTGAATCATACTGAGTTAGATTATTATAAGCCCGCTCCTTTGCCAAATATAAGGCGCGTTTTTCAGTTGTATTAGTTTTTAAAAACGTGTTGAATTGGTTTTCTGTATTTTCAATTAACGCGATAGCTTCATCGCTATGTCGCCTCTCGTTATACATATTAATTTGCTCTAATTTAATTAAGCATTGTAGAGAGTCCTTGTAAGAGTTTTGAGGAAGACTTACGACTAATAATTGTCCTTTTTCTAAAAACCTTTTTGCTTGTTTATCTAAGTAGATACTTCGCGAAAGTTGAGCTTTTAAAAGGTTCAGCTCTATTTGTGTGTTTTTAGTAATGGATTCTGAAAGGTTTCTATTATCAAATGCATGAACAATCGCTTCATTATAATCACCTTTAACAATTTGCGCTTTTGCGATTAGTAAATTAGATAGTGCTATTTGCTCTGGCTCTTGACTAATACTTAATAAATGATCGGCTATTTTTAATGATTCGTCCGGATTTGAGTAAACGAGTTCTTTTGCTTTAGTAATAAGATTATTTTCTTGCGAATAGCTGAAAAAGACCGCTATAAGACTTATCCATATACAAATAGAGCGAATATTTTTATAGTAAAGTGAGCCTTTATGAGCCATTTTAGTTTATCAAATTCAATTTTATAAACGCAAAAAATACAATATTTAAACTTGTTTTAATAAGTCTTCAACTATTGTAAGTTAGTAAATATAACAAACTTTCTATAAGAACATTTTAAACACATAAAAGCAAGAGGTTTCATTCTGCTTCATTTCACTCTTAATCATCTGATAATCTTAGCTAAACAATTAAAACACATCCTATTTTTTTTTGTATGGTAATAACTATTTATTTCTTATGCACTGTATGTTTAATTTTAATCATAAAAAAAGAGCAACATTAAAATGTTGCCCTCTTTTATCGCTATTAATCAAATTAACTAAGGTTATTCTTTAACAACCCTAAACGTTTTAATTGAACTGTTAATCATAACAGTTACAAAATAAACTCCTGTACGTAGTTCATTCATATTAACAGACGTCGATAAGCTATTTGGAGTCGTTTCCATTACTTTCTGACCAACAATGTTATGAATGCTAATTTTTGATATTGAATTTTTTCCTTCAACTGTTAAAGTATTTTTAACAGGATTAGGATAATACTTAAATGTTTCAAACGCATTTGAAGCAACACTTAATGTTTCATCAGGATAAGCAAAGAAGCTGAATTCTGCAGCAGTAGAAGCATGCACTAAAATTAAGTACGTATTTCCTGCTATTAAATCTCCTGTTCTTGCTGTTGTTCCACTATTAGAGCAACTTGTAATACCTGTTACATAACCTGCAATTGCGGTTTGGGAACAATCATCTGTATTATATACAGTATAATTTGCACTACCATCAACTCTTGTAAAGTTAAAGTGGTAAGTTCCCGTATACTGAGGTGTAAGTGTATACCAAACAGACTCTGAAGAAGAACTTTCACAGCCTTCTGGTGAGTTATATGCAATATCTGTAACATTAATATTTCCAGAAATAGCATTATTACCTGTTTCATCTGCAGATTCTGTTAAAGGAGCTGCTGATGAACAATCACTATTAATAACTGCATCTGGTAATTTAGTGATTTCTAAATCAAAGGTAATCCCTGGATAAGATTGACTAGACTGAACCATAGCATAATACGTAGAGCCCGTATTTAATGTTACAATTTCATTTGAACTACCACATGATGGTGTTTTAGAGACTAAAGCACCACAAGTCCCCTCATAAATAGAATAAGAAAGTGATCCGTCTTGTGAAGTAGGGTTCTCCGCGACAGAAAACTCATAGACACCTGTAACAGTAGGATTTAACATATACCAAACATCACCAACATTTGACGAGTCACAAATATTGTCTGAAGATATCGTTGCCCCCACAAGTGTACCTGAAACGAGTTCTGTAGTTCCTTCTACTGTAGGTACAGCCATAGTAGTTGCATCTAAACACTCATCGTTTACTGGAGCATCTGGTGCCTCTCGCAAACAGATGTCATAATTTTGTTGAGAACTACCTAGATTAGTTTTGTTCCTTACATAGTAAGTATCATTAACAGTTAAACCACTAAAAGTCACATATGCTGAATTAGCACATAACATGCTCGTAAATGCACCACAAGTACCAGATAATAGTTCTGTTGATTGAAAAATTCCACCACTAGAAAAACCAGGAGCCGATTCTGCATTTAAATATTCTAAGATCATTACTTCAGAAGACGCTGTAAAACTAAACCATACATCATTAGTATTAGATGATGAACAAGCGCTTGCATCTGCAATAGATTCTGTAGCACCGGCGTTAGTTGCACTTGTAAAAATAGTACAAGAATCATCAGTATTAATCGTAGCTGTTAAATCTATAGCATTACCACAATCATCATTTGAAGGTGGGCAGTAAAAGAAAGTAGAATCCGTAGATGTACATGAGTCATCTCCTTCATTAGTTAATGTAAAATTAACAATTGTACCACTAGGGTAAGGACCTGCTGTTACAATTCCTGTTGCACTAATACCTGTAATGTCTGCTGTACCAGCAAAATCATCAGATAACTCTAAAGTGGCTGCACTTCCTAAATAAGACACATCAACATTTACAGAAAATTCACCATTAGCACAATCTTCTACGGGTGTTAATAATCCAAGTGTTGGATTAATACAACTATTTTGAGTAATGATTAAACTATACTCATAAGTTGTATTTGCATTAGAAGAGCTTAAAACAATAAAATAAGTATTACCAGAAAGCAAAACAACATCTGCTAAACTTCTTGAAGCTCCCGAAAAAGACCCCATATAGTCTACACATTCTGTTGCTACATCAGGACAGCCTTGTACAATATGCACACCTGCTCTATTAGCCGTGCTGGGAAGAATACCACTAACTTCTACATTAATAGATATGTCTGTAGCCGGTGTTATTTCATAAAATACATCGTTACCATTCATGTACGTATTATTACATGGACTATCATCAATGTTATTTTCAAAGTTAGCTGTATTTCCACCAGCTTCAATAAAAGGAAAAGAACCAATTACAATCGGATTACTACAAGTAGCTCCTGTTAAAGGTGCAGCACGCGTAGTAAAACTTTCTTCGGTACAACCGATTGCATCTCCAAAACTATTATAAGGCACAATATTCACAAAATAGTCAGTCACATATGCTAATCCGGCTAAAGCATAACTTGTTTCTGTAGTTGTAGCGTTATCAACAATATCAGTACCCCCCGTTGTTGTACCAACAGAAACGGTATAACCTGAAGCAAAACCTGTTGCTGCTTGCCAAGTTATGGCAACATCTGTATCTGCGTCATCAGTTCCATTTAATGGAGATACTAAAACAGCATCACAATTAGGTATCGTATCAGCTTCTTGAGTTATGGATACATTATCTATAAGCACTGCTGTTCTAAACCCAGCAACATTAACAACATTAGCAATAAATCTTACTTGAAAGTCACTTCCACTAGCAATAGCACCAACAGAGACACTTACTGATTGACAAGAACTAGCATCGCTAAAAACGAAATTAGAATCATCTATTGTAGATATGCTTGTCCATGTTGTTCCTGCATCAGTAGAATATTCTAAAACTATACTTCCCCAGTCTGCAGTTGGCGCAACACTCTGTGCACCTGGAAACTGACTCGTTCTCTCAAAAACGTTATAAGTAAAATTTGCAGTTAAATTTGTTCCATTAGAAATAGCTGTATAATCCTGAGATACTAATGTCGCAGACCCACCTGCTGGTAAGAAGCTCCAAGCACTAAGTCCATCAGTATCACAGATAAAACTACCCGTAGCTTCCATATCACCTGTCCAGTTAGAAGGAACAGTTCCGCTTGGCTCAGAATTAAAATTGTCAACAATTTCTATCTGAGCAAATGCCGTAATACTAAATAGCATCACAAAATAAAATGTAATTTTTTTCATTGGTTTTTGGATTTAAAATTAATAGTTAGTTAGAAAATTATGTCTGCGTCAATATGCGTGTTCTGACCTCTAATATATAATAACATAGTATAGCTAAAAAGGATATACATTTTGTATTTACGGAAATTTGAAACAATCAAAACACACACAAAATACTAACTAACAATTAGTTGCGTTTTAAAAAGAGATTAGAAGGAAACTCAAGATAATAAATAGGAAGTCTTTTCGTTTTTGCTTTTTTTTCACAAAATACGCATTGAATTATATGTTCTTTTTTATAAGAACGGAAATTAGAAGAAATGAAAAACGGCACTTATTATAAAACAAAAAACCCATAACTTTCGTTATGGGTTTCTCTCTGCGGAGAGTAAGGGATTCGAACCCCTGGAGGTGTGACCCTCAACAGTTTTCAAGACTGCCGCATTCGACCACTCTGCCAACTCTCCGTTAGCGGGTGCAAATATAAAATGCTTTTTCGTTCTAGGCAAAGATTTTTGCTTAGATTTTTAAAAAAATTTTAATTGACTGATTTACAATCCATAATTTATTCTATTTTTTAGAAAGCATCGCTCTTTCGGCACAATAAATGTTATTATTAATTACTTTTTAATAATATCTCAATTGATTTTCACTAAAAAAAGATCTAATTTTAAAAACTTAAAAAATTAAGAGAAATGAAAAAACTAATTATAATACTTGGACTTATCGCAGCGATTATTGCTGTTACACTATCTACATCCCGCTATTCAAACTATGTAATGATCCCCATCGCTATTGCATTTATTAGTGGTATGGCTTTAGTGTTTCTTTCAAAAAAAGAACCATCCAAAACAAAACCTATTCAATATATATTTCTGTTAGTAATTATGTCTTTGGGCCTCACCATTTATAAAGGTGTTTCTAAAACAATTGAAGTAGAAAGTACTGATCAATTAAACCAACAAAGTGAAATAGACACCGATAACCCCGAGAAACTTCTAGAAAACAGACAAATAGAGAGCAAATTTTAAAAATTTCTCACTAATTGTAGGAAAAGTTTAAATCTATTTATCTTATTTTTGCGTAAATCAAATAGTTACATGAAAGTCTTTATTGCTTCTGTACTCCTTTTTGTTGGTTCTTGTGCCACAATTAGACATAGTGAGAAAATTAGCAACTTAAAAAACAGTATCTCATATAGTGATGAAGGTGTTGTTAAAAAATATTTGAACACCATTACATCTAAAGAATTAAAAGTACATTTAGTTGAAGTGGCTTCAGATAAGTATAATGGTAGAATGACTGGTGAAGAAGGGCACAATTTAGTTTGTGACTATATCAGAGATCAGTATAAATCTAGAGACATCAGTGCTCCTGAATCGTATCCAGATTATTATCAAAAAGTACCAAAAAAGGCCTTACCAAACAATCTCAATGCATCGCAAAATGTTATAGCATATATTAAAGGGTCTGAATTCCCTGAAGAATATGTATATATCACAGCACATTCAGACCACGAAGGTATTATTGACGGTGAAATTTATAATGGTGCCGACGACAATGGCTCGGGTACTGCTGCAGTTTTAGAAATCGCAGAAGCCTTTAGTCAAGCCGCTAGAGATGGCTACCGTCCTAAGCGAAGCATTGTTTTTCTACATGTAACAGCTGAAGAAGTGGGTTTATACGGCTCTAAATTCTATTCAGAAAATCCCATATTCCCTCTCGAAAACGCAGTTGCAACTTTAAATATGGATATGATTGGTCGTGTTGACAATCGACATAAAGACAACGAAAACTATATTTATGTCATTGGTTCAAACAGAATGAGCTCAGAACTCCATTATATTACAGAAGAAGCCAATTCAACTTTTACAAATCTTAATCTCGATTATAAATATAATGCGACTAATGATCCCAATAATTATTACTATCGCTCAGACCACTATAACTTTGCCTTAAAAGGAGTACCGGTTATTTTCTTTTTTAACGGGGAACACGAGGATTACACCAAACCAACTGACACAGAAGAAAAAATTAACTATCCTTTACTAGAAAAAAGAGCGAAATTAATCTTTGCTACCGCTTGGTATTTAGCCAACTCTAAGACAAGACTTAAGAAAGAAATCATCTGATGTTAAAGTTTGTTAAAAGAAACTAACCCCAACTTAAAGCCTCTCCCTTTTTCGTAATTTTAAAGCTAATTTTATGTAAAGGTGACATTAATAACATCTTTTATTTATAACTAACTACCTAATTACTTTCTTTAAATGAAAAAAACTCTACTCTTAGGTGTTGCTTTGGCAGTACTATCTAGTTGTGGCACATCTTCTAAAAGTAGTGCAAACACAACACAACCTAATCAATCTGAAAAAATTGACCCAACGGAATATGCGTCTACAATCACCTCTGACGAACTAAAAACAATGTTATACAAGTATGCTTCTGATGAATTTGAAGGAAGAGATACAGGTGAAAAAGGACAAAAAATGGCTGTAGAATACTTGAAACAAAAGTATATAGCTATGGGTATCCCTACTCCATTAGGTGGTGATGATTATTTTCAAGAAGTCCCATTAGAAAAACAGCAAGTTGCTGAAGCTAAATTAACAGTTAATGGAAAAACATTTAAAAGCTTCGAAGATCAAATTGTTTTAACGGTTTCAAATGATGTAAACATGTCTATAGACAATATCGTTTATGTTGGCTATGGTATTGATGATGAAAAATATTCAGACTATAAAAATGTAGATGTTAAAGGAAAATTTGTTTTAGCGAAGTCAGGAGAGCCTAAAGACACTGAAGGCAATTTTATTGTTTCTGGCACTACAGACGGAACAAAATGGACTAATGGACGTCAATCCATATCAAGTAAAAGAGAAGCTGCTATAGAAAATGGAGCTAAAGGAATCCTATTTATGGATAATGATTTGTTCTCTAGATATTCGAGCTTCTACAAACGTCAATCAGAATCAGGAACAGCAGGTCGCTTATCTTTAAAGAGTAATGATACCGGAATTGTAATGCTGATGATAAATGACAATTTAGGAAAAGCTTTATATCCGTCTATTTCTGAAGACTCTACAGCTAAAGAAATTGAAGCTATTATTAATTTAGAAATTGAAAACAAGTCTGAGTCTATCACTTCTGAAAATGTTGTAGCCTATATAAAAGGTTCTGAGAAGCCTGATGAAATTCTAGTTATTTCAGCGCATTTAGATCACGAAGGTGTAAAAAATGGTGAAATTTACAATGGTGCAGATGACGATGGCTCTGGTACTGTAGCGATTTTAGAAATTGCACAAGCATTTAAAATGGCCGAAAAAGCAGGTCATGGTCCAAAACGTTCTATATTATTTTTACATGTTACGGCTGAAGAAAAAGGGCTATTAGGGTCGAGACATTATACGGATAATGATCCTATTTTTCCGCTAGAGAATACCGTTGCCGATTTAAATATTGATATGATTGGTAGAGTTGATCCTAAACGTGAAACAGGTACAAGAAATTACGTATACTTAATTGGAAGTGATAAATTGAGTACCGATTTACATAATATTTCAGAAGAAGCAAATTCAAAATATATAAATATGGAATTGGATTATACATTTAATGATGAAAACGATCCCAACCGTTATTATTATAGATCTGATCACTACAATTTTGCAAAGAACAATGTCCCTGTCATATTTTATTTTAATGGCACACATGATGACTACCATAGACCATCAGATACACCAGATAAAATAGAATACGATCTATTAGAAACCAGAACGCGATTAGTTTTCTATACAGCTTGGGAAGTTGCTAATAGAGACGAACGTTTAGTGGTTGATAAAGCAGTTACTGAATAAATAAACGCTAACAAATATATAAAAGGTCTTTCAGGATCAATCTCAAAAGTTGTGTGTGAATTATCTATAGTTTTCGGATTTTTGTAAAAAAAAAGACTGTGGACCATTATCTAGAACTACTTAAACTTATTCTTCCAGAATTTCTAATCAACCATTTTGATCT
>NZ_JABFDI010000014.1 GCF_013403915.1 Winogradskyella pacifica
ATCAAGTATCTTAACAATAAAACCAACATGATTAAAAATTAAAAGGTCGCCTAAATTGTTTTTAGACGACCTCTTTTTTGTTGTGGTCCCACTTGGGCTCGAACCAAGGACCACCTGATTATGAGTCAGGTGCTCTAACCAACTGAGCTATGGGACCCATTAACATTGCTGCTAATTTTTACTCTTATTTAAAAGAGTGTGCAATATTACTACATATTTTAAAACTCTACAAGAAAAATAAATCGTTTTAGTCCTTTATGTCTTGACAAAGCTCAATTAAAACTCCATTTGTTGATTTTGGGTGCAAAAAAGCAATCAATTTGTTATCGGCGCCCTGCTTTGGTTTTTTATGAATCATCGTAAAGCCTTCTTTTGTTAAACGCTCTATTTCTTGTTCAATGTCATCAACCGCAAAAGCAATATGGTGCATGCCTTCTCCTTTTTTCTCAATGAATTTTGCGATTGGACTGTCTTCATTAGTAGCCTGAAGCAATTCAATTTTATTAGGACCACATTTAAAAAATGAGGTTTTTACTCCTTCACTTTCAACATCTTCAATCTTATAATGATCTTCGCCAAATAAGGCTTTAAAAAGTGAATTCGATTTTTCAATGTCCTTAACAGCAATTCCTATATGTTCTATTTTTTTCATCCTTTATGCCTGCAAAAGCAGGTACCTCTTTATTTAATTCTTAAAATTATCATTAGTAATAATCATTTTCTACACTCAAAAATAAGATAATCCTTAAATAACCTCTACTTTTGCAGATGATTAGTTATAATAATCATCATGGAAGAATTTACACAAAGACAAAAAAAAATAGGAGGTATTCTCCAACAAGATTTAGCAGAGGTATTACAAAAAGCAGCTACCGATGGTGGTTTGCGAGGTGTTATTATCTCAGTAAGCAAAGTAAATGTAACTACAGATCTCTCTGTGGCAAAGGTTTACTTAAGTATTTTCCCTAATAAAGAAGCAAAACCTTTACTCGAAGGTATTAAATCTAACAAACCTTTGATTAGACACGAGTTAGCACAACGTACACGTCATCAACTTAGACGTATGCCACAATTAGAATTTTTTATCGATGACTCCTTAGAATATATTGATGGTATTGAGCGTTCTTTAAAAGGAGAAGACAATCCATTAGAGAATCCAGACTTATTAGGCAAGCGTAAAAAATCTTAAGTGAATTTCCCTTTATATATAGCAAAACGTTATCTGTTTTCTAAAAGCAGTAATAATGCTATAAATATTATGACCTTAATAGCTTCTGGTGGAGTTATTATTGCTTCAGCAGCACTTTTTATTGTGTTGTCTGTGTTTGCGGGGTTAAAGGATTATAGCCTTAATTTTTCCACTTTTGTAGATCCTGATTTGAAATTATTACCTTCTGAAGGTAAATCGTTTCAATGGTCAGAAAATGATCATACATCCCTTTTAAAAATTGAAGGTATTGCAGCCTCTTCCGAAATTATTGAAGAACGCATTTTTATTAAATCTGATAATAAAAATCTTATCGCCACCTTAAAAGGCGTAGATAAAAACTACCAAGATGTTACGAGTATTGACTCAATGATCACCAAAGGAAATTGGATTACTCCTAATAGTAATGAAGTTGCTTCTGGTTGGGGAATTTCTAATAATCTGTCTTTCGGTGTTCTCGATTATTTAAAGCCACTATCCTTTTATGTTCCCAAGGTTGGAAAAGGTCAAGCCACTTCTATTCAAGGGTATTATAATTCAGTATATGTGAATAATGTTGGTCTATTTGATATCAACGAGCAGTACAATAATAATTATGTTTTTTCGGATATTGAACTAGCTAAGCAATTACTTAGTTATAAAGAGAACCAGCGCAGTGCTATTGAGATTAAATTGAATCCTGATGCTAATGAAGATCTTATTAGGTCTCAAATTAAAACTGCCTTCGGAGATAAATTCAATATAAAAAACAGGGCCGAATTAAATGATGCGTTATTCAAAATGTTGAATACCGAAAACCTTGCCATCTACCTCATCTTTACTTTAGTCATTATCATTGCATTATTTAATGTTATTGGTGCCATTATAATGATGATTCTAGACAAGAAGAAATCACTCAATACCTTATATTACTTAGGAACGGAAACCAAAACTATCAAATCTATTTTCTTTTTACAGGGTAGTTTAATGACGGTAGTGAGTGGACTTATTGGAGTTACTCTTGGATTACTCATTGTATTTACACAACAATCTTTTGAGTTTGTAATGCTAACTCCAGATTTAGCATATCCTGTTCGTATTAACTTTTTTAACGTCCTTATTGTTTTAATAACCATTTTTGGACTAGGAATTGTGGCTTCTAAAATTGCCTCTCAGCGAATTACTCCTAGCTTGATTAATAGCTAAATTAGTTTAGGGTTTACACTTACCTATTCATCCAAATTTGCGCCGTTGCGACTTAACAATTATTAAACAGAGTTACGCGGAGATTGCACAGAGAAAAATAAGTAAGACACTTTCAATAATTAAAACTGAAAAATTCATCATGCTTTGCGCCTTTGCGACTTAACGTTAAAAATCATTACGCAGAGTTATACGGAGATTGCACAGAGATTCACAGAGAAAAATAAGTATGACACTTTCAATAATTAACACTGAAAAACTCATCAGGATTTGCGCCTTTGCGACTTCGCGAGAAAATTTTTACACAGAGTTACACGGAGATTGCACAGAGGTTCACAGAGAAAGATAAGTATGACACTTTCAATAATTAACATTGATAGATTCATCATGATTTGCGCCTTTGCGACTTCGCGAGAAAATTATTACGCAGAGTTACGCGGAGATTGCACAGAGAAAAAGAAATACTATCCTATCACTAATTTAGACTAACAAATTCATCCTGCTTTGCGTCTTTGCGACTGAGCGAGAATCTATAACCATAACGCTTCCAGCTTCTAACTCTTACACAAACTGATAATCAGAAAACACATCCAATACCTCATCAAAAGCTTCAAATACATCTTTAGAATCATCGCTAGTCACCATTTTCATACGGTATTCTTTAAAATGTGGAATGCCTCTAAAATAGTTCGTATAATGTCTTCGGGTTTCAAAAACACCTAAGGTTTCCCCTTTCCAGTCTATGGCCATTTGAAGATGACGTCTGGCAGCATCCACACGTTCTGCTAATGAAATAGGTCCTAAATGTTCACCTGTTTCAAAAAAGTGCTTTACTTGTTTAAAAAACCATGGATTTCCTATAGATGCTCTACCAATCATAGCTCCATCTAATCCGTAAGAATCGCGCATTAACATCGCTTTTTCAGGTGTATCGATGTCTCCATTTCCAAACACAGGAATATGCATACGTGGATTATTCTTAACCTCTGCTATCGGTTTCCAATCAGCATCGCCTTTATACATTTGTGCTCTGGTTCTTCCATGAATAGATATCGCCCTACAACCTACATCTTGTAAACGTTCTGCAACCTCAACAATTTTAATAGAATCGTGATCCCAACCAAGTCTGGTTTTCACAGTGACTGGTAAATTAGTACGCTTTACCATTTCGGCAGTCAATTGCTCCATTAAACAGATATCCTTTAAAATACCTGCTCCTGCACCTTTTGAGACTACTTTTTTAACCGGACAACCAAAATTAATATCAATAATATCTGGATTCGATTTTTCGACGATATCAATAGTTTGCAACATGCTTTCCATATTGGCACCAAAAATCTGGATACCAACTGGCCGTTCTTTTTCGTAGATATCTAGTTTCATAACGCTTTTTGCTGCATTACGAATTAAACCTTCACTAGACACAAACTCTGTATAAACCACATCTGCTCCTTGCTCCTTGCACAATGCACGGAATGGAGGATCGCTTACATCTTCCATAGGTGCTAAAAGCAATGGAAAGTCTGGTAATTCTATGTCGCCTATTTTAACCAAGAGTATATATTTTGATGCAAAATTAATGCTTTTTATCAAAAGACCTCACAAGTTTTAAAACTTGCAAGGTCTATTCTATATATTAATTATGATGTTCTTAGCTTTATTTTTAAAACTGAACCTTAGTATCTATTGTTTCCTCTCCACGCTTTACTGTAATACCAGCTTCATCTCCATTATCAAAAACAGATAAAGCACGCATATAACTCATCATATCTGTTATGGTGCTGTCTCCTAATTTAAGAACCACATCGCCTTTTTGTAAACCTGCAGCGTATGCAGGAGTGTCTTCTCGCGTACCATCAATTCGCATGCCTTTTCCATCGTATAAATAATCTGGTACAACTCCTAGTCCGACTTTAAAACGTGGTGTTTCTTCGCTTTCATTCTTTGTTTTACGAAACGCTAATTCTCCATTATCATCTAAATCAGTAATAATATCGAAGATGTAATCTGAAATTAAATTCATACCGTCATAATTCAATTTATCAGAATCATCACCTGGTTTGTGATAATCTTCATGCTGACCTGTAAAGAAATGTAACACCGGAATGTCTATTAAATAAAAAGACGTGTGATCGCTAGGTCCTACTCCACTTTCATTTTCTACAATTTTGAATTTATCATTGTTAGACTTCAAAGTTTGCTTAAACATCGGAGACGTTCCTGTGCCGTAAACAGCCAAAGTGCTATCGGCTTTCATTCTACCAACCATATCCATATTAATCATATAGTTAATAGATTCGGCATCAATAGTTGGGTTTTTAGAAAAATAATTAGAGCCTAATAAGCCCATTTCTTCCCCTGAAAACGCCATGAATAAATAATTATTTGTGTCTTTAATTTCAGCCTGGTCATTTTTTACTTTTAATCGACTAGCCAAATTCAACATTACCGCAACCCCACTTGCATTATCATCTGCTCCATTATGTATGGCTTTTTCTTCACCACGAAATAAAGACCCTTCTCCACCATACCCTAAATGGTCGTAATGTGCACCAATAACAATGGTAGTTTTAGCATTGTTATCTATAAAGCCAATAACATTGTGTCCTGTAATGGTGCTGTCTGCATTCGTCGTAAATTCTACTTCGCTATGCGGGTCTGTTTTAGGCTTAAAAGAAAAGGATTGTAAATACCCTTCCGTTCCTTTTGGTTGTACTCCAATAGCTTTAAAACGCTCTATAAGATATTCTGAAGCTAACACTTCTCCTTGTGTTCCGGTTTGGCGACCTTCTAGTTTATCATCAGCTAAATATGCAACATCGTCTTTAATATTATTTTCAGCAACTTTAGGTTCGTTCTTACAAGATACAAATCCCGCTAATGCTAATAAAATTAGTGCTCTTTTCATTTCGAATTCTATTTTTTGATTTATTTGAGAAACTTGTTTTGCCAACTACCACTGAATCATATATCAGCGATATATCGTGGCTTATTTCATCTATAAATCTTACTTTTGCACAAAATTAGGTAATAAAAGCCACTTATTATAATTCTTTAATTATGAACAGAATCGTCTCAATTTTAATTCTACTCGTTACATTTTCGTCTTGTAAAAACGATACTAACACCACCACTGAAGCGACTTCTGGTGCGACTAAAAAATACGATTCTTTAATCTATCCTGAAGAAGTACATTTTAAGTCTTTAAGACAAGTCACTTATGGTGGCGATAATGCGGAAGCGTATTGGAGTTTTGATGATAAGCAATTAGTGTTTCAATCTAATAACACAAAATGGGGAGTTGAGTGTGACCAAATGTTCATAATGGATGCTAACCAAACGTTTACAGATAGTATTGCGCCTCCTATGGTAAGCACAGGAAAAGGTAGAACAACTTGTTCGTATTTTATGCCAGATAATAAGCATATTATTTATGCTTCTACACATCTTGGTGATGAAGCCTGCCCTGAAACTCCACTTAGAAAAAACGGAAAATACATTTGGCCAATCTATGATACCTACGATATTTTTGTAGCCGATTTAGAAGGTAATATTGTAAGCCAATTAACTAACGAAGTGGGTTACGATGCAGAACCAACAGTTTCTCCAATGGGAGATAAGATTGTGTTTACCTCTACACGAAGTGGTGATTTAGAATTATATACCATGAATATTGATGGTAGCGATGTAAAGCAAATAACAAATGAATTAGGTTATGATGGTGGAGCGTTCTTTTCACCAGATGGTACGAAACTAATCTTCCGTTCTTCGCGTCCTAAAACTGAAGAAGAAATTAAAAATTATAAAGATTTATTAGCTGAAGGTTTAGTTGAACCAACAGATATGGAATTGTATATCTGTAATGCTGATGGTTCTGATTTACGTCAGTTAACTGATTTAGGTAATGCGAATTGGAGTCCGTTTTTTCATCCTTCTGGTGAGAAAGTGCTGTTCTCTTCTAATTTTGAATCTGAACGTGGATTTCCTTTCAACTTATACTTAATTGATATTGATGGAAAGAATTTAAAACGTGTTACACATAGTGAAACCTTTGATGCGTTTCCTGTGTTTTCTAATGACGGTAAGTATTTAGTCTTTTCTTCTAATCGAAATAACGGAGGTGGACGTGATACGAACTTGTTTATTGCAGAATGGCGCGATTAGCGATATTCTGAAATATACAAATTGAGATACGAACTTGTTTATTGCAGAATGGCAAGATTAGTTTAAATCTTTAAGCCTTTCGCGTTCTTCAGCACTTGTAGTACGTTCATTAGTATTAAGCTTTGTATTACCAAATTTATAACGGAAGCCTAATTTTATATATCTACTATCTAAATTTACAAAACCAGAGCTAGACTGGTTTAAATAACGTGTTGACGTTTCATAGTTTTGTAGATTAAAGAAATCTTCAACAGCTAGAGAAATAACTCCTTTTTTCTTAAAAACAGTTTTTGATAGACTCAACTCTGAGACCAATCGGTCTTCAACGGTTTGAAATTGTTGTAAATTTTTACCAATCCATGTGAATGTCAGACTCGCACTTAAACTTTGATCTTTTAAAAAGGAAAAACTATTGTGTAAAATACTATAATTAGACCATTGATCTTGTGTTACAAAGCCTTCCCCAAAATTAGATTCTTCGGAAATATTATAAAAGGAGGATACAACATAGAGATTCCAGGTACTGGTTGGATAATAATCAAAAACAAAATCGAATCCATATTCTACTTTTTTATCCAAATTTATTGGTGTAAAAGCGACTTCATTGGTTTGATTATTTTGGCGAGGTAATTCTACAATATCACCATCATAATTCATATAATACGCTTCCACAGTAAAGTGCTCTAAAAAATTACTTCCTATTTTATAATGATCTCTATACGTCGGCACTAAATTAGGATTACCCAACACAACGGTGTTCTCGTTTAAGAAAAATGTAAATGGATTTAAGTCCGTATAACTCGGCCTTGTTATACTGCGTTTATATGTTGCATATAAGTTCGCCTCTTTTAAAAGCTGATGCGATAAACTGGCATTAGGAAACCAGCCAAAATAATTTTGAGTATTTGTTTCTATTAAGGATAACGATTCTCCTTCAATATTACTTTGTTCAACTCTAAGACCAAGATTTAATTCCCATTTGTCCCAAGATTTAGCATAGTTAGAATACGCAGCAAAGACCTTTTCATCATATTTAAACGCATCTGTATTATTAACGTCTAAGACTTCTGAGTTGCCAACAACATCTAATTTTGTAATGTCACTATCAGTATTGACATTAGAATATTTTACTCCGGTACCAAAACTAGAAGTCTCATTAATTGGTAAACTGTAATCAATTTTACCTGTTATAATATTTGTTTTCTGATTAGAAATTGAATTAAACTCAGAGTCTCCACTAAATAGATTATTCTCGTCATAATTATTAGTGAATACATTTTGGTCGCGACTATAATCGTAAATGGTATAATGTGCATTAAATGTTAAGTTGGCGCTATTTTCAAAATCGCGTCTAAAAATTAAATCGGTACCAATATTGTACTTGTTATCTCTAGATAAATTATCTGCTGTAAACCGCTCTTGAAAAACTAAATTTTCATCCGTAATAGTCGTGTTATTTTTTATTTGATACTTATAATAAGGAGTGTATAAACCTGTGCTTGTTAAACTCAACGTATTTTTATCATCAATATAATAATCAAAATTAAGATTAAGATTATGTGTTTCGGACCAGGTATTTCTATTGATATTAGATTTCCAGATTTCCTCTATGTCATTTGCGGAGTCTAAAAAATTGACTGTATCATCTTGGTCTCTATTAATTTTATTCTTAGTGTAACTGTAATTAAGATTTAGGTTGATTTTATTGTTCTTAAAATAATGACTCGTTCCTCCGTTATACCTCGGAAAAACACCTTGTGTATAATTTGTAAACACACTACCTCTATAACCTGTTACTATATTTCTACTCATTATAATATTAATCACAGCACCAGAATCTGCATCATAGCTTGCAGGCGGATTTGTAATGACCTCAACGGATTTAATACTATTTGCTGGTGCACTTTCCAATAGCGCAATGAGTTCATCGGAAGTTAATTGTACGCGTCTATTATTAATATAAACGATTGCTGGTGTACTTTTAATATTAATAGTGCCTTCTGAAACTATAATGCCCGGTGTATTTTTTAAGACACTAAGTGTAGAACCTTCTATTAATGCTGTATTCTCTACATTAAAAATTAAGCGATCTGGCTTACGTGTTATAGTTGGTTTTTTGGCTATAACAGTGACTTCATTTAAATTTTCGGGAATATCGTTTAGTTGAATGGTTTTTAAATCTAAATCTCCTGTTAGGACGATTTTTTGTTGAAACTCTTCAAAACCCAAATAGCTTATTTTGAGGTAAAATGTTGTTTCTGATAAATTAATTAAACTAAAAAATCCATTATCGTCAGTTGAAGTACCTTTTAGATAATCACCATCAACTTCTGTTAAAATAACAACATTTGCAAATTCAATTGGACTACTATTAGCGTCGACAATACGACCGGTAATAGAATAATCTTGAGCAAATACCACAGTAGAAAGCATACAAATGCCTACACAAAAAAAAAGGCGTAAACGGATAATCATAAAATAGGTTTGACTGCAAGATATAAATTGTTTTTTACTTACTACTGTGGTTTTACCGTAATTAGCACTCTTTTTATTGTTGAATTTGATACGTTAATGCACAAGAAATCGATTATATTTGCCAATTACTTATTGCCTTAGAAAAGAGACATGAAAAATATTCGTAATTTTTGCATTATTGCACATATTGACCACGGAAAAAGCACTTTAGCAGACCGTTTATTAGACGCTACAGGTTCTGTAACTGCTCGCGAACAGCAAGCCCAACTTTTAGATAGTATGGACTTGGAACGTGAGCGTGGTATTACTATTAAGTCCCACGCTATTCAAATGGATTATATGTATGAAGGCGAAAAATATGTACTTAATCTTATCGATACCCCTGGTCACGTAGATTTTTCTTATGAAGTATCACGATCTATTGCTGCTTGTGAAGGAGCCTTATTAATTGTTGATGCCGCACAGAGTATTCAGGCACAAACGATTTCTAATTTATACTTAGCATTAGAGAATGATTTAGAGATTATTCCTGTGTTAAACAAAGTAGATTTGCCAAGTGCAAATCCAGAAGAAGTTACGGACGATATTGTTGATCTTTTAGGTTGTGATCCTGAAGATGTCATTCATGCTAGTGGAAAAACAGGATTTGGTGTTGAGAATATTTTAAAAGCCATTATTGAGCGTATTCCGGCTCCAAAAGGTGATGTAAATGCGCCTTTACAAGCTTTGATTTTCGATTCTGTTTATAATACATTTAGAGGTATTGAAACCTATTTTAGAGTTTTCGATGGTGAAATTAAAAAAGGACAAAAAATAAAATTCGTCGCAACAGGAAAAGAGTATTTCGCTGATGAAGTTGGAACGTTAAAATTAACTCAAGTTGCCAAACAAAGTGTAAAAGCTGGTGATGTTGGGTATTTAATTACAGGAATTAAAACTGCCAAAGAAGTAAAAGTTGGTGATACCATTACAGATTTTGCTAAGCCTACAACCAATATTGTTGCCGGTTTTGAAGATGTAAAACCAATGGTATTTGCTGGTATTTATCCTGTGGATACAGAAGATTACGAAGAACTACGTAATTCTATGGAAAAGTTGCAACTAAACGACGCGTCTTTAGTGTTTATGCCAGAAAGTTCTGCTGCTTTAGGTTTTGGATTCCGTTGTGGATTTTTAGGTATGTTACATATGGAAATCATACAAGAACGTTTAGAGCGTGAGTTTGATATGACCGTGATTACTACCGTACCTAACGTGTCTTATCATGCGTACACAAACAAAAATCCTGATGAGGCTTTTATTGTTAATAATCCAAGTGACTTACCAGAGCCTACCACTGTAAATCGTGTTGAAGAGCCTTTTATTAAAGCCACTATTATTACAAAATCTGATTTTGTAGGTAACGTAATGAGCCTGTGTATTGAAAAACGTGGGATGATTATCAACCAAACGTATCTAACAACAGAACGTGTAGAGTTAATTTTTGAAATGCCATTAGCCGAAATTGTTTTCGATTTTTACGATCGTTTAAAAACAGTTTCTAAAGGTTATGCCTCTTTCGATTATCATCCAATAGGAATGAGAGTCTCTAAATTAGTACGATTAGATGTGTTATTAAATGCACAGCCTGTAGATGCACTTTCAGCTTTAATCCATGCAGATAATGCACAAAACATTGGTAAAAAGATGTGTGAGAAGTTGCGTGAATTAATTCCGAGACAACAATTTGATATTCCTATTCAAGCTGCTATTGGTGCTAAAATTATTTCTAGAGAAACAGTGAAAGCACTTCGTAAGGATGTAACAGCAAAATGTTATGGTGGAGATATTTCTCGTAAACGTAAGTTATTAGAAAAGCAGAAAAAAGGTAAAAAACGTATGAGACAAGTCGGTAACGTAGAGATCCCTCAGGAAGCGTTTATGGCTGTTTTGAAGTTAAATGACTAACCAATTCCTTTGAAAAAAGGAATCTTAAACTTTTGAAAACGGTGCTGAGTTAAGGCAAAAAAACATTTTTATTTTATCGTATTTAGGCCTCTATATTGTATAAGATTTAATTCCATAGTTCATTTAAAACAATAGCTTTTAAGAATTTTATACCATAATCTAAGGTTCGCCTGATGGAGATTCCTGCCTTCGCAGGAATTTATGAGACAAGTCGGTAATGTAGAAATACCTCAAGAAACATTTATGGCTGTTTTAAAGTTAAATGATTAAGCTTCATTTTAAACTTATATTATAAAACTAAAAAGATTCCTATTTACGTAGGAATCTTTTTAGTTTTATAATTACTGCTTTATTTACAATAGTAAAGTAGCGTCTATTTTAAAAATAGTTACTCTTCATTAGCCACTTTTTCCACATCAAAAGGTTTACCTAAATATACCAATTTAAAACCTTTTCCTATGGCTTCTATTTTCGTCTGATGTACTGAAATAATATGGAGTTCACCTTCTTCATCTTTTATAAAAAGAGGAATAGTATACTTATCCTTACTCGCCATTTCTATTAGACTTTCGTAATGCGCTGCATCATCTATGTCTATTTCTTGTATTGCAGGATATTTTCGCGTTACCTCCATTAAATTAATATAGTCATCTGTCGGAGAGAATAAACCTTCTACTGGGCTTTTTTCTGGGAAGTTCATTTCATCTGAAGTCACTAATCGATACGAACCATTTTCTCCAAATTCTTTGCTGAATTTTTCAATTACATAAGCATTGATATCTGAGTTTCCTGTCATTGCCATAATATAACCCACATCGTTTAATTCAATATTATCTGAAAGTGTATCAGCATATATATTAGAATTTAAAGCTTCTAAACCTAATTCGTGTGCCTTATCTATATTATTTTGATTGCTGTCTATTAAAACGACATGTCTTCCGTTATTTACTAAGTAATGCCCTAATAATCGTGGTAATTTTGAAGCTCCAATAATTAAAATTCCATTAGATTTTGTTAAAAACACACCAACTAGTCTTGCAAATAAACGCGCCGTGGTGGCGTTTAATAAAACGGTTCCTAATACAATCATAAACACCAAAGGTGTAATGTATTCTGCTCCTTCTACTCCTTGTCGCATTAATTTACTTCCAAAAAGAGACGCAATACCAGCTGCAACAATACCACGCGGTCCAACCCAGCTTATAAATAGCTTTTCGTTAAGATTTAGTTTGGAGCCTTGAGTACTTACAAATACAGCTAATGGTCTTATGACAAATACAACAATAGCAAAAAGTATAGCAGTATCCCATGTGTAAAGTAGAAGTAAATCTTCAATATCAATATTTGCCGCTAAAAGAATGAATAAAATTGAAATTAATAAGACACTCAACGATTCTTTAAAGTATAGTAGTTCTTTGATGTTGTCTAGTTTACTGTTTCCTAATACCATGCCCATAACCACAACTGCTAATAAACCAGATTCGTGTGCAAATAATTCAGATTCAACAAACACTAATAATACGGTTGAGAGCGATACGACATTTAATAAGTAATGAGGAATCAACTTTTTATTAATCGCAAAAGCTAAAGCGTGGGCAAACGTGAAACCAAATGTGGTACCAAATAATACAATTTTACCAAATTCCATTAAAGCTGTTTTAGTAAAACCACTGTCACCTCCAACACTTATAAATTCAAATACCAAAACGGCAACTAAAGCGCCTATAGGATCAATAAGAATACCTTCCCATTTTAAAACGGTTGAGACATCTTTTTTAAGTGGAATGTTTCTTAAAATAGGCGTTATTACAGTTGGTCCTGTAACAATGATAAGTCCTGCAAATAGAAACGATAAATCCCAACTTAAGTTAAACGTATAGCGTGCTACAATACCAGCACCAAAGAACGTAATGGCAGAACCAACGGTAATTAGTTTCGTAATTACTGGGCCTACATTTTTAATTTCGGATCGTTTTAAGGTTAGACCTCCTTCAAATAAAATAATACTTATGGCTAGTGATACAAAGTAATATAAGCTATCTCCAGGAAATAAGCCTTTTGTGCCATTCCAAATCGGCTCTATCCATTTGGTACCATCTTCACTTAAAAATTCTGCTGCAATTGGCCCTACTAAAAGTCCGATTAAAATTAAGGGTAAGATTGCTGGTATTTTAAATTTCCAAGCGACCCATTGTGCTAATATTCCAAGAATAATAATTCCGGCTAGTTCTAACATCTATGTTCTTTTTGCGTGAAAATACTAAATTCTATTTTTATAGAAAGCTTCCTTTGAAGTTATAAAAGGGATTCTTAGTTAAAGTTATCCCTTGTTATCCTCTTCTTTTTCTTCAGATTTATAATATACCCGTTTTAAACTCTTCTTTAATAAGGTAAATCTATAAACCCCAATGATAAAAAAGATCACACTAAAGACAATTGCCGTAAATGCTAAGTATTGAAAATTAGCAAAGTCTTTAAGTTGGAATAAAGCAATAGCTCCTAACAGCAAATATAACGACGAACGAATGTAAGATAAAAGCGTGCGCTCGTTAGCTAATCGGGTACGCTCTATTGCTAAGTAATCTCTAAGAATAACTTGTTGGTCTGGTTTAAAATCGCGACCAAATCGTAAGAGTTTAATTTTCTTAATTTTTAGTGGTGATTTTGATATGCGTTTCATTGTTAATTCATTTTATACATCTAAAAGTAATTATTTTTTAGAATAGATATAAGATTATACAGCTCTTAATTGTTAAATATCCTCTAATTTATATAGACTAACAACAATTAGTTTTAAAGCTTTTAGTAATTTGCATGACTTTATAAAAAAATTTGCAAATGCAATTATATCCTATTCAGTCCGGAAATTTTAAGCTCGATGGAGGAGCCATGTTTGGTGTTGTGCCAAAATCCTTATGGCAGCGTACCAATCCTGCGGATAACAGCAATATGATAGATATTGCAGCGCGTTGTCTATTAATTGAAGATGGTAATCGCCTTACCTTAATTGATACAGGAATGGGTAATAAACAAAGCGATAAATTCTACGGGTACTATTTTCTTTATGGAGATGATAGCATAGATAAATCATTAGCCGCTCACGGATTTCATCGCGATGATATTACGGATGTGTTTATGACGCATCTTCATTTTGATCATTGTGGAGGAAGTATTCAATGGAATAAAGACCGAACAGGTTATGAACCTGCCTTTAAAAATGCACACTTTTGGAGTAATGCCGATCATTGGAAATGGGCAACAGAACCTAACAGACGTGAAGTCGCTTCGTTTTTAAAAGAAAACATTTTGCCAATGCAAGACAGTGGACAATTAAAATTCACTTCAGTTCCTAACAATCCTATTTTAAAGAATTCTGAGTTAGGGTTCGACATATTCTTTGCTAACGGACATACCGATAAGCAAATGATTCCTATGATACAGTATAAAGGAAAAACCATTTGCTTTATGGCAGATTTATTACCAACTGTTGGTCATTTACCGTTGCCTTTTGTAATGGGTTATGATACCAGACCTTTATTAACTCTCGATGAAAAAGAGTTGTTTTTGAATATGGCTGCAGACAACAACTTCTATTTATTTTTAGAACACGATGCACATAACGAAATTATTACGGTTAAACACACTGAGAAGGGAGTCCGACTTAACGAAACATTCACAACAAACGAACTATTTAAATAAAACAACAATAAATAATACACATGAAACATTCATATTTCACTTTTGATCGCCAAGAGAATGATTATATGAATGTACCATGTGACCTTTAAAAAACAATAAACATAGACACATGAAATTTAATTACAGAATAATAGCCTATTTAGGATTTGCAGGAACACTATTTTTAGGATGTGGTAGCACTGGAGAAATTCTTTCTACACCAATCGAAAACATAGATTCTTCACCTTTAAAAGTTACAGAATTAACAGATGTTGAAGCTAAAAATTGGGGACACCTAGACCTTGTCAATGATACCATTCCTGGAATGAGTGTTGATAAAGCTTACACTGAAATTATTAAAAATAAAAAAGGAACTAAGGTTATCGTTGCCGTCATCGATTCTGGTATTGACATTGATCACGAAGATTTAAGAAATGTACTTTGGACTAACGAAGATGAAATACCAAACAATGGAATAGATGATGATAAGAATGGCTACATTGATGATGTACATGGATGGAATTTCTTAGGAGATGGTTATGATGAGCAGTTAGAATATGTTCGTTTAATAGCAAGCGGAGATACTTCTAATCCCCGTTATGATGAAGCTGTAGCTTTACAAAAAGAGGAATATGAAACGTATCTTGGTGCTAAAACCAGATATGAGCAAATTTTAAGTGTCTTAAAAAATGCTGATGAAAAATTAACAGCACACTTAGGTAAAAGCGACTATACCATAGAAGAGGTTAATGCTATTAAAACAGAAGATGAAGCTTTAGGCCAAGCTATTCAAATTGCACAAAATATAAATGCAAACGGTGGTACTTTTAAAGACGCTAATGCAGAAATTACTGAGCAATTAGAAAGTTTTAATGAACGTTTAAATTATCATTTTAATGTTGACTTTTCGGGTCGTACTACTGGCGATGATATCAATGATTTATCTGATATAGGTTATGGAAATGGAAACGTTAAGCCTGTTAAAAAATCAGAATCTCACGGAACGCATGTTGCTGGTATTATTGCTGCAGAGCGTAACAATGGAAAAGGAGCAAATGGTGTTGCTAATAACGTAGAAATTATGTCAATTAGAACTGTTCCTAATGGAGATGAATATGATAAAGATGTCGCATTAGCTATTCGTTATGCAGTAGATAATGGTGCAAAAGTAATAAACGGAAGTTTTGGGAAATCGTTTTCTCCACATCCAGTATGGGTAAGAGATGCTATTAAATATGCGTCTGATAATGATGTTGTATTTGTACATGCTGCTGGTAACGACAGTAAAAATGTGGATGAAGGTGCTAATTTCCCAGATGATAATGTTGATTTTGTTGAAATCTCAAACACATACATTAGAGTGGGTTCATTAACCTCAAAATATGGTTCTAAAATTGTCTCTGGTTTTTCTAATTACGGAAAAAAGAATGTGGATGTATTTGCTCCAGGATCTGCTATCTATTCAACATTTCCAGATAATGATTATAAAAGCATAAGTGGTACATCTATGGCATCACCTGCTGTTGCTGGTGTAGTTGCTTTAGTACGTTCTTACTACCCTAAATTAAGTGCTGCACAAGTGAAGCAAGTTATTGTAGAATCAGGATTACCTTTAACAACAAAAGTTGTTGTTGGTGGTGATGCTTCTAACGTTAAGTCATTTTCAGATTTATCTACATCTGGTAGAATTGTTAATGCTTACAACGCGTTAATTATGGCTTCAAAATTATAATAATCCTTTTTGGATTGCATTAAAATAATTGGGTTATTTAGTCAGTACATCTAAATAACCCAATTTCTTATAAAGTCTTTATATTCATTAAAAACATATGTTATGAAACATTCCTTTCTCAGTCTTTTTTCACTTCTAATTTTAGTCTCTTGCGGTTCTACCGAAAAAGCGCTTCAAAGCACTAATTCAGTTAACGCATCCACATTTGGCTATTGGCAACAACACGTAGATTATACGATGGAAATTGATATGGATGTCAATAACTATCAGTATAAAGGAACACAAAAATTGGTTTATACCAACAATTCACCAGATGTACTTAATCGGGTGTATTATCACCTCTATTTTAATGCCTTTCAACCAGGTAGTGAAATGGATGTGCGCTCTCGTACTATTAATGATCCAGATCGACGTGTCGGTGATCGTATTAGTAAACTTCAGCCGAATGAAATTGGTTACATTAAAGTTAATTCATTACAACAAAATGGAACTTCAATTTCTTATGAAACTGTTGGTACGGTCTTAGAAGTAACGCTGAATAAACCGATTCAACCAGGAGAAAAAGTCACTTTTAATATGGATTTTGATGCTCAAGTGCCTATTCAAGTTCGTCGTTCTGGTAGAAATAGCTCTGAAGGTGTAGCTTTATCGATGTCTCAATGGTATCCAAAATTAGCCGAATATGATGATGAAGGTTGGCACGCAGATCCTTACATAGGAAGAGAATTTCATGGTGTTTGGGGAGATTTTGATGTAAAATTATCTATCGATAAAGACTATATTGTTGGCGGAACAGGCTATCTTCAAGGAGAACCAACTTTAAAATCTGGAAAGAAAACCCATCACTTTAAAGCCCCTAAAGTACATGACTTTACTTGGGCTGCGGATCCGGATTATATTCACGATACGTTGCAAATGCCAAATGGCCCATTACTTCACTTCTATTACAAGAAAACATTAGATCAAAAGTATTTAGACAATTGGAAGAAATTACCAGCGGAAACTGCTAAACTTATGGAGTTCTTTAGTGAACATATTGGAGACTATCCATATGATCAATATTCAGTAATTCAAGGTGGAGATGGTGGTATGGAATATGCTATGTCTACATTAATTACTGGTGAGCGAAGCTATGGCAGCTTACTAGGTGTTACAGCACACGAGTTAGCACATAAATGGTTTCAATTTATACTAGCTTCTAATGAATCTAAACACGAATGGATGGATGAAGGCTTTACAAGTTATATTTCTAACTTAGCGATGAATTCTCTGAGTGAAAATAAAAAATCGAATCCGCTTTCTGGATCTTATAGAGGCTATTTAGCTTTAGCAAATTCTGGTGTAGAGCAACCGTTGACTACGCACTCTGACCGTTATGCTTCAAATGGAGTTTATGGTGCTGCTGCTTACAGTAAAGGTGCTGTGTTTTTAGCGCAATTAGGGTATGTCATTGGAGATGATAATTTAGATAAAACCATCAAAAAATATTACCAAGATTTTAAATTTAAACACCCAAAACCATTCGATATTATTAGAACTGCAGAACGTATCACCGATTTTGAACTCGATTGGTATTTTATAGATTTTGCACAAACTACTAATACTATTGATTATGGTATTGCTTCAGTTGAAGGCAAATCCATCACCTTAGAACGTATTGGTTTAATGCCAATGCCTTTAGATATTTCAGTAACTTATACGGATGGTAGTACAGAGAATTTTTATATTCCGCTACAAATGATGCGTGGAGAAAAACCAACCTCAGCAACTACTATTAATGATTGGGCTTGGGCAATACCAACCTATTCATTCGATGCTAAAAAAGCTGTAAAATCAGTAGAGATTGATAATTCTCAGATGATGGCAGATGTTGATAGAACTAACAATGTGTTTACAATTAAATAAACACTTGTAATATAAATGTTTTAAAACCGCATCATGTTGATGCGGTTTTCTATTTTTGTTAAACTAGATTAATTAGAAAGTGAACTTCAACTATTCAAAAAAAGATAAACTCAAAAGTAAAAAACTCATAGAGCAACTTTTTACTGAAGGCAAAGCCGTAACCGCTTACCCTCTAAGATTAGTGTATCTTAAAACTGAGTTTGAAGATGGCTCACAACTAAAAACAGGTGTTTCTGTCAGTAAACGATTGCATAAAACAGCTGTTTCTAGAAATCAAATTAAACGGTTGCTTCGTGAAGCTTACAGACTTAATAAACCCCTATACTTTAACAATAGTTCTGTATCTTATGCGTTTATGATTTTATACCTTAGTAAAGATGGAACAACTTTTGATAAACTAGATCAAAGTATAAAATCATTGTTTAAAAAATTTTTAGTAAAAACTGAGCCATTCATAGAACCAACAGATGCTAATACTTCTGACAAATGAAATGCGTTTGTTTAAAATTTATCCTTTAATTGACACATGAAAAATCTTCTACATAAAAACGTATTATTTCCCGTATTGGCTGTGCTTATATTTTTTGGTACTACAGCTTTTAAAAATGATTTTTTTGAAATCGCGAAGCAAATAGAAATATTCACCACGCTATTTAAAGAAATCAACATGAATTATGTGGATGATACCAATCCTGGAGACTTAATGGATACGGCTATTAAAAGCATGTTAGACGATTTAGATCCTTACACCCAATTTTATAACGAACAGGACGTAGAAGCCTCTAGAATTAACAATGCAGGCGATTACACAGGTATTGGAGCTAAGGTATTAACATTAAAAGATAAATTGGTTATTGTTGAACCTTACCAAAATTATGCAGCAGATAAAGCTGGTTTAAAAGCAGGTGATGAAATTATTAAAGTAGATAAAGTTACCGTTGCCGATTTTAAAGATGACGCTGCCAACTTATTACAAGGAGCAGCAGGTACAGAAGTTTCTGTTACTTATAAACGTCAAGGTAAAACCAATACCGTAAAAATTATTAGAGAATCGCTAGAAATTAAAGCAGTTCCGCACTACTCTATGGTCGATGAAAAAACAGGTTATGTGGTGCTAAGAAAGTTTAATGATAAAGCCTCTTCTGAAACTATTAGCGCAATTAAAGCCTTAAAAAATCAAGGAGCTACGCAATTAATATTAGATTTAAGAGGAAATCCTGGTGGTTTATTACATGAAGCGGTTAACGTCACTAATATTTTTGTACCTAAAGATCAGTTAGTGGTAACCACTAAATCTAAAGTCAAAAAATACAATAAAACCTATTATACACAACGCGACGCTGTTGATACTGAAATTCCATTAGTTGTATTAATTGATGGTAAAAGTGCTTCGGCAAGCGAAATAGTTTCTGGTGCTTTACAAGATATGGATAGAGCTGTAGTTGTTGGTACACGTAGCTTTGGAAAAGGTTTAGTACAAAGACCAAAACCATTGACTTATGGTACACAAATGAAGATTACAATATCCAGGTATTATACACCATCTGGACGTTGTATTCAGGCCTTAGATTATTGGAATCGTGATGAAAATGGTAAAGCCACGAGAACACAACAAGAAAATTATAATGCATTTAAAACTAGAAATGGACGCGATGTATTTGATGGAGGTGGTGTAGAACCAGATATGGAGGTTGAGTTTTCTAAGCATACAACAATTACCAAAGCTATATCTAATGAAAATTTGGTTTTCAACTTCGCCACTGAGTTTTATTACGATAATAAAATAGAAGATTTAAAAAGCTTTTCACTGTCTGATTCGGACTTTAAAAAATTTAAAAACTACATAAAAGCAAGCGGTTTTAATTTTGAAACTAAGACTGAAGTTGCCTTACATGATGCCATAAGAATCGCTGAGGAAGAAGAACTAAAAGCGGTTATTAATGCAGAATACAACGATTTAACCCAGGCTTTACAAGCGTATAAATCCAATGCTATTGACGCCAATAAAACGCAATTAAAAGCGCTACTTACAGACGAAATAATTAAACGTTACTTTTACAGTGAAGGTTTATATACGTATTACACTGCTAATAATTCAGAAATAAAAAAAGGTTTAAGTATTCTTAATAATCCGTCTCAGTACGCAAGTATTTTGAGATAGCACATAAATTATTTATATTTAACCTCTTAAATTTTTTCTATAATTGAGAAAACTATTATAAAAACATGAAACCCCTAATTATCTTTTTATGCCTATGTTTTCAGCTCTCCTTTTCTCAAAAAGAATTGAAGCACGAAGTCTATTTTGAAACTGATCAACACGATATTCCTGAAACAGAACACAGCAGATTATTATTATTTTTATCTAAAATTGAAGATGTCGATATAGAAAAAGTAACTATATATGGTTTTACCGATGATAGAGGTAGTGATAATTACAATCTTGTATTATCTCAAAATCGTGCAGATGCTATAAAAGAAGTGTTTTCTAATAATGAATTTGACGAGTCAAAAATGACTAATGTTGATGGAAAAGGTAAAATATTAGTCAATATTATTAAAGAAAATGACCTTAACAAAATACGTGGTTTAAACCGTAAAGTTGAAATCGTTGTAACTCCTGTTTTTCCACCAAAACCTAAAGAAGAAAAGCCCGTAGTAGATAAAACTGAAGATTTATTAAAAGGTGATTTAAAAGAAGGCGATAAAATTTTACTCGACAATTTATTATTTAGAACCGGTTATAGCTATTTAACCAAAGAATCTAAAGTTGTACTCGATAGAATTGCAGAAATTTTAGTAGATCGTACCAATGTTTATTTCACTATAGAAGGCCATGTATGCTGTACACAAGGTGAAAGAGATGCCATTGATCGTAAGACTAAAAAACGAAATCTATCTGTGGCTAGAGCAAAATATATCTATGATTACTTAGTAGATAAAGGTGTTAAGCATTACCGTATGAAATTTGCCGGTATGCGAAGAAAACAACCTCTTGGAGGCGAACCTCAATTAGATAGACGTGTCGAAATTTTAGTGACGCGTATTTACGAAAAGAAGTAATTAAGATTTAATCATATTTATATGCGGAATACCATCTTCTAGGTACTCTTCTCCTACTTCTTTGAATTCTAAATTATTATAGAAGTTTTTTAAATACATCTGTGCGGAAATCCTAATAGTAGTTTCGTTATAATGCGTTTTAATAGCCTCTATAGAAGCCTTCATAATAGCGTAACCATATTTAAATTTTCGTGCTTTTTGTTGCACAACAACTCTACCAATACTAGCTTCTTCAAAATAATAGCCTGGTTTAAAAACACGTGTGTAAGCCACTAAGACATTATTGTCATAACCTAAAATATGAAGTGCTTTTTG
Source organism: Winogradskyella pacifica (assembly GCF_013403915.1). GTDB lineage: Bacteria > Bacteroidota > Bacteroidia > Flavobacteriales > Flavobacteriaceae > Winogradskyella > Winogradskyella pacifica. The sequence continues at coordinate 21,669 of NZ_JABFDI010000014.1, forward strand.
GTCCTTTCCATCGATATCTTGGTACACGCAATCTTGTTCAACGACAAACACTTCACTTCGTAATTGAAGTGCATTATAAAGTTCTTGCGTCGTTAAGTCTTCGAATTTTTTTGTTATGATATCTAGCATTAATCTTGTACTATGACCTCTTTAGGATCTTCTTTATTAAACTCTGGTTGAATAGTGACATGGTTGATATTAAATTCGTCATGTAAGACCGTTTCAATATCTAAAAGCAATGCATTAAAATCTGTTGTAGAAATATCTTCTGTTAAGTCTAAATGCGCTTCTAAATGCAATTCATCGTCACTTAAATTCCATATATGAACATGATGTAGTTTACTAACTTTAGGTAGCTTATTAACAGTTCTTACAACATCTTTAATATTAATAGTATCTGGTGTAAACAGCATTAACATACCTGTAGATGTTTTTAATAGAGCGTAACCCACCCAAATTAAATACAAAGCAATTAATAAAGTTAATAAACTATCTACCCAAAACAATTGATAGTATTTCATCAATAATCCACCAATTAGTACCGCCACACTAGCCAACATATCTGTAAATAAATGCAAATACGCCGAACGCATATTGATATTATTTTTAGAATCTTTTCTTAATAATAAAACACTCAAACCATTTCCTATAATGGCTACAATAGCTAACCAAATAACTAAGTTAGATTCTATTTCTTGAGGATTATTAAAACGTTTTACAGCTTCAAAAATTAAGATAATAGCGACTATTATTAACGTACTAGCATTAACAAAAGCTGCTAAAATTTCGGCACGTTTATAACCAAAAGTTCTATTAATAGAGGCTTTCTGCTTTGATAAACGCGAAGCCACATAACTCACAATTAAAGATATAACATCGCTAAAATTATGTAAAGCATCACTTAGTAATGATAAACTACCTGAAACGAGTCCACCAATAACCTGAGCTACTGTAATAACAATATTTAATACTATTGATATTAATAGCTTTTGACCTCTTAAATCTTTAGGACTGTGAGAATGGTTTTGATGGAGATTCATTTGATATCAATTTAGAATTGATATTAACATGACGCCGGAATCTTATCCACACGGTTTTGATGACGACCACCTTCAAATTTAGTCTCTAAAAACGTATCTACCATTTTTATAGCTTGTGGTATAGACGTAAAACGTGCTGGGATACATATAATGTTAGCATTATTATGTAAACGTGTTAATTCTGTGATTTCATTCGTCCAACACACACCAGCTCTTACATGCTGATACTTATTAGCCGTCATAGCCACTCCGTTTGCGCTTCCACAAATAAGAATACCAAAATCTACTTTTTTAGTCTCTACATCTTTAGCAACTGGATGTACAAAATCTGGATAATCAACACTATCTAAACTGTCTGTTCCATAATTAGTAATAGTATAGCCTTTACTCTCCAAATGTTTTATAATGGCAAATTTGTAATCTGGGCCTGCGTGATCGTTTCCTATTGAGATAGTCATAATAAATTGTCTTTACTTATTAGACATCAAAGTTAATAATTGCTTACAATTAAGCATAACTTATAAGGGCTTACTTATTCATTAGTTTTAAGTTTGAAAATGAGATTTTAGATATAGCTTATTAACACTGTTGATAACTCTAAATAAAATGAAGTCTAATTGTTAATATCTGTTCACAACTATTGAAAACAAAAATTAGGATTATTCAGTTATTTTTCCAAACCAAAATTAGAACTTCATAACCTAATTAGTTAGCACTTTTTTTAAAATAAGTTATCAAACTAAAAAGATGTGAAATGAACAGTATTTTTAGAAATACATGTTAGTTAATTCTATTAACATTCGTTATTAACAGTTGTTAATAGCTTTTTAATTTAGCTTAAAAATGAAGCCTTTAGACGTAAACTTAATGTTAACTAAAATGTTGTAAAATGTAAACTACGACTATTCAAAATAAATCTTCAAAAAGTTATAGCCACTATTAACATACTATAATAACCACCATTTATTTTTTTAAATTTTAAAAGAAAACTGATTATATGTATATATATGTTCATAACTGTAAATTTTAAAAAAAATAAGATTTATGAATTTCTCTTTTAAAGTATAGTTAAGTTGAAATAATAAGATAGAATATGTTTCTCTTAAATAGAATAGGGAATAGGTATGTTGAGTCGCATTGTTAAATAGTACTACTCAAACCTTATACTTTTAGTTGAAGTATCACAGGTATTAATACGTTATTACTATTAATTTAACCTTAAAGAAACACCATTAAAAAATTAAAACGTAACTTTGTACCAAACTTAATAACCTCTCTTCGCTAAAGTTAAGTTTTAAATAAGTTGTTATTCTTAGACTTATTGCAAAATCTAAAGGATTTGTAAGCTTACATAGAATAACAAATACAATAAATAGATTACAATTATAAATGACAAAAAAGAAACACAGGAAACCTTCAAATAATAAGATTTCCAACCTTACAAATACAATTCTTAGTATTTTAAAAAAAGACAGAAACGCAACATTCAACTATAAACAAATTGCAGCAAAATTAGGCGTTAATGATGCCAGTAGTCGCAATCAGATTATAAAAAAACTTCAACAACTCAAAGCAAAAGAAGAGATTGAAGAAGTAGATCGTGGTAAATTTAAAGCAGTTGTTAACAACGAATATCATACTGGTATTTTAGATTTAGCAGCTAAAGGAAATGGTTATATCATTTCAGATGATTTTGAAGACGATATCTTTGTTGCTTCAAACAATATTAACAAAGCCTTAAATGGTGATGAAGTAGAATTCTACGCTTACAAACGAAAACATAGAGGCAAACAAGAAGGAGAAATCACCACTATTATAAAACGTGCAAAAACGGAATATGTTGGTACCATTCAAATTCATGATAAAAAAGGATTTGCCTTTGTTGTAGCAGATAGCAACAAAATGTACACCGATATTTTTGTGCCTATTAACAAAATTAATAAGGCAGAAGATGGTGATAAAGTACTGGTCTCTTTAGAAGATTGGCCAGAAAAATCAGATTCACCTAACGGAAAAGTGATTGAAGTTTTAGGGAAACCTGGAGAACACAGTACAGAAATCCATGCTATTTTAGCAGAATACGGCCTACCGTTAGAATTTCCAGAAGACGTTGAAGCCTTCGCTAATAAAATTGATACCTCAATTACAGCCGAAGAAATAGCGAAACGTAGAGATATGCGTAAAGATTTAACCTTTACCATAGATCCTAAGGACGCTAAAGATTTTGATGATGCCTTATCCTTTAAAGTATTAGATAATGGCTTATATGAGATCGGAATTCATATTGCAGATGTTTCGCATTACTTACAACCAGGAACAATTTTAGATGATGAAGCTTACGAGCGTGCTACGTCTATTTATTTAGTAGATCGTGTAGTGCCAATGTTGCCAGAAATATTATCTAACGGAGCCTGTTCATTGCGTCCACACGAAGAGAAATATACCTTTTCTGCAGTGTTTCATATGAATGATAAATGTGAAATTAAAAACGAATGGTTCGGTAGAACGGTAACCTATTCTGATGCCCGTTTTGCCTACGAGGAAGCACAAGCAATCATTGAAAATAATGCAACTATTAACGAAGTTGACGTTTTAAAGAACCCTGATAAAATAGATACTACAATTCCGGTTGAAGTTTCATTAACCGGTGCAGCATATCAAACGTCTGTAGAGGTCGCTCAGGCTACTATTAAAATGAACCAATTAGCTCGAAAAATGCGTACAGCACGTATGCGAGATGGTGCCATTTCTTTTGATAAAGTTGAAGTTAAATTTAACTTAGATGAAGAAGCAAATCCAATAGGTATTCACTTTAAGACCAGTAAGGATGCTAATAAAATGATTGAAGAATTCATGTTATTAGCCAACAGAAAAGTATCAGAATATGTTGGAAAACAAAAACCTGAGAAAACTTTTGTATACCGTGTACACGATGAACCAGACGAATCTAAACTAGCACAATTACAAACGGTTGTGGGGCGTTTTGGACATAAGTTAAATTTTAAAGATAAGGGCAGTATTGCATCGTCTTTAAATAATTTATTAAAAGATGTAGTTGGTAAAAAGGAACAAAATTTAGTTGATACGTTAACGATTCGTACCATGTCTAAAGCCGAATATACCACACACAATATCGGTCACTACGGATTAGCATTTGATTACTATAGTCATTTTACATCGCCAATTCGTCGTTATCCAGATGTTATGGCACACCGTTTATTACAACAGTATTTAGATGGTGAAAAATCGGCTAATCAAGAGATTTACGAAGAGAAATGTAAGCATTCTAGTAATATGGAATACTTAGCTACTAAAGCTGAGCGCGATTCTATTAAATACATGCAGATTCGTTTTATGCAAGATCATCAAGACGAAGAATTCTTAGGAGTTATTTCTGGTGTTACAGATTGGGGAATTTACATAGAAATTATTTCTAATAAATGTGAAGGTATGGTAAGTGTTAGAGATATGAAAGATGATCACTATCAGTTTGACCAAGACCAATATGCTATGATTGGGCAAAAAACCGGAACCATGTATCAGCTAGGTGATGAGGTTATTGTAAAAGTTAAAAATGCAGATTTAGTTAAAAAGCATTTAGATTTTTACATGATAGGTAAACCAGAAGCATAAATAGTTCAACTTAAAAAGGGACTTATAAATAAATTTTTAATAGATGATTCTTACGACCACTAATTCTATAGAAAACCATAATATCATAGATTATTTAGGTATTGTAACAGGTGTTGCCATAAACAAGCAAGCTATTGCCATGGGTTTTAGTATGTCTAAATATTACAATAAACTACAAGTTAGTATTGAGACTGTAAAAGAAGAAGCGTTTCAAACGTTACAAGATAACGCAGCTAAGCTTAATGCAAATGCCGTTGTGGGTATTAAAGTAGAAATTGAGTTAACAACCTCTAATTATGCAATGGTTTCTGTAACAGGAACTGCAGTAAAAGTTGCCGTTTAATGAAGACAAGTACAAAAGCTGGCATATACGTTTTTTTAATATTTGCCGTTATTTATGTGATGATCAGATTTAGTATTCAAGCTATTTTTGTAGATATTAATCAAATGGTATTAGCAGTATTATCTGCTGTATTCACCATTATTTTAACTCCCCAAAGACGGGTTGTAAAAAAGCAATCTGGAGACGAAATTCAGTTAAAATGGTTATTTATGAAAAGAGTATTTACCTTAAAATAAGGATGTTTTATGAAAAAGATAGGTTTAGTATTAACGTTAATTTGTACGTTATTTATTAATGCTCAAGATGGCATTGAAAAACAAGTTGGTGAATTTTCAACCGTAAAGGTGTTTGATTTAATTCATCTTAAAATGATGGCTTCTGATGAAAATAAAGTCGTCATTTCAGGTAAAAACAGAAATGATGTTGAAGTTGTTAATAACAACGGAAAACTTAAAATACGCATGAATCTTAGAGAAAGCTACGATGGTGACGATACGGTTGTATTACTTTATTTCACCAAGGTTGATGAAATAGATGCTAACGAGGGTGCAAAAGTGACAGTAAAGGAAACTATAAAGCAATACGAAATAGATTTAAGAGTACAAGAAGGAGCAGAGATTACGGCCGATTTAGAAACAACTTATGCTAATTTTAGAGCCGTTACAGGAGGTATTATTAATACAATCGGAAGTTCTAAAAATCAAGATATTTCAATTTATACTGGTGGCGTTTTTAATGGTGAAGATTTTATTACCGAAAAGACAGACGTTAGTATTAACGCAGCTGGAGAAGCTTATGTCCATGCTACAGAATCTGCCAATGCTAGAATTAAAGCAGGTGGAAATGTCTATATTTATGGCAAACCAAAACAAGTTGAAGAACGTACAATTCTTGGTGGTAAAATAAAACGTATGTAAGTTCCGTTGAGTTTCTTACATTTGTGTAAACCGCAAGTTTTACATGTTAGACGATATCTTAACAGCCATTCCCTTTGGAATAATTTTAGCCTTTACTATTGGACCAGTTTTTTTTGTACTATTAGAAACTAGTGTAACCAAAGGCATTACTAGTGCCATTATATTTGATTTAGGTGTAATTTTCGCTGATATTGTTTTTATCTTAGTTATTTTTAAAAGCACAGATACACTTTTAGAAAAAATAAAAGACGATCCAAAATTATTGGTCTTTGGTGGTACTTTATTGATTATTTACGGATTAATCAGTTTTATAAAAACCTCTAAATCGTTCCGATCTATTGTAAGAGAACATCATAGAATAGAGCTTCCTAAAAAGGATTATGGTAAGCTTTTTGTAAAAGGATTTCTACTTAATTTTATCAATATTGGTGTACTATTAGGCTGGTTAGGGTTTATAGTGATTGGAACTTCTATTACAACCTCTGAAAACGGCGTAGCTATCTTTATTATAACCATGTTAATAGCTTATTTTTTAACAGATCTGGTTAAAATAGCAGCTGCAAAACGACTTAAAAGTAAACTGACTCCACGACGAATTTTTAAGACCAAAAAAATTGTAGCCTTGGTTATTTTAGTTTTTGGGATTATTCTATTAAGTCAAGGTTTATTCCCGGATCTTTATGAAAAGGGGATAGAACAGATAGAGCTTGTTAATCCTATAGATTAAGCATTTCTATAATTTTTATTGACGTATAAAGTACGTACTGAAGTTATTTTATAATATTATTAGTAAATTCAACGCCATTGTATTTATGTTTAAAATAAGTTATAGAATGACATATAGACTACTACTAGTATTTTTTTTTATTTCCTTTTTTAGCATTAACGCTCAAACTACTAACACTACTGCTGAACTAAAAGAAATAGCTTTTTCAGAACTAATAAATGAATTAACCAACGGTAAAGATTCTATATTTTCTCTTAAAAATGCTATCGTTAAATTTGATAAAACAAAGAGTGAAAGGTATAGCTTATATGAATACAGATTTAAAGGGAAAAAGTATCCTACTGATACCATTCATATCTATAAAACTGTAAATTTTGATAATGTACGTTTTGAAAATAATACAAGTCCTTTAAATAATTATGGATTTGTTAATTTTAGCTTTCATAAACCTATTCAATTTACTAACACTTCAAATGTCATATTTTTCCATTGTAAGTTTAACGATACATTTACTCGAAATAGTTCTGTTGCTACGGATTCCAATATTTATAATTTATTTTGGTTACATAATTGTGTGTTTAACGCAGAGGTAGATATCTTGGATTTGGGAGAAAAAGGTGAATTTAATATTGATATAACCTATTGTACCTTTAATTATTCTGGCACTGATGATTATAGCTCTACTTTTAGAACACCTTTACTTCGAATAAGTATTTCGAAGGGTTCCGCATTTGGTTTCAATAAAAATATTATCAATTATAGTAATGCAACATTTAGTATACAAAGCTTTAATACTAAAGAAGTGTATTTTTCAAGGAATGAAATCCATTCTAAATTTTGGAATTACTTATTTCTTACTAATTCTGAATTTTTATCATTTATTAATAATACTATTAATACAGATTTACTTTTCGGTATTGACAAAATACAAGCTGAATATGAAATGCAATGGCCTATAACAAAGAATAAAATAATACCTGCTCATTATATATTTGCCAATAGTGAAAGCTTAAGTAGTATGAACAATAAAAAATATGATTCACTTTATACTAACACTAGAGTTACAGATGAATCGTATTATAAAAATGAATTGACTCTACTTAGTAAATTTCATTCTTATTTTAAAGATTTTCACGACAGACAGTCGGCAAACGATGTATACATCAAAATAAAGCAGTTAGAAACGGAGCGATTAGAACATCTTTATGAAGATGATAAATCATTTACAACCTACTTTGAAATGATTGTCAATCGGTTTTTGGAACGCTTTTCAGATTATGGAACAAGTCCTTCCAAAATAGTCATATCTTCCTTTAAAATTATTTTAATTTTTGCTTTTTTATTTCTGTTTTCAACTAATTCTTGGAATAAAATTAACCTCAATAGATATAATAAAGGCATCACACAATCCATCAATTATTTTACAACAGATGCTACTATTATTAAAGCGTATGAGATAGATGAGAATAAAATCCTTCAAAATTCTAATACAAAATCAGCATTAGTAACTAATAGAAATCACGTACCAAAAGTATTTTCATTTTTTTCGTTGTTATTTATAAATACTCAAACGAAACTAATTGAAATTAAATTATCGTTTTGGAACTATCTTAACGTTGTAAAAATTAGCTGGCATGAGTTATCATCATTCAAAAGAGTGGTTTATAGTTTTTTAATAGGAGTCCTAATGCTTGGGTATTTACTCATAAAGGTACTATCTATCTTATTTAATGCGCTAACACTTAGTATTAATTCGTTTACAACCCTAGGTTTTGGGGAAATTCCTATTAAAGGAATCGGTCGGTATTTAGCGATAGTAGAAGGCTTTATTGGTTGGATATTTCTAACCTTATTCAGTGTGACTTTAATCTCTCAAATATTAAGTTAGATTAGTAAAACACCTTATAGAAGTTGAAGATTTTTTGAAGTTACTAAAGCGATAAGTTTCAAATCTTGTAACCATTAATCTAAAATTTCTTAAAATTTAAAAAATAAAAAAAGCCTCTAAGAGAACTTAGAAGCTTTTTGAGGTGTCGAGCGGATTCGAACCGCTGTAGATGGTGTTGCAGACCACTGCCTAGCCACTCGGCCACGACACCCTTTATTCCTTTAAAAAAAGGAATCTCATCAATTTAAACTTAATTTAACGAGAGCGCAAATATAAAAATTATATACGTTATACCCTAAATAGCTTTACTTTTTTCGCTTTTGAGTCATTTTTATCGTAACCATCTCAACATCACCACCAATTGGCGGATTAATTTTACTAACTGCAACTGTAGCTTTAGTAATTAAGGCTTCTTCAATAAAAACACGATTCAAAATACGCTTGGCAACCGTTTCTAAAAGCTTAGAAGGTTTTGCCATTTCTTCTCTAACTATTTTATTTAGCAACACATAATCTACAGTATCACTCAATTCATCAGATGCTGCTGAGGTTTGTAAATTAGCCTTAACTTCAATATCTACTTTGTAATCACTACCAATAGCTGTTTCTTCTTTTAAACAGCCGTGATTAGCAAAGACTCTTATATTTTCAACTTTTATTATTCCCATATAGCAAAAATAATATAAAAGATATTAGAGCGCTTGCTTTTAGAACCAAGAACAAAGATTAAATTGTAGCTAATTGATAATTAGATATGTATTATTTAAAAATTGTATTAAGCGTCTTTAAAACCTGACCAATTAGTTTCTCGATAAACCTGAATTACTTTATATTAATTTGATTGTTAAATATTGGTCACTGAGCGAAGTCGAAGTGACATTTACAATAATTATGTAAAAAGATAAAACTCAAATAAAAACCGAATTAGCATCAGTTACCACTAATAAGTCTTGTCTCTTGGTTCTCGATTCTTACAGCGAAGCGATCTTTACGCTTTTCTAACTCGTAAACAAATCAAAAATGTTACTAATAGCACTAGTTTTAGCTTTATAAAACTCAGTATACGTACACTTTTTACAAGTAACTGATGTAAATTTTTTATTTTGAATATCAAAGATTTTAGAAAACGTACCACCAGTGGCTCGCATTTGGTCAACAGTATAGGTGTTATTATTGCATTTCGGACATTTATAGTTCATTTTAGTCTTCGGTTATTGATTCATACTATCAGACTAAAAAAGTAAATAAATGTTACAATTTGTTTAATTTTACCACCCGGAATAATGATGTTGAGAATTGTAGCTGTATAAGGATTTCACCTAACAGCTAATACCTAACAGCTAACACCTAAAACATGTCAGAAGAAAAAAAAGCACTCAATTTTATTGAGCATATTATAGAAGAAGATTTGGCTAATGGTTTATCAAAAGATAAGCTTCGCTTTCGTTTTCCACCAGAGCCAAATGGGTATTTACACATTGGTCATACCAAAGCTATTGGTATTAGTTTCGGATTGGGTGAAACGTATAATGCGCCTGTCAACTTAAGATTCGACGATACAAATCCTGCAAAAGAAGAGCAGGAGTATGTAGATGCTATAAAAAAAGATATTGCTTGGTTAGGTTACCAATGGGCGAATGAATTGTATTCGTCTGATTATTTTCAGAAGTTGTATGATTGGGCAGTTCAAATGATAAAAGATGGTAAAGCCTATGTCGATAGCCAAACGTCTGAAGAAATAGCACAACAAAAAGGAACTCCTACGCAAGTAGGAACAAATAGTCCGTATAGAAGTCGTAGTGTTGAAGAGAATTTAGATTTATTCAAACGTATGAAAGCTGGAGAATTCCCAGCTGGTACACATATTCTGCGTGCTAAAATTGATATGGAAAGTCCAAATATGCTCATGCGAGATCCTATGATGTATCGTATTATGCATACCGAACACCACAGAACAGGTAACGATTGGTGTATTTACCCGATGTACGATTGGACACATGGCGAAAGTGATTACATCGAACAAGTGTCACACAGTTTATGTTCTTTAGAGTTTAAACCACATAGAGAGCTTTATAATTGGTTTAGAGATCATATATACGACTATGCTAAGGAAGCGTTGCCAATGCCTCCAAAACAACGCGAATTTGCACGATTAAACCTAAGTTATACCATAATGAGCAAGCGTAAGTTATTACGTTTGGTTGAAGAAGGAATTGTTTCTGGTTGGGATGATCCACGTATGCCTACGATTTCTGGCTTACGTCGTCGTGGTTATACACCAAATTCCATTAGAAAGTTTATTGATAAAGTAGGAGTTGCTAAACGCGAAAACGTCATTGATGTATCACTTTTAGAATTCTGTATTCGTGAAGATTTAAACAAATCTGCGAATCGTGTGATGGCCGTTTTAGATCCAGTAAAAGTGGTGATTACTAATTATCCTGAAGATAAAGAAGAATGGTTAGAAGCTGAAAACAATCAGGAAGATGATTCTGCAGGCTTTAGAAAAGTACCTTTTTCTAGAGAAATTTATATCGAAAAAGAGGATTTTAAAGAGGAAGCAGGAGCTAAGTTTTTTAGATTACAACTTGGAGGCGAAGTCCGCTTAAAAAATGCCTATATCATTAAAGCCAATAGTATTGTAAAAGACGACAATGGAGAGATAACAGAAATCCATTGTACTTATGATGAAGACACCTCTAAAAAAGTAAAGGGAACTTTGCATTGGGTGTCTATAAAACATGCAATAACTGCAGAAATTAGAGAGTACGATCGTTTGTTTATGCACGAATCTCCAGATAGCGATAAGGACAAAGATTTTATGGAATATGTAAACCCGAAATCTTTAACATTAAAAACAGGTTATTTAGAACCTAGTTTGGCAGATGTTGAAGTAGGGGAGCAGTTTCAATTTCAACGTTTAGGTTATTTTAATGTCGATGATGATTCTACAGCTGAAAAATTAGTATTTAATAAAACAGTTGGATTAAGAGATAGTTGGGCAAAGCAAAAACCAAAACCTCAGGCTAATGAAAATCAAAACAAACCAAAGCCGAATCTGCAAAAACGTTCTGCTATAAGTGTTATTCAACAATTAGGGAAGAAATACACCAATTTAGCTGAAGAAAAACAACTAAAAGCTAAAGCTGAAATAGAAGTGCTTGCTAAAGATGTTAGTTATGATGAATTAGAGCCTTTATTTGGCACAGCTGTAAAAAAAGCAGGTACACGTATCGCAACTTTAATTGCGTTGAAAGTGATGCTTAAAAATGGCTTAGAAAGAAATGATGCTATTAACGAGTTTATTGAGAAGGCTAAAGCCGATAAGAATGAGGTTTTAGTTGCTGAGGCTTCAGATATTTAATATTTATATTTTCTTATTATTTTAATGTACCTACAAGGTTTTCAAATCCTTGTAGGTATTTTTTTAAAAAAATTAAATAATTTAAAGTAGTTTAGGGTGTCTAAATTTCAAATTCAAATACATGAAAAAAATTACGCTCATTCTAACGTTTCTTCTTATTGGAAATACCGTTTTTTGTCAGACTATTACTGGCAAAATTGTAGATATTGATAATAATCCTATTCCTTATGTTACACTTCAGATTGGTCCAAATTATGGAGTTATAACTAATGAGGAGGGTGTTTTTACACTAGAAACGGATAATTTTTCAGACTCGGATAACGTTTCAATTTCATGTTTGGGGTATAAATCATTAGAATTTCAACTTTCAACATTTACAAAACCAACATATGTTTTAGAAGATTCTATAAGTGAGCTTTCAGAAGTTTTTATTACAAACAAACTTTTGTCTATTGAAGAAATTTTGGAAAATGTGAGAGCAAATATCTCAAAAAACTATCCTGTAAATGATAATCAAAGGATTTTTATGAGAGAAAGCAGCAATTTTAATATTAAAGATTTCGACTTTGAAGTTTCAAAATCTTCCAATTTCAACAGAGCAACAATTAAAGACATTAATAAAAACTTTGAGACCATGAGTCAACTGATGGTCAATAATAATTCTAAGTTTTATGAAGATACACTATTAGACCTATTGCATATTGCAGATAGTACACAGAGTCAGATTATAAAAGCAACTAAATTAGTGAATATTGAAAAAGATTTATCCACCGATGCGGTGAATGGTAAATTAATTAAAAGTGTACTTAATGTGTTAGATTCTTCGGCAACCTACAAATTAAAAACAAGCATATTTACTATTGAAGATTCACTTAAAGTGGGGAAAATTATAAAGGAAGATTCTGATTCTAAAAAAGGAAAGACCACTGTAATTAATAATAAGGTATCTAGGATTATTAGAAACAATTCACTGGTAGAAAACTCAAATTTAGATTTTATATTCGAAGATAAAGGCTACGAGTATTCAATTGACGGAATCAGTTATCTCAACGATGAAGCAACTTACAGCATTAGCTTTAATCCCACAAAACGTTCAGCTAAATACACAGGTAAAATGTATGTAAACACGTCCGATTTTGCTGTTGTAAAGCTAGAATATGAATTTGCTGAAAATAGAACGGGTTCTAAAATGAATCTTAAATTTTTAGCAGGCTTTAAGTTCGAAGAAAATGCGTATCGTTCTACAGTGATTTTTAAAAAGAATGAAAATGCTGTTTATGACTTATATTTTATCAGTCAAGAAAATGGAAACTATGTTTATATCAACCGTTCGCTTAAATTTATTAGAAACAATACCGCTGAACATACCGATAAACAACAGTTAAAATTAAAGTTTATGATTGAACAAGATTATATAGCTAAAAGTGAATTATTCTTTATAAATAAAGGATCATTGCAAGGTGATTCAGCTTTTAAAATTACTAATGAATATCCAATAAGTTATATATCAAAATATGATTCTTCTATTTGGAAAGATTATAGTGTTCTTAGCCCTGTACAAGAAATTATAAATTATCAAACGAACTAATAAAGCTTGAGGTTTTAACAATTATTTGAGATAGACTGAATTTATAAAGACCTAACTTGAGATAAATAATGTTAATTATGGATAAATCACAAAAAATACTTACAAAAATCTCTATAGTAACTAGAGATATTGAAGAAAATTACCCAGAACTTCAAAAATATTTAAGCGAAACCAGAAGTACATTACCTCATGGCTCTAACAAAAGCGCGAGTGTAGATACTTCAGATTTAGAAAATTATCTCAATGAGTTAAAGGAAATTAGAGATAGATATAAAGAAGAAGGCCACTGATCATAATACATTTTTAACTATAAAAAAACCTCATAAAATTAATTATGAGGTTTTTTTGTACATTTAAAACAACTAACTAATCACACTATACTATGGAATTACCAATTAACTTTATTGCCATTCCCATTGCAGCTGTGGCTGCTTTATTTATTGGAGCGTTGTGGTACAATCCTAAATTTGGTTTCGGAATGGCTTGGATGCGAGAATCTGGAATGACAGAAGAGCGCATGAAAAGTGGAAATATTGCAATTATTTTTGGCTTAGCATTAGTGTTTGCTGCTATGTTGAGTTTTTTGTTAATGCAATTTACAAACCATCAATGGGGAGCTTTAAGCATGGTAGGAGCAGAGCCAGAATTAGCAAAACCATCTTTTGAAGCGTTTATGGCCGATTATGGAAATACATTTAGAACGTTTAAGCATGGTGCCTTACACGGAGCTATGTTTGGGATACTTGGAGCACTTCCAATTATTGGAACCATTGCATTATTCGAGAGAAAAAGCACTAAATATATCGCTATAAATGCTGGGTATTGGATTGTTACATTGACCGTAATGGGAAGTATTCTTTGCGGTTTATAACGAATTGAAATAAAAAAACCTCGAAAATTAACTTTCGAGGTTCTTTTATAATTTAATCTTCTATGAGTTCGACCTTTACTTCATCGTCAGGAATCTCTAGAGCCGTTTCAAAATTTGGTAAAACTTGTTTTGTTAAAGCTTCATTTTTTAATTGCTTAGCTTCAATAAACCACCAATACTTATCTGCTTCATTATAAATTCCTAAGAGGTAACTTTTAGAAGAAATACGTTGTCCGGACAGCACCATTTGATTGTAACCTTCAATAACACATCGAAACTGACCTTGTTCTTTAACAATTTCGGAAACACCGTTAATATCAGCTTTTTCAAACACAAAGCCTTGTGCTTTCATATTTTCAAAAGTAGATTCTATAACCTTTAAAGCAGCGTCTTTACCACCCATCATGTCTAATACCGATGGAAGTGTATGTTTAAGAACCGTTTCAAAGTCCATTTCTAAAGTTGCTTTAGAGGTTGTTTTAGCATCCTTTAAAGCGTCTGTTTTAGTTTGAGAAAATACATTTACGCTTGTCGCTATTAAAACAAATAGTAGTATCCTTTTGATATTATTCATCATCTTTCTTTTTCTGATTTTTCATGGCCTCACCAATTTGATTGCTCGCTGTAAAACTAGCGACCATATCATTTAACATTTGGCTTCCTGCTTGTGGAGAATTAGGTAAAAGAATTAAGTTACTGTTCGTTTCACTTCCAATAGCTTGTAAAGTATCGTAATGCTGTGTTACAACTATTAATGCTGAAGCTTCTTGACTGTTAATACCAACACGATTTAAAACATCAACTGATTCTTCTAAACCACGTGCAATTTCACGACGTTGATCAGCAATACCTTGTCCTTGTAGACGCTTACTTTCAGCTTCTGCTTTGGCTTTTTCAACAATTAAAATTCGTTGTGCATCACCTTCATACTGAGCCGCTGTTTTTTCTCTATCTGCAGCGTTAATACGGTTCATAGCTATTTTTACTTGTGGATCTGGATCAATATCAGTCACTAAAGTTCTGATAATATCAAATCCGTAATCCATCATAGCATCATTTAATTCCGCTTTTACAGCCAATGCAATATCATCTTTCTTCACAAAAACATCATCTAATTTCATTTTTGGGACTTCAGCACGTACCACATCAAAGACATAACTCGTAATCTGATCATGTGGATAATCTAACTTATAAAACGCATCGTAAACACGTTCTGTGACCACTTTGTACTGTACAGAAACTTTTAGTTTTACAAATACATCATCTAATGTTTTGGTTTCAATGATAACATCTAATTGTTGAATCTTTAAACTCAAACGTCCAGAAACCTTGTCGACTAATGGAATTTTCATATGTAAACCCGATTGACGAATACTGTGAAATTTTCCAAAACGTTCAATAATGGCAGCGGTTTGTTGCTTCACCATAAAGAAGGATGAAAACAATATAAATAATGCAATTAATAAAATTGGAACTAGGATAAATTGACCCATAATAAGTTTATTTAGTTAAAAAATAAGTGTCATTAAAAGTAAGTTATTTAAATTGAAATGCAGCAGATATTACGATGTGCAACATTTTAAAATTAGGAAAACTTATTTTAAGGTTTCAATAATTTTAAAATAGCGTCATCCAATAGTTCTACATTAGTTATAGTTGCAGAAATAGAATCGGATTTAACGGTATTGCCATCTTTAGTATAGCCAATATAATTACGCCAACCTTCAGCGCGTAATACACGTCTTTTAGAGACTAAACTATATAGCGAATCGGTCTCTAAACGTTCAATTTCTGAAACAGGATTTTCGATAGAAACCTCAGGATATAAATCTTTTAAAATTTTCTGAGCCATATAAAAATGACCAATTTTATTAGGATGTACTCCATCTGGAACAAAGGTAGAATCCGATGTTATACGTTTCATATTCTCCAAAATAGGATTAAGGTGATGGTGTAAATCTATAACTTGAAGTTCTTCAGTTTCGAGACTTAATAGCCAATCGGAATAAACAGTTAAGACGTCATTGTATTTATAATAAGGATGCCAATATGCATGAGGTTCTCCTTCTTTTGAAACACGATCTGCAATCGGATTAGGATCAAAAAGGGTAGGAGTCAATAAGATTAATTGAGCGCCAATACCTTCAACCTTAGTTTTTAATTCGGAAATCCCATTTTTGTAGTCTTCAAATCGAAGACTATCTAATGGATGATAATTTCCATCGTTCATCCCATAACAAGCCAAAACAACATCTGGTTTTATGTCTTTTAAAGCCCTGTCTAAACGTTCTCTAACATTAGGTCTTGGAAAGTCGCGACCAGGTTCAGAACTACCCGAAATAGTTTCACTAGATAAGCCAATACTGATAATATCTAATGAATTATCAGTATAGTGCTTACGTAAATAATAGTCTATAAAGTCTATATAATAACCATGTTGTGTAATGCTATTACCTAAAATTAACACCCGTTTATTATGTAATGGTAATGCTACAGTAGCTATTGGTAATTCTGCTTTTTTTTCACTTTTACAAGACGTGGCTAAACCGAGACTAAATACTAAAAGGAAAAAATAAGACTTCATAATTTTGATGTTTCAGACCTGTCAGGTTTTCAAAACCTTACAGGCCTTGTTTATATTAACTATGTTTAATCAAATTCTCAATACGTTTTACCGTTTCTGTTTTACCAATCATATACATAATATCAAAAACATCTGGTCCTTGTAATGCCCCAACTAAAGCAAGTCGTAATGGCATCATTACTTTTCCAAAACTAATTTCATTATCCGTAATCCAACCTTTAATGTTCGTTTGAAGGTTTTCAACCGCAAAATCATCAGTAGCATTAACACGTTCAATAACAGAGTTCATAATATCAGCCGTATCTTCTTTTAAGGCTTTTTTAGAAGCTTTTTCATCATAAGATGTCGGAGCCGTAAAAAAGAAGTGACTTAAGTCCCAAAAATCGCTAACAAAAGTGGCGCGTTCTTTTATTAATCCCACAGCCAATGCTATGTAATTTACATCCATTTCAGCTAACTCAGGTTGTGAAGCCTTAAACTGTTCAGCTAAATCCAAATCTAATTGCTGTTGCATGTACTGGTGATTAAACCATTTTGTTTTATCCGGATCAAAACGTGCACCTGCTTTATTTACACGAGCTAAATCAAAATCGGCAACCAATTGCTCTAGACTAAATATTTCTTGTTCTGTTCCTGGATTCCAACCTAAAAAGGCTAAGAAATTAACAACAGCTTCAGGGAAATACCCATCTTCTTTATAACCTCTAGACACTGTTCCGTCTGGTGCTGTGTATTCTAATGGAAATACTGGGAAGCCCATTTTATCACCATCACGTTTACTTAATTTACCTTTTCCTGTTGGTTTTAAAATCAATGGTAAATGTGCAAATTCTGGTGCATCCCAACCAAAAGCATCATACAATAATTGGTGTAATGCTAAAGATGGTAACCATTCTTCACCACGAATCACATGTGTAATTTCCATTAAATGATCATCTACAATATTTGCTAAGTGATAGGTTGGCATACCATCGCTTTTAAACAAAATTTTATCATCTAAAACATTGGTATCAATCTTCATGTTACCACGAATAATATCAGTAAGATGTAAGGTTTCATCTTGCGGAGATTTAAAACGAATGACATAATCATCACCAGCTTCAATTTTAGCTTTAGTTTCCGCTTCAGTTAATACCAAAGAGTTTACTAAACGTCCTTTTGAACGGTTGTGCCAATTGTAGATAAACGTTTTTCCTTCGGCTTCATGGCCTTTACGTTCTGCATCTAATTGCTCAGAGGTATCAAAAGCATAATACGCTTTCCCATTGGCAATTAAATCATCTGCATATTGTTTGTACAAATGCTTGCGTTCGCTTTGTCTGTACGGACCAAATTTTTCATTCTTTCCTGGGCCTTCATCAAAAGACATACCGCACCAATCTAATGATTTTACAATATACTCTTCAGCACCTTCAACATAACGGTTTTGATCTGTATCTTCTATCCTAAGAACAAAATCACCTCCATGTTTTTTAGCGAATAAATAATTGAATAAAGCGGTTCTTACACCACCAATATGTAAAGGTCCTGTTGGACTCGGTGCAAAGCGCACACGTACGTTTTTAGACATAACGGAAAATCGAAATAGTTTGTCATTCTGAACTTGTTTCAGAATCTAGCGCAAAGATAGATTTTTGAAGTTCAATGTTCAAAATTTAAACTTCAAAGTTTCTAATCCCATTAATTGAAAACTAATGCGTTCATCATACTTTGATTAAAAGACAAAGCTTCAGGATAAACACTCATTCAAAAGCTAAAATTTTGAGTTAGATCACAAATTCAAACATAATCTTCTGAAATGTAAATCAAATGATTATTAGTGCCTAAGTTTCGACAATATCGGACTCAACGATTTTCAGAAATAATGAGCCATAATTTTTGTTGAATTAATAAATCAAGGAATGGAATTCATAGTTTCATAAAGAAATAAAATTATTAATGTATCAGTGAGTGGTGCTTGCAATTTCCTAATAAATCGTTTTGAAATCGAAGATTCACGAAATCCTTTTCTAATTAAATGGAAAATTGAGTAATTTTTGGTTCGTTTTGCATCAAGGCAAAATGATCGGAAGAATAGTAAGTAATTTGTTTGTTAATTTGTGTTTCACATTTATGGTTAAATTCACTAAAAACTACGATAATAGCTAAAAACTAATCGGTTATCATAGTCTTAGGAACACGTTTATTCATAATGGCAAACCAAAGTGGCGGAATCATAGCTAATACCATTGAGGTTGGATAGCCATATGGCATTTGTGGACTGTCGTCGTGGCAATCTAAGATTTGATATTTTTTGGTTGTTTTATAATGATGATCGCTATGTCTGGTTAATTCATACAGTACAATTCTTCCAATAACGTGATTAGAATTCCAGGAATGAATTTCTTTAACACGTTCGTAACGACCAGATTTCGTTTTTAATCGCATTAAACCATAATGCTCAATATAATTCACGGTTTCGAGAAGCACAAAACCAATAATTCCTGCAAAAAGAGCAAAGAGTAATGCTGTAGTTTCAAATAAATAGAAAACAGCAAATAAATAACTAATTTGAAAGAAAACGTACCAAAACATGTCATTTTTAGTCGAAAAGAAGTGCTTTTTGTTGTTTTTGAGCAATTTCAGTTGAATCTTCCATGCATTAAAATACTGCCGTAATGTTGAGGTGAACCAAAACGCATATACACTTTGGTTATAACGTGCTGTTGCGGGATCTTCGGGAGTAGCCGCATGTAAATGATGACCAAAATTGTGTTCAATATAAAAGTGCATATAAAATGAAGGAAGCAGCAGTGCTTTACCCAAAAAACGTTCGTTTGTGGTTTGTCTATGACCAAGCTCATGTGCCACATTTATGCCGTTCACACCCAAAACAATTCCAACAGAAATTATAATACCGACAAATTCGTAAGTTTCTAATGCGGTGTTTGATATGGTAAATAATCCATAAATAACTAAACCATATACAATAGGGAGATTTAAATACAATAACCAATCAAATAGCTTTTGTTTTAATTTAGTATCAACTTCGGTAGGCTTTAAATTTTGACTATCAACAGGAAAAATAAGCTCTAAAATCGGAATACAAACAAATCCAAAAATAGGAGTCGCCCAAACCCAATAGCCTTTAATATATAAACTAAAGAAACAGACTAAAGGAATTGAAAATGCGGCTAGATATTTAAGATCTTTCATATATCGTTTATCATTCTTTTAGAATAGAAATGCACGTTTAAGTTAAGAATGCCTCAATTTGAACCTAATTTAACACCAAAAACCTCTAAATTAACAGAATCTTACCAATTTTCCCGAAATTGCAATTAAAATAAAATCGTAGTTTAGTCAGTTAAAGGTAATATAGAGTGTAGTTTAGCTTTTTTAGAGCATTATTCCTGAAATACTATTAACGATTATTGGTAACTAAAAGATTGTTAGTGCCTGTAGTTCCGACAGCGTCGGACGCAACGATTTTCAGAAATAATGAGCTATAATTATTGTTAGATTAGAAAATCAAGGATTGAAAATATAAGGTTTAAAGTGGAATATAATTATCAATGTATCAGCGATTGGTGCTTGCAATTTCCTAATAAATCGTTTTGATTTTTTGGTTCGTTTTGTATCAAGACAAAATGAACATTGAAAATAGATTTAAAATTAAATGAGCAATTTCGAAACCATAAAACAAAAACTAGAACAATTCATTAAAAGGTATTACACCAATGAATTGCTAAAAGGTGTGATATTATTTTTTGCCATTGGCTTGTTATACCTTATTGTAACCTTGTTTGTAGAATATGTATTATGGTTAAATCCTACGGCAAGAACCTTATTATTTTGGACCTTCATTATTGTAGAATTAGCCCTCTTTATTAAATTTATTGCCATTCCATTAGCCCATTTATTCAAACTTAGAAAAGGCATTAATTTTGAAACAGCTTCTAAATTAATTGGAAATCATTTTCCAGAAGTTAACGACAAACTACTAAACGTACTTCAATTAAATCAAAACCCACATCAGTCAGATTTATTATTAGCGAGTATAGAGCAAAAATCTCAAGAATTACAACCCGTTCCTTTTAAAGCAGCTGTTAATTTTAAGTCGAACACCAAATATTTAAAATATGCTGCCATTCCACTGGCGATTATACTGTTATCATTTGTAACAGGAAAGATTAATTGGTTTAGCGATAGTTATGAGCGTGTTGTAAACTATAAAACGGCTTACGAACCACCAGCACCTTTTCAATTTTTTGTATTGAATGAATCCTTACAAGCTATTGAAAATAAGGATTTTAAATTGAATGTATCTACAGCAGGACATGTCATTCCTGAGAATGCACAAATTAAGTTTAATGGGCAATCATACTTCTTACAGCAAATAGCGCCTGGGGAATTTCAATACACATTTAACTTGCCAAAAGAAGCCATAGAATTTACCTTAACAGCGAATGATGTCACTTCAAAACCTTATAAATTAAACGTGGTTAATACGCCTAGTTTAGTAAATTTTGAAATGGTTTTAGATTACCCTGCACATACTAAAAAGCAAGATGAGGTCTTAAAAAGTACTGGTTCGGCTGTGGTTCCAGAAGGGACTAATGTCACCTGGAGAGCTATGACCAAAGCGACGACGGGAGTTCAAATTTATGCAGAAGACACGTTAAGCTTCACTTTAAATACGAACGATAATTTTGAAGCTTCAAAACGATTGTATAAAAATTATAATTACAGTATTACAACAAGTAATGAAGACTTAAAAGATTATGAGAATTTAGCCTATAATATTAATGTGGTTAGAGATATTTATCCAGAACTTAATATTAAGGTTCAGAAAGATTCTGTAGACCAACAAAGTTTGTATTTCTATGGACAAGCCAGCGATGATTATGGTTTATCAAAGTTGCAATTGGTGTATTATCCGGCAGACGATGAATCTAAAAAAGAAGTTGAACCGATTCATATTTCAAAATCTAATTTTAGTGAGTTTGTAAGTGCGTTTCCAAATCAGTTTAATCTTGAAGATGGTGTCAGTTACCAATTGTATTTTGAAGTTTTTGATAACGATGCGCTTCATAATTATAAACGGACAAAAAGTTCTGTATTCAGTTACCGTAAATTAACTAAAGACGAAGAAGAGCAAAAGCAACTGAATGAGCAAAACGAAACGATAAAAGATATTAGTAAGACGTTTGATAAACTTCAAGAACAAGATAAAAAGCTAGAAGAGTTATCAAAAACTCAAAAGGAAAAAGAGAGTCTAAATTTTAATGACAAAAAGAAGTTTGAAGATTTTTTAAAGCGTCAGAAAAATCAAGAACAGTTGATGAAAAATTTCAACAAAAAGCTACAAGAGAATTTAGAAGAATTTCAAAAGGACGAAAAGAAAGACGATCAATTTAAAGAAGATTTAAAAGAACGTTTAAAGGAAAATGAAGAGCAACTTAAAAAAGATGAAAAACTTTTAGAGGAGCTTGAACAATTAAATGAGAAAATCAACAAGGAAGAATTCACTCAAAAACTTGAAGAATTAGCCAAGCAAAACAAGAATAAAAAACGTAGCATGAAACAGCTGTTGGAATTGACCAAGCGTTTTTATCTGATGAAGAAAGCTGAAAAGGTGGCTAATGAGTTAGAAAAATTATCTGAAGAGCAGGAGAAGTTATCTGAAAAAAATGAACAGAACACAAAGGAAGCTCAAGAAAAATTAAATGAAGAATTTGATAAACTGCAGAAGGATTTAGAAGAATTAAATAGTGATGATAGGAAGCTTCAAAAACCAATGGATATTCCAAGAGATGAATTTCTAGAAGATGAAATAAAATTCGATCAAAAAGAAGCCAAAGAAGCCTTAGAAAAAAAGGAAGAAAACGATTCTGAAGCCAAACCACAAGATGCCCAAGAGCAGCAGAAAAAGGCAAAAGAAAAGCAAAAGAAAGCGGCTAAGAAGATGAAGCAGTTGAGCGAAATGATGAAAAAAGCAGCAGCTGGTGGCGGAGGAGGTGAGCAAATGTCTGAAGATAGTGAAGCTTTACGTCAAATATTAGAGAATTTATTATTGTATTCATTTGATCAAGAAGCACTTATGACTACTTTTGAAAGTATTAGCATTGATAATAATAAATACGGTAAGTACATTATAGAGCAAAGTAACCTCAGAACACATTTTGAGCATATTGATGATAGTTTATTTGCATTGTCTTTGCGTCAACCTAAGATTTCTGAGCAAGTAAATTCACAAATTACGGATGTGTATTTTAATATAGACAAAGCTTTAGATCAATTGACAGAAAATAGACTGTATCATGGTGTGGGTGCGCAACAATATGCGGTTACGGCGACCAATGAGTTGGCTAACTTTTTAAGTGATGTTTTAGATAATATGGAAATGCAAATGAATCCATCACCGGGAGAAGGAGGTGGAGAACAGTTACCAGACATTATTATGAGCCAAGAAGAGCTTAATAAGAAGATGGAGGAAGGAGTTAAGAAAAGTGAACAGGGCAAAGAAGGTGAAGACGGAAAGAAAGGAGAAGGGGAAAAACCGGGTGAAGAAGGTAAGGATGGCAAAGAAGGTGGAGGCGATAAGCCAGGAGAGAAAGGAAAATCTGGTAAAGAAGGAGAGAGCGGTGAAAGTGGTGAGAGCGGAAAAGGCGGTAAAAAAGAAGGTAAACAAGGTGAAGGTGGTCAATCTGGTGAGAACGGATCACAAAGTGGTGAAGGACAACAAGGAGGAAAGCAAGGAAAGAATGGCAAAGATGGGAAAGGAAGCAAAGAAGGAAAAAATGGAGGTGATGGAAATGGTGACGGTGAAGGTGAAAAGAATGATGGCTATGGAGAAGGTGGAAGTGAAGAACAAAACGGTGAGCTATTTAAAATTTACCAGCAACAACAACAATTAAGACAAGCCTTAGAAGACCGTTTTGCTAAGGAAGGAAAAATTGAATCCGCCGGACAATTAATAAAGCAAATGGAGGATATTGAACTCGATTTATTAAACTCTGGTTTTACTAATCAGACGCTCCAAAAGATGATCGATCTTCAGCATAATTTGTTAAAATTAGAAAATGCAACCTTTATGCAAGGCCAAGATTCTAAACGTAAATCTGAAACAAATACCGAAGATTTTAATTCAACAAACCCGAGTCAAATTCCAACAGCGAAACAATATTTTAATACTACCGAAATTTTAAATCGCCAAGCACTACCTTTGCAGAATCATTTTAAGAAGAAAATTCAAGAGTATTTTAAAAGCACCAATGATTAGTTTTAATTACGAAACCCAATTTAAATTACAAAATACAGAACAACTTTCTGAATGGATTTCAAACACCATATCAGAAGAAGACTGTAAAGAAGGAGAGATTAATTATATCTTTTGTAACGATGATTATTTACATAAATTGAATGTAGATTTTCTAGATCATGATACATTAACTGATGTGATTAGTTTTGATTACTCAGTAGGAAAGGAACTACATGGTGATATTTATATCTCTGTAGAACGTGTAGAAGAAAATGCGTCCGATTTCAATGTCGCATTTCAAGATGAGATTGCTCGTGTCATCATTCATGGTGTATTGCATTATTGTGGTTATAAAGATAAGACCGAAGCAGATGAAAAGGAGATGCGTTCTAAAGAAGATTACTACTTAGCGAAGCGAAAGTAATACACATCAATTCAGTGTATATTTGCAGACTCAAAATTTTAAAATTTAATTGTTCCACGTGGAACAAAAAGGAACACGATATGTTTAACGAAGTTTATGATGTTATAGTTGTTGGTGGTGGCCATGCTGGAAGTGAAGCGGCAGCTGCTGCGGCAAATATGGGAAGTAAGACCTTACTGATTACCATGAACCTTCAAAACATTGCACAGATGTCTTGTAATCCTGCAATGGGAGGAATAGCAAAAGGACAAATTGTAAGAGAGATTGATGCTTTAGGAGGCTATAGCGGAATTGTCTCAGATACATCAGCTATTCAATTTAAGATGTTGAACAAATCTAAAGGACCTGCCATGTGGAGTCCAAGAGTGCAATCCGATAGAATGCGCTTTGCTGAAGATTGGAGATTGATGTTAGAAGGCACTCCTAATTTAGACTTTTATCAAGAAATGGTTTCTGGCTTAATCGTCGAGAATCATAAAGTGGTTGGAGTAAAAACATCCTTGGGAATTGAAGTAAGAGCAAAGTCAGTTGTCTTAACTAATGGTACTTTTTTGAATGGATTAATTCATATTGGTGATAAGAATTTTGGTGGAGGTAGAGCTGGTGAAAGAGCTGCAACAGGAATTACAGAACAGCTCGTTAATTTAGGATTTGAATCGGGTAGAATGAAAACCGGGACACCTCCAAGAGTTGATGGTCGTTCTTTGGATTTCTCTAAAATGGTAGAGCAACCGGGTGATGAACATCCTGAAAAGTTTTCTTATTTAGATACTACGCAACCGTTAAAGGAACAGCGTTCTTGTCATATGACACATACGAGTGAATTGGTTCACGATTTGCTTCGCGAAGGCTTTGATCGTTCTCCGATGTTTAATGGTAGAATTCAAAGTGTGGGACCACGTTATTGTCCGTCGATAGAAGATAAGATTAATCGTTTCGCTGATAAGAATAGTCATCAATTATTCGTTGAGCCAGAAGGTTGGAAAACTTGCGAATATTATATTAACGGGTTCTCTACATCCTTACCAGAAGATGTTCAATTTAAAGCCTTGCGTTCTGTCGTAGGGTTTGAAAACGTAAAGTTCTTTAGACCTGGATATGCAATCGAATATGATTATTTTCCACCAACACAATTAAAGCATACTTTAGAAACAAAGTTAGTTGAAGGGTTATATTTTGCTGGACAAATAAATGGAACAACAGGATATGAAGAAGCGGCTTCTCAAGGTTTAATGGCTGGTATAAATGCGAGTTTAAAAGTGCAAGAAAAAGATGCTTTTACACTGCAGCGTGATGAGGCTTATATCGGAGTTTTAATTGATGATTTAATTACAAAAGGAACTGAAGAGCCGTATAGAATGTTTACGTCACGAGCCGAATATAGAACCTTATTACGACAAGATAATGCTGATTTTAGATTAACACCAAAAGGGTATGATTTAGGTTTAGCTTCTGAAAAACGTTTAAAACGTATGGAGGAAAAGCAGTCTAAATCGGATGCTTTTGTACAATTTTTTAGAGAGACAAGTATAACTCCTGATGAAGCAAATCCGATTTTAGAATCAAAAAATTCGGCACCTGTTAAGCAGCAAGACAAGATGTTTAAGTTATATGCAAGACCGAATATTACTATCGATGATGTTAGGCAGTTTGAATCAGTTGAACAGTATATACAAGCAAATAATTTAGATACTGAAGTTATAGAGCAAACTGAAATTCAAGTAAAATATGCGGGTTATATTGAGAAGGAAAAGAACAATGCTGATAAACTAAATAGACTAGAGAATTTAAAAATTCCTGCAGGTTTTGATTATTCAAAATTGAAATCTATGAGTATTGAAGCAAGACAAAAACTAACCAAGATTCAGCCTGTAACCATCTCTCAGGCATCCCGAATTAGTGGAGTCAACCCGAATGATATTTCTGTATTGTTGGTTTATTTAGGACGCTAATTCCTGTAGAAGCAGGAATCTCATTATTGATTATTACAATGTTCCACGTGAAACAATCCAAGAAAGTAAATCTATTTTGATGTGAATATTAGATCTTAAAAGCTCTAAAATCTAGTTAGAATTATTGCAGTAAATTTCATAAAACGAAGTCTAATTTGATTTCTGTTTATGTTACAAACGTTCTTTATAAATTATAATTTTTGATTTTTTGTATCGTAGGGTAGAAGTGAAAAGGATAATAAAGTGTTTGCTTCTTGTAAATCTAAATCATGGTTTTGTAAGGATGAAAAACATAGTTTTTGAATTTTAAGAGGGATACTATTTTGTGCAATCGGTAAAGGATTTTATTATTCAGTAAAAACAAATAGACGAAATATACTTCTTTAAAGTCTATAATTAAGTAGTCATAAAGATGACGTTTTAATTTTGATATAAAATCGAATTATAAAACGGATAATTCAAAATCAGATTTCAGAATTTATAATTATGTCGTTTAATCCATATAAAATGTCTGAATCGAAATCAGGTAGATTAGGGTTTAGTTTCTTAATTCTGATAGTATAATTTGGAATCAATAATCAGCTAAAGACTCTCGGTTTTTTTAAGTTTAAAAAAGATTAAAATTTCATTTATTAAACAAATAGAAGTGAACTTATATAATTAATATTGTAATTCATTTTAAAAGTAGAAGTGTAATTGTGCCAAAAAATAACCCAACATATTTAAGCTTAAAAGATCATTCTGTTTCTAAAGAAGAATTCCAATTAGTGCATAATAAGGAACTCGATATGCTAGAAACATATCCACAACCAGAAGGAGAAAAATTATCTGAATATTACCAAAGTGAAGATTACATTTCGCACACCGATACAAAGCGAAATTTATTAGAGTTAGCTTATCATAAAGTGCGAGAGATTTCTTTAAAGCGAAAACTCAAACTTATTAATTCGTTTCAATCAGAATCTAAAACACTTTTAGATATTGGATGCGGCACAGGTGATTTTTTAGAAACGGCTTTAAAAGCGAATTGGCAAATTACGGGCATAGAACCAAACGATAGTGCAAGGCAAATTGCGAATTCTAAAACCAATAATTCGATTTTTGAAAGCAGTGAATTAACAAAATTAAAACCACACAGTTTTGATGTCATTACACTTTGGCATGTCTTAGAACATTTGCCGGAATTAGAAAAGCAAACGGCGTTGCTAAAATCACTTTTAAAACCAAATGGAACTTTAGTTATTGCTGTTCCTAATTTTAAAAGTTATGATGCGAATCATTATAAAAACTTTTGGGCAGCTTTTGATGTGCCGAGACATTTATGGCATTTTTCAAAAACGTCGATTGAACGATTATTTAAAAAAGAAAATATGACATTAGTCAAAACCTTACCAATGAAATTTGACGCGTATTATGTCTGTTTACTTTCAGAAAAATATAAATCTGGATTTATGAATCCGCTTAAGGCATTTTGGGTAGGATGGCAGTCTAATCGCAAAGCAAAACGCTCTATGGAGTATTCTTCGCATATTTACGTCTTAAAGAATGCTGATTCTTAATATAAAAGCTGCTGCTTTAAGATTTCCGGTTAAAACAATAGATTATAAGTAGTAAATTTAAACTGCGCTTAAAACGTCTTATTTAGCTTTGTTTTTAATAGGTTTTTAAAATTACAGGAGTAATCTTTAATAGAAAATATCAATAGTGAAAAAATTGAAGAAATCACAGCGTAACTTTTATACATTTGCAAAAATTAATTTGAAACATAAACAGGAAAATTTTATAGAATTTTCTCAAAATTTAAATAACAGAAATAATATGAAAAAAATAGTTTTAAGCTTAATGGTTTTAATTGGTGCAGCATCTTGCCAAGAACAACAAAAAATTGCTTTCATTGATAACGGAGAAATTATCAATGATTACCAAATGAAAATTGATATTGAAGAAAAATTTAAACTTCAGAATGACGATTTTACAAAGCAACGCGATAGTATCGCAAGAGTTTATCAAATGGAAATGCAATCTGTACAACAACGTTTAAGTAGGTTGTCTCCACAAAAACAACAAGAAGAATCTCAAGTTTTTTCTCAAAAATGGCAACCAATCCAACAACAAATGCAAATGCAACAACAACAGATGGAGCAAATGTTCAATACTGAAATGGATTCTGTGATTTCAAAAATGAACAAATTTGTAGAAGGTTATGGTAAAAAGAACGGTTACACGTTTATTTTAGGAAAAAACCAAGCAGGAAGCGTAGTTTATGGAGATGAAGCTAATGATATTACAGACGTAGTAATAAAAGAAATTAATGCTGAGTATAGTGGTAAGGATTCTAAAACAGAAGATGATTCAACGGAAGCAACTACAGAGAAATAATAACAAATAGTAATTTGTTTTAAAAAGCCAAGCCTAAGACGCTTGGCTTTTTTTATGTAATAAACGCGTTAGTTTAATGGATAGATCGGTAAGCACAATTTTAGAATTTCCATTGCGCTCTATATGATAAATTGCATCCTGTAATTCATCTGAAATTTCTATAATATTAGAATCATGAACAAAGGGAGCAAATTTTGCAAGTTTAAAATCATCAGATTTAGGTTCAAGATAAACTAACTCATCGGCTTTATAATTAAGTAATAAGGCTTGTCTGAAATAGTTTAAACAGAAATTTAGAAACTTTTTTTGAGTTTCACGTCCGGTTTTAGCAATATCTTCCGACCAAGATATTAAATCGTGAATGGCTGCTTTATTTCCTCTCGCTTTAAACGCAGAGCGGATCCAGAAGACAAACCATTTCTCAAACTGAATATCTTCACTATCGTGATAGATAAGATCACAAGCTTTGTTGTAATTACCATTAGATTGGTGTGCTATTTTTATGGCAATGGATTGCTCAATATGATAATTTCTAACTAAAGCTTCAGAAATAGCTTCTTCTGCTAAGGGCGGAAAATGTAATATCTGGCAACGCGATCTAATAGTGCTAATAATTTGTTCCTCATCTTCTGCGATAAGAATAAATATGGTATCCTTTGGTGGCTCTTCAATTAACTTTAAAAGTTTATTCGCACTAGCTGTATTCAATTTTTCAGCCATCCAAATCAGCATCACTTTATGTCCGCCTTCATAAGATTTTAATGTTAAGGCTTTTACAATTTCTAGCGCTTCATCTACACCAATTTGACCTTGTTTGTTATCTACACCCAGAAGTTTGTACCAATCAAATAAGTTGCCATAAGGTTGCTGATCTATGAGTTGTCTCCATTCTTCGAGATAATATTTAGAAACAGGCTTACTTTTTACTTTATCACTTGTTGTAACCGGAAATGCAAAGTGTAAATCTGGATGAGAGAAATTCTTAAACTTTATATTACAAGAGTCTTTTCCTCCTGAGTTTTCACCATTTGTATTGCCACAGAGTATGTATTGTGCATAGGCTAAAGCCATTGGAAGCGTGCCAGAACCCTCCGGACCAACAAATAGTTGCGCATGCGCAATTCTACCTGCGTCTGCACTTGTGGTAAGATGATTTTTAATATGTTTTTGACCTAAAACCTTCGAAAATTGCATAAAGCAAAACTATATAAAAAATTTCTGTTTCTAATCTTTATATTTGTGTTTCAAAACCAAAAAAATGAAGACACTAAACGATTTTAATTTTCAAAATAAAAAAGCCTTAATCAGAGTAGATTTTAATGTGCCATTAAATGATGATTTTCAGGTTACCGATGCTACAAGAATTGTATCTGCAAAACCAACTATCATTAAAATTTTAGAAGACGGAGGGAGTTGTGTCTTAATGTCGCACTTAGGACGTCCAAAAGGTGTACAAGATGAATATTCGTTAAAGCATATTATTCCAAAAATTGAAGACATTTTAGGCGTTGAAGTAAAATTTGCTAGTAACTGTGTAGGAGCAGAAGCTGAAGAAAAGGCTAATGCATTGCAACCAGGTGAAATTTTATTACTTGAAAATTTACGTTTTCATGAAGAAGAAACAAAAGGAGATAGAAATTTTGCAGAGCAATTATCAAAATTAGGTGATATTTATGTAAATGATGCCTTTGGTACAGCGCATAGAGCACATGCATCTACAACGATTGTAGCCGATTTTTTTCCTGAAAATAAATGTTTCGGAAGTTTATTAGCTCAAGAAATTGAGAGTATCAAAAAAGTAATGGAAAACGGTGAGAAACCTGTTTTAGCGGTACTTGGTGGTGCAAAAGTATCATCAAAAATTACAGTAATAGAAAATATATTAGATAAAGTTGATCACTTAATTATTGGTGGTGGAATGACCTTTACGTTTGTAAAAGCGCAAGGTGGAAAAATTGGTGATTCTATTTGTGAAGATGATAAAATGGAATTGGCTTTAGAAATTTTAAAGCAAGCCGAGGCTAAAGGTGTTAAAATTCACTTACCAGTAGATGTTGTTGCAGCAGATGATTTTAGTAACACGGCAAATACTCAAATTTGTGATGTTACTGCAATTCCTGATGGATGGCAAGGTTTAGATGCTGGTCCTAAATCAAGAGAAAATTTTGATGCTGTTGTTAACCAATGTAAAACAATACTTTGGAATGGCCCATTAGGTGTTTTCGAATTAGAAACTTTTTCTAAAGGTACTATCGCACTTGGTGACTCTATTGCAAATGCGACTAAAAATGGTGCGTTTTCTTTAGTCGGTGGGGGTGACTCGGTTGCTGCAGTAAAACAATTTGGTTTTGAAAACAAAGTAAGCTACGTAAGTACAGGTGGTGGAGCAATGTTAGAAAGCTTAGAAGGTAAGACCTTACCTGGTATTGCGGCTATTTTAAACTCATAATTTAAAATATACTATTTTTAGCGATTTCAGCGTTGTATGATGTTGAACGCTCTATCGGTTACCAATTGAAATTAAGGTAGTAAAAGGTGATGCTTTAACTATAATTAATTTCAACTGGTAATTGGTATTTAATCAATTCTTGTAAACCATGACATTAAAAACGTTTTTATTAGCTTGTTTATGTCTGTCTGTATGTAGTGGGTATGCCCAAGCCAAAACGGATAGTATTGTAAATAAATCGTCAAAAGTAATTCCGACCAAAGGTTCAGTTATTGATGGTAAACTCTTTAAGCCTGGTGAAAAAATAAAGCCCGTTGTAGATACTTTAGGTGTTAAAAACCTTAAAGATTTACATGAGGTTGCAGAGCTCGATAAGAAGTGGCTAGAAGAACTGTACAGTAACTCACTTTTTGATACGATATACAAATCGGTTAGAGAACTAGATTATGAGCCTGTAGATTATCCTGAGTTGTCTACAGATACATTAAAAGCAAGGTTGGAAAGGCTTAATGCCAGAACACCCTTTAATGTAGAATACAACACATCTTTAGAAAGTGTAATTAAAAGTTACCTTAAACATAGACGTAATTCGATAGAGCGTTTAATGGGATTAAGTCATTTTTATTTTCCGATGTTTGAGCAAGAGTTTGACAATCAGAATATTCCGTTAGAAATGAAATATTTGGCGATTGTAGAATCGGCTTTAAAACCGAGAGCGCGTTCGCGAGTTGGTGCCACTGGTCTTTGGCAATTTATGTACGGCACCGGAAAAGAGCACGATTTAGATGTCAGCAGTTATGTAGATGACAGAAGTGATCCTATAAAAGCTACAAAAGCGGCAGGAGAATATTTGAATAGAATGTATCGTATTTTTGGAGATTGGGATTTGTCATTAGCAGCATATAATTCTGGCCCTGGTAATGTAAATAAAGCAATTAGACGTTCTGGAGGTTCTAAAAATTATTGGAATATTAGAACAAATTTACCTAGAGAAACCGCTGGTTATGTACCGGCGTTTTTAGCTACCATGTATATTTTTGAATACGCAAAGGAACATGGCTTTCAACCTGAGCGTCCAGATTTTCAACTTATACAAACCGATACCGTTCATGTAAAACAAATGATTTCGTTACATCATGTATCTGAAGCAACTGGTATAAAAATTGAAGAATTACAGTTTTTAAATCCATCTTATAAATTAGATATCATTCCAAAGGTTGAAGGTAAAATATATAGTTTACGATTGCCTCGCAAAGCAATTGGTACATTTGTAACTAATGAAGATAAAATCTATGCTTTTGCAAATGCTGAATTTGAAAAACGAGAAAAACAATTACCAGAATTAGCTAACGCTAGCGCAAACTCTGAAATACGCTATCGTGTTCAAAACGGAGATTACCTTGGTAAAATTGCTAGAAAGTATGGAGTACGAGTAAGCCAATTAAAGCAATGGAATAATTTAAGGGGTAACGATCTAAAAATAGGACAACGCTTAACCATTTTCTCTAAGAACCATGGGGTTTCTAGTAGTTCTACATCCACTAAAAAAGTAATAAATTCTGCAGGAAAGCAAACCTATAAAGTAAAGTCAGGAGATTCACTTTGGACTATTGCTCAAAAGTTTTCTGGAGTTTCTGTTCAGAATATTAAAGATTGGAACGATATTAGTAGTAATAAACTCAAAATAGGAATGACACTAATTGTGTCTAAATAGTAAACCAACAAAAAACAAAACTTATGAAAGCGCTTTACACTGTATTATTTTGTATGTTGTTATTGGCATGCGGAGATAAAAAGGTAGAAGATAATACTACTTATTTGCCAGCTTCTAATGGAAATTTAAATACAATCTCTATTGTAGCAGATAACATGGTTTGGGAAGGAGAAGTGGGAGAAAAGATCCGAAATATATTTGCTGCTCCTTTAAATGGTTTGCCAACAGAAGAACCAATTTTTAACATGAGACAAATTCCAACTCAGGTTTTTGATGGTTTTGCTGCGCGAAGTAGAATTGTACTTAAAATTGAAAAAGGGAATATTGAGGCCACCACTAAAATTGTACATGAAGCTTTTGCTAAACCGCAAACGGTTGCTGTAGTAGGTGGTAAATCGGATAAAGATATCATTGCACAATTAGAAGAGAATAAAGCCAAAATCATTGATGCATTTACTAAAGAAGAAGTAAAGGAGAAGCAACGACGTATTAAGTTATCGTTGTTAGATGATACGGTTATGGAGAACAAATTGGGTATTACAATTAATATGCCTTCGGCCTACAGAATAAGTAAAGCGGATGATAATTTTTTCTGGGTTCGTAAAAATCTGTCAAATACAAAAACAATGGAGCTTATGTTTTACGAAGTACCATTTGAAACTATTTCTATCGGAGACAGTACGATTGTAGATATTGTGAAGATGCGAGATGAGATTACGAAATCTAAAATTCCAGGTGAAGATGGTATTTATATGGCTGTTGAAGACGCTTATGCTCCATCAATGTTTAAAACCATAATAGATAATAAACCAGCTTACGAAGTTAGAGGGATGTGGATAATGAAAGGTTTTACTATGGCAGGCCCATTTATAACGTATGCGATTGAAGATAAGATTAACAATCGTTATTTGATTGCAGATGGTTATGTTTACGCCCCATCTTTAGAGAAACGAGACTATATTTTTGAATTAGAGTCGATTATTAAATCGATAACTATAAATTAATTTATAGAAATGTAGAATAAACTACGTTTATAATAAACTAAAAGAGGTCATCTAAAACATAATTTTAGATGACCTCTTTTTATTTTCAACAGATTAAAATCTACTGACTCTGTTTTATTTCTTCTCTTTATTCTCGGTAGATTCGTCTTTGCTAGCGTCTTTAAATTCTTTAATTCCGCTACCTAATCCCTTCATTAATTCCGGAATCTTTTTGCCACCAAACAATAAAAGAATTGCAAGACCTATGATAACCCACTGCCATGGACCAACAAATAAAGGTATAATGCTTAAACTCATAATTTTTTAATTTAGGCAGCAAAGTTAAGTAATTATAGTTTAATAATAACGTTCTTATGGCAACTTTAAGACTTTATCATAAGAGTATTTGAGTATTTTAACTAATTTTGTTTCGATGGCAACTAAGAAAAAAAAAGAAAAGAAATTCACAAAAAAGTTACTGCATAAGTACCGTTTAGTAATTCTTAACGAAGATACTTTTGAAGAGCGTTTTGCAATTAAGTTAACTCGACTTAATGTTTTTATACTATCATCACTTTCTGCCATTACACTTGTGTTTTTAACGGTTTTATTAATTGCTTTTACACCTCTAAGAGAATATATTCCTGGGTATTCTTCAGCAAAATTGAAAAAGAAAGCGACCATGCTGAACTATAAAACGGATTCATTGGTGCAAGAATTAGAATTGAACAAGCGTTACTATGCATCGATTAGAAAAGTATTAACAGGAGATGTAGCATCGTTAGATTTTAATAGAGATTCTATTATTGAAGCAGCTAAAAATGATTTAGATATTTTACAAGTACCAACGAATAGAGAAGATTCACTTTTAAGAGAAAAAGTGGCCAAAGAAGATAAGTATAATTTGTTTGAAGTATCTGGTGATCAATCTAGTTACATTTTATTTCCACCGGTAAATGGCACCATTTCCGAAGGTTATAATTTAAAGGAAAAACACTTTGCTGTAGACGTCGTTGTGCCATTAAATACACCTGTAAAAGCAACTTCAGATGGGACTGTGATTTTTGCAGAATGGACAGTAGAAACAGGTTATGTGGTTATTATAGAACACAATAGAGAATTGATTTCGGTTTATAAACATAATTCTGCACTCACAAAAGAGCAAGGTGATGTCGTAAAATCTGGCGAAGTTATTGCTATGTCTGGTAATGCTGGTGAGTTAACCACAGGGCCACATCTTCATTTTGAATTGTGGAGTAAAGGTTACTCTGTAGATCCAACTAATTTTATCAATTTTGAATAATGCCTTCATTTAAAGCTGCACTTTCTAAACCGTTTGCTAAATATGTTGCAAAACGTATTCAGAAATGGTCATCTAAACCTGTTGAAACTCAACAAAAGGTTTTTGAGCATTTAATTTCTAATGCAAAACAAACCGCTTTTGGTAAGGACCATAATTTTAGTACCATATCCTCTTATGCGGATTTCCAGTCTAATGTTCCCATAAGAGATTATGAAGATTTAAAACCTTACGTAGAACGTGTTGTCGCAGGTGAAGAAGATATCCTTTGGAAAGGTAAACCTATCTATTTTGCGAAGACTTCTGGGACAACCTCAGGTGCAAAATACATTCCAATTACAAAGGAAAGTATGCCAACGCATGTAGAAGCGGCTAGAAATGCGATTTTAATGTATATTAATGAAACAGGGAATTCTAAGTTTGTAGATGGTAAAATGATCTTTCTTCAAGGGAGTCCTATTTTGGAAGAAAAGCATGGAATAAAACTAGGAAGATTATCAGGGATTGTAGCGCATTATGTGCCTAAATATCTTCAAAAAAATAGATTACCAAGTTTAGAAACTAATTGTATTGACGATTGGGAAACTAAGGTTGAAGCCATTGTAGATGAAACTATAAATGAAGACATGAGCATCATTTCTGGGATTCCATCTTGGGTACAAATGTATTTTGAAAAACTGGTTGAAAAGTCAGGACAGAATGTTGGTGACCTCTTTAAAAACTTCAATCTATTTATTTTCGGAGGAGTGAATTATGAACCTTACAGAGCGAAGTTTGAAAATTTAATCGGAAGAAAAGTAGATAGTATCGAACTGTATCCTGCGAGTGAAGGCTTTTTTGCATTTCAAGATAAACAAAATGAACGTGGCATGTTGCTTCAGCTAAATTCAGGTATTTTTTATGAGTTTGTAGAAGCAGAACATTTCTTTGAGGAGAATCCAAAACGCCTCACAATTGCAGATGTAAAGTTAAGCGTAAATTACGTAATGATTATTTCTTCAACAGCAGGGCTTTGGGCATACAATATTGGTGATACAGTAGAGTTTACATCATTAAAACCGTATCGCGTGATTGTAAGTGGTAGAATAAAACATTTTATTTCAGCTTTTGGAGAACATATTATAGGGAAAGAAGTAGAGCAAGCTTTAAAGGAAGCAACTGAAGGCACTTCGATTTCAGTGAATGAATTTACGGTGGCACCTCAAATAAGTCCAGAGGAAGGCTTACCGTATCACGAATGGTTAATTGAGTTTGAAAACGCACCTGATAACCTAGATGATTTTATCAGTGCTTTAGAGCAATCCTTACAACAACAAAATAGTTATTATTTAGATTTGATAAAAGGTAAAGTCCTTAGACCCTTATTGGTTACAAAAATTAAAAAAGATGGATTTCAAACCTATATGAAATCGATTGGAAAATTGGGCGGTCAAAATAAAATTCCAAGACTCGCAAATGATAGAAAAATTGCAGACAGTATGCATCAACTAAAATTAATCAAATAAGCCTATATTTGTAGGTCAAATTAAGATTATGATTACAAATAAAAAGAAACAAGGAAGAACTAGAGCTCAAGAGAGTTCTAGCGCTATAGAACGCATGTATATCACGATGAGACACCTGTTTAATCGTGGGTTTTATAAGCCTATGGGAGTTTCTGGAGAAACCTTGCGTGAAGCATTATTGTTATTACGACCAGAAATCTATGGTTCTATTGGAGAAGAAAAAGCAGAATTAGAAGGTTTGCTTTATGTGGTAGATCGTTTACCACAAGGCATAGAAGAATGTACGTTTATAAACCTTACTAGTGATGAAGGCTACGGAAACTCACACTTTAAAGCCATAATTCCACCAAAACGAAGACGTAATTGCTATCGTATTGATGATGAGCAAATGAATATTGAAATTACGAGAGGACGCTCTGAGATTTACGATATATTAACGCACCTTACCTTTTTGTTTGTTGAGTCTCATAAAATTAGTAAACGTGTTATCATAGACGAAGATGGTTCTACGGTTAGAGATTGGCAAAAATTAGAGAACGCTGTACTTTCTACAAAGAAATTAACGCAGAAAGAACGTGAAATAGCGATTACACATACGGCTAATATTTTAGGAAGAACGTTTAACGAACTTACTGAGGCATATCCAAAATTTGCAACCGAAGATCAGCCAGAACGCTTACTACACATTGTATATTGGTTAGGTAAACTGGCTATAGAAGAAACCATTAATAATTCTAAACGTACTATAACATTTAGTCCTGTTTTAAGAGAACGTCTAGGTCATCATATTCATGGAGAAATATGGGCAGATACTATAAAAGCAGAGTTGCATAAAAATGGATTGTTAGAACGACCAATTCATATCATTAGTGCCAATATGCATAGTGTTATGAATTCTTTATTTGCTAAAGGAGCGCTTAAAGGTGCAGATGCTAAAAAAGATATTTTTCAAACTTACGAAGCCTTAAGTGATTCTAAAAATTCGGTATTACGGAA
The DNA here is from genome assembly GCF_013403915.1 of Winogradskyella pacifica. Classification (GTDB taxonomy): domain Bacteria; phylum Bacteroidota; class Bacteroidia; order Flavobacteriales; family Flavobacteriaceae; genus Winogradskyella; species Winogradskyella pacifica. Next base: position 59,569 of record NZ_JABFDI010000014.1, read on the forward strand.
TAAAGTCGAAAAATCTGCATTGCAAAATGGGATGATTCAAATAAATGATACGTCAGGGACGAATATAGATATTCAGATTTTTGATACTGCTAAAATCGATTTTTCTAAAACTGAGTTTAAATATCTAGAAGAGGTTAAAGAGAAGAAAGCTGTTATTTTTGTAATGGATTATGCGTTTGGAGAACAAGCTTATGAAACACTAGACGAGCTTTTAAAGCCTATACATGTAGATGATAGGGCGATTCATTTAGATGTAAAGTCTATTTCTATTATGGGAAAAGCAGGCATCTTAGAAGGGGGTAAGGGTGATGTAATGATACCAACAGCACATATTTTTGAAGGTACAGCAGATAACTACCCGTTTAAAAACGAGTTGAGTAAAAATGATTTATTAGACTGTGGTGTTTCTGTTTTTGAAGGTACGATGGTAACTGTTTTGGGTACATCGCTTCAAAATAAAGAAATTTTAAAATTCTTTAAAAAATCAACATGGAACGTCATTGGTTTAGAGATGGAGGGAGCACATTATCAAAAAGCCATTCAAGCTGCATCTAGAGTTAGAGGTAGTATAAATGAAGATGTTAAAGTAAGGTACGCCTACTATGCTAGTGATAACCCTTTAGAAACAGGAGGTACTTTAGCTTCTGGAGGTTTAGGAACTTCTGGTGTTAAGCCAACATATGTTATCACAAAAAAAATTCTAGAACAAATATTTAATTCATAACACATGAGTGAAAAATTACCACAGCAACCCGACAATGAAGAGGTTGATTTAGGTCAGTTATTTAATGCAATCGGTAGATTATTTGAGAAATTATTTGCTTTTATAGGGGGTATATTTAAAGGCATTCTTTCTGCTGTTATTTATGTACTAAAACCATTAATTGTATATTTTAAAATTTCTGCTGCGATTTTTATAGTTTTGGTCGTTTTAGGATTTATATATGAAAAATCAACGAAACCAATTTATTTTTCAAAAATGGTTGTTGAAGCTCATTTTGATTCAAAATATCAATTAGTTAATGATATTGAATATTTTAATGCGTTAATTAAATCCAATAATGTTGCTGAGTTAGCACAAATCTTTGAAATGGATAGCTCTTATGCTAGTAAATTAAAGGGGTTTGAATTAGAGGCTGGTCCTGTAACTCAAAATGATTTGTTTGTCGAATATGGTGAATATGTAAAATCTATTGATACATCTTTGGTTGATCAATTAAACTATAAAGAATACGTTAATAATAGAGATTTATTATCGGGGAGTATATATACGATTACTGCAAAATCGAATAAACAAGATGTTTTTAAAAAGCTAAATGAAGGTTTTAGAAAGACTTTTGAAAATGATTTTGCAAAACAACAAAAGCAAATTAGAGATAGTACTGTTCATATTGATCGCTTGTCTTTAATGACAGAGTTGTCACGTTTAGATAGTATTCAAAATACATATTTAGAAGTTTTAAAGAACGAATCAAAAAATAGGGATTTATCATTCGGACTAAATACAGGTCTTCCTATTACGGAAGAAAAATCAATAACTAATGAGTATGATTTATTTTTAGAAGAACAGATAATTAGAAAAAACTTAAATTATTTAGATAAGAGTATCGTTGAAAAGAATAATTATTTTGATATAGTTTCGTCTTTTGATAGGCTAGGTATTGAGGATCAAAAACTTCAAGCGCGCTACTTTATTATATTTCCAGTTTTGGGTTTATTGCTTTTCCTTTTAGGATTTTTAGCTATTAAGTTATTTAAGTATATTAAAGAATATGAGTAAAACAAAATCGATACTAATTACGGGTGGGGCAGGTTTTATCGGTTCAAATTTTATAGTCTTTTTTTTAGAAAAGTATAAGAATATTAAAGTCGTTAATGTAGATAAGCTCACTTATGCAGGTGAGCTTTCTAATTTAACGGAACTTGAGGACAATGCTAATTACACTTTTATTAAAGGAGATATTTGTGATACAGAACTTATAGGTGCGCTTTTTGAAACCTATAATTTTTCTGACGTTATTCATTTTGCTGCAGAATCGCATGTTGATAACTCCATTAAGCATCCAGATGCCTTTATTAATACTAATGTTTATGGGACATTCACTTTGCTAAATATAGCTAAGAACCATTGGATGGATGCTCCTTTTGCTTTTAAAGAAGGTTGCGAGAATAATAGATTTCACCACATATCTACAGATGAAGTATACGGCACATTAGGAGATACAGGCTTGTTTACAGAAGAAACCCCTTATGCACCTAATAGCCCTTACAGTGCATCAAAAGCATCGTCTGATTTTATTGTACGAAGTTATTTTCATACATATGGTATGAATGTGGTTACAACAAACTGCAGTAATAATTATGGGCCTAAACAGCACGACGAAAAGCTAATTCCAACTATTATTAGAAAAGCTTTAAATAATGAACCTATACCAATTTATGGTGATGGTAAAAACATTAGAGATTGGTTGTATGTTGAAGACCATTGTAAAGGTATTGACCTGGCTTTTCAAAACGGTAAAGCAGGTGAAACCTACAATATCGGTGGAAATAACGAACGCGACAATTTATACATAGCGCAAAAAATTTGTGATATTTTAAATGATTTGGTACCAAAGGATAGTTCATATTTTGAACAAATTACGTTTGTGAACGATCGACCAGGACATGATTTTAGATATGCTATTGATGCCTCTAAAATTGAAAATGAATTGGATTGGAAAGCAGATGAAAACTTTGAAACAGGAATTATTAAAACCATAGAGTGGTATTTAAGGAAGTATACATAGCAATGAGAACTCTATATGCCGTTTAAATACAGCTTAGCTCAATAAAAAAATACTTAACATGAAAGGAATCGTTTTAGCAGGAGGATCTGGTACAAGGTTACATCCATTAACCTTAGCCGTAAGTAAGCAATTAATGCCTATTTACGATAAACCGATGATTTATTATCCTATTTCTACTTTGATGTGGTCTGGTATTAATGATATCTTAATTATTTCAACACCTCAAGACTTGCCTTTATTTAAAAAGCTTTTAGGCGATGGAAAATCGTATGGCTGTAATTTTGAGTATGCCGTACAAGAATCCCCTAATGGACTTGCAGAAGCCTTTATTATTGGTGAAGCGTTTATTGGAGATGATAAGGTCGCATTGATACTTGGTGATAATATTTTTTACGGTACAGGCTTAGCTGATCTGTTGCAACAAAATAATGATCCCGATGGAGGAATCATTTATGCCTATCATGTTCACGATCCAGAACGCTATGGTGTCGTGGAGTTCGATGAGAATGATATTGCGGTTTCCATTGAAGAAAAGCCTAAAAAACCAAAATCGAATTATGCGGTTCCTGGTATTTATTTTTACGATAATTCAGTGGTTGAAATAGCAAAAAACATTAAACCAAGTAAACGCGGAGAGCTAGAGATTACAGATGTAAATAAGTATTATCTCAATCAAGGGAAGTTAAAAGTTAGCGTACTAGATAAAGGGACGGCTTGGTTAGATACGGGTACTTTTAAATCGTTAATGCAAGCTTCACAATTTGTTCAAGTTATCGAAGAGCGTCAAGGATTAAAAATTGGTTCGTTAGAAGAAGCTGCATATAGAATGGGTTATATCGATAAGAAACAATTTATAAAAATAGTAAAGCCATTAACTAAAAGCGGTTATGGTAAACATTTATTAAGCTTAGTATTGGAATAAAATGATTGTAAAAGAAACTAAATTAAAAGGCTGTTTTATAATAGAACCTCAAGTGTTCTCCGATAAACGCGGTTATTTTGTTGAAAACTACAACCAAAAAGCTCTTAATAAGGCACTAGGCTTGGATATTAATTTTGTTCAAGATAATGAGTCGAAATCTTCAAAAGGAGTGCTTAGAGGTCTACATTATCAATTAGGTGAGTATGCGCAAGCCAAGTTGGTAAGAGTTGTGAAAGGTGCTGTACTAGATATTGTGGTAGATCTTAGAGAAGGCTCCAAAACATTTGGGGAACATGTTTCCATTGAGCTCTCGGAAAGCAATAAAACTCAATTATTTGTACCGAAAGGTTTTGGGCATGGTTTTATTGTTTTAGAAGATGAAACCATTTTTAGTTATAAATGTGATAATTACTACAATAAAGCATCAGAAGCTGGCATCATATATAACGATGAGGATTTAAACATTAATTGGCAGCTGCCTAGTACAGATTTTATACTGTCAGAGAAAGACCTCACATTACCTACCTTAAAAGACGCTAACTTATGATCAATGTACTTGTTACTGCGAAAGACGGTCAATTAGGGCAATGCTTTCAAAGTTTGGTGGTTAAACATCCTAATATTCTATTTGTTTTTAAATCATCATCTGATTTAGATATAACAAACAAGGCTAAAGTAGAAGATGTGTTTAGTGAACAGTCGTTTGATTATTGTATTAATTGTGCGGCTTACACGGCCGTAGATAAAGCCGAAGAAGCAATAGAATTAGCAGATAAGGTCAATCACTTAGGAGCTCAAAATATAGCTGAAGCTTGTAAAAAGTTTGAGGTCATTTTAATTCATATTTCTACAGACTTTGTGTTTGATGGTGAAGGGACAGCACCTTACTTAGAGGATGATATTACTAATCCTTTAGGTGTTTATGGAAAAACGAAATTGGCAGGAGAACAGGTTATCGCTAAAACATTGCAAAGGTATTTTATAATTAGAACGTCGTGGTTGTACTCGGAATATGGTCATAATTTTTTAAAAACTATGTTAAGGTTAGCTAATGAACGTGATGAAATAGGCGTCGTAGGTGATCAAATAGGAAGTCCAACATATGCTATGGATTTAGCCGATGCTACCTTACAAATTATTGCGTCTAGAAATACAAGTTACGGCATTTATCATTACAGTAACGAAGGTGTGGTTAGTTGGTACGATTTTGCAAAAGAAATATTTAGATTAAGTGATAGTCCTATAAAACTTAATAAAATTGAAACTAAAGATTACCCAACACCAGCTGTACGACCAAAGTATAGTATAATGAATACCGAAAAGATAAGCCAGCTTTTAGACTCTAAAATACCAAATTGGAAATCTAGTCTAGCAATCGCCATGGTCAATTGTATTAAAAGTAAATCTTAAAAGTCAATTTTAAGACTAATTTTTAACCTCTTATTGCATTTAATAGATAAGTTTTAGACATTTCTTTTTGCATATTGAGCTTTTTATTTACTTCTAAATAATCGATTTTTTCATTTAAAATAGCGACATCTTCTGTTTTAAATTGGTCAATATCAATAATTCTATTTTCTAGATCAAGTAACTTTAAAAGTGAATTAAACCTGCTTAATCCTCTAGATTTATTCCCTATAATGATAAATTGTTTATTAAAAATTATTGAAAATACTAAACCGTGAAAAGAATCGGTAATTATAAAATCTGAGTAGTAAAAATGAGCTAACCAGTTCTCTATTAAATTAGAGCTCTTTAATGAGCTATTAGCATTCAAATAAATCTTATCTATTTTTAGATTCATTCGTTCAGAAATTTCATCAACAATTGAAGTGCTTTTTTCTGAAGCATCTAATACGTAATTGAATAACTCAATGTTACGAGAAAAATCGAGGCCTTTAATCATTTTCTCATAGAAACTTACATCTGGTAAAAATGAAGGATCAAGGGTATGAACAGCTTTGTTGTAGTTAAAACTGTCTTTACAAATTCTTAAACCATCTTCCTCTCGAGTAGATACTAAATCAAACGTTTGGATTAATGATTGAATTTTTAAGATGGACTCTGTTTTTCCTTCCCAAAAATCCTTTCCAAATGAAGCTGCGTAGGCTATTTTTTTTGTTTTTGAAGAAACAAAATCTAAAAAATAAGTAGGGTAGTTCTCTTTTATATATTCTAACCTCCAAACTTGATCACTACCTACAATAATACAATCTAAATCTTTTGTCACTTCTTTTAAATGCTCAGAAGTGTAAGTCGTTTTAGTTTTTACACTTAAATAGTCTTTAAAAAAAGGGGATACTTGTTTACGAAAAAGCTTTATTGTTTTAAAGTTTTTAGGATCGTAAATATGATGTAATGGGTTAATTTCAATAAGCTTTATTAGCCAAGATTTAACGACGCTTTCTGGGTGTTTCTTATCTATCCAAACAGCTTCAAATCCATTGGACTCAATAAAGTTATATAATGCAGCTAATTGAATAATTCCTCCATAATTATTGTTTATAGGAAGCGTTAAAATTCCAATTTTTAATTTTGTCATTAATTATTTGATTATGGTTAAAACTTCATCTAAATCTCTCCTTTTGGATAATGTTGTTTTAAAGTTTTCATCTGCCTCCCCAATGGCAATTAAACATATAACTTTTTCAGAACTATTAATATCGAGTATTTGTTTAATTCTTTTTTCGTCGTCTTTTTCTTTTGCCCAGTTTGCAGGACAGGCAGCAATATTATAAAAGTGCAATGAATATAAGAGGTTCATGAGATAAACTCCTCCGTCTATATAAAATTGATAACGTTCTCCAATCGAATAATAATAATTAACGTCTGTGGTAATAATAAGTAGTTGGTTAATGTTTTGGGTAAAACCATTTAATCCTGCTTGTAATTCTAAAACTTTATCAATTTTTGATTTGTCTTTTAAATAATAGGCTTTGGACGGTTGTCTATTGCATACAGAAGGTGCATTTTTAGAAAGCATTATAGCTTTCTCAATTGTAGAGTCGTCTATTAAATTACCCGTAAAGTTTCTAACACTTTTTCTAGAGTCTGAAAATTTATCAAATGAAGAAAAAGTATGATCAAAAAAATCATTTTTTGTATATTCAATAACTCCACTAAAGGTATTATTGTATGCGCTATTTAAATGATTTTTATAGAAAAGATAATCGTCTTCAGCATAAAAAGAAGAGATATCAAAATTGTTCTTTTTGTGCAGTTCGTAATATTCGCACATAACACTGTATGCTACGCTTATTTGAGACTTATTAGAATTAGTGAGTACTTTTTGGTTTTTAAGATACTTGTTAAGTCTTTTTATTTTATCTTTAGCAAAGCCATATTTTGTTTGAGAAAATAAGAGTCCTTTTTCAATTGAATGGTAGTCTAAGATTATTTTAGCTTCAATTTTATTTAATGTGTTAACCTTAAATACATTTGAGTGCTTACAATAAAAAAAAGTGTCAGAAAACATGTTTGTAACAACATTGACATAAGGAAAATACCGTTTGTAAACCCAAGAACTGATCTGGTAAATTTTGGATTTTTTATTTTCTTTAAAAATTTTCTTTATGAAAAATTTCATGTAATTATTAAATTAATACATTAAATTATCTCCAAAAGTATCATTATTTTTTATGCTTCAAGTTTTTAAATCTACAATTTTCATTATTATTTTCCGCTACAACATTTATTAACTACTTTCGGCAATTAGTAAAAGAGTTTATACTATAATATTACATGAATTTTCGTAATAATTTTTTTAATAATAAATATTTTATTTTAACTGACCAAGTATTAACCTCTTTAATGAACTTTGGTTCTGTTCTTGTATTATCAACAGTTTTAAATGAAACTGTTTTTAGTGAATTTGTAGTTCTGTACAGTTATTCTACACTTATAAATATAATATTAACTACTGTTTTCTCTGCACCAATATTGGTTTTTGGTATTAAGAAATGGCATAGCGAAAAGTTTAACTATTTGAGTGTGAATATTATTTATTTCACAATTTTCAATATCGTATTTTCAATAATATCTTTTTTCTTTTTAAGAATTCAGGTAACTCAGATTTTTTTATTGAATTTCTTACTGATGAATTTTGGATTGACATTAGTAGAGATTTTTAAAAGATTTATTTTTTCAAATAAAGTAATTTCTACGGGGTTTGCGCCTGTTAGTTCATTGCTGATGAATATCGTTTTTTTTAGTGGTATATATGCCTATAAAGATACCTTAAGTTTAAATCTAATCTTGGTAGTTTATTGGGTTGCTTATTTACTTGCAAGTCTATTTTTTGTAATTATTATATATTATAAAACGGATATTAAAAAAGAATTATCCGTTTTAAGTATTTTTAATAAGGATTTTTATACTTCCGTATTTTTTACCCACTTTAAATATGCCAAATGGATTCTTGCAGGTGCTGTTTCTTTTTGGGTTTATACACAAGGTATTTATATTTTTGGTAAAGCTTTTGGAGTGTCTGATTTTGCAATAAGTAAACTGAGAATTATTCAAAATCTATTTGGCGTTTTTACAATTTTATTGATAGGAATGGATAATTTTTTGACACCGACCTTTTCCATGAAAGCATTAGAATCTGAAAATTTGATTCCAGTTGTTATGAAAGATTTCTATAAGCGCTATACCAAACCCTTAGTGCTTATCTATATTGTTTCAATTCCTGTAATGTATATCGTATATTGTTTTTTATATCAAGACAAATATGGTGAAGGTATAGCCTATATTTTAATCGTTTGGTTCGCTCAATTGATTGCGATGTCTACGAAACCAATTTCGATTGCTTTAAAGGCTAAAGAAGTTACTTATCCATTGTTTTATTCACATCTATTTGGAGCGATTTCTATGATTATATTCGGAGTTGTATTAATTACTTTGTTTAATGACATGGGGTTTGTATTAACTTTGTTATTTGCCTTTATAACAGCCAATTTGATGAATTATATATATTATAGAAAAATTTTTTAATATGGATTTAATAAAAAAAACCTATATTTTTATTTTTTTATTAGGAATATTTTTTCTGCCATTTAATTCTGAAGTACCTGGTTTTATGAGCTTTTTGGGGGAATATAGTTCCGACTCGGCTCCAATATTTTTTCTTATAGCGTTTATTGTATTATTCATTCATGATTTGTTGAGGTTTAAAATATCCTTACCATTTGCACATCCCATTTATCAGGCATTCTTCATGTTTTTTATTTTTATAGTGGTTGCTGCCTTTTTTAATTTTTTTAATATATCAGAATACTATTTTAAGCATACATCTGGCTGGGTTCGTTATCTAAAACAATTGATTTCTGTAATACTCGCATATTTTATGCTGTTTTACTTATTCTATAATGTTTGTATAAATTTGGGTGTGATAAAAACATTCTTTGTTGTAAGAAAGACGATGTTCTGGAGTCTTATCGTGGTTTTTATTGTTGGGCTTATTCAGTTTCTAATTTATTCGGGCGTTACTCAGCTCATAGGGGTTTATCAATTATTTGATTATTTACCATTTACAAGACCTACTTTATATTTTGAATTAAAAAGAGTTAATGCTACAGCTTGGAGGCCTCCAGATTTAGGTATATACGTAATAAGTATATCAGGTTTTATATTTAGTTATATCCTTACAAATAAGAAATGGTATAGGTTTATTCCTTTTTTACTTGTGATTTTTTTAAGTGTTGTTTCTAAATCACGAACAGCTTTAGTAACTGTGTTTTTACAGCTTATATTTTTAGGGTATTTTTCATATAAGAATTATTACCTATTTAGAAATATTTTTAGAAAAATAGTTATTCTTTTAGTTTGCATTCTCCCTGTCGTATTAATGCTTAAAGGAGATATTATATATGATACAATTAATGAAAGAATTGAATCTTTAAATTTTACAGATACAAAATCTGACAATGCTAGATCTAATCAATCAAGGTTTGGAATACAGTACGCTAATTTTCAGGTTTTTAAAAAATATCCAATTACAGGTATAGGTTGGGGACAGCAGGCATTTGAATCGAAAGAATTATATCCGGAGTGGGCCACAAAAGGTAATTATGAATTTAAGGCGTACTATTTAAATGAAGACGTTAAATCCTTTCCTCCTGGGTATAATCTCTATATAAGGATACTTGCTGAAACCGGAATTCTTGGTTTTATATTTTTTATAATGTTTCTATCGTTAACCTTTTATTATACTTATAAATTCCTTAATTCTAATGAAGGTTATAATTATATTGGTATAACACTTTATGTCGTTTTTTTCGGAACTCTTTTGATGTGGCTACAAATAGATTCATTTAGAATATATATATTTTGGCTGGGGTTAGCTATGCTTATTTGTTTAAGGAGAATTGGTAATTTAGGAAATAATGTAAAATGGTAAATAATCAGAACAAATTAATTATTCTTATATGTCATTATAACAATTTAGAAGGTTTAAATGCCTCTATATTGTCTATTAATGAGTCAATTGAAGTAGATATTTTAATTGTTGATGATGGTAGTATAGAAAAACCAAACTTAGCTTCTTTAAAAGAAAAATATAAAGGGGGTGATATCTTTTTAGAAATATTGCCTAAAAACATGGGTGTTGGTATGGCCACTAATCATGGACTTGAAGTCATCCTAAAAATGAATTATGAGTTTACAGGACGACTAGACTGTGGGGATACAAATCATACTGATAAGTATTCAAAGCAAATCACTTACCTTAGAGAACATCCCGAAATTAAGTTGGTAGGTACTTTTGTTAATATGGTTGATACAAATGGGAAATTACTTTTTGTGTTAAAGCACCCAACGACCTACGACTCAATAATTAAAAAGATACATTTGAATAGTACTTTCGTAAATTCAAGTGTTATTTATTATGTAGATATTTTAAAAGACGTAGGATTGTTTCCCGAAAAATATCATAGAAATGGTGAGGATTTTGCCTTTTTCTTTAATGTGATCAAAAAATTTAAAGTAGCGAATATGCCTGAGGTTTTATTAGATTATGTAGTGGACCCAAACTCACTTTCTAGTACAAGACGAGTAGAGCAAGTTAAAGCTAGAATTAGTATTTTAAAATCACATTTTTATTTCGGATTTTATCCTATTTATGGTCTAATTAGAAATTACATCCTGTTACTAGCACCGAGAGATTTTACAACTTTTATAAAAAAAATTATTAATAAAAATTGAAAAAGAATCTTGAATATATCTATCTAACTGTTTTTTCGCTTTTTTGTGCTGTAGTTCCTTTTACAGATTTAGGTGAAGCAATTCCTAATATAATCTTAATAGTCTTAATCGCTTTATTTCCTTTTGTAGTTCAAAAACAAAATTGGAGAAAAATTTTAGATAAGAGATTCTACACCCTATATCTTTTAGTTTTTTTATTAACGATTCAGTTAGTTATATTTAAGCGGTGGGAAGATTTTAAATTTGTCAATAATTTATGGTTAGTCGTACTTATTTTAATCTCATCTATACCAATTAAGAATAAGTTAGTTCCAATTCTTTCATTTATTTATGGATCATTAGCTTTACTTGTTATATCTGCTATAAATTTAGTTATTCACTACAAATTATCAGGGCAGTTTAATATGACAGTAGGTGACCATGTATCATCAATTTTGTTAGGAGATAGACCATATATTGGGTATGTATATGTATTAAGCTTTTGTATGTGTTTGTATGTTGCGACTCAAGTTTCTAAAGCAAAATTTCTATATTATATTTTAGCACTATTATTTCTAATCTTTTTATTAATTATTTCAGCAAGAATTTCGTTGATTTCAATTATTATAGGAGTTTTAGCTTATTTCTGTTATGCTAAAAACAGAAAAAAAGCAGGATTGATAATCATTACACTGTGCTTTTTTAGCGTTGTTATGTTTTCTATTAACCCAAGTTTAAAAAAGCGTTTTTTCATATCTAATACTAACTATAGTATTGAACAGATGGTTAAGTTTGAGCCTAGATATTTTATATGGAGCTGTGCAAATGATATTTTTTTTCAGAATAAAAGTTATTTGGCCGGGAGCGGCTTCGTTAACATTAACAATGAATTAGAAAACTGCTATGTAAACAGGTTAGATTTTGCAGATGAAAAGCAACAAGATTTTTTTGTAAGAAGTAAATTTAATACTCATAATCAATTTATTAATTTCTTGTTAAGCTCTGGTGTTTTGATGTTTTTAATATTTATCATCTTTTTTGTGCTTTGGCTCAAGCTAGATTACAAAAGTTATTATTCTTTTATTTTGCTGTTATCTCTAATTCTTTTCTGTTCAGTAGAGAACGTTTTAACGAGACAAATGGGAGGAGAGTTGTTTGCTCTAACATTAGTTTTTTCTACAATGATTTCCTCTAAAGTCCAAAATCACAATAAGCCTTCATTAAAATAATTGGTACTTTTCTTAAAGTTTATGATTTAAAATTGAAGAATTAAGTTCAAAAGGAATTAAATTAATTAGTATTTACTTTAGTAGCTAAATAAATTATATTTGTTAACTATTAATTCAGGCTCGTTATTATTCTAAAAATTAATTATTTTTCCTTTAATGAATAAAATAAAAATAGCACATATTCTTAATTCAGTTGGAGGGGTAGATGTCTCATTACGTTTAATTTTAACGAATATTGATAGTTCTAAATTTGAAAATATTGTTATTCATAGTAATGATGATACAAAAGTTCCATATTTGGATAATGCTGAGAACCCTATTAAAGATTATAAATTACCAATCAAAAGGGAGATTAGTGTATTTAAAGACTTTGCTGCCATTTTTAATACATTAAAAATTTTAAGAAAGGAGAAACCACAAGTTATACACGCTCATAGTGCAAAAGGAGGTATCATTGGGAAGATAGTAGGTTTCATATTAAAAATACCTGTCTTACACACACCTCAAGCTTATTCTTATTTAAGTGCAGAAACTAGTTTTAAGCAACGCTTATACCTTTTTGTTGAGCGATGTTTTAGAGGTTTTAATAATAAAATTTTAGCATCTTCTGTTTCTGAAAAAAATAGAGCCATTGAAGAGGTGGGCTATAAAAAAGAGAATGTATTGTTATTTAATAATTCAATTAATCCAATCTCTGATATAGAAGATTTGTCTATAAAAAAAACTTGGCCAGATTATTATATCTGTTCTGTTGGCCGTCCTTCTTACCAAAAAAACATTGAGCTTATGCTAGATGTATTAGTTGAGGTAAAAAAAACGCTGCCAGAAGTTCATCTTGTACTAATGGGTGTTGGTTATCACTCACCAAGTCTTAACACGGTCAAAGAAATAATTAAACAACAAAATTTAGGTACTAATGTTACGCTTTTAGAATGGACATCACGAAATGATATATTTAATATTATTAAAAGCTCTCAACTATATATTTCTACAGCAAGATATGAAGGGTTGCCTTATTCTGTAATAGAAAGTCTGGCGCTAAAAAAAGCTATAGTGGCAACTGATGCTGATGGAAATAGAGATTTGGTAGAGAATAATTATAATGGTTACCTTATTCAAAATGAAGATAAGTTTAAGTTTTCTGAAGGCATAATAAAGTTGATTAGTACCAATGATATAAATATTAAGTTTTCTGAAAACTCGTTAAAACTGTTTAACAGTAAATTTGATATTAATAAGAATATTATTAAGCTAGAAAAAATTTATAGTGAACATTTAAAAAAGTAATATTAATAATTTTATTAAATAATAAAGCACACCATTGAGTTTATTTAAGCAAGGAAGATATTCAGGGTATTTAAGGCCTATCTCTTATATTATAGATTTACTAATAATTAATATAGTAGCTATTTTTTATTTGTTTGAAGAGAGTTATCCTTTAGCTTTTTTAGCACTAATATCTATAAGTTGGTTTTTTTTATCTATTTATTCGCACTTTTATGAGGTATATAGGTATACGCGACCTATAAACATTCTATCACTTATTGTAAAACAATTTATTTTATTTCTACTTGTGATTTTTGCTTTATCAGGTTTGTATCATGAGCTTGATATGTACCCAAAGCCATTAGTTATATATGCTTTATTATGTTTTCTTTTCATTACTATTTTAAAATATACCATATATTACTTGTTACAGAAATATAGAATTTCGTTTGGTGGAAATTTTAGAACAACAGTTATTATTGGTGTTAATAAAAAGACGCTTGCCTTAGATAAATTTTTTAATAAGAATCCAGAATATGGATATTCTCATAAGAAGACTTTTAATTTAAAAAATAAAACAGATTCTTTAGAAGGTTGCTTTCAATTTGTGCTAAAAGAAGGTATAGATGAGATTTACTGTTCTATCTCAGAATTAAGTAACACGCAGATAGCTGATATTGTAAATTTTGCGGATAATAATCTTAAAATTTTAAAATTTATTCCAGATAGTAAAGAGATCTATTCAAAAAAATTAAGATATGAGTATTACGATTATATTCCTATTCTTACACTTAGAACGATTCCTTTAGAAGAATCTGTGAACACATTAATAAAGCGAGTTTTTGATATTCTATTCTCGTGTTTGGTTATCGTCTTAATTTTATCATGGTTAACCCCAATAATCGGCATCTTAATAAAGTTAGAATCTAAAGGACCTATATTTTTTAAACAGTCTAGAAATGGTTTTAATTATAAAGAATTTGACTGTTTTAAGTTTAGGTCTATGATGCCAAATAAAGATGCGCATGCAAACCAAGCAACAAGAGGTGATCAAAGAGTAACTAAAGTTGGTAAATTCATTAGGAAAACAAGTATTGATGAATTGCCTCAGTTTTTTAATGTCCTTTTTGGAGATATGTCTGTAGTAGGACCGAGACCTCATATGGTAAGTCATACCATAATGTATGCTAAGAAAATAGATAAATTTATGGTTAGACATTTCGTTAAACCTGGTATAACAGGTTTAGCACAAACTAGTGGATTTAGAGGAGAGGTAGAAACAGATAAAGACATTATTGGCAGAGTAAAGTATGATATATTTTATATCGAAAACTGGTCATTACTTTTAGATATTAAAATTATAATTCAAACTTTCGTTAATGCTGTTAAAGGAGAAGATAAAGCCTATTAAACAACACTAATTTTTAACCTAACAGATGTATTTCAACTTAACTTCTATGACAAATCGTCCAAACACCTTTCAATTAGATTAAATAAATATGGAATTTAAGAGAGGAAGATATTCATGGGTGTTGAGACCATTATTAATTATTTATGATCTCGCCATTATAAATGTACTTGCTTATGTCTTTTTAAATTTTAACAATCAAAAATTATACTTTTTCTCTTTCGAGATATTCAATAATAAGAATGTATTATACTTCATATATTCTATAATTTTCTGGCTTTTATCTACCCATTTTCTAAAATTTTATAAAGTTTATAGATATACGTCTGTATTAAATATTCTATCGCTCATTTTAAAACAATTCTTTGTTTATACTTTCCTAGTTTATGCATTTGAAGGTTTTTTTAGAAGTATTAATATAGAGGTGACTGTCACCTTAAAATATTTAAGCTATTCCTTTATAGCAATCAGCTTTGTGAAGTTATTAAGCTATTACATTCTAAAATCGATCAGAGTATATTTAAAAGGAAACTTAAGAAATATTGTTGTAATCGGAGGAGGGGAAAGTGTTAATGCTCTAAAAAAAATATTTCAAGAAAAGAAAGAATTAGGTTATAATATCCAAGCTGTGTTTAGTAATACACACGATGAAAATAGTTCTGGCTCTATTGAAGATAGCTTTAATTACCTAGAAAATAATAATGACAATATTGATGAGATTTACTGTTCAATTTCAGATTTGTCAGAAAAAGAATTGAATGAATACGTGAGGTGCGCTAATTTAAACCACTGCAATATTAAATTTATTCCAAATACAAAAAAACTAATTACTAAGCGATATAAAACAGATTACTACAACTATATTCCGGTTTTATCTATACAGGAAGTAGCTCTGAATAATGAAGTAAATAAGCTTTTTAAACGAACATTTGATATTGTGTTTTCTATATTAATAATTGTTTTTGTGCTATCCTGGCTTTCTATTGTTTTATTTATTTTAATTAAGCTAGAGTCAAAAGGTCCTCTATATTTTAAGCATAAAAGAACAGGAATAAACTACAAAGCATTCTATTGTTATAAATACAGATCACTTACCACAACCCAAGAGTCAAAAGGAACGTATGTGAGCCAAAATGATAAACGTGTCACTGTGATAGGTAAGTTTATAAGAAGAACGAGTATAGATGAATTACCACAGTTTATTAATGTTCTAAAGGGTGAAATGTCTGTAGTTGGACCAAGGCCACATATGCTTACATATACCGATGATTATTCTAAGAAAATTAATAAGTATAATTTTATCTATAGGCATAATGTTAAGCCTGGTGTTACAGGTTTAGCTCAGATAAAAGGATATAGAGGCGAAATTAAACGCGATAAGGATATTATAAATAGAGTAAAATACGATATCTTTTACATTGAAAATTGGTCACTTTTATTAGATCTAAAAATTATTGGTCAGACTATAATTAATGTTGTTAAAGGAGACGATAAAGCTTATTAAATTTACATATGCAACCACTAGTTTCTATTATAACACCAATGTATAACAATGCCAATGTTATAGAAAAAACGATTAATAGTGTCATTAATCAAACCTATGCTCATTGGGAATTACTTTTGGTAGACGATGCCTCATCAGATCAAATAAAGGCTGTTATAAAGCCATTTACAGAGAGCGATTCTAGAATTAAGCTATTTACTCACAAAGATAATAAAGGTGCAGCAGAGGCTAGGAATTTAGGTACTGAAATGGCTACAGGAAATTATATTGCCTTCTTAGATGCAGACGACCTTTGGGCAGCGAATAAACTTCAATTGCAAGTAGCTCAACTGCAAAATAATAGTACAGATGTTAGTTTTGGAAGTTATGAATGGATAGATGAAGATAATCAACCTCTAAATAAAAAGGTTCATGCATTACCTCAGTTGGAATTCGGAAAGTTGCTAAAGGCAAATTATGTAGGGAACTTAACAGGAATGTATAATTCTGAAAAATTAGGTAAAATATACACTAAGGATTTAAAGAAACGACAAGATTGGTTATTGTGGTTAGAGGCTTTAAAAAGAAGTGATAAACCCGCAATAGGTATTCAAGAGACAATTGCTTACTATCGCATTACAGAGGGCTCATTATCTTCTAATAAAACCAATTTAATAAAGCATAATTTTAATGTGTACCGTAAAGGTTTAGGTTTTTCTAATGTAAAGTCGTTAGTCTATTTAATACAGTTTCTATTCGAACATTTATTTGTGAAAAAACGTTTAATTCAACCTATAACTTCGAAATAAATTGCTTTAATTTCCCTGCTTTAGTCCGTTTTAATTGTGCTACACGTTCAAAACTAACAGTGATTCCTGTTTCTAAATAGCGTTTCATTTCTAAAGTAATAACGTCTTTCTTATCCGAGTCTAGTTC
Organism: Winogradskyella pacifica; assembly: GCF_013403915.1. Lineage (GTDB taxonomy): Bacteria > Bacteroidota > Bacteroidia > Flavobacteriales > Flavobacteriaceae > Winogradskyella > Winogradskyella pacifica. Next base: position 76,781 of record NZ_JABFDI010000014.1, read on the forward strand.
TTTGTTACTGACATACCGAATTATAAAATGATCTATACGAGACTGCTCAACAATAAATTCTGATACGTTACCGTCATTTTCAATCACGCTTTTGGTAATGTAATAAAAAGTTAATCCGGCAGCTTTTTTTCCACTCGGTAATACAACAATACTATTTGTTCTTCCAATCAGTTTTTTAAGAATAGGTTTTCTAATGGTACTATTTTCAGATAACACACCAATATCACCAATATCGTATCTGATAAATGGATGGGCTTTGTTATATAATGATGTAATAACTACTCTACCTTCTTCACCATAGGGTAAAACCATATTGTTTTCATCTAAAATTTCAACATAGAGTGTTTCACTATTTACTTGCCACTCATCCTTTGTATTCTGAAACGCAATAAGATCTAATTCTGAGGCTCCATATTCATTTATTACAGGAAGCCCAAATTGAGTTTCGAGTAATAATTTATCATCATCAAATAACATTTCTGAAGTGACGATACAAGCTTTTAAGCTCGGGCAAACTGATTTTAAAATAATGTTACGACGCTTCAGATATTTTGCAAACTGAACAATGGAACTGGTGTATCCATTAATGAAATCGAAGTGTGTCGTTTTAAATTTGGTTAAAGCGGTTTCAAAAGCACTATCACTCAAATCAAATACTGAAAAACGGAATCGGTTACTAAAATAATCCTTCAACCGTTCTTTGTAATAGCCTTTTTTGTCTAGTGGGATTCCGTAAAAACGTGCTTGTTTAGAGCTGTTAAAGTCGATGCCATACCACCCAAATCGGTTCATTATTTCTGCCCAAGTTAAGGCATGGCACCATTTGTCTTTAGCAAAAATAAAGGGATCACCAGAGCTACCAGATGTTTTATTTACATACACATTTTTAGGTGTAAAATTATCACTTAAACGTTGTTCTAGTGGTTGTTGTAAATGACGTTTGGTAATAATGGGTACAGAATTCCAATCGTTAAGATCTATAGATTTTCCTAAAGATTTATAAAAGGGATTATGTTCTAAATGATGAGAAACAATGGCTTTTTTTTGCGCTTCAACATAAGTTTCAAATTCTAAGTCAGTTTTCGCCTGAATTTGAGCTAAAGCCGTTTTAGCCTTGTTAATCGCAAAGCCATTTACTTTCAAAGAAAAATCGAATAGTCGCAAAGTGTTTTTTGCCTTTAAGGTTTCCGTAAATTAATTGTTTTTTAAACTTAAAACCAATTATTTTTGCCTAAAGAAATTTTAGACATGACTATTTTAATACTTGGCTCTGGCGGAAGAGAACACACATTTGCATGGAAATTAGCACAAAGTGACCGTTGTAAGGCGCTTTTTGTAGCTCCAGGAAACTCAGGAACACAATCAATTGCAACCAATTTAAATATTGGTGTTACTGACTTTGAAGCGATTAAATCAGCAGTTTTAGAACATAAAATTGATTTGGTGGTTGTTGGACCAGAAGATCCATTGGTACAAGGTATTCACGATTTCTTTTTAGAAGATGAGGCTTTAAAAAATGTGGCTGTAATCGGACCACAAAAAGCAGCTGCAGAATTAGAAGGCAGTAAGGAGTTTGCTAAAGAGTTTATGATGCGTCATAACATTCCGACAGCAGCTTATGAGAGCTTTACTAAAGAGAATGTAGAACAAGGTTACAAGTTTTTAGAAACGCTAAGTCCTCCTTATGTTTTAAAAGCTGATGGATTAGCAGCTGGTAAAGGTGTTTTAATCTTAAATGATTTACAAGAAGCAAAAGACGAATTGAAAAGTATGTTGGTTGATGCAAAATTTGGAGAGGCTAGTACTAAAGTGGTTATCGAAGAATTTTTAGACGGCATTGAATTAAGCTGTTTTGTATTAACGGACGGTAAAGACTATAAAATTCTACCAACAGCGAAAGATTATAAACGTATTGGTGAAGGAGATACAGGTTTAAATACAGGAGGTATGGGAGCAGTTTCTCCAGTTCCATTTGCTACTAAAGAATTTTTAGATAAAATTGAAAATCAAGTCGTAAAACCTACGGTTGAAGGTTTAAAGAAAGATAATTTGCCTTATGTTGGGTTTATTTTTATTGGTTTAATTAAAGTTGGAGACGATCCAAAAGTGATTGAGTACAATGTTAGAATGGGTGACCCTGAAACAGAAGTGGTGTTACCAAGACTAAAAACAGATTTAGTTACTGTTTTTGAAGCGATGGCAAATCAAACTTTAAGTGAAGTGACTATTGATATTGATGAGCGTGCAGCAACAACAATAATGTTAGTTTCTGGCGGTTATCCTGAGGCTTACGAAAAAGGCAAAGAAATTACAGGAGTAGAAACTATTTCAGACTCTATCGTATTTCATGCAGGAGCAATTGAAAAAGACGGTAAAGTGGTTACTTCGGGTGGTCGCGTAATGGCAATTACGTCATATGGAAATACGTATCCAGAGGCCATAAAAAAATCCTATCAAAGTATAGAAAAACTACATTTTGATAAGATGTATTATCGTAAGGATATTGGTTTCGACCTATAAATAAGAATGGGAAGAAATACTTTTATCTTCTTCTCCGTTCTCATTGTATTTTTTAAGTTGTAACATCCAATATACAAATGCAACCACGCCAATAGCTGTAAATAACCATGACATTATGTTAGCTGAAAACCAGCTTTCTAGTTCTAATGCTTTAAGTGCATCAAATGGTGCAAATAACACATTTACAAATAAATCCGCTATTCCGTTAAAGAAATCATTCATAACTTTATAAATTTACACCAATTCTAATTTCGAATTGGGATTGAGCAGCAAAAATACAAAAAGAGTTAATGATAACAAGTATTTTTAGTAAATCTAAGCCTATAAACTTCATATTTGTTGCAGTTTATGTTTGCCTGCTATTTGTAGTAACCAACTATGCTCTACTTTTTTCGGATCTAAATAGTTCTCTAGCAACGCTTTTTAAGTGGGCAGTGACCTTGTTTTTAGTTTTTTTAATTGACTTTATTGTTTCTAAAAATAACCTAACACAAAGAAATAGTTATGCTATTATGACCTTTGGTTTGTTGTTTGGTATGTTTCCAGAAGCAATGAAGCATACAGATATATTACTAGCTAATCTGTTTATTATTTTTGCTTTAAGACGGCTAATAAGTTTACATTCTAACTTACACATTAAAAAGAAGTTGTTTGATGCGGCATTCTGGATTGCACTAGCGGCTTTATTCTATTTCTGGTCGATGCTATTTTTCGCTTTAGTGATTGTGGCTTTGATTTATCATTCCCAAAATGATTTTAAGAATGTTATTATTCCATTTATGGGAGTGGCAACAGTGCTGATATTGCTCTTGGTCTATAATATTATTGTAGATGATGTCTATCTAAAACCTTCAAATTTTAAACGCTACGCAAGCTTAGATTTTACAGCGTATAACAGCAAGGAAAATATTCTAAAGTTCACCGTGTTATTTACATCCTATGTATGGACGCTTATCTATTATTTTAAAAATATTCCTGATAAGAATAAAAAATTAAAGCCCTCTTATTTCTTAATTGCTTGGGCTTCAATAATTGCTATTTTAGTTGCTATTATTGCTCCCACTAAAAACGGTAGTGAGTTTCTATTTTTATTTGCGCCATTTTCAATTATTATGGCCAATTATATCGAAGTGATTTCAGAACGTTGGTTTAAAGAAGTTTTTATAGCTCTTTTTATTATAGTGCCAATTATAGGTTTAATGTTGTAACTTGTTTCCAAAAGCTAAATCACCAGCATCGCCTAATCCTGGAATAATATAGCCTTTTTCATTTAAGTTGTCGTCTATGGCAGCGATCCATAATTTTACGTCAGCATCAAACGCTTTAGATACATAATCAACACCTTCCTGTGCACCGATAACACTTACTAAATGAATTTCTTTAGGAGTTCCAAATGGTTTTAAAGCTTCATAAGTAGCCACCATAGATTGTCCTGTGGCCAACATCGGATCAGCTAAGATTAAAGTTTTACCCTCTAAACTCGGACAAGCTAAATATTCAACTACGATTTCAAAACTTTCCGGATTGTTCTTATGTTGTCTGTATGCTGAAATAAATGCATTTTCAGCGGCATCAAAGTAATTAAGTAAGCCATTATGAAGTGGTACACCTGCTCGTAAAATAGAGCACAACACAATATCTTTTTGATGTAAAACAGTTTCAGAATTACCTAAAGGAGTTGCAATAGTGTGCGGATTAAATTGAAGTGATTTACTTAGTTCGTATCCCATTATTTCACCAATTCGCTCAATATTTCTTCGGAAACGCATGCTGTCTTTCTGAACCGTTTTATCTCTTAATTCAGACATAAAGGTGTTTAAAATTGAAGGTGTATCAGAAAGGTTATGAATTTGCATATTATGGGAATTGGTTCAGTCGTTAAAGTTAATAATTCCTACTATATTTGTAAACATTAAATCAATTTCATTATGTTTTCACAAAAAGCAAACGCTATTTTTCAAGAGGTTATTAAAACTTATAAAGTTTTAAACACAGTAGATCAGCCATTTACTAACAAGTATGATAAAAATGATGATCTTATCGCACATTTGTTATATAGAAAATCTTGGATTGATACTGTTCAGTGGGCTTACGAAGATATTATTAGAGACCCAAACATTGATCCGGTTGCAGCTTTAAAGTTGAAACGAATGATTGATGCCTCTAACCAAGATAGAACGGATACGGTTGAATATATCGATAGTTATTTTTTAAATAAATATAAAGACGTCACCGTAAAACCGGATGCTAAAATCAACTCTGAAAGTCCGGCTTGGGCAATCGATCGTTTATCTATTTTAGCATTAAAGATTTACCACATGCATCTCGAAACAGTAAGAGATGATGCTAGTGATGCGCATAAAGCGGCTTGCCAAACAAAGCTCAATGTTTTATTAGAACAACGTGTAGATTTAAGTACCGCAATAGACGATATGCTTACGGATATTTCAAATGGTGATAAGTATATGAAAGTGTATAAGCAAATGAAAATGTACAATGATAATGAACTAAACCCTGTTTTGAGAGGACAGAAATAGTTCGTGAACCTGTTGGGTTTTTAAAACCTGACAGGTTTGTACAAAATTATGCCAAAACCAAAACACATACTCGTCCTTAGGTTTTCTGCAATGGGAGACGTGGCTATGACAGTTCCTGTTTTGCGAGCACTTTCAGCACAATATCCCGAATTAAAAATCACAGTAGTTACCAGAGCATTTTTCAGACCTTTTTTTAAAGATTTAGAAAATGTAAGCTTCTATGAGGCGGATTTAAAAGGGGAACACAAAGGCGTTTTAGGACTTTATAAACTGTCTAAGGAATTAAAAAAACTTCGCTTTGATGCGGTTGCAGACCTACACAATGTACTGCGTAGTAAAATCTTAAAATTATTTTTCTTCGGAAAAAAAGTAATCCAATTAAATAAAGGTAGAGCCGAAAAGAAAGCACTAACATCAGGTGCATCTTTTAAGCAACTAAAAACCACACACCAGCGTTATGCTGATGTTTTTGAAGATTTAGGTTTTACGGTTGATTTATCTAATCCAACATTTCCAAAACCAAAGACTTTAACTGAGAAGCTAAATGCTTTTATTTCAAACAAAAGCTTCAAAACTATAGGCATTGCTCCTTTCGCGGCACATCAAAGTAAAATGTATCCTTTAGAGCAAATGGAAACTGTAATTGAAGAGCTTTCTAAAGACTATAATGTTGTTTTATTTGGAGGTGGTGCTAAAGAAGTAGAGCTTTTAAATCAGCTTGAAATAAAATACACTAACGTAAAATCCGTTGCAGGAGAATTGAATTTAGAGGAAGAATTAATTCTTATTTCAAATTTAGATCTCATGCTAGCTATGGATTCTGGTAATTCACATATGGCGGCAATGTTGGGCAAAAAAGTAATTACAATTTGGGGTGTAACACATCCTTTTGCTGGGTTTGCACCCTTTAATCAACCTATAGATTTTGCGCTTACGGCAAATAGAGATCAGTTCCCATTAATACCAACATCTATTTACGGCAATAAATTCCCAGAAGGTTACGAGAAGGCGGCGAGTAGTGTTTCTGAAGCGGTAATCGTTTCAAAAATTAAAGCGGTTATATAGAATTAGAATCGTCTCAATACAATTTTATCTTGCATCAAAAATCACGCGAAGTGACATTATTTCTTTTAGATATCTATAAGTCAGTTCGAGTGTAGAATTTTGTATCGCGAACCTATCGAAAATAAAAAGACCTATCAGAATTTTAATTCTGATAGGTCTTTTTGTCTTAAATCTAAAAGCGAAGCGATCTAGATTCTTGGTTCTTTTTAAACATCATCATAATCAACAGCAACAGTAGCCGAAGTAGGATGCGCTTGGCAAGTCAATATTAAACCTTGAGCAACTTCGCTATCCGTTAAAATATTATTCTGACGCATCTCTGCTGTACCCTCAGTAAGTTTTGCAATACAACTACTACAAATTCCTCCTTGACAAGAATAAGGCGCGTCGATATCTTGCTTTAAAGCAGCTTCAAGAATGGTTTGTTTTTGTGACATGTTAAATTCAAACTCTTCCTCATCAACCACGACTTTAATTTTAGTTTCGCCAGAAGGTGAATCCACAGCAGCATCAGTACCGGCTTCAACAGGAGCTGTAAACAATTCAAACTTAATTGCTTTTTCTTTTACACCATTTTCAATTAATACCTCTTTTACGGTATGAATCATTTGTTCTGGTCCACAGAGATAGAAGTTTTCAATGCTAACACCTTTGTACTTATTTTTTACGATGAGGTTGACTGTGCTTTTTTCAATACGTCCAAATAAGGCATCGGTTTCTTGAGACTGACTGTATATAAAATGCGCATGAAAACGATTATCGTATTGTTTTTTTAGTTGCAATAACTCATTTATAAACATAGCATCGTCCAATGTTTTATTGCCATAAACTAATATAAAGTTACTAAACGGTTCTTCTTCCAAAAGCGTTTTAGCAATACTAAGTACTGGGGTAATTCCACTTCCAGCAACAAAGGCAGCAATAGTTCTTGTTTTGGCAGCATTAGCTTCAAATACAAAACGACCATTTGGTTCTGCAACCTCTAAGACGTCACCTGCTTTTAAGGTAGTGTTGGCATAAATAGAAAACGTTCCATTTTCAACTGCTTTTACAGCAACAGTAACGTTTCCACTATTTTGAGACGCACAAATAGAATAATCTCTACGGATGTCTTCGCCATTAATAGTTGTTTTTAAGGTAATGTATTGTCCGGCTTTAAAGCTGAATTGTTCTTTAAGATTTTCGGGAATATCAAAGGTTATCGCAACAGAACTGTCTGTTACTTTATCTACTGATTTTATAGTGAGTGAATGAAAATGTGCCATTAAAAATAATTTTTTGCAAAGATAAACAATCTCTTACAGACCTGATAGGTTTTTTTCTTGGCTAATCGTTGGTCACTGAGCGAAGACAAAGTGAGTCCAATTGAAAAGCCATTAGCTTTTTTGAATATCGATCATACATAAGATTCTTATACATAAGAAAATTATGTATATATTTGTGCTACGATGAGCAATTCAAAATTATATAAAGGGAGTTTAACCACCATCATTTTAAAGTTATTAAATGAGAACGATAAAATGTATGGTTACGAAATTACCCAAAGGGTAAAGGAATTAACTAAAGGTGAACTTAAAATCACGGAAGGTGCATTATATCCTGCGTTACATAAGTTAGAAGCCGAAGGTTTGTTAGATGTTGAGGTTGCAAAAGTAGACAACCGACTGCGTAAATATTATAAACTCACCGAAACCGGAACTAAAGAAACCGTTAATAAGCTAGAAGAATTAGCTGAGTATATTAAAACGATGCAAGCTTTAGTGAATCCAAAGCTCGCTTAGACCTAGAACGTCTAATGAATTTATTGCTTATCCTGCAGGGTTTCAAAAACCTTGTAGGTATTAAAACTTAAAATGAAACTAACCAAAGAACAAATACAATTTATAGATACTTACTTAGAGAATTCTGATGTGGTTTTTGCAGATATAAGAATGGAAATGGTAGATCATGTCGCATCAGATATTGAATCTAGAATGCAGGCGAGTACGACTAACGATTTCTATAATGTGTTTAAAGGTTATATGGTTCAGAACAAGGCTAAACTATTGAAGGATAACAGACAATTTTTAAAGTCTGCTGATATAAAAATATGGAGGGCATTTTTAAAAGAATTTTTAAATCCATTAACATTGCTGATTTTTTTAGCGTCTTTTGGCGGGTTTTACTTTTTGTATTCAAATTTCAATATAGAAACGTTTAGGTTAATTATTTCTTATGTTCCATTAATTGGATTATCGGGGTTTCTGTTAACTTATGTTGTTTATCACAAAGTGAAAAATCTCAAACGATTTTCGGTCGTAGAACGTTTAGCTATGCCATTTTTGGTGTTTTATCAAATACCCAATATTATTTTTAATTTTAGCTACCAAGCTAAAAATTTAGCGACTGTACTTTGGATTCTCGGAATTGTAAGTATAGTTTTAACTTTAATGTTGGTCTTGGTTCGTGTTAGCATAAAATTATTTAAGAGTTACGAAAAGCAATATAAAACTCTAGCATAACCTAAATAGAAGGAGACCTAGCGGGTTTTTAAAACCTAGCAGGTCTAAAAGTGAATTAACAATGAAACTAACCAAAGCAGAAATACAATTCATAGACAATTACCTCATTAAAAACGAGGTAAAATACTGGGATGTGCGTTTAGAATTGTTAGATCATATTGTTTCTGCCGTTGAAGATAAAATAACGAATGAAGGTGTTTCTTTTAATGAAGCCTTACTCGATGTTCATAGCGGCTTTGGTAATCAGTTTATTGAATTTGGTGTTTCTAAAGACAAGATTTTTGAAAAAGGATTGTATCAGAGCAATACTGGTTTTAAGAAGTTTATTAAACAAAAGCAAAAAGAAATTGGGAGGAAACATCGAAAGGCATATTGGAAAACATTTTTACCTTTTATTTCTTCGATTAGGTTTTTTATAGAATTACTAGTGCTAACAATAGTAACTCTCATAGCTTATCAATACAGTATTAAAGCGGGACTCTTTGTAGCTATGTCAGGAATAATTATTACTGAATTTACTAAATTATTTTATGGTGGTTTAAAAAAGTTTAAAACTAAATCGCTGAACATGCAACTAGCAGTATCATCATCGCTATTATTAACTCAAATGCCATATTGGTTAATTATGCTTTTTAATTGGCATTATGAAGGCCTTGAAATGAAACCGTATTATATCTTATTTATTCTTTTTGCTTTACTATTTGTATTTAGTAGACATAGTTTAAATAACTTTATTAAAATCTATAATATTTACAATGAACGTTATCAGCTTTTAACAACATGAAACTCACCGAATACCAAATACAAGACCTCTACGCTTTTACAAGGCAACATTTTGTAGAGCACTACGACTTACAAACCGAACTCGTAGATCATTTAGCGAATGATATAGAGCAACAATGGCAACAGCAACCTAAACTCAGTTTTGAAGACGCTAAAAACAAAGCCTTCAAAAAATTCGGAATTTTTGGTTTTATGGATGCCATTGACCAAAAAGCGAAAGCCATGAATAAGCGTTATATGCGTTACATGTGGACAGAACTTAAGAAATGGTTTGAGTTGCCACAAATTATTTCAACTATTGCCTTGTTTTTATTGTTTTACATCACGTTTTCAACAGTGTATATAGCAACTTTAGCTTTAGTTTTCTTTGGGATTATAACAGTTTGGTGTACTTATAAAAGTATTCAACTTAATAGGCAGTTTAGACGCAGAAAAGAGCTTTCTAACAAAAAATGGATGTTGGAAGAAATGATCTTTAAACAAGCCGGAAGTACCATGTTTATATTTATGTCTCAATTATTTAATGTGTATAAAATACCAGAGAATTATGGAGGTAACACTTATTTTTTAGTGTTGTTCTCTTTAGCATTTACAGTTATCGCTTTGGTTAATTATATTAGCTTAGAAGTGATTCCGAACAAAGCCGAAAAACTGCTAAATGAAACTTATCCAGAATTTAGTTTGTAACAAATTTCTGTTTTTTCGTACTTATCACATAAACCAACCCTTCATTACATTATGATAAAACATTTTCTCAATCTCGAATGGAAACAATATTTTCGTTCGTCGTATTGGCAGAAAAATATAGCTATCAATATCTTAATGGTATTTTTTGCACTTTATTTTGTTGCCATGTTTTTAGGCTTAGGATTCGGCCTTCTTTTTATTCTTAAAGAAATGTACCCTGAGCAAGACCCATTTGTAGCAGCCAATGGATTTTTGTTTTACTGGATTATTGGCGATTTATTAATGCGTTTCTTTTTGCAAAAATTACCAGTAATGAGTGTAAAACCTTTGCTAACACTTCCTATTAAACGATCTACTGTTGTTAACTATGTACTAGGAAAATCAGCATTGTCATTTTTTAATTTTTTACCACTATTTGCCATCATACCGTTTAGTATAATGTTAATAGGAGATGGGTATGTCGCTTCGGAAATTTTAATTTGGATGTTTGCGCTGATTATTACAGTACTGATTATTAATTTTTTAAATTTTATAATCGAAGCCTTTTCTGCAGAATCAGAATTGTCATTTTTACCTATAATCGTGGTGGTTAGTGTTTTATTTGGTTTAAATTATTTTGAAATTGTACCAATGACAACATTAATAGGAAGCGGATTTTTGGGCATTGCGAATAATCTAATTCTTATTTTAATTCCAATCGCAATTTTAGCATTGTGCTATGGTTTCAACTTTAAAACCTTAAGAAAGAAACTGTATTTGGACAGCTCATTAAAAACTAAAGTTACCGAAGTTAATGCTTCAGACTTATCGTGGACAGAGCGTTTTGGTGATATTGCACCATTTATGAAACTCGATTTAAAACTCATTTGGAGAAATAAACGTACCAAATCAATGGCCATGTTATTATTGATTGGTGTGCTTTACGGTTTGTTTTTCTATCCACAGCCTATGTATAGAGAAATGACCTTTATGTCAGCATTTATTGGGATATTCTCTACGGGATTTTTCCTCATCAACTTTGGGCAATTCATTCCGGCTTGGGATAGTGGTTATTACAAACTTTTAATGAGCCAGAATATTAAATACGAGCAATATTTACGTTCAAAATTTATCCTTATGGTGATTAGTGTTGTACTCCTTTTTGTGTTGGGAATTCCTTATGTGTATTTCGGATATAAAATTTTAATCGCACATTTTGCAGCAGCCATTTACAATATTGGTGTAAATACCCATGTGATACTTTGGGGAGGATCCTTCAACCGTAAAAAAATAGATTTAGATAAAAAAGCAGCTTTTAATTATCAGGGTACAGGTGCTGTGCAATGGCTTATAGGTATACCGCTAATGTTGGTGCCAATGGGTCTGTTTGGACTTGTAAATTGGCTGGCTGGATTTAGTGCTGCAATAGCCTTATTAATCGTTCTTGGGGTTTTAGGAATAGTTTTTCATAAAAAATTAATGAAAGGCATTACTAAAAAATATAGCGATTCAAAATACAAAATGATTGACGCCTTTAGTCAAGATAACTAATAATACATCTCATCATGATATATACAAAAGACCTTTCAAAAACATATAATGGAACAACTGTTCTTAATATCGAAGAATTAACCATCCCTAAAGGCCAAAGTTTTGGTTTAGTAGGAAATAATGGAGCCGGAAAAACAACCTATTTCAGTTTGTTACTCGATTTAATTAAACCAACCACTGGAAACATTACCAGCAACAATGTTGTTGTAGATGAAAGTGAAGATTGGAAACCATTTACATCATCGTTTATAGATGAAAGCTTTTTAATCGGCTATTTAACGCCAGAAGAATATTTCTATTTTATAGGGGAACTTCGTGGTCAGAATAAAGCAGATGTTGATGCTTTAACATCTAAGTTTGAAGATTTTTTCAACGGTGAAATCATTGGTAAGAAAAAATACTTAAGAGATTTAAGTAAAGGAAACCAAAAGAAAGCCGGAATTGTAGCAGCACTTATTGGGAATCCGGAAGTGATAATTTTAGACGAACCTTTCGCTAACTTAGATCCAACGACTCAAATTAGATTAAAACAAATCATAAAAGATTTAGCCGAAAAACAAGGGGTTACTGTTTTAGTATCTAGTCACGATTTAATGCATGTTACAGATGTTTGTGAGCGTATTGTTGTCTTAGAAAAAGGAAACGTGATTAAAGATTTAGAAACTAACCCTGCTACATTAAAAGAATTAGAAGCGCATTTTGCAAGTGGAGCTGTGGTTTCACAAGAAGAAGAATAAAAATAGAGTAAATTGAAATCCGTAAGATTGCTATGTAGAGGCAATTCGGGAGTTGTGCGTATCACGTGCAATTTATTTGTGATAGCAAAGTATTATTGATTTTGAAAACAATTCAAATTGGCATGAAATTCATTTTCATGCCAATTTTTTTATGCAAGATTAGGTCTTTACGTCTCTGCCACTTTGCGTGAATATTTTTTTTTAATTTATCTAATAATCCCAAACAAACCACAATCAAGTCTTTATTCTTGATTCTAACAGCGAAGGGATTTAATATCTTCTAAAATTCAGCTTCAAATTCAAAAAGATCCTTATTTTTACCACATAACACACTAAACAGGGTGTTTTTAAGTTATCTATTATACTAATTTAGTGTTGAAATATTTTAATATTCAATTGGTATTAATTTAAATAGAATCAACGTTTGAAAACCTATTACAAAATTATAGTATCACTATGTTGCGTGGCAATGCTAACCCAAAGTTGTTCGCGTAAGAAGGATAAATTCATTAACAGAAACTTCCATGCTATGGGCACAAAATACAATGTGCTTTATAACGGCAACATTGCATTAGAGCGAGGAAAGGATGGCGTTAATAATGAGTTTACAGAAAATTTCTGGGAGCTGCTTCCTGTTGAAAGAATGAATATCTCTGAAGATATCTTTCTACCAGGACAAACCAAAAATGCCGATTTTGAACGTGCCGAAGAAAAAGCTATCAAAGCCATTCAAGTTCATGGTATGAATATCGATGGAAAAGAAAAAAATCCTCAGATAGACGAAGCGTATTTATTGTTGGGTCAAGCCCGTTATTTCGATCAACGATTTGTGCCGGCTATGGCTGCCTTCAACAATATTTTAAATAAATACCCAACTAGCGATAAAATTAATCAGGTTAAAATCTGGCGCGAAAAAACAAATATGCGCTTAGATAATAATCAAGGAGCCATTGATAAACTAAAACGTCTATTACGCGAAGAAGAGATTGAAGGTCAGGATTTAGCAGATGCCACAGCAGCTTTGGCCCAAGCTTACATTAATACAAAATCTAAAGATAGTGCAATAGCGCAACTGGCAATTGCAGCAGAAAACACAACGGTTAAAAGAGAAAAAGCACGCTACCATTTTATTAAGGGACAGTTGTATAACGAATTTGGTAAAAAGGACAGTGCAAATATAGAATTCGATGCTATTATAGATATGCATCGTCAAATACCAAGATCGTTTTACATCAATGCTCATATCGAAAAATCTAACAATTTTGATGCCTTAAGCGGTGATCAAATTGAGTTTGAAGAATACCTTACAGATTTAGAAGAGAACAGAGAAAATAGACCGTTTTTAGATAAGATTTATTACCGCATTGCAGAATACCATCGCCATAATACATCAGACAGTCTTTCTGAAGTATATTATAACAAATCGCTTAGAAAAACCACTTCAGACAAGTACTTAAGAGCGCTCGATTACGAGACTTTAGGAAACATGTATTTTGATAGAAACATTTATAAAACGGCAGGTGCTTATTATGACAGCACAATGACTGCAATGGTAGCTAATTCTAAGCCATACCGAATCATTAAAAGAAAGCGCGAAAACCTAGATGATGTTATATACTACGAAGGTATAGCGCAAACTAACGACAGTATTCTGAGAATGGTTAATCTATCAGAATCAGAGCAATTAGCGATTTATACAAAATATACCGATGCGCTTCGAATTAAAGCTATAGAAGATCAGAAGCAACAAGAAGAGGCGTTAAAAAAGCAACAAAGCCAATCGACGACAGCAACACAATTGGTTCAAAATAATAAAGCAAGTGCAATAAATAAGCGTACTCCGCCAGGAATGTCTAGACAGCTTCAAACCACTAATTCGTCAAATGGTGCCAGTAGTTTTTATTTCTACAACACCACTACTGTAGCTTATGGTAAAAATGAATTTCTAAAACTTTGGGGAGATCGCAAGTTTCAAGATAATTGGAGACATTCTAATCAACGTGCAGATATTGTAAATACTTCAAAAGATGATGATTTAGTCACTTCTGTAGTAGAAGATGAACGTTTTAATCCTGAAACGTATTTAGCGACATTACCAACAAATCAAAGTGAAATAGATAGTATCATTACGGAGCGAAATTATGCCTATTATCAACTAGGAATTATCTACAAAGAAAAGTTTAAAGAGTTTCAGTTATCTAAAAATAGATTTGAAAATTTATTAGAAAATGACCCTGAGGATCGATTGATTTTACCTTCAAAATATAACCTGTTTCGTGTTTATATTGAATTAGGATTGACCCAAAAGGCAGAAGCGATGAAAAATGCAATTGTGCTAAATTATCCCGACTCAAGATATGCTGAAATTCTATTAAATCCAGAGTCTGAATTATCTAAGGACGAGAACAGTCCTGAAGCGATTTATACCAAACTCTATAAGCAATTTGAAAACGAGGAGTACGTTGAAGTGATTGCAGAAGCCGAAACACAAATTAAGCGCTTAGAAGGTGATGATTTTGTGCCTAAGTTCGAAATTCTAAAAGCATCAGCAAAAGGAAGGCTTTATGGTTTTGAAGCTTATAAAGAAGGGATTAACTATATCGCATTAACCTATGCTAATACGGAAGAAGGTAAAAAAGCTCAAGAAATTTTAAAAGATGCGATTCCGGTGTTGGCTAAAAAGGAATTTGTCTTAGATGATGATGTCGATAAATTTAATGTTATATTTCAATTTGAAAATAATTCGGGTGAAGATATTGAAGCCTTTATCGCAACATTAAACGAAGAAGTTGCGAAAATAAAATACTTTGATCTCACCACATCAAAAGATCTATACGACGAAAATACGACCTTTGTTGTGGTACATGGATTAAAAAGTATCGGTGGAGCAAAAGGCTTTGGGGAATTACTTAAGACGGGAGAAAAAGATAGCAGAGGACGACTAATAAAACCAAAAATTACCCGACCATACTTTGCAATTTCTTCGCCAAACTATGCAATTATTCAACGACACAAAAACTTAAATGCGTATTTAGAGTTACAGTAATTTAAAAAACCAGATCAATATGTTTTCTCCAGATAGAAAAAAACAAAAAGACCAATCAACTATGGAAGCAACGACACAACAAAATATTATAGCACAAGGCACTAAAATTGTAGGTGACATCGCTAGCCAAGGACCATTTAGAATTGACGGTACTATAGAGGGTAACGTTAAAACGTCGGGTAAAATAGTCGTTGGTAAATCGGGTTATATTAAAGGAACCTTACAAGGTGAAAATGCTGATTTTGAAGGTAAATTTTCAGGGAAGTTGATTTTATCAGGGACATTATCTTTAAAAGCTACAGCTCATATTGAAGGAGAAGTACATATTAATAAGTTGGCTGTTGAGCCTGGTGCAACTTTTAATGCTACATGTAGTATGAAAGGTACGGTAAAGTCACTGCCTAATGAGTCTGTTAATGCCAAATCTACACAAGCTCAAAGTGTCCAAAGTAAATAAAGGCCCTAATAAGTTTATTCGGTTTACGTCTGTTGCGTTTCAAATGGGAGGCACCATTTTTCTTGGTAATTATTTAGGGCAATGGTTAGATGCTCAGTTTGATAAGGATTATTTAGAAACGACCATAACACTACTTTCAATATTTGTTTCAATGTATTTGGTGATATCTCAAGTTTTAAAAATGTCTAAAGAAGATGATTAAATCTCTTGCTGTATATATAGTATCGTTTTCAGTATTATTTTTGATTATTCATTTTTCGCAAGATTATATTTTTAGTCAAGTTAATAGCCCTGTCAGATTTAGTCTTTGGGATACCAATATGTTTTTTGCCGTAGCGTCATTAATGATATGTGTGCATTTTCAATTTTTTTCTCTTATTAAGAGCTTGGAGACTCAACTCGGATTCATCTATTTGCCTACGCTTTTTATCAAAGGAGTCTTGTTTTATGTGGCGTTTAAAGATTCTGTTTTTAATATTGAAGTTTTAAATACCACTGAAGAATTAAACATTTTAATTCCATTACTCTTATTTCTAGTATTGGAGGTGTTTTTTGTCGTTAAAATTATATCTAGAATGGGGTTTAAATATTAGACTGAAAAAACATATTGTTATTTTAATAAATTGCGTACTTTTGCACGGAATTTGAGAAGAGGTTTTTTTTATTTTATTAGAATGAAGATAGTTCAACAAAGTTTTAAGTTTTTAGTATTAGCAGTTTTGATGTTTTCATCAGCGTCTATTTCAGCGTTCAACGCTGGCGGAGATGGGGGTCAAGTTTCTGGTAAACAAGAGGTAGAGGAGTATATTGTTCATCACCTAAAAGACTCTCACGATTTTAATTTGTTTTCGTATACAGATGATTCTGGAGAGCGTAAACATTTTGGTGTGGCGTTGCCTGTGATTCTTTGGTCTTCTGAAGGATTAGTGACGTTTATGTCTTCCGAGTTTCACCATGATGATAACGGACAAGTTATTGTTGAAAAGGACGGTCTTAAGTTTACAAAGATTCACTCAAAAATTTACGAATTAGAAAAAGGAGCTACTGCTGTTAAGTTTGATGCTGATCATCATGCAACAAATGGAGCTAAGGTTTTAGATTTTTCAATTACTAAAAGTGTGGTCGGAATCTTATTAATTGGCCTTTTAATGTTATTCTGGTTCTCTAGATTAGCAAAGCAATATAAGAAAAAACAAATTCCTACAGGTTTCGGTCGTGTACTAGAGCCACTAGTACTTTACGTAAGAGACGAAATTGCAAGACCAAATATTGGTGAAAAGCACTACCGTAAATTTACAGGGTATCTTTTAACAGTGTTCTTCTTTATATGGATTTTAAACTTAGCGGGTTTAACACCATTAGGTTTTAACGTTACAGGTCAGTTAGCCGTAACAGCATGTTTAGCAATATTTACATTAATTATTTATACAGTAAGTGGTAATAAAGATTACTGGATGCATATTTTATGGATGCCAGGTGTACCAATCTTTGTTAAACCAATCTTAGCTGTAATTGAATTGGTAGGTGCGTTTATCATTAAGCCATTCTCATTATTAGTACGTTTGTTTGCAAATATTTCTGCAGGTCACATTGTATTAATGAGTTTAATTGCAATTATGTTTACACTTAAAGAATCTCTAGGTGTGGTTGGTGCAACAAGCTTATCGTTTGTATTGTCATTTTTCCTTTTATTAATCGAATTATTAGTAGCGTTTTTACAAGCGTATATTTTTACAATGTTATCAGCTTTATTTATTGGTATGGCTGTAGCAGAACACGATCATGATCATGAGCATGATCATGAAATTTCTTCAGACGTAGAAGACGTTAGAGGAGATTTTATTTAATAAGAATTTTTTTAATTTAATTTTATATATCAATTTTTATGGAACCAGTAACTTACAATTTAATTGGAGCAGGATTAATCGTAATCGGAGCAGGTATTGGACTTGGTCAAATCGGTGGTAAAGCAATGGAAGGTATTGCTCGTCAACCAGAAGCAGCAGGTAAAATCCAAACAGCGATGATTATTGTTGCAGCACTTTTAGAAGGTTTAGCATTTGGTGCTTTATTCTTAGGAAAATAAGAACCAAATCAAATTTACAAAAACACTATCCTGTAACGGTTGGTTACAGGACGTGTTTTTAAATTAAAAAAAGAATAACACCTAATTAGTTAATAGGATGGAAACATTATTAAACGATTTTTCACCAGGATTATTTGTAGTATCAACAATATTAATGTTAGCATTAATAGCATTGATGGTGAAGTTTGCATGGAAACCAATTCTTGCGTCATTAAGCGAAAGAGAAGAAGGTATTCAAAGTGCTTTAGATGCAGCTGAAAAAGCGAAGCGTGAAATGGCGAACCTTCAAGCAGATAATCAAAGATTATTGCAAGAAGCAAGATTAGAAAGAGAAACAATGCTTAAAGAAGCTCGTGAGCTTAAAAGCAAAATGATTGCAGATGCTGAAGCGGAAGCTAAAACGCAGGCAAATAAAATGATTGCACAAGCACAAGAAGCTATTACTAGTGAAAAGAAAGCAGCTATGGCAGAATTAAAAAGTCATGTTGCAGGTTTATCTATAGAAATCGCTGAAAAAGTAGTGCGTAACGAATTATCTAATAAAGACAAACAACTAGAATTAGTTGAGTCTATGTTAGGAGAAGCAACTTTAAACTAGTAAGAGATGTCAGGATCAAGAGCGGCAATACGATATGCTAAAGCGGTTTTAAGCTTAGCAACAGATCAAAAATCTGCTGAGGTGGTAAATAGTGATATGAAATCAATCACTAACGCTATCGCTGAGAGTGAAGATTTAAATCAGATGCTTCAAAGTCCTGTTGTAAGATCTTCGGATAAAAAAGCGGTATTATTAGCAGTGTTCAAAGATGCGAATGTAGCAACGACGAACTTATTCGATACTTTAATTACTAACAAAAGGTTACCTTTATTAAATGAGGTAGCTTCAAGTTATGTTCATTTATACGATGAATTAAGAGGTAGCCAAGTAGCAACAGTTACAACAGCAATTCCACTTACTGAAGATTTAAAAACTAAAGTATTAGCTAAGGTTAAAGAACTTACAGGAAAAGACGCCGAAGTAGAAAATATTATAGATGAAAGCATTTTAGGTGGTTTCATATTAAGAGTTGGAGATATACAGTATAATGCTAGTATTTCAAACAAACTCGATAAATTAAAAAGAGAATTTACACTAAATTAATATAGTTTTAGATAAGCCCTAAAGGCTAACAGCTAAAAGCTAAAGACTAAAAGAGATGGCAGAAGTAAAACCAGCTGAGATATCAGCAATCTTAAAACAACAACTTTCAGGTTTTGAAGCAGGTGCTTCATTAGACGAAGTAGGAACAGTATTAACTGTAGGTGATGGTATTGTACGTGCTTACGGATTAGCTAATGTGCAATATGGCGAATTAGTTGAATTCGATGGTGGTGCAGAAGGAATCGTACTTAACCTTGAAGAAGATAACGTCGGTATTGTATTGCTAGGAACTTCAGTAGGAATTAAAGAAGGTTCTACAGTTAAACGTACGGAACGTATCGCATCTGTGAAAGTAGGTGAAGGTATTGTTGGTCGTGTGGTTGATACTTTAGGTAACCCAATTGATGGTAAAGGACCAATAGCAGGTGAAACTTTTGAGATGCCTTTAGAGCGTAAAGCACCAGGTGTTATCTACAGAGAGCCAGTAACTGAGCCATTACAAACAGGTATTAAAGCTATTGATGCTATGATCCCAGTTGGTAGAGGTCAACGTGAGTTGGTAATTGGTGATAGACAGACTGGTAAGACAGCTGTTTGTATCGATGCGATCTTAAATCAAAAAGAATTTTACGATGCAGGTGAGCCTGTATATTGTATATATGTTGCTATTGGCCAAAAGGCTTCTACGGTAGCTTTAATTGCTAAGACTTTAGAAGAAAAAGGTGCTTTAGCATACACAACAATAGTAGCTGCAAATGCATCAGATCCTGCTGCAATGCAAGTTTATGCACCGTTTACAGGAGCATCTATTGGTGAGTATTTTAGAGATACTGGTAGACCAGCTTTAATTGTATTTGATGATTTATCAAAACAAGCTGTTGCTTACCGTGAGGTATCTTTATTATTAAGACGTCCTCCAGGACGTGAGGCATATCCTGGTGATGTATTTTATTTACACTCAAGATTATTAGAGCGTTCTGCAAAAATCATTAACAATGATGCTATTGCTAAAGAAATGAATGACCTTCCAGATGTTTTAAAACCTTTAGTTAAAGGTGGTGGTTCATTAACAGCATTGCCAATTATTGAAACACAAGCAGGTGATGTTTCAGCATATATCCCAACTAACGTAATTTCTATTACAGATGGTCAGATTTTCTTAGATGGTGATTTATTTAATTCTGGTGTTCGTCCAGCAATTAACGTAGGTATTTCTGTATCTCGTGTTGGTGGTAACGCTCAGATTAAATCAATGAAAAAAGTATCTGGTACATTAAAATTAGATCAAGCTCAGTACCGTGAATTAGAAGCGTTTGCTAAGTTTGGTTCAGATTTAGATGCCGTTACTTTAAACGTAATTAATAAAGGTAAGCGTAACGTTGAAATCTTAAAGCAGGCACAAAATGATCCTTTCAAAGTAGAAGATCAAGTAGCTATCATTTATGCAGGTTCTAAAAACTTGTTAAAAGATGTTCCTGTTGAGAAAGTAAAAGAATTTGAACGCGATTATTTAGAGTTCTTAAATGCAAAGCATAGAGATACTCTAGATTTACTAAAAGCAGGTAAATTAACTGATGAGGTTATTGATACACTTACAAGTGTAGCAAAAGATCTTTCAGGGAAATACAGATCATAAAGTTAGAAGTTTAGAGTTATGAGTAAACGTGTTCATAACTCTAAATTTTAATTATTAAACTAATGTCACTCTGAGCCTATGCAAGGAGTCTTTATCATATAAAGAATGGCGAATTTAAAGGAAATTAGAAACAGGATATCATCGGTATCATCAACGATGCAGATTACTAGTGCCATGAAAATGGTATCTGCTGCTAAGTTAAAGAAAGCCCAAGATGCTATTACAGCAATGCGTCCTTATTCTAATAAGTTAACGGAATTGCTTCAGAGTTTAAGTGCAACTTTAGATGAAGATTCTGGAAGTAAATATTCTGTTCAACGCGACGTAGAAAAAGTACTTATAGTTGTTGTAACTTCTAACAGAGGTTTGGCTGGTGCATTCAATTCTAATATCATTAAGCATGTAACTAAGCTTTCTAAGGAGACTTATGCTAATAAAGATGTTTCTTATTTAGCAATTGGAAAGAAGGCAAATGATGCATTCAAAAAAACGAATAAAGTTATTGCAAACAAAAGTGATTTGTATGAAGACTTAACGTTTGAGAATGTTTCTGAAATAGCAGAAATGCTAATGGAAAAATTTGTTGCTGGAGAATTTGATAAGATTGAGATAGTATACAATCACTTTAAAAATGCAGCGACTCAAATTGTAATGACGGAACAGTTCTTACCAATTGTACCTGTAGAAAGTGATGAAAACGTTAATTTAGATTACGTTTTTGAACCATCTAAAATTGAAATCGTTGAAGAATTAATACCGAAGTCTTTAAAGACTCAATTGTACAAAGGTATTAGAGATTCTTTCGCTTCTGAGCATGGTGCACGTATGACAGCAATGCATAAAGCAACAGATAACGCTACAGAATTAAGAGATCAACTTAAATTAACTTACAACAAAGCAAGACAAGCAGCAATTACTAACGAGATTTTAGAGATTGTTGGTGGAGCTGAAGCTTTAAATAACTAAACGCTATACTTAGTTAAAACTAAGAATTTCAATAGAATATAAAACCTAACTTTAAATAGTTAGGTTTTTTTTATGCCATCATGTAACATTTTTAAGATTTTGTATCTAAAAGGAAAATCCAATTAAAAATGAATATCATGAAAAATCTAAAAAGTAGACTATTAATCCTAACCTTTATGGTTTCAGGATTTATGTACTCGCAACACACATCTTTTGAAGTTAATATTTCAGGAAAAGGAAATCCTATATTACTATTCCCCGGCTTTAGCTGCCCTGGCTCCGTTTGGGATGATGTCGTTACTGAACTTTCCAAAACTAATGAGTGTCATGTTTTTACTTTTGCAGGCTTCGGAGATGTACCGGCAATTGAAACTCCTTGGTTACCAGAAATTAAGGAACAAATAATCACTTATATTTCAGACAACAATCTTAAACAAATCACTTTAATTGGTCACAGTTTGGGTGGTACATTGAGTTTATGGCTAGGAACCGAAAACACTTTAAATCTAAAGACTATTATAACAGTAGATGCTTTGCCCTCTATAGGCGCGCTTATGATGCCTAATTTCGACAGTAAAACGATTGTCTATGATAATCCCTATAACAAACAGTTATTAGATATGAGCGATGAAAATTTTGAAGCTATGGCTACTCAAATGGCATCGGGAATGGTAATCAATGAATCTAAGAAGGAAATTATTAAGGATTGGATTGTTGAAACCGATAGAGAAACTTATGTTTATGGCTATACCGATTTATTAAAACTAGATTTGAGAACTGATATTTCAAAGATAACAACACCTTTGGTAGTACTTGCTGCAGTAATGCCGTATGGATTAGAAACTGTAAAAAAAACATACCAAGAGCAATACAAAAATCATGGTCATTATAAAATTAAGTTTGCAGAAAGATCTGCACATTTTATAATGTATGATCAACCACAGTGGTTATTAGAAGCTATTAAAATGGAATTAAATTAGAGTTGAAACACGTGGAATTTAAGAACATATACGAGGATAATTACCCTAAAGTTATGCGGTTGTGCTTAGGCTATTGCAACGGAAACGAACCACAAGCCAAAGATTTAGCTCAAGAGGTGTTCATAAAGGTTTGGGGTAACTTGAAGACGTTTAGACAAGAAGCTAGCCTTTCTACATGGATTTATCGAATTACAGTAAATACCTGTTTAGTTCATATACGGAATAGTAAAAAAACCATGTTTTCTTCAGAGATGCCAAATCCTATAGAAAGTAAATTAGACGATTCTAAAGAGCATATAGAATCCAAATTTAAACAACTATACGCCTGTATTAATAAATTGAATGTTGATAATAAGGCGATTATTTTGCTTGAACTTGAAGGGTTGCAACAGAAGGAGATTGCAGAAATAATGGGATTAACGCACGAGGCCATAAGAGTGCGAATTCACAGAATTAAAAACGAATTAACTAAATGCGTTAAACAATGAAAAATTTCGAAGATATAAAATCACAATGGGAGAACCTGGCTGATATACAGGTTCCTAATGAAGGTACAGAAGAAATTATTAAAAAAGCGAACCAGTTAAAAAAGGGGCAGAAAATTACGAGCATTGTATTAGGTGTAACTGTGGGTGTTTTGGTTTTTTTCTTTTTCTACGTAAGTGCTTATTTAGAGTTTAAAGCGGCAATAGCGTTAATCTTAATGATAGCCGGATTAGTTCTTAGAATCGGAATAGAATTTAAGAGTATCAATGCGCTAAAACATATTAACTATTCTCAGAACGCTCATAGTTTTAAAGATATGTTGGTACACTATTATAAAAAGAGATTTCGAACGCATTATATTATCACGCCGATAATCCTTTTGTGTTATGTCATTGGCTTTATAATGCTTATACCATTTTTTGAAGCAGGTCTTTCACATGGGTTTTATACCTACATAAAAGTATCAGGATTTGTCATTATTACTGTTGGTGTGGTTTTAATTTTTAAGCAAATTCAAAAAGAACTATTGAGTATTAAACAACTTATGGAATAGATAATTGGCTAAAAATGGATACAAATAGATTACGCAAGAACGTAATTAAACACACGGTATATTTCTTACAAATAATGTCCTTTAATCTGATTACTATAACCTTAAAAGGTGTTATTTCGTAATTTTTTATATATTGCCGCCCCAAACCTTAACCTATATTAAAATGAAACTACTAAGAAAGGCGTCATACGTCAGTGCTTTAGCTATTGTCTTTTCGTTCACTTATCAGTGTTCTAGTTCAAAAGTCGAAACCTCTCAATTTGAATCATCTACAGCTTTTAAAGTTGAACCAGTTGTTTTTCAAGAATGGTATGCTGGCCTTAAAGTTGGAGGTACAGGGATAAATGTTTTTGTACCTGTGGTAAATAAAAGTGATGATATTGTTATTGATAGTATTTACTTTAGAAATCTAAAAGGTAAACTCGCTCAAAAAAACGATAAATATGTGGCGATACTAAAAAAACCATTCGCCAAATTATACCTTTACAATTCCTAAAAAATCGAATGATTATCCTTTTGATTTATCGCAATCTGAATGCGCGATTAGCTTTATAGAAAACGGAGAAACAAAATACTTTAAAACCACAAATCTTAACGAAGTCGCTGGTATCTATTACGAAAACGGCCCACCTCCTGTAAACGACGAGGCATTGTCAACTGTTTTAGCTTTTACAGAAGACGATAAAGAATAATTACCATTTTAAAATATATCTAAAAGTCTTGCTGATAAAGTAAGACTTTTTTTATTCCCAAAAATTAGAGTAACATCTTACACTTTACTACTCTGTTGATGCGTTCTAGTAATCACGGATACAAATAGCTCATCTTTTGATAATATTTCAATACTTTTGAGCCAAATTAACACCATTAAATTGAGCGGATTCAAATCACTTTTTAAACAAACATTTATATATGGCTTAGCGACTGTGCTACCTAGAATGTTAAGTTTTATTTTAGTGCCACTTTATACCGACCCAGCAGTACTTTCTGTTGAAGAATATGGTCGTATATCTTTTATATTCGCGTATTTTGTATTGTTTAATGTGGTTTTAGCCTATGGCATGGAAACTGCATTTTTTAGGTTTTTCAATAAAGAAGACAATCAAGACAAAGTAACAAGTACGTCTGCCATCTCATTAATAATTAGCTCATTTGGGTTATTAGGAATTGCTTTTTTGTTTAGAGATCAAATTTCTACACTCATCAATATAGAACTTAAGTATCTCAATTTAGTATTTATCATTTTACTTTTAGATGCTTTAGTTATCATTCCATTTGCTTGGTTACGGGCAACTGCCAGACCCATGCGCTACGCAATCCTTAAAATATTAAATGTTGCGGTTAATTTAGGATTAAATGTCTTTTTATTACTGTATCTAAAAGATTTAGCAGAGGATAATTCGCTTTTAGATCAAATTTATAAACCAGATTTTGAAATCAGTTACATTTTTATTTCTAACTTAATTGCAAGTGGATTAACGCTAATCTTATTACTTCCTTTCTATGCTAAAATCAAGCTGGCATTTGATACCGCTATATGGAAAAAAATGATGCGTTATGCTATGCCTGTGTTGATTGCAGGAATTGCCTATTCAGTCAATGAAACCTTTGACCGTATTTTATTAGAACAATTGTTGCCAGCCGATATTGCGGATGCACAAGTTGGGATGTACTCAGCTTGTTATAAGCTAGCCTTATTTATGACCTTGTTTGCTACAGCTTTTCGCTTAGGTATAGAACCTTACTTTTTTAGCCATTCAAAATCCGATAACCCACAAAAGAATTATGCTAGAATCTTAGAGTATTTTGTAGCCTTTGGTTCTGTTATCTTTTTAACCGTTGTTGTTTTTGCAGATGTTTTAAAGCCTTTTATTATAAGAAGTGAAGCATATTACGAAGCTATGTGGATTGTACCTTTTATTTTGCTAGCCAATTTCTGTTTAGGCATTTATCACAACCTTTCAGTTTGGTATAAAATTACTGATCGTACTAAGTTTGGTGCTTACATTTCAATATTTGGTGCCATTACAACGCTAGCATTAAATTATATATTAATTCCTATAATTGGTTTTAAGGGGTCAGCTATTGCAACACTTTCAGCCTATTTGCTAATGATGTTGTTGTCCTTTTATTACGGAAGAAAATACTATCCAATTCCTTATAACATTAAAAAGATAGTTCTGTATTTTGGACTATCCACACTGTTTTCTATGGTGTACTTCTATATTTTTAGAGGTAATTATTTTATAGGAATTGGTGCATTAATCGTATTTTTAAGCCTTGTTTTTCAGCTTGAAAGAAAAGAATTAACACTCATGTTAAAAAGAAATTAATCTGTCATCTATACAACGAATACTCTATACCTCATGAAAATTAAAATAATAAATAAATCGAGTCACGCTTTACCACATTACGAAACTATAGCTTCAGCTGGTATGGATTTGCGTGCTAATCTATCGGAATCTAGAACTTTAAAACCTTTAGAGCGAAGTATTGTTGGTACGGGTTTATTTATAGAATTACCTGTGGGTATTGAAGCACAAGTAAGACCAAGAAGCGGCTTAGCTGCAAAACAAGGCATAACCGTTTTAAACGCGCCAGGAACAATCGATGCCGATTATAGAGGAGAGATTGGTGTGATATTAGTCAATCTTTCAAACGAAAATTTTACAATTAATAATGGTGAACGTATTGCACAATTAGTCATTGCCAAACATGAGCGTGCCGAATGGGTAGATTCTATAGGATTGTCTGATACCGATAGAGGAGAAGGTGGTTTTGGAAGTACGGGAGTCTCTTAGAAATTCCCTGCAAGGTTTTTAAAACCTTGTAGGTATATACCTAAAAAATAAAGATTAGGTTGCAAATATGACCTAAAAATAAAATTAAACAGATTTCCACTGGAGTGGAAACGAAAAACAAATTTTTCGATGAAAATAATAGTACCAATGGCAGGCCGAGGATCGCGCCTAAGACCACATAGTTTAACCGTACCAAAACCATTAATTCCTGTTGCAGGTCAACCTATAGTGCATCGTTTAGTTAAGGATATCGCTAAAGTTTTAAAGCAACCTATAGAAGAGATTGCTTTTGTTCTTGGTGATCCAGCATTTTTTGGAGATGATGTGGTTAAAAGTTTAACGGAACTTGCTGAAGGTTTAGGAGCCAAAGCATCCATTTACCGACAAGATCAGCCATTAGGAACTGGCCATGCTATTATGAGTGCTAAGCCTTCGTTATCTGGTCCTGCTGTGATTGCTTATGCAGACACGTTGATTAGAGCTGAGTTTGATTTAGATCCGACTGCAGATAGTGTCATTTGGACAAAATGTGTTGCAAATCCTGAAGCCTACGGAGTTGTAAAACTAAATGACGACCAAAACATTGTTGAGTTGGTTGAAAAGCCTGAAACCTTTGTAAGTGATCAAGCTGTAATAGGGATCTACTATTTTAAAGATGTTGCGGTCTTAAAAGATAAATTACAAGAAGTTTTAGACGAGAACATTATGAACGGTGGAGAATACCAAATCAATGATGGTATTAAACGTATGATGGCAGATGGTAAAATCTTTAAAACAGGAACCGTTGACGAGTGGATGGATTGCGGAAACAAAGCCGTGACTTTAGAAACTAATGCAAGAATGTTAGGCTTTTTAACAGCTGATAAGGAAGAGCAATTAGTTGATGCTTCTGTGGTTTTAGAAAACTCAAAAATTATTGAGCCTTGTTATATCGGAAAAGGAACGGTTTTAAGAAATACAACTGTTGGACCTCATGTATCAATCGGAAAAGATTGTGTTATTGAAAACTCAACCGTTAAAAATAGCTTAATACAAAACCAAACCACTATTAAAAACGCTAATTTAGACGAAGCTATGATTGGTAACCACGTTAAATACAATGGTGAGTTTACTAAGATTAGTATTGGTGATTATACTATAATTGAGTAAAATTCCTGCGTAGGCAGGAAATCGAAGATACAGCGAAGCTAATCTCATGATTTTTAGTTCAAATTTTGTTTTGAACCTTATTTTTGGAATAACTTTTGAAAGATATCTAATAAATCAATCAATGATGTATATCGTATTGTACGCAGTTATAATTAAACCAAACCAGGAAGACAACTTTATTGAAGCTTGGAAAGGGTTAACATCATTGATTTACAAATACGAAGGAAGTTTAGGGTCTCGATTACATAAAAAGGATGGGCTAAACTATTTGGCGTATGCGCAATGGCCTGATAAAAATACGTTTGATACTGCTGGTGGAAATTTACCAGAAGAAGCCAATGATTTTAGAGAAATTATGAAAGCATCTTGTGAAAAATTTGAAGTATTAGAAAAATTTGAAATGATTGAAGACTTGTTAAAGCAACAACAAAGTGAATAGTAAGACTATTTTAATATTGGTTTTTCTCTTCGGAATGATTATCGTTCCGCAGACGACCTATGCCCAAGTCGATTTTAACAAACGGCCAGATGATGATTTGGGGAATGTGGAAGATGAATTTCAAGAGCATTTCTTCGAAGCTTTAAAACAAAAAGGCATTGAAAATTATGACCGTGCTGTAGAGGCCCTTCAAAAATGTTTGAATCTCGACAGCAAAAAACCAGTCATCTATTTTGAACTTGGAAAAAACTATAATAAGCTTAAAAACTTTGGTGCGGCAGAAGACAATCTAAAAAAAGCCATTAGCATGCAACCAGACAATGTTTGGTTTTTAGATGAACTTTACGATGTCTATTTTCAGCAAGATGATATTAAAAATGCCTTAAAGACCATTAAGCAATTAGTGAAATATCATCCGGATTATAAAGAAGATTTGGCAGCACTTTATGTAAGAGAGGAAAAGTACAAACTAGCTTTAGACTTATTAGATGAGTTAGATGCTGAATTTGGTTTAAGTGAATCTAGAGATGCCATGCGTAATGATATTTATAGTATTACGGGCAATGCTGATGACAGAATTGAAAACTTAGAACAACGAATTGCCAATAACCCCAGTAATGAGGATAATCACTTAAAGCTCATTTACAGATACAGCCAAACAGGTGATCAAAAAAACGCTTATAAGGCGGCTCAGAATTTACTAAAAGTTAAGCCAGATTCTAAATTTGTGCATTTAGCCTTGTATAAGTTTTATCTTCAAGACAATAAGATTCAAGATGCTATCTCATCTGTAAAAACAGTGTTAACAAGCCCTGAAATTAATGCAGATGCGAAGGCTAAAGTTCTTAAGGATTTTGTAGCCTTTGTAGCTAGTAATCCTGAGTACGAAACGGATCTTATAGATATTACGTCGCTTATAGATGGTAATAAAGATGCGCAAACCCACAGCGATTTAGGTCAATATTATTTAAAGGCAGGAGACAAAGCCAAGGCTTTATCAAACTTTAAAGAAGCTTTAAAACAAAGCCCTAATGACTTCAAATTAATTAAAGACGTATTACTGCTTCAACTAGATATAAAGGATTATAATGCGGTTATTGTCGATAGCGAACGTGCCTTAGAATTATATCCTGCACAGCCAATTTTATATTTAGTAAATGCCGTTGCAAATAATAATTTAGGAGAACCTAAAAAAGCTATTAATCATCTAGAAATGGGATTAGATTATTTAATTGACAACCCTAGTATGGAAGCTGATTTTTATTCCGAATTAAGTATAGCCTACAAAGCCCTAAATAATATTAGTAAATCTGAAGCGTTTGCTAAAAAGGCAAAAGCCTTAAAACTATAATAGTAAATGAAAATATTTCAACTCTCTATAAATCCAAAAGTTACAATCGCGACGATCCTTCTTGTTTTAGCTTTCAGTTGTAATTCCGCTAAAAGTGTGATAGAATCTGGTGTGGCTAGCGATAAGCTTTCGGCTAAGCAAGTAATAAAACAGCATAAAAAGAACGATGCTGATTTTAAAACATTAAAGGCTAGAGTAAAAATTGATATTACTCAAAATAATAAATCACAAGGTGCTGGTTTTACACTTAGAATAGAAAAAGATAAGGTGATTTGGTTAAGCGAGTCCATATTGGGCATGGCACGTATGATGATAACACCAGATAAAGTAAGGTTTTACAATAAACTAGATAACGAATTTTTTGATGGAGACTACAAGCTACTAAGTGATGTTGTTGGTATAGATCTCGATTTTATGAAAGTTCAAAATATTCTTTTAGGCCAAGCTATTAATGATCTTAATGACGAGCCTCATCAGGTCTTTGTTAATAATAACTCGTATGCTGTTAGTCCAAAAGATCAGAATGCACTGATAGAGTTATTTTATTTAATTAATCCTTCGCATTTTAAGATGGATAGTTTACAAATGCAGCAAATTCTAGAAAAGCGAATGCTTCAAGTAGATTATGCATCGTATCAAGAAGTGAAGAAACAAATTATACCAGAAAACATAAGTATTATAGCGGTTGAAGGTGCAGACCAAATAGCTATAACTATGGAATTTAAATCGGTATCTTTGGATGATGAAGTGCGTTTCCCGTTTAATATTCCTTCAGGATATAAAGAGATTGTTATAAAATAAGACACCAAACCACTTCGCTTTTATAACCAAGAATCAAGACTAGATTTTGACTTTATGAGAAGCAGAACAAATTAAATGAGAAGTAAAGTTTTTTTGTAAAAACATGAAAAGAATAAAATGAATTACCGTTTTTGTATCACTTTAATTATAGGACTTTTAATGTCTTGTGCTTCGTTATTCGCACAAAGCGACAGACAAAAAGAGTTAGAAGCTCAGCGTCAGCAGAAGTTGAGAGAGATTAAGCAAATTAATGCATTATTATTTACCAAAAAGAAAGAGGAAAAATCTGCGATTACACTTATAGAAGACATAAATTATAAGGTAAACGTTAGAAAAAATCTAATCAGAATCACTAACGAGCAAGCCAACTTATTGACGCGAGAAATCAATACAAATCAACAAGAAATTACGAGTCTAAGAACCCAATTACAAGAATTAAAGGATGACTATTCTGCAATGGTTGTAAAATCGTATAAAAGTAAGTCTGAACAAAGTAAAGTGATGTTTTTACTATCATCGAGCAATTTTCAACAAGCTTATAAACGCCTTCAATATATAAGGCAATACCGAGATTACCAGAAAGAACAGGGTGAAGCTATAAAGATTAAAACAAAAGAATTACAAGAGTTAAATATTCAATTGTCTAAGCAGAAAGAGAATAAGAATAAACTAATTGAAGAAAACAGAATTGCGAAACGCGAATTAGAAGATGAATTAAAACAGCGTGAAGTTTTAATGGCTTCGATTAAGTCTGATATGGGAAAGTTTGCGTCTCAGATAAAGAAGAAAAAACAAGAGGCCGATCAATTAGATAAAGAAATCAATCGAATCATTAAAGAAACAATAGCAGCTGCTAATAAAAAATCGGGAACAACGTCATCTAAAGGTAAGTTTGTATTAACGCCTGAAGCAAAGTTATTGTCTTCAAATTTTGAATCTAACAGAGGTAAATTAGGTTGGCCAGTATCTAGAGGAGTTGTTAAAGTAAAGTATGGAAAACAACGATCGTTAATAGATAATACTGTAACACAAAACTATAAGAGTATTTATATTGCAACAGAAGATCAATCTAATGTTAAATCTGTTTTTAGTGGTGAGGTGTCAAGGATTTTAGTTATTAAAAACGGAAACCCTGCCGTATTTATTAGGCATGGTATCTATTTTAGTGTTTACATGAACTTATCTCAGGTTAATGTAAAGGCGGGTGATAAAGTCGTTGCTGGTCAGGTTATAGGTAAAGTATTTACTAATAAATTAAAGGGAGAATCGTTATTAGGTTTTAGAATCTATAAAAATGATCAGGTAATGAACCCAGAACCTTGGTTAGCTAAATTTTAGGTTAGTAAAAGGCGGTTAAAAAATGGAGTTGTTTTTAACCAATAAAAGATTGTCATTATAAAAATAACACGACTATTACTACTCAAAAAGGGCTTTAAGTTCCGTAGCTTCAGAAGGTTTCATTTTACCAGCTAAAAGCAAACTCAATTGTTTACGACGTAAAGCGGCATCAAAACGTTGTTTTTCTAATTCAGTTTCGGGCACAAGCTCAGGCACTCTTACAGGTCTTCCGGTCTCATCTACAGCAACAAAAGTATAAATAGCTTCATTGGCCTTTACGCACTCACCAGACTCTCTGTCTTCAATCCAAACATCCATATACACTTCCATAGAAGATGAAAATGCACGTGATACTTTAGCTTCAATCATTACAACACTTCCTAGAGGAATAGATCTATTAAAAGCCACGTGATTAACGGAAGCCGTAACAACAATACGTCTAGAGTGTCTTCTAGCAGAAATACTAGCCGCTCTGTCCATACGTGCTAATAGTTCGCCTCCAAATAAGTTGTTAATAGGGTTTGTTT
This sequence comes from Winogradskyella pacifica, assembly GCF_013403915.1. Lineage (GTDB taxonomy): Bacteria > Bacteroidota > Bacteroidia > Flavobacteriales > Flavobacteriaceae > Winogradskyella > Winogradskyella pacifica. The sequence goes on from NZ_JABFDI010000014.1 coordinate 108,898, forward strand.
CACTTGGTAATACCAAATCGGTAACAATAGTTTTAGACTGAAATGCGGTTCTAGATAGCATAGAATATTAAAATTTGTGCAAAGATAGAGCGATTTTAGGACGGAGGAGTATTATTATAAGTAAAAAGTAAAAAGTAAAAAGTAAAAAGTGAAAAGTGAAAAAAGGCGCGACGAAAAATAATGATAGATTAAACTATTAAAATTTCTAAATAAAGTCGGTCTAATTTATTTCTCTGTGAATCTCCGCGTAAACTCCGTGAGTCCCTGTGTAATAATAATTTATGCTAAACTAAACGCAAATATTAGTAAAACTCAGATCTAAAAAATCTACTTAAGGTTCTTAATTAGCAACCAAGCATCACGGTTATGCTCACGACGAATCTTCAAAAGTTCATTTTGCGCTTCAGCTCTTGTGTCAAAACTACCATAGACAACTTCATGTAAACCATAACGATTCTCACCAATCTGACGCGCTTTAAAACCTTGTGCTCTTAGTTGGTTTACTTTCGTTTCAGAATTAGCTTCTACTCTAAAAGCACCAGCAACAATATGGTAGTTACCACTTTGTTTTTCTAAAGATAATGTAGCAGCAGGTAATGGGTTACTAATTATAAAAGTAGCTTCTTGCACTTTAGCATCGAGCTGCTCGTTAGCTTGCTCTTGTGCTAGTTGATTGTGATCTTCAATAGAGGAGTTGTAATAATTAGCGGCTCCAAAACCACCTAAACCTAAAAAGATAACAGCTGCAGCAGCATACTTTAACCAATTGTGGTTAGAGCGCTTTTCTGGTGTTAATGCAATAGGAGCAACGTCTTCAATAGCCTCAACTGTTTCTTTATAAACTTCGCGTGTAATATCCGAAGATGAAAAGTGAGATAAACCAAATGAATCTGTAAGATAATTGATATGACTAGATGGATCAAATTGAATTTTGCCATCAGCATTTAATGCCAATTCACCTATGTTTTTAAGTTGAATAGTTTCCCCTTCAGTTAAATAGGATTTAATAGACTTTATCTGCTTAGAGATGTTATTTATAGCGGTATTATACGGTATTTTTTCAACCTCAGCAATGTAATTAGCTAGTAAGCCATCGTTTTGCTGTAATTGCTCATTAAAAGACAACGTCTTTTTTGGAGGATAAAACGTATGTGTGGATTCGTGTATTTTTGCCGAAACACGACGTGTTAAAAAGGCTCCAAATTCTGGAACTGTGACACAATCGTATCGGTATAAAAGGTCGCTAATGTAAGTCTCTAACTGCATAATAGCAAAGTTAGAAATTTTTGTTTCTGAAAGAAATTAAGTGGGATTTATTTATTAACATCAAATTAAATTATCGCTTATGTAATTGATTTTCTTTTGATTCAATGTTAAAATTATATCACAGTGCCAGGTTCAGCGCAGTCGAAACCTGTTTTAGTAGTTAATGATAAATAGTTTATACTCAGGCTTTTTAAGATAATAATATTTATATTCGTAACAGATGATGTTTTATTTAAAGTAGTAATGCGCAATGACAGATCAACAACTTATTTACGCTTTAGCCTTACAACACGTACCTAAAATAGGTGCTACAACGGCCAAGAAACTCATTAACCATTGCGGATCTGCTGAAGCGGTTTTAAAAGAAAAGAAATCTAAAATTTTAAAAATTGATGGTATTGGTACGGCTACGATTCAAGGTCTTTTTGATAAAACCCATTTAGAACAAGCCGAACAGGAGTTGAAATTTATTAAGGACAACAACGTCGTTACTCATTATTTTACAGAAGACACCTATCCCGAACGTTTAAAACATTGTATTGATGGCCCTATTCTATTATTTCAATCTGGAAATATTAATTTGAAGCAACAACGCATTATAAGTATTGTTGGGGCTCGTAAAATTACCACTAGTGGCATCGCCTTTTGCGAAAAATTTGTAGAAGCGATGTCTGCATTTAATCCCATAATTATTTCTGGTTTTGCATACGGAACGGATATTACAGCGCAAAAGGCTGCTGTGAAGCACAATTTGCAAACTATTGGATGTTTAGCTCATGGTCTCAATCAGATTTATCCAAAAGTGCACAAAAAGTACGTTGCGGATATAGAAAACCATGGGGGCTTTTATACCGATTTTTGGAGTACCGATGTATTTGATAGAAACAATTTTTTAAAACGGAACCGAATTATAGCAGGTTTAAGCGAAGCTACAATCGTCATAGAATCTGCAGAAAAAGGAGGGAGCTTAGTTACAGCCGATATAGCAAATTCTTATAATAGAGAAGTCTTTGCTGTGCCAGGTAGAACCACGGACAGCCAAAGTGTGGGGTGTAATAATCTCATTAAATTTCAGAAAGCACATTTATTATCCACCCCATTAGATGTGCCTTATATATTGAATTGGGAATTAGACTCAGATAAAAAGACAGTGGTTCAGCAACAGCTATTTGTAGAGTTAGAACCCGATGAAAAAATCATATATAATTTTCTAAAGGTGAATCACAAAACAATTCTAGATGTTATTGCCTTACGGTGTGAAATGCCAACCTACAAATTAGCCGGACTACTACTTAATATGGAATTGAAAGGTGTTGTTAGACCTTTGCCAGGAAAGTTATTTGAAGCCATCTAATTTTACTAAAATTTATCGGTCCGCAATTAGAATGTCAAACATTATACAATAGCTATATATTATATTTACAAACATAAACAGTTGATTTTGAGCGGTGTTTATTTATGGTAGATTTTTCCTTTTTTATCACTGATAAAGTTATAGTTCGTTTCCATTATTTATTTTGTTATTATTGGTGTAAATTACCTCAAATTTACTCTTTATCGTATTTTTTGTACTTTTTATCGTGATTTTATTTGTTTTATTCAAGTTTATTTTATAATATTTGCCTTCCCTCAAAGAATATTTATCCTTCCCTCAAAGACATACTTTAAATAGTACGATTTCATCAAATGAAATTTATTTATTAAGACTTAATAATGATACAACTTATGAGGTTTCAATTTATACATCTTTTAAAACAGTTGAATGCATTGCAATATGTTGTATCTGTCTTTTGTCTTAGATTTTGCTGTATTGTAAGGGTGAAGATTGATGATAATGTATATCTGGCAAAAGTCAAAACTAATTACTATGTGGAGCATAGAAAGTCCTCTACTAAAAAAATATTAAATAATCTAAAAATAACTATTAAAATAAAGGCAAAAAAACGTATTTTTTTTGACCTTAAAACACACCGATTGTGTGAGTTACAATGTTAAATAGTGCACTTGAAGGGAAATTACCTACACATCAACTAATATTTTTTGTGTATCCCTTAGACTGCAGCATTTTTGCAGTGTTAAACCCAGATTTACACTGAATAGATATTTATCACTAGGCTTAGTCTTGATGTTAATGTCAGTTCAAAAGAATTATAATAAAATAACCTATGAATACAATTTTATCTTTCGTCTCATCTAAAAAAGTAATGACTACGTTTTTACTTTTGTTAAGTGTGTTGTCTTTTTCGCAAACTGTCACTGATGTGTATCCAACTAGGGTTACTCATGGTAGTGCAGTAACTATTATTGGTACAGGATTCAGTTCTAATCCTAATGTTGCTTTGTCTGGTATTTCTATTAGTACTATTAATAGAATTAGTGACACGCAAATGAGTTTTGAAATTACGCGTGCTTTTACTTCGTCAAGTACTTCGGGAAATCTAGTTGTTGGTGGTACAGATACGACTGTTGAAATCCAATTTATTCAGGCTAGGAACTTTAATGTGTCAAATAGGAAAATCAAAGAAATATATACAAATTTAAACGCAGATAAAAAAGTTGATAGAGATGGTAATTTAATAGTGCGCGGTGGTTTTTGGAATTCGAAAACTTCTTCTGTTTTACCGGATGATAAGCACGAACTCTTAGGTTTTAAAACAAATGATGATACTATTTTTTCAACAGGAGTAGATGACGCTGCCTTAGCGACTGGTTTAGGTCATAGTGGATTTATAACTCAAGAATTCAAAGCTTATTCAACTAATGGAGTTTCTGGAAAAACACATCCTAGTTTTTTTATGGAAATGGCTGATTTAATTGATGGCTATGTAGGGGGACAAGAATCTTCATCACCAGGTAATGCTGTTGCTAATTTAGATGCCATAAACGGATTAAAGGTTATTGATGTCTTAATTGATGGTAAAAATGGATTAGAATTAGGTACTGGAATCACTAATTTTAATACGAATGCTAGTGTGAAATTTTTTAGTGGAAATGGTCAGCCAGGCGTTATAGGTGACATTAATCCAGATTTACTAATCACTCAAATAGCAGATCCAGGAAGTAGAGATTATTATTATTATGAAGATGAATTGGGTAATATTGTAGGAACACCATTAGGTGTGTCAATGTCTGGAGCTACCGAACTATCAAAGTGGAAGGTAGACTTCTTTAGTTATCCATCGAATCAAGATTTTGCAGATGCGGTACCTACAAATAGATGGTCAAGTACTAATGGTGAAAGGGGAATAAGAATGGCTGCTTTAAAATTGGAGGACTTTGATATTAACAATATAGATGGTACTACTGGATATATAGGTGATATAAATAACATTAACATGGCAGCTGGTGGTACAGCTGATATCGCATTTTTAGCATATAATACCAACTCTTTTGATATTAAGGCGCCATTAGCTGATGCTATTTTACCTCAATATATATGTGATGTTAGTGTGACTGGCAATACAGCTACGTTTACTGTGAATGCTTATATTGAAAATGAGGCAGGAGACGGCACAATTTTAGATTCAAATATGACTTATGAATGGAGAAAAAATAATATAAAAATACCAGGTGAGACCAATTTTACTTATGAAATTACAGGTATCACGGCGGATGACCTAGGAACATATAGTGTAAAACTTTATAATGGTGAACAGGGAGGGTCTATCATCTTACCTGTTACTTTATCTGAGGGAGGTGCTCCAACAACTTGGAATGGTTCTACTTGGACTTCTTCTTATACTGTAGCTGATAAAGAACGAAGTTTAATTTTTGGTACAGATTTTAATGAAGATGAAGGAAATCTAGATCAAACTGTAGATTTAGTGGGATGTGACTGTGTTGTTGCAGCAGGTGCAAATGTGATAATTAAAAAAGATCAAAAAATGGTTCTTTATAACGAAATAACTGTTAATGAAAGAATTCTGATTCCAGCTGAGGGAATTGATATACCCGCAGGAACCTTCACCCTTGAAAATAATGCCAGCTTAGTACAAATAAATGATGTCGTAAACAGTGGGAAAATTAATGTAAAACGTCAAGCGGATAATTTAAATCAATATGATTATGTATACTGGTCGTCACCTGTCGCTGAGTTTGATATCGCTGGTATTCCAGGAAGTAATAAATATGAATGGAATCCTCAAATAGGAAATGATAATACTGATGACAGCACCGTAGGAGATTGGGTATCGGCAAATGGATTCATGTCTGTTGGTAAGGGATATATTGCTAGGGTGCCTTCAAGTGCCAATGTAACAACAACGTTTAACGGTGTGCCAAATAATGGTGATATTGATATAGAAATTTTTAAAACACCTCTAGCTGAGTCTTCTGATATGGCCGGTATTGATAAACATTGGAATTTAATTGGAAATCCATATCCTTCGGCAATAGATGCCATTAAATTTTTAACGTATAATAGTTCTGTAATAGATGGTGGTATAGATGGTAGTGTGTATTTGTGGACGCATACGCGTCCTGCTTCTTCTTCTGAAGATGATCCTTTCTATGACAATGACGATACTTATGGATTAAATTATGGCGATCAATATATTGCTTACAACGCTATGGGCAATTCAGACCCTTCGGATGAGTTTAAAGGAAAGATCGCTTCTGGTCAAGGGTTTTTTGTACAAGTGGAAGATGGTTTTACAGGGTCACCTTCTGTAACTTTCAATAATACAATGCGTCATGATAATTATGAGGCTTATAATAACGATGAATTTTACAGAGGCACAGTAGATACAGCTGTCGCTTTAGAAAAGCAATTAGTATGGCTGAGCTTAGCAAATGAAGATAATCATGCTATGAGTACATTAATCGGTTATGCGGAAGGTGCTACTGAAGGAAAAGATAGACTTTACGATGCGTATACTAATAATGAAGGCTTTAATTTATATTCTCTAATTACAGAAGACGAAAAATTAGTGATTCAAGGATTGCCATTACCATTTGTAGATACTAATACAGTACCTCTAGGTGTTGAGTTAACACAAAGTGGAATTTATACTATTGCCATTGGTAATGTAAAGGGAAGTTTATTTGTAGATAGAGAACAAGCGATTTATTTGGAAGATACCTATACAAATGTAACTCACGATTTAAGAGCATCTCCTTATACGTTTACAGGGGAAGCTGGTGAATTTAACGATCGTTTTGTCTTAAGATATACACCATCTGTAACGCTTTCTGTAAATGAGAATTCTGCGGCAACGACCTTTGCTTATGTTAGTAATGCGATGTTTCATGTAAAGTCTAATAGTAACTTAGACGCTATTGAAATCTTTGATATGAATGGTAAACAAATTATAAACTACACTATAGAAGACAATACAAATTCATTCGATACACAATTTGCATTCGCAAATGGTATTTATATCGCGGCCATAAAACTAGATAATGGCAGTGTGGTAACTAAAAAGCTAATTAATTAATAGTTACAAACTCATTTAATTTTTCACAACAATTTTAACCTTTAAGGCATGTTAGTCTATCAACTAACATGCCTTATAACTAAACCTTAATGTATGAACTCAAAAATTACTTTAAACTTTAAAATGCTTAAATCCATTAAGTTGACGGCTTTGCTAGTGCTGTTAACAGTATCAAATGGCTTAATAGCACAAACAGAACTTGTATCTCAAGTTTTTCCAACACGGATTACCACAAACTCTCAAATTACAGTATTAGGTACTGGGTTTACAGAAAGTACCTCAGTTAGTATAAGTGGTATAAGTGTTAATAATGCGAGTATTACTTTAGTTAGTGATACGGAAATGACTTTTAAAATTTCACATACAGGATCAGTTGATACTTCAGGCGAACTTATGTTAGCCGGTACTGCAACAGGTCAAAACATGGAATACGTGAGTCCTACTCCAAAAACATTAAGAAATGGGACGGAGAGTAACGTGACTAAAATAACTGAAATCTTTACAACGTATAATGGGTTTTGGAGATCATCACAATGGAAAGCAGATCCTACCAATAATAGTTTAAAACCAAATACAAGTCATGATGTGTTGGCTTTTACTTATAACGGAGTAACGTATTCTACAGGTGTTAACGATCAGTTGCTTACAGATAATGGTGTTGCGTTTAGTTCACAATTATTTTATGCGTATACCACTAATGGTGTTGACGGTATAACACACCCCAACAATTATTTAGCCATGGCAGATATGATTGATGGACAAGCAGGAGAAGGAACAGCAATAACATCTCCAGAAATTAGTGGAACTACCGTGTTCGACGTTATTACTGATGGTGTAAACGGTTTAGATATTGGAACTGGTATTACCAACTTTAATGCTACTGCCGATGTTGAGTTTTTTAGTAGTGGAGGACAGTTAGGAGCTTTGGAAGATGATATTCCAGATTTCTTAATTTCACAGATTGCTGCAGCGGGTAGTACAGATATTTATTATTATGCAGATGCTGACAAAAATGTTGTAGGGAGACCTATAAAAATTACCATTAGAGAAGAAACTGAAAATGATGGAGATGCATTATTAGCAAAATGGAGACTCGACTTATATAGCTTTTTACCTGGTGTTAATTACGGAATTGCGACTCCTACAGTAAGAGCGTTTTCTAACAATGAGGAAAGACCATTACGTATGGTAGCCTTTAAATTTGAAGATTTTCAAATTGATGATACTAATATTATTGATATCAACAACATAAATATGGTTGCTGGTGGTACTGCCGATCTTGCTTTTCTTGCCTATAATAGAGGGTCTTTTGATATAAAAACACCTGTAGTTACAGAATATCCATTAGCGAGATATGTATGTAATTTACCAAGTGATTCTAGTATTACATTTTCTGCCGTTGCAGAAGTTTCTGGTAACGTTACTGGTGCGCCAGAAGAAACATTATCTTACCAATGGTCTAAATACAATGAACCAATTCCTGGTGCTAATAGTAGTACATATACCATTCCTGGTAGCGTAGATGCAGAAAGCTTAGGAAGCTATAAATTAAGAGTAACCAATGCTTTTGGATCTGTTGTAGTACCTGTAAGCTTATCAATAGGAGGAACTCCTGTATATTGGAATGGTTCTGAATGGCAATTACCTTTAGTTTATGAAAATGCAGGGATCGTAGTTGAGCCTAAAGATAGAGGTTTAGTGTTTTCTTCTAACTATAATAGCTCTGGTGATATTGAAGGTTGTGATTGTTTAGTACCTGCAGGTAGTAATGTAACCATAGATTCTGGATCTACACTTAAACTTTATGGTGAAGTCACTGTAGAATCTGGTGCGTCATTAACGTTTGAAGATGGTGCGAGTTTAATTCAAACTAAGATCGTTTCAAGTAACGAAAATAGCGGCTCAATTAAAGTGAAACGTAATGTTACAGATTTACATGATAACGATTATGTATTGTGGTCATCACCTGTAGCTAATTTTGATGTATCTAATGTTACAGCTCCGCATACCGCTAATGCTTTTAATTGGGATGTAAATACACCTAATGCAAATGGTGTTTCTGGTGATTGGATGCTCACAAGTGGCACAATGAGCGCTGGTTTAGGCTATGCTGTAAATGTACCAACTGAATTCGTTTCAACTGGATTTACTGCTAGTTTTGTAGGAAAACCTAATAATGGGGATATTTCTGTAGATGTTTTTAAATCAACAGGAAATCAGCCTAACCCTGAAGCTAGACATAGAAACCTTATTGGAAACCCATATCCTTCTGCAATTAGTGTAGATCAGTTATTAGCCGATAATACGTTATTAGAAGGTAATGTAAAACTATGGGCGCATAATACAGCAATCCCAAATACGACAACACCTTTAACGAGTTCTGCTTACCAAGATTTGAACTACAGCTATGGCGAGCAATATGTAAGCTATAATTTTACAGGTGCTAATCCACCAGAAAGTACAAATGGTTTTATTGGTTCTGGTCAAGGATTCTTTGTACAGGTTGATGAAGGTGCAACTGAAGGTTCAGTAACGTTTACAAACGCTATGCGTTCTGATGATGCTGATGTAGCACATGATAATTCTGAATTTTACAGAGGAACAAATGATGCTCAAGATTTAGAAAAGCACTTAGTTTGGTTAAGTTTAATTGATGCTACAGATGTTTCTGCAAGTACTTTAGTTGGTTATGTAGATGGAGCCACTTTAGGAAAAGATAGACTTTTTGATGCCTATTCTGATGACAACGCAATGCGTATCTATTCTATGGTTAATAATGAAGAAATGGTTATTCAAGGTCGTCCTTTACCATTTGAAAATGCTGATGTAGTGCCATTAGGAGTTGAATTACCAGAAAACGGTATTTTTAAAATTGCTATTGGTGATTTAGATGGTAGTGTATTTGCGGATACTAGTGTAGGTATTTATCTTGAAGATACGGTTCTAAATACAGAACATGACTTAAGAGAATCTCCATATGCTTTCTCTGGAGTACAAGGGAAAATTAATGATAGATTTAACTTGCGTTATATAATGTCTTTATCAATTGATGACAATGAAATGTCTAACACTTTTGCTTACGTAAAAGATGGTACATTAAATGTAAGATCTGGTACTGTTATTAAAGACGTTAAAGTATATGATATCAACGGAAGACAAGTAGTTTCTTATGCGTCTAACAGTCAGAATAATACATTGAGTGAAAGCTTCCAGTTTTCTAAAGGTGTTTATTTAGCAACGATTACTTTAGAAGGTAATGTTACTGTAACTAAGAAAATTATTAATTAAGGATTAATTCACTTAATTGCAGAACTAAAAGAGGTCGTCTAAAAACAATTTAGGCGACCTTTTAATTTTTAATCATGTTGGTTTTATTGTTAAGATACTTGA
>NZ_JABFDI010000015.1 GCF_013403915.1 Winogradskyella pacifica
GCACAGTTTAGAGGTGTTAAAAATATAGAATTTTTCCTTTTTAGATTAACAACCATTTTTGCTTAAACACAACTTTTAGTCTTGATCCCTTAAAATTATCTAAAATTGAAGTTGGACACTGACGAACTTGAAGTTATAAAAAACAAAAAACCGAGATCCCTCAATCTCGGTTTTCGTTTATTTGCTTTTTTTTATGCTAGTAGATTTAGGGTTTCTAAGTCAACAAAACACAAGGCAAATATTAATTAATTAATCCATTGAACTAAAAACTAAATTTTAGTACGAGTCAAATATATAATTCATTTTCAATTACAACGCTTAAAAACACATTTAATCGCTTAAATACATATAATTTTAACATTTCAAGACGAAACGATGCGTTTCAACGATGAAATACGTTTTAAAATTCATCCGACTAGAATAAATTGACACTATAAAATTTGAAACAAATGTAGAATTCAATTCAATATGAATTAACTTTATACCTCTTAAAAAACTTAAAAATGAAACACTATTTAATTCTCTTTCTATGTTCAATTAGCATTATTGGATTTAGTCAAGACAAAACGTATAATGAAGAAGAAGTATCAATCTCAAAATGGATAGATGGCACATTACTTACTCCTAAAACCATAGACAAGCCAAATTTGGCAATTATCATAGCTGGTTCTGGTCCTACTAATAGAAATGGTAACCAAAACTTCCTTCAAAATAACTCCTTAAAAAAATTAGCAGAAGGCCTTACAGAAAATGGTATTGCAACATTTAGATACGATAAGCGCATCGTTAAACAAATTCTTCAAAACAAAGTCGCTAAGGACATTATGTTCGATGATTTTGTGAATGATGCTTCAGATGTATTAAATTATTTTAAAGAAAAAGGCACTTATAATAAAATCTATATTGTTGGACATAGCCAAGGAAGTTTGGTTGGCATGTTGTCTGCCAAAGAAAAAGCTGATGGTTTTATCTCATTGGCAGGTGCTGGTAATAATATAGGAGATGTACTAATAGAACAAGTGACTAAAATGGCTCCAAAATTGGGCGAAGAAACACAACGCGTTGTCGCTTTATTAAAAACAGGAAAAACAACAACGGATTATCCTGATGCATTAGGATCTCTATTTGGTCCGGACATACAAGAGTTTATGATGAATTGGATGTCTTACAATCCTACTGACATTATTAAGGAATTAAAAATGCCCATCCTTATTGTTAATGGCACAAAAGACCTTCAAGTTTCTGTTAGTGAAGCTGAAGTCCTAAAAGAAGCGAATAGTGACGCCGAACTATTGATTATAGAAAACATGAACCATGTACTGTTTGAAATCGCAGGTGATGATTTAGAAAATTCAAAGTCGTACAACGAATCTTTTAGAGCTATCTCTCCGCAACTTTTAAATCGTATTACTGCATTTATGAAGTCTTAACAGCTTTCACATATCCTAAATCACAAAAAGCATCTCTACTGATAAATATCAGAAATGAGATGCTTTTTTAACTTAACTAACCTAATAAAATGAAAAGCATCCCAACCACGAGATGCTTTTTCTAACTAACCAACCAATGTAATGTTACAACTTTGTAGTTCTGTTATCAATTGATAACAGCTGTAATAATCATTACAATTAATAGTAAGCAAACCTTGTGCCAAACTTTATTTTCTATTTCTTTTTTTAAAACTGTAACAAAATAAAATATTTGCATACTTATAAATTATAGTCTATCTTTATGATATCATTTTAATATCACTTTAACTTATCAAAATGATTAACCAACTAAATTCTAAACTTATGAAAGAAGAAAAAATCATCGTCCCAGCCAATGGCTACCTAATGCTATTTTTATTTATACTACTCTTTTTTGGAAGCATAGCATTAATACCAATTACAGAAACAGGCTGGTCTGTATTTGGTATCGTGTTCGCATTAGTATTAGCCTTCGGGTTTTTAATGGTACAACCCAACGGTTCTAGAGTTTTACTTTTATTTGGAAAATACGTTGGTACCGTAAAAAAGAATGGTTTCTATTGGGTAAACCCTTTTTATACAAAAAAGAAAATTTCACTTAGGGCTAGCAATTTTGATAGCGAACGTTTAAAAGTGAATGATAAATTAGGTAACCCTATTATGATTAGCACCATCTTAGTCTGGCGCGTTCACAACACGTATAAAGCCGCTTTTGATGTTGATAATTATGAAAATTTTGTTCGTGTACAAACCGATGCCGCCGTTCGTAAACTAGCAAGCATGTATCCTTATGATAATTTTGCAGATGAAGGTGTAGACGAAGATATTACCTTACGCTCTAGTGTTAATGAAGTGAGCAACGCCTTAGAAAAAGAGATAGACGAGCGTTTATCCATTGCAGGCATCGAAGTTTTAGAAGCACGAATTGGTTACTTGGCCTACGCACAAGAAATTGCCAATGCCATGCTTAAGCGTCAACAAGCCACAGCGATTGTTGCGGCCAGACATAAAATTGTTGAAGGTGCGGTTAGTATGGTAGAAATGGCCATAGAGCAACTTAGCAAAAAAAATGTTGTGGATTTAGATGAAGAACGAAAAGCAGCTATGGTGAGTAATCTTATGGTGGTGCTTTGTGGAGACAAAGATGCATCACCAGTATTAAATACAGGAACTTTAAATCATTAAAATGAATCAAAAACAGATTTCTAGTATTGGCATAGGGTCAGCTATAGGAAGTAGCATAGGCACCACAATTGGTGCCATAACTGACAATATCGCAACGTGTTTAATATTTGGTTCAATTATCGGAACACTAATAGGTATTATATTTGCCTTCGCGATTTTTAAGACAGACGGTAAAAATGATACATTATGAAAGAATATAAAGTAGTAACTCCTAAATTAGGCTTTAGAAATCGTATTCAAAATTTTGAAGATCTTCTTAATCAACATGCTCGTGAAGGTTGGGTCGTTAAGGATATTGGTGTGAATTGGTCTTCAGTAGTTTTTGAACGAGATAAAAACAGATAATGAAAATCTTTAAAGAAGAACAACGTTTTAATCAACCATGGTTAATTATACTGATACTAATGAGTTTATTAGTTCCTATTGGCATTATTATAAAAACATACATAGAAGATCCTAACAGCTTTTCTACTTCAGAATTATTATCTATCATTGGCGCCATTATTTTAGCTTCTTCAATACTATTTTTGTTTAAGCTAAGTACCAGAATAGATGAAGAAGGCATTCATTATCAATTCTTTCCGTTCCATTGGAGTTATAAAACCATTAAGTGGAATGCTATAGATAACGCTTATGTAAGAACCTACAGTCCTTTAAGTGAATATGGTGGTTGGGGCATAAGAGGTACAGCCATTTGGAATACATCATCTAAAGGAAAAGCCTTAAATGTTTCTGGCGACGTCGGAATTCAAATCACACTAAAAACTGGTAAAAACCTGTTAATTGGTACACAACACGAAGAAAATGCTAAAAACACTATTGCGACCTATAAATTAAAATTTAAACAGTAACATTACTATGTCTAAAAAGAAAGCCTTTGCACTACGAATGAATGAAGATATGCTGAAAGCCATTGAAAAATGGGCTTCAGACGAATTTCGTAGTACTAATGGCCAGATAGAATGGATGCTAATGCAGTATCTAAAAGAACATAACCGGCAACCCAAGCCAAAAGATAATTCAACAGAAAAAAAGTGATCGGAAACGGTCACTTTTTTAGTTTTAAATTTTTGTATTTTGCAAGTTCTAAATAAACTAAACCATGGATAATACTCCGATTTTTACTGATGATACTATTGTATTTGGGCTCTTAATGTTAGCCTTAGGATTTGTGTTTATAACCGAGTCCATAAAAACAGGTTTTTGGGCTAAGTTTTACAAAATAGTACCTGGGTTATTTATGGCTTACATGGTTCCTGCTGTTTTAACAACTACAGGTTTAATTTCTCCAGAATGGACAACGGTATCAGAAACAGGTGTTATTACCGAGCATAGTTCTAGCCTATATTACGTAGCTAGCCGCTACTTACTGCCTGCAGCCTTAGTATTAATGACTTTGAGTATTGATTTAAAAGCCGTTTTTAATTTAGGTTGGAAAGCTTTAGTTATGTTTTTCACAGGAACAATAGGTATTGTAATTGGTGGACCTATCGCCATTATATTAATTGCAAGTGTATCACCAGAAACTGTTGGTGGTGTTGGACCAGATGCTGTTTGGAGAGGCCTTTCTACTTTAGCAGGAAGCTGGATTGGTGGTGGAGCCAACCAAACGGCAATGTTAGAAATTTATGGCTACAACCAAGCGAAATACGGAGGAATGGTATTTGTAGATATTGTTGTCGCTAATATTTGGATGGCTATTATATTAATTGGTATCGGAAAAAGGAATCGTATAAATAAATGGCTAAAAGCAGACACGTCTTCAATTGAGGAATTAAAAGAAAAAATGTCAACATTTTCTGAAAAAGTAAAACGAAATCCATCACTTACGGATATAATGGTTATCTGTGCTATTGCATTTGGTACTGTAAGTATTGCGCACTTAAGTGCCAATTTTCTAGCTCCTCTTTTTGAGGGTATTGTTGCTGACATAGAATCGCCAACTACGCGTAATATATTTACCTTTTTAGGTTCAAAATTCTTTTGGATGATTAGTGTAGCTACTATAATCGCCATTGTATTATCTAATACAAAAGCTAAAAATTATGAAGGTGCTGGTGCCAGTAAATTCGGTAGTGTATTTATCTACATTCTTGTAGCTAGTATCGGGATGAAAATGGATCTAACAATGATTTTTGATAACCTTGGACTTATTGCAATCGGTGTTGTTTGGATGACCATTCACGCTATACTTTTAGTTGTTGTTGCTAAACTTATCAAAGCTCCCTATTTCTTTCTAGCGGTTGGAAGTCAGGCTAACGTTGGTGGTGCAGCCTCTGCTCCTATTGTCGCTTCTGCTTTTCACCCTTCTTTAGCTACTGTTGGAGTTTTACTAGCCGTATTTGGATATGCCGTTGGAACTATTGCAGCAATTGGTTGTACAATTTTAATGGAATTAGCAGCTGTTAGTTAGTAATATTAAAACTATTATAAGATATTTGCGCACCTAATTATTTAGCAAAACATGACAAAATTAAACAAAGTATTAAGTCTCATTATTTTAATAGCATTAGCTGTTTCTTGTGGCAAAAACAACGACGCTAACTTTACTTTAAAAGGTAGTGTTAAAGGTTTAAAGAAAGGAGTTGTTTATCTTCAAAAAGATGGAGATTCTAGTATTGTAGATTTAGATTCTATGGTTATTTCTGGTCAGTCCGAATTTACGTTACACACGCATATAGACGAGCCTATTCTACTCTATTTAAAACTGTTTAAAAATGATGGAGCAGAACATTATATTCCGTTTTTTGCAGATAAAGGTGTTACTGAAATTACAACGTCATTAAAGGGTTTTAATTATGATTCTGAAATCAAAGGTTCTAAACAGCAAGAACTTTTAAAAGAATACCTCAGCGTTTTATCGCGTTACAATGACAAAAATCTCGATATTATTGAGGAAAGTTTTAAGGCTAGAGAAAAAAACGACAGTATTGCCGTTGATTCATTGAATAGATTAGCAGATCATCTAATAAAGCGTAAGTATGCATACACTATTCAATTCGCCATGAATAATAAAGATAGTGAAATAGCACCGTATTTGGCCTTATATGAGACTCGAAATGCAAATCCGGTGTACATAGATTCAATTTATAATAGTCTTAATCCTGAAATTAAAAATTCGCTATACGGTAAAAAGTTAAGTGAAGTTATAGCGAATAGAAATTCTAATAATTAGTACGCAATAAAAAACTTCGTTGTAGTATTTATACTGTATTTAAAAAATCCAATCATATCAATGATTGGATTTTTTTATTTTATAAAACTTATGCAAGGACAGAAGTACCTATACCTGGTTCTGCCTAGTCTTCTCTTATGCGATGCATCATTAAACAAAAAAAAACTCCAACTACTTTACAGTAATTGAAGTTTTAATGAAGAGCCGATGGAGGGACTCGAACCCACGACCTGCTGATTACAAATCAGCTGCTCTAGCCAGCTGAGCTACATCGGCAAAAATTGCTTACCTTATTTCGGTAAGCGAGCGCAAATTTAAAATAGATTTTCAAATTTGCAAATCAATTTACTTTAATTTATTGATTTTTTCGATAAGAGCTCTTCCTTTAGTTTCAAGGTCTGCGCTAATCGCTTTAAAATGAGCTTTTTTATTTTCTGCACCTCTATCATTAACACGAGCAATTAACTCATCAAATGTTACGATAGCTTCATCTATAACAGCTTCGCTTTCTTTAGTTGGCTTTTCAGCATTCGCTAATTCCCAAACGTAAACTGCTTCAATAATATCTCCTAATACGTAGTTGATATCTTTTTTTAAATCTCTTTTATTCGACATGATAATTATTTTTTATAATAACCGCAAAAGTACTAAATCCTTTTAGTTATTTGATTCTCATTATTATTTTTTATCGTAAGTTTTAAACGTACACTTCTAGAAGTTTACCAAAAACCGATTTTAATGCAAAGTTTTTAATTTCAGCAGGTATCAAAATAGTTTCTCCTTTTGAAATATGTTCTTTAGAATCTTTAGTGGAAACCTCAACATCCCCATCGACACACATATATATTAAAAAGGAATCGTGAGTGTTTTCGATTTTTATCTCGGAGGTTATATCTATAAAATTTGTAGTAAAGAAAGGGCAGCTAACCATTTCATTAGATGCATTTTTCTGTTTTGGATAGTCGATTCTGAAATCATTTTTCATTTCAAAATCAAAAGCATCAATGGCGATATTGTTATGTAAGTCGCGCTCATTACCATTGTCATCAACACGATCCCAGTCGTAAACACGATACGTTACATCACTAGTTTGCTGTATTTCTGCTAATAATACTCCTGCCCCAATGGCATGGAGTCTTCCTGCTTCTATAAAATAAGTATCTCCTTCTTTTACGTTATCGAAATTTAAAATTTCCGTAAGGGTGTTATTTTCAAGATGCTTTAGATAGGTTGCTTTATCGACTTCTCCTTTGAATCCAACAATAAGATTAGCGTCTTTATCTGCTTGCATTACGTACCACATCTCGGTTTTACCAAATGAATTGTGTCTCTTTTTGGCTAATTCATCATTAGGATGTAACTGAATACTTAAATCTTGTTTAGCATCAATGAATTTTATTAATAAAGGAAATTCGTTTCCAAAACGTTTCCAATTTTTAGATCCTAAAAAGTTAGATTTATAATCATTTACTAACTCTTGAAGTGATTTTCCTTTTAATTCACCGTTAGCAACAACAGAAACATCATTTGGCACTGTACTGATCTCCCAGCTCTCTCCTAGATTTTTAGAATCAGAAGCTTTATTAAAGTATTGATTTAACTTTTCTCCTCCCCAAATTTTATCTTTAAGAATCGGTTGAAATTTTAACGGATATAACATGCTTCTTTATTAATTTCCTGAATAGGTTACAAAGTTACGAGGCGTTTCGTACAATGTAATTTCGAGATGAAAATTCGAGTTAAGTTTTGGTTTAATTTTATTGTAAATAACCACAGCAATATTTTCTGCTGTAGGATTTAGGTCTTTAAATTCAGGGACTTCAACATTTAAGTTCTTATGGTCAAAGGCATCTTCGACCTCTGATTTAATAATATCTTTCAATATTTTGATATCAATTACATAACCTGTTTCAGGGTCAATTTCGCCTGTAACGCTCGCAATTAACTCATAATTGTGCCCATGAAAATTAGGGTTATTACACAAACCAAAAACGGCATCATTCTTTTCAAAACTCCACTCTTTTCTATAAAGTCTGTGTGCGGCATTAAAATGTGCTTTTCTATGAACTGTAACTCGCATTATTTATTAACGTTTATAAATTCATAAAACTTTTCAAAAATTATTTTAAACCAAGCCGTGTATAGTTGTGGATTTTCAGCAATATCAGCTTTTACAGCTTCTAATGACATCCATTTCCAACTCGCTACTTCATCCGGATTAATATTTGGGTCATCATTATAATATCCAACCATAATATGGTCGTACTCATGCTCTGTTAATCCGTTATCAAATGGTGCTTTATAAATGAAAGCGGTCTTTTCTTCTAAGCCTGCTACAAAACCCATTTCTTCTTGTAAACGGCGTTTTCCTGCTTGTAAATTAGTTTCCCCATCACGTTGATGACTGCAACACGTATTAGTCCATAAACCTGGAGTATGATATTTATGCATGGCACGTTGCTGAAGCATAAGTTCGTTCTTATCATTAAATATAAATACGGAAAATGCACGATGTAAAAGCGCCTTCTCATGCGCTTCCATCTTTGGCATTAAACCAATTTTATTATCATTTTCATCTACTAAGATGACTTGTTCTTCTATCATAGCGCTAAATTAACACCTTAAAATGATATAAAAGTGAAGGAATTCATAAAAAATTAAAAGTGAAATTTGTAAAAAGCGAATCTAAGATTAATTTTAATTGTCTTTAATAATAGTATCTTCGCAGTCATTTTAAAATTTACTATGAGCTTTCTAAAAGAAATAAACAGACGACGAACCTTTGGAATCATTTCACATCCAGATGCTGGTAAAACGACCTTAACAGAAAAACTTTTGTTATTTGGTGGAGCCATACAAGAGGCTGGTGCTGTAAAAAGTAATAAAATAAAGAAAGGAGCTACAAGTGACTTTATGGAAATTGAGCGTCAGCGTGGAATCTCGGTAGCCACTTCTGTTTTAGCCTTTGAATATAATGGTATAAAAATTAATATTCTAGATACGCCTGGTCACAAAGATTTTGCTGAGGATACCTTTAGAACTTTAACCGCTGTAGATAGTGTTATTGTTGTTATTGATGTCGCCAAAGGTGTTGAAGAGCAGACCGAAAAATTGGTTGAAGTTTGTAGAATGCGTAACATCCCAATGATTGTTTTCATTAATAAAATGGATAGAGAAGGTAAAGATGCCTTTGATTTATTAGATGAAATTGAACAAAAACTTGGATTAAAAGTTGTGCCGCTAAGTTTTCCTATCGGAATGGGTTACGACTTTAAAGGGATTTACAACATCTGGGAAAAAAATATCAATCTATTTTCTGGAGATAATCGAAAAGATATTGAAGAAACTATTGAAATTTCAGATTTATCATCACCAGAATTGGATAAACTTGTAGGTGAAAAAGCAGCCAATACCTTAAGAGAAGAAATAGAGTTAGTGGACGGAATTTATCCTCACTTTAATAAAGAAGACTATTTAAGTGGTAAGCAACAGCCTGTTTTCTTTGGTTCTGCCTTAAATAATTTTGGAGTTAGAGAATTATTAGATTGTTTTGTTGACATTGCACCAAAACCGAGATCAAAAAATAGTGAAGAACGCTTAGTTAAACCTGATGAAGATCGGTTTAGTGGATTTGTTTTTAAGATTCATGCCAACATGGATCCTAATCACAGAAACCGATTAGCATTTATTAAAATTGTTTCAGGTGAGTTTAAACGTAATACACCTTATCTGCATGTACGACTTAATAAGAAAATGAAGTTTTCTAGTCCGAATGCCTTTTTCGCGGAAAAGAAAGAGATTGTTGATATTTCTTATCCTGGTGACATTGTGGGCTTACAAGATACCGGAAGTTTTAAAATAGGAGATACATTAACTGAAGGAGAACTATTAAACTATAAAGGTGTACCAAGCTTCTCTCCAGAACATTTTAGATACATCAATAACGCAGATCCGATGAAAGCCAAACAACTCTATAAAGGTATAGATCAGTTGATGGATGAAGGAGTTGCACAATTATTTACTTTAGATTTAAATGGTAGAAAAGTAATTGGTACTGTTGGAGCCTTACAATATGAAGTTATCCAATACCGACTAGAACATGAATATGGCGCCAAATGTACCTATGAAAACTTGAATGTTCATAAAGCATGTTGGGTTGAAACTAAGGATAAAAAAAGTGCTGAATTTAAAGAGTTCTTGCGTGTAAAACAGCGTTTCTTAGCTAGAGACAAGCAAAATCAATTAGTATTTTTAGCTGACTCTACGTTTTCTTTACAAATGACGCAACAAAAATACCCAAGTATAACATTCCACATGACCTCTGAATTTGAATAAAACCAATGGTAAGGTCTTTTTAAAATGTTAAAATAACACGTATTTTATCGAAGATTTTTGCTTTTAGCTATTGTTTCAATTAGGTTTACTAACTATTTATCGCTTAAAATTGAGATTAACCCCAAACTAATCTACTTAATATGGATACTAACGAAAACGTTTTCAGTAACAATGAGATTACTGTAACCTATGCACCTCGCTGTTGTACAAATGCTGAATTATGTGCAAAACAATTATCTAATGTATTTAGAAGTTCTGTAATTCCTTGGATTGATTTAGAAGGGGCACAAACAGATGTCATTATTAATCAGATCAATAAATGCCCTTCTGGAGCTTTAAAATATCACTTAAATCAAAAGGAAGTAGCCTAAATTTTAAGAATTAATCAAACAACAATAAACCTTTGAATGCGTAATTCAAAGGTTTTTTTATGTCTATATATGACTTAAGACATATATCAGTTTCTATTAAATCTAATCTTTTACTCAAATATAAATGTATTAGAAGTCCTCTGATAAGCGGTTATGAGTTGCCTCATAAAGCAACTAACATAATGAAACATTAAGCTTGACCAGTTGGCCCAAAGTTTAGGGGAATTGGTGGTTGCTCGTAATCCTTAATTTCACCATGTGCTTTTTCAAAACGTGTTACATTTTCACCTAAGGCTTTTAATAAACGTTTCGCGTGCTGTGGCGTTAAGATAATCCGAGACTTTACTTTACTCTTTGGAGTACCAGGCATAATGCTTACAAAATCTACCACAAATTCTGATACTGAGTGATTAATTATTGCCAAGTTAGAATACGTCCCTTCCGCTATTTTCTCGTCTAGCTCTATATTAATCTGTCCTTTTTTGTTATTAGGATTGTTTTTTTCGTCTGCCATTATAAAATTATTTTTTGCTTCCAAGTAATTGAAAACCTTGTTTATATTTATTTAAATTAAAAAGCCTTCATGCAAATAAATGCTTGAAGGCTTTTTGTTATTTAGATTCCTATTTCAATCATTAATTAGTTATTCGAAATTAATGAATTCTTAATCTTAGATCTCATAGGAATGACAACTACTAGTTGAAGTTCATTTCTTCTTTAGCCTTCATCATTTCATTAAACTCTTCTCTAGAACCTACAATGATGTTTTCGTAATCTCTAACACCTGTACCTGCTGGAATTCTATGACCAACAATTACATTTTCTTTAAGTCCTTCAAGCGAATCAACTTTACCATTTACAGCGGCTTCGTTAAGAACCTTAGTAGTTTCTTGGAACGATGCTGCAGATATAAACGACTTAGTTTGTAGTGAAGCTCTTGTAATACCTTGTAAGATTGGAGTTGCAGTTGCAGGACTAACATCTCTCGCTGTTACAAGATTTTTATCTTCTCTACGTAAGCTAGAGTTTTCATCTCTTAAATCTCTTACGGTTACAATCTGACCTGATTTCAAGTTCTCTGAATCACCAGCATCCTCAACCACTTTCATTCCGAAAATTTTATCATTTTCTTCAATGAAATCTGATTTATGAACTAATTGGTTCTCTAAGAAAATAGTATCACCAGAATCAATGATTCTAACTTTACGCATCATTTGTCTTACTACAACTTCGAAGTGCTTATCATTAATCTTCACACCTTGTAAACGATATACTTCTTGTACTTCATTTACTAAGTATTGTTGAACCGCAGATGGGCCTTTAATGTTAAGAATATCATTTGGTGTAATTGAACCATCAGATAAAGGCATACCAGCTTTTACATAATCATTTTCTTGTACAAGAATTTGACTAGACAACTTCACTAAGTATTTCTTAACCTCACCTAATTTCGACTCGATTATGATTTCACGGTTACCACGTTTAATTTTACCGAATGAAACAACACCATCAATCGCACTTACTACAGCAGGATTAGAAGGGTTACGTGCTTCAAACAATTCTGTTACACGAGGAAGACCACCTGTAATATCACCAGCTTTAGATGATTTACGAGGAATCTTAACTAAAATCTTACCGATATCAATTTTCTCACCGTCATCAATCATAATGTGAGCGCCAACTGGTAAGTTGTAAGAACGAATAGTTTCACCTTTAGAATCTTCAATCAATAACGTTGGAATCAACTTCTTGTTTCTAGATTCAGAAATAACTTTCTCTTGGAAACCTGTTTGTTCATCAATTTCAACTTGATATGTAACCCCTTGTTCGATGTTTTCATACTTCACTTTACCAGCAAATTCTGAAATAATAACACCATTATATGGATCCCATTCACAAATTACATCACCTCTCTTAAGTTTGCTTCCACTGTTCACATAAATGAAAGAACCATAAGGGATATTATTTGTACTAAGGACGATTCCCGTCTTAGCATCTACTAATTTCAATTCTGAAGTTCTTGAGATAACAACATCAACCTCTTTACCTTCTTTATCTTTTGATTTAACTGTTTTTAAATCTTCAATCTCAGCAATACCATCAAACTTTACAGTTAATTTATTCTCTTCAGAAATGTTACCTGCAATACCACCTACGTGGAATGTACGTAATGTTAACTGTGTTCCTGGTTCCCCAATAGATTGAGCAGCTACAACACCAACAGCTTCTCCTCTTTGTACTAGTTTACCAGTAGCAAGGTTACGTCCGTAACATTTAACACAGATTCCTTTCTTAGCTTCACAAGTTAATGCAGAACGCACTTCTATAGCATCAATTGGAGAATTTCCAATTTTCTTAGCAATAGCATCATTAATATGACCACCTGCTTCCACTAATAACTCTTCAGTTAATGGATTATATACATCGTTAAGAGAAGTTCTACCAACGATTCTATTTTCTAAGCTTTCAACGATTTCTTCGTTCTTCTTAAGTGCTGAAACTTCAATACCTCTTAATGTGCCACAATCTTCTTCGTAAACAATGACATCTTGAGAAACATCTACCAAACGACGTGTTAAGTAACCCGCATCGGCCGTTTTAAGAGCCGTATCGGCAAGACCTTTACGTGCACCGTGAGTAGAAATAAAGTATTCTAAAATTGAAAGTCCTTCCTTAAAGTTAGAAAGAATTGGATTTTCAATAATTTCTCCACCAGCTGCTGTAGATTTTTTAGGCTTAGCCATTAATCCACGCATACCTGTTAACTGACGAATTTGTTCTTTAGAACCCCTTGCACCAGAATCAAGCATCATAAATACCGAGTTAAATCCTTGTTGATCTTCTCTAATACGTTTCATTGACAATTCAGTCAATTCAGCATTTGTAGACGTCCAAATATCAATAACTTGGTTATAACGTTCGTTGTTAGTAATAAGTCCCATGTTATAGTTACCCATAATACCATCAACCTGCTTGTTAGCAGCATCAATCATACCTTGCTTCTCCTTTGGAATAATAATATCACCTAAACTAAATGATAATCCACCTTGGAATGCAAACTTATAACCTTGAGTTTTAATTGCATCTAAGAAATCAGCCGTTTCAGGTACACTTGTCTTCTTAAGAATACCGTGAATAATTTCTCTTAATGATTTTTTTGTTAATACTTCATTTATATAACCAGCAGCTTCAGGTACATGTTCGTTAAAAAGTACACGACCTACAGTAGTTTCTATAATTTGAGTTGTTAACTCACCTTCTTCATTAAAGTCTTTTGTCCTTACTTTAATTCCAGCATTTAAATCAACTTTTCTCTCATTGTAAGCAATATTTACTTCATCTGGAGAGTAGAATGTTAAACCTTCACCTTTTACAGTATAGGTTTCATCAGTTACACGCAACTTAGTCATATAATATAAACCAAGTACCATATCCTGAGAAGGTACAGTTACTGGAGAACCATTTGCAGGGTTCAATATATTATGTGAAGCCAACATTAAAAGTTGACATTCTAAAATAGCTTCTGGTCCTAATGGTAAATGCACAGCCATCTGATCTCCATCGAAATCGGCGTTAAAAGCAGTACATACTAATGGGTGTAACTGAATAGCTTTACCCTCGATAAGTTTAGGTTGGAATGCTTGTATACCAAGTCTGTGTAACGTAGGAGCACGGTTTAAAAGTACTGGATGTCCTTTTAAAACATTCTCTAAAATATCCCAAACTACAGGTTCTTTTCTATCTATAATTTTCTTTGCAGATTTTACAGTTTTTACAATTCCTCTTTCAATTAGTTTTCTAATAACAAAAGGCTTGTAAAGCTCAGCAGCCATATCTTTTGGTAAACCACATTCGAATAATCTCAATTCTGGTCCAACAACAATTACAGAACGTGCAGAATAATCAACACGCTTACCTAGTAAGTTTTGACGGAAACGTCCTTGCTTACCTTTAAGTGAATCTGATAATGATTTTAATGGTCTGTTAGAATCTGTTTTTACTGCAGATGATTTACGTGTGTTATCAAACAATGAATCTACAGATTCTTGTAACATACGTTTTTCATTACGCAAAATAACCTCTGGTGCTTTTATCTCAACTAATCTCTTAAGACGGTTGTTACGGATAATTACACGACGGTATAAATCATTTAAATCTGAAGTCGCAAAACGACCACCATCTAAAGGCACTAAAGGTCTTAATTCTGGTGGAATTACAGGTACAGCCTTCATGATCATCCACTCTGGTCTGTTTTCTCTGTTTAAGTTTGAATCTCTAAACGCTTCAACTACTTGTAAACGTTTTAAAGCTTCAGTTTTACGTTGCTTAGATGTTTCATTATTAGCTTTATGTCTTAAATCGTAAGATAACTGATCTAAATCAATACGTGCTAATAAATCGATAAGACACTCAGCCCCCATCTTAGCGATGAATTTGTTAGGATCTGTATCGTCTAAGTATTGGTTTTCTTTTTCAAGAGATTCTAAAATATTTAGATATTCTTCTTCAGTTAAGAAATCCATTTTTTGAACTGGCTCACCTTCTGCATTCATGGCAACACCTGGTTGAATAACCACGTAACGCTCATAATAGATAATCATATCTAATTTCTTAGATGGTAATCCAAGAAGGTATCCTATTTTATTTGGTAACGAACGGAAATACCAGATATGTGCAACAGGTACCACTAAATTAATGTGCCCTACTCTATCTCTACGTACTTTCTTTTCTGTTACTTCTACACCACAACGGTCACAAACAATTCCTTTGTAACGAATTCTTTTATATTTACCACAAGCACATTCAAAATCCTTCACAGGACCAAAAATACGCTCACAGAACAAACCATCTCTTTCTGGTTTGTGTGTTCGATAATTAATAGTTTCTGGCTTTAATACCTCACCACGAGACGCTCCTAAAACAGACTCAGGTGACGCTAAACCAATAGAAATTTTGTTAAATTTCTGCACTGTATTTTTATCTTGTCTTCTTGCCATGTTATTTTTTGTTATGTATGGGCAACTCGAAAGTTGCCCTTACATTATTCTTCTAATCTAATATCTAATCCTAAACCTTTCAATTCGTGCATAAGTACGTTGAACGATTCTGGAAGTCCTGGTTCTGGCATTGGCTCTCCCTTAACGATTGCTTCGTAAGTTTTAGCTCTACCAATAACATCATCTGATTTTACAGTAAGGATCTCACGTAGTGTGCTTGATGCTCCATATGCCTCAAGTGCCCAAACTTCCATCTCACCAAAACGCTGACCACCAAATTGTGCTTTACCACCTAATGGTTGTTGTGTAATTAATGAGTACGGTCCGATAGAACGTGCATGCATTTTATCATCAATCATGTGACCAAGCTTAATCATATAAATCACACCAACTGTTGCTGGTTGATCAAAACGATCACCTGTTCCACCATCATAAAGATAGGTGTGTCCAAATCTTGGAATACCAGCTTCATCTGTATAAGCATTAATTTGATCTAGAGTTGCACCATCAAAAATTGGAGTTGCATACTTCTTTCCTAAATCTTTACCTGCCCAACCTAAAACGGTTTCATAAATCTGACCAATGTTCATACGAGAAGGTACACCTAGTGGATTTAATACAATATCAACTGGAGTTCCATCTTCTAAGAAAGGCATATCTTCTTGACGAACGATACGAGCAACAATACCTTTGTTACCGTGACGACCTGCCATTTTATCACCAACTTTTAGTTTACGCTTTTTAGCAATATAAACTTTAGCTAACTTAATGATACCTGCAGGCAATTCATCACCAACAGAGATTGTAAATTTCTCACGTCTTAAAGATCCTTGAAGATCATTTTCCTTAATCTTGTAATTATGGATTAAATCTGCAACAAGTTCGTTTGTATGGTCATCAGTAGTCCATTTTCCAGATGTTAAGTGCGTATAGTCATCTACAGCATTTAACATTTTTAATGTATACTTCTTACCTTTAGGAATAATTTCTTCTCCTAAATCATTATAGATACCTTGAGCTGTCTTACCATTAACGATGTTGAATAATTTATCAACAAGAACATTTTTAAGATCATCGAATCTGTTATCGTAAACATCTTCTAGCTTTTCGATATCTTCTTTATCTTGAGCTCTCTTACGTTTATCTTTAACGGCTCTGGCAAATAATTTTTTATCAATAACTACACCATGAAGCGATGGAGATGCTTTTAAAGATGCATCTTTAACATCACCTGCTTTATCACCGAAGATCGCTCTTAAAAGTTTTTCTTCTGGTGTAGGATCTGACTCCCCTTTAGGTGTAATTTTACCAATTAAGATATCACCTGGCTTGATTTCCGCACCAATGCGAATCATACCATTTTCATCTAAATCTTTAGTTGCTTCTTCAGAAACATTAGGAATATCATTAGTTAACTCTTCGTTTCCTAATTTTGTATCTCTAACTTCTAAAGAATATTCATCAATATGGATAGATGTAAATACATCTTCTCTAACAACTTTTTCAGAAATTACAATTGCATCCTCAAAGTTATACCCTTTCCAAGGCATAAAGGCTACTTTCATATTTCTACCAAGTGCTAATTCTCCATTTTCAGTTGCATAACCTTCACAAAGTACTTGTCCTTTTTCAACTTTATCTCCTTTCTCAACGATTGGCTTTAAGTTGATTGATGTACCTTGATTGGTTTTTCTGAATTTTACTAATGGATACGTTTTAGTATCACTCTCAAAGCTAACCATTGCAGCTTCTTCAGTACGTTCGTATCTAATAGTAACTTTCTGAGCATCTACATACTCTACAGTACCAGCTCCTTCTGCATTAATTAATACTCTTGAATCTGATGCTACTTGACGCTCTAAACCAGTACCTACAATTGGTGCTTCAGGACGTAATAATGGTACAGCCTGACGCATCATGTTAGATCCCATCAATGCACGGTTGGCATCATCATGTTCCAAGAATGGAATTAAAGATGCTGAAATCGATGCAATTTGGTTAGGTGCAACATCAGTATAGTTAACGCTTGTTGGCTCAATAACAGGGAAATCACCTTCTTGACGAGAGATAATTTTATCTGCTAATATTTTACCATTATCATCAACCTTAATAGTTGCTTGTGCAATTAGCATATCTTCTTCCTCTTCAGCACTAAGATATACCGGCGTATTTTTAATATCAACAACACCGTCTTCAACTTTACGATATGGAGTTTCAATGAATCCCATAGCGTTCACTTTCGCGAAACAAGATAAAGAAGAAATTAAACCAATGTTTGGTCCTTCTGGTGTTTCAATAGGACATAAACGTCCGTAGTGTGTATAATGAACATCACGTACTTCGAAACCTGCTCTTTCTCTAGATAAACCACCTGGTCCTAATGCTGAAAGACGACGCTTATGCGTAATCTCTGCAAGAGGATTTGTTTGATCCATAAATTGAGATAACTGATTTGTACCAAAGAAAGAATTAATTACAGACGATAAAGTCTTAGCATTAATTAAATCTATTGGAGTAAACACTTCATTATCACGAACGTTCATACGTTCACGAATAGTACGTGCCATACGTGCTAAACCAACACCAAACTGAGAAGATAACTGCTCACCTACTGTACGTACACGACGGTTAGATAAGTGGTCAATATCATCAATCTCTGCTTTAGAATTGATAAGCTCAATTAAGTATTTTATAATAGTTATAATATCTAATTTGGTCAAAACTTGCTTGTCCATTCCGATATCTAACTGTAACTTTTTATTCATTCTATAACGACCTACTTCACCTAAAGAGTAACGTTGGTCAGAGAAGAATAATTTGTCAATAATACCACGTGCTGTTTCCTCATCAGGCGGCTCAGCATTACGTAGTTGACGGTAAATATGTTCAACAGCTTCTTTTTCAGAGTTTGTTGGATCTTTCTGTAATGTATTATGAATAATTGCGTAATCTCCTTGTTGCGCACTTTCTTTATGTAAAAGAATCGTTTTTACGTCTGCTTCAAGAATTTCTTCAATATTATCTTTGTCTATAATTGTATCACGATCAAGTACAATTTCGTTACGCTCAATAGATACAACTTCACCTGTATCTTCATCAACGAAATCCTCATGCCATGTATTCAATACACGAGCAGCTAATTTACGACCGATAACTTTCTTTAAACCAGATTTAGAAACTTTTACTTCTTCTGCAAGATCAAAAATTTCTAAAATATCTTTATCACGCTCAAATCCGATAGCACGGAAAAGCGTTGTAACTGGTAATTTTTTCTTTCTATCAATATAAGCATACATTACTTGATTGATATCTGTGGCAAATTCTATCCAAGATCCTTTAAAAGGAATAACTCTAGCAGAATATAATTTTGTTCCATTAGCATGGAAAGACTGGCTAAAGAATACACCAGGTGATCTATGCAATTGAGAAACTACAACACGCTCTGCACCGTTAATACAAAATGTACCACTCGGAGTCATGTAAGGAATAGTACCTAAATACACATCTTGAACTATTGTTTCGAAATCCTCATGTTCTGGATCTGTACAATATAATTTCAATCTTGCTTTTAAAGGCACACTGTATGTTAATCCTCTTTCAATACATTCTTCTATAGAATATCTAGGTGGATCGATAAAGTAATCTAAAAATTCTAGTACGAATTGATTACGCGTGTCTGTGATTGGGAAGTTCTCCATGAAGGTGTTGTATAAACCTTCTGTACCTCTTTCTTCTGACTTTGTTTCTAATTGGAAAAAATCCTGGAAGGATTTAATTTGGATATCCAAAAAGTCTGGGTAATCTGTCCTATTTACAATAGAAGAGAAATTAATTCTTTCAGCCTTTTTTGCTAACATTGATGAACGAGATTTTATTAAAATAAAAACTAAAAATGTATATAACGTTTATATACACAAAAGGGTTTAGGTCTTAGAGTACGACTCCAGACCTAAACCTTGTATTGTTGAATGAGTAAGCTTATTTAAGCTCAACTTCAGCTCCTGCCTCTTCTAATTGAGTTTTTAAAGCTTCTGCTTCGTCTTTTGTTACACCTTCCTTGATTGGACTTGGCGCATCATCAACTAATCCTTTAGCTTCTTTTAAACCTAAACCAGTTAATTCTTTAACTAATTTTACTACAGCTAACTTAGAAGCACCTGCTGCTTTTAAGATAACATCAAATTCAGTTTGCTCTTCAGCAGCTTCTGCACCTGCAGCTGGACCAGCCATAGCTACTGCAGCAGCAGCAGGCTCGATACCGTACTCATCTTTTAATATTGTTGCTAATTCATTAACTTCTTTTACTGTTAAGTTAACTAATTGTTCTGCGAAATCTTTTAAATCTGCCATTTTTCTATTGTTTAATAATGTGTGTTATAATATAATTTTCTATGTGTGTAATACTAAAATTATCCTTCTCTTTCGGATAATGTTTTAACGATACCTGCAATAGCTCCTCCACTTGATTTAAGTGCTGAGATAACGTTCTTAGCAGGAGACTGTAATAAGCCAACTATTTCGCCAATAAGTTCTTCTCTAGACTTAATATCAACTAAAGTATCTAATAAATCATCGCCAATGTAAACCGTCTCCTCTATAAAAGCTCCTTTTAATAAAGGCTTTTCAGATTTTTTACGGAATTCTTTAATTACTTTAGCTGGACCGTTACCTGTTTCAGAATACATTACTGATGTATTTCCTTTCAAAGTTGTAGGTAAGTCACCGAATTCTCTATCCGATGCTTCCATTGCTTTCTCTAAAAGTGTATTCTTTACAACTGCTAATTTGATGTTAGCTTTGAAACATGCTCTTCTTAAGTTTGAAGTTGCTACAGCATTTAATCCCGAAATATCTGTTAAATAGATATTTGAATTATCTGCTAATTGAGCAGTCAACTCTTCAATTACTTGGGATTTTTCTTCTCTTGTCATAATATTCTAAGTTTAACTACTATCCTATTTTTGTATCAACTGCAATACTTGGGCTCATTGTACTAGACATATAAATGCTCTTTACATAAACACCCTTTGAGGCAGTTGGTTTTAACTTCATAATTGTAGATAATAATTCTTGAGCATTCCCAATAATTTTATCAGTATCAAACGATGCTTTACCAATTGGTGCATGTACAATACCTGTTTTATCTACTTTAAAATCTATCTTACCAGCTTTTACTTCTGCAACTGCTTTAGCTACATCCATAGTTACTGTTCCTGTCTTAGGGTTAGGCATAAGACCTCTTGGTCCTAATACTCTACCTAATGGTCCTAACTTACCCATAATGCTTGGCATAGTAACGATAACGTCAACATCTGTCCAACCATCTTTAATTTTCTGTAAGTATTCATCTAACCCAACATAATCCGCGCCAGCTGCTTTAGCCTCTTCTTCTTTATCTGGAGTTACAAGTGCAAGAACCTTCATGTCTTTACCTGTACCGTGTGGTAATGAAACTACCCCACGCACCATTTGATTGGCTTTACGTGGATCTACACCTAATCTGATTGCTAAATCGATAGAAGCATCAAACTTTGTGTATGTAATTTCTTTTAGTAAAGCTGAAGCTTCTTCTAAAGAGTAAATCTTGTTATTATCAACCTTTCCTCTTGCTTCTTTTTGCTTCTTTGTTAATCTTGCCATTTCTAAAAATTTAGTTTGGAGCTTCTCCTCCTTTAACAGTGATACCCATCGATCTTGCTGTACCGGCAACCATTTTCATAGCTGATCCGATTTCAAAGGCATTTAAATCTACCATTTTGTCTTCAGCAATCGCTTTTACTTGATCCCAAGTTACTTTTGCTACTTTACGTCGGTTTGGTTCTCCTGATCCTTTCTTTACTTTGGCCGCTTCTAATAATTGTACTGCTGCTGGTGGAGTCTTGATTACGAAGTCAAATGATTTGTCTTTGTAAACAGAGATTGCCACAGGTAAAACTTTACCTTGTTTATCTTGTGTTCTAGCATTAAACTGCTTACAGAACTCCATGATATTAACTCCAGCGGCACCTAAAGCGGGTCCTACCGGTGGCGATGGATTCGCAGCACCTCCCCGAACTTGTAGCTTAACTACTTTGTCTATTTCTTTTGCCATTTTTTAATTTTTATACGCCTATCTATATTGGAAGCATAGATAACACGCTCTTTATGTAACAATTATTAAACTTTTTCTACTTGCATATAACTTAACTCTAATGGTGTTTTTCTTCCAAAAATCTTAACCATTACCTCAAGCTTACGCTTTTCTTCATTAATCTTCTCGATTGTACCATCAAAACCATTGAATGGACCATCGATAACTTTTACAGTTTCACCTTTTGTAAATGGAATTGCGACATTAGCATCTGCTTCTACAGACAACTCATCTACTTTACCTAACATTCTATTTACTTCAGATTGTCTTAATGGCACAGGGTCACCACCTTTTGTTTCACCTAGAAAACCGATAACGTTGGTAATCGATTTAATAATATGAGGAATCTCACCACTTAAATTGGCTTGAACCATAATGTAACCTGGAAAATAAACCTTCTCTTTGTTAATTTTTTTTCCGTTACGTATTTGAATTACTTTTTCGGTTGGGACTAAAACTTGATCTACAAAATCTTCTAAACCTAATCTTGAAATTTCATTTTCAATATAAGTTTTGATTTTGTTTTCTTGACCGCTTACCGCTCTAACAACATACCATTTTTTATCAGACATACTCTCTTCTTGTATAATTGTTAGTGAATCATTTCAAAATAAGCTTTTACTGCTCTACTAAAAACAGTATCAACTCCCCAAATGGCTAATGAAAAAATAATTGAAAACACAGCAACAATCACTGTTAATTTTTGAGCTTCAGGCCAAGGTGTCCAAGACACATTGTTCTTTAACTCTCCAAACGATTCTTTTACGTACGTTATTAATCCTGCCATTTGATTATTACTTTTATTAAGGATTAAAAAAATAATCCATTTATACTTTTTGCACGGGTTGAGAGACTCGAACTCACGACACCTGGTTTTGGAGACCAGTGCTCTACCAACTGAGCTAAACCCGTAAACAATAATCAAGGCGTCCCGAAATATCGAGACACCTTAATTAATTATTTTAACTGTAATGTTTACTCTAAAATTTCAGTAACCTGACCAGCACCAACTGTTCTACCACCTTCACGGATAGCGAAACGTAAACCTACGTTCATTGCAATTGGTTGAATTAAATCAACTGTAATAGTTAAGTTATCACCTGGCATTACCATTTCAACTCCATCAGGAAGCATAATGTTTCCAGTTACATCCGTTGTACGAACGTAAAACTGTGGACGGTAGTTATTATGGAATGGTGTGTGACGACCACCTTCTTCTTTTTTAAGAACGTAAACCTCAGCTTTAAATTTAGCGTGTGGTGTTACAGAACCTGGCTTACAAATAACCATACCTCTAGAGATTTGAGACTTCTCAATACCTCTTAATAAGATACCAGCATTATCACCAGCTTCACCTCTATCTAATATTTGACGGAACATTTCAATACCTGTAATTGTAGATGTTAATTTCTCAGCACCCATACCGATAATCTCAACTGGATCACCTGTATTACCAACACCAGTTTCGATACGACCTGTAGCAACAGTTCCACGACCTGTAATTGAGAATACATCTTCAATAGGCATTAAGAACGGCTTATCCATGTCACGAGTAGGCTCTTCAATCCAAGCATCAACTTGATTCATCAACTCTAATACACTATCTACCCATTTTTGCTCACCGTTAAGTGCACCTAAAGCAGAACCAGCAACTACAGGTCCATTATCACCATCATACTGATAGAATGATAATAAATCTCTAATTTCCATTTCTACTAATTCTAATAATTCTTCATCATCAACCATATCCACTTTATTCATGAATACAACCATACGAGGAATACCTACCTGACGACCAAGTAAGATATGCTCACGTGTTTGTGGCATAGGTCCATCTGTTGCAGCAACAACTAAAATAGCACCATCCATTTGAGCAGCACCAGTAACCATGTTCTTTACGTAATCCGCGTGACCTGGACAGTCAACGTGAGCGTAATGACGATTTGCTGTTGCATATTCTACGTGTGAAGTATTAATTGTAATACCTCTTTCTTTTTCTTCTGGTGCATTATCAATTTGATCAAATGATCTTGCTTCAGAATAACCTGCATCAGCTAATACTTTAGTAATAGCAGCAGTTAAAGTTGTTTTACCGTGATCTACGTGTCCAATAGTACCTATGTTTAAGTGCGGTTTTGAACGATCGAAAGTTGCCTTTGCCATGTTTAATTTATTTTAATCTTATTATATTATTAGTGTTCAATTGTTATTCTAAATGTGTCTTAGAAAAAAGAGCCAATGACGAGAATTGAACTCGTGACCTCTTCCTTACCAAGGAAACGCTCTACCCCTGAGCTACACCGGCATTTCATTTACGATTACCGATTGGTTAGATTTACGAAGTGAAAATCACGCGTCTTAATTCGCAAATTTTGAGCGAGAGACCGGGTTCGAACCGGCGACATTCAGCTTGGAAGGCTGACGCTCTACCAACTGAGCTACTCTCGCATTTCTTAATTAATCTTACTTAATTAATGGTTTCAATATTTCAAAATCAATCACTTCGCTAGGCGCTTTGATTAATTAATCTAAATAATTTTCGGCATTTAGTTTTGCAAAGGTATAACTTTTATTAACTAATTGCGAAAAATATTTGTGGGGAGAGCAGGATTCGAACCTGCGAAGACGTAGTCAGCAGATTTACAGTCTGCCCTCGTTGGCCGCTTGAGTATCTCCCCAAAACTTAATTTCAATATTTCAAAAACGTTAAGTGTTTGTTTTATTAAAAACGAAACTCTTAAAGAGCCGATGGAGGGACTCGAACCCACGACCTGCTGATTACAAATCAGCTGCTCTAGCCAGCTGAGCTACATCGGCTTTTTGTTACTTATTTACCATCTAAATTAGAGTGTAAAAAAGTCCGCTATTTCTAACGGACTGCAAATGTAAGACTTTATTTTACTATTCAAAACATTTTTTAAAAAAAATTCAACTATGTGCTCTTAATTTTTCTTTTCGCTTTTTGATTTGCCTTCCTAATGAGGCAATTGCGGCATCTGCACCTTCCTCAAAAGATTTACATTGTTTCTTTACTACGAAGCTATCACCAGGTACACTAAGCTTAACCTCAAAGATCTTATTCTCTTTATCGCTTGTATTTTCAACTTTAAGATATACATCGGATTGAATTATTTTATCATAGAACATATCTAGCTTATCCATTCGTTTTTGAATGAACTCTATTAACTTGCTATCTGCTGTAAAATTTACGGATTGAGTGTTTACTTTCATTTAGTTTATTTTAAATTAAACATAAGCGTTAGATGATTTGATCTAACACGGATTTGTAAAAGTTAGTTGAACCTAACTTTGATTTCGTGGATGTGCCTTGGCGTGTACTTTTTTTAATTCGGCAATACTATTGTGTGTATACACTTGAGTTGCTGCCAAACTTGTATGTCCAAGAAGTTCCTTTATTGCATTTAAATCTGCACCTTGGTTTAGTAAGTGCGTTGCAAACGAATGTCTTAATACGTGAGGGCTGCATTTTGCTTTCGTAGATGCCATACTAAAATACTTATTTATTATTCTGTAAACAAGCTTTTCGTAAATTTTAAGACCTTTTTTTGTTAAAAACAAAACCTCCCCATCTTCTATACTAATCAATTCGCTTCTATATTTTAAATAGCACTTTAATGATTTAGTTATGGAATCAATTAAAGGAATGTAACGTTCTTTATTGCGTTTACCAATTACCTTAATTTGATGATTGCCACTATCGATATCTGATAACTTTAAATTTACGAGTTCGATACGTCTGATTCCTGTTGCATAAAATAACTCTATGATTAATTGATTTCTTGCACTTTCAAAATCATCGATATTAATAGCATCTTCTAACACCAATTTTAATTCTTGTTCAGAAAACGGCAATTGAACCTTCTTCCCTACTTTTAAAGCTTTATGCTTTTTTAAAGGGTTGACATCAATATCTTCTGTCTTTAGTAAGAATTTATAATACGTATTTAGTGATGATACTTTTCTGTTAATCGTTCGGTTAGTAATTTTACGATCTACCAAAGCAACAATCCATTGTCGTAATTCAGAATAACCTACTTGAGCTACATTTTGTGAATCGTGATACTTGTTTAAAAAATCTTGAAAATTTTCAACATCTCGTGTATAAGCCAATACTGTGTGCTTAGAATATGCCTTTTCTAATAATAAATAATCTGAAAACGATTTTAGACTCATTAAATTTGTTTGATGAATTTTAAATATAACTATTAACTTCAACTAATATTGAGTACGAACAAAAAAAATCCTACACATAGGTAGGATTTAAATTTTTATTCAGCCAAATCTATTTTACAGACCAAACCGAGTAACTCTTTGGGGGTGCTTGAATTTTAACCCACTTACCTGATTGTGTTGTTGGTTCCCAACCCGAATGCCCTGTATAATCTTTAATCACAGTGCTAGACCAATTAGTTTCCACCCATCGTTCTTGCCATGAGTTCGAATTATTAATATAAACTACCAGACCAGAATTACTATATCCATTTCGTCTTGCTATATATTCGTCCGTATCTACATGTAGAATATCTGTAGAACCACCAGCCAAATTGTTATGGATCCATATCAAATTATTTAAACGCTCTTTATTCAACCATTCTTCATAATCATTATAGAAAATAGTAGGATAACCTTCATGTGTTAATATGTATGCATAGGCCAAAATTTTATTATCGATTATTTCATCTGTATCATGATTCGCTACAAAAGTAACTGCTTTTGATGCATTTTGTTTCCATAACATATTATCATTAAGAGCCGTTAAATCATTTCCCATAAATGCATCTTTCATTTTATAATAACAGGCAAAATCAAATGCACTAGCTTCGGCACTACTTGTCCATGTATCTAAAGTTGACACATTACTATCCCAATACTCACCTATTGTAAAACCACCAACTTCATTTTTCCAATCCTTAACAACCCATGGCTCAAATCCTTTTACATAATCAAATCTCCAACCATCAAAACCTATAACATCTCTATAGTACTTTGCTACACTATTTGAGTTTTTCCACAACCAATCTTGTACATACGTTTGGTGATGACATAAATCTGGATAACCACCAAATGCACCACTATCATTAGAGTGAACATTATTAGCATGAAAATCGGTAGCCGAACGAAGAAAACTCCCAGACATAGGATTAAAGTCCGTCCATGTATTTCCACCTGTATATGGATTAGCCTCACTAGCTCCACCACTGTTATGGTTAATAACAATATCTGCGATGACACTAAGTCCGTTATTATGTGCCGTAGTAATCATATTAATTAACTCAGCTCTAGAACCAAAACGTGTTTCTGTACTACCCATCTGGTTATATTCTCCAAAATCAAAATAGTCAAAAGGATCATACCCCATTGAAAAGGGGCCATTATGTGCTTTTGAAGCTGGCGGAAGCCAAATAGCATCGATACCAGCATTACTCCAATCGGCAACTTTAGAATTAATTGTATTCCACCACGTACCACCTGCAGGAACGTCCCAATAAAAAGCTTGCATCATTACGCCCGAACCTATTGGTTTTAGTCCTGCTCGTTTAGAATATTCAATGTCTGTTTTTGTAGGCTTAATTACTTGTTGCTCTTCAACAATTTCATCTTGACTGCAATTAAAAAGGCATAAGGCTAAAAATGCCATACCTAAAAGTTTAAAATTTCTCATAATATCTAGAGTTGTTTACAATTCTAAAACTACAGGATTATAGACAGCAGGCAAAACTCTGAAAATTACGAAAACGTTATCGTGTTGATAAATCATTAGATATTCATACAAAAACACGACAAATCATAAAAAAACTCGTGAATAAATTCACGAGTTTGCAATTACACAGGATTAAACCTACAAATAAATATTATGATTTTACTATTAAGTCGCTGGCTTATAATCTTTATTATCGATTACCATCTTAGCAATGATTTCTTTTAGTATCTCCGATGTTCCCCCTCCAATTGGTCCTAATCGACTATCTCTAGACATACGGGCTAAAGGATAATCTTCCATATAACCGTAACCTCCTAAAAATTGAAGACATTGGTAAATAACATCATCTGCCATTTTTGTGGATTGTAACTTAGACATTGTCGCTTCTTTTACAACATAGTCTCCCATGTCTAAACGTTTAGCAACGTAATAATTGAATTGCTTACAAATTTCCATTTGTGTTTCACAATCGGCATAAGTATGTCTTAGAGCTTGAAATTTATCAATGGTTCTTCCAAAAGCCGTTCTTTCGGACATGTATTGTTTTGCGTATTCTAAAGCATATTGTGCTCTAGCATGAGAATTTACACCCATAATTAAACGCTCTAATGAAAAGTGTTGCATTATATACGGAAATCCTTGTCCTTCTTCACCCATTATACTAGACGCAGGAATCACCACATTATCAAAGGCTATTTCACCTGTATCGGAAGCTCTCCACCCCAACTTATCTAATTTCGTCGCAGAAATACCTGGTGTATCTCTATCCATTACAAAAATACTAATCCCTTTATTTCCCAAGTCAGGACTCGTTTTAGCAGCAACAACTAAATAATCGCTATAAACACCATTTGTGATAAAGGTTTTAGAACCGTTAATTACATAAGTATCTCCTTTTTTAACAGCCGTTGTGCGCATACCTGCAACATCACTTCCTCCAAAAGGCTCTGTGATACAAAGACAACCAATAGCATCACCTAATGCACTTGGCGTAAGATATTTTTCTTTTTGCTCGTGATTTCCTTCTTTATTTAAGTGAGTCATCGCTAAATAAGCATGTGCCCACATTGCAGCTGCAAATCCACCAGAGTTGATGCGTTGCATTTCTTCAAGAAAAATTACGGTGTAAAATAAATCTAAATCTAATCCACCATAAGCTTCTGGTGTTGCAAGACCAAAATATCCCATATCACCAAACTTCTTCCAGATGAAACGTTCTATGTGACCTGTTTCTTCCCATTTGTCAATATGTGGAACTACTTCTTTTTGTAAGAAACTCCTGAGACTTTCTCGGAATAAATTGTGCTCTTCAGTGAAATATAAATTAGACATAAATTATTGTTTGTTATAGGTACAAATATAACTTAATTATCTCGATTTTTTGGATAGGAAAATCCTCTACTTTTGTTAAATCCTCTAAAGAATTAAAGCCATCTCTTAGCGTTCGTTCTTCAATAATATTATTTGCAACTTCATAATCTACATACTGAATGGTCACTAATTCATCTCTAGTTGCCGTATTTATATTAAAGGTTTTAATGGCTCTTGGTGTTTTAACTGTGAAGTCATTTTGAATGCGCTCTACAACTTCTGGAGACAAGCCATAAACTTCACTCAACTGCACATCTGCAATAAAACCACCGTTAAATTTATTGCGATAGGTAATAATCCGTTCAGAGAGTTTCTCTCCGACCCCATACACTTTCTTTAATTGAGCTGCCGTGGCAGTATTTAAATCTATTTTTTGATCAAATGCTTTTGGTTTTGTATTACTTGAATAGGAATTTGAAAACGCTTGAGATTTTGGTTTAGGATTCGTAACCCATTCTGGAAACTTAAAATACGGGGAAATAGTTCCTAAAAAAGAATCTGAAACTTTAGTGACGTGTTGAAACTGTTTAGCAGAATTTACCCATTGATTTCTGTCTCTAAACTTATGAAGTCTATCAATTTCTTCATTGGTCATTCCTAGAGAATAACCTTTATAATCTGTAATGTAATTGGGATTGAAAGGGTATATTTTTGGTTTACTATTCTCTAATTCAACCAAACGAAGTGAATCTAATTCGTTTTTAAAAGCGTCTATTTGATTTTTATTTTCTGTTAGGTTTTTATTCGACGTTGCAAAGGCATTGGGAGCAAACCAATATAACCATTGACCAATAAGTACAATTGCTAACAATAAAAAAATCCCATTCCGTTGTTTATTAGAAAACTGGAAATGGGATTTCATATGAGATTATTTTTTAGTTATAATATTTCATTTAAATCTTCTGCACCTTCTTCAATAGCATCATTCTTAACATTGATCGCTTTATAGTATTTCTTTAATTCCATTTTAATAATAGGTGATAATATAATTACACCAATTATATTCGGTACTACCATTGCAAAAATCATAGCATCAGAGAAATTAATAACAGCACCTAAACTTATTGATGCTCCTACAACAACAAAGAATAAAAATAAGATTTTATAAGCTAAGTCTGATATTTTACCTTTTCCGAATAAAAACACCCAACCTTGCATACCGTAATAAGACCAAGAAATCATCGTTGAAAATGCGAATAATATTACTGCAATCGTAAGTACAATTGAGAAATGCGGAATTACAGAATCAAAAGCTGTAGCTGTAATTTCTACACCTTCTGTTATTTCAACTCCATATTCCATAAAACCACCATCAAAATTAGTGATTACAA
This sequence comes from Winogradskyella pacifica, assembly GCF_013403915.1. GTDB lineage: Bacteria > Bacteroidota > Bacteroidia > Flavobacteriales > Flavobacteriaceae > Winogradskyella > Winogradskyella pacifica. The sequence goes on from NZ_JABFDI010000015.1 coordinate 30,087, forward strand.
TTACTAATGCAGTCATTGTACAAATTACAACCGTATCTACAAACGGTTCTAAAAGAGCAACAATACCTTCAGATGCCGGATATTTTGTACGAACAGCTGAATGCGCAATTGCAGCAGAACCAACACCTGCTTCGTTAGAAAAAGCACCTCTTCTAATACCCTGAATCATTACACCTACAAGTCCACCTGCTATTCCTAGTCCTGAAAACGCTCCGTGATAAATCAATGCAAAAGCATCATCAATTAAGCTAAAGTTAGCTCCTAATATGATTAAGGACGCTAATACATATATTCCTGCCATAAACGGCACTACTTTTTCAGTCACCTTAGCAATACGCTTAATTCCACCAATAATTACTATAGCAACAAGTACAGCCATAACCATACCAAAATACATACCTGCGTTAGACGCTGGATCTAGATCGAATACTTTAACAAATTGTGCAGCAGCTTGATTGGCTTGGAACATATTTCCACCCCCAAAAGATCCACCTATAACAAATATGGCAAATAATACAGCTAACACTTTACCAAAACCGCCCATACCTTTGGCTTTTAAACCTTTGGTTAAGTAATACATTGGACCACCATAAACGGTACCATCTTCACCAACATCTCTATATTTTACACCAAGTGTACACTCTGCAAATTTTGAAGCCATACCTAATAGACCAGCAACAATCATCCAAAATGTTGCACCAGGACCACCAATAGATAAGGCTACGGCAACACCTGCGATATTACCCAAGCCAACAGTGGCAGACAATGCTGCTGTTAAAGCTTGAAAGTGCGAAACTTCACCGTCTGCACTTTCATCTCTTATCGTTTCAATAACATCTTCACCTTCATTACTTGTACTATCTCCATAAAGGGTATCTGCATTTGATTTTTCAGTTTCTATTTGTTGAATATCAGCTAAATTATCCGATGCATTTTCTCCATATAAATTATCGGCACCATGCTTTTCAATATCTTCATACTGACCTCTAACAACTCTAATAGCCATTCTGAAGCCTGTAATATTGATAAATTTAAAGTAAATCGTAAAAAACAATGCACCTCCAATTAAGACAATAAGTACCCATGGAATTTTATAAGTTTCTGAAAATGGAATTTCGTAAAAAATAGCTTCAACAAACCAGCCTGTGTAATCCTTAAAAATAGCATCAATTTTTTCGGAAGTTGTTTCCTGTGCAAAAGTCAAAAAGGGTAATAAAAATGTAAAAATTGATAGAAGATATTTCTTCATGAGTTGTAGTTATTAGTTAGTTTTATGGTTAGTTATTGCATTTTAAAGATGACAAGATGCAAAAAAAAATTGAGCTTGTAAAGTATCGACTCATAAAATGAATGTATTTATCATTCAATATTGTACTGAGAATTCAATTTTATAATCTGTTCTGGTCGTCCTAAAACAATGATTTTTGAGCCAGGAATCAATTCTGTATCTGCTTCAGGATTCACAATATATTCGCCTTTATCATTCTTAAATCCAATGACTGTACAGCCTGTATTTTTACGTAAATCTAAGTCTCTTATTGTTTTAACATCACTCATATTATAAAGTTGTTCTACTTTAACTTCTTCAATATTAATGTTACGTTCTCCAATAATACCTAAGTTATCGATAAACTCTACTAAATCTGGAATCACCACTAAAGAAGCCATGTGATCTCCTCCAATTTTATCTGGTAAAATAACATTGTTGGCACCTGCTAATTTTAGCTTATTGTACGACGTTTCCTCAGAAGCTCTACTTATGATAGATAGTTTTGCATTAATCTGACGCGCTGATAATACCACAAATAAATTATCTGCATCATTTGGCAAGGCGCAAATTAGCGTACTTGCTTTTTCGATACCAGCGGCAAAAAGGGTTTCATCTTCGTTAGCATTTCCTTCAATAAACGTAATTGCATCGTCTTGAAATTTTTCAATAATATCCTTATTACGTTCGATAATGACGAAGGATTTTCCGTAATCACTTAACTTTTTTGCTGCTTGTTTGCCGTTACGACCATAACCACAAATAATGATATGATTAGTCATTGCATCAATTTTCTTTTGCATCCTACGTTGTTTTATGTCTTCCATATTATTTCTACTAAGAATATAATCGGTTATGATAGAAATGGCATAACCTACAATTACCACACTGGTTAAAATTAAAAAAATTGTAAAAATCTTAGAAGCAGGATCGAGAGGAATAACTTCTGCAAAACCAACAGTTGTTACAGTAATCACTGTCATATAAACAGCATCGAGCCATAAATACCCCGAAATAAATCTATAGCCTAATATACCGATACAAAGCAACAAAACCAACATCATTATGGCTGTGTAGATCTTAGACCTATAAAGTTTTAATAACGGATTATCCATATTACATCAACAAAATTATAAATCGAAAACAGAAGACCGTTTTGTATAAACGATATCTTTAATACGCATCCAAAAGGCTAGGAATAAATAGAGCGCGAATCCGAAACCTACAGTCACAAACGTAAGATATATAAAAGAAGTTCTTACGATTTTTGCTCTAATCCCTAAACGATCTGCTATACGTTGACAAACGTAATAGCCGCGTTTTTGAAAATATAATAAGAGGTTGTAGAACCAATTCATAAGTTTATATCTATTGCTTAATTAGGGCATATGCTGCAAGTTACTTAATTTTCACGATAAAGCTATTACCAATGGCACATTGTAAACACTTATTTTTATCACAATATTGATGTTTTAACTGCAATAAAGCTTGAGAATTTAAGGCGTTTTTCTCAAAAGTTTTTAAATCTAAAAATTTAGAAATAATACTATTGTTTTCCATTTTAATCTCTTTTAAAAGCTTAAAAACATCTTCTTCAATTGACTTTCCTTGTGCTTTAGCATAGCTGAATTTCAACGGAATGAGTGTATTAATTATTAATAAATCTATAAAAGACTTGGTTATTCCTTTTTTATAAGCTTTTGAAGATTTGGCAAATGTATAGTGCGTCATCCAAAACTGAGTAACTCCTTTATCAAAGAATTTATAAAACGCATCTAGCGTATTTAAGTCCATCACTTTTGAAAACAAATTTGGTTCTGAATTATACAAATTAGTAAACTGAGATAAACGTATGGTTGGAAAATTTGGTGGTCTTAATCTAAAAAACTGTAACGGTAGTACTCCTTTATTATCTAGATTGAATTTTCGTTTTATAAATCTATAACGCTTTTTTAAATCTAAAATATAAATATCTTCAATGTTGTTTTCTTCTAATAAGCCCGACTGTCCAAAAAATAAGGCTTCTAGATTTAATACTTCATTTTGCAATTTTCTAATTATTGAAAAATCAAAGGAATTTGCTAAACTTAAGAAAGGCTCACCATTTACTTTTAACCCGAAGTTTTTCAATAGCATTTTGAACAAAACTGCTTCCCAATCGTTATTAGAAGATTCTAATAAGTGTTGAATTGTTTCTGATTTTTGTTCCAAGCGTTCTATATAAAGACGCTCTAACCAATTATTAAGTAGAAAATCATCAACCTCGTTAAAATCAGACTCACAATTAATCCACGATTTTGATTGCATCAGTTTTTGATACTTATGAAGTAACGTTTTATCAACGTAATGTTTTAATTCTAAAGTAGGAATTTCAGAATTGTCTTGTCTAAAAATTTCGGTATCGTGCTCCCAAACTACATGAAGAATAACATTATCATAGGCTTTATCGGTTTCATGATTATGTACATACCAATCTGAAGACTTAATATGAATCTCAACATTACCAGCCCAAAGCTGATTGGCAATACTTAATTGCGCATTAAAGAAATCTGGACCAGCATTATGATTGTGTTGCCCTAAATTAGCGATAGTAATAGACTCATCTTTTGTTGTTTTTAACAAAGATGTATCGAAGGCTTTATGTTTCCATATGTAATGAAGGAAGTCTTCTTGCATGTCCTAAAATACTAAAATCTTAGATTAAAACCCCTATACGGCTTCTTGTTTTCTAACACTATAAAAACTTAGAAGCTCATGCAGTTCATTAACATTAAATGGTTTACTGAGATAACCATTCATTTTATAACGTTTTGTTTTCTCTTTAACTTCAGATTGAGAAAAAGCTGTAAGCGCAATAATAGGAATTGTAGCTTTACTTTTATCATTCATTTTTCTAATAAATCTAGTGGTGTCATATCCGTTTAATATGGGCATTTGCAAATCCATTAAAATTAAGTCAAAATCTTTGTGATTATAAATATCTAAAAGCTCTTGCCCGTTTTTCGCTATTTCATAAGTGACTTCCCACTTATTAAATAACTTTTTAAGTACCAAAGCATTAATTTGGTTATCTTCTGCTACAAGCACTTTTAAAGCAATTGGATTTGTTTTTGATATTTGATTTTGTTTTAAAGCGCTTTCATTATCTGAATTTTTGAGTGAAATATCAAACCAAAATTTTGAACCTTCTCCCTCAACACTTTCTAATTGAAGATTTGTAGATTGAATACTTAATAACTCTTTGCATATGTATAACCCAAGCCCAGAACCACCATATAATTGAGACGTGTTATCACTGGCTTGCACAAAACTTTTAAAAATATCTTTTTGTTTATCATAAGAGACTCCAATACCAGTGTCTTTTACGCTAAACCTAATTATTGTAACATCTAAGTCTAAATTTAATAATTCTACATTAAAAACAATACCGCCTTTATGAGTGAATTTAAAAGCATTACTCAGTAGGTTTTTTAATACTTGAGATAGTTTTAAACTATCTCCTTTTAAAACAGCCGGAATGCTACTATCTAATATGGTTTCGAAACTTAAACTATTATTAGCTGCTGTATGTTTAAAATGTAGTTGAATATTTTGAATTAGTTCTGAAAGGTTAAAATCATCTTCAACTAATTTTACTTCATTAGATTTAAATTTATTGAGATTTAGTAAGTCATTAATTAAAGCTAATAAATGCTCACTAGAATATTTTAATACTTGAAGATTTTCTAATTGCTCTGGTAAAAAATTTTCCATTAATAAAATATCAGACATACCAATAACGGCATTTAATGGTGTTCTGATTTCATGCGACATTGTAGATAAAAATTCGTCCTTAGTTTTATTGGCTAGATTTAGTTTAATTTCTGTTTCCTTTAATTGAGTAACATCGGTCATTGTACCAATAGTGCCGTTAGCAATTCCGTCATCATCGTATGTAAGCACCAAGCGCAGTTGAATCCATACTTTTTCGCCTGTAGGCTTAAAAAACTTAAATAGGGTAACAAAATCTTCATGGTAATCCGAAAAAAACGTTTGAAGTTTTTCGTTTTCGCTATTATTCTTACCAATTAAAAAATCTAGATAATTTTTGCCTAATCCTTCTTCTGCAGAAATACCCGTTAACTCAAGACATCCTTTATTTAAATACTTAAAATTGCCATCCATATCGGTTTTAAAGATGACACCTTCAATTGTATCAACCATAATATTGATCTCAGATTCTGCTCTAACAACTTCAGATTTTAAAGATTGATTTGTTTTATAAAGTTCTTTAGAACTCTCTTCTAAAATAATTTCGACATGTTTAAGGTCTTCATCAAAACCATGATAGGCATCATTTACAGCATTAAAAAAATCTTTAAATTTCTCTAAATCTGCAGCTTCAAATCCAGCTTTAGCGATTTGTCTATCTAAAAGCCGATGTTGTTTTCCTTTTAACATTCGGATAATATTGTAATTGTCATAGTTTGGTTATGAAACTGGCAAGGTGCAAACTCCCTAAACGGACCTATTTCACCATAAGAGTAAAGGCCTGTAATTTCAGGTTTTTCACCAATAATATCTCGGACTACCTCAACCTCTTCTTCGACCAACTGTTTAAGCATTAATCGTCTTCCTGCACAACTGATTAAAATGGCTAGTTCTGCATTTTTATTGATTGCATTAGTCGCCTCTTTGGCAGAGTCCTTTGCTCCATCAATTAATCGATTAACATTAGAATTCATTAAGCGCACTAACGCACCTTCTGGAATTCTGTCCGTAAACGTTAAACTTTGTTGTTCTTCATCTAAATCTAAAACAGTTCTAACAACCGGTTCTTCCGTTTTATTGATACGTATACTAAGTGGAAAACGTAAAGCTAAGCTTGACAGACTTGTTACATTATCTCCTAAAAATGATTTATAAACTTGTAAAGCAGGCAAACCATCTAGTTCATACAAAACGTTATTTTCAGACTTGGTTACCAATCGTTCAATACCAAAACCATCCCATCCGCTTTTAGAACTATAGCTTATTTTTAAATCGTCTCCATACAAACCTAAACCGACAACAATTCCGTCTGAAATTAGACTATTTGAGATCACAAATGTTTCCTTAAAATTGAGACCATCACCAGCTAAACCACCCGTAATACCTGTATCTGGTAAAACACTTCTTAAACCAGACACTAAATCTGCTCCATTAACATTAAGTCCATCACTAAATAAGAGAATATGTCTTAAATCTTGAGATTTTAATTTTTGAGCCAAACCAACACCGGCATCGAAACTTTGATCTCTATTTTCTACTTCAACTGTTTCTAGTTTATGCTGCACCTTTTCAAATTGAATTGCAGTTAATGATACAGTTTCGTCAGTTACCGTAATTCCAGATATTTCGCCTGCCGTAGAACAGCCTAAAAGTTTTACCTCAGGATACATTTTTAATAATTGATAAACCAGATCTGTTTTTGCATTAAACAAAGGCGACACAAATAATAAGACGATATTAGGAACAAAATCTATATTTTGAATACTATTATGCCAGGTCGTTTCTTTGAGAGATAACTGCTTTACTATCATTACCTATTAGGTTAAGCGTGATTTATCGTTAAAATATGTATTTCAGCGAATATATGTAAAATTTCGGTATTTTAATGCCAATAAGCAGCCAAAAAAGTTCAACCTCTATAATCGGTAAATTACAAAGTAGTACTAAGTGATTTTAATTCAGAACTTATTCTGTGTCAATTACAATAGAAAACAAATTGCTTATTTACAGTCTCAATAAGATTAAACAAAAATAAGCCTGAGTAACTCCCAGGCTTATGCTTTTAAATGATAAAATTTACGTTCTCACTTCTACTTTTATCAGTGATCTAAAACAGCATTTTTAAACATGAGTCAAAACCCAAAGTTCTACTTCTTCATTCTTACGATGATCTAAATCTCGTTTTGTTTTATCAGATCCTTTTTTAACGCTTTTCTTATAACACTTTTCTAATTGAAACCGCCCACCTTCAGCGATTTCCTGTTCAATAGGATTAGATTTGGCTACACCTGTTATTTGCGCGAAATTTGAGAAGATGAGTACCAGTTTGCCATCTGGTAATAACATTTGCTTTGCGGCCTCAAAAAATTCAGAAAACAACGTGTCATTATAATAAATAGCCTCATCTAGATTATTTAAATCTCGTGTTTCGGCTAACCAAGGTGGGTTAAAAACAATGAGTTCTGTTTTATTTGTCCACTTGCCAAAAAGCGATCCAAAATCGAGTTCTATTTTCCGAGAGAGTTTAGTATCTCCCATCATTTCTGTTAAACCAATTATAGCATTAGGATTTGTATCTGTTGCAAAAACCTTTTGAAATCCATGCTTTACCATTTGTAATGCTAAGACACCACTGCCAACACCAACATCTATGGCAGACTTTTTAGGTCCTGAATATCGTTTTAACCAATTATCAAACAATTCTAAATGCTCAAAGCGTGTTGGAAAATACGTTCCATAATACGGATAAATTTTATTTCGCAATCCAGGAATTGTAATGCCGTTTGTATACCATTGCCATGCACTATTTAGACCTTGTACTTGCGGAAGGGTTAATAAAAAATCGCTCGTTTCTGGATATAATTTTTTTAGCCATCCTATAATTGGTGCTTTCTTTACTAGTATTTGATGGTTTTCAATTTCTACAATAATAAGGTTTGAAAGCTTGTGATAAACCGCACGAAACGCCCGCTGCTCTTTAAATGATGTATTAGGTAATGTTCTATTAAGATGTTCTTGTAAACCGTTAAGCAGTACGGAGCCGTTATTATAGAATTCAGTAATTAAAACAGGGTTACCAGCTTCTAATACTTTTATAATACTTTTAATATCTTCCCCTCTATTATATATAGTGACATCTTTTAGCGGTAAAAATGGTTCTGGTTTATTTACTTTAAGATCTGTCATTATAGTTGGTTTCCCTTTTGGGTGAAGGTAGGCAAATGCTTCCGCCAACTATGATGAATTAGGAAATGAATTAAAATAGAATTATTTACTACTACATTGAAATAAAAGCAAATGGAGACTATTAGCGCTGTCAAAATGGTTGAAACAAAAAAATCCTGATAATTAGATCAGGATTTTTGTTTTTATATAATGAGATTCCTGTCTTCGCAGGAATTTGTTAATCGATGTAACCCATCTTACGCATCCAATCGTCGTTAAACATTTTACCGACATAACGACTTCCGTGGTCATGAAATAAAACGACAACCACATCGTCTGGTTTAAAATGTTCTTTTAATTGCAATACTCCTTTTATGGCTGAACCTGCAGAGTTTCCTAAAAACATACCTTCTTCTTTAGCTAAACGTTGTGTGTATACACATGCATCTTTATCGGTAACTTTAGTAAAACCATCAATAATATCAAAATCTACATTCTTTGGTAAGATGTCTTCACCGATACCTTCTGTAACGTACGGATAGATTTCATCTTCATCAAATATCCCGGTTTCGTGATATTTTTTAAATACAGAACCATAAGTATCCACACCCCAAACTTTAATATTAGGGTTTTGCTCTTTCAGGTATTTTCCAACTCCTGAAATCGTTCCACCTGTACCAACACCAACTACAAAATGTGTAATCTTACCATCGGTTTGTTTCCAGATTTCTGGACCTGTACTTTCGTAGTGTGCTTTTGTATTACTTGGGTTGTCGTATTGATTAACGTACCAAGAATTCGGAGTTTCTTCACCTAAACGTTTCGATACCGAATAATAACTACGAGGATCTGTTGGTTCTACATCTGTTGGACAAACAATAACTTCTGCACCTACAGCACGCATAATATCTACTTTTTCTTTAGATTGTTTATCTGCCATTACAAAGATACATTTGTAACCTTTTACTATAGCAGCTAAGGCTAATCCCATTCCGGTGTTTCCAGATGTTCCTTCAATGATTGTTCCGCCAGGCTTCAATCGTCCATCGGCTTCAGCATCTTCTATCATCTGCAAAGCCATACGGTCTTTAACAGAGTTTCCTGGGTTAAAAGTTTCGTATTTAGCAAGTACTAAACAAGGTAAATCTTCGACTAGTTTATTCATTTTAACTAGTGGTGTATTTCCTATTGTACCTAATATATTTTCTGCGTATTCCATAGTTGTTTTTTCGAGGGAGCAAAGTTACGTTAAATGTTGTGTTATAAAAATCCAAAAAAAGTTAAATTCTAATGACTAAAAACTGTTACACAAAGTTGCACGAAGAATTCACGGAGGTGCACGGAGAGATTCTTTTAAACTATAAACTGAATATTTTAAATTTAATATTCTCGCGAAGGCACAAAGACTCACAGTTAAAATTCGAAAAGTAATGATTAATCTTAAATGCTGTTACACGAAGTTGCACGGAGACATCACAGAGATGCACGGAAAGATTGTTTTAGATTATAGACTGAATATTTTAAATTTAATATTCTCGCGAAGACGCTAAGGCGAGAAGTTGAAATGTAAAAAGTAATGATTAATCTTAAATGCTGTTACACGAAGTTGTACGGAGACGTCACAGAGATGCATGGAGAGCTTCTTTTAAACTATAGACTGAATATTTTAAATTTAATATAGATACTGCGGAAGTTTTTCTTGATTAATCGAATCGAATAGCTTTGACTGGAGAAATTTTAGAAATAATTACCGAAGGAATTAAGAGCATTAACAAACAGGCCACAAACGTGCCTATATTTAATAGAATTATATAATCCCAACTGATATAAACCGGAGCATTATTCACATAATAAATATCTGGATTTAATGGAAATAGTTTGAAATATTTCTGCGCAAACAACAAGCCTAAACCTATCATATTTCCCCATAGTAAACCTAAACCTATTAAGTAAGAAGCGTTATAGAGAAACACTTTTCTGATGGTCCAATTAGAACTTCCTAAAGCTTTTAGGATGCCTATCATTTGAGTGCGTTCTAAAATTAAAACCAATAATGCAGTAATCATGTTAATTCCAGCGACAATAATCATAATAGCGATAATGCCGTATGTATTGTTATCAAAAATCTTAATCCATTCAAAAATCGTGTAATATTTTCGGGTGATAGATGTAGCGTTCATTAAAGACGGCACTTCCTTAAAGATTTCAACCGTTTTTTCTTCAATCTGCGAGAAGTCATCTATAAAGACTTCAAAACTCCCTATTTGATCGGGTTCCCATTTATTGATGCGTTGAATATGCCTTAAGTCAGCAATACAAAACTTTTCATCTAGCTCCTGAAAACCAGAATTGTAAACCCCTACAATTTCATAATTAAGGATGCGTGGCCTATCATTTAAAGGATTACCAAATAAGGTTTGAAATTTATCTCCGACTTTAAATCCTAAGCGATTGGCTAAATAATTAGAGATTAAAATTTCTTGGTTTATCTCTTTTGTAAAATCTGGAAGTCGGCCTTCAACTAAAAATTCTTTAAAATAGTCCCAATTATAATCGGCTCCTACTCCTTTTACAACCACTCCTTCAAAATCCGTTTCTGTTCTAATAACAGCAAACTTTTGAGCCACACCTTGAATGTGATTAATACCATCTACAGATGTAAAATTCGGATAAAAATCCTGATTGATAGAAATTGGCACTTGCGATTCGTCTGAAGCGTTAGAATCGTAATTTTTAATTTCTACATGACCATTAAACGCTACAACTTTATCTCTAATCTTTTGTTGTAAACCGATACCTGTAGCAATTGCAATAAGCATTACAATAATTCCAATAGCAATTGCTGCGATACCAATTTTAATTATTGGTGCCGAAACACTACTTTTATACGTTTTATTGCCAATTATACGTTTAGCTATAAATAACTCGAAATTCACTCTTAGATATGCTTTTAAAGGTTTTCAAAAATACAGTTTTATTCTCTATAATTATTGGGATTTCCCTTGTAACATTTTCATGTGGAAATAGTGTAAAGCGAGACGTTGAAAGCTCTGCTCTAAAAGACTTAGCGGATAACGGTATTTCTACTCCTTATATGGTAAACAACGAAGTTGATAAACCAATTATTGTTGGAGCCAACAGAACATCAACATATTTACCTCTATTAAAAGGAAAGCGTGTGGCTGTAGTTGCTAATCAGACGAGTGTCATTTTTAAAAACCAAGGCTATACTCATATTGTAGATTCCTTGTTGAGTTTAGATGTTGATATCAAAAAAGTATTTTCTCCAGAACATGGGTTTAGAGGGACTGCAGATGCTGGTGAATTAGTAAAAGATGGCAAGGACACCAAAACGGGTTTATCCATTTATTCACTTCATGGTAAACATAAAAAACCTACCAAAACACAGCTTGAAGATGTAGATCTCATGGTTTTTGATATTCAAGATGTTGGTGTTCGGTTTTACACTTACATTTCTACATTACATTATATTATGGAAGCTTGTGCCGAACAAAATATTCCCGTTTTAATTTTAGATCGTCCAAACCCGAATGGTAATTATATTGATGGTCCTGTTTTAGAAAAAAAGCACAGTAGTTTTTTAGGTATGCATCCTATTCCTTTGGTACATGGTATGACCATTGGCGAATACGCAAAAATGGTTAATGGAGAAGCGTGGTTAACGAATGGAGTGACTTGTGACATTACGATTATTGAAATGCAAAACTATGATCATAATCGCACCTATAGCTTAGCTTTAAGACCGTCTCCAAATTTACCGAACGACCAATCTATTGAGCTATATCCGAGTTTAGGTTTGTTTGAAGGTACCAATATCAATGCTGGTAGAGGAACAGAATTTCAGTTTCAACGCTATGGTGCCCCGTTTTTAGATAAGAATCATTATACCTTTAAGTATACTCCTATTCCTAATTTTGGATCTAAACACCCAAAACATGAAAACGAAGTTTGTTATGGTGTTGATTTATCTAAAGTGAAAGCAGAACGTCATTTTACTTTAAAATATATTATGGATGCGTATCACAATGCTACTGATAAATCCAAAGTGTTTAATACGGCTAATTTCACCACTCATGCTGGGACTGCAACATTGCAAAAACAAATTGAAGCCGGTTTAACTGAAGCTGAAATTAAAGCGACGTGGCAAAACGATTTAGACGCATACAAGAACGTACGTCGTCAGTATTTACTCTATAAATAAATCTACTGTTTTAGTATTTCAATAAGCTGATCGGGATAATCTGTAATAATACCATCTACAGCCCAAGACTGCATGAGCTTCATATCTTCTGTGGCGTTAATAGTCCAAGGAATTACTTTAAAGCCCTGATCTTGATATGCTTTTACCGATTCTGCAGTCAATAGTTTAAAATATGGACTGATAATTTCTGGTTTAAAGGATAACTCTTCAAGTTTTACGTCGATCGTTTCATTATCCTCAACTAACAAGGCAACCTCCATTTTTGGTGATTGCTTTTTAATTTCTTCAAGAATGACAACATCAAAAGATTGAAGATTTACACGATTGAGCATGTCATTTTTTTCAATTTCGTTTAAAACTAATTTCACATAAGCTTTAGGCTGTGGCGTAAAAACACCATAATATGACGTTTCAGATTTAATTTCAATATTAAACTTAACATCTGAATCTTTAGCTTTAACCAAATCAAAAACTTCAGATAATAACGGTTTGTAGGTCTTTAACTTTTCTTGCTGAGGATATGTTGGATGAAATTTTGAACCACAATCAAATTGTTTAATCTCATCATAATTCATGTGATATAAATTATAATCTTTTTCTGAGTTATCAGGCAGAACGTCTCCATCAGGATTTAGACATATAATTGGATTCATATAAGGTTCATGAGACACCACAACCTTATGATCTTTAGAAATTACAATGTCTAATTCTAAAGTATGCACTCCTAAATCAATAGCCTTTTCAAAAGCAGGCAACGAATTTTCTGGCAATAAACCTCTACAACCTCTGTGGCCTTGAATATCAATTTGCTTTTTAGAATTACAACTCATACATAAAATTATTAAGACGATAATGGTATTAGTTTTCATCTGCAGAAAGCGTTGATTTTTCATAATTCTGAAAAGGCTGTTTTAATAGCTCTTTAATATTTCCATTTTTAACTTCATCTGGAAACACATCCACTCCATAAATCAACTTTTCGCGATCCATATATCGATAAGTTCCTAACATGCGATCCCAAATACTGAAGATATTTCCAAAGTTTGAATCTGTATAAGGTAATCTATAATGGTGATGGATTTTATGCATATCTGGTGAGACAATCACATAGCTTAATGCTTTATCTAAACCTTTTGGCATTTTAATATTGGCATGCGTAAGCTGAGTAAATATAAGTGATAGCGCTTGGTAAATCATTACCAAAGCAATTGGAGTCCCAACGATAAAAATACCAAGCAGTGTAAACGAAAACCGAATGACACTTTCTATTGGGTGATGTCTATTTCCGGTAGTTGTATCTACACTATGATCGGTATGATGTACTAAATGCACCATCCAAAGTGGTTTTATTCTGTGCTCTACATAATGTGCTAAATAGGCGCCGAAAAAATCGAGTAACACAACTCCTAGCAACGCATGTAACCATAACGGCATTTGCGGTAACCAATTTATAATGCCGAAATTATTAGCCGTAACCCAATCTGAAGACCATAACAACAAAAAAGCCAAAGCAAAATTAATTATGATGGTGGTCAATGTAAAAAAGAGATTTGGAAGTGCGTGCCTCCACTTTTTGTATTTGAACTTAAATAATGGTATACCACCTTCTAACAACCAGAAAAAGGTTAAACCTCCTACTAAAATAAGACTTCGATGAGTCGAAGGAATAGTTTCAAAATAGGAGATCAAATTTTCCAAAACTGTTATGAATTAAGATTAATAAGCAATTGCGCTTTCTTCAAATTTACTGAAGAAATTTTAGATTCCCATAATGCTGCATTAGTTTCATCATTTACAGCCTTATAAGCTGTATAATATAAAAATGCCACTAAGGACTGATTATTAGACTCCATGTTTTCAGCATCCATTCGGTTTAATTGTCTAATTACTTTTTTAGGGCGTTTTGTTATTAAATATTGCTGAACATCTAAAAGCGATACACGTTCTGTTAAGGCTTTCTGATCTTCGGATGGGTTAGCTGTAATAAATTCAGAAGCTTCATTTAAATAAATAAGTCCTAAATCTATTAAAGTTCGTCTAGCTTTTTCTTTCAAGTACATTGAATAATCAAAATACTTAGACGCTAAATAATAGGCCGAATAGAAATCCCTTTCCGTCTTATAACCAATGAGTTCAGGCGAGATATATTCTGTATTTAAGGCATAATTATTAATTATTGTTGTGATGTTTTGAAAATTATCAGGATCATTAGAAAGGTTTAAAATATTCCCATTAACATCCATTATCTTTATAGAATCGTCATTAAACTTGTTAATATATTGTTGCGATCGGTTGTCCTTAATTTTCGCATATAACTCTGCATAATTATGCTCAGCTACAATTACAGGAACAAAATACTCCCAAATTAAAGGACTAATAACTTCACTTTCAAATAAATTTTCAATCAAGATTGTTTTACCAATCTCATCATTTGCTAAAACAGCATAGGGATATAGAGTACTTTCTTCCCAAACCATCAGCACCATTTTATTTTGGGTTAGCGCTAAATTTTGTGCAATATCTAAATTGGTCATCCATGGCTGTGAATAGGACACATTAAACGCAAACAATAGAAACAGTAATTTTAAAATTAAATTATTCATAGTCTTTTTTTTTTATCTGTTAAGCATCAAAAATTATTCCGAATACAACTTCAATTATTACTGAATACGCTTTTTCATTTCTTCAACAATATTATATGCTGCCGGACAAATAGCAACATTCTTCATCGTTAAATTAGAGATCTGTTGAAACTTTTTTCGATCCGTGTGTGGAAACTCACTACAGGCCTTAGGTCTCACATCATAAATTGAACAATAATTATCTGCCCCTAAAAATGTACACGGCACAGATTGCAACACATAATCATTTTCATCATCTAAGCGTAAATAGGTTTCAATGAATTGCTGTTCTTTCATTTTGAAAAACTTTGCAATCCGCTGGATATCTTTTGGCGTAAATAAAGGCCCTGTGGTTTTACAGCAATTAGCACACTTTAAACAATCAGTGCGCTCAAATTCTTCTTCATGCAACTCTTGCATTAAATAGTCTAACTGTTTTGGTGGTTTCTTTTTTAGCTTGGTAAAAAAGGTTTTATTCTCCTTATGCTTATCTTTGGCGAGCTTAGGAAGATTATTAATTTGGTCTTGCATAAAACAAATTTAATTAAAGTTCTCGATACAATTTATATAAAAATAGAAATCACACGAACTAACCAATGACTATGAGTAAAGACCTCTTTGGAAAAGCCTTATTAGATTATCAGAATGGAAACTATTCTGAGGACATCATTACATATACAAACATTTCAGATGAAGATGAATTACCGCTTCCTTATTTATTTAGGAATTATTCTGAAATGCCAAAACTTGAGCAAGCAGCTTTAAAATTAGCAAAAGGCAATGTGTTAGATGTGGGTTGTGGTTCTGGAAGTCATGCGTTGTGGTTACAAGAACAAGATATCAAAGTAAAAGCTATTGATAGTTCTGAAGGTGCAGTTGAAGTCGCTATGAAACGTGGTGTTTTAAATGTTGAATTAAAACCACTTTTAGAGGAAACCGAAAGTTTTGATACGATTTTACTATTGATGAATGGTACGGGAATTTTCCAAGAATTATCTGAAGTAGCGAACTATTTAAAGCATTTAAAGTCACTTTTGAATCTTGATGGTCAAATTTTAATTGACTCCTCCGATATTTCATATATGTATGAAGATGACGATGGCGGCATGTGGCTAGACCTCAACCAAGGTTATCCTGGTGAATTAGATTATTTCTTATCTTATAAAGGCGAAAAAGAAGTGCCTATGAAATGGTTATATCTCGATTTTGAAACCTTGAAAACAGCTTGTTTAACAGTTGGTTTAAAGTGTGAGAAGGTTATGGATGGTGAGCATTTTGATTATTTGGCTAGGATCTTTTAAGGACTATTTCACAAAAAGAAGGCACAAAAGACACCAAAATGTATTTAAAATTAATTAGATACATTTATACCTATGGATGCGAATAAATTATCAAATATCATTTTAGGCTGTGCAATAGAAGTGCACAAACAAACTCGATTTTGAAACCTTGAAAACAGCTTGTTTAACGATTGGTTTGAAGTGTGAAAAGGTTATGGATGGTGAGCATTTTGATTATTTGGCTAGGATCTTTTAAGGACTATTTCACAAAGTTCCACAAAGAAGGCACAAAAGACACCAAAATGTATTTAAAATTAATTAGATACATTTATACCTATGGATGAGAATAAATTATCAAATATCATTTTAGGCTGTGCAATAGAAGTGCACAAACAACTTGGCCCAGGATTATTAGAATCGGCTTATCAAGAGTGTTTATTCTATGAATTAAAGAAAGCTGGTCTTGCTGTTCAAAAAGAAAAAGCATTACCTATTGTTTATAAAGACATAATGTTAGATCATGGCTATAGAATTGATTTGCTTGTCGAAAACAAAGTCGTCATAGAAATTAAAACTGTTGAAGCATTCTCTGATGTTCATTTAGCACAAGTATTAACCTATTTAAAACTTGGAAATTATAAATTAGGATTGCTTTTGAACTTTCATGTTACAACACTAAAAAATGGAATCCGACGCGTGATTCTATAATCATTTTTACTTGACATGAATTTTCTTTGTGAAACTTTGTGCCTTCTTTGAGGAACTTTGCGCTACAACTTATAATTACTGTACCTCACCTCCAACCACAGTCTTCAGAACTTTAATTTTTGGAATTTCATTAGCTTCAACCGTCATAATATCATTATCTAAGATGATAAAATCGGCAAACTTCCCAACTTCAATACTTCCTTTTTCATTTTCTTCAAAATTAGAATAGGCCGCCCAAATCGTCATGCCTTTTAAGGCTTCTTCTCTGCTTAGAACATTTTCCATTTGAAAACCTCCTTCTGGAAATCCTTCTAAATCTTGTCGTGCGACAGCGGCATAAAAGGTTAAAAACGGACTAACACGCTCCACAGGAAAATCAGTTCCTAAAGCCACTTTACCATAAGCTTCTAATAATTGTTTATAAGCATAAGCCCCTTTTATACGTTCAGATCCTACTCTATCTTCTGCCCAATACATATCACTAGTGGCATGCGTTGGTTGTATCGATGGCATAATGTTTTTATACAATTCAAAATCCTCAGGAGATACAATTTGAGCATGCTCTACACGCCAACGTCTGTCTTCTTTTCCTTCTAACACTTTAGTATAGGTTTGTAACACCGCATGATTAGCAGAATCTCCAATAGCATGTGTATTCATTTGAAATTCTGAATTTGCAATACGCTCTGCTGATGTTTTTAAAGTTTCTAAATCTGTAACCAGTAATCCTAAATGGCCAGGTTTATCTGAATATGGTTCTCTTAACATCGCACCTCGAGACCCTAAAGCTCCATCTGCGTAAAACTTAAACGAACGCACATTTAGGTAATCTGTTTTAGTAACTCCTTTATCTAAAAAGTAATCCAGATTATCTTTAGACGCAGAAACCATAGCATAAATACGCATTTTTAATTCTCCTGATTTGTGAAGACTATCAATAATTTCAATAGCTTCTTTATGTAATCCGGCATCATCAACCGTAGTTAACCCCAAATCGAAACATAATTTTTGTGCTTCTAATAAGGCATTAGCCATATCATTTCGGGAGGGTTGTGGCCAATGTTCCATCACAAACATTTCCGCATTATCTACTAAAATACCGGTAAGTTCGCCATTTTCTACAACGACTTCTCCTCCTTCAATTTTAGAATTCACGGTTACATTTCCTAAATCTAAGGCTGCTTGATTGGCTAATATAGCATGGCCATCAATACGTACTAATGCAATAGGTGTATTTGGATAGAGTTTATCTAATAAGCGTTTGTTGGGAAATTCCTTCTCTTTCCAATCATTTTGATCCCAACCTCTACCAAAAATAAATTCGTTATTTCTTTCATTCTGAAAATCTAAAACACGTTTTACAACGTCCTCAAAACTTTTAGTACCGACTAAATCTACCGATTGCTGATTGAACCCTAACCCCAAAAAGTGACAATGTGCATCTATTAATCCTGGTACAATAGTTTTGCCTTCAGCATTAAGTGTATCGTTAGCTTTATATGTATTATCTATTTCAGAGGTCGTACCAACAGCAATTATTTTTCCATCTTTTACAGCAAATGCTTCAGCTTTACTAAAGCTATTATCAACTGTATAAATGTTAGCGTTTGTGACAATTAAATCAGCTTGTTGTTTATCTTTTTCACAAGAAAACATAGCACAAATAGCGACTAACACCACTACCTTTTTACTTCGTTTAATACAATTTGTAACTGCGTGATTGTAATACTGAAATTTCATTTGCTGTTGGTTTTGTGATATGTAAAAATAAGAAAAGCGCTCCAAATTGGAACGCTTTTAAATATCTTCTATGTTGTTTAATGAAATTCTGAGTCAAATTCAGAAGATCACGTCCTTCTAAAAATCAAATTGGTATGTAGCACCTCCAAGAAGCTGTATGCCTTGCACAGGGAAATTTGACCAACGGTTATAATTTTGACTCGCTATATTATTCGCTTTAACGAAAAATGATAATTGATCATTTGCTTTATAACCGACATGCGCGTTAGCATCAAAATAACTATCTAAAGTAACTGTTGTAGTGGTTGTATTCAAAGGATTCAAAATATCAAAATAAGTACTTTGATCTTCACGTTCGCCAACAAAGAACATACTTGCGCCTGCAAACCATTGTTCTGAAATTTGATAGTCTAAAAACACAGAGGCTGTAAGATCTGGTAAATTCCAAGCTTCAGATTCGTTATCTGTGCTGTAACCAAAGTATTCCCCTTTTACCCCTAAAGTAAAGTTTCTATTTAAATCTACATTCAACTCACCTGCCACAGAAAACGTAGTCACATCATCGTAAGCGACAAAAAATGAATTACCATATTGATATTCTGTTAAAGCATCACTCGGCACATCATTAGACTTGTATAAGGCTTTATTCTTTTCAGAACTATAACTTCCTTTTAAGCTATAACCAATATTACTAGAAAGCTTCCCCTTAGCACCTACAAACATTTTGTACTGCTGATCTGTTGGAGTTACCAAAAGTGTTGGTGATACAAATGGATTTTCGTTTACAAAATCGTAATACGAATTCTGAATTAGATCGCCTTTAAGTCCACCAAATGCAATTAAAATTTCATCAACCACTCGGTAAGATGCTTCTATGTTTGGATAGATATAAAATTTATTCTCACTAAATTCTGTGTCGTTAAGATAGGCTAATTTCACACCTAAATCAATCGTTAAATCATCTTGTACCAATTGATACGATGGTGCAAATCCGAACGTGACATTCCCGTAATTAATTTCACCAATATTAGAATAATCGCGATCGAAAGTCCCGCTAATATAATCTATAGAAAACTCTGATTTAATAACAGCATCTTGTACCACAAAATCAAAGCTAGTCTTGGCCACTAATCTGTTTTCAGCAGAATCGTGGTTATCCCCAAAACGTCTAAAACGAAGACTTGCATCTTTAACAATAGCGTCTTCAAAATCAATTTTACCACCAACATATAAATCATTATAAGTCTGGCCAGCATCAATACCATCTAAATCGCTTTCATTGAAATACTCTTGAGACACACCATACCAATTATAGGTTTGTAAATTAAAACCTCCATCAACTTGCCATGTAAAATCTCTATCGCTCTTTTTATAATAGGCGTTTAACTTGGTTTTCGAAAAATTATCATCCAAAAGCACATCATCAATACCTCCTTGAGACGAATGGTGACTAAAATAACCACCGACATTTTCATCTCTACTCAACTCATGGTTCAAATAAACTTCACCCAAAATAGTGGTATAACTTCCAAATCCTAATGAGGCATAATTATCATATAATTTTATCGCTTTGGCTTTGTCAACCGTTGCTGCTTTTCCTTTAGCTGGTGTAAACGTTGAAGCCACAGGAATTGAGAAAATATTGTACTTAATTTCCTTTTTCTTCACGGCATTAGAATCGTTCAACTTTGGGTTATCTTTAATTTTAAAGGCATCCGAAATTGTTGGAGTATATGGTTTTATAACGTTAACCGTTTGGTCTCCAATAGTGTCTTTGGTACGTTCTTGAGCATAACTAAATGTCAGACTCAAAGTAAACATTGCTAATCCTATATATTTAATTTTCATGTGTATTAATTTGATTGAAAATAAGTTTAACGCTAATTAAATTGTCTTGTTGCTTTATTAATTATCGTCTGTTTCGATTGATGAATTCGTTTTCGCTTCCTCTGCTTTTATTTTGTTTAATTCTACTTTAGCTTCACTTACAACCTCTGTAAAATCTGGGAAGTTACTAATCACGCTTTCTAAGATATAAGTCGCCTGAAACGCATCTCCTAAAGCATAGAAGTTCTTCGCCATAACCACCAATCCTTTTGCACTAAACAATTTATAGCTCCCATAATCCTTAGCTAATTTTTGAATGGTTGTGTTTGATGCTTCGTAATCACCAGCTTTATTTTTAAAATAACCTTTGTAGAATAAGGCTTCTGCAGCAACGCTTCCTGTAGCTATTTTTTCAACTTCAGCATAAGCTATTTTGGCTTTGGCTTCATTACCTGTTTCAATCGCAGATCGTGCAATTGTTAATTTAGCATCACTCTTAACTTTGTTATCTAATTTTGAATTGCTCAATACTTTTTCAGCATAGCTTTCGGCTTTAACGTAATCTTCGGTTTGGTAATAGGCATTCATTAAATTGGACTGTGCATAAACCACATTCTGAGGATAATCAGCTTCTTGCTCTAAACGTTTTAATACCGGAATAGCTTTTTCCCAATTAGAAGTGCTTAAGTAAATCTCGGTAAGTTTCACGATAGCTTGTTCTGTGTACTCACTTTTTGAAGCCTCAACAACCGCCTTATAATGTGGCTGTGCATTATCTAATAATTCTTTTTTATAGTACAATTGCGCTAAATAGAAATGCGCTTTTAGATTATGAATCCCTTTTGGAAACTGCGTCAAATAGTTATTAAACTGACGAATGGCTTTATCGGTTTCATTATCTAAATACGGCTTTTCTGCTGCTAAATATGTGGTATTATCTAAGTCTACATCAGAAATCTCAACATAATCTAACGTTCTTACCCAAGTTGCATATTCATCTACTTTACCTAAATCGATATAAATTAAACGGACTGTAGACACTGCCTGAACAGCTTCACCAGAACCTGGAAAATCAGTCGCTACTTTTTTGAATTTCGTCAATGCACGCGTGTTATCATTGCCGTTATAATACACTAAACCTTGACGCAATAAGGCTTTTGAAGTGAAGGCACTTGTTTTGTATTCAGAATTTAAGCGATCATACGTTTGCATGGCTTTATCTGTATCGTTAGATTTCACATACGAATTGGCTAACTCATACATCGCGTCATCTCGTAATGCCGATTTAGGATACGTATTTATAAAAGACTGTAATGCTGAAATCTTATCAGAACCTTTTCCTAAATACCCTTCGCTCATAGCGACTTGAAACGCTGCGTAATCCGTTTCAATTTCATTAATCTGAATCGCTTTTTTATAAGCATCAATAGCATCATTATATTTACTAGATACAAAATAACCATCTGCCAATCTTAAATAAGCATCATTTTGACGCAGTTTATCATTTGATTTATTCTTAATGAATTTCTCAAAATAGTTTGAAGAATTCGTATAGTCTTTCAATTTAAAATACGTGTATGCCAAATTGTAATTCAGGTTTTCATTTTCTGCTAAACTTGAAGACTCACTAAAACCATCAAACTGCTTAAATCCAATTAAGGCGTCATTATAATTGCTTAAATTATACTCTGTTTCGGCTTTCCAAAAGGTCGCTTTAGCCACAAAAATAGGATCTCTTGGTTCTTTTAGCGATCCATTAAAAAGGGCTAAGGCTTCGTTATATTTATTCTCATTATATAATTCTACAGCTCTAAAGAAGGCTACTTTTTGATAAGCCGCTTTGTTTTCAAAACTGTTCTTCCCTTTTAAAAGTTCTAAGGCTTCCTTATAATTCTTTGATGTGATGTATGAATCTATTAATAAAGTTTCAACCTCATCTTTATAACTCGTGTTTGGATATTGCTTTAAATAACCCGTTAAAACCTGAGGAACGGATTGGTATGGATTACCAATATCGTAACTAATCTTAGCGTAATTTAACCACGCATCTTCTTGAATTTTTAAATCAAAATCCATTTGTGATGCATTTCTAAACGCATTTAAAGCTTCTTGCTTTTTCTCTAAATTAATATAACTCTCACCTAAATGGTAATAGGCATTCTGAGCGACCGGATTATCTCCACCAATAATTTTATTGAATTCTGAAATCGCACTTTCAAAATCATTTTGCTTGTAATACGCATACCCTAATTGGTAATAATCGGTATTATTCCATTTTCTATCTTTCCCTTTATATTCTTTTAAATACGGAATCGCTTCGGCATACTTGCCAAGGTTAAAATAGCTTTCACCTATAATTTTAGATAATTCAGATTTTTCAGCCGCATTACTTTTGGCTAATTGTGCTTCGGCAAGCTCTATGGCTTTTTCAAACTTTCCTAATTTGAAATTTAAATCAGCCTGATAGTAAGACAACTTCTCTTTATACTTTTCGTTATCGCTAACTTGATCAAAATACTCATTTGCTTTATCATAGTCATCACCTTGATACGCCATAAAACCAATGTAGTACTTCGCTTGCGAGCCGTATTCTTTAGAATTTACAACACGGTTAAAATACTTAGTGGCTTTCTTCTCGTCTTTAGTTGAATACAAGCTATAGCCATAATTAAAATTGAAGCGTTCCTTTTCGGCTTGTGCCATATTGCGTTCGTCAACTTTATCGTACCATTTACGTGCGTAGGCATATTTTCCGTTGTTGAAATAATAATCGGCAACATCTAAAAATGCTGTATTTCGTTTGGTACTTGTCGGATACTCTTCTACGAATTCTGTAATAAGATTATCGGCATTATTTTGATTTAAACGCACCGCACAATTCGCTATATAATAAGCGCAATCGGATTCTATGGTAGCATCGTTTGTATTCAACTTTACATCGTCAAATAAAGTTTGGGCTGCTTTAAATTGATTGTTATTATATAAAGTCAATGCCTTTTGATAATCTTGAAACTCGTTGGTATAAATCGCAGATTTTTGCGCTATAGCAAGTGAAGAAAATACAAGAAAAACGATGATTAATTGTTTTTTAAAGAACATCATTTGTTGAGTGTTTTATTGATGATTTTATGTTGTGGCAAATATAATTCAATACCAAATCTATAACGATAGAAAACGCTTATAATTATACACGGAGTTATTAAATATTTATTTTCAATTGTGATCTATAGGTATTCGCAAGTAAAACGGTCAGCAAGCCATTATAGAAGTTTATAACGACATTGGGAGATTCGATTTTTAAGTTCTATTTTTACATCTCGTAAAATCAGTGCTTTTATCAATGATAACTACTGATTTTTCTTATAATTGATTTCATACATCCTAACCATTTCTGAACATCAGAAAACTACAGAATTGGTTGATAAATACTTATATTTTGAATAGAATAAACCAAAAATTAAACGAAAGCCATAAGCTATTATCCATCTATTTTACAGCTGGCTATCCAAATACAAACGATACGGTTACCATCATAGAACGCTTAGAAAAAAGTGGTGTCGATATGCTAGAAATAGGCTTACCGTTTAGTGATCCTTTAGCAGATGGCCCAACCATACAAGCCAGTTCTACAGAAGCTTTAAAAAATGGCATGACAAGCGAATTGCTGTTTGAACAACTCAAAGACATTCGGAAAACGGTTTCTATTCCATTGATCATTATGGGCTATTTTAATCCGATGTTACAATACGGTGTTGAAGCCTTCTGTAAAAAATGTCAAGAAGTTGGCATTGATGGACTCATTATCCCTGATTTACCCGTAGATGTTTACCATTCGGAATACAAATCAACATTTGAAAAATATGGTTTAATTAATGTCCTTTTAATTACGCCTCAAACGTCTGAAGAACGTATTCGTTATATCGATTCTGTTTCTAACGGTTTTATCTATATGGTAAGTTCTGCAAGTGTAACAGGAAGTAATTCTGGCTTTGGTAATACACAAACGGACTACTTTAAACGTATCGCAGACATGAAATTAAAAAACCCTCAAATTGTAGGTTTTGGTATTTCAGATAATGAAACCTTTACCCAAGCCACGGCATATGGAAAAGGAGCTATAATTGGCAGTGCTTTTATTAAATATATAACAACTAATGGTATTGAGACTATTGATAAATTCGTTACGTCAATTCATCCTAAGTCTTAAACGATTTTAACATTTGTCATAGATATTTTGTGAAAGCATTGTGAGAGAAAGGGTTTTTAGTTTTTTATATTATGATGAATCTAAAAAATGATAAATCATGGGAATTATAAAAGACAGTAAAAAATTTAAAACAACGAAAACTCAAACGAACCCAACAAATCCGACGGGCAATGTGAACCAAAAAACAAATGAGTTTGACATTGACAAAAAAACGATAAAAGGTCAGCAGACCAAAAAGTAATTATTAAAAACAAGAAATTGTAAAGTCTATTCATATCTTTGAATAGACTTTTTTTTATACAATGAAAATACTTAACGATTGGCGAATTATAATCCTGTTATGTCTCACTTTAGGCTTAGCGCCATTTTTTCCGGAGCCACATCTATTAGGCAAAATAAAATGGATTGCAGGAGGAGCAAACGGAATGACTTTAAAAGATTGGTTTGATGTGGTTTTTCATGGCTTTCCTTTTGTATTATTAATACGATTAATTTTTATCAAACTAACACGAAAAAATGCCGCTTAACATCGTACTTATAGAACCCGAAATCCCTAATAACACTGGTAATATTGGTCGTTTAGCTTTAGCTTCAGGTTCAAAATTACATTTAGTAAAACCATTTGGATTTGAAATTGACGATAAACGTTTAAAACGTGCAGGACTCGATTACTGGCAACACCTAGAAGTTATCTATTACGATAATATCGACGATTTCTTCTCAAAAAACAAAGACGCTAAGATGGTGTTTTTATCTAGTCATGGTACCAAATCGCATTGGGACATAACCTTTGAAGAGGATATGTTTTTAGTTTTTGGCAAAGAATCCGTGGGCTTACCAAAACCCTTGTTAGAAAAGTATTCATCACAATTATTCAAAATTCCGTTATACAGCGAATCTATACGAAGTCTCAATTTAGCCAATGCTGTTGGTATTATTGTATATGAAGGTTTGAGGCAAATCAAATAGGATCTTTAACCTTACAAAAGATACTTTCCTTTTATTTCATGACTAAATAGTACGTATTTAAATCTTGAGGTCTGATTCAAGAATAATCAAGATTAGTTCGTGTTAAAAAAAAATTCAATTCTGATAAATAAAAAAAACGTAAAACACATCCGTTTTAAATGGTTTTTGTAACTTTTCCTGAATTAAAACCTATAAATTGAAACACTCTAAAACCTATAATTTTTTCTCTGAATTTTTTCAAATCACCCTTGGTATTATCTTAGCCAGTATTGGTTTAAAAGCCTTTTTGTTACCCAATGGTTTTATGGATGGAGGCGTTACAGGTATAGCCCTATTGGTTAACAATCTTATTGGAGTAGACATTTCATTACTCTTAGTCATCTTCAGTTTACCCTTTTTAATTTTGGGCTATTATACGGTTTCCATACGGATTGTTATAAAATCTATACTTAGTATCCTCGCCTTTGCTTTATTAATTCATTTTGGAAATTATGATACTATTACGGACGATAAACTACTTATCTCCATTTTTGGCGGTTTATGTTTGGGTGGTGGTATTGGCATCGCCATTAGAAATGGATCCGTTTTAGATGGCTCGGAAATTCTAGGAATCTACCTTAATGATAAATTTGGACTAAGTATTGGTAGAGTGATTCTTATGTTTAATATTATATTATTCAGTATTACCGCAATGGTGGTGTCAATGGAAGTCGCGCTTTACTCCATTCTTACATACATCGTTACAGCAAAAGTGACCGATATGACCATTGAAGGTTTTGAGGATTTTATTGGTGTCACTATAGTTTCTAATGAATACGCAGACATTAAGCATGCTATTATGATTGAATTAGGCGTAGGTTTAACCACCTACAAAGGTTCTAAAGGATTCGGAAGTAATGGACCTCAGCAAGATTTTGATATTATTCACACGATAATTAACCGTATAGACATAAAAAAAATGCATCGCATCATTGAAGAGATAGACGAAAACGCTTTTATTGTTGAGTTTGATGTAAATAATGTTAAAGGTGGTGTATTACGACACTATCTCGATAAGAAAAAAGGTAAAACCTTAGGGAAATTATGAAACATCCATAACCAACTTTACTTCATTATGGCAATATTAACATGGATAAACCATGTGACCGTTGAAAAAACAGTAAAAATAAACACATGAAACGAGCGCGTTCTAAATTTTATCACTCAAGAAAATGATAAATAGCGAACAACATGTGTCCGAAATAAAGAATAAATCATAACACATGAAACGAGCATGTTCAAAATTTTGTCACTCAAGAAAAGGATAAATAGCGAACAACATGTGTCCGAAATAAAGAATAAAGAAAACACATGAAACGAGCATGTTCCAAATTTTATCACTCAAGAAAATGATAAATAGCGAACAACATGTGTCCGAAATAAAGAATAAAGAAAACACATGAAATACCACATTATTATCAATAGCGTAAAAACAGTTGACGCGCTAAAAGACGCGTGGACAAATGAAGACTATATTGTTTTATTAGAAAAATTTGGATTAAAAGAATCAAGCGAATCTTCAACTTCAGAATTATTAGAATTATTGTTTATGGCTATTTCAGATTTTGAACCTGAAGAAGCCGCAGCTATAATCTTAGATTACAAATTAGCTGATCAACTTAATGAAAATCAGATTGAGCAAATTTCGCACGAAATGTTACTCGATAAGATATCTGAAGAATATGCTGATATTAGTTTACACCATCAACTATTCAATATCAACCAATTGCTACATAAAGCTTATAATGGAACATTCCCAAATGCAAAAGCGACTGTAGTTGAATTTGAAATCACACCAAATAAAGACATCACTAAAGAGGTCGTTTTAAAAGCGTTTGATAAAACTTTAGCTAATAACAATGTGATAAAAAGACTCTTTTCAAATCATCTTGCTGGAGAAGAAGCGTTTGATGAAGCTGAATCTATAGTTTGGGATTTAATTTCGGTTGGTGAAAACTCTTACACTTTAACAACTTCTGAATACTGGATGAGTAGAGACGAGTTTAAAGATGCTGAGTTTGACGCAACAGTAGTTGAGTTTGAAGACGAAGAGGACTAGTTCTTTTTTAAATAATCCAAATACATATCTTCAACCTTGGTTCTTGCCCAAGGTGTGCGTCTTAAAAACTTTAAACTAGACTTAATAGAAGGGTTATCTGTAAAACAGCGAATACTTACTTGATAGCCCATGTATTCCCAACCATAATGCGCTTGCAGTTCTGTTATGATCTGTTCTAATTTTACTCCGTGAAGTGGGTTATTGGGTTGCGTTGACATTTAGTTTTCAATTAAAGCCTTAATCTTAACCGCTTTTTCAAAATGATCTAATTGGTGGGTTTTAATCCACCAGATTGCAGCTTCCATTAATAATTCTGGATTGTCATTTTTGTTTTTAAAAAACGCATAGAAGGAAATGCCAACATTAGTGCCTTTTTGGGCAATCTTTTTATCGCAAACTTCTAGAATTTTGTCTTTTAGATTAGGAGTCATATCACTATAATTTCTTTCAACAAACAGATTACTTCGTCATGCTTCCTCGCAATGACGTTAGCTACTAACGTCTACTATCGTTATTTCGATTACGGCTTCTACTTTTATTTCGGTCTGAACTCGAACTTTTAGACTTTCCTGAGTTTCCCGAATTTTTATTATTAGAACCTCTTCCACGACCTTGATTTCTATTCTGACCTGGTTTTATCGGTTCTGTTGAAGCATTAGGATCTGGTTCGAAACCTTCGAGGATTTCAACTTCAATCTTCATATCAATCAACTTCTCAATATCGCGTAAAAAAGTCGTTTCATCTGCACTTACTAAAGAAATAGCTTCTCCACTAGCTCCTGCTCTACCTGTTCTACCAATTCTGTGAACGTAGTCTTCAGAAATATTAGGCAATTCAAAATTAATAACATGTGGCAACAACGGTATATCTAAACCTCTTGCTGCAATATCTGTAGCGACTAAAACTCTAACCGATCCATTTTTGAATCCGGCTAATGCTTTTGTTCTTGCTCCTTGACTTTTATTTCCATGAATCGCTGCGGCAGTAATGCCATCGCTTATCATCTTTTTGCAAAGTTTATTGGCTCCATGTTTTGTTCTTGTAAACACTAAAACCTGTTTCCAATCTCCTTCGGAAATTAACTTTATAATCAGTCCTGTTTTTTTGCCTTTGGCAACACGATAGACTTTTTGTTCAATAACCTCAACAGCTGTGTTTTCAGGTGTGGCTTCAACTTGAATAGGATTATTAAGAATTGAATACGCTAATTTCTTAATATCTTTAGAAAACGTTGCCGAGAACATAAGGTTCTGACGTTTGCTTGGCATTAGTTTCATAACGCGTTCTATATCGCGTAAAAAACCCATATCTAACATACGATCGGCTTCGTCTAATACAAATATCTCT
The DNA here is from genome assembly GCF_013403915.1 of Winogradskyella pacifica. GTDB lineage: Bacteria > Bacteroidota > Bacteroidia > Flavobacteriales > Flavobacteriaceae > Winogradskyella > Winogradskyella pacifica. The sequence goes on from NZ_JABFDI010000015.1 coordinate 59,289, forward strand.
ACTTTACTTAAAGATAACAGACCTTGGTTTTCTAAATCGATTAAACGTCCTGGTGTTGCGACCAAAACATCGACTCCTTGACTTAATTTATTAACCTGTGGTTTCTGATTGACTCCCCCAAAAATAACAGTACTTCTAATGTTTAGAAACTCACTGTACTCTTTAACATTGGCATAAACTTGCGCTGCTAGCTCACGTGTTGGAGTTAATATTAAAGCTCTAATTGGTCTGTGTCTCTGCTGAGAACCATTAGATAATAGGTGAAGTAACGGTAATGTAAAACCTGCTGTTTTTCCTGTTCCGGTTTGTGCTGATGCTAAAACGTCTTTTCCTTCTAATACTGGAGGAATGGCTTTTGCTTGAATTGGAGAAGGTGTTTCGTATCCTTTTTTCTGGATAGCTTGAAGTAAAGGCTCAGATAGGCCCAAAGATTTAAATGACATAAATAGTGTTTATGAAGCAAACTCTATTTATTTAGGTCACTCCTTTAATTTGGTGCGAAGTTACGGCTATTTTAAGCCTGACTCTAAAAAAATGCTTATTATATTCTTAACACTATGAATTCTTGCGTTCTTGTAACTTAGTTAACGGACTAGTGCCACGGTTTTTAAAAGCATGAATAGTACTACTAATTATTAATACACCTGCACTCACAAAAGCCATGTACATCAATGTTTCGTTATTAAGTTTATTAGCATTTCCTATACCAATTAATGCCCAAGCACCAATAAGCGCAAACTCTCTCATATTACGTTCCCAAGTTACCAACACATTGATTATCACTGCAATGACGATAAGTATAATAGTCCAACTGACATCAGATAAGCCAAAACCATCCCAATCAATTTTCACTAAAAATGTTGAGACATTAGCAATACTAGCCACAGTTACCCAACCCGAATACATCACAAAAGGCCACCAAACAAAAGCAATAATGGGTAATGGCTCGTCATCTAATTCCATTCTGTTGTTGACTACAATCTTTAATAATGAAAACAGTAATAAGAAAATAAAAATGCAAGACACTGCTGTATATTCATAAATCCAAGCGAATACCCAAAGTGAATTAAATAAACACGACAGTATAAACCACCACCCTGTTCTCAGTACAACATCGTCATTTTTTACGTTTTTGAACAAGCTCCGACCTTGATAAACAACAAAACCTATCAACAGTAAATAAATTAGTCCCCAAATGGCAAACGTATAACCTGCAGGCGTGAACAAGGATCTATAACTATTAGACACTTCACCAATTGTTGTATTATTTAAGGCTCCTGTATTAGAGAGATAATTGATAAATATGATTAAAATTAGAGCTATTATATTTCCAATTTGAAGCGTCTTTTTCATGATTTAATTTTTCTCTAATTTAAGACTTATGATGCATTAGATTAACTTATTCTCGCCATTCTTTAACGTAAATGATATAAATAAATCTTGTTAAGCGCTCTTTATCAAACTTTAAAATGCTAAATCATTAGATTCCCCATAAAACTTTTGTGGTTTAGGGAAATTATTAAACTTGAAGAATTCATGTATATTAGCTGTTAGAGAAACACACACTAACAAAATTCAAATATGAAAACACTACTCTTTTTTTTACTCGTATTACCACTAACACTCTTAGCACAAGAACAAACCAATTCAGAAAAATTTTGGGAGCAACTCGAAGCACATTGTGGTAACGCTTACGAAGGTGAAATTACAGAAGGAGGAAAAGTAGGTGACGGCTTTACAGGTGAAAAATTAGTAATGCATGTGCGTTCTTGCGACACAAATGATATTAGAGTTCCGTTTTTTGTAGGTGAGAATAAATCGCGTACTTGGGTTTTGCATATGAATGAAGAAAAAATAATTCGATTAAAGCACGACCATAGACATGAAGATGGTTCGGAAGAAGATTTAACCCAATATGGAGGCACAAGTACAAATCAAGGTTTGGCCAATTTACAAATGTTTCCTGCCGATACACATACTTCAGAAATATTACCAGCCGCTTCTACTAATATTTGGTGGTTTACTATAGATGAAACAAGTCTAACTTATAACTTACGTCGTTTAGGCACTGATCGTTTATTTACGGTTCATTTTGATTTAACTAAAACTATTGAAACCCCAGATGCTCCTTGGGGAACTGAGGATTAATGATAAGAAAATACTACAACAAAAAAAACACCCCTTTATTTGCATAAAGAGGTGTTTTAGTAAAATACGAATATCTATTCTTCTGTTATAATTCTTTTTTAAGGTCTTCAATAGTTTTAGCCATTACAACACCTGGTAATTTTATTGGCGCTGCAACTTCTGCTAAAAATGTTCCTTTAACTTCTCCTGTTTTGTAAGTTGTAAAACCAATACGATACAAACCAGCAGTTAAAGCTTTTGTAGGACTTCCCACTTCACTCTTATATCTTAATAAAGAATTGTAGCTGCTTCCACTAGGTTGCTTAGGCATTTCGCTATTATCATCATTACTAGCAAGGGTTGTCCAAGTAGCGCTTTTAGCACCCTCTTCAGTAACACCTTCTTTTGTAAAAATAGTAGAACGCTCTAAAGTAATATAAGTATCAAAATAATCGCTTGAAGACGCATTTTCTGTATACTCATCAGATGTTATGGCATCTTTAACTTTTGTTTTAGCAACAGGAGATAGCATTCTTACTCCAAGTTCTGGTGCTACAGCAGGAACCCATAAATAAATGTAATAGAATTTTTTACCATCTACTATTTCATCTTCATTCCCGGCAGAGGCATATCCTAAATACGATATCACATCTGTGTAAGGTACTTTAATGGTTTTTGGCCCCACTTTTTTCTCAACTGAACTTCCAAACTTTTTTAATTTTTGAGCTTCTGCGTTAAACACACAACAGAAAGTAAATACTGATAATACTACTAATTTAATTTTCATGATTTTTAAGTGATTTTGATTATTAAAAGACATTCGTTATTTTATTATTTTAATTCAAAAGAGACGGTTACGGCATAACTCTGTAACGCTGAAGTCCCATAACTTTGAATATACTGTGTACTTGAATTTTGATCGACAATAGAAATAATTTCTCCAATAGTTTTATTCATTTCTTTAGCTAAAGCGCTTGCTTTTTCTTTGGCATTATCTATTGCTTTTTTTGAAAGATCAACTAACTGTTTATTGGTTAACTTCTTAGCTTCTACCTCGGTATTAACAACAGACATTCCTGCGGATTTTAACTTTGATAGTTTTCGAACATCGTCCTTATTTGATGTTTTGAAGTGGTAATATTCCGACTCTCTGTTTTGTGAATACGACATGGCAAACTCATAGTATGTATTTCTAGTAAACTGGCTAAATTCGATTCCTGAAGCTTCTAATTTTTTGATGTAATTCTTTTTAACTTCATCTAAAGAGGTTACTTCTACTTCACCTTGTCCTTCATAAACAAGCACTTGTTGCAATCCGATTAGAACTATATAACTATCGTCATCAACTATTGTTTCTGTTTCACCAACTACAGTAATTGTATTTTTATGTTCTTGGGCTATTAATGGCACTGTAAATAACAATGCCATTAAAAAGATAATTTTTTTCATGTATAAATTTGATTTTAAAATTTTAAAAGAATTGGTTAAAAGAAAAGGATTGAAGCAACGATCATCCAACCACCAACAAACACCCCTACAATACCTAGCTTTCCTTGTTTTGGAGCTAGTTTCTCTCTAAGAGCTATAGCTTTTTCTTTTGCAGCGTCATTTTTAGACAAGACGTATTTGTTAATAAGGCTAAATCCTAACATAAACCCTAGAACAGCTTGTACAATACTACCGGCTAATAATGTTGCCCACCAGATAGGGAATGTTGTCAACCAACCTAAGTTTAAAATGGAAAAAATAATACCCCAAACTCCATAAAAACATAAAATAAGTCCGATCCAACCTTGGTAAGGTTCTATTTTTTCTAACAATTCTTTTGCGTTAGGTTTTTTTGATAATAATAAAGATGGTACTGCGATGATACTTAATAAAATAAGTGTAATTCCGAAAGTCATAATTTTGTTTTAATGGTTAGAATTTGTTTGGTTTTGTAATAGAAACACGTTTAGTTTTTTATAATGTTTCTTATTTTCTTATGCAAATTTATACCCATAGCTACTTAGTTTTAACCCCGTTTTTAGCGAAAAACAATACCCTGTAAACAGGGTGTTAAAACGTTACTAACTAAACAAAAGCAAGTTATATGCCTTTTGAATTTGTATGTTTGTTGATAAAATCACTTTAGTCATAAAACCTATTTTAAAAATGTATTTATATTGAAATTTTAAAGCGCTAATGCTTAAGCAACAAAAGTATTAGCCGTAAAAAAGAGGTTCTATTATAAAATAGAACCTTTGTATATAATTGGTGGTAGTATATTTATATTATTAAGACACATAGCCTTTTTTAATAGCGTATTTTGTAAGTCCAGCGAGGTTTCTAACATTTAGCTTAGTAATCAGGTTCTTTCGGTAGCTTTCAATAGTATGCTTACTTAAAAACAACTGATCTGCGATTTCTTGAGTAGTAAACTCTTCAGCAATAAGTGAGATGACTTCTACTTCTCGTTTGGTGAGTTTAATTTCCTTTTCTTTATTCTTTTCAAATTTATTTTGAAGGTAGATATCTTTAATTTCCTTAGAGAAATATTTCTCTCCTCCTAAAATGGTTTCTATAGCTTTTAAGAATTCCTCCTTTTGTGCATTTTTCTGAAGATACCCATCTACATTATTTTCAATAAGGCTATCTATAATTTCTGGTGTGTTGTGCATACTAACCACCAATGTCTTTATATTTCTATCCGTATTCTTTATCCACTTATTTAAAGTAATACCATCCACTTCAGGCATTGTAACATCAGTAATTACAAGGTCTATTTTTTCTTCCGTATTTATCGAAATATATTTTTGAACATGGCCACCATGCTTTGCGGTATATAAAATGTTGTAACTACTTTCTGTATTTAGAATACTTAATAAACCATCTAAAAACATTTTGTGATCGTCTGCTATAATGAGGTTATGCTTCATTTAATTATGCTTTTAATGGAATTTCTATATTAATATTGGTGCCTCTATTGGGTTTAGAATCGATATGCAATATACCGTTATAATTTTCTACCCTATTCTTTATATTTGTTAAGCCTATGCCTAATGTAATCATTGATAAATCAAACCCAATACCATCATCTTCATAAACAAAAAACAGACATTCATTTAATACATCTAACTGTATATCTATGGTCTTTGCTTTTGCGTACTTAAGTGTATTGGTTGTTAATTCTTGAAAAATTGAAAACAATTCGTTTTGTAAAATCTTACTTAGTGCATTGATTTTTTCCTCATCGTAAAATGAAAGGTTAATGGTGATCTCACTAGCGTCTTCAACCGTATGGATGTATTCTTTAACTAGAAAAACAAAATCGTTCTCTCTAATTTTTTTTGGCAATAAGTTATGTGATAAGTTTCGTACTTGTTCATAAGTATCATCTAACTGACTATAAATTAATTTCAGTTTATCTGGGTGATTATAAAGCTGACTGAATTGTAATTTTATAGCCGCCAAATTACCACCAACACTATCGTGCATTTCTTGAGCTATTTTTTTACGCTCTTGATCTTGACCTCTAACAGATGCTTTAATTAACTTTAATTCTTGATCTTTTTTTAATGAAATGACTTGCTGCTCGTTAATCTCTTTTTCTTTTAAATTAAGTAAACTCTGTGCTTGTAATTTTTGATAGTAGATAACTAAAAGTCCAACAATAGGAATTAATAGAATAAAAAACGCCACGAGAACAATATATTTAATGGTCTTCTCTCTATCTAGCTCTACAGCTTTTAACGCTTCTTTTTCTTTAAGTAATGCAATTTCATTTTTACGTTTTTCAACACCATTTTGTAGTTGCAAAACCTGATTTTCATTTTGTTTTGCTATTATAGCTTTTTGAAGTTTATACTTTTCTATATCTGCGTCTTTGTTCTTAATATTTAAACTCTTATTAAGATTTTCTATCTGTAAGACTTTTATCGTTTTTTCTTTTTCAAGCGTTTTAAATTTAACTTCTAAATTGTTAATCTCTTGTTGCCTTTGCGAATTCTCAATAGAATCTTTTATCTGGTAATAGTATTTTCCATAGTTATATGCACTGCGATGATCCCCTTTTCGAAGTGAGAGTTTTTCCAACATAAGATAGCTATTCATCTCAATATCTAAATTACCCAAATTGACAGATTTAATTAAGGTATTAGAAAAAATTAAAAGGGCTTCATTATCTCTTTCTTCATTAAATAGCACAGCACCTATTTTACCTAAAATGATGAGTTCTAAATTATAAGATCTAGTTTCATTGCTTATATCTTTCGCTTCGTAGAAAGCCAAAAGTGCTTTATCTGTTTCTCCTTTACCTAAATAATTATCACCTATATTAATAATAACATTTACTAAGGCTTGTTTTTTATAAGTATCCTTCTCACAGATATCTTTTGCTTTCTGTAAATACGCATTAGATGTTTCGTATTTGGAAAGCGATGAATAAATAGAACCTAAATTGATGTAACTTCCTAAAATAAGTTCTTCATCATTAGAAAACTTAATACATTTTTCAAAAAGCTCTAAGGCCTCATCCGTTTTACCAAGAGTAACATAAGTACTAGCTAATCCGTGTAAATGTGTATAATATAGGTTTGTTTCATTATGTTTTTCACTGAGTTCAGCTCCTTTAATATGCCACTTTTTACTTTCTTGATATAAGCCTTTGTTTTTATTATTTAAAGCCAATAATTGGTAAGATAATATGGTTAGTCTAACGCCTAAAGAGTCGTTAACATTCTTTTTACTATTTAGTGCTTGATGTGTATAATAAATAGAAGAATCTATAGCAACATATCTATTATGGTAGTAAGCCAATAATAAATTGGTATTGGTTATGGCGTTATTAGATTTAAAAGTGCGCAAAGATTTGTGAGCTTCCCGATATGCTTTGGTTTCAGAACCATTATTAAAATAGTAAAAAAGCTGATTTACTTTTTTGTCTTCACTGTCAATAACAGCAGTTGTTTGAGCTATACAAATTGAAGTATAGCACAAAAAGAGAAAAACAAAAATGTTTTGGGGCTTAATAAACATGCGCAAATTTAGGGATAGTAGAACTTGTATTCATCCCCGAAAACAGGTATTTAAAAAATTTATCAACTTCGTTTTAGATCGGAAGTGTTTAAAGCACTTTATATCACCATATCATAGATGACAATCACAATACACTTAAACGATATTAAAAATCAGATAACATCCGCTATCCATAGAACTTTAAGTCCATTGCTAATTTGAGATCAATAAATTAAATTATTATTGGTTGTCTCTGCATACCCTTCTATAATTACATCTGGCTTAAGCAACTCTATTAAGTCTCTGTTAAAAGCCTGATTTTTCAAATGATATACAGTACGAAAATTCATCGCATAAAATAATCGCTGTCCCATAACGTACGAATCACTAAAAATCAAAAGTGTTTTATCACTTTTTGCTTTAGAGTTTTTTAATACCATTGAATCATAAGGCAATCTTTTGTCATTTGTTTCCTTTGTGTACTCATAAGGAAATTTTGGAAAAAGAACAGGTCCCATATCTGAAATGTTATAGGGGTAATCAGCCAACTTAGTAATAATATCACCCGACTCAATTAACTCATATAAAAAGGTATAGTCTTCAAGTTTTGTTGGTTCGTATGATTTTATATTAGTCCTTTTATATAAGGTATTCATAACATCTTGATAAGCTAAAAAACCACCAAAATTATTCCAATGTGTATCCGTTTTTCGATAAGTAGTTTTGTACTTATAAGGTTCAAAAGTGTTTTTAAAACTTAAAACATCTATTCCTTTACTTAATAATCTATTAGAAATTTGTTCTCCTCTTGAAATAGTATCTTTAATTGCTGATTGGAGAGCAAATGGTAGGTTTTCAGTATAAATATCAAATTTATTAGGGTAAATAACCCTTAAATATTCAATCCCATTTTTTTCACAATAGTCATAATGACTTACAATACGATTTTCTATAATATCTAATTCAGCCTCTGACAAATATTTTCTTTTCAAATCATATAATGCTAAACTTGTTTCTTCCTCATACACATATAAAAATCCATCCTTACCTACCGCAACTTTATTACTATTATTAGGTCCCAAAAAGAATTTTTCATTTATAAAATGATTCATATAAACTAACGAAGATTTGAAAGGAAACATCACATCCATATATGACCTAAGATCATCTATAGAGTTTAACTTTCTGTTTTCAGACGTCTCTTCATTATCCCAATGCATAAAAAAGATAACCATTGGTGTAAAGAGAATTAAAATAAAAATCCCATTTACAGATAGTGCAGATGACTCACTTTTTTTAATTATTTTATTAAATACTTTAAAGTATTTGAACAGAAAGACAATTAAAATACTTAAACCAAGTATTAATATACCTAATGTTTTATACCTAATGTTTTCTTTTATAATATCTGAGAATGGTAAAAAGTGAAGAGCTATAACATTACCCTCTTTTTTCTGGAATACATACTCGCCGTCTACAATTAAACAAGGAGAAGATTCTAACAGGTAATCAGGAAGATTTTTCTTCTGAATTTTGAAATCATAGTATGGACTCACCAAATGAATATCAAAAATCTCTGCTGTTCTTTGTTTATCATTTAAAAAATGAAGGTTTATTCGATCATTTTTAAATTTCTTTGGCAACTCAAAGTTATAAAAATTATCTGTTGAATCGTGCAATTGACTAAGTACGGTAATGTCCTCTTTTATCTCTTTACGATCAAAAGAATACAAATTAATCCCTCCTTTAGTGTTTCTGTTAGTATAAACTTTTACAGATGTAATTTGAGAAGAAAAGAGCAGAGCAACAGTACTCAACAAGATTTGATAAATCAAAATTGATGCTATGACCCAAAGACAAAATTTAATAAATGATTTACTTTTCATTAAAATCTAAAATAAATAAAAGGATTAAATGAATTAGACGCCATTTCAATTGTACATAATATCATTAAAACACCAATATACAATGGCAAAATATAGGCTTTATAATTTACAAAGAAAGTGTTAGAATCTAGTTTTCTAAGAAGTATTCTTTTTATTGGCGTAGAAATAATTATGGCTAAGATTAAAACTAAAATAGATTTAGCATTTACATAATACAAAGCATAGTAATTTGTATTCTCAGAAGAATACCATACTAAGTGTTTAATATATTCAAGAGCATAACTTAAGTCTTCTGCTCTAAAAAACACCCAACCAATCATTACGACAAAAAGCAGATAAACTCTACTTAATACGGACTTTAAAGCTGCATTATTTATTGGCAAGCTACTCGATTTTTCAATCAAAATAAAAGCTCCATGCCATAAACCCCAAACTATAAAATTCCAACTTGCTCCATGCCAAATACCTGTTAGAAGAAACACTCCAATAAGGTTTAAATACGTTCTTCTTTCACCTAATCTATTACCACCTAAAGGTATATACACATAATCTCTGAACCATGAAGAAAGTGATATGTGCCATCTTCTCCAAAATTCTTGTATACTTTTAGAAATATAAGGATAATTAAAGTTTTCTAGAAAACGAAATCCAAACATCCTACCTAAACCAATAGCCATGTCTGAATATCCTGAAAAATCAAAATAAATTTGAAGCGTATAACAAATAATACCTAACCATGCCATACTTAAAGGCAACTCCTCTGCTGGCATATAAAAAGCTGTGTCTGCTATAAGTGCTAAGGTATTAGCTATCAATAATTTTTTAGCTAAACCAGTAACAAAACGAAGTACACCTGATTTAAAAAGTTCTGCACTTTCTGTACGCGATGAAATATCTTTGGCAATATCAGCATACCTAACTATAGGACCTGCAATGAGTTGCGGAAACAAAGATATGTACAAACCCAGTTTAAATGGGTTTTTTTGATATAAAGTAGGCTCCCGATAAACATCAATTAAATAAGAAATACTTTGAAAGGTGAAAAACGAAATTCCAATAGGAAGATGAATATTTTCAATTTTAAACGCAAATTGATCAAATATGAAATTTGTGTATTTAAAATAAATTAGCACACCTAAATTCAAAAATATAGCTATACCTAGATAATATCGAGCTTTATCTGAGTCTCTATAACGATTTATCAATCCGCCAGCTACATAATTAACGATAATAGAACTTATCATCACTAAAACTAGCTCCTCCTCACCAATAGCATAAAAAGTTAAACTAACAATTAATAGAAAGTAGTTTCTCCAACTACGGGGTAGCACTTTATTTAAAAGCAATACTATAGGTAAAAAACAAAAGACAAATAGTAATGAACTAAAAACCATATAATTAAATTAGTTGTAGTAGAGTAGAAATGACATAAATAAAGTTATACTCAAAAAGTGAGCAATCTATGAATTTTATTCTTTTTATCTATATAGTTAAATCGAAAAATTATAATACACCTACAATTTTCTAACAGAAATGATTAAAGTGAACTAGTAGTAATAAATTAATTGTTTTAAAAATTATATATAGTACATTTTATAAAGTCTAAGATATTGTTATTTGATATTTATTCGCTTTAATCTATCTATATAAAACTAACGACTAATTGAAATATTTGCTACGCATGGGTAACACATTGTGATTACCGATTTATAACTGTTGGGTTTTGACATGTGCTATTATACCCTGAATCATGTAGAGCGAACTGAAGATTTTTTTGTCTATTATTATTACATAGACCTAGATTTAAATTACAGGAATATAACTATTTTGATAGTCAGTTTTTTTCTTCTATTTAATTAGATGTCCAGATTCAGATATTCTTATAAAGCCCCTTTACAAAGCAGACAACATACGCTCAACCTCAACAATCGTTGCTCCGTAAAGTTTTCGGTTAGGTTTCGTTAAGCGCAGAGACTCGGTAGAAATCTCATTTAACAGTTCCTTTCCTTCGGAAGTTCTATTATTTTCTACATAAAATTTTGCAAGCTCTAAACGTTCTGCATAATTAGAGTACGGTCTGTCTATTTGTTTTAATTGTGCTTCAGCTTCATCGGGTTTACCCAATTCGTTTAAAGCTAAACCATAGCAAAATTGCTGTTTTGAACCTTTAAATTCCGATTTATCTTTTATAAATTCTGCCTGTTCAATGACGGCGTTATAATCCTTGAGTTGAAAATAACACAACATCAAATTCTGCCGTGCATATAAATCATCTTGAACGGTATCTTCTAATGTTTTCTTATAGCTTATAATCGCATTAGGAATATCTTTATTGGAAAAATAGGCATCTGCCAACTCTATTCTGTTAGTGTAAGTATCTACAAACTCGAGTTTCTTTTCTAAATCCTTTATCCTTTTCGTGGGATTAAGAACCGTGGTGATTTCTTCTTGTATTTTTTCTGCATTATTCTGGTTATACACCTGAGTGATAATGTAGATTAATGAACCAATAACAGGAATAAAAAGCACAACAAAATACCAATAATAAGGTTTACTATTTTTATAAGCGTGATAAATACAAAATGCCTGAAGGGCAACAATTAAGTAATAAAACATATGTGTGAAATTAGTTCTTTATATTATAATTTATCGTGTAAACACTAATTCATTTTCTGAAGATAATTCTTCGCTAAAACCATAGTTCTCGTAATTAAAACCTTTAATATCATCTAGAGTTTTTGCGTCGGTATCAATGATATATCTCGCCATTAAACCTCTGGCCAATTTTGCAAAAATGGCTATAATTTTATACTTGTCGTTTTTAAATTCTTTAAAAGCAATATTGATTACGGGTACTTTTAAGGCTTTTGTATCTATGGCTTTAAAATACTCTTGACTTGCTAAATTCAGGAAAATTTCGTCGTCGTCTAACTCCTCATTTAAAGCCTTTGTCACTTTCTTTTTCCAAAATTCGTAAAGGTTTTTATTTTTACCAACTGGCATTTTTGTTCCCATTTCTAGTCGGTAGGGCTGCATTAAATCTAAGGGTTTTAATACACCATATAATCCTGAAAGGATCCTAACAGTATCTTCTACTTTATCTAACTTTTCGGTATCAATCGTATACGCATCTAATCCTCTGTACACATCTCCGCTAAACGCGTAAATAGCTTGCCGTGCATTATCTTTTGTAAATGGTAATTCCCATTCCTGATTGCGCTCATAATTTAATTGACCTAAATTATCTGATATGTGCATAAGCGCAGACAAATGCTTTGCGGACTTCTTTTTTAATACTTTATTTAATCGTTCTGCCTCGTCTAAAAACACTCCTTCTGTAGTTTTAGAAGTTGGTAATTTAGTGTCGAAGTCTAACGATTTTGCTGGTGATAGTACTAGTTTCATAATAATGCCCACAAAAGTGGGTATCTCTTTAAATTTAAATCAACACTCATTAAAGCACGTGTCTCATTAAAGGTTAAACAATTTTTCTTTCTCATTGTAAAAATACGATGTAAATGAAAAAATTTCTAACAATAGTGAAAACTAATATTGATAGTGTTATAAAGCTTAACTATAAAGCACCTATAACTAAAAATGCACCATTAGAAAAATAGTGCATTTTTAGTTAATCTTTATGCAGGACTTATTGTAAGGCGCGTTAAGGATGGAAATGGCATCCTTTTTATTACACGTTTTAATATTTTTTTTAAACGTGTAATAAAAATGAAACGCTATAAAACTATTAGTCTTTGGCATGCTTGGCATAATGCCTCCATTTCTCAATACATTGCGTCATATCATCAGGAACTTCAGATTCAAATCTCATGAATTCATTTGTCGTTGGATGTACAAACCCTAATGTTTTAGCATGTAAAGCTTGGCGTGGCAAAATTTTAAAACAGTTATCTACAAACTGCTTATATTTAGTAAATGTAGTCCCTTTTAAAATACGCTCTCCACCATAACGTTCATCGTTAAATAAAGTGTGACCAATATGTTTCATATGAACACGTATTTGGTGGGTACGACCAGTTTCAAGCTTACAAGTTACTAAAGTGACATAACCTAAACGCTCAAGAACTTTATAATGTGTTACGGCTGGTTTTCCTTGTTCGTCTTCATCATCTAAGAACACTGTATTTTGTAATCTGTTCTTTGGATGGCGACCAATATTACCTTCAATAGTACCTTCCTCTTCTTCTACATTACCCCAAACAATGGCAACATATTCGCGCTCACTCGTTTTTTTAGCAAACTGATTAGACAGATGAGCCATGGCTAGTTCGGTCTTTGCGACTACTAATAACCCACTGGTATCTTTATCAATTCTATGAACCAAACCTGGTCTTTCACTAGAGTTATTAGGCAAATTTTCGAAATGAAAAATAAGTGCATTTATTAAAGTCCCAGAATAATTACCGTGCCCTGGGTGTACAACCATACCTGCAGGTTTATTCACCACAAGCAAATCATCATCCTCATACACCACATCGATAGGAATATCTTCAGCAACAAGAAGATTCTCGTGCGGGGGATGTTCAAATTTAACAGTGATATAATCGTTAGGCTTTACTTTGTAATTGGACTTAACAGGAACGTCATTCACAAAAATACTACCGTCTTTTGCGGCAGCCTGAATTTTATTACGCGTAGCGTTTTCTATAAAATTCATTAAGTATTTATCGATACGAAGTGGTTGTTGACCTGCAACAACTTTAAAAGCGTGATGCTCGTATAATTCGTTTTCGTCTTGGTCTGAGATATCAGAAATATTTGGCATTATTTTAATTATAGTTTACCGTTTCCTACCACCAAGTCTATCTTAGAAGTTAAGGGTAATGATGTACCTGGTTTTAATGTTTTACCTTTGTGAGACATAGAAATAACACCTTCACCAATGGCATCTTTATAGGTGATGTCTCCTATTTCGAATTCTAAAGCTTCTAATTGAGGTTTAGCCTGTCTAAACGTACGTTTTAAAATATTTGGCACTTCGACTTTACGGTAACCAGAAGGGTTTAAGATTAAATATATTTTGCGATTTTCCTTTACTTGTGATCCTGCAATTGGGTTTTGTTCAATAACAGAATACTTAGGATATTTTGGATTATAATTTGCAGAATCTTGTATTTCCATGGCTAAATCATGATCCTTTAATTCGATACCAACAGTCTCTAAAGATTTACCCTTTAAATCTGGTACAATTATAAACTCACCATGATTAGTGGTTACACTTAACCATTTTAGGGCTATAAAACAAATCACCACAAGGGCTATAAGGGCTAATGCCAGTTGTTTAAAAAACACTTTACTAGTAAGAAACTTAACAAAACTCATATGAAAATAATTGTTGACAAAACTAAGAAATAATAACGACACAAAAATAAAATACGTATGAATTAGAGAATTAGATTATTGAAAATAAATGATACTTTTACACAGTAGCATTTTTAAACTAAATAATGAAGAAAAATATTGCAATTATAATGGGCGGTTATTCTAGTGAATACAAGATCTCCCTTAAGAGTGGCAACGTTGTTTTTGACGCTCTAGACAAAGATAAATACAATGCATATCGCATTCATATTTTTAAAGATAAATGGGTTTTTGTTAATGATTTGGACGAAGAATTTCCGATAGATAAAAATAATTTTTCCGTTTTAGTAAACGAAACAAAAATTGAGTTCGATTGTGTTTTTAATGCGATCCATGGTTCGCCAGGTGAAGATGGTTATATGCAAGCCTATTTTGAATTATTAGGAATGCCACAAACCAGCTGCTCAATGTACCAAGCAGCATTAACTTTTAATAAGCGCGATTTGTTAGCGGCTTTAAAACCTTACGGCATTAAAACGGCCGAAAGCTATTATCTTAATTTTGGCGACTCCATTAATGAAGATGCTATAATTGCTAAAGTTGGACTCCCTTGTTTTGTTAAGGCCAACAAAGCTGGTAGTAGTTTTGGAATTTCTAAAGTGTATAAGAAAGAAGATTTACAAACCGCCATTGACAACTCTTTTAAAGAAGACAATGAAATTATTATTGAGCAGTTTTTAGATGGTGTTGAAGTTTCTGTTGGTGTAATTTCGTATACATCTGAAACTCTCGTTTTACCGATCACAGAAATCGTTTCTGAAAATGATTTCTTTGATTATGAAGCTAAATATTTGGGGCAATCACAAGAAATTACTCCGGCACGTATATCTGAAGATTATGCCAACAAAGTAAGAACCGAAGCTAAAAAAATATATGAAATTTTAAAAATGAAAGGCTTTTCTAGAAGTGAATTTATTTTTAAAAATGACGAACCTTATCTATTAGAAGTAAACACGGTTCCTGGCTTAACTAAAGAAAGCATATTACCTAAGCAAGCAACGGAAGCTGGTATTAGCCTAAATGACTTATTTGGAAATGCCATTGAAGAAGCTTTGAAGAAATAATAATTATATTTGAAATTATAACTATTTCCGATTAGTACAGAAATATTAAAACTAAGTTTATGAAACGCGCAATATTCCCAGGATCCTTTGATCCTATTACAAACGGTCACCACGATATTATACTGCGTGGCATTAAATTGTTCGATGAAGTTGTTGTAGCTATTGGTATTAATGCCGAAAAAAAATACATGTTTTCTTTAGAGGAAAGAAAAGCATTTATTGAAGAAACATTTAAAGATGAACCTAAAGTAAAAGTAGTTACTTATAAAGGCTTAACTATTGATTTTTGTAAAGAAATTGATGCACAATTTATACTAAGAGGCTTAAGAAATCCTGCTGATTTTGAGTTCGAAAAAGCCATAGCACATACCAATAGAAAACTATCAAAAATTGAAACTGTATTCTTATTAACCGCAGCTAAAACTTCATTTATTTCGTCATCTATTGTGCGCGATGTATTAAGGAATGATGGTGACTATACTGTTTTGGTACCGAATAGTGTTCGCATAAATAAATAGAATTCACATTAATAGCAAATCAACAAACTTAGCAATGGAAGACAATTATTCGATATTTAGGAAATTCCAAAGTTTAGAACAAGCCTCAGAATTAAAAGCTTTGTTGAATGAAAACGGCATAGAAACCATACTTGACGACAATGCACCTTCTGTTGATGTTACGTTCACAGGAAACACTTTACAGAATGAGATTGAAGTCCGGATTAAACAAACCGACTTTCAAAAAGCTGAAAGCATTCTCGAAAAAGAAGTCGAGAACTTAATTGAAACTATAGATAAAGATTATTATTTGTTTAAATTCACAGATGAAGAACTTTATGACATTTTATTAAAGTCTGACGAATGGAATGCTTTTGACTATACATTAGCTCAAAAAATATTAATTCAAAGAGGCAAACCGATTGATAAAGAATTACTAAATTCTCTAAAAAATGAACGCTTAAAACAATTAGCTGAACCTGAGGGCAACCAAAAACCTTGGATTATTGCAGGCTACTTTTTTGCTGTTTTAGGCGGTTTTCTAGGCTTAATAATCGGTTATTTTTTATGGACATCTAAAAAAACCCTACCAGATGGACAGAAGATTCACACTTATGCTGAGAACGACAGAAGACACGGAAAATATATATTCTATATAAGTTTAGTAATTGCACCAACTACCATACTTTTTAGAGTAGTGAGTCAAATTTTAAATTAACACAGTAATTTTTTCTACTAGTAATTCTCTCTTTATATACAAAATGCTTTCCAATACTACTACAGAAAGCATAGAATCATTAGCATTAAAACGATATATGAGGAAATTTTGCACATACATCTTCCATTTCTAGCTGAAGTTTTGACAGAAATTTTTGATGTGCTTCAGAATTCGAATTAAAAGGACGATGCGCCTTTTTTGCTTGGATGGCTGCAATTTTATCTAAAGTTTGTAAAGCATCTGCTAATAACCAAACGGTTTTAAATTTTCCCCAGATATAATCTATAGCGACTTCATTTGGATGAAGCATATCTGCATTGTAAAAACGATAGTCACGTAATTCATCCATCATAATTTCGTAAGATGGAAAATAATAAAGGCTATTTCTAGGTTCAACAACATTGTGAATTGCCGCAATTAAATGCGCTTTACTTTGTGTATTTTCTATAAAACCATCTTTAATATGTCTTACGGGCGAAACCGTAAAGAGAAAACTAACTTCTGGATTCACACTTTTCACTAAAGCGATAATGGCTTGAAGTGATTCAGTAATCGTATCAACAGAACCTAATTCTTTTAGAAACTGTTTTTGGGGTAGTTTGTGACAATTAGCAACAACTTTATCCGATTCAATATGTCTATAAACCCAACTTGTTCCTAAGGTTATTATAACATGACTTGCATTAACTAAATTGTCGAGAGTCTCATCAATTTGAGAATTTAAAACACTTAGCAATTCGTCTTTTGAGGTCTTGTTTAATTTTGAGTGTGCATCTAAGCAAAACCATTGTTCGTTATAAAAGTATAAGTCATCTTCAGAATAATAGTCCTTATTTATGACACGCGTAATTAGATGTTCTATCGCTAAGGGATGAAATAAAATACCAAATGGATTAACTGTAGACTGAAACTTAAAATAATTAAACTTCTCACTTATATTTTCAGAAAAGCATGAACCAAGCAACAACACTGTAGAGTTATAATCTATTTGGTTATACTTCAGTGGTTTTAGTGGTATTTGAGTTTGAAGATTCATTTGTTAATTATTACTTAGAGGTTAAAGTTATTACACAAAGATTCGCGGAGTCTCTCAGAGATTCACTGAGAAAAACAGCAATTCAAATCACATTTTTTTTGTTTTTAAAAGTGTTTCAAGCATTTAGTGCAGTTAAAAAAAAAAAAAAAAACGTAATCATGAAAATTTAAAACTAACCCTCTGTGAATCTCTGCGCTTTTGCTCTGCGAAACTCTGGGTTACAACCGTTCTATAAATAATCCTTAGCAGCCTCCAAAGCAGTCTCAATCCCATTAGGATTCTTACCTCCCGCAGTGGCGAAGAACGGTTGTCCTCCACCTCCACCTTGGATGTGTTTTCCTAATTCTCTGACGATTGTACCAGCATTTAAACCTTTACTTGCCACCAATTCCTTAGAAATGTAACAAGACAAAATGGCCTTTCCATCATTTTCAGCACCAAATATTAAGAATAAATTTTCAAACTGACTTCCCAACTCAAAGCATACATCTTTAACTCCTGAAGCATCTAAATCGAGTTTCTTAGCTAAGAATTGAATACCGTTAATTTCGGTTAGTTCGCTTTTAAGTTCTCCCTTAATATTTTTAGCTTTATCTTTTAAAAGTTCTTCTATTTGTTTTTTTAAGTCGCTATTTTCTCCTTGCAGATTCTCTAATGCTTTTATAGGTTCTTTAGCATTGTTCAACAAGCCTTTCATTTCAAGATAAGCCGTGTTATTTTCAGCGAAATAATCCCTAACCGATTTATTTGTAATAGCTTCAATTCTTCTAATACCTGCTGCAACAGCTCCTTCAGACACAATTTTAAAATGCCAAATATCAGATGTGTTTTTTACATGAATTCCACCACACAACTCCATAGATTTCCCAAAACGAATCGTTCTCACCGTATCGCCATATTTCTCTCCGAATAAAGCCATAGCTCCTTCTTCAATAGCTTTTTCCATTGGGATATTTCGATGTTCCTCTAAAGGTAACTTGCCTTCAATTCTGGCATTTACAAAATCTTCTATTTCTTGTAATTGCTCTGGTGTTACTTTTGAAAAATGAGAAAAATCGAATCGTAATGATTTTGGTTTCACCAAAGATCCTTTTTGCTCTACATGCTCTCCTAATACTGTTCGTAAAGCTTGGTGCAATAAATGTGTCGCTGTATGATTACTGGAAGATAATGCACGGTGTTCACTATTCACTACAGCTTTAAAGCTTTCGTTTAAATGTTCTGGTAAATTTTTACATAAATGGATAATAACATTATTTTCCTTTTTAGTATCTAAAATATAAACCACATCTCCATGTGTATCTTGCAATACTCCTTTGTCTCCAACTTGTCCACCTCCTTCCGGATAAAATGGTGTTAAATTGAAAACTAACTGATACATTTCACCATCTTTTTTAGAGGTTACTTTTCGGTATCTTGCAATTTTTACATTAGCTTCTTGAGTGTCATATCCAATAAATTCTTGAACATCGTCTTCAAATAAAACCGTCCAATCTTCAGTTGACGTTTCACTAGCAGAGCGCGATCGTTCTTTCTGCTTTTGTAATTGCTCGTTAAATCCTTTTTCGTCTAATTTTAAATTCTTTTCAGATAAAATTAAAGCTGTTAAATCAATAGGGAATCCATAAGTGTCATACAACTCAAAAGCCTTTTCACCTGAAACGGTATCTCCTTTTGTTTCTTCAACAATTCGATTTAATAATACTAAACCTTGATCTAATGTTCTTAAAAAAGAAGCTTCTTCTTCTTTAATTACATTTTCAATTAAAACTTTTTGTGCTCTTATTTCAGGGAACGCCTCACCCATTTTTTTACTTAACACATCTACTAAACGATATATTAATGGTTCTTTTTTATCTAAGAATGTAAAACCATAACGCACGGCTCTTCGTAAAATTCTACGAATCACATAACCTGAACCTGTGTTGCTTGGTAATTGACCATCTGCAATTGAAAATGCCACAGCTCTAACATGGTCAGAAATAACACGAATTGCAACATCAACTTCTTCGTTATCACCATAGGTTTTTCCTGTAATGGTTTCTATTTCACGAATAATTGGTGTAAAAACATCGGTATCATAATTAGATTGTACACCTTGTAATACCATACATAAGCGCTCAAAGCCCATTCCTGTATCGATATGTTTATTTGGCAACGCTTCTAAAACTCCATTTGCCTTACGATTGTATTGCATAAAAACGAGATTCCATATTTCAACCACATGCGGATGATCCATGTTTATCAAAGTTTTAGCATCAACCTTTGCTTTTTCTTCAGCAGATCTAATATCGACGTGGATTTCGCTACAAGGTCCACATGGCCCTTGATCTCCCATTTCCCAGAAATTATCCTTTTTATTCCCTTTTAAAATGCGATCTTCAGAAATATATTTCTTCCAAATATCGTATGCTTCCGTATCCATTTTAAGATTATCCTCGTCATCACTGCCTTCAAAAACGGTTACATAAAGTATGCTTTTATCAATTCCGTATACTTCGGTAAGCAATTCCCAAGCCCAAGCAATCGCTTCCTCCTTAAAATAATCTCCAAAACTCCAGTTTCCTAGCATTTCAAACAAAGTATGATGATAGGTATCATAACCAACTTCCTCTAAGTCATTATGCTTACCAGAAACACGTAAGCATTTTTGTGAGTCCGAAATTCTATTTTTCTTTGGTTCTGAATTCCCTAAAAAGTATTCTTTAAAAGGCACCATACCAGCATTAACAAACATTAATGTTGGGTCATTCTTTAATACCATTGGTGCAGAAGGCACAATAAGATGTTGTTTTCCTTCAAAGAATTTTAAAAATTTAGATCGTACGTCTTGAGACTTCATATGCTGAATTTATAGCTTGTTTGTACTTGTTTGTATTTAATTACCACAAATGCGAAACAATTTTTTATCTTTGGTTGCTTTGCGAATAAATTACAAACCGAAATTATGTCTGTAATGCTGCAAAAATAGCATAAATTCAAACATGGCTAAAGTAAAATATTATTATGATTCCGAAACGCTTTCTTACCGAAAGATTAAGCGTAAAAAAGCAACAACTCTTAAGTATGCCGCTGTATTTTTAACCGCTGCTGGCTTATTTGCTTTTTTGATGGTTTTTATTGCTAGTCAATATATTGAGTCGCCAAAAGAGCGACAAATGGCGAGAGAATTGCAAAATATGGAATTGCAATACGAATTGTTAAACAAGCGAACAGATGATGCTTTTGCTGCTTTAGAAAATGTTGAAGAGCGCGACAATGCTATTTATAGACTCTATTTTGAAGCCAACCCAATACCTACAGAGCAACGAAGAGCAGGATTTGGTGGTATTAACCGTTATAAAAAGTATGAAGGTTTTGATAATACTAAACTAATTGCTGAAAGTAATAAGCGTTTAGATATTTTAGAAAAAGCTGTTGTTGTGCAATCTAAATCGTTAGATGAAATTGCAAAATTAGCAGAAGACAAAGAAAAGTTTTTAGAAGCTATACCTGCAATTCAACCTATAAGTAACGAGAATATGACACGTATGGCATCTGGTTATGGTTATAGAACGGATCCATTTACTAAGGTTCGGAAATTTCATTACGGTATGGATTTTACAGCACCACGTGGCACACCGATTTACGCTTCTGGAGATGGAGTAATTACCCGTGCAGATAGCCAATCTACAGGGTATGGAAATCATATTAGAATAGATCATGGTTATGGTTACATATCTTTATACGCCCATTTATATAAATACAACGTTAAAGTTAACCAACGCGTAAAACGTGGAGATTTAATAGGCTTTGTGGGTAGTACAGGTCGTTCTGAAGCACCGCACTTGCATTACGAAGTCTTTAAAGATGGTGAGCGTATTAATCCTATTAATTTTTATTATGGTAACTTATCTGCTGAAGAATACGATATCTTACTTAAGAAAGCGTCATTAGAAAACCAATCCCTCGATTAAGATGCATATAGACTTACCAGAAAAACGATATTACGGTATTGGAGAAGTAGCTAAAGCTTTTAAAGTGAATGCCTCTTTAATTCGATTTTGGGAAAAAGAATTCGATGCTTTAAAACCGAAGAAGAATGCTAAAGGGAACAGGAAATTTACTCCAGAAGACATTAAAAATCTTAAGTTTATTTACCATTTAGTAAAAGAAAGAGGATTTACACTTGAAGGTGCAAAAACACATCTTAAAGAAGAAAAAAAACAAGCTTTAGAAAAATTTGAAATTATCGAAAAGCTTGAAAGCATCAAAGCACAACTTAACAAAATTAAAACACAACTTTAAAACTAAACTATCATGAAAAAATGGCTAATTCCTGTAATCGTAATTGCAATCATTGCATTTGGAATCTACAATTGGGCTGTAGGATTTAATAATACAGCTGTAACTTATGAAGCAGATGCTAAAACAGCTTGGTCTAATGTAGAAAGTTCTTACCAAAGACGAAATGATCTTATTGGTAATTTAGTTAAAACTGTACAAGGCGCTGCTGATTTTGAAAAATCAACCTTAACAGCTGTAATAGAAGCTAGAGCAAAAGCAACTTCTACAACAATTGATGCCAGTAATTTAACTGCTGATAACATGGCGCAATTTCAACAAGCACAAAGTGGGTTAAGCGGAGCGTTATCCAAATTATTAGTATCTGTTGAGCGTTACCCTGAATTAAAAGCGAATCAAAATTTCTTAGAACTTCAAAGTCAATTAGAAGGTACCGAAAACCGAATTAATATCGCTAGAGATCGGTTTAATGAAAAGGTTAATATTTATGACATACATACTTCAAAATTTCCAGGATCAGTTTTAGCTGGTTGGTTTGGATTTGAAGAAATGCCTAGATATAAAGCAGATGCTGGTAGCGAAAATGCTCCAGACGTTAATTTCGACTTTTAATTAAAATCTATTTATGCCAAATATTGAGCAGTTCCTAACAGCCAAGGAAGAAGCCGAAATTGTTGAAGCTATTAGAATTGCTGAAGGCAAAACCTCTGGTGAAATTCGTGTACATATAGAACAGAAATGTGATATTGATGTCTACGAACATGCCTTAGAAGTATTTCATTATTTAAAAATGGATAATACCATTCAACGTAATGGTGTACTCATCTATGTTGCAGTAGATAATAAATCTTTTGTGATTTTTGGAGATCAAGGCATTAATAATAGTGTTGGCGCTGACTTTTGGAATTCTACGCGCGATAAAATTTCTAGTCAGTTTAAGTCAGGCCGTTTTAAACAAGGTTTAATTGATGGTATTCAGGAGGCAGGCAAAGCATTATCTCAATATTTTCCTTGGGATCATAATGACAAAGATGAATTGGATAATACAATCTCAAAAGGATAATGCAACAGATAAAACATATCGCATTTAAGGTTTTAGTTCTATTACTTTTAGTAAGTCCACTAATTGGACAAGCTCAATATAATATTCCTGAAAAACCAAAGTTTCAAACTAGTGTATACGATGACGACATTAATTTATTATCAGCGTCAGAAAAAAGCAGCTTAGAACAAAAACTAATACGCTATTCTGATTCTACATCAACACAAATTGTGGTTGCAATCATTGGCTCTACCAATGGCGAATACATCAATTATTTAGGAGCACAATGGGGAGAAGCATGGGGAATTGGCCAAGCTGATAAAGACAACGGTATTTTTATTCTTTTAGCTCGAAACGATCGAAAAATAAATATCAGCACTGGTAAAGGTGTTGAACACTTACTAACAGATGCCTTAAGTAAGCGTATTATAAATAATGATATCATTCCTTACTTTAAAAAAAATGATTATTACGGTGGATTAAACCGTGCTACGGATGTTATTTTTGAAGTAATGACTGGTGAATACAAAGGCACACGACAAACCGAAAACGGATTCCCAACTGAAGTTATCTTTTTCCTATTTATCATTTTCATCATTTTTATAATCGCCATTTCTAAAACTCGTGGAGGAGGAAATGGAGGTAATAGAGGAAATCGCGCTGGAAGCGGAGGACTTCTCGAAGCCATTATCTTAAGTAATATGGGACGTGGAAGTTTCTCTAAAGGTTCATCTTCAGGTGGCTTTGGCGGCAGCTCTGGAGGAGGCTTCGGAGGTGGAGGTGGTTTTGGTGGAGGCTTTGGAGGCGGAAGTTTTGGTGGTGGAGGCGCTTCAGGTGGCTGGTAATCCTCTCGTTTTAAGTCTAATTTTTACTTTCAGTAGCCAGTAGGATTTATTTCAATTTAAAAATTTAGTCATGCGATTAAAATTCTTCTTTCAACTTACAATCGTCTGCATTTTGTTTTTGAATTGTAAAGAAACAAAAACTGATGCTGAAACAATCCCATCGTATATTCCAGAAAACACATCTCAAAAGCGAGTTGTTGATTTAGCTAACTTATTTTCAAACGTTGAAAGCGATTCATTAGCTTATAAAATTATTGGATACGAAAAACACACCACAAATCAAATTGCAATTCTAACTTTAGATTCATTACCACCAAACACAACGATTCAATATTTTGGAACTGAAGTTGGTGAAAATTGGGGAATTGGCACAAAAGAAAAAAAACAACGGTTTACTCATCACAATTTCTAATCACGATAGAAAAGTCGCAATTTCAACAGCAATTGGCACCGAACAAACCATTTCCGATTACGAATGCAACGTTATAATTGATAGCATAATAATTCCTCAATTTAGAACCAACAACTATTATAAAGGAGTTGATAAAGCTTTAGATTCTTTAATTCTACTTTGGGATTAATCAAAATAGATCATATCACCACCACCTGTTTCACCTTTACTTCCTAAGCTATTAAATTTATAACTAAAGCTTAGCATAAAGTACTGTCTTAAAACGGTACTCTGCTTATCTTCAATATAATCTTGAGTGGCTATACGCATAGCATTAGTATTTTGATTTAATAAGTCGTAAACCTTTAATGTTATGATAGCTTTATCCTTAAACATACTATAAGCTAATGTTGAATTCCAAAACCAAGCACTTTTCTGAAAACCATCGGTCACATTAGGATTATAATTAAAACTAACATCATTTCTCCACTCAAAGTTTTTTGGTAAAAAAGTAGCCGTTCTTACACCCGCATTATGACTTGTAAATTGACGATCGTCAAAAGCTTCAATATCATAAGATGTGTTCGTATAACTTATCTGGTAATAAGGTTTAAACTCTAATACTTTATCCCATATAAAATCTACACCGAATCTTGGTGAGATTCTATCGGACTTACTAGCATATTTTACATCGTTATTAAAGTTAATTCGTTCTGAAGTATTATAACTTGCTCTAAACTTTAGTTTAATAGTTCTTAAGGTATCAACCTTAAAATCTTTATTGTAGTTTACCCAAGAACCAATATTATAATTCCCATCAACGTTTACATAAGTCGTTGTTCGCTTTAACGTTTCTTCATCTATAGTCGTTTTAGCCACAACTTGATTATCTGAAACACTAGCATTAACACCCACATAAAAACCAGTACGCTTTTGCCAATCGAACCCATTATAGCCAAGATATAAACTATGATTATTTGAAGGTTCTAAATTAGGATTACCAATTACAGTTTGAAGTGGATTTGATACGTCTTCATAGGCTTGAAGCTGTCGTAGTCCTGGTGGCTGATTTTCAAGCCAATAATTTGCATAAATTGACGACTTAGGACTAAACGTATAGCTGATATATGAATTAGCCTCTATATTTTCAAAATCGCGTTCTACATTAAATTCTGGTCTTAATAAATCTTGATTTTTAAGAGTTCTTATGTTATAACCTAAATCGAAACTTGTAGATAATTTTTCTCCTCTATAAGACAATCCCACTGATGGAATACTTCTATAATCTGTATATTGAAAATCTGTACTTAGATTCGTATTAAAATCTGTAAAATCTTGCGTACCATTATTAAAATCAAAAGTGCTTTCTCTGTTGTTATCTTTATCTCTAGCGTACTCATAATCTAAATTTAAGAAAAACTTTTTAGTTACGATTGGTAACCTATAAGACAGTTTTGTAGACACACCATAACTATTATTTTCACCATTGGTAAATTGATTTCTATCGATGATTTCTGGATTGCTACCAAAAACTTCTGTGTTTGATTCTAAAAAATCATCACTTTCTTGCTGATTGATACGCGTCTCTAATTCGGCTTTAATAAAAGCACCACGATTTCCTAATCGTTTAGTAATAGAAATTTCATTAGAAAATCGTTTTACATAACTTTCTACATTAGAGTTTAGGTTAGATTGATTGGTTAAAATTAAATCTTCATCTAAGGTTTCCTCATTACTAGTATATAATGTTCTCGATTTTGAATACCCAAATGAAGGCTCTATATTAATTTGAAAAGTAGAATCGGTTTCAATTTCGAATTCTAAATTAAACGAATGATTATCCGTATCGTTTGTAGACTTAGAGTCGGAATTGGTAAAATAACGCGAATCAGATAAAATAGTTTCGCGTTCGGATGAAGACTCATTTTCAGAATTACTCGATGAGAAAAAATAATCTGCGGACACATCGGTTTTTTCACCTATAATATCGGCATAGTTAACACCTGCATTTTGCGAAGTCGTAATCCCTTCTCCTCCACCAAAAGATCGACCATCTATAGTAAAAGAACCATTACCATCAAAAGACACACTGTTTCCACCTCCTAACATTTTTGAAATCTCTCCAAAACTAAATCCTGGTGTATTAGTATTATTACCACCCGCAAGCACACTTACACGTCTATCATTATCAAACAAATTTACCATACCTGCAAACTCGTAACGATCGTCAGTTCCAGCTCCTGCAGAAACCCTCCCAAAAACCCCTTTATTATTTTCTTCTTTAATAGTAAGATTTATCGTTTTATTTTCTTTGTCACCTTCCTCTCCCGTAAAGGCTTCAGATTTGGTTTTTGTATCTACAATCTGAATTTTTTCAATTATATCTTTAGTTAAATTCTTAGTGGTAATGGTAGGGTCGTCACCAAAAAAGGGTTTCCCATTCACTAAAATTTTATTTACTGATTTTCCATTAACCGTAATATTACCTTCTTCATCTACTTCTACGCCTGGTAACTGTTTTAATAAGTCTTCAACGTTGGCATCTTTTTTCGTTTTGAAAGATTTTACGTTAAACTCTAAAGTATCTTTTTTAATCGTTATCGGAGCTGTAGATTTTACCAAAACCTCTCCTAATTGATTATCAAGAGACATTGTTATTGTACCTAAATCAATCGTCTTTTTATCGATTACAATTTCCTTGAAATACGTTTTATAGCCCACATAAGACACGTAGAAATTTAAGCTCTTATCATAGGTTGAATTTTCAATTTTAAATTTTCCATCTTTATCTGATATGGTATACGTCACTACCGAACTGTCTTTTACACGTTCTAAGTAAACGGTTGCAGACTCTAAAGATAATTCAGTGTCCTCGGCTTTTAATGTTCCTGTAATTTCGAATGATTTTTCTTGAGAAAATGATTGTAATGCAAATAAAAACGCAAAAACTAGACTTAGTTTTTTCATGTGATTGATTGGTTGATTGATGATTAGCTGATTTAGAAACGCAAGAAAGCTAGAAATCGTATGAAATTTCTTAAAATTATTATAAAATTATCTTTTAAGAGTAAAGTGACCTTTAAAGGTTCTACCATCTAATAATGTTGCTGCAAACCAATAGTCATCGGTTGGTAGTAATTTCCCATTATGAGAACCGTTCCATTTTGGGTTTGATGCATTAATTAACCCAACTAATTTTCCATAACGATTGAATATTTCAACATGTACATTTTTAGATAATTCTAGAGAAAAACCTTTAATTTGCCAAGTATCATTTACAGTATCTCCATTTGGTGTGAAGAATTTTGGAAATCCTAAAACAACAACATCCGTTGATACAATTCCACAGTCGGCTTTTATATCTTTAACGTAGACTGAATGAATTCCTGCAGGTAAATTTTCAAAACTATTTGAATCTTGATATATACCGTTTTCGTCATCTAAAGCATAAACATAATCTCCATCTCCCGACACAATTACTGTAATAGAATTATTTTCTGATAAATCGGTAACCTCAATGGTTTCAAAAGTTGCTGTATTTGAAGGTAAAACTGTAATCGTTCTCGTATTGGCACAACCAAAAGGTTTAGTGACTTCTACAGAATAAGTTCCAGGTTCATTAACGTCAATAGTTATTGTTGTTTCACCTGTAGACCAATTATAATAAAAATTATTTGGAACATCATCCACCACACCTCCATTAAGTGATATAGTATCTGGAAATGTATTTGTACAATAGAAAATAGTCTCGTTTTCAAGTAGGTTTGGCAAATGTTCGACTTTTAAATTCACCTCTGCAATACTATAACAACTCCCATTTTGTTCTAATCTCGCAAAAATGGTTTGGTTATAAGGTTCTGTATTAGTAAAATTACTATTCAATTGATTGTCTTGAAGCAACGCGTTACTATGTGTTTCATAATACCCTAAAACAACAACATCTGATGCTAGAGAATTTAAAATCTGACTTTCTGCCTGTGTTAAATCAAAGCTAACTACACCTGTCTCGTTTAAATTATCACACTCAGTTAAAATACTATAATTTGAAACATTTGTGTTTACAGACAACAGCACTTCTGCTATTACACTACAACCAGTTATAGTATTTAATACCTGTGCATAAACCACTTGATTATTGGTTAGATTGGTATAATTATCATCATCTAAAGGAATCGACAAGTCTACCGTTTCAAAAAAGTTAACGTCTAAATTATTTAAATCACCACTGACAATAACATCGTTATAAGTACTAAGATTAAAATTAGAAATACCATCCATTACATCATCCTCACATTGGCTAATCGTAATGTTATTGACAATTGGTATAGCATTTATGGTTATGGTTAACGGATATCGTTCTGTATTAGTTGAACAACCTTGCACAACTGGCAATAACCAATAGGTTGTCGTCGTATTAATATTTACATCATAATTTAACCCAACATGAATTGGTGTCATTGAAGTTGACGTTTCAAACCACCAAACTTCTGAAGTTGAAGCTTCAGCCGTTAATGTAAAAGTATCTGTCCCACAAACAGCAATATCACCATCCAAAACTCTTGGCATTATAAGCGTCGTACTTGCGGATAAGCTAATATTGGGTTCATTAGGCATACCTCCATACTCAACAATATAGCCTTGAGGGTGATATGGATTATTTACTGCTAAATCACCTGTATTGGACAAGTCATTCCACGCCCCTAAAACACCAATTGATGCATCTGTAATATGCGCATAATCTTCATTATTAACATTATTGGGCTCATTATAATTCCAAAAAGAGAACTCATTATTTGCCGCACTCCCATTAGCATTACCTTGCCAAAACACCGTACCTGCTTCCGGACCTGTAACCCATTTCCATGTACCTTCAACTTCGGCATCAGATCCTCCAATCCATCCCGTTCCTGGACTTTGCTCACCTGCCAATTGCGATTCTTCTTCAGATGATAACGTTGCTAAATAGCCTCGTAAACCAAAATAAGTTTGTGCTGCAGCTGCATCTCTTGCTTGCGTCCAAGTAATACCTGGATCAGATACGTAAAAATAATAATGTCCTGTACTTGGTAAGTAATTAGCGTCTCCTAAATTAATTGAAAACTGTCTATCTTGAGTGAATGTTGTTTGTGTTGTTTGAAAAACTACATTTTCTATAGCACTTTCAAACTCTGCAAAAGTTGCTGGTCCAGATAAAGTTAAAAGTCCTTCCGATGCATTCCAACTCGATGAAATATTGGGATTCGTTCCAATTAACTCTAAAGTATCTTGTCCGTTTTGATATCCTTCAGCTATTTGTACAAAAATCTCGGATAATGAGGTGTCTTCAGGATTTGGATCGGTAATAGAAACAGAAGCTACTATTGATACTTGTGATTGCGGGCAATATATCTGTCCTCCTGAAACACTTATTTCAGGAGGAAGATTTTGTGTAAACCCATAACAATGGCATAACCAAAAGCATAAGATAAAAATAAAGCGCTTTATTATTTTCATAAAAAATTAAAGCTACTACTTTTTTCTCATATATACACTTACCGGAACTCCATTAAAATCAAACTTCTCTCTTAATTTATTCTCTAAAAAACGCTTATATGGCTCTTTTACATATTGCGGTAAATTACAGAAAAATGCAAACTGAGGTTGCGGAGTTGGCAACTGCATAATGTATTTTATTTTCACAAACTTACCTTTATTGGCTGGCGGTGGCTGATGCTCTATAATAGGTAATAAAGCTTCATTAAGTACACTGGTCTTAATTCGCTTAGTTCTATTATTATAAACCTCAACAGCTGTTTCAATAGCTTTAAAAATACGTTGCTTATTTAAAACTGAGATAAAAACGATTGGCACATCCGTAAACGGTGCGATTTCATTTCTAATATGCTGTTCAAATTCTTTAGCAGTCTTAGTGTTTTTTTCAACTAAATCCCACTTATTAACAAGAATTACAATACCTTTTCTGTTGCGTTCTGCTAACCAAAATATATTCTGAACTTGTCCATCAAATCCACGATTAGCATCTAACATTACTAAACAAACATCACTGTGTTCGATAGCTCTTACACTTCGCATTACAGAATAGAACTCTAAATCGTCCTTAACTTTAGTTTTACGACGTATACCAGCCGTATCCACTAAATTAAATTCAAATCCAAAACGGTTATATTTAGTATCAATCGAATCACGAGTAGTACCAGCAATATCGGTAACGATATAACGTTCCTCACCAATTAACGCATTAATGAATGACGATTTCCCAGCATTCGGTCTTCCGACTACTGCAAAACGAGGTAACTGATCTTCCTCAACTTCTTCTTTCTCTGGCAACGCTTCTACGATAGCATCTAATAAGTCCCCAGTTCCACTTCCGTTAATACTTGCGATAGCAAAATAGTCACCTAAACCAAGAGAATAAAACTCAACAGCATCTTCTAAACGTTTATTATTATCTACTTTATTAACAACTAAGAATACAGGTTTTTTAACTTTCCTCAACAATTGAGCAACGTCTTCATCCATTCCTGTAACTCCAGTCTCTACATCTACCATAAAAACTATAGCATCTGCTTCATCAATAGCTAATTCTACTTGCTTATCTATTTCTGCTTCAAAAATATCATCGCTACCAACTACGTATCCGCCAGTATCAATTAAAGAAAATTCTTTTCCGTTCCAATCTGTTTTACCGTAATGACGATCTCTTGTGACACCACTAACAGCATCAACAATAGCTTCACGCCTTTTTATAAGACGATTAAAAAATGTCGATTTCCCTACATTAGGACGACCTACTACAGCCACTATATTGCTCATTGATTTTTATTTAAGGCTACAAAGATACTATATACTTACGTGTTATGGTGAACTATTATTGACTTTTCACTCTATATATTAAAACCTAAAAAATTACAGAGAAAGTTAACTTAGCACATTGTTAATATCCTGTTGATAATAAGTATTAATTTGAATGAGGTAGCGTTAATTTTTAGTACTTTTAATGCGTGTATTAAATAGGATTTTATTTACATTTGTTGTGCCAGATTTAGAGGTCTAATTCCCCAAGAACTGCTCCTTTCTTGTAGACTTACCTATACTCTCAAAGGCAAAACACATTTCACGCAAACACATAAAAAAAAACAGTGTGTTATATTTAAATTACAAAAAATAATGAGGAGATTTTTTACGCTTATACCATTATTGATTTTAGGCTCTAATCTTAGTTTCGCTCAAGAAAATTATACAGACCATACGATACAAAAAGGTGAAAATGTTTATAAGATTTCTAGACAATATGGGGTAAGTGTCAATGCCATTTTTGAACTTAACCCAGGTTCTGAAGATATAATTTATGCTGGTAACATATTACGTATTCCAAATTCTAGCACTACAACCACCTCAACCACCTCAACTAACACTACTGTAGATAAGGATGACAACATCAGCAATTATGTCGTAAAATCAGGAGAAACAAAATCTGGTCTCTCTCGACGTTTTGGTGTAAGCATAGCAATGTTAGAACAACAAAACCCTCACATTGTAAGCATGCTTCAAGCAGGCCATACTATAAATGTAGATAAAACTATTAAAGAAACTCCACGCACAGCAAAAGACGGAGAGCACTATGTAGTAAAAGGTGAAACACTATGGGGAATTGCAAGAAATAACGGTATTAGTCTTGCGCAATTAGAGGCTGCAAATTCTGGACGTTTGTCCGAATTCTTACAAATAGGGCAAACTTTAATTATTCCAGATAAAACTTTAGAGAGTTCTACCGAAGGAGGCTATTTAGTGCAGCGTGGTGATACAAAATTCCAATTAGCTAAACGTTTTAACATGACTATAGCGGAGCTTGAAGAAAAAAATCCGCACACCGTGCCAATGTTAATGGCAGGTCACAGATTAAATGTGGATAACTCAGACGTAAATAATTCTGAAGAAATCCCGAACACAAATGAAGTTGCAATTACTAGAGTAGATTCTACAACCACTACTAATAGCTTTAAGAATTATGTTATCGAACCAAAAGAAACACTTTTTGGCTTGGCTAAAAAAGCAGGCATGACGATTGAGGAATTTACAACTTTAAATCCGAAATTACTGACGTCAGTTAATGTTGGAGACATTATTAAAATGCCAATTAACCCTGGACAAACTATAGCAACTACGGATATTACTGATACTGTTGATACTGTTGATACTGTTGATACTGTTGATACTGTTGATACTGTTGATACTGTTGATACTGTTGATACTAACACAAAAAGTACACCAACGAAAATTCATTCGAATAAAAATGAAGCTTTATTTAGTAACTTAGTTACAGAGACTTCAACCGGACTTTATTTTTACTCTCCTTTTTCTAGTGAAGAACTTGGTTCTTCTGAAGAACGACAAAAGATGATTAGCATTAATGCCGATTTCCAAAAGTATATCGATTTTTTCCAAGGTGCTCAAATTGCTATTGATTCTGCAAAAGCACTTAATCTTGATTTTGATGTGACACTTATTAAGAAAAATATAGCAAAATCAAAAATAACGATTGAAAGTCCGCATAGCAAAAATGCTATCCTTGTTCCATTTATAGACAACAGATCAAATTTTCCAAGTATTGAATCTAATACGCCGATAGCTATAATTGATATTGAATCTAATTTAGTTTCTAAAGATAGTATTAATGTTTACAGATCAATTCCTTCAGACACCATTCAAAAA
The DNA here is from genome assembly GCF_013403915.1 of Winogradskyella pacifica. Taxonomy (GTDB): domain Bacteria; phylum Bacteroidota; class Bacteroidia; order Flavobacteriales; family Flavobacteriaceae; genus Winogradskyella; species Winogradskyella pacifica. Next base: position 92,265 of record NZ_JABFDI010000015.1, read on the forward strand.
ACAAAAACCTTAAACTATTTAGCAAAACAAAATGCAAATGTTATTGTAATCAGTGATCTTGATGAAGCTCGAAATAAAGAACTAATTACATCTACAATTCCTGATGCTAAATTCCTAAAAGCTGATAATGCAGGTTTTTTTAAATCTGATGCTTTAAATAATGAATTAAGTAAAAGCAGACTTAATTATATTGTGTTTGATAGCGAAAAAACTATTGTTCTTCTCAATACAACGACAGCGTTAATGGGCAAATTATCTGATCATAATATTCAATTGGTTATGCTTGAATCTTCACTACTCCCAAAACAAAGTGAGGTTTCAGACATGAGATTTAGAATTTTACAGCTCATTTTTCCTGCAATTACAAATCCGCAAAACAAAGAAGATATTACCAATTTTGAAATTAAATACGAGGATGTATTTAGTTCTAAACCTTCACAAAATGCTATTGTAGGATTTAATGTAACCTTTGATATTTTACTAAGGATCTCTCAAAACTCATCATTTGAAGACATTATAAACACAACACTTTCAGAACAACCCCATTTAAAGTTTGATTATCAAAAAACCACAGACAGAAACTATTCGAACACGGGTATCTATTTAATGCAATATAATTCTAACGAAGGCATGATAGAACTAATTAATGGTAATTAAAATCAATTACATTACTAATTCCTACAAGCAAATAAACTGCGAATTATACATCTATAAATAGTATAGACTTAAGCAAAACAATATAATTTACAACTAAAATCATGAAGAGTAACAACAAAAACTCCTTCAAACACCTAGTTTTAGTTAACATTTGAGACGAATAAAAAAACTACAAAACTGTAGGTTTTAATTTTGCTATGTAAGGGCTATTTACATATATTTGTTTTCCCTCGATCTCTCAATATAGCAAGACAAGAGAACTTGCTGTTCTTAAATATATGGCGTTGATTACAACAAAAGTAATTATTATAAATTTTTTTAATGAAAGCCAAACAGTACAGTTTTAAAAGATATCCTATACTATTAGCATTTCTTGTTATTTCAATATTCTGTGGATTAACAACGGTTAATGCACAATGCCCTACAGTTATAAATAGCTCACAATCACTTTGTGATGTACAATCTGTACTCGTTGGCGATTTACAAGCTATTGATAATGGCGGTGGCGTTGTTTGGTACGACTCACCTACTTCAACTGTTCCTTTACTCAATTCAGAAAGTCTTATTAACGGTGAAGATTATTATGCTGATGATAATTCTGGAAGCTGTGGAACAAGAGCTAGAGTAGATATTACAATTTATGGTCCACCTGTTGGTGATAACTTTCAAGGAGTTTGTTTAGACGACCCTTCATTAGCAACAGTGAATAGTCTAATCGCTATAGGAAACGACGTTCAATGGTATTTATCACCATCTGGAGGTACTCCTTTGAATGACACTGACATTTTAAGTGACAACACTATATATTACGCAGATCAAGCAAGTGCAGATGGATCTTGTAGAACTTCAAGATTATCTGTTTTAGTTTTGGTTGGCTCTACTCCTGTTCCAACTGGAGATATGGTTCAAAATTTTTGTGTTACGCCAGAGTTCACACCTACAGTTGCTGATTTAGTTGCGAGCGGTAACAACAATTGGTATATCTCTTTATTTTCAGCATTAGAATTACCACCTTCTACCCCTTTAGTAAGTGGGCAAACATATTATGCTACAACTTTAGATCCTCCGTGCGAAAGTACAGGACGTTTATCCGTTTTAGCTATGTTAGACATCGCACCAAATGCTGGTGGAGATGGCACTTTAGATTTATGCGATAATACAAACTCTACAATCAATCTATTTACAGAACTTCAAGGCACTCCTGATTCTGGAGGTGTCTGGACACCTACTTTAAATAGTGGTACGGGTGTTTTTGACCCAAATATTGATACAGAAGGCATATATACTTATACTGTTAGTTCAAATAATAGCTGTCCGGATGAGTCTGCAACAGTGACCGTAACATTAATACCAGAACCTAATGCTGGTACAAACGGCACTATAGACTTATGTAGCACTAGTGATGTCGTTGATTTATTTTTAAGCTTAGGAGGCACACCCGATTCTGGTGGTGTTTGGTCACCTGCACTGGCAAGCGGTACTGGTGAATTTAACCCAGCTATAGATTCAGATGGTATTTATACATATACCGTTAGTGGTACTCCTCCATGTTTAGACACTACTGCAATAGTAAATGTTTCGGTAACTCCTTATAAAGATGCTGGAGAAGATGGAACTATAGACATTTGCGATACTACAGGAACTATAGATTTATTTAATAGTTTAGGTGGCACACCAGATGTTGGTGGTATTTGGTCTCCTGCATTAAATAGTGGCACAGGAATTTTTGATCCTTCGATTGATAGCCCTGGTGTTTACACTTATGAATTTACAGGAAATGCTCCTTGCCCTGATGAATCTGCAACAGTTACTGTTGTAGTAAATCCATTACCTAATGCGGGTTCAGATGGAATATTAGAAATTTGTAGTAATGATTTAGCAACAGTAGATTTATTTGAGAGTTTAGGAGGTACACCTGAAGTTGGTGGCACATGGCTTCCTGCACTTAATAGTGGAACAGGGGTTTTTGATCCTTCTATTGATACAGCAGGAGTTTATACTTATACAGTAAACGGTATTTCTCCTTGTCCAGATGCTTCAGCAAATGTTAACATCACTATTATACCAGAACCAGATGCAGGATTAGATGCTACAATCGATATCTGTAGTAATAACGGAACATTTGATTTATTTGATTTTCTCGGAGGCACTCCTGAAGCTGGAGGAAGTTGGTCTCCTGCATTGGCAAGCGGAACAGGAATTTACGATCCTTTAATTGACACTAATACGACTTACACCTATACCGTAGCAGGAACAACTCCGTGTGCAGATGCTATTGCTACAATTACATTAACCGTTACCCCGTTCTTAGACGCAGGACTAGATGGAGCTGTAACAATTTGTACTGCTGATGGTACAACAGATCTTTTTAACAGTCTTAACGGTACGCCTCAAATTGGAGGAACATGGTCTCCTTCTTTATCTAGTGGGACAGGAATATTTGATCCTAGTATTGATTCTGGAGGTACTTATACCTATTCAACTACGGGAACAGCACCGTGTTTAGATGATTCTGCCATTGTTGTGGTCACCGTAGTACCATCACCAGATGCTGGTAGTGATGGTACATTACTTTTATGTAGCCTTTCAAATACAGCAAATCTATTTGATAGTCTTAACGGAACACCTCAAACAGGAGGAACATGGTCACCTACACTTCTTAGTGGTACCGGAGTTTTTGATCCTAATACAGATGCAGATGGAATTTACACGTACACCATAAACTCTATATGTGGAGCTATTTCGGCAAATGTAACAGTTACCACAATTGATGCTAATAACGCAGGAACAAACAGTATTGTAGAATTTTGTAGTAATAATACCATTACTCTAGATCTATTCGATAGTTTAGGAGGAACACCAGATGTTGGTGGAACTTGGTCTCCTTCTTTAAATAGTGGATCAGGAATTTTTGATTCAAGTTTAGATACAGCAAATTCTTATACCTATACGGTTTCAAATAGTGCAACACTTTGTCCTGATGATTCTGCAACAGTTTTAATTTCAATTTTACAGGGGCCAAATGCTGGAAATGACAGTACATTAAACTTATGTAATTCAACAAATTCAGTAAATTTATTTGACAGTCTTGCCGGAATTCCTGATGCTGGTGGAACCTGGTCTCCTACTCTAAATAGTGGAACAGGCGTTTTAGATCCTAATATAGATTCAGAAGGTATTTACACCTATACAATAAATAATTCATGTGGAACGAGTTCTGCAACTGTTGACGTTTCGTTTTCAAATACCAATGATGCAGGAACCGATGGCTCAATTGCACTTTGTAGCACGGATACTTCTATCGATTTATTTAATAGTTTAGGGGGCACGCCAGGTGTTGGTGGAACGTGGTCTCCGACACTTGCTAGTGGCACAGGGATTTTTGATCCTAGTATTGATGCTGCTGGTTTGTATACTTATACAATTTCAAGCGTGAGTCCTGCTTGTCCTGATGCAACGGCTACAGTTGAAGTTTCTATTTCACAAGGTCCAAATGCAGGAAATGATGGAACACTAAATTTATGTGATTCAACAAATACAATAGATTTATTTGATAGTCTTTCTGGAACTCCTGAAACTGGCGGAACTTGGTCTCCTGCTCTAAATAGTGGCACCGGAGTTTTAGACCCTAATACTGATCCAGAAGGTATTTATACCTATACATTAAACAATTCTTGTGGCACGAGTTCTGCAACTGTTGACGTTTCTTTTTCAGACACTAATGATGCAGGAACTGATGGTTCAATTGACTTTTGTAGTACTGACGCAACAGTCGATTTATTTAATAGTTTAGGTGGCACACCTGATGTTGGCGGCACATGGTCTCCTGCACTTGCTAGTGGAACTGGAACTTTTGATCCTAGTATTGATGCCGCTGGTTCGTACACTTATACAATTTCAAGTGTCGGTTCTACTTGTCCTGATGCAACTGCTACAGTTGAAGTTTCTGTTTTACAAGAACCGGATGCAGGAAATGATGGGACATTAAATTTATGTGATTCAACGAATTCAGTTGATTTATTTGATAGTCTTGCAGGAACACCTGAAACTGGAGGAACATGGACTCCGGCATTAAATAGTGGTACGGGTATTTTTGATCCAACAACAGACCCAGAAGGTAATTATACATATACATTAACTAATTTATGTGATACGAGTTCTGCAACGGTTACAGTTTCTTTTTCATCTACTAATAATGCAGGAACAGATGGCTCAATTGATTTTTGTAGTACAGATACATCGGTAGATTTATTTAATAGCCTAGGTGGCACACCTAATGTAGGTGGAACATGGTCACCAGCACTTGCTAGTGGCACAGGGATTTTTGATCCTAGTATTGATGCCGCCGGTTCTTATACTTATACTATTTCTAGTCCTTCTTGTCCTGATGCCATGGCAACAGTGATTGTATCTCTTTCACAAGGTCCTGATGCAGGAAATGACGGCACACTAAATTTATGTGACTCAACAGATACTGTTGATTTATTTGAAGGTCTATCGGGAACACCTGAAACAGGAGGAACTTGGTCTCCTGCGTTAAATAGTGGCACAGGAATTTTAGACCCTAATACCGATTTAGAAGGTCTTTATACATATACCCTAACTAATTCTTGTGGTACGAGTTCAGCAACTGTAGCCGTATCTTTTTCTGGCAGTAATAATGCAGGAACAGACGGAACAATTGAGCTGTGCAGTAATTCGCCAATCATTGATTTATTTGATCTTTTAGGAGGGAATCCAGATGTTGGAGGAACATGGTCGCCACAACTGACTAGTGGAACTGGAATATTTGATCCAAGTATTGACAATGCTGGAACCTATACCTATACCATATCTAGTATTGGTTCTGCTTGCCCAGATGATACGTCTAAAGTTCTTGTTTCAATTATACCAGACCCAAATGCTGGTAATGACAATGCCCTTAATTTATGTATAGATCAAACCGACCCCGTAGATCTTTTTGATAGTCTTGGAGGTACACCAGATTCTGGAGGTGTTTGGACACCTGCACTTACAAGTGGTACCGGAATTTACGACCCAACCATAGACCCTGTTGGTATTTACACTTATACGGTGACCTCAGAAGAATGTGGATTAACAGATTCAGCTAATGTAACCGTTACTATTATAGATATTCCAGATAGTACAGGTTTAACAATGTCTATAGTTAATAATGTTGTTTGTATCGGATTAGAAGATGTTACCATTGACATTACAGGTGCTAATCTATTACCAGATGGAGATTACTCTATAGTATATCAGCTTACAGACGCAAATAATTCAGTAAATACCGTAGCTATTACTATCGTTGGAGGAAATGCTACGTTTATAATTCCACAGTCCTTATTACCTAATTCTGGCTTAACCTCTGTTACGCTTACTCAACTATTCGTTCTAGGCCAAAGTTGTAGTGCTATTACAGATGCTATAGAACCTGTTACAATAGCAATAGAAAATTTATCTACACCCGAGATTATTAGTAGTGGTGACGAATTTTGCTCGGAAGATAACCCAACGTTGGTAGACTTGTCAAATAATATTATTGACGATGAAATTGTTATTTGGTACGATCAACCCATTGGCGGAATAGCTTATGACAGTACAGAAACATTACAAGAAGGTGTTATTTATTATGGTGCTTTAACATCTGAATATGGTTGTGAGAGTCCTACAAGATTAGAAGTTAGTATCAACTTTATTACATGTGTTGGGGAGCTTTTAATCCCTGACGGTTTTTCACCAAATGACGATGGCATTAATGATGAATTTAATATCTTAAGGTTAGATGAGCTCTATCCTAATTTTAAATTAAGCGTTTATAATAGATACGGTAACATACTTTATGAAGGTGATATTAATTCACCTAAATGGGATGGTAGATGGAAAAATAGTAATAAGCCGCTTCCTGCTGGTGTTTATTTTTATATTTTAGAATTTAACAATGGTGAACGCGAAGCAGTACAAGGACGAGTCTATCTAAACAGATAATTATGACATATTAAAATGATACGTAAATTAACTACATATAGCATTGCGATTATAACTCTATTTTTAGGGTTCTCTTCATATGCACAACAAGATCCGCAATACACACAGTATATGTATAATATGAGTGTCATAAATCCTGCATACGCAACTGATGATGATACTTCGATGAACATCGGTTTACTTTACAGATCACAATGGGCTAGATCTATTGGCGGACCAACAACCGGATCGTTATTTATACATTCTAAGATTGCAGATCGTTTAGAAGGTGGTCTTTCTTTTGTTCATGATGAAATTGGTGATGTTGTTAAACAAACAAGTGCTTATGCTGATATTGCCTATGTTATTCCTGCAGGTGATAATTCAAGTTTATCTTTTGGAATAAAAGCAGGAGCCACATTTTACAGTACTAATTTTGATGGATTTGTGTATTCAGATCCACTGCCTGATCCTTTATTTGCAGAAAATATAAATAGAACCCTTCCTAATGTTGGAGCCGGTTTATATTATTTTTCAGAAAATTATTACTTAGGCTTATCAGCACCTAATTTATTACAGACCAAACATCTTCAAGATGATAGTGGAGTTGTTTCTGAAGCTTCAGAAAACATGCATTTATTTTTAACTGGTGGCTATGTTCTAAATTTTGGAGATAACTTTAAATTTAAACCTGCTTTTATGGCTAAGTATGTTAACAATGCACCATTATCTGTAGATGTAACAGCTAACGTATTAATGTATGAAAAAGTAGAATTTGGAGTTGGTTATCGCTATGATGATTCGGTAACAGGTATGGTTAATTTTTCTATGTCGTCAGCGGTTCGTATTGGTTATGCTTACGACCACACAATCTCTAATTTAGGACGATTTAATTCTGGTTCGCATGAACTATTATTATTATTTAACATCGGTAATCTCGGCAAAGGCTACGATAAATCCCCTAGATTTTTCTAATTGAATACACATGAAAACCTTAAAACTATATATACTATTAGCGGCTTTAATAACAGGAACCCTGTGTTTTTCTCAATCATCAAAAAAAGCAAACATTCTTTATGAAAACAAAGCCTATGTTGAGGCAGCCGAGATTTTTTCAAGCCTACCCAAAACGGCTGAAAATTTAGAAAAATTAGGAGATTGTTATTATTATAATTCTGAGTTTGAAAAAGCTTACAAAGCATACAAACAGGTTTATAATGCCAAAATTAATACTGAGCTAACCGAAGATTTTTATTTTAAATATTTTCAAGTTTTAAAAGGCACTAAGAATTACGAAAAAGCAGATGAAATTTCGACACAACATCTAAATGATACCATAAACACACATGAATTAAAGGAGTTACTAAAACGTATTGTTCCTTATAAATATGAATTAAAGAATCTAACAGAAGATGTTGGTGGTTCTAGTTTTGGAATTGGACTTCATGGAGATAAAGTTGTTTTTGCATCCACTAAAAACATAGAGAACCCAAACTATAATTGGAATGGTAAACCTTATTTAGATTTATATGAAGGAGTGGTTTCAAAAGGCGATGATATAACCTTAGACAGTATACAACCACTTAGCGATGCAATCAATACTGTAAAACAACATGAAAGTAATGCTGTGTTTACCAAAGATGGCAAAACCATGTATTTTTCTAGAAACCTAAAAAAACGAATTGATTTAGATTCAACAAAAATTGCTGTTGTAAGTATTTTTAAAGCAGAACTCATTGATGATGAGTGGAAAAATATAGAACCTGTTTCTTTTTCAAGTGAAACCTACTCCACAATGCACCCGTCATTAAATAGTGATGAAACTCGGTTATATTTTTCAAGTGATATGCCAAGTACTTTAGGCTCATTTGATATTTTTTATGTGGATGTTTATGCCGATCATACTTTTGGTGCCCCAATTAACTTAGGCGAAAATATTAATACAATTCGCAGAGAACAATTCCCCTTTATTGCTGCAGATAGTACGCTGTATTTTTCTTCAAATGGTAAACATGGCTTTGGCGGTTTAGATTTATTTGCAAGTAGTGTTAGTAATAATGAATTTTTAGATGCCCTTAATTTAGGAGAAACTATAAATAGTGAAAAAGATGATTTTGCCTTTGTCATCGCTGATTCTATAAATACAGGATATATATCGTCTAACAGATCTGGATTAGATAATATCTATACTTTTAAACGTATCGAAAATGAAAGAACCTATTTTATTGAAGGTTTAGTTACAGACAAAGTCACAGGAAAAATACTTCCAAATACCACAGTAACATTATTTGATAAGGATGGTAATGTAATTGCCGAACAATTAGTCGGAGAAGATGGACGCTATAAACTTCCGACGCAACCAAGTCAAAAATATTCCGTTGAAGGGTTTCAACCAAAGTACATTCCTCAACTTGAATTTTTTGACACTAATGACAAAGGTAATATTGAGTTTAATATTGAGTTAGAAATTGAATCTTATAAGGATGCTGAAGAAATCGTTACGGATGATGACGAAGGCAATACGTATATCGAATTAGAGAATATTTATTTTGATTTTGCGAAATGGGATATTAAACCACAAGCCGCAAGAACATTAGATGTATTGGTTGCACTACTGACAAAATACCCTAGGATGGAAATACAACTTGGTGCACATACAGATTCTAGAGCAGGATATGAATTTAATATGGATCTTTCTGAGAAAAGAGCCCGTGCTACATTGGAATATCTTGTAGAGAACGGAATCCCTAGAACACGATTAACGTCTAAAGGTTATGGGGAAACGAAGCCATTAGTTCCTTGCGGTGAAAACTGTACGGAAACAGAATTCTCAATTAATAGACGTTGTGAATTCCTTATTCTACGTTAAAATGGCGACACTATAAACTATGGCACTGCCTAATGATATCGTTTTAAGACCACGATTTAAGTTTGAAATTAATTCGAGCAATGAAACGATATTAAAAGTTTTCGAGGGTATGAATACGTCTGAAAAAGAATTTATAGTCTCTAGGATAGATGACCATGTTTTTATAAAGTTCCCTAAAAAAGAGCAACATTTTTGGTCTCCGCAGTTGCATTTAGAAATTAATGAAGAAACAAGCCATAAAGCAATTGTTCATGGCTTATTTGGACCTAGTCCAACGGTTTGGACTATGTTTATGTTTTTTCACTTTATAGTAGCAGCTTTATGTTTAGGGTTTGGAGTTTGGGCATATACGAATGCTAACCTGGGAAACGATTATGCCATACAATTATTTGCATCGCTATTTATGATTATCCTTTGGTTCATCTTATATTTTGCAGGTCGATTAGGACGTGCAAAAGGAAAACCAGAAATGCACCGACTAAATAATTTTATGAAAGAAACCCTTAGCGCTTATCGTTGATTATAACCAAAACGTTTTAGCTGATTCTGATTGCTTCTCCAGTTCTTATTTACTTTCACATACAATTCTAAGTGCACTTGTTTTCCAAAGAATTTTTCTAAATCCTTGCGCGCTTCTACTCCAACACGTTTTAACGCCGAGCCTTTATGACCAATGATAATACCTTTTTGAGTTTCACGCTCCACCATAATAACAGAACGCATTCTAATAATGTCATCTTCTTCAAAAAACTCTTCTGTATCTACTTCAACAGCATACGGAATCTCCTTCTTATAATGAATTAAGATTTTTTCTCTAATAGCTTCGTTTACAAAAAACCGTTCAGGCTTATCTGTTAATTGGTCTTTTGGGTAAAATGCAGGAGACTCAGGTAATAATTCTATAATTCTATCGAATACATTCTGAACATTAAAACCTTCAGTTGCTGATATAGGGAAAAACTCAGCATTAGGTACTTTACTTTGCCATAATACAGATTGTTCTTCTAATTGTTCTTGATTGGATTTATCAATCTTATTCAATAATAATAAAACAGGAATTTTAGAATTGGTGATTTTATTAAAAAAGGCTTCATCTTTTAGTTCCTTTTCTCCAATTTCAACCATATAGATTAAAACATCTGCATCATCAAAAGCTGATTTCACAAAATCCATCATAGATTCTTGCAGTTCATATGCTGGTTTAATTATTCCTGGAGTATCGCTTAATATAACCTGAAAATCATCACCATTCACAATTCCTAAAATCCGATGTCTTGTTGTTTGTGCTTTTGATGTAATTATTGATAATTTTTCACCAATAAAAGCATTCATCAAAGTGGATTTACCAACGTTTGGATTACCTATAATATTTACAAAACCTGCTTTATGCATATTAACTATTTTAATGCAAAGTTAAGATTAATAATGATTGTATCGCTAAAGAATCTGCATATCTAAACTTAAAGCGCTATAGATACGTCAGAAACGTCTTATTATGATATAATGAAAATCCTATCTTAAATTAACAATAACACTGCTTATGGATTAAGACTATTTTTCACTATTAAAAAATAGTAGAAACAAAAAAAGTCTTTCCAAAAGGAAAGACTTTAAGTATTTTAGTAGAAACTACAATTAGATTGCAGCAACATGCTTAGTTAACTGAGATTTTAAGTTACCAGCTTTATTAGCATGAATAATATTCTTCTTAGCTAATTTATCTAACATACTGATAACAGAAGGTAACATAGTTTGCGCTTCTTTAGCATCAGTGATATCACGTAATTTTTTTATAGCATTACGAGTTGTCTTATGCTGATATTTATTAAGTACACGTCTTTTTTCGTTACTTCTTATTCTTTTTAAAGCTGACTTGTGATTTGCCATTATATTATTTTCTTATTAAAAATTGTAGCCCGTAGGGGAATCGAACCCCTCTTACATGGATGAAAACCATGCGTCCTAGCCGATAGACGAACGGGCCATTTGGTTATTAAAATATTTAAATGAACCTGCAATGTTTGCATTGCGGGTGCAAATATACAACTATATTTTACTTTTGCAACACCAAATTAAATTTTTTTGAAAATTAATACGCTTTTGCAAAAAGTACGCGCTGCGTCGATGGTTTTCCGCTATAAACACAAGTGCCTTTTTCCATTTTATTTGACATAGGAATACATCTAATGGTCGCTTTTGTAAGCTCCTTAATTTTTTGTTCTGTTTCTGCAGTTCCATCCCAATGTGCTGAGATAAAACCAGTTTTCGTCTCTAAAATCTTTTTAAATGTTTCAAAATCATTTACTTCTGTAGTATGTTCATCCCTGAAGTTTTTAGCTTTAGAAAATAATTCGTCCTGAATCACCTCTAAAAGATCCTTTATAGTTGAAGCTATATCATCAATTTGAACACTCTCTTTCGTTAAAGTATCACGTCTAGCCAATTCAACGGTATTATTTTCTAAATCTTTTGGACCAATAGCAATTCGCAATGGCACACCTTGTAATTCATGCTGTGCAAATTTAGCTCCTGGTCTATGTGTTGTTCTTTTATCATACTTACAACTAACACCTAATGCTTTTAGCTCTTTAATAATACTTTCTGCTTTTTCTGAAATCGCTTCAAACTGTTCGTCTGTTTTAAATATAGGTACAATAACCACTTGAAATGGAGCTAAGTTTGGTGGTAACACTAAACCCTTATCATCACTATGCGTCATAATCAATGCCCCTACCAATCTTGTAGATACTCCCCAAGACGTTGCCCATACATGGTCTAATTTACCTTCATTATTAGTAAACTTAACATCAAAAGCTTTTGCAAAATTTTGACCTAAGAAATGAGATGTCCCTGCTTGGAGTGCTTTTCCATCTTGCATTAAAGCTTCTATACAATAAGTCTCTACTGCACCTGCAAAACGCTCACTTTCCGTTTTCACACCTTTAACAACAGGTATTGCCATAAAATTTTGAGCAAACGCTGCATAAACATCATTCATTTGCTCTGCTTCTACTAATGCTTCAGCTTTAGTAGCATGTGCTGTATGTCCTTCTTGCCATAAAAATTCGGCTGTACGTAAAAACAAACGCGTTCGCATTTCCCAACGTACAACATTAGCCCATTGATTTATTAATATCGGTAAATCTCTATAACTTTGAATCCAACCTTTATAAGTATTCCATATGATAGCTTCGCTCGTTGGTCTTACAACCAACTCCTCTTCAAGCTTAGCTTCAGGATCTACTCTTAATTTTCCTGGGTTATCAGGGTCGTTTTGTAATCTATAATGTGTGACTACAGCACACTCTTTAGCAAAACCTTCAGCATTCTTTTCCTCTGCTTCAAATAAACTTTTAGGAACAAATAATGGAAAATACGCATTTTGATGTCCTGTTTCTTTAAACATTCTATCTAATTCTGCTTGCATTTTTTCCCAAATAGCATAACCATAAGGTTTAATAACCATACAACCTCTAACGGCAGAATTTTCTGCTAAATCAGCTTTTACAACCAATTCATTGTACCATTTTGAATAATCTTCAGCTCTACTCGTAAGATTTTTGCTCATTTTCCTTGTTTTGGCACAAATATTGTGCTTATGTTAAATGTATTAAATAATACAGCAAAACTAACTATTTTTGCTATGTTCAACAATAAAATAAAAGAGATATGCAATTTAAAACTATAATAACTCAAAAATTGCCATTTTTTGTTGCATTCGGTTTATTAACCGTGTTAACTTCTTGTGGTTCGTTTCAGTATGCAGGTTATGACAATGACGGCATTTATGCTACTGAAGAGTACGAAAATGATACAGAAGAACCTGTAATTACGACTTCAACTAATGATTCTAATTATTATAAAAATTATTTCGCTGAAAATTCGGCTGAAGTAGATGCTATACAAGAAGAATCTGAAGTTTTTACAGATATAGATTCTTATGAAGGGAATTATACTGAACAAATAATAGATACTTTAGAACAACGCCCTGCCTACGGAGGTTGGGGACAAAACAGCAATACGGTTACTATTAATTATATCGATAACGGTTGGTATGGATATAATAGTCCATGGAATTGGAATAGCGGATGGGGCTATGGCCACTATGGTTGGGCACGACCTTGGGGATGGAATAATTGGGGATGGAATAATCATTGGTCTTATGGCGGATACTATGGTAACGGTTATGGCTATGGTTATGGTCATTATAGCCCTTGGGGATATGGTTATAACAATTATGGTTGGAATACTAATTATTACAGAAATAACAGATATGCCTATAACAACACTAGAAGAGGGTCTTTATTATACAATAGTAACTTAAGTCGTAGAAGTAACTCTGCATTATCTAGAAGTGATTATTCATCTCGTAGATTGTCGAATTCTTCTAGTCTATCTCGAAATAGTCTTAATAGTAGTTTGAGATCGAATACATCTAGTAGAATAAGAACATCTAGAAGTGCAACGACAACTAGCCCCACCCGTACTATTAGAAATTCTTCTACAACAACAAGATCGAATTCTAATAGAAGAGTCACAAGACCTACTACAACTAGAAGTACAAGTAGAACCACAACCACAAGATCTACAGCTCCAACAAGAAGCACAAGATCTTCATCAACTGCTCGTTCAAGTTCTAGTAGTTCATCTAGATCTTCTGGGACTGTAAGATCTTCTTCAAGTAGTTCTAGATCGAGCGGTGGTAGTTCTTCTAGCAGTAGTAGACGAGGTGGTAGAGGATAAAAATAATAGTACGTCCAAAATAAAAAAAATTACATATGAAAAAGTTACTTATGTTAAGCATAAGCTTACTAAGCACGTCTTATATTTTAGCTCAAGACATTACAGATGCACTTAGGTATTCCATGGATGAAATTCAAGGCACAGCTCGCTATAGAGCGATGGGTGGTGCATTTGGAGCCTTAGGGGGCGACATGTCTAGTATTAATATTAACCCTGCCGGTTCTGCTGTATTTAATAATAGTCATGGTTCAATATCATTAGGTTTATTGAATACCAATAATGATGTTAGTTATTTTAATGGGATGAATACCTCTTCAAATTCTAATGTCGATTTAAATCAGCTTGGTGCTGCATTTATTTTTAAAAACACGAACGGAAACTCAGGTTGGAATAAATTCGCTTTAAGTTTTGCCTATGATCGTTCTGCTGATTTTGATAACGACTGGGTTGCTAATGGTGTAAACCCAAACCGAACAATAGGTGATTATTTTCTGTCTAATGCGCAAGGGTTACGGTTAGATGAAATTTCAGCCTTGCCTGGTGAGTCAATATCAGAAGCTTATTCTGAAATAGGATCATTTTATGGCTATAGAAACCAGCAAGCATTTTTAGGTTATGAAGGATTTATCATTGATCCCTCAAATAATACAGATGAAAACACAGAATATGTTACAAATATAAATGGTGGCAACTATAATCAACGTTATGCTTACTCTAGCAGAGGCTATAATGGGAAACTGGCATTTAACGTTGCAACAAGTTATAATGATAGACTTTATTTTGGGTTGAATCTGAACTCACACTTTATTAATTATGAACGAACGACACTTCTTAACGAGTCCAATTCAAATGCGAGTTCATTAGTTAATCGTGTGGATTTTGAAAACAATTTACTAACTACAGGTAGTGGCTTTTCTTTTCAATTAGGCGGAATTGCTAAAATTACTGAAGAATTAAGAGTAGGCTTATCTTACAACTCACCTACTTGGTATAGAATTTCTGACGAAACATCACAATATCTAGCAACTTCTAGGCTAGAGGGTGGATCTAACCTTAGTCAAGTTGTAAACCCGAATGTAATTAATATTTATGAAGAATATAAATTACAAACTCCTGGTAAAGTTACCGGAAGCTTGGCTTATGTTTTTGGAAAAACAGGTTTATTAAGTTTTGATTATGCCGTAAAAGATTATAGTAATTCAAAATTTAAACCAACAACAGAAGCTCTTTTCTCTAGTTTAAATAATAGTATCAGCAATAACTTAGACTCGGCTGTATCTTATAGACTGGGAGGCGAATATCGTTTTAAGCAAATTAGTTTTAGGGGAGGTTATCGTTTTGAAGAAAGCCCTTATAAGAATGATAATTTTTATGGTGACCTTAACGGATACTCTTTAGGTTTAGGATATAGTTTTGGTAATCTTAATATAGATTTTGCCTTCAGCCAATCCGAACGTGATTATAATTACCAATTATACACAGAAGGTTTAACAGATACGGCACAAATTGAGTCTAAACTTACTGACTTTGTTTTAACATTAGGCTTTAATTTATAAATAAAGCCAACTTAAAAAGTAAAAAAAAGACGTGAACGTATTCAATATGTTCGCGTCTTTTTTTGTTTCATATTAGAAAAGGCCATTCTATTCCTTTTAAGAACTCATATTCTAATGATTTAAAATTCAGACTTAACAGTGATTTTAAATACATACTAGATATTGATCAAATGTATTTATTAAACCTTAGTATGAGTCCAAGTTTTATATACTTATCTTATAAGAAAATCAACTTATAAAAATTTAGCTTAGACAGCCATCTAGCAATGCTTAGGGTAAGCTTTATACTTCTCTTAATGAATTTACCTGTTCGTAGACAAGAAAAGTAAATATGGTCTTTACTTCAAACACTTTAAAGCAAAAAAAAGCCTGAACACATTAAAATGTTCAGGCTTTTTGTATTTACAATTCAATTTATCTTTTTAAACTAAAATGGGCTTTAAATTCTTTACGTACTCCGTCGCTTGGTTCGTCGTACTCTACTGTAAACCAGTAGTCACTTGTT
>NZ_JABFDI010000016.1 GCF_013403915.1 Winogradskyella pacifica
TTATCAAGGATAACAATATCTTGGTATACATTAATAGAATTACCATTAGTGTCAGTTACAGAATAGGTTCTAGTAATGGTTCCGTTATTAATAGCAGGATCTGCAGTTTGATTAACAAAAGACACAGTCGGAGTACCACAGTTATCAGCTTCATCGTTTACCACAGTAATATCAGCAGCAGGCACATCACCTAAACATTGCACATTAATATCTGCAGGATTAGATGCTGTTGGGTCTGTATTATCAAGAATAGCAATATCTTGGTATACATTAATAGAATTACCATTAGTGTCAGTTACAGAATAGGTTCTAGTAATCGTTCCGTTATTAATAGCAGGATCTGCCGTTTGACTCACAAAAGCAACTGATGGTGTTCCACAGTTATCGGCTTCATCCGTCACTACAGTAATATCAGCAGCAGGCACATCACCTAAACATTGCACGTTAATATCTGCAGGATTAGACGCTGTTGGGTCTGTATTATCAAGGATAACAATATCTTGGTATACATTAATAGAATTACCACTAGTGTCAGTTACCGAATAGGTTCTGGTAATCGTTCCGTTATTGATAGCAGGATCTGCCGTTTGACTCACAAAAGCAACTGATGGTGTTCCACAGTTATCGGCTTCATCCGTCACTACAGTAATATCAGCAGCAGGCACATCACCTAAACATTGCACATTTATATCTGCAGGATTAGAAGCTGTAGGTTTTTCATTATCTACAACTGTTATTGTAAAAGTACAAATACTCCCAGTAGGAGTATGTCCTGAGTCATGCTCTTCAAATGTAATGATTGTAACTCCAATAGGAAAAGTAGCGCCCGAAGGCAGTCCTGTAGTTCTATGTGCGTGCTGTGAACCAATATTAGAGGTAGGACTAGTATAAGTCACTACAGCACCGCAAGTACCAGGGGCTACATTTATAGAGAATGAGGACGTACAATCTGTAAGAGCGAATATGCTTGATGTGCTATGATTAATTTCTAGTTGTAATGGTTCATTCCTTTTTAAAGTACTTACTAGATAACTTTCGTCAACACCAAAATACCCTGCGCTAGCAAATAAATCGTTATGAGTAGATTCTTCTTTAATTCGTAAAGTTTCATTCGACGTAGCTAGATTATCCGTTTTCCAAGTTGTCATAAACTCGGTTTGCGCATTTAAGCTCAGCGAAAAACTAAAAATAAAAAGCAACAAAGCTAAAGACGTAACATGAGTTAAAACCTTTAAGTAATGATTTTTCATAACAACAATATTTAGTGTTTAAAAAACAAAACATTATTAGGGAGTAATGTTTAGCTCGTTATTTTATAAAGTAAAATAATTATTTCGCTAAGAGGGATGAGCAAATATAGATTTTATATTCAAATCCTCAAATAAAATAATCGATAAAGTGTAATTAAAATACGGTAAAGCGCATTATAATGTAGTGTTAAGTCATGAGTAAGTCATAACAAAATCACGTCATTACTAAGTTTTACTAGTGGTGTAACTCTTTGTTATTGTTTATTCTAGCTATAAAATACGATAATTGTTTTTATATAAAAATTATGCTTTTTAGGTTTTTATTCTTAAAAGACATCGTTTTTCATAAGGTTAAACTGTTCTGTCTTTTAAAACCATCAAATATTTAAAGCATTTTAGTTATCGTTTGCTATAGCAGTGTTTGTTCTTAATTTACTACAATACACATCGTGTAAAAGTTTAATAATTAGACTTTTATTTTACAATTGCTATTAACTATCTAGGGATAAACAAATATAAATTTAAAAATTGTTTAGACTTCTATAAAATCGTTAACAGGTAAAAATCTTCTTTAAACGAAATCCTTGAAATTAAGTTGTTTATAAAGTATTGGAGGATTGAATTGTAAACCTAGAGGCTTTCAATTTTATAGAATTTTGGAAGTAAAGTATAAAAAAACTCTCATAGCAAGCATTCATTTGCTTGTATGAGAGTTTTATTTTGAACTAGAAAAAGGTGTTAACTTCTCCTAACACTATAAGAACTAATTATATTTTTTAGTTTTAATTTAAGATCTTCTCCTGTATCATACACCATCTGTTCATCACTTGGAAACAGAACTTGTCTTTGTAATATAAGGTTTCTATCATTATTCTTTAATGCGCGTTTATCACCTTCGAAGGTTCCAAAAATATTTTCAAAAATATAGCCACTATCTATTGTAAATGTATCAATAATTTGGTTTTGTTTTAAATCTGTATAAACCACATCAGCAATAACTTGAGCTGATTTAGTTTGTACAACTTCAAAAAGGCGCGCTTTTACGTTTATAATTTTATCAACCTTTATATCATTACCAAGACTATCTTTTTTTACATTTCCGGCTCTGTCTAGATCATATTTCCAACCGTCTACAATATTTTGTTCTCTTAACACTTGACGTTCGTTAATACGTTCTGGCGATACATTTATTTGCTTTAATTGTAATTGCATCGCAAAATCATAATTAATAGCTTTATCTGTATTAGCATGATAGGTTGTCCAGAATTGATTTAAGCCATAAGTATTAAAATCTAATAATTCAGCTTCTAATTGTTGCGGAATAATTTGTTGCGTGTGGTTTTGAATAGAAACATATATATAATCCATTCCTTTTTGATGCGCTTCAGTAATTAAGCTTCTGTTTTCTTCAAAATTGGGATTGATACGTTCTATATAACTAAAGATATCATGTGCTTCTCTTGCATTATACTTATCATTAGAATCTAAAAGCGCTATGCCTTGATTAATTAAATAATCAGAAGTTTTATATCTGTAATCAATAAGTTTTGTATTGTAATCCTTAAACTTAAAATTTACAGTTTTACCATCTATTTGTAAAGGCATAACACGTTTAATAGCAGCTTGCCTAGCTTCTAAATCCGAATAGATTTCATAAATGGTTTTATATTGCTCAGGATTACCATCTTTTTTAAAATGTTTAATAGTCTGTAAATCCTGCTCTAAAACTTTATTGTAGGCATCCTCGAGCATCACAATATAATCTTGTTTGCTTTTTTTATCTTTATTGTTTTCTAATTTTTCTAAAGCGTCAGAAATAGCCTGATCATAATTTCCTTGGCTAATGGCGCTTTCAATTTGTTTTTTGGCACTACAAGATACGAGTACCGTAACAAGGACTAATAAGAGTAAAAATTTTTTCATAATCTTGTGTTTTTTGTGGTTATAAATCTGTAATTCCAATTATAATGCCAAAGTAAAAAAACTTTTGAGACTTAGAATGATTTTTATCTAGAAAGCTTTTAAGATAAATTAATGAACAGAAAGGCTTTTGCAATGCAACTACACCTCTTTACAAATCCAAAAAAAATTAGAATCTTGCGGATTGACATTAAAGATTTTTGTTTCTTTACAAATCAATAAAAGACCCATGTTTCATAAAGAAAACGGATGTTTTCATACTCTAGAATCTCATTTTTCGGAAGCACTTCCTAAACAATTTACCTTTCCGTTTTATTACACTCCACATTCACTTTGTATTGCTGCGGCAGATGAGGTTAAAGCGTATCTAAGTTTTCAAACAGATTTTGAACACAATTTTGGTCTAGTCGACGGCAAGAAAGGTTTAAGTATCGGTAAGATGTTTGGTGTTATGATTGTTGAAACTGAGAAAGGGCAACTAGGTTATATCACTGCATTCTCAGGGAAATTAGCAAAAAGTAATCATATTGAAGGATTTATACCACCGGTTTATGATACATTGAATAACGATGGTTTTTACAAGAAAAATGAAACACATGTAAATAACTTGACTGCTAAAATTGAAAGGTTAGAACAAAATCTGGAATTAGAAAAAGCCCAATTAGATTTAGAACAGAAAAAATTTGAAACCACCCAAAAACTTGAAGATTTTAAAACGAAAGCAAAAGTTGAAAAGCAATTCAGAAGACAGCGTAGGGTAGAGGCAGAGCATAAACTTTCTAATTTAGAAAAGGAAGTGTTTTTTGAAAAACTGAAGCAAGAAAGCATTCAGAATAATATTGATTTAAAATACTTAAAGTTAAGCATAGAAGCAGACGTAATTAAGGCAGAGGAACGTTTAGCCGAGTTAATTCAACCAATTGAAAATTTAAAATTAGAACGGAAAACACTTTCAGCGCGTTTACAAAAGCAAATTCACGAGCAATATAAATTCTTAAATGCTAAGGGTGAAACGAAAGATTTAATTACCATTTTTAATGCTACAGATCTAGGTAAACCACCTGTTGCAGCAGGAGAGTGTGCTGCACCTAAATTGTTTCAGTATGCCTACGAACATAATTTGAAGCCTATCGCTATGGCGGAATTTTATTGGGGAATTTCTCCAACAGCAGAAGTTAGAAAGCATGGACAATTTTACCCCTCTTGTCGTAGTCGGTGCGAACCCATTTTAGGTCATATGATGCAAGGTTTAGATGTTGAACCTAATCCTATAGAATCTGCTGGTAAGTTTGATGGAGACCTAGAGATTATTTACGAAGACGATTTTCTATTAGTTCTTAACAAACCACATGAGTTTTTATCAGTTCCAGGAAAAACGATTAAAGATTCCGTTTTAACACGAATGCAAACGTATTTACCAAATGCAACAGGCCCTTTATTACTACATCGTTTAGATATGTCTACTTCTGGATTATTACTAGTAGCTAAAAATGAACGAACGCACAAAAAACTTCAGAAACAGTTTATTAATCGCACCATAAAAAAGCGATATGTTGCGGTGTTAGATGGCACTTTAGAAACAACAAAAGGGACAATCGATTTACCTCTAAGAGTAGATTTAAATAACAGGCCAAGACAATTAGTTTGTTATGAACACGGTAAAAAAGCTACCACGACTTATGAGATTGTTGAGGTTACCGATCATAAAACCAGAATTCATTTTTATCCGATTTCAGGAAGAACACATCAATTACGGGTGCATGCAGCGCATCATAAAGGGTTAAATATGCCCATAATTGGTGATGATTTATATGGGATGCCTTCTAATCGATTACATCTTCATGCCGAAACATTAAGTTTTGAGCATCCTGTGAAACGCGAATGGGTAAGTTTTAGTTGTGAAGCTCCTTTTTAGAGTCAGTTTAAAGTGTTCAATTTAAAGCAAAAAAAGAAGACTAAAGCAATTCAACTTTAGTCTTCTTTTAATATAAATAAATGTATAATTACTTCTTTTTCTTCGGGTTAAAAATAGGTAATAACTGTGTTTTTACAGAACCAAAACCTATTCGTGTACCATCATTTTCACAGTAACCTCTCATAATTACAGTATCGTAATCATTAATAAATTTACGTTCTGTGCCATCTTTCATTTTTAAAGGTTTGCTACCTTTCCAAGACAATTCTAACATAGATCCATAAGAATCTGGTGTTGGTCCAGAAATGGTCCCACTTCCCATAACATCACCTGAATTAATAGGACAACCATTAACTGTATGATGTGCTAATTGCTGAGCCATATTCCAATACATATACTTGAAATTAGATTTACTAACCACGGCTTCTTTCGCACCTTTGGGCTGAATACCCACTTCTAAATTAATATCAAAACTCTTTTTTCCTTTAGTTTGTAAATAGTCTAAAGGTTTAGGGTTTTGCTTAGGGCTTTCTGTTCTAAACGGTTCTAAAGCATCTAAAGTCACAATCCATGGAGACATTGATGATGCAAAACTTTTTCCTAAAAATGGTCCTAATGGTACGTATTCCCACTTCTGAATATCTCTTGCAGACCAATCATTAAATAATACTAAGCCAAAGATATACTCTTCAGTTTCTTCAATAGGAATAGGTTCGCCTAAATCATTAGCGTCTGTTGTAATAAAAGCCATTTCCAGTTCAAAATCTACTAATTTTGATGGACCAAAAACAGGTTTTTCAGCACCTTCTGGTAAGGTTTGTCCTTGTGGACGATGAATCGGAATTCCCGAAGGAATAATCGAAGAGCTACGTCCATGATACCCAACTGGCATATGTACCCAATTTGGCAATAATGCATTGTCAGGATCTCTAAACATGGTACCAACATTTGTAGCATGCTCCTTGCTAGCGTAGAAATCGGTGTAATCACCAACATGTATTGGTAACTGCATTTCAATTTCATCTAAACGAAACAATATCGTTTCTTTATGTGGATTGTTATTTTTTAAGGTCTCATTTTCAGCATCAAAAATCTGAGCGATTCTGTTTCTAACTAAACGCCAAGTTTTTCTACCATCTGCAATAAAATCGTTCAATGTATCTTGAAGAAAGATATCATCCGTTAACGGAATCCCTTCAAAATAACCCAATTGGTGTAAAGCACCAAGGTCAATCGCCGTATCACCAATTCGCGTTCCAATCGTTATAATGTCATCTCTAGTTAAGAAAACACCAAAAGGAATGTTCTGAATTGGAAAATCTGAGTTTTTACCGACATGTAGCCATGAGGTACGATCTGGATTGTTAGCTGATAATGGCATAGAGTTATTGTTGATTAATTGTTCATTAAATTCATTCAAACCTACATAATTTTTGATATTTAAACTAATGTATTCACTATTTTTGTATCGATTTAACAAACACATTATTTATGCAACGCGACGAACAAATATTTGAACTTATTAAAGCCGAAAGAGAACGCCAGATTGATGGCATAGAATTAATAGCATCAGAAAATTTTGTTAGCGACCAGGTGATGGAAGCTGCAGGTTCTGTATTGACTAATAAATATGCCGAAGGTTATCCTGGTAAACGCTACTATGGTGGTTGTGAGGTTGTTGATGAGGTTGAGCAGATTGCAATCGATCGCGCTAAAACTTTATTTGGTGCTGCATATGTTAATGTACAACCCCATTCTGGAAGTCAGGCAAACACTGCTGTATATCACGCGTGTTTAAGTCCTGGTGATACTATTTTAGGATTTGATTTGTCTCATGGTGGACATTTAACTCACGGATCTCCTGTTAATTTTTCGGGTAAATTATACCGTCCTACATTTTATGGTGTAAAGAAAGATACGGGACTTATTGATTACGATATGTTAGCTGATCAGGCGCAAAAAGAGAAACCTAAATTAATAATTGCTGGTGCTTCTGCCTATTCTCGTGATATGGATTTTGCGAAGTTTAGAGAAGTAGCGGATAGTGTTGGTGCTGTTTTACTAGCGGATATTTCACATCCTGCAGGATTAATTGCTAAAGGGATTTTAAATGATCCAATGCCGCATTGCCATGTGGTGACGACAACAACTCATAAAACTTTAAGAGGACCAAGAGGTGGTATGATTATGATGGGTGAAAATATTGATAACCCATTCGGAGTTACTTTAAAGAACGGTAAACTTCGTAAAATGTCTGGTTTATTAGACTCTGCTGTTTTTCCTGGAAATCAAGGTGGACCATTAGAACACATTATCGCTGCTAAAGCTATTGCTTTTGGTGAAGCCTTAACAGATGACTTTATGCATTATATGCTACAAGTAAAACATAATGCAGCTGCTATGGCTAAAGCATTTGTTGCTAAAGATTATAACTTAATTTCTGGTGGAACTGATAACCACATGATGTTAATTGATCTAAGAAATAAAAACATTACTGGTAAAGATGCTGAAAACGCTTTAGTAAAAGCAGACATTACCGTGAACAAAAATATGGTGCCTTTTGATACAGAATCTCCTTTTGTAACTTCAGGAATTAGAATAGGTACTGCCGCAGTAACCACTAGAGGTTTAAAAGAAAGCGATATGCCATACATTGTAGATTTAGTGGATGAAGCTCTTAAAAATCATGACAATGAAACGGTTTTAGCAGGTGTTGCTGAAAAAGTGAATACTTTAATGGGTGGACGTGCATTGTTTAATGCTTAAAAGATACAAGGCCTAGCAGGTCTGAATATATAATATTGAAAGCCTTTTAATTTAATTTGAAAGGCTTTTTTTTATGTATTATAATTTGGCAAATAGGTCATTTAAAGATTCAAAATCGCGACGTTTATAATTTGTGTTGTCTCTATTGTTGAGATAATTAATCACATCTTTCTTAGGGCTAGAAGACCAAAAGTTCCAAGTGTCTGTTATTATATTATTTTCTTCAATTATGATGCGTCCAGCTAAAGAGTTATCTAATAGTTCATTTGAAGAATCATAAACACGTACCAAGGATTCGTTTTGGAAGATTAATCTATATAGTCTGTCATCACTATTTAAATTTGTAAACTTGGTTTCTGTCTCGTTTTCATTCTCAGTACGTCTGAAAATAACGTCTTTAATTAAATCATTATCGATTGGGACGTAGTTGTTGTCGAGATTTAGAATGGTTATCAGCTTGTTTTGATACGGTTGGTTGATACTAATTTTGCCGTTATAAACGGTTTCGTCTTTTAAAATCAGTTGGCCTTCAAAAAAAGGGCTGTTAATATTTAGGGTCTCAGTGCAATCACAATTACAACTGCTGTTTACACTATTTAATAGCTGTAGACTTGCGTTCATAAGCTCTAAGTTTTGAGCTTTTAGATGCGATGAGCTAATGACTAAAAAGAAGAGGAATAAAACCGTTGGTATTTTTTTTGAAATCATGAGATCTATTTAAAGGGTTTATGTTGCATAAATCGCACAACAATTGTTCCATAATTTTGAAAAAAATATTGTTTGGAAGCTTTATTGTTTGTTAATAAATGCTAATACACGATTAAAATAGGCTTCTCCTCCAACTTTCCAAACATTAGAATGGTTTGCAGAATCAATTTCAATAAATTCCTTATTAGCACTTGGTATTTTTGAGAAATTAGCTTTAGCGTATTTTATATTGATACGCTCGTCTATATTACCATGTACTATAAGTATAGGTTGGTTAATGGTTTCACAATACTTAATAGGTGAAGCATCGTTTGAGTCAAAGGCTGCAATTTGTCCAGCTCTATTAACTAGGTAATTAGAAAACGGTGTATAGCTAAAACCAGCGTGTAGATCAAAATAATCATTAACTATAGTTCTAAATTCTGAAAATGCACTTTCAATTATTCCGAATTTAATACGTTGATCGTAGCCCATGGCTTGTAAACCAATGGCACCACCCAAGGATTGTCCCCAAACTCCAAAATGACTGAGATTTTCATGTTTGGATAAATAATCAATAAGGCTTGCAACATCTTTTTTCTCATGAACTCCAAAGGAACAAAAATCTCCTTCGCTTTTTCCGTGGGCTCGTGAATCTAAGGCAACAGCGTTAAATCCGTTTTCTGATAGAAAATCAATTACATTTTTGAATTGATCTTTATTAGAACGAATGCCGTGCAATAAAATCACGGTTCCTTTTGATGAGTCTAAACTAGAATAGGTTAATTGCGCGGATAATTTGAGACCATCAAATGAGTTAAAAGCGAATGCTTTTTGATTTAATTTTGACGCGTTATTTGAAGCTACATCGAAACTAACATTTTTGTTTCGTTTTATTAAGCCAACAACAGGATTCTTAATTTCAGAAATAAGTCGAGGTACAAAAAAATGTATGGCTAACAGTCCAAGAATTAGTGTAAAGGCAGTAACAATTTTTAAGAATTTTACATGTTTCTTGGTTAGCATAGATTAATCTTCATCAAATACCACACTCTGATAAGCACCAGCATCTGGAGCAACTGTTCTACTTACATTTAATATATCATTTGGAACTTGACTCGCGAATATAGAAAGTCCAATACCGTCTGCTGCAGAATCGGCTCCAATTCGCATTTTGTTACTAAATGGATCTTCAAAATCTGGATCTTGATTAAATAGATTGTTCTCGTAAAATGTTAGGTTTTCAAAATCGTAATTGCCTTGTCCATCAAGATTGTTATTATCAAATCTTAATAAGCAATTCGTAAATTTATAATTAAACACTTCACCTTCATTTTCTAGTAAAAACTCAGGATTGTCGTTACCATAAATGATACAGTTATTAAAGTTCGCTTCTACTAAATCATTGGTGAACACGGTGTTGTTTTCGTCAACGATAAAATCATTTAAGAGTAGGGCAGGGAATTGTCTAAAACTACTATTCCAGTAATTAGCAATGGTACAATGTGTAAAATTATATTTTCCGCCATAAGTGCCAGCAAAAGACGATTGACCAGCATTATTAATAACTAAATTTTCTGCTCGTATAGAAGTTGCTCTTCCTAATATTCCAAAACTACTTACATTATAGATTTGAGAATTGGTAATCGTTAATTTATCGTTTGTGGCATCTTGATTTCCTTCAGACAACACACCAATAGTCGCATTTTTTATAGTGGCGTAATTAATAGTATTGTTTTCACTGCCATTATACAACCAAATAGTTCCCCATTGCCCGGGAATATCTTCGTAAAGTGGTTCTAAACGATCACCTTCTAAAATTACTTCGTTTTCTAAAGTTTCCTGATCAGTACTTAATGCACCATTTATGTTTAATGAGCCATTATCTGTGACGATAATCCCAGAATCCGCATGAAAGTGCACACGTGCACCGGCTTCCATGGTTAAGGTTTTACCTGCACCAACCCCTGCATAACCATAAATAACATAAGGTTTTTCGTTGGTAAAAGTCAATTCTTCATCAGCGAGAAAACGGCCTTCTAGCGTGGTTTCGTCTGGTGTACCATCACCATCAACGTCAAAACTTAGGGTTTCAACAATACCTGTAATGTCATCTTTACTTGGATAGATGAAAACAGCGTCTTTAACTAAGGTAACCACGTCTACATCTTGTTGGTTATTTCCTGAATCGAAGAGGATTTTGTCGGTATATAAAAATTGATTTTCTAAACCACCTAAAGTTGAAATATCAATAGTGGTTTCAATAAAAATGAACAAACTATCCTTTGCTAATAATTCTACATCTTCAAAGAATTTACCTTCTTGTGTGCCTTCTAATCCTGTGGTGCCATCAATATTCATTCTGTATCGTGAATTCACTCCATTTTCGAATTGTATGGTCGGAATTACAATATCGTCATCACTGCGATTATAAACTTTAAGATTATATGTGCTAGAGCCAATATTGGTAAAAACGGTATCTAAATAAATGGTGTCTTTTGCAAATTCTAGTTGGCCTTTACTTGGAGTAAATTCAAAATCGTTACGACAAGAACTCCAAAATAGTAAAATTCCAAAACAAAGTAAAAATGATAGCAATCGCTTCATAAGTAATAAATATAATTAAGGCTTAAAAATATAACTTTTGAAGTTAGGATTTATTATAGATAAGTATAAATATGTAAAGATTGTCTTTCCTGCGAAAGCAAGAATCCACTTCTATAACATATGAGACTCCTGCCTTGTCAGCAAAGTGAGCGGTTAATTCTTATTTTGCTTAACGCTCTTATCACCATATTCATCTAATAGAATTAAGAATAACTGACTGCTAACGACCAACTCTTCTAAGAACAGCATTTTGTTTTCTTCTTTAAGCATTTCCGAACTTATTTGTTTAGCATCGCAATAATCAAAAAATAGATATTTCTTGTCTTCCGGAATCTTTAAATTATCAGTTAGTAATTGTGTATTAAAAAATGAACTCTCACTAAATAACGAATCCATTTGGGTATAAGTAATCGGTTGATAGGTTGGTGCATTGTATTTATCTTTCTTTTTTAGAAGATTAGCAACTAAGCCAATAATAGCAAAGAGATCTGGACCGTAAGTAGCCCCTGCAGGTTTGTATTTCTCAGGATGATTTTTTATGTCTTCCTGAATTATATTTTTAAGTTCCGTATTGTATGTTTCTTCTACAAAAACGGGTTGCTCAGGTTCTGCTTTGACTTCAACTTCATCGAGTTCTGTAAGTATTTCTTTAAGTTCAAAAACAGCTGTGCCATCAAAATGATACGCTTGCAAGGCAATAGTTTTTGGGTGATAGAATACGGACTCGATAGAAATGGTATCCGTCACTTTAGCTTCGAGGCTAAAATTACCGTTGTTATTTGTTACCGTAACTCGGTTCTGTGTTTTATTAAAGACTTTTACATTTTTAACGGTTCCGCTAGCATCATATACTTTTCCATTTAAAGTTTGGGCAAAGTGTATAAAAGGAAGACAAAATAAAAAGAATAGAATAGTAATTTTACGCATGCTTGATTTGATTGGTGCGTTAAAGTAAAGTCTTTAAGTTGAAAGGACTCTGCGTTTTAAAAAAACTTTAACCTAATAAAATGTTAATTGAAAAGTTCTCCGATTTCTGGTGGGATACGTGTAGGACGCTGTGTATGAGAATCCATCAGACACCATTTTGCTTTAGAGCTTACAATTAACTGTTGGTTTTTTATATTGGTGATTTCGACATGTCTAATGGTGCTGACACCTGCGACTTTTGGAACATACGTCTTTAATAAAAGTTGATCTCCAAGTAAAGCCGGACTTTTATACTCTATATAATGATTCACTAAAAACCATGAATAGGTTTCTAAAATATCTTTTGTAGCATAGGCGAGCCAATGATCTTTAGCGATATCTTGAACCCATTGCACATAGCGTACATTGTTTACATGGTTAAGATCATCTATATCGTCTTCAGTAACGGTAATGGTTTTTTCGAATACGTGCACAGTGCTATTATTGTTTCATTATTTTAACCTCAAAAAGCTTGTCCCAGTTTTTTCCTGTTACAAAAATAGTTTGGCGTTCTGGGTGGTAAGCAATACCGTTTAAAACATCTAATTCAGGATGTTGTGTTACTAGTTTTCTTAGAGGTTTAAAATCTATAACACCTTCTACACCTCCTGTTTTTGGGTTAATGATAACCACACCGTTACGTTGGTAAATATTGGCGAAAATCTTACCTTCAATCCATTCCATTTCATTTAAATTCGCGATGACACCTTTTTCAGTATAAACTTCAATATGGCCTTTTTCGCTAAGATCATCAGGATTTAAAAAATAGATTTTCTCTGTACCGTCAGACTTATAAAGAATTTTGCCGTCATTACAAATGCCCCAACCTTCTTTACTAGTTTCGTAATTGAATGTTTTTATCTTTTCAAAAGTATTTACATTGTACACAAAACCTACTTGGGCTTGCCATGTTAATTGATAGATGTTATCATTTAAAATGGTTAAACCTTCTCCAAAATATTTATCTTCTAAATTAATATTTTTTAAGACTTCTCCAGTTTCAAAATTTACTTTTCTAAGTTTTGATTCTTTTCGCTGCCCCGTACTTTCATATAACTCACCATTGTAGAATTCTAAACCTTGCGTATAAGATGTAATATCGTGAGGGTATGTGTTTATAACTTCATACTTGTAGTAAGAAGGAATGATGTTATTAAAAATTTGAACGGATTTAGTAATCGTTTCCGTTTTGTCTTCAAAATTAACTATTGCGGTGATTTCTTTTTTACCTAAAGTAATCTGGTCTAAAACACCATTACTTTCAATCGGTTTACCATTTAGCTGATAACTAACGTTAGTGATCTCTAAATTCTTCGGATTATCTATTGAAAGCTTCAAGGTATCACCAAGCATTAAAGATTTCACCGATGTATTTATCGATAAACTAGAAATTTTTGACGCATTTGTTTCACCACAATTGGATAAAATTAAACTTAAAGATAAGAGAATGAAATATTTAGAAATGTGCATAACGTTGGTTTGAATTTTTAGCAAGTTATTAAATAAAATTCAGTTTAAAAATCATTGCGTAAGTATTAAAAGATTGTATCTTTGCACCTGGCAAGTCCTACACAACCAGCTCCTGTTGAATCCTCCAGGGCGGGAACGCAGCAAAGGTAAATGGTCGTAGCGGTGTGATGTAGGTAGCTTGCCTTTTTTTGTACCCTAAACTCAAATCTTGAACGCTTCGGCGAATCGAGATTTTTTCAGTTTATATAGGTTCTCATCTCAATTAGCTTCATATAATATATTTGCTAATTTCAGAATTTGTATTTTCGATATTATAATTAAAAAAATAGTATGTCTAAAGTTGTATTAATAACAGGTGGTTCTTCAGGAATAGGAAAATCTGTTGGTGAATTTCTTCAAACCAAAGGATTTAAAGTTTATGGCACAAGCAGGAATCCTGATAGGTATCCGAATAGTAAATTTCCTATTGTAGCTTTAGATGTTACAAAGCCTGAAACGATTTCTAATTGTGTTGCAGAAATCCTAACTCACGAATCTCGAATTGATGTACTTTTAAATAATGCAGGTGCAGGAATTACAGGGCCAATAGAAGAGATTCCTGATGTAGAAATTAAGCGCAATTTTGAAACTAATTTATTTGGCCCCATAAATATGATTAAGGCTGTTTTGCCAACGATGAGAGCGCAAAATTCTGGTTTAATTATTAATGTGACCTCAATTGCTGGTTATATGGGTTTACCATATAGAGGTGTGTATAGTGCAAGTAAAGGAGCGTTGGAGTTAATAACTGAAGCCTTTAGAATGGAATTAAAAGGGTTTCATATTAACATGACTAATGTGGCTCCTGGTGATTTTGCCACCAATATAGCTGCTGGTCGTTATCATGCGCCTGCTTTAGAAGATTCTCCTTATAAAGCAACGTACGGAAAAACTTTAAGTATGATGGACGAGCATGTGGATGGTGGTAGTGATCCGAAACAAATGGCAGAAGCGATTTATAAAATCATTCAGACTAAAAATCCGAAAATCCATTATAAGGTCGGAGCTTTTATGCAGAAATTCTCAATTGTTTTAAAACGTATTCTTCCAGATTCAGCTTACGAGAAATTGTTAATGAATCATTATAAATTATAGAAAGCAAATTGTATTGGTAGGCTTAAAATCGTAAATTTACGGCAACTAAAACACAACAACTTAAAATAAGTTTTATGAAATTTTTTATCGATACAGCAAACCTAGAGCAGATTAAAGACGCTCAAGATATGGGTATTTTAGATGGTGTTACAACAAACCCATCATTAATGGCTAAAGAAGGCATTACAGGAACAGATAATATAATGAAGCATTATGTGGATATCTGTAACATTGTAGAAGGTGATGTTTCTGCAGAAGTTATTTCTACAGATTTTGATGGCATGGTGAGAGAAGGTGAGGCCTTAGCAGAATTACACGATCAGATTGTGGTAAAATTACCAATGATTAAAGATGGTATTAAAGCGTGTAAGTATTTTTCGGATAGAGGAATTAAAACAAACGTAACCTTAGTATTCTCTCCTGGTCAGGCATTATTAGCGGCTAAAGCAGGTGCAACATATGTATCTCCTTTTATTGGTCGTTTAGATGATATCTCTACAGATGGTTTAAACCTTATCGCTGAGATTCGTCATATCTATGATAACTATTCTTTTGAAACACAAATATTAGCAGCTTCTGTACGTCATACAATGCACGTTATAGATTGCGCTAAATTAGGTGCAGATGTTATGACAGGACCGTTAAGTTCTATCACCGGATTACTTAGACATCCACTAACAGATAGTGGTTTAGAAAAGTTCTTAGCAGATTATAAAAAAGGAAATTAAATAAATTTCAACAACAGTTTTAAAGAGCATCTTGTTTTACAATAAGGTGCTTTTGTTGTAATAACTCCTCAAGGGTTTCGTTAAACTTAGAATTGAAGATGTTAGCATTAGGATGTAAAATGATGCCATTTTCATCAACAATAATAGACTTATTCAAATAGTTAACCGCTAGAGTTTTACGTGCTTCTTTTGAGTTTTTAAACTTAAATTCATTTATAGTAGGGAAGTTATAGTTCTCAATAATATTCTTCCAAAACTTATCATTATTGTCATTTACATTAATTGAAATAAAATCCATCTGAGGAAAATTTATTTTCAACTTATCTACCATGTAGTGACTATTTTTATATTGCGATTTAGAATTAGAAGACCAGAAATATATAATCGTAGGTTTTGTAATAATCGAATTTATAAAATGTTCTGTGTCATTATAATTTACAATAGAGATGTTAGGCAACGGATTACCTTGACGTAATAATTTTAATGAAGATACTAAATCATTCATGTATAATTTATCCTCCTCGTTAGTGCTTTTTTCTAAGTAATAATTGAGCACTTCATTGGCTTCATCTTCGGTGTGATTATAGCTGATATATTCTCGTGCTTTATATTTTAATAAATTATTTTTAATAATTGGATCTGAAATAATACTGTCGATTAAGTCTAGTTTAGATTTATTGTAGCCCATCGCATGTCTATTAAACTTGCTGTGGTAAGCATTATTCTTATAATAATTATGAATGGCTAGATTGTCTATATGAGAAAATAAGAATCGGTTATAAGCAAAAAACCGACTTAAATGTGTGGCATTATAATCGATATCTTTTCTGTGTCCGAAAAAACCTTCAGGTAGATCCTTTATATGGATTAACTTATTGTTGCCAAAATAGGCGAAAGGATAAATTTCTTTATCAGCATAAGCATTGTAGTTAATGTTGGCTTCTATAATAGATTTGAAAAATTCTGATTCTTCATTATGAGTTAAAAATTGGTGAAACTCATTTAATTGCGTTTGTCGTCTGTTTTCAACAAATTCATTAAAAATTTCAGGTTCCATCTTAGAATATTTCACTAACTGTTTTGCTTCTTTCTCATTAGATAAATAGGTCTTAAGAAGGTAGTTGTTCTTTTTGGCACCGTTTCCTGTAAATACTAAAGACTCGTCAAAATCATAAGTATTTAGTCTAAACATAATACTATCATTAGGCTCTAACAATAACATTTGGTATTCACCACCATGTGTTAAAGAGTATAAACCTGGATGAAGATTATCTATTTTAAAAATAAATCGATTATTAGCATCTAAAGTAATAGAATCTAAAACCTGCCCGTTAGTATTATAGAGTATAACACTATTGTTTTTAGGATTGATAATTTCGCCACCTAAATACGCAGAGTCACTAGTGTTTCCTCCTTTGAATTGACATCCAAAAACAGTTGATAACAAGGCAACAGTAAGAACTATACGAAGAGTTAGCATGGAAAATTTATAAAAGTTAGAAAACAAAAATATAAGATGCATTACGCAACTGCTGTTAATACCTCGTTAAATCTTATTAGTAAGTCTTATAATTTCAACCAAATGCAGAAATATTAGTTGTTTTACAACAGCTACTTAATAGTATTGGCGAGTTTTAGAGTCTTAGTTGTGTAACCATTTTATACCTAAGTGTTGTATTTAGTTTAAGAAACATCTTTCAATTTAAATTTTACCACTTTTTTAAGATTCATAATGCTGTAAAATAGCAGATTTTGGGTTTAATTTTCTACTTTTGCAATCTCAAAAATTCGCCTTCATTTATAGTAAGGTTAATAGATTAAAATTTAAAGACATGTTATCAGTTTCTAATCTTTCAGTTCAATTTGGAAAACGCATACTTTTTGACGAAGTAAGCACCACATTTAATAATGGTAATTGCTATGGTATTATTGGTGCCAATGGTGCCGGAAAATCTACATTTTTAAAGATTATAGCAGGCAAAATGGATCCAACATCAGGAAGCGTTCATTTAGAGCCAGGTAAACGTATGTCTGTTTTAGAGCAGAATCACAATTTACATGATGAAGACACTGTTCTAGAAACCATATTAAAAGGAAATAAGCCTTTATATAAATTAAAATCTCAGCTAGATGCGCTTTATGCAGATTACACAGATGAAAATGCTGAGAAAATAGGAGAGCTTCAGGTACAGTTTGAAGAAATGAATGGATGGAATGCCGATAGTGATGCTGCAGCCATGTTATCAAACTTGGGTATAAAGGAAGATTACCACTATACCTTAATGAAGGATTTAGACGGTAAGCAAAAAGTACGTGTCTTATTAGCACAAGCTTTATTCGGAAATCCAGATTTGTTAATCATGGATGAGCCTACCAATGATTTAGATTACGAAACGATCTCTTGGTTAGAAAATTTCTTAGCAAATTATGAAAGCTGCGTTATTGTAGTCTCTCACGATAGACACTTTTTAGATTCAGTTTGTACACATATTTCTGATATTGATTTTGGGAAAATCAACCATTTCTCAGGTAACTATACCTTTTGGTATGAGTCGTCTCAATTAGCGGCAAGACAACATGCACAACAGAATAAAAAGGCAGAAGAAAAGAAAAAAGAATTAGAAGATTTTATTCGTCGTTTCTCTGCTAACGTAGCTAAATCTAAGCAAGCTACGAGTAGAAAGAAGATGATTGAAAAATTAAATATTTCAGACATTAAACGTTCTAGTCGTCGTTATCCTGCAATTATTTTTGAGCGCGATCGCGAAGCTGGAGATCAGATTTTAAATGTACAAGGCTTATCAGCTAGTTTAGAAAATGAGGTTTTATTTAGCAATATTGATATCAACCTGAATAAAGGAGATAAAGTGGTAGTATACTCTAAAGATTCCAGAGCCACCACAGCTTTTTATCAAATATTAAATGGGAAAGAACAGGCAGACTCTGGAAAATTTGATTGGGGAGTAACCACAAATCAATCCTATTTGCCATTAGACAACAGCGACTTTTTTAAAAATAAATTATCACTTGTTGATTGGTTACGTCAATGGGCACAAACAGAAGAGGAGCGAGAGGAAGTAAATATTAGAGGCTTCCTTGGAAAGATGATTTTTAGTGGAGAGGAAGCTTTAAAAACATCAGATGTTTTATCTGGTGGTGAAAAAGTGCGTTGTATGCTAAGTCGTATGATGATGATGAGAGCTAACGTATTAATGTTAGATGAACCAACCAACCACTTAGATTTAGAAAGTATAACAGCGTTTAACAATTCGCTAACGAACTTTAAAGGCACCATCATGTTAACAACACATGATCATGAGTTTGCGCAAACCGTTGGTAATAGAATTATAGAATTAACACCAAATGGAGTTATTGATCGTTACATGACGTTTGATGAGTACATGAGTGATAAAAAGATAAAAGAACAACGTGAAAAGATGTATGGAGCAACTGTTTAAAACCATCTTATTACCTTGAAATATAAATGCTGATATTTAAAAAATATCAGCATTTTTTTTGTTTTAATCTGAAGTACTTATTATTAATAGTAAAGGTTTATAAAACTAATCTAGTTGCTTTCTTTATTAAGAAGCAGCTTCCATTTCAGCTTTCACTCTATTTACAATAACCATAGCTTTATCTAATTCATCGTTATGAACATAAAGGTCTTGGTAGCCTTGGTTCATTGACGCGTAACCTGCTAAACGTTGCGATTCTCCTTCATCTTTAACAATCGGGACAATGCCAACGTGTTCTAATTCATCTTTAACTCGTGTAACTAAAATGAAATTTCCGTAGTAAACTTTTGTATATTCTGTAGTGCTCATAATGATATGTTTTAATTGCTGATTAAAAGTTACGAAATTTTTTGAAACTAATTATTAAATAAATCATAATTTTATTCGCATTAGCTATGGCGTTTTGTTTTTGTATAGTTTTTGGCTATCAAAAAATAAATTAAAAAAATGTGTATCTTATGCCTAAAAGTATATTAAGACATAATTTTATAAAAAATTAAAACAAATAAAACTTGTAATACATGGAAAAGAATCCACACTCAAACGACGCTCCCCAAGGCAAAAATTTCGATATTAATGAAAGCGCAGCTAAATGTCCCTACTTAAGTGGCACAACAAAACACACTGCTGGAGGTGGTGTTGAAAATAGAGATTGGTGGCCAAACGAATTAAAACTTAATATTTTACGTCAAAATGCAACGAAGTCTAATCCGATGGGAGACGATTTTAATTATGCTGAAGCGTTTAATAGCTTAGATTTTGATGCGCTTAAAAAAGATGTTACTGATTTAATGACCGATTCGCAAGATTGGTGGCCTGCAGATTATGGACATTATGGTGGCTTAATGATTAGAATGGCTTGGCATAGTGCAGGAACGTACAGAGTCGGAGATGGAAGAGGTGGAGCAGGAGCCGGAAACCAACGTTTTGCACCTATTAATAGTTGGCCAGATAATGGCAACTTAGATAAAGCCAGATTGTTATTATGGCCTATTAAACAAAAATATGGCAACAAGATTTCTTGGGCAGATTTAATGATTCTTGCCGGAAACTGTGCCTTAGAATCTATGGGTTTTCCAACATTTGGTTATGCCGGTGGACGAGAAGATGTATGGGAACCAGAACAAGATACGTATTGGGGAAGTGAAACCGTTTGGGGTGAGAATGAAGCACGTTATGAAGATGGTGATTTAGAAGATCCATTAGCAGCGGTAATGATGGGATGGATTTATGTGAATCCAGAAGGACCAGATGGAAACCCGGATCCGATGGGTTCTGCAAAAGATGTGAGACAAACATTTGCAAGAATGGCCATGAATGATGAAGAAACCGTAGCACTTGTCGCTGGTGGACATACGTTTGGTAAAGCACATGGTGCGGCAGATCCTAATGATTATGTTGGAAAAGAACCACATGGTGCCCCTATTGAAGAAATGAGTACAGGATGGAAGAATTCATTTGGGACAGGTGTTTTAGATGATACCATTACAAGTGGCATAGAAGGCGCATGGACACCAAACCCGACACGTTGGGATAATGAGTATTTTGATGTTTTATTAAATTATGATTGGGAATTAACTAAAAGTCCGGCCGGTGCACACCAATGGAAGCCAACAGCGGCTTCTAATGCTAAAAGAGCACCAAAAGCAGGTGATGCTAATGCTACACAAGGATTAATGATGACTACGGCAGATATTG
Source organism: Winogradskyella pacifica (assembly GCF_013403915.1). Taxonomy (GTDB): domain Bacteria; phylum Bacteroidota; class Bacteroidia; order Flavobacteriales; family Flavobacteriaceae; genus Winogradskyella; species Winogradskyella pacifica. The sequence continues at coordinate 20,660 of NZ_JABFDI010000016.1, forward strand.
CACTTAAAGTAGATCCTATTTATCTAGAAATTTCTAAACGTTTTCATGCCGATCATAAAGCTTTTGAAGATGCCTTTGCACGTGCTTGGTATAAATTAACGCATAGAGATATGGGACCAATTTCTCGTTATTTAGGTCCTGAAATTCCTAAAGAAGAATTACTATGGCAAGATCCTGTGCCAACGGTAGATTATTCGTTAAGCGATGCTGATGTGTCTACCTTAAAAGGTTTGATAGCGGATTCAGGGTTAACGATTTCTCAAATGGTAACGACAGCTTGGGCGTCTGCATCAACTTATAGAGGTTCTGATAAAAGAGGTGGAGCTAACGGTTCACGTTTACGTCTAGAACCACAACGCAGTTGGGAGGTTAATAATCCTGCAGAATTGAATAAGGTATTATCAGTATTAGAAGGTATTAAAACTGATTTTAAAGGAGAGGTGTCTATAGCTGATTTAATTGTTTTAGCCGGAAATGTAGGAGTAGAGCAAGCCGCGAAGAATGCAGGTGTTACTGTTTCTCTAAGTTTTGCAGATGGTAGAGGAGATGCTACACAAGAACAAACAGATATTGAAGCTTTTGATTATTTAGAACCTTTAGCGGATGGTTTTAGAAATTATATAAAATCTGATTTAAAAATAGCCGCCGAAGATTTATTAATCGATCGTGCGAACTTATTGACGCTATCAGTGCCAGAAATGACCGTTTTAGTTGGTGGATTACGTGTGTTAGGTGCTAATTATGATGGTTCTAATAATGGAGTGTTTACGGGTACGGTTGGTCATTTAACTAACGATTTCTTTAAGACTATTCTTGATTTTACCTACACATGGAAAGCAACGTCAGAAGACGATCGCTTTTTTGAAGGTCGCAACCGCAAAACAGGAGACGTAAAATTTAAAGGCACACGTGCAGATTTAATTTTTGGATCTAATACAGAATTAAGAGCTATTGCTGAAGTGTACGGAGCAAACGATGGCCAAGAGCGCTTTGTAAAAGATTTCGCTGCCGCTTGGACTAAAGTGATGCATTTAGATCGCTTTGATTTAAAATAATTAAGTGAATTAATAAGTAGAGTACAAAAGGAGTGGGCTTAAAAACTCATTCCTTTTTATTTAAACAACATAACATGAAGAAAGATATAGATGTGTTTTTTGAGGCGATTCGGTCTGGAGATAAAGACCGATTAGAAGCTTTAATAAACATAAACCCGAAATTAATTGGAGAAAAGGACGCTCGTGGATTTACTCCGCTCATTTTAGCAACCTATTTTGATAATGATGTGGCCACAGAAATACTGATCAATAACAAGGCAGATCTTAATGCTAAAGACGCTTCAGGGAACACTGCTTTAATTGGTGTTAGTTTTAAAGGCAATATTGCTTTAGCAACCACTTTATTAGAACATGGAGCCGATATTAATGCGGTTAATACTAATGGCATCACAGCTTTGACATTTGCTACGCAATACAATAAAATTGATATTGTAAAACTGCTTTTAGAACATAACGCAGATACTAGCATTAAAGATTCTGATGGCAAGACGGCTTTAGACTATGCTAAAGACAAACACTATAATGAGATTGTGGCGCTTTTAGAATAACAGCCATTTTACCACAATTAAAAACTGAGTTTAAAATAGGCTTGTTAGAGCTTTTATTAAACTCAGTTTTTTTGTTCATTATAGTAAAATGAGGCTCAATACTGTCTTTTACTAATGGCTTTGGGTTATGTGACCTTAGTTTTAGCTATATCTAAGGTGCTATAAGCTTGCTGTAAATACATTATAACCATGCTATAACCACGCTATAACCTGTTTTTTGTTTTATAGTTTTATTGAACAAAATACGATGATGGTTTGGGTAAATTAGTAAATTATACGGGTTGTATGAAGACGTGTTATTTTTTCAATTTCATTACCTCTTCCAACAATGGTGCGAGTCCGTTTTCTGTTATGGTGTCATTATTCCAAAAGCTCAGAACACAACTCACATAATTTCCTCTAACTTCAGTTGCAACATAGTAAATTGTTAATGTTTTTCCGCCAGACATACGTGCCAAAACAGATGTAATTCCTGTAAAGTCATATATTACTTTTTTTGCTTTAGTATCTGTTCCTTCAAATTGAATATCAACTATCTCTTCTGAAATTACTTTTCCACTTTTTCTTGATTTTGTTATTGCTAATTGTTGCGCAACAGTGTTTTGTGCGTCCTCTAAATCTTTATGAACAGACCAATTCATTTCACCATAATAAGGACATTGCACGGTATTTACGTTCGTCCAACTACAATTAGATCCCAGTTTTATTTTCCTTCCAGCGAAATTGATACTATCAATTTTCATTGACGCATAATTTTCATTTGGTATTGTTTTTTCAATTATCGATTTTATAATTGTATGCTCAAATGCTTTATCTCTTTTATTAATAGCGCTAAATTGAATAATTGTAATTCGTTTGTCTTTGTTTTCTATGAAATAAAAAGTGTTGTTTTGAACTAATTCCTCAGTGATTTCTTTGTCATTAGTGACGAAATAATTATTAAATGCTAATTGATCATCTTTGGTTTTATTCTCGTCTTTTTTGACGGCATATTTGCGATACACTTTTTTCAATCCTTTTTCAGTAAAAGGGTAATTTAAGGTTTCACTGGTTATAGTAAATCCATCACTATTGTAAAACGTTAAACCATTGTTACTAATGGCTTGTAATCTGTTGAAAATACTGTCGTTTTGAGCCAATGAGATTGTCATGGTAAACAGTAAAATTAATGTTGAAATTTTTCTCATTTAGTGTGCTTTGTTTTAACGTTTCGGCGGTGGAGGATTTTGCCTTGTTTTATTAAGTCCATAAAAATGCAAACTTTCAGAGTATAAATGAATTGCAATTTTTTTTCAAAAGCTATTTTTTTATTTCGGTATTTCTCTTTTTTCGTCCTTAATTAGTGTCTCCCAAGTAATTTTTTCAAGAGAGAATCTTTTTTCTTAGGTCGTCTTTAAAGTACAGGCAAAGCCCATTGATAAAAAATCAGTTCTTATCGTTTTTTTAATTCATCCACATTTCTAGAAACTACAATTTCTGTGATACGCTTAGCCTTAATTTATATTATTTTTAATCCGTATTTTGTTTGTGGTTTTACCTCATTACTTAATGCTTTTTTGGGCATAGTTGTTATTCGTTCCTAATTTTGTTTCTATGAGTTAATCCCCAATCTCTCATTGTCTCAATTACTTTATCTAATGATTTGCCATAATCCGTAAGGCTATACTCAACAGAAACAGGCATAGTGTTAAATACCTCTCTGTTTATTAATCCATTTATTTCTAGTTCCTTTAATTCCTTGGATAACATTCTTGGGGTTATTCCTTCAATTTGTCGTTCTAATTCTTTAAATCTATGAATTTTAAAAGAAAGCGCTATAATAATAGGTAATCTCCACTTCCCTCCAATTATGTCTATAACATCTCGAACAGGAAGAATAAATTTTTTACATTCTGTAGGTGTATAAATAGGCGTTTCGCTCTTTTTTTTGTTCATTTTCAGATTTACTTTAACACTATACTATACTAAAGGATACTGGTATACTTTAGTGTAGCGCTATATTATGTATAGCTAATTTAGTATAAATTTGTTCATAATTATCAAAAAAAATAAAATGAAAAAAACGTTAATTTTAAGTTACACTCCAAGAGATAATTCAAATACAAAAAAAATGCTTGATTTCTTTATCGAAAATAATCAAGAAAAAACAGAAATTACATTAGTTGATTTAACGGAGGAAGCTCCAGATTTGTTATTAAAAGAAAATTTGAATCTTTATGTAAATAGAAATTTTGGTGGCGCAGAACTTACTGATGAACAACAGAGCGTTTTGGCTAAAAACGATAAAATGATGCAACAATTATTAGATACAGATTTTGTTGTCTTGGCTAGTCCGATGTATAATTTTTCGATACCTGCAACAGTAAAAGCTTGGTTTGATGCTGTTATACAGGCCGGAAAAACTTTTGGATATACTGAAAATGGTATTAAAGGGTTATGTGAAGATACAAAAGCTTTGATATTAATGACAAGTGGAAGTGATTTTGGAATGGAACCTTATAAAGATGTTAATTTTGCAACTCCTTTCTTAATAACGGCTTTTGATTTTCTTGGGATTCCCGCTGAAGCCATTAATAAGTTTGGGATGATACAGTATGCAGACAAATCTGAACAAATGATTGCGGAAGCTAAAGAAGATATAAAAATGGTAAGTGATAAATGGTATTAACGCCGATTAACTTTGAATACTATTAATAATAGTAAGTTTATTCAGTCTTTCCCTTTTCAGGCAAAGCAATTATTTTAGTTCAGATAAGGGGGGTTATGTCTAATACACCTGTTTAATAGCTAGTTACGTGGTCTAATAACTAAGTTAGCAAACATTTACGATTCCTTGAGAATTCCAAAGGAATTTTCGCAAGTAAGCTCTAAAAAGCAATTAATTATACAGCATGTTAGCTGTGATTTTTATTTTTTCTAAATATTATTATGAGGTCAGTAAATGGATATGCTAATGAGACAATAATTCCAAATACACCGAGTGTTTTAGACTTAAATATTGCTCCAGGCAAAAATGCTGTTATCGAAAAAATTAGAATGAATAAGCAAAAAGGATAGAGAAGAAGTCTTGTCAAAATCTTCATAAAAGTCCATTCTTTAATATTTTCTTTTTTTAATTCCGTTTTCGGTTTGTTTATAAGTTCAGGGTTATTAATCCGTTCTATATTTTCTATAGCTTCTTTTAGTTCGTCTGTCAAAATTTTTGTTTCGTACTTTTTGGCTTTTGACATTACTAAATGCAATAAAGTTCCAATTACAGAAATTCCGATTATTCCAATAAAGGCGGTCTTAAATTCAGACGTAAATAACAAAACCAAAGGAAGTAAAAGGAAAAAACCGATTGATATATTATTCAGAAGTTTGTAAAAAGGATTGTTCTTCGTTTTAATTCCGTTCAATTCTCCATTTTGATCAAAAGTCAGATGAAAAATTGGATATGCTCCTCGTAAAAAATGTACTGATCTCCAAATCAGAAGTTCATTCGGTTTTATTTCTCCGCTGTATTTTGTGGTGTTAAAAATAAACACATCATTCCAATGATTTTTCAGAGTGCTTTTTTTGTTCTGAATTATTAATTTTTCGATGTCTTTTTTTTCTACCATAAAGTTGGTTCAAATTACAGCTAACTAGTTGTATAAGTTTATGTTATGTCCTATTCTGTTTTCTGAATATCAGGACTTTTTGATGCTGTTACTTATAGTAAATCTAGTTTATTGATGTCCTGGTTATAGCCATTTAATATTACATCCCATACTTGGTTTTTGGTTTGAGTTTACAGCTTCTTTATTAATTAGCGCATTCATGGCTGCTCTTATATCTTTTCCTGTTACGGGTTTGCCATTTCCTGGTCTAGAATCATCTAATTGACCTGTGTAAACTAATTTTAAATCGGTGTCAAATAAGAAAAAATCTGGAGTGCAGGCAGCGTTATATGCTTTGGCAACTTCTTGAGTTTGGTCGTACAAATACGGGAAGATATAGTCGTTGTCTATGGCATTCTTAGTCATTAATTCTGGACGATCTTGTGGGTAATTCTTTGCATCATTACTAGAAATTGCAATACAATTAATCCCTTTAGATATGTAATCTTTTGCTAGTCGGGATAATTCTGAACTCACATGAATTACAAAAGGGCAGTGGTTACAAATAAACATAACCAAAGTTGCCGTAGTTCCTTTGAGTTCGTTGAGTGATTTTTTGGTGTTATCTACGGTGTCTATTAAATTGAAATCTGGTGCTTTTGTGCCTAAAGGCAACATATTAGATTCTGTTCGGGCCATTATATTATATCTGTTTTATTCGTTAATTTTACTAAATGGAAAAGATAATAACATTTGAAGACTTTACAAAGGTAGATTTACGAATAGGAACAATTATAGAAGTAAATGATTTTCCAAATGCGCGTCGTCCTGCGTATCAATTGGTAATAGATTTTGGAGCATTGGGTATCAAAAAATCTTCTGCTCAAATTACAACACAATACCAAAAAGAAGATTTAATTAATCGACAAATAGTAGCTGTCGTTAATTTTCCTAAAAAGCAGATTGCTAATTTTATGAGCGAATGCTTAGTGGTTGGAGCCGTAAAAGCAGATGATGTGTTTTTGTTACATCCTGAGATTAAAGTTAAGAACGGGATGTCAGTGTCTTAGTTTTTTTTAGTTTTAAAGTTTTATAGTTTCAGAGGTTCAAAGTTTATGAGTTTCTGAGTTTTGAAGTTTCTAAGTTTCTAAGTTTCTAAGTTTTTGAGTTTTTGAGTTTTGAAATTTCAACATTTAAGATGAACATTGGGGGGCATGCTTTTTAAAAAGTTGATATAATGGATGATAAAAACATTTCAAGATTATAATATTAGATCTCATAAAAATATTATTTTCAACAACCAACAACCAACAACCAACAACCAACAACCAACAACCAACAACCAACAACCAACAATCAACAATCAACAACCAACTACATCTCCTCTCTAAAGAAAATAGCATTCATCAATAACTTATTAGTCCCATACCAAAAGGCTCTAAAATTAGTATTGTCTGTAAAACCAATGATAGTTCCTCTACCAATTTTTCCAATTTTAAAAGGAACTGATTGACTAATGCTATCGAGATTTTGTTCTGAAATATAACCGCTTAACAATGGGTTTTTACTGTATTGAATAGGATTGTTATAACTGTTCTTATCTTCATTTATAAATAATGTTGAATTTCTAAACACCGCTAATTTATCATTCTTGTATCCGAAATTAATAGGATGGGAGCGATCTAATTCCGTTTCAAAAATAGCACCTCCAATAACTTGTGCTCCTCTAAAATCTCTGCGTTCTTCGTGGCTAATATTTTTTGCGATGAGTTTACTTTTCTTAAAATCAAATGCCATTAATTTTTTAGAATTCAACCATTTTAAAGTGTTTTTATAGGCTACTAAAGTACCACCATCCTTAATCCAAGATTGCAATTTTTTTGTGTTGTTCGCATCTAAACCAGAATTAGAATTTACCATGATTATTGTATTGTAACGGCTTAAATCTGCTCTACTCATACTTTTAGTGTCTAGTTTCGTAGCTATAATATCATAACGTGTATCAAATAAATGCCATATTTCACCAGCATCGTAAGAGGTCATTCCGTCACCAACTAAAAGTGCGATTTTTGGTAATTCTAAATTGCTGAAATTCCGGCTTCCTAAGTCAATACCTTCGTTTAAACCTGTAGAAACAACATCAATTTTAATATGGCTGTCTTGTGCTGTTTTATTTAAAAAGTTATAGATTTCAGTAGTGCTTAAATCTTGGTTTTTTGCAGGAATCATAATCGTACCATAATCGTATGATTTGCCATTAGCCTTAAAACGCTTTAAGGCCACTTTAGCTCTTAAGCCTTTCTTTAAAATTGAATTTAAAAGTTTAGGAGAATAGTATTCGTGCCACTCAAATAAGTAAGCGTATTCACTTTTAGAATCAACACCTCCATTTAGGTGTTCTAAATTGGTGACTTCATTTCCTGCATTTGCAGTCGTTGTTTCTGTATAATCTAAATTAAACGCTAATGGGAATGTCCAAGCAGAAATATCATAAAACAAGCTGTCTTCAAAAGTTGTTCGTTTTTCGAACATGGCATTTATCAATCGTGTGTTTTTTTGATTTTTTGGAACCACATAACTATACCCTTTCTTGTAATTCTTCCCGTTCTTTGAAAAATCAGATTTTAAGTCGTGAAATGTAATACGATGACGTTTTAATATTTCGGCTAAATGATACGTTTTAGCTGCATCTTTCTCATCCCCAAAAACTATCGCATTTTTACCTTCTTTAGAGGCTTCTGCTCTGGCATTCTTAAAGAAATTATGCTGATATTCTAGAATATCTTTTCGCATAGCACTTGCAGCGGCAAGCGTTGAAAAAGCAGCTGTATATTGATTTTTAATCGTGAATGGAAAAGTTAGTAAACCATTCTCACTTTCTTGCACATGACCACGAGAACTTGCTTGTTCAAACAATATCCCAATACCTCCATTAATATCTGGAAAGGTTGAGCCTTTTCCGTAGTAGAAATCATCAAAACTTTCTTCAGAATAATACAAAGAGCCAATTTTATCTAAAGCTTTAGCATGATATGTTGCAATACCTTTTGTGAGATCTTGGTTTAATTGTGGAGTTAACGGATGTGTACGTGATGGGATGCCTGGTTGAAAAAAGAAACTAGTGTTGGTACCCATTTCATGATGATCCGTTAAGATATTAGGCATCCAATTATGAAACGTTTCTATGCGTGCTCTAGATTCTGGTAACTGTACCGGTAACCAATCTCTGTTCATGTCAAACCAATAATGATTGGTACGCGAACCAGGCCAAACTTCGCTGTATTCTCTGTCGTTAGGATCTGGATTTAGATTAATATTTTTATTGGTATTGGCCCAATACGCAAAACGTTGTAAACCATCTGGGTTTAAAGATGGATCTAATAATATAACTGTATTCTTTAATAAATCCTCAATTTCTGCACCTTCTGCAGCAGCTAAATAATAAGCGACTAATAATGCCGCATTTGAGCCACTTGGTTCATTACCATGAATGGAAAAGCCTTGATACACCACAATCGGGCGGTTTTTTGTGTTAGCAGAATTTGATTCTGTTGCTTCAATATGTGCTGACTGAATAGCATCTAAATTTTCATGGTTTTCTACAGCTGTAATAGTCAGTAGTAATAGTGGTCTGCCTTCAAACGTTTTGCCTCTATCCTCAATTGTAATTCTATCGGACGCATTTGCAAGGGCTTTCATGTACTCAGCGAGTTTATCGTGAGTAATGTGCCATTCTCCAACATTATGACCAATCACGCTTTGTGGTGTTGGTATCTCTGGGTTTAATTCCGCATTCTGAGGTAAATAATAAGATAGTTCTGTTTGCGATTGCGAAAAGAGGGTTGTGGTCGCTAGAATTAAAAGTAAAAGGATACGTTGCATAGTACGGAAGGTTGGTTAGAGTCTAAAAATAAAAAAACCTTGACATAATTGTCAAGGTTTAGTGTTATTTAACAGAAGCTAATTTTTAAATATCGTCGAAACTGATATCTGTAAAGCTGTCTATGTTTTTTGTGTCTTCAGGTGTTTTTGCTTCTTGAGTTACAAAATCATCTTCGCGTTTAAAGTCTTTTTGGTGACGTTCGCTAATGACTTCCTGACCTTTTTCGTTAATGATATAATCAGTCATTTCAGATAAGATTTCTTTAAACTCAGTAAAATCTTCTTTATATAAGTAGATTTTATGCTTTTTGTAATGAAAAGAACCATCGTCATTCGTGAATTTTTTACTCTCAGTAACCGTCAAATAATAATCACCAGCTTTTGTAGCTCTAACATCAAAGAAATAGGTTCTTCTTCCTGCACGTAATACTTTAGAATATATTTCTTCCTTATCCATCATTTCATAATCACTCATAACTCAATCTATTTTTTATTTCAATCCAAAAATCTAAAAAAAAACTTACCTAAACAACAAATAATTACATTTCTTTTTCAGAGAGTTGTTTGTTATATAATTCCTTGTAGTAGCCATTTGTATTCATAAGGCTTTCGTGATTTCCAGACTCTATCACTTTTCCTTCATCTAAAACAATAATACGGTCTGCATTTTTTGCAGAAGACACACGATGGCTTACTATAATCGTAGTTTTATCCTTGGTCAGTTTAACAAGATTTTTAAGAATTTTTTCTTCTGTTTCGGTATCTACAGCAGATAAACAATCGTCAAATAACAAAATATCTGGCTTTTTAATGATGGCTCTAGCAATAGAAACACGTTGTTTCTGACCACCAGATAATGTAATACCACGTTCACCTAAAATAGTATCGTAGCCTTTAGTAAAACCGATGATATTTTTATGAACTTTAGCGTTTTGTGCAGCTTCAATAACATCATCATCCGTAGCATCTTCTTTTCCAAATTTGATGTTGTTTTTTATAGTATCAGAAAACAAGAATGCATCTTGTGGTACATAACCAATGCTGTTTCTTAGGCTGAAAAGATTCAAATCAGAAATACGCGTATCATCAATTAAAATAGAACCTTTATCGATATCATATAAGCGACCAATTAAATCTAAAATGGTTGATTTTCCTGAACCTGTATTCCCTAAAATAGCTAAAGTTTCTCCTGATTTTAAGGTGAAACTTACATCTTTTAAAGCTTCAATATTGGTGTCTGGGTATACAAAAGATACATTTTTAAATTCGATATCCCCTTTAATAGGAGTTAATTCTTTCGCATTGTTTTTAATATCAGGTTCAGTATCTAAAAACTCATTGATACGTTCTTGCGAAGCTTCAGCTTGCTGAATTAAAGAGGTTACCCAGCCTACAGTAGCAACTGGCCATGTTAATAAATTGACATAAATAATAAACTCAGCAATGGTACCTATTTGTTCAATTTCGCCATTCATATATTGCATACCGCCAACATAAATAACAATAAGGTTACTAATCCCAATTAGTAAAATCATCATTGGAAAAAACAAAGCTTGTACCTTCGTAAGATTAATTTGTTTTTGACGGTTTTCTGCTGAAAGGTTTTCAAATTCTAGATTTGTTCTAGGTTCAATACCGTAAGATTTTATAACCGAAATGCCACTAAATGTTTCTTGCGAATACGTAGAAAGTGTAGAAAGTGATTGTTGCACAATAGTACTTCGCTTGTTAATTAAACGACTTAATTTGTATATAACGGCCGATAAAAAGGGTAGAGGAAGTAGTGTATATAATGTTAATGTAGGTGACCTATCGATCATATAAATTATGGCAACGGCAAATAAAGTAATGGTGTTAATGGTATACATTATAGCCGGACCAACGTACATTCTTACTTTTCCAACGTCTTCACTGATACGGTTCATTAAATCACCAGTTCGGTTCGATTTGTAAAATTTTAAAGACAGAATTTGGTAATGCTGATAGATTTCATTTTTAAGGTCAAATTCGATGTAACGCGATACGTTAATGATGGTTTGACGCATTAAAAAAGTAAATATTCCTGCGATAATAGCCGCTCCAACCAGGTAGAAAACGTTAATCATTAACTCACTTCTAAAAATTTCATCGGAAATTTTTCCATCCAATCGGTCAGAAACAATATTAATTGATGCGCCGACTAATCGCGGTGTGAAAAGGGCAAAGATCTTGGCAACGATGGTAATAAGGATGCCAATGATTATGCGGAATCTGTACTTGTAAAAATATTTATTAAGATGTTTTAGTGCCTTCATTCTATGACTTTAATACCTCAAAAGTATTATGATAATCGCATTTAATAGTTAATGTTTTGCTAATCCTTTAATTATGATTTACTTTTGCATGCTGTTTTTAGAATATATTTAAACGCCCTTAAATTAACAAAAATGACTTCAGATATTATTACTGCAAAAGAATTGAAAAAAATGGATCCTGTTTTTGGACAACATTCTTTTGATGACCATGAGCAAATTGTTTTTTGCAATGACAAAGATACTGGTTTAAAAGCTATAATTGGTATTCATAATACAGTTTTAGGCCCAGCATTAGGTGGTACTAGAATGTGGAATTATGCAAACGAGTGGGAAGCACTTAATGATGTATTGCGCTTGTCTAGAGGTATGACATTTAAATCTGCAATTACTGGTTTAAATCTTGGTGGTGGTAAAGCCGTTATTATTGGCGATGCTAAAACGCAAAAAACACCGGAATTAATGAGGCGATTTGGTGAGTTTGTACATTCACTAAGTGGACGTTACATCACAGCAGAAGATGTTGGTATGACCACTGAAGATATGGATACAGTGAGAGAGGTGACTCCTTATGTAACCGGAATTTCAGAAAGTAAAGGAGGAGCTGGTAATCCGTCTCCAATTACTGCTTATGGTGTTTTTATGGGAATGAAAGCTGCTGCCAAATTTAAATTTGGTTCAGATATTTTAGAAGATAAAAACATTTACGTGCAAGGTATTGGTAATGTAGGTGAAGCGCTTGTTGAACATTTGGTTAATGAAGGTGCTAATGTCACTATTGCGGATATTAGTCAAGAACGATTAGAAGAAGTGCGCTCTAAATACGGAGTTACAATTTATGGTGGTAATGATATCTACAGTGAAGAGATGGATATCTATGCACCTTGTGCTTTAGGAGCGACCATAAATGATGATACTATTTATAAGTTGAAAGCAAAAGTAATTGCTGGAGCTGCAAATAATCAGTTGGCAGAAGAGAAAACTCATGGTTTAATTTTGCAAGAACGTGGTATCGTTTACGCACCAGATTTTTTAATTAATGCAGGTGGAATTATCAATGTTTATGCAGAGTTAGAGAATTATGATAGACAAGAAATAATGCGAAAAACGGAGAATATTTATAATACGACGCTCGAAATTTTAGATAATGCTAAGGTGAATAATCTTACAACGCACAATGCGGCCTTAAATATTGCTAGAGAACGTATTGAAACTCGTAAGAGAGAAAACTTAAAATAGTCTCAATTATTTTCGGATATAAAAATTAAATAATAGTATTTTTGCAGGGTGAATCTTTAATAGGTTCACCTTTTTTAATAACCAATACTAAAAGTGAGTTCTTACACATGCTAAACCGAAGACACATCAGAATTAAAGCTATGCAATCCATGTATGCTTTTAAAGGTACAGAGAGTGATGATTTAATAAAAGAACAAAAGTTTTTGTTACACAGTTTAGATAGTATGTATGACCTATACTTATCGCTTTTAGCGCTGCTGACAGAACTGCATAAGAAGAGTAAGAATCATAATGATAGGCTACAAGGTAAACTTTTAGGAACGGAAGCCGATAAAAATCCGGATTTAAAGTTTCAAGAGAATCAACTATTACATCTTATTAGTAGTAATACAATGTTGCAAGATGCCATTGCTAACAAGAAGTTGAATTTTTGGGATTTAGATTTTGAGTATGTCGATATTCTTTTTAAAGCGATTTTAAAAAGTGACATTTATCAAAACTACACAGAAGACGCAGAGCCGAGTTTTAAGAAAGATAAAAGCTTTGTAATTGATGTTTTTACGGAAATCATAGCTCCAAACGAGAAACTTTACGATTTCTTTGAAGACAAAAAGATTACATGGGTAGATGATTTACCAGTGGTAAATACAGCCATGTTAAAAGTATTGCGTAAACTAAAGTTAACGTCACCAGAGACGGCCTTGTTACCAAGTTTGTATAAAGACGATGATGACAAGGAATTTGCAATTGAGTTATTTAAAAAAACGTTTTTAAATAGTTCTAAGTTCGCAGAAGAAATTAACAAGAAAACGACTAATTGGGATTCTGAGCGTTTAGCAAGTTTAGACGGTGTATTGTTGAAAATGGCACTTTGCGAATTTCAAAAATTTCCTTCTATTCCTCATAAAGTTACGATTAACGAATATCTTGAAATCGCTAAAGAATACTCAACACCAAAGAGTAGTTTGTTTATTAACGGGATTTTAGATAAGATTGTAAAGGAGTATCAATCTGAAAATATTCATCCTAAAGCTGGAAGAGGTTTGATGTAATGTTCGTTAATTTGAGTAGAATCTTATTGAGGTCATATAATTCAGTTGAATCGTAGTAATTTAGAAAGTGGTTTCTTACTAAGAATATGTTAACAAGGACTTAAAAATTTTAATTCCTTAAAATAATCATTAACTTCGTAAGCTGAAACAATTTTTAACAAAAAAAGAGAATAATGAAAAAAGTAATTTTAGGACTTAGTGCATTATGCATGGTAGCTTTTACATCTTGTAAGGATGACGCTGCGAGTAAAGTTAAATCTGAAAATGTTGCTGTTGCTGCAGAAAGAGATGCTAATGCTGGTGATTTTGCAGTTTTAACTTTAGATAAAACAGAACATGATTTTGGTACAATAGCCGATGGAACTCCTGTTGAAACAGTTTTTAAATACACAAACACCGGAAACTCTATGTTAGTGGTAAGTGATATTAAAAGTACTTGTGGATGTACTGTACCAACAAACTATACAAAAGAAGTTCAGCCAGGTGAAACAGGTCAATTTACTGTAAAGTTTAACGGTAAGGGTAACGGAAAAACAACAAAGTCATTAACGATGGTAACGAATACTGAAAAAGGTCAATTACCAGTTAAGATTACTGCTTTTATTGAAAAAGATCCAAATGCACCTGCTGCTGCAAAACCAGCAACACCAAGTATTAATCCTTTAGCTACAGATAATGGAGCTGCTGCTGCTGCACCTAGAAAATATTCTACGCAACCAGGTCACGAAGGACATAATCACGATTAATTAATAATTATTATAAATTTCTGAATGGAAGGATTAGGATCATTTTTACCGTTTATCGCTATTTTTGCAGTGATGTATTTCTTTATGATTGCACCACAAATGAAACGCTCTAAACAAGAGAAAAAGTTTGCAAGCGAGTTAACACGAGGAACTCGTGTAATTACTAAAAGCGGTATGCACGGAAAAGTTGTAGAATTAAATGATAAAGATAACAGTTGTGTTATTGAAACATTAGCAGGGAAAATTAAATTTGACCGTTCTGCTATTTCTATGGAAATGAGTAATAAGTTAAATGCACCAGCTGTTGTAAAATAAGCCGGTTTGTATCATAAATTATAAAAGACTGTTCATTTATTTTGAGCAGTCTTTTTTTTTGTTTTAAATTTTACCAACAACCAACAACCAACAACCAACAACCAACAACCAACAACCAACAACCAATTACCATTTAGGCAGTAGGTTGGCATGCTCCATTTTATGGTTTCTTCTAATTCGGTGGTATTCATAATACGTCGCAAAATGCTAAGTGCATCTGCGAAGTGCTGATTGACTTCAATGTATTCTTCTACTGAGGTTGCTTTTTTCATTGGAATTGGTTTAGCTTCCGAAAAGGCGTTTAAAGAATCCTTTTTTACTTTTTTTAATAGCCCAAATTAATTCTCTTGGATGACGTTTTATTTCACTATTAGGTCCAAATTTCCCCCATGCAAAACCTGTTTTATTTTTAGCATTTCTTAGATCAGCTATAACCCAATCATTACCTTTTAATTGATTAAAAAATGGAAAATAAGATGTGTTAGCTTTTTCAAAATCGATTTTATCGAATAATTGACCTCCGTTTTCCCAGATATCATAAACAACTTTATCATGGATATCATTGAGGTAATTGTCTGTAGGTGATTCATGAAATTCTAATAAGCTACTTAAAAAATCATTTAGATTATCAGCGTAGCGTATAAACACAGCCGGATCGTGGCAAGCGTAATATACATGCCCTAATGAGCCATCATTTAATATATCTAAAACCCAATGATTACCAAATCCATCGTGTCCTAAAGTCACAGAAAACGGGCATAATTCATTGAATCCAAATTGTCCTATTGAAGAAAAATCAATATCATCTAAACCGTAATCTTCCCAACCACGAGTCTCTTTTAAAACATCAATGAGTTCATTGTCAATGGTATGATTGGGGAATAATGGTTTTAGTTTTTCAATTTCTGAAGCTGTTAGACCATCTTTAAAATCTAAGGTATAAGTTTCGCCATCTTCATCGGTAAAGGTTGAAGATTTTAGTTTTTTAAGAATTGCTATATTATTCATGTTTCGAGTTTGCTTCGTATTATATACTATGCTGATTATTCAAAAGTTGGTGATGTGAATTATGCGCTACGTAATATCTTTTCCATTTTTCGTCCTTTTGCTAATTCGTCAACTAATTTATCTAAATAGCGTACTTCTTTAGTTAGTTGAGTTTGTATATCTTCAATTCGGTACCCACAGATAACCCCTTTAATAAGATGTGCATTTGGGTTTAGTTTTGCTTTTTCGAAGAAAGTTTTAAACGTGACTTTATTCGTGATGAGTTCTTGTAGCTTAGTGTCATCAAAGCCAGTTAACCATGTAATCACTTGATGTAATTCTTCTTTTGTTCTGCCCTTCTTTTCAACTTTTGTAATATAATGCGGATAAACCGATGCAAATGTCATTACAGCAATGCGTTCGTCGTGTTTTGGTGTTGTAGTCATAATGAATGTATTGTAATTGAAAACTAAAGTATTTTGGTTCTTAAATTTAAGCATAAAAAAAAATAAGCAGTAAACTAAATGCTATAGTTTACTGCTTATTGAAATTATTATGAGTCTTTATAAAGGACTGAAACTATTTTTCTATAGCCGTTAACTCTGCGATTTTACAAATAACTTCTACAGCTTTTTGCATACTTTCTACGGGTACATACTCATAACGTCCATGAAAATTATGACCACCTGCAAAAATATTTGGGCAAGGTAATCCCATATAAGACAATTGAGACCCATCAGTTCCTCCACGTATCGCTTTGATTAAAGGAGTTACACCAACAGCTTTCATTGCTTCTTCTGCAATATCTACAATATGCATTACAGGTTCCACTTTTTCTTTCATGTTGAAGTATTGATCTTTTATTTCAATCTTAAAAACTTCACTTTCGTATTTAGTGTTTAAATCAAAGACCACTTTTTCCAATAAAGCTTTTCGAGCTTCAAACTTATCTTTGTCATGATCTCTAATAATATATTCGAGCGTTGTTTCTTCAACATCTCCTTCTATATTATGTAAATGGAAAAACCCTTCGTAACCTTCTGTACATTCTGGTGTTTCTAATCGTGGTAAAATATTAATAAACTCTGAAGCATAATACATGGAGTTGATCATTTTACCTTTTGCGTAACCAGGGTGTACAATTTTACCTTTCACTTTTACTTTAGCTCCTGCAGCGTTAAAGTTTTCATACTCTAATTCTCCAACTTGGCTACCATCCATGGTATAAGCCCAATCTGCACCAAATTTTTCAACATCAAATTTATGCGCTCCTCTGCCAATTTCTTCATCAGGAGTAAAACCAATTTTTATGGTTCCATGTTTAATTTCAGGGTGATTAATAAGGTATTCCATAGCTGTTACAATCTCAGTAATACCAGCTTTATCATCAGCACCTAAAAGGGTTGTACCATCTGTTGTTATTAAGGTCTGACCTTTGTAAAGTAATAAGTCGTCAAAATAATCTGGAGACAAAATAATATTCTCTTCAGCATTAAGAACGATATCTTTTCCGTCGTAATCATTAATAATTTGAGGTTTCACATTAGCACCTGTAAAATCTGGAGAGGTATCAAAATGAGATACAAATCCTATAACAGGTACATCG
The DNA here is from genome assembly GCF_013403915.1 of Winogradskyella pacifica. Lineage (GTDB taxonomy): Bacteria > Bacteroidota > Bacteroidia > Flavobacteriales > Flavobacteriaceae > Winogradskyella > Winogradskyella pacifica. The sequence goes on from NZ_JABFDI010000016.1 coordinate 37,962, forward strand.
TGACTGACATTACTTGGTAAGGTTGCCATGATGTATGCATTTTCGTCAATAGACACATCACTTAAGCCAATTGTTTTTAATTCTTCAACTAATTTATTGGCCAAGTCCCATTGTTTTTTGGTACTCGGAGTGGTTTCAGAATTAGGATCAGATTCAGTGTCTATAGTAACGTAACTTATAAACCGATTTATAATATGCTGCATAAAATTATTTGTATTTAAAAATTAAAGCTTAAAGGTAATAACTGGAAGTTTAGAATGGTTAACGACATCTTCAGAAATACTTCCACCAAAGAAATGACTTAGACCTTTTCTTCCATGAGTAATCATTGCTATGGCATCAGCTTGTTGTTTTCTAGCAAAATTTGAAACACCATCTTCCACATTGTGATCTGATATGCGCGCAATGGTAACGTCGCTTTCGTTTAATTTAGCCAACTTTAAGAACGTTGCTATTTTCTCATCAATTTCATCAGTACTTAAAAAGGTTAAGTTTGGTGAGTTAATATGTAATAAAGTCGTTTTTTGACCTAATTCAACTAATAATTCAAGTGCCTTTTTAACAGCAGGCACACTTTCTTCAGAAAAATCTGTAGCTAAAACGATATGCTCAAAATTAACAGATTTTGGTTTAGACTTTATAACTAATACAGGTGTATTACTGTAACGTACAACTTTTTCGGTGTTAGAACCTGTAAAGACGCCATCGTGATCACTGTGTCCTCTAGAACCCATAACAATTAAGTCTGCTCTAACATCAGCGGCAACTTCTGCAACTTCTTTTAAAACTTTATGATATTTAACCATTGGTGTAACTTCAAGACCTTCAAGATAAGGTTGATCTAAAAAAGCTTCAAACTTTTTATTGGCAACCATTAACATAAACGCATTTTCTTCACCTCTTTCAGCGCTAGAAGCAGAAAAAATAGACTCAGACATTTCTAACATATGCATTACTATTAATTCTGAATTGTGCTGTTTTGCTAGTGCAGCACCAGTTTCTAAGGCGTATTCTGAATGTTTTGAAAAATCGACAGGAACAATAATTTTTTTCATGATAATTTGATTTTGGTTAGTGTTTCAAAGTTACATAAATTAGAAAGTATAAATTATGATAATTGACAGTTTATGAAAAAATTAATAGTTCCTTTTTAAGGAATAGATGCTTATTTTTACAGCGTAAAATCATTCTCATGTACAAAGCTTTAGTCAGACCCATTTTATTTCTTTTCGATCCCGAAAAAGTACATTATTTTACCTTTTCGTTAATTCGGAATTTATCTAAAATACCAGGAGTTAAGAGTATTTTTAAAGCCATGTATGTTGTTGAAGACAAACAATTAGAGCGTGAATTGTTTGGATTAAAATTTAAGAACCCTGTTGGTTTAGCAGCTGGTTTTGATAAAAATGCCGTTTTATATAATGAATTGGCCAACTTCGGGTTCGGTTTTATTGAAATAGGAACAGTAACTCCAAAAGCACAAGAAGGAAATCCTAAAAAACGCTTATTCAGACTAAAAGATGATAAAGGCATTATTAACCGCATGGGGTTTAATAATGACGGTTTGCAAGCCGCTATTTCTCAATTAAAGAAAAATAAAGGGCAACTCATCATTGGTGGAAATATTGGGAAAAATACCCAAACGCTTCCTGAAAATTACACGAAAGATTATCTGGAGTGTTTTAATGCCTTACATCCTTATGTAGATTATTTTGTACTTAACGTCAGTTGTCCAAATGTAGGAAGCCACGCTAAATTAAATGATAAAGATTATTTGTTAGAGCTGATTTCTACGGTACAAGAAGCTAATGCTACATTTAGTAAGCAGAAACCCATTCTACTTAAAATTGCAACAGATTTAAACGATGTGCAATTAGATGAAATTGTAGAATTAATTGCAGAAACAAATCTCGATGGTGTTATTGCAAGTAATACCTCTATTGACAGAACAGGATTAAAAGCGAGTGATGCACGACTTAACGAGATTGGTAATGGTGGTTTAAGCGGACAACCAATTAAAGATAAATCGACTAAAGTCATTCAGTACTTAGCGGATAAAAGCAATAAATCATTTCCTATTATTGGAGTAGGAGGTATTCATTCTGCAGAAGATGCTTTAGAAAAAATAGCAGCTGGTGCTGATTTGGTTCAGGTGTATACCGGTTTTATTTATGAAGGACCTTCTCTAATAAAACGCATTAATAGATTGATATTGAATAATCAATAATTTTGAATTTCGAAATTCTTACCGCATTTATAGGAGCCACAATAGCTTTGGCATTCGCTCCAGGACCAGATAATATTTATGTCTTGGTCCAAAGTATTAGTCATGGTAAATCTTACGGTATGGCAACCGTTAGCGGTTTAATTACAGGTTGTATAATTCACACGACTTTATTAGCCTTTGGTGTTTCTGCTATCATAGCAGCAAATGAAAACCTATTCTTTGGTATTAAACTTTTAGGAGCGATTTATCTGTTATACCTAGCTTACAAAGTCTTTAAATCTGATGCAAGTCTTAATTTTAATTCCGAACATGTGCCTAAGAAAAGTCTAAAACAGTTATTTGTTCAAGGTTTTTTTATGAATGTTTTCAATCCAAAAGTGACCATTTTCTTTTTAGCGTTTTTTCCAGGGTTTTTATTTAGTGAAACGATGAGTACCGTTTGGCAGTTTTATATTTTAGGAGGCCTTTTTATGTTGGTCTCTTTTATTATTTTTTCTATTATAGCGTTGCTCGCAGGTCAAATTAAAACCTACACCTTAAAGCATAAAAATTCAGGCTTAGTTTTAAAATGGCTTCAGATTGTGGTATTTGTAGGGATTGCGGTTTTTATTCTCATTTAGAAAGATATTCTATATGACTTATGTTAACACATTGAGATAGTTATCGGAATCTCTAATTTAGAAGAATCATTTATGCTAATTATTATCGCCTTCAAATTCTATTTCGAGTTCAATTTCAATTTCAATTAATGTATATTTGAACTAATGAATAAAGCGGTTAAAATAATAGAATGTCCAAGAGATGCCATGCAAGGCATTAAGGCTTTTATACCTACAGAAAAGAAAGTACAATACATTCAATCGTTACTTCGTGTTGGCTTTGATACTATTGATTTCGGAAGTTTTGTATCTCCAAAAGCAATTCCGCAAATGGTTGATACGGCTGAAGTTTTAGCACAATTAGATCTGAGTAAAACGGAAAGTAAATTGCTCGCTATTATAGCAAATACAAGGGGAGCAAACGATGCTTCGGTGCATTCTGAAATTGATTATTTAGGATTTCCATTTTCTATATCAGAGAACTTTCAGATGCGTAATACTCATAAAACCATAGCACAATCTGTTGTGACCTTGTCTGAGATTTTAGAAGTCGCAGACAAAAGCAATAAACAAGTTGTGGTTTATATTTCAATGGGTTTTGGAAACCCTTATGGTGATCCGTGGAATGTAGATATCGTAGGGGAGTGGACGGAACGCTTATCTAAAATGGGAGTTAGTATATTGTCATTAAGCGATACCATTGGAAGTTCAGATCCAGAGAATATTAACTATTTATTTTCAAATTTAATTCCCGAATATTCAAACATAGAATTTGGTGCACATTTGCATACCACACCAATGTCTTGGTTCGAAAAAATTGACGCCGCCTACAAAGCAGGTTGCCGACGTTTTGATGGAGCTATACAAGGTTTTGGTGGTTGCCCAATGGCAAAAGATGATCTTACTGGTAATATGCCAACTGAAAAAATGTTGTCTTACTTTACGCAGAAAAAAGCGCATAATCTTAATGCTATGTGTTTTGAAAGCTCTTATAATGAAGCGACTAAGATTTTTACTAAGTATCATTAGTAGTAGATTCAATTTTGTAATTTTTTTGTTTTCTAATTCAATACTTAAAATGAGTAAAGACTTAAAATTCTATGGTTTAAGTCATCATTCACTACAAAGTTTATTTAAAATTAATCTAAATAAACTTTGTGTAATTACTATTCTGTTTTAAATTTGCAGCTTAAAATGAAAAATAATTCATATCAAGTCTAAATAAGAATAATAATGAAGAAAATTACCCTTAGTCTTATCCTTTTAATTGCATCATTTACATATGCGCAAACTGTTCCAGATTCGTTGTCTACTAATCCACAAACGCAACAAAATGCCGCACAGCGTATTTTATCAGGAAATATAAATACAGGTGTTACAGTTGGTGGTTATGGAGAGATAACATACAATCAACCAGAAGCTGATAATGGTGAATTAGATGTACAACGTTTAGTATTACTTTTTGGTTATAAGTTTAACGACCGTGTGCAGTTTGTTACAGAAGTTGAATTAGAGCATGTAGAAGAAATTTTTGTAGAGCAAGCCTTTGTGCAATATAGTTTAACTGATAATGTAAACCTTAGAGGTGGTTTAATGTTAGTGCCTATGGGAATAACTAATGAGTATCACGAGCCAACAACTTTTAACGGAGTTGAAAGACCAAGTATAGACAAAAGTATAGTGCCAACCACTTGGAGAGAAATTGGTTTTGGTGTTTCAGGTCGTTTAGATAATGTATCATTGCGTTATCAAGCTTATGTTTTTAACGGTTTTAAATCTGTAAATGGTTCTAAAGTTTTAGGAGGATCAAATGGATTAAGAAATGGAAGACAAAAAGGAATTCAATCTACAGTAGACTCACCAAACTTTGCTGCTAAACTAGATTATTATGGCTTACCAGGTTTGCGCTTAGGATTGTCTGGATATTTTGGGAGAACACAAGCCGAAGATGAAATTGAAGATATTGATGGTACTAGTGTTGGTATTTCTATGATTGGCTTAGATGCACGTTATGCTTACAAACGTTTTACAGCAAGAGGTCAATTTATACATGCCAGTATTTCAGATACCGAAGATTATAATACACTTAATAGTGCAGATTTAGGTAGTGCATTACAAGGTTGGTATGTTGAAGGTGCTTATAATTTATTACCGCAAAACAAGGAACAACAATTATTTGCATTTGCACGCTATTCGGATTACGATACACATGCTTCTGTTGAAGGTGCGTTAGTAAAAAATGATGCTTACGACAGAGATGAATGGACATTTGGTTTAAGTTATAAAATTGCACCAGGAGCTGTTGTAAAAGCAGATTATCAATTTTTTAATTATGCAACAGATGAAGATAGTCCTAACCAATTAAATATTGGCTTAGGAGTTTGGTTCTAATTAAAACAATTTAATACTATTGCAATATGAAATTAAGTAGCATTATCATTTTAGTACTATCTATTCTTGCTTTTGGATTGCCTAAAAACATTCAAAAGAAGGTAGATTCTGAAATAAAGAAAACGTACTCTGTAGAATCATTTTCTTTCGATGCTAAAATAATAGCTTCTAATGTTGCAAAAGAATTACCTTCAAAATTTGGTGCTGATAATTTTTTCGAAATTAAAAAAGACACTAAACCTTTAGGATATGCATACGTGTCTAAAGCACCAAGTAAAACAGATCAGTTTGATTATTTGGTCCTATTAGATCCTAATTTAGTTATTGTTAAAACGAAAGTTTTAATTTATCGTGAAGATTACGGAGGAGAAATAGGAAGTAAACGTTGGTTAAAACAGTTTATTGGTAAAACAAAGGATGATGAGTTTAGATATGGTGATAATATCGATGCTATTTCTGGAGCAACCATTTCAGTAAGATCCATGACAAATGCTATGGATGACTTAATGAAGTCCTTAAAAATATTAAGTGATAAAGATCTCATATAATGATAGTAAATGGCCTCATTGAAACATTTCCAAAGGAATTAAAGCTGCTTATTGCAGCTTTTGTTATTGTATTAAGTGTTGGTTTTTACACCGGGCTTTTATTTGTAGGTGAAACATCTTCAGCAAATCCTAATGGAATAGAAGAACAATACTTAGGTAACGAAGATGATGAAGAAGCTGATGTAATGAGGTTTAAAAAAAGTGAACAAGAAATGCTCACTTTAGTCCACGGACATATTCTATCTATGTCAATTATTTTCTTTCTAACGGGCTTAATTTTAGTAACATCAAGACTTAATTCTAAGTTAAAAATCTTCTTATTAGTAGAACCTTTTGTTTCTGTAATTTTAACTTTTGGAGGACTTTTCCTTTTGTGGAAAGGCATGTTTTGGGTAAAGTATGTAGTTATGTTTTCTGGTTTATTAATGACATTGTCTTATACAGTTGCTGTTTTTATAATTCTGAAACAATTAGTAAGATCACCATCACGTTATAAACAATTATAGAATTAATTATTAGGGTAATCATTTAGATTTTTACATGATAATATAAAAAAGCCTTCATTGAAAAATGAAGGCTTTTTTTATATCTATTTTAAAAGTTTATTGTAATAAACTATATACAAATTCAGGGTGACCACGTTCTCCTTCTGCATTTGTTAAGGCTAAGAATTTCAATTTGTAAAGATTACCATCTGTATCATTAATTATATAAAAGACGTTTTCTTTAAGAGAAGGTAACGAACCTGGTCCTCCACCGTTTCTCCAGCTGCTTCCTACACTTCTTTGATCATTAGAAAAATTAGACGCAGTAACATCATTTATCGTGAAATTGTCATAAGATAGTTCCGTGTTTTCTTCAGTATCTATCCTATAAATATCTACGTTAGCTAGGTTATTTGAAGCTACAAAATCTCCATAGAAATAAGCACCATAACTATCTGGTCCGGCGAAAACTTCATCCGTAAAGGTTGTAAAGTTTAAATCCCAACTTGAAGATGTTGGTTCAACGTTAACAATACTTTCTGTAGTAAAGCTAAAGAATGTAAAGTTATAGTTGCTGTCTTTAGAGATTGTGATTTCCTCATGTGTAGTGGCGTCCAAGTCGGCATATTGAATGGTGTAGTCATTCCCATTTCTTAATACTCGGATTTTTTTCCAACCTCTTTCTTCATCTTTTAAATCAACAGAGCCAGTTGCAGGTGTTTCTGTACCTACTTCACTACCTAGATTAATCAAATATACTTTGTTTTCAGAGTCTGTAGCAGATATTTCACTGATGGCAGTACCATATATGTTTCCGTCAAAAGCATCAACAAAAGCTAAATTTGCAGTATCAAAAATACCAACTTTAGCTAGAGGTTGTAAATCTATTACTTCTTGAGTTGTTGAATTTACGGCATCAATATCATTAAATGATAATTCTGCTGCAGCCATTTCTATAGAGCCATTAATAGCAACCCTGAAATCTGAACCAGAGTAAAATCCTAAGTCCCAAGAATCACGTTGCGCTGATGTCGTTGTGTTTGTACTTAAATCAATATAAACTTGGTTTTGTTGATTAGGGCCTCCAACTTCTGGAGCTATAGAAGCACCTTCAATCACAATAGTAAGCGGGCCAGAAACGTCGTCGTCGCTACTACAGCTAGAAAATGCAATAATACATAAGCATAAAGCCATTTTTAAAAATTTATTTGTCATAATATTTAGTGTTTAAAAATTTAGGTTATATAATAGTTTTAAATAAAAAGATCTTCCATAGCCTAACAATAAAGCATTACTGTTAGTAGTGTGTGTGCCACCAGTAGCAGTATTGCTGACGTTTACATTGGTGACATCTAATAGGTTTCGTGCACCAAGCGTGACTTTAATTTTATTGTCTAAAAATGATTTTTTAATAGAGGCGTCTAACCAACTGTAAGCATCCGTTGTCGCTTTTGAGAATGTAGAATTACCATCCGTATCAGATCCAGATGCTAAGTATTGTTCTTGCTCTCCGTTGTATTTTAATAATAATGTGAATGAAGTATCCCAAGGTTCTACAAAATAGGATGCACTTGTATTGACTTGAAAATTGTACAGAAAATCATCAGTGCCATTAACTTCATTACTATTAATTCTAGAAATGCCTTGAAACGTTGCTCCTAAGTTGAATGATAACTTATCTAATTTCAATGAATTTTCTAATGAAAGACTCCACAGTTTAAATTTATCAATGTTTATAAATTGATATCGCAATGGACTGGTATTAACGACAGCCAAATCAATTCTATCTGAAACATCTACATAACTTAACTTTAAGTTGTTGACTAAAGACAGGTCATTAAACCAACTTCTCTTTTTTAGATTCACAAAGGCTGAAAATCCATTCTCTGGATTTAGGTTTTCATTACCCTGAACATCATGATTAGAATCTACAAAATAGTAGTATAACTCTTCAAAATTAGGTGTTCTATAAGAGGTACCAACGTTGGCTCTAAGTTCAAAACCATTATCCATTAAATAACGCGCACTTAAAGAGCCCATTAATTTCGATTTAAAAAGTGAATTATATTCATAGCGTACACCAGGACGTAAAGAGAATGCATTGGATAAGTTTAATTCCGAAGACCCAAAAATGGCTGAATTAGTCTGCTTATTGGTTTTATCTTGTTGGGTAACATCACCTGAAGCTTGTGTGTCAAAGCCTTCAATATAGCGCGCTTCATAACCGAGTTGGAAATTATAAAAATCACTTTTCACTAAGTTATCTATAGTTCCTTTAGAAAAGAAGACTTTACTAGATTGGTAGGTTTCATCCGTTTCATTACTGCGTTCTTTACTTAAAATGAAATAGTTAAATTCGTTTAAGTCGCGTTCTTGTTGTTGGTAGGAGAGTGCTACGTTATAGTTAGCTCCAGAATTTAAGTTACCATCAATATTAAGATTGTTGACAAATCGGTTGGTGGTAAATATGCGATCTGTAGCAGATGGATTACTCGTTTGATTTTGAGTATCTATATTCGCTCGTACAGCGGCATCATAGTAATTAATTTGCTCGTTAAAGTATTCAAACTTGTATAGTACTCTAAAATTATTGCCTTTATAATTAATTAAAGCATTGGTGTTTAATTGCTGTTTTGGTAACCATTCATAACCTCTAAGACCATCATTTTGGTAATAATCTTGTCCTTGGCGTTCATCGAAAAATCCGGCGAAACCATTTCGGTTAGCTCCAATTTTAGCCATCCATTTCTCATTAATATTATGAGCCACGCTAAAGGATTGGATATGTCTACCTTCATCAAACAAAGCATACTCATCACTTACGGTTTCTTCTTGTAAATAGGCTCGAATGTTCCATGTGTTAGCAATAGACTTTTTAGTAATAATATTAATCACTCCAGAAACAGCATTCGCACCAAATTCTACTCCCATGGCACCTTCAACGATTTCAATACGTTCAATAGCATCGAGATTAATTTGTGTTAAATCAATGTCATTCCCTAAACCATTATCACTAACCATGGGGATGTTATCCACCAAAATATTGAAATATTGCGAGTCTAATCCAAAGAACGAAATCGTAGAGCGTCCTGTTTGGGCATTAGGAATAATAGTAAGGTTAAGGTTGAAATTTAATAAATCGGCCAAATTGTTTGCCGCAACTTGCTCAATCTGAGTTCTATTAATAACAATGACATTATGTACGGACTTTTTAATAGAGGTTGGATTATACTGGCCAGTAACAACGACTTCTTCTAAAGGTTTCACTTTAATACTGTCCGTTGGTGTTTCACTTTTTTGAGCAAAAGACCACGAAAAGAAAATAATTGAAAAATAAATTGGGATTTTATTTTTATTTAGACTCATTCTTGATAAATTTGTCGCAAATATATAATCTTATTTTAATTCATTCTAAATAAGAATAGTTTTTTTTAAATAATTTTTAAACACATCATTTATCTTTTAAATATGAAAAAAGTAGTACCAGTTTTAGCCATTGTATTAGCATTTACTTTAAGTAGTAACGCACAAAAAAAGAAGACTCTAGATCAGGAAGCCATTAAAGATATGTGTGGTTGTTTTGAAGTAACGTTCAATTTTACAGAGACCTTTAACTATAGTAATGATTCGCTTTACAGACCTTCAGAAACCAAAATTGATAAAGGTTTAGAGTACGCTTTTGCTATAGAAGATGAAGATGATAAAATTTCAATTCAACATTTATTACAAGTTGGGAGACCTGATAGTCCACATATTGTAAAACACTGGAGACAAGATTGGTTATTTCAAAACCAAGACTTTTATATGTATAATGGCGATAATAATTGGACCTTTGAAAAAAAATCTAAGGATGCTGTAAAAGGACAGTGGACGCAGAAGGTGTTTCAGGTAGATGATAGTCCACGGTATGAAGGTTCTGGTACTTGGGTTCATGTAGATGGTAAGAATTACTGGGAAAACACAACAACAGCGCCATTACCGAGACGTGAATACACCAAACGTAGCGATTACAATATTACATTAAGAGGTAACCGTCACGAGATTACTAACTATGGTTGGGTTCATGATCAAGATAATGATAAAGTGTTACGAGAAACTGGAAAAGAAGATGTTATTATTGCAAAAGAAAAAGGATTTAATACGTATAAAAAAGTAGATGATAGTAGATGCCAAGCTTCAATAGACTGGTGGAAAGCGCAACAAGGTAAATGGGCTTTAGTAAGAACCAAATGGGATGCTGTTTACAACAGAAATAAAGATTTAACTCTTGCTGAAAAAGTGGATAATAAAGTATTGTTTAAATACTTATTAGATGACGAGATTACAGCAGAAAAAGATATCAATAGTATTATAGAATCTTTTGTAAAATAAATAAGTTTAAAATAAATCAATCATATATATGAAAACAATTAAATCGATATTAGTCATCCTTTTTGTGGCCTTGTCTTTATCTACTTTCGCACAGAATGAAAATATTTTTTTAGATCGTGAGTTTTGGGGAACCCAACCAACGGTAGAAACTGTGAAACAGAAAATAAAAGAAGGTAACAATCCTGCTGAAGCCAATGGTAATAATTTTGATGGAGTCGTTTATGCAACCTTGCAAGATGCACCTTTAGAGACGATTACTTACATGATTTCTCAAAAAGGAAATGACGTTAATAAATTAACGCACGATGGTAGAACCTATGCCTTTTGGGCAGCTTATAAAGGCAATGCTGAATTAGTGCAATACCTATTAGAAAATGGGGCAAAAACTAATATAACAGACGACAAAGGGAACTCTATAATCAATTTTGCTGCTGGTTCTGGTCAACAAAATACTAAGGTATATGATCTTGTTATTAAATATGGAGCAGACGTACAGAAAGATTTAAATCCCGATGGAGCAAACGCTTTATTAATAGCAGCGCCCAATGATCCAGATTTTAAATTGGTATCTTATTTTCAGTCTAAAGGATTAGATATTAATAGTGTAGATAGTGATGGTAATGGCATTTTTAATTACGTCACCAAAAAAGGTGAGATAGAATCTTTAAATGCTTTATTAAAAAAAGGAATCAAAGGCACTGATCAAGCTTTTATATTTGCAGCAAATGGCGCACGAGGTACAACTAATGGTATTGAGGTTTATAAGTACTTAGAAAGTGTAGGTTTAAATCCGAATGTAACTAATAAAGAAGGTGAATCGGCACTACATATTTTGGCAGCTAGAAGCAAAGATTTAGATGTAATTAAATTCTTACTAGATAAAGGCTTAAAGGTGAGTACTAAAGATTCTAAAGGAAATAATGCCTTAATGCATGCAGCTTCAAGCAATAACTTAGAGGTCGTAAATCTTTTAGCTGATAATTTAAAAAACCATGATGATATAAATAAGAAAGGCCAATCGGCTTTAACTTTAGCTGTAGGTGGTAATACTTCAGATGTTGTAGCGTTTTTAATCAAAAAAGGTTATAAAACTGCTCTTGTTGATACAGATGGAAATAATTTAACCTATTATTTAATCGAATCATATTCACCTAAGAATAAAGATGTATTTTCTGAAAAAATGGCATTATTAAAAGCGAATAAGGTCGACTTAACTCAAGTGCAAAAAAATGGAAATACTTGGTTTCATTTGGCAGCTGAAAAAAATAGTCTTGATTTATTAAAGTTGGCATTAAAAATGAATCAAGATATCAATGCGAAAAACAGTGAAGGAAATACCGCTTTGCATTTAGCTGCATTAAAAGCTAGTGACGATTCTGTTCTTAAGTTTCTTATAGAAAATGGTGCTAAGAAAGACATCGTTACAGATTTTGAAGAATCTGCTTATGATTTAGCAAAAGAAAATGAGTTGCTAAAAAAGAGTAATACCTCAATTGAATTTTTAAAATAATATAATTTTGAATATGAAGAACATACGTACAATAGCATTATTATGTGTCGTAATATTTAGTTTAGTATCATTTACTAATCCAGTAGAATCTACAAAGTACAAATGCATGATTCAAATGACTAACTATACAGGTGAAGGTGCCTATATTGTTATTTCATTATTGAATTCTGAAGGTGACTATGTAGAAACCTTAAACGTCATTGGAGACGATGATGAGTGGTATAATACAGTAGAGTCTTGGTGGGATTTTTACGGCAAAAAACGTAACGATATTGATGCTATCACAGGAGCCACAGTGAGTGGAGGAGAGCGTACCATTAATGTGATTGAAATTGATAACGACAAACTAGATAAAGGTTACAAGTTAAGATTTGAAACCGCTGTTGAAGATCAAGACTATTACGAAAGTGATGTGGAATTTGAGTTAACTTCAGAGACCATTAAATCTAAAGTTGAAGGAAAGGGATTTATCCGTTACATCCGAATGATGCCTCAATAAAACAGACACTATGACCATTTCCATTTGGAGATACAGTCATTTAGTTTTGGCTGTCATATCTTCTTTGTTCATTTTAATAGCATCGGTAACAGGTGCTATTTTGGCGTTTGAACCCATTACAAATCAGTTGCAACCGTATGCTGTTTCTGGGGCGAACGCCATTTCTCTTGCTGAAACCTTAAGTGTGTTGCAACAAGAATATGATGACGTCTTTACACTAGAAATTGATAATAACGATTTTGTAAGTGCATCAGTCATAACCAAAGAAGGAGACAGTGAAACCTTTTATATCAATCCCATTACAGGCGAAAAATTAGGTGATATTATAAAGAAAGCACCAATTTATGAATTCGCAACCAACCTTCACCGTTCGCTATTTTTAAAAACAACAGGTCGTATTTTAATAGGTGTCGTATCCTTTTTGTTATTTCTGATTTCAGTAACAGGAATTCAACTGATATTAAAACGTCAAGGTGGTATCAAACGTTTCTTTTCTAAAGTGGTTAGAGAAAACTTTGATCAGTATTACCATGTCGTTATTGGTCGATATACCTTGATTCCTATTGTGATTATTACGCTTTCAGGTGTGTTTCTATCGCTTGAAAAATTTGATTTACTTCCAAATTCTAAAATTTCACATAACTATCCAGAACAGGATGACGTTGAACACAAATTAGACATCATAGAGTTTCAAACATTTCAAGATATAAAACTTGAAGATTTGAACTATGTAGAATTTCCATTTTCAGATGATATTGAAGATTATTTCACCGTTAAATTATCTGATAAGGAAATTTTAGTCAATCAATATACAGGAGCTATCGTCAGTAATCAAAACACTTCGTTTGTAGCATTAGCGTCTAATTGGAGCTTAATTTTGCATACAGGTCAAGGGACTATTTTATGGTCAATAGTATTGTTATTAGCGAGTTTGGCCATTTTATTTTTTATGTATTCGGGCTTTGCCATGACGATAAAACGACGAAAAGAAACAGCGAAAATTAAGAATAAATTCAAAAAAGATGAGGCAGACTACATCATTTTAGTAGGTTCAGAAACCGGAAACACCTTTAATTCTGCCAAGCTATTTTATGACGCTTTAATCGCAGAAGGTCATTCGGTTTTTATTGCGGCTTTAAACGCGTATTCAGAATATAAAAAGGCTAAACATGTCATCGTTTTTGCATCGACTTATGGCGAAGGTGAAGCGCCTACAAGTGCTTCAAATTTTGAGAAATTATTTCAAAAAACACATCATAAGCAAACGGTTCAGTATGCTGTTGTTGGTTTTGGATCGCTTATGTATCCTGACTATTGTAAATATGCCATTGAAGTCGATGAGATGTTTCAAATGCAAGACAATTTTGAGGAACACCTTCCGCTTTTCAAAATTAATAATCAATCCTTTGAAGCTTATAAAACGTGGATTAAGCAATGGAATGAGCGCACTAATCACGATTTAAAAATTAAGTTTCAAAAACCTCAAGTCAATTTAAAAAAATTAAAGGAGTTTAAGGTTATTAATAAATCAGAGCCTAATAATGACGATTCATTTTTAGTACAATTGCGACCAGATAAAAAAGTAAAATTTGAATCTGGTGATTTGTTGTCTTTATATCCGGAAGCCGATTATATTGAACGCCAATATTCCATTGGTAAAATAGAAAAAGACATTATTTTAAGTATTAAAAAACACGAATTTGGGGTCTGCTCTAATTATTTCAACAACGTAAAAGTCAACGAAATTGTTAAGGCACAAGTCAAACGAAACCTAGATTTTCATTTTCCAACGGATGTAAAAGAAGTGGTGATGATAGCCAACGGGACAGGAATTGCACCGTTTTTAGGAATGATTAACGATAATCAAAGTCAAATAAAAACCCACTTATTTTGGGGAGGACGTACACAAGACTCTCTAAGTATTTATGAAAATATTATAGATTCAGCATTTAGTAAAAAGACCTTATCTAGTTTTCATATTGCGTATTCACAAGAGCAGAAAGATAAAATTTACGTTCAAGATTTAATTTTAGAGCATCAGGACTTGTTGAGTGGTGTTCTGAATGCTAATGGAGTCATAATGATTTGTGGTTCTGTAGCCATGCAAAATCGCGTTTTAGAAGTGTTGCATACCATCACTACAACACACTTAGACAAACCGTTAAGTGCTTTTGAAAACAACGATCAGCTTAAAATGGATTGTTATTGATTATTAATAGATTGTTAAGTGTTGTAAATAGCCTTTCAATATGTTATAATTTGTCAATATTAATTGTACTTTTGCGTGCAATTAAATTTTAATTGCCATGACAGCACACGAAAATAAAATTGTTGGAGAAGGTCTTACTTACGATGACGTACTCTTAGTTCCAGCATTTTCAGAAGTTCTTCCTCGCGAAGTCAATATTCAAACTAAATTTACACGAAATATAACCATCAACATTCCTGTGATTTCCGCAGCTATGGATACGGTTACCGAAAGTAAAATGGCGATTGCCATGGCGCAAGAAGGTGGAATTGGCGTGTTGCACAAAAACATGACGATTGAGCAGCAAGCGGATAAAGTACGAAAAGTAAAGCGTGCTGAAAGCGGTATGATTATCGATCCTGTGACCTTACCATTAACTGCTACTGTTTTTGATGCCAAGTCTAATATGGCCGAGCATGGTATTGGTGGGATTCCTATCGTTGATGACAACGGAATCTTAAAAGGGATCGTTACCAACAGAGATTTACGTTTTGAACACGAAAGCAAAAAAGCCATCGTAGATGTTATGACTAAAGAGAATTTAGTCACTGCAGCTGTTGGAACGTCTTTAAAGGATGCTGAAAAAATTCTTCAACAAAACAAAATTGAAAAATTATTGATTGTTGATGATAGTTATAAACTAAAAGGCCTAATTACGTTTAGAGATATCACTAAGGTGACGCAAAAGCCAAATGCAAATAAAGATTCTTACGGAAGATTACGTGTTGCAGCGGCTATTGGTGTTACTGCAGATGCGTTAGAACGTGCTTCTGCTTTAGTAAAAGCAGGTGTAGATGCTGTAATTATTGATACAGCTCACGGACACACCAAAGGTGTGGTGATGGTATTGAAAGACATTAAAAAGAAGTTTCCTAAACTAGATGTTATCGTTGGAAACATTGCTACAGGTGAAGCCGCAAAATATTTAGTAGAAGCTGGTGCTGATGCTGTAAAAGTAGGAATTGGTCCTGGATCAATTTGTACAACTAGAGTAGTAGCGGGAGTTGGTTTTCCTCAGTTCTCTGCGGTTTTAGAAGTTGCTGCAGCTATTAAAGGTTCTGGAGTGCCAGTTATTGCAGATGGTGGAATTCGTTATACAGGAGATATTCCTAAAGCGATTGCCGCTGGTGCAGATACCGTAATGTTAGGGTCGCTTTTAGCTGGAACAAAAGAAAGTCCTGGTGATACGATTATTTATGAAGGTCGAAAATTTAAATCTTACCGAGGCATGGGTTCTGTTGAAGCCATGAAACAAGGAAGTAAGGATCGTTATTTCCAAGATGTTGAAGATGATATTAAGAAGTTAGTACCAGAAGGTATTGTTGGTCGTGTGCCATATAAAGGTGAATTAGTAGAAAGTATTCATCAGTTTATTGGTGGACTTAGAGCAGGAATGGGCTATTGTGGTGCTAAAGATATTGCCACTTTAAAAGAAACCGGACGTTTTGTTAAAATCACAAGTTCTGGGATTAATGAAAGTCATCCTCATGATGTAACGATTACTAATGAGTCGCCTAATTATTCAAGATAACCAAATTCCTGCGAAACCAGGAATCTATATAAATAACAAAAACAGCATCTTTTAGGATGCTGTTTTTTTTGTTACTATAATAATCTAGGGGGTGTTTTAAATTTCTTTTTATCAGCAATTATTCTAGTCCTTTTTTTTCAGGGTTCCAAAAAGGTTTTGTGTTTATTCGTTTGGTGTCCCAATGTAATTCTTTCCTGAAAAAATGATTTAAAGCGATACATGTCCTGCTATCACCAGCAATATAAGCTATCGTTTTACCTTTTAGAGTAGGGATAATTTCTTTTAATTGAATAATAATTTCATGGTATGGATTTTCAGGTAATTCATGAAAGTTAAAAGGAAAGCGCCCATCAATATCAGAAAACAACTCACTTTTATCAGAATTGTAGATAAAACTAGTCACTTGCTTATCCTTGCCAATATTTCGGTTAATCATGTATAAATGAGACAAAGCAGAAAGATCTCCTATCATAATATAGCTATCCGCTGAATCATCTGCGGTAAAGTTACCTTTTTTCCATTTGTAATAAATGGTATCGCCTTCTTTACAATCTTTTGCCCATTGCGAGCCTACACCTTTACTATGTGTGGCAATTGCTAAATCTAATGTGCCTTTTTCTTTATCAATATCCCAAACGCTATAGCTTCTTATTTTGTCTTTCATTGACAGTTCATCTTTGCCAATACCTACAGCCATTCTTAAAAAAGCACCAGGTGTAAACGTAGCTTTACGAATACTGTCTCCTTGCAGGCGAATTCTATAAGCACTCTTAGAAAGTGTAATCTTTTCAGTAATAGTAGCTTCCTCTAAGACTACAGTTTTTAATATGTTTTCTAAAATACGCAATGGTCTTAAATTTAATTTTGAACGTGATTTTGATGGTAAGTCTCTATTAGTTTTAATGCTGATTTATGTGCTCTACCAGTAGCTTTTTCATAATCAGAATGCACATCATTAGCACCATTTTTAATGCCTTCGTAAATTCCAGCTATGATTGTACCTAGAAACTCACCAAGCTCAGCTATTCTATCTGCTTTATAAGCTTCTACAGAAACAGCATTATAGACTAATTTTGTGCCGTAAACCTGATTAATAAAGTCTGC
Source organism: Winogradskyella pacifica (assembly GCF_013403915.1). Classification (GTDB taxonomy): domain Bacteria; phylum Bacteroidota; class Bacteroidia; order Flavobacteriales; family Flavobacteriaceae; genus Winogradskyella; species Winogradskyella pacifica. The sequence continues at coordinate 55,475 of NZ_JABFDI010000016.1, forward strand.
AAGTTGCTTTTGCGTAATCGCTTCACCTAATAAATTATAGGTATTACCATTATGCTTTTCCTCTAATAACATTTTAGCATAAGCGTAACCTAATTCTTCGCGGCTGGTATATGTGCATTTTCCTTGGTCTGCGGAATTTCTTATCTCACCGTCTTTTATGTAGGTATCTATATACTCTAAATCGGGTTCAATATAAATACCATTTCTACCAATAACCCATTGTAAACCGGAATTACGGATGTCTTCTTCTGTCTGACGATTGCTTTGTACCACGGGACTAAAAGCATTGTTTTCTTCAGCACCTATAATACTTGTATAGATTATTTTTTGAACGCCGTTTTGTTTGGCTGCTTCAATAACATTGCGGTGTTGTTGTATTCGTTTTTGTGGCTCATCCATACCAGAAACTAACAATACGATGTCTATACCTTTTAAAGCGGCGTTGAAATCTTCACGACTGTTGTAATCTCCTTTTCTAACTTCTACACCTAAGTGTTCTGCTTTTTTTGTGGTTCTTGCTATGGCTATGATATTTTCTTTTTTAGTGGCTTTTAAAAGTGCTTTTACAATGGCAGATCCTAAATGTCCGCTTGCTGATGTTACTGCAATTTTCATAATTCGTGTTTAGTTATGAGTGTTTGGATTTTAATTCTTCTAATTCTTTTTCAAGTTGATCGGCTTTCATTTTAAATTTATCCATAGCCTTTTTTAGTTGCTGGATTTTTTTAAAAGCCTCTTCATCCTGAACTGCTTGATATGTAGTTTCTCCTTCTCCTTCTCCTTCTTTTACTTTTATTTTAGAATAGCTCCCACAAGTTGGGCATTTTGCGACGTCGCTCATAATATGTTTTATAGCAAAGGTCTTCATATAACTACGATTGTAAAAGGTAAATCCGTTATTAAAAATGGTAAATCTGAAACCTTAAGACTAAAGTGAGGATTTGAATTCCTTAGGAGAAAGGCCTGTGTGTTTTTTGAAAAACTTAGAGAAATTGGTGACTTCATCAAATCCATTTTGATAAGCCACTTCTTTTAGACTTATAGTGCTACTAAAAATGTCTCGCTTAATTTCTAGAATCACGTAGTTATCAATAAAATGTTTGGCAGTATTTAAGGTACTTGCTCTAACTATGGTGTTGAGATGTTTTGTAGATATGTTTAGTAGTTGTGCGTAATCTTTGACGTTCCGTGTTTTAATATGATTTTCTTCCACCAAATTTTTAAAATTCATAAAAAGACTTTGGTGTTTTTTATTGAACGTTTCATCAGTGACTTTATGAGCTTCGCGCTCTAATTTCAATAAAAATAGCTCTAATATTTTAGCAATTATTTCCTTTTGAGCGTAAGTGTATTTGCTTTGAATCTCTTCAGTTATCCTTTCTAAAAAAAAGTCAGTTAAAGTGCTGTTTTCAACTAATGGATCTGAGATATGATAGTTGTATAAATGCGAAATAAATTTGACCGATGATTTTGAAAAATATTTTAAAATAAAATCCTCTGTAAATACGACGAGATACCCATCGTATTGAAAATGATCTTGAAAAGCATGTACCTGCCCTTTTGCAATTTTAAGTACAGAGCCTTTTTGGATGTTGTAAGTCTTTAAATCGATTTGATGTTCACCTTTACCTTCTGTAACAATCAATAAGGCAAAAAAGGAAATTCGGTGAGGCTGATATGGGTTGTGATTAGGATCTTTTTTAATTCGTGAGAATAATTCGTCTAATGAAATACATTCAATATCCGTAGCTCCTTCGCTACTTTTAAAAGCTACATTTGGGAAATGATTCAATGATGAATTGATTTATAAATTTTGAATAAAAATAACAATTAATATTGATTGTGCTGAGTTATACAAAATAGTCAATCGTTAACTAGTATTAAAAAAAAAGCAGCATCAAGAAGATGCTGCTTTATAACTGTTATTTAAGTGTATCCTTAAGCTTTACTAGCTTTTACCGGACAACCTATAGCTTTAGTGAAATTCGGACTTGGTTTCTCTCCCTTTTCCAAAGCTTCAATAGCGCCTTTAACAAAGTTGACTTTTACATCTTCAGGTGATTTTGCATTATCATCTATAGTACCAATATATTGTACTTTACGTTCTGCATCTAATAAGAAAACATGAGGTGTTCTTACAGCTCCATACTGAGGATATATTTTTTGACCTTCGTCTACTAAGTAAGGAAATGTAAATCCTTTGTCTTCTGAACGTTTTTGCATCGCTGCGTAACCTTCTTTTTCGTTTTCAGGACTGTTAGGGTTAATCGCAATTACAGGATACCCTTTTGGTGCATATTCATTGTTTAATGCAATTAAACGGTCTTCATATAATACCGAAAATGGACATTCGTTACAGGTAAATGTCACGATATAACCTTTTGCATTTTCAATACTAGCTAAAGAAATCATAGAACCATCAACGTTCTTAAGATTGAAATCCGTAGCAACATCACCAATTTTGTAACCTCCAATTTCTTCTAGGGTTTTTGTTTGTTCTGGACTACCTCCTTTAGGTGGTCCTTTTCTATCGCCTCCATGTGGTGGCCCTTTTCGGTCTCCGTCATGTGGAGGGTGTTCTCCTTTATGATCTTTATATTGATTTTCAGCAGAAGGTTCTCCTGTTGTATTTCCTTCATTTTTACAAGATACAAGTACACTTGCAGATAAGCCAATAATGGCAATTAGGACACTAATTCTTTTCATGTTTGTTTTAATTAAGTTTATGTATTTGGTTTTCTATGTCTTCTAAATTCTCGAATGAACGTTCATAAAATAAGCGTTCATCTTTGTTGAACATAATGGTAAATGGAATGGCTCCAGACCAATTAGGATCTATTTTGTCTATCCAAGTATTAGAATCCGGATCATCTAATAACACGACTTTAGAGCTTATATTTTTTTCCTTTAAAAAAGGTTTTAGTTTCGTTTCTATATCCTTAGGAAAATCTAAACTCACTAAAATGACTTCTACATCTGGATTCTGAGCAGCGAATTGCTCAATGTATGGTAATTCTTTGACGCAAGGTGCGCACCACATCGCCCAAAAATTAACGAGATAGGTTTTATCGGATTCCGTATAAATTAAGGGTTCAAATTGATTAAAATCATAAACAGGAATATCCTCATTAAGGTCAATATTTTCCTTAGTTGCTATGTTTTTATCTAAGTTTGTATTGTTACAACTCATAAAAAAGCTGAGTGCTAAAACGAGATATAGTGGTGATTTTAGGGGGTTTATTTTTAATAAATTCAAAATGATGTATTCTATTATTTTTTGTTAGACTCCATCACTGACAAAAGGTTTAATTTAAAAGTGTTTTTTATTAATTAAACCAAACAGCATAACCTTCGCGTCGCAATTCTAATGCTATTTGTTCTTCTGCTTTTAAAGCTTCAGCTCTAGTGAAAAATGGATCGATATGATTAAAAAGGCTCGGACGTAAATAGGTGCCGTATTTCTCGACAATATTCGCAGATATTTTATAACCTTTTTTATTTCGATGCCCTGTTTTATGTTGAAGAAAACGTTCTTTTGGAGTTTTACTTGTCATGCCAACATATAAACATTCTAATACACCATTAAATTGTGGATTGGCATTCCTGAACTTAGCATTGTCGGTAAAGACACGCTTAGATAATTCTATAACATATATGGTGTAAAGCGTTTTTGCCATTTTTAGATGTATAGACTCTATTTGTCACCGCTTAGTACGCGATAATAATGGAGTAACTCTTTATCATTATTTGGTAGTCTGCCAATACCTTTTTAACTAAAACCGAAACGCTCTAATAGTTTTCTAGAAGCTAAATTAGTTTCAAATGTTTGGTTTTTATTTTTTGAAATCGTCCTTGGTTAAATTAGTATTGAATTTTATGTTAGTCCAACTTACGATAATCCATGGCTTGTCATCGACGTCTGCATTCCATGTTGAAAGCTTATATTTTCGTTTTGTCGGCATTAATAAACCGTCAACTTCTTCATAGTCTAAAACCATCAAATTTGGAGTTTCCATTTTTCCAAAATCAGCTACTGTAAATAGAAACTGATCAACTAAGTTAGTGTCTTTATTAATATACAATTGGTAGATGTCTGTAGGTTTATCATTTTTTGAATCGAAACTCACCTTTACAACATCATAAGTTTTGCTGTCGATAGTTTTTTCTTCGATAAATTCATAATTCACTCCTGGATCTAATAATTTTTGAAACATAGTAAACCAGTAAAAATTTGTAGGTCTGTTAAAAGCGACTCTCTTTAAGTAGTCTTCATTCGTTAAAACGTCACCGTTATGTTTTAACCAATACGCGTTGCCGTCATAACCTTGTTCTATTACCCCTTCAAGGTTGGCTAATGTTCTTTCATGGGTATTATATGCTCCGTATGATAATTCACCGTCAAAAATATATTTTTCAGTAGAGCTATCTGTTTTTCCATCTGGTGTTTGGTAAGTATACGTGTAAACAACATCTTTAAGTTGACTTAACTTTTCGTAGTTACCTACGTTCTGAACCATGTTAAAAACTAACTCATGTCCTTTGTTTTGAAATTTCGGCGCCTGTTCCTGTTCTACGGTGCTAGTTTTATTTTCAGGTTTTACTTGGTTCTCGTTTTTACAAGATACCAAAAGGCTAATTAAAAGAATACTTGTTGTTAGGTGAAGTCTCATTTATGGTAAAATTAAGTTAGTTATTATGCAGTCATTATCGCAGTAAGAAGGCTTTCAATGCGTCATAAGAATTAATAGCGATTGCTACTTTTTCTTTGTGCATTACAGCTTCAATTTGTGGAGGTAAATCTATGTTTTCTCTAATTACGTCCTCAACAACATCTAAGAATTTTGTTGGGTGAGCCGTTTCTAAAAATACAACATGAGCCTCATTTTCTTTTAAGTAGTCTTTAGCTCCCAAATACCCTACAGCTCCGTGAGGATCTGCAACATAATTAAAATCATTATACAATTCTAAAAGAGCAGCTTTTGTCTCATCATCAGTGTAGCTGTACGATGATAAATTAGCTTTTAACGTATCAAAGTCATTATTGTGTAATTCTTGAATTCTGATAAAATTACTCGGATTTCCAACATCCATAGCATTACTAATCGTTTGAACAGATGGCTTAGGATTGTACGTTTGAGAAATCATATAATTAACAACCGTAGCATTTGCATTGTTGGCTGCAATAAAATGTTTAATCGGTAAGCCTAATTTTTGAGCCACCATACCAGCACAAATATTTCCAAAATTACCACTTGGAACTGAAAATACGAGGTCTTTGTTTTTAGACTTGAGCTGTTTGTAGGTAAACATAAAATAGAAAAGTTGCGGTAACCAACGTGCAATATTAATGGAGTTGGCTGAAGTCAATTGCATTTTGCTCGTTAATTCAGTATCCATAAAGGCTTGCTTTACCATGTTTTGACAATCATCAAAAACACCATCAACTTCTAAGGCAGTTATGTTTTGACCTAGTGTCGTTAATTGTTTTTCTTGAATATCACTTACTTTTCCGCTAGGGTAGAGGATAACGACATTAACACCTTTAACACCTAAAAAGCCATTAGCAACCGCTCCGCCTGTATCTCCAGAAGTCGCGACTAAAACGGTAACATCTTTAGTGTTAGTTTTATTAAAGTACCCTAAACAGCGTGCCATAAAGCGTGCACCAACATCTTTAAAAGCCATTGTTGGTCCATGAAACAACTCAAGTGTTGAAATGTTTTCATTGATTTCAACTACTGGAAAATCGAAGTTTAATGTTTCTTCCACAATAGTTTTTAAAACGTCTTCTGGAATTTCAGGAAGTATGAATTGCTTTATCGCTTCAAAAGCAATTTCAGAATTAGACTTGTCCTCAATGGTTTCAAAAAATGAAGCATCTAAAGGTGTAATAGATTCAGGAAAGTATAAACCTTTATCTGGTGCTAATCCTCTTACAACGGCATCTTCGAAGGTTGTATTGGGAGCTTTTTTATTTAAAGAATAGTAATTCATAGTGTTTTGACAGAAGACGGGAGACTGAGGACAGACTGCCGAATTCATTTTTAGTTAATGTTTCTTTTGAATGCTGCCATTTTGTTCATTAAGTGAAAAGCAGAATTGTATAATTCGATAAAAATTTCTTCTGAGATATAATTTCGTCGTTTTGCTTTAAATAAACAAGTTACTTCTTCAGCCAAAGAACGAATTGAGTATCCTATAAATTTACGTTGTTCAGGATTTGATTGACCAATTGAACCTTCAGAAATATTAAGAGCAATAGAATCTACAGCTCTCATAATTTGCGATGTTAAATTAAACTTTTCTTTATTTGGAAAAAGTTGAGAAACATCATTTATAACTTCTCCGAAATCCATAGTATCTTGCCAAATAATCAGTTTTTCAAATTTGAATTTATTCATAATCTCAATTTTAATTCTCTTCCATTTCTGTCTTCCGTCAATAGTCTTCCGTCATTTTTTCTACAAAACCCGAATCCCTTCGGTATTAATCTTAGAAACATAAGTTTCAAATTTTATATCTGTTTTTGAATAGATCATTTTAATAGCCTTTTCAACATTTTTTGCAGTAACTTCTCCTTTACTTAACATAAAAATTGAAGGTCCAGAGCCAGAAATCGCACATCCTAAAGCACCTGCTTGTAATGCTGCTGTTTTAACGTCATCAAAATGTGGAATCAATTGCTTACGATATGGTTCAATCACCACATCGTGCAATGCGTCCTTAATTAGGTTGTAATCTGAAGTATGTAAAGCATGCACCAAACTACCCACATTTGCCCATTGTGCAATAGCATTGCTTAATGGAATCTCTTTAGGTAAAATCGCGCGAGACTCTGAAGTTTTAATTTCAATTTGCGGATGAATTAACGTCGCAAATAAATCGGATGGAGTCGGTAGCTCTAATATTTGCAGTGGAGAAGCACTTTTTACAAGTGTAAATCCTCCAAAAATAGCAGGAGCCAAATTATCCGCATGTTCACATTGACTAGCCAAAGCTTCGCCCTTCATAGCATAGTACGTCAGCTTAGTTTTATCTAATGGTCTTCCGAGGAGTTCGTTCATTCCAAAAACACTTCCCGCTGCACTAGCTGAACTGCTTCCAATACCACTGCCTGGTTTTATGTTTTTATAAATTTCTATTTCAAAACCGCAATCGGGTTGTAAAGCTTCATACATGGCTAAAGCCGAAACTCCAGCGACATTTTTTTCGGCTTCAAACGGTAAATCATAGCCTTCAATTTTAGTGATTTTAATGCCTTTTTGATCCGTTTTTCTAATCACCATTTCGTCACCAATAGTGTCTAAGCAAAATCCAAGTACATCAAATCCACAAGCGACATTGGCTACCGTTGCAGGCGAAAATATTTTAATTTCTTCAGTCATCATATTAGTTATTAGCGATTCTAATGATATCAGCAAATAACCCAGACGCTGTAACATCTGCACCAGCACCAGCACCTTTAATAATTAAGGGTTGCTCAGGATAGCGTTGCGTGTAAAACATTACAATATTATCTTTTCCTTTTAAGTTGTAAAATGGATGGCCTTCAGGAATTTCTTGAAGTCCAACTTTAGCTTTTCCATCATTAAATTCTGCTACAAATTTTAGTTGGCAGTTATGGTCTTGTGCAGATTTAAACAAGCCTTGATAATAGGCTTCGTCTTCAATCAATGTTTTGAAGAAGTCATCAACCGTATCAGAATTTGAGGCGTTTTCGGTTAAGAAATTGTCACTTTCAAGTTGAGATAATTCAATAGCATGACCACTTTCACGAGCCAAAATTAAAACTTTACGAGCGACATCAATTCCGCTTAAATCTATTCTAGGATCTGGTTCTGTATAGCCTTCTTCTTGTGCTTGTTTTACAACATCGTAAAAAGTAGTTTCAGCATTAAAATTATTGAATATAAAATTAAGACTTCCAGATAAAACGGCTTGGATCGTGTTTATTTTATCTCCTGAAGTAATCAAATTACTCAAGGTGTCTAATACAGGTAAACCTGCACCAACATTGGTTTCAAATAAAAACGACGCATTGTATTGTCTCGATAGCGCTTTTAACTCATTATAGTATTCAATATTACCAGAACAGGCTATTTTATTACAAGCGACTACAGAAATACTTTGTTTTAAATAGTTGCCATAAATATTAGATACGGCTTCATTTGCTGTAATGTCCACAAATACAGAATTTCTTAAGTTCAAGTTTTTAGCGTGTTCAAAAAAGCCATCTAAACTTGCTTTTTCACCGTTCTCTAATTCTTCCTTCCAGTTTTTTAAATTAATGCCTTCATCATTAACGACCATAGTTCGAGAATTGGATAACCCAGCAATTCTTAGGTTGATTTTAAAATTCTCTTTGACGTAGGTTTTCTGCTGTTTAATTTGCTCAATCAGACGTTCTCCAACATTACCAACTCCAGTAATAAAGAGATTGATTTGTTTGGTTTTGATTTCAAAAAACTGCTCGTGTAAACTATTTAGTGCTTTTTTAACATCGTTTTTATGAATCACAGCCGAAATATTACGTTCTGAAGCCCCTTGAGCAATGGCTCTAATATTCACGTTGTTTTTACCAAGTGTACTAAACATCTTCCCGCTTATACCTTGATGATTTTTCATTTTATCACCAATTACGGCGATAATAGATAAGTTGGTTTCTAAAACAATAGGATCAATTTTTTGCAGCGCAATTTCATATTCGAAAACAGAGTCAATGGCTATTTTGGCACGTTGCGCATCGAGATCAGATATTCCGAAACAAATAGTATGTTCTGAAGATGATTGTGTAATTAAAATGATATTAATTTTCTCTTGAGCAAGCGTTTCAAATAGCCGTTTACTAAATCCAGGCACACCAACCATACCATTACCTTGTAAGGTAAGTAGGGCTACATTATCAATATTGCTAATTCCTTTTACAGGCGAATTTCCATTTGGAGTTACATTTTGAGTAATTGTAGTGCCAATAGCATCAGGATCTAAAGTATTCTTAATCACAATAGGAATTTTCTTTTTAAGCACAGGCATTACTGTAGGAGGATACAATACTTTGGCACCAAAATGAGATAACTCTACAGCCTCTTGATAAGACAATTCTACAATAGGTGCGGCTTGTTTTACTAATTTAGGATTAGTGGTGTACATACCACTAACGTCTGTCCAGATTTGTAATTCATCAGCATCCATGGCCGCTGCAATAATAGCCGCTGTGTAATCTGAACCACCACGACCTAAAGTTGTTATTTCACCATTGATAGAGTTTGATACAAAACCAGGCAATAAAACAATAGGACTAGAGTTTGAATTAAAAAAGGATTGGATATTAGTGTTTGTAATATCGAAATATACCGTAGCATTATTAAAATTTGAATCTGTAACTATTAGTTCTTGTGAGTTCTTTAATGCCGCGTCGATTGCTCTAGATTCTAATGTAAAGTAAATTATTGTTGATGATAATTTTTCACCAAAACTTAATAATTTATCCTTAGTTTTTGGAGACAATTCATTAATAAGATAAATACCATCTAAGAGACTTTTTAGGTCACTTAATTTTTCTGTAATTAAATCATGTAAATCATCCTGCTTTTTTTGTGTTGATTTATCGTTATCAGGATTTAAAAATAAACCTTCAATTACAGCATTGTGAATAGACCAAATGGTATCATATTTATTTTTGTAGTCTAAATCTTTATTACAAGCCAAGTTTCCTGCTTCTAATAATTTATCTGTAATGCCACCAACGGCAGAAACCACAACGGCAATATTGGTTGTTTTAGATTGTTGGTCTAAAATAGAAATAACTTTATTTATGTTTTCGGCTGAACCAACTGATGTTCCACCAAATTTGAGAACTTTCATACTAAATATATTTTAAGAGAATAAAATGTCTGTATAGACAATTAGGGACGGAGAACATATTATAAATTACCCCAAAGGGTAATAATCGTTGTAATAAAAAACATAAATGCACACATAGCGTGTGAATTGGAAATTATTGATATGTTATTTTTTTTCTTCATTACATCTCAAATGTATTATTTTTATAACAATAAAAAAACAATTCGTTTCTTTTTAGGGATTTGTTAAAAATAGCGCTTCTAATTATTAAAAATGAAACGAAACTTGCTGTTTGCAAGCGCTTTTAAAATCATACGAGTGCTATTCATGAATAAATTTTTCAAGCTTAAGAAAAATTACGTTATGAATATGCCATTAAACATCTATAAAACAATACTTATAATAACATGAAATTATTTTCGAAAGCACAAATTTACGAAGGAGATAAATTAACCACAGAACGCCAAAATATATCTTCTACAGATTTAATGGAGCGCGCAGGAACTCAGATATTTAATTGGATGCATATGCGAATGCAAGGGGCGCAAGTGCCAATTCATGTATTTTGTGGTATCGGAAATAATGGAGGTGATGGCTTGGTTTTGGCAAGGCATTTAATTACCCACGGCTATAATGTGGTAACTTACATAGTGAATTGTAGCGATAAGCGTTCTAAAGATTTTTTGATTAATTACGATCGTATTAAATCGGCGTCTAAGAAATGGCCAATAATGTTGAGCTGCAAGGAAGATTTTACCGAAATTGAAATTGGAGTGGATGACATAATTGTAGATGCTATTTTTGGTATTGGTTTAAACCGACCACCAAATGATTGGGTAGCTAAATTATTTCAGAAGTTTAAAGCCTCTAAAGCATTTACCTTGTCTATTGATATCCCTTCAGGATTATATACAGATAAAGCCGTAGAAGACGAGAATGCCGTTGTTTCTGCGGGTTATACTTTGAGTTTTCAATCTCCAAAGTTGGTGTTCTTTTTGCCGGAAACGGAACATTACATTGGACAATGGGAAGCATTAGATATAGGCATAGATCGCGATTATTTAATGCAAACCGAAACGGAGGTAGAGTTGATTTCAAAACATGAAGTCTTACCTATATATAAACCGAGAAGAAAATTTGCGCATAAAGGAGATTTTGGGCATGTTTTGATTTTAGGTGGAAGTTACGGAAAAATAGGCGCTGTTAATTTAGCGAGTAGATCAGCTTTAAGTGCTGGTGCAGGATTGGTAACTGCGTACATTCCAAAATGTGGATATCACAGTTTGCAAACGGCTATACCAGAAGTAATGGTTGTTACAGATGAAAATGAAACGCATATTTCAAATATTAATTTTGAGATAGAACCAACTGTAATTGGTCTTGGAGTAGGGCTTGGTACTTCTGCAGAAACGGCAAAAACACTCGAAGCATTTTTAAAGAAAAATAAAGCTTCATTAGTGATTGATGCAGACGGTTTAAATATTTTGTCACAAAAGAAAACACTTTTAAAATTGTTGCCGGAACAAACCATTTTAACGCCACACCCAAAAGAGTTAGAGCGGTTAATAGGAAAGTGGTCTAGTGATTTTGAAAAATTAGAAAAGGTAAAATTATTTTCTGAAAAATATAATGTGATTGTTTTAATAAAAGGAGCACATTCCATCACAGTGAATAAAAATAAGCTGTATATAAATACCACAGGAAATCCAGGTATGGCAACCGCAGGAAGTGGTGATGTCTTAACCGGAATCATTTCGGGTTTAATAGCACAAGGCTATACAGCTTTGGAAGCAAGCATTTTTGGTGTGTATCTGCATGGTAAATCTGCTGATATTTCTTTGGAAGATTATGGTTATCAAAGTTTAATAGCGAGTCATATAATTGAAGCTTTAGGTGAAGCTTATATCGATTTATTCAAACAACCAGAGCAGCCAAAAGAAGAAGCGCAACAAGAAAAATAATGACATAAAAAAAGCCTGTTTAAATAAATTTAAACAGGCTTTTAATTCTCTGATGTTGGAATTAGATATTCAACTCGTTAAATAAATCAATTAGAGCAGAACTAGAAGGTCTCGGTGCATCTGCACTCACAATATTTCCATTAGGATCTATTAATAAAAATCTAGGAATACCATTAACCTTATAGTCTTGTATAAACTGTGATCTAAAACCGTTATCTGCAATTAATTGCATACCACCTAATTCTTTCTCGTTAACCATCTTTTTCCAGCCTTTATAGGCTTCAGCAGCATCACCTTTGTAACCACGACCTTCATCAACAGAAATGCTTACAAACTCTATATTTTTTCCTTCGTATTGTTTTTCAACCTTTTTAAGAGCGGGTATTTCTTTAATACAAGGACCACACCAAGTTGCCCATAAATCGATATAAACATATTTACCCTTTAAATCAGAAAGTGAAGTGTTACCTCCGGCATAATTTTCATAATTTTCAAAAGCAGGAGAAGCTGACCCTTTAGGGAAAGCGTTAAGTGTGGCTTGTTTGCTTTCCATAAATTTAGAAAGTTGCTGTACCGTCATATCTATGTTTTTATCCATAGAGGCAACATGAGTAGAATCTACATCAGTATATTTAATTTTTAAATCTTCGTATGCAGATTTATAACCTTTAATAGCTTCTTCAACTTTTTTCATATCACTAGTACCTACTAAATCTTCAGTAAAATAGTTTTTAGAGATTAAAAAAGACTGAACAGAAAAATTATTTAGATCTGACGCATCACCTTTAAACACCATAGAATCTATAAACGATTCATAATCGGTTTCAAAAGATGTTGTGTTGTCATTTTCTAGGTAGATCTGACCATATTCTTTTCCATGTTGGAAGTTATAATCACCAGCGACAACTTTTAAAGTATCTTTAAATGTACCATCCTCATTAACGGTAATAATTTTTTCGAAATCTCTTCCTTGAAAAACCTTAAGAGTTTTACTTTCATCAGGATTTGCTATCTTCCCAGAAAGTGTAACATAATCTTTAGGTTCTCCTTTGCATGCAAATAAAGTTGCAGCAATACCAAGTAATAATAATCGTTTCATAACTCGTTTTTTTGTTCGAATGCAAAAATAAACATTAAAAAATTAATGCTTTGCTGGAATGAATTATTAACAAAATCTTGTAGAATCCAATTATATTCCCAAATTTTGAGAACTTAAAATCATTCCTTATGGATAACTATCATATCATTTCTTCTGACGCTTTAGATATTGTAACGATTTACAATATTTTTTATAAAAATAAAAAGCTAAAACTTTCAGAAGCATCAGCAAACAATATACAGAAATGTAAAACATATCTAGACGAAAAGTTAGCTAGTGAAAAAAAACCAATGTATGGTATTAATACGGGGTTCGGTTCTTTATATAATGTAAAGATTTCAGATGCTGATTTAAGTCAATTGCAAGAAAACTTAGTAATGTCTCATGCCTGTGGAACAGGTGATCGTGTGCCAGAATCTATAGTTAAGGTGATGTTGCTTCTAAAAATACAATCACTGAGTTATGGTCATAGTGGAGTACAGTTAGCTACAGTAAATAGACTTATTGAGTTTTTTAACAATGATATATTTCCATTCGTTTTTACCCAAGGTTCTTTAGGGGCTTCGGGTGACTTAGCTCCATTAGCACATTTAGCTTTGCCGCTGTTAGGAAAAGGAAAAGTGGTGCATAACTCAAAGGAGTACGATGCCGCAACTATTTTAGAAGAGTTTAATTGGCAACCAATTACATTAGAAGCTAAAGAAGGTTTAGCTTTGTTAAATGGCACGCAGTTTATGAGTGCTTACGGTGTTTACTTACTGTTGATGTCTCATAAAACATCTTATTTAGCTGATATTATAGCTAGTATATCGTTAGATGCTTTTGATGGTCGCTTGGATCCTTTCCATGATTTAGTACATGCGGTAAGACCACATCCAGGACAGCGTAAAGTGGCAAGGCGTTTTAATGAGTTTCTTAAAGGAAGTGAGCTTATTACGCGAGAAAAAGAACATGTACAAGATCCTTATTCATTTCGTTGTATTCCTCAGGTGCATGGAGCAACAAAGGACACCTTAGATTTTGTTGAGAAGGTGATTTTAACTGAAATCAATTCTGTAACGGATAATCCTAATATTTTTCACGAAGAAGATTTAATTATTTCAGGAGGTAATTTTCACGGTCAACCTTTAGCTTTGGCATTAGATTACTTAAAGATTGCAATGGCTGAGATTGGTAATATATCTGAGCGTCGTGTTTTTCAATTGGTATCTGGTTTAAGAGGTTTGCCTGCATTTTTGGTTGATAATCCTGGTCTTAATTCTGGGTTTATGATTCCACAGTACACCGCAGCAAGTATTGTTAGTGCTAACAAGCAAATGGCAACACCCGCAAGTGTAGATAGTATTGTGTCTAGTAATGGCCAAGAAGATCATGTAAGTATGGGCGCTAATGCTGCCACACAGGCTTATACTTTAGTTACAAATGTAGAACGCGTAATTGCTATTGAGTTGATGAATGCGTCACAAGCCTTAGAATTTAGAAGACCTTTAAAAACATCTCCTTTGTTAGAGTCGTTTTTAGAGCAATACAGAAAAGTGGTGCCATTTATTAAAGTAGATGAAGTATTACATGATTCTATAGAGGCTTCAATTCAATTTTTAAAAGATGTAGATATTGAAATTGATGAATTGTTTTTGAATCATTACGATTTAAAATAAGATTGAATTTTAATAACTGATTAAACCTAATAGGTTTTATTAATTCATTTGAGTTGTTTCTTTTGCCCATGTCACAGCATCTTCTAATTCAGTAAAAATCTTGAAAGGCTTTTTGAAAAACATTTTTTCTATTTGGGCATTTAACTTTGCTTGATAATTTTGAGAAACCACTGCAAAACCGATTAAGTTTTTAATTTTTTCAGTTTGATAATAGATTTGTGGATCCACAGAATACGAATGCACTCTGTGTGTAATATAAATAAATTGTTTATTATGGAAATAGGTTGCACTGATATCAATTAAAACATCATTGTAATTGGGAGAAATAGTGACGCCCTCTTTCATTACGGCCAATACATAATTGTCGTAAATCGTTAATTCTCCAAAGATAAAAGTTAGCTTTTTTATCATATTTTTTTATAGAAATATCTTTGTTAAGATAAAAAAAAACTCCTTCATTACGAAGGAGTTTAAAATTATAATTTTTAATTAGATTTAAGATTCAGTCGTTTTACTAGATGAAGTTATGTTAATACTAAGTTCACCTGTTTCACTATCTAAGTCCATCATAATGGTATCACCTTCATGAATTTTAGAATTGATAATTTCTTCTGCAAGTGCATCTTCTACATATTTTTGAATCGCTCTATTAAGCGGTCTTGCACCATATTGCTTGTCAAAGCCTTTTTCTGCAATATAATCCTTGGCTTTATCTGTAAGTTTTAGTCCATAACCCAAGTCTTTTATTCTGTCTATAAGCTTAGTCATTTCAATATCAATAATTTTACCAATATCTTCTTTTTCTAAAGCATTAAATACAATAACATCATCAATTCTGTTTAAAAACTCAGGTGCAAATGCTTTTTTAAGTGCATTCTCTATCACAGCTTTGGCATGATCTGATTCTTGAGCAACTGCGGCTGCAGTACCAAAACCAACTCCACTTCCAAAATCCTTTAATTTTCTGGCTCCAATGTTAGATGTCATTATAATGATCGTATTTCTAAAATCAATTTTACGACCTAAACTATCCGTTAAATATCCATCATCTAAAACTTGCAATAACATATTAAAGACATCTGGATGTGCTTTTTCTATTTCATCTAAAAGGACTACAGCATAAGGTTTACGTCTTATTTTTTCTGTTAATTGACCACCTTCTTCGTAACCTACGTATCCTGGAGGTGCACCAACTAAACGAGAAATAGCAAATTTCTCCATGTATTCACTCATGTCGATTCTAACAAGGGCATCGTCGCTATCAAATAACTCGCGTGCCAATACTTTTGCTAGTTGTGTTTTACCCACACCAGTCTGTCCTAAAAAGATAAATGAACCAATTGGTTTATTAGGATCTTTTAATCCTGCTCTATTTCTCTGAATGGCTTTAACTACTTTAGAAACCGCTTGGTCTTGACCAATAACTTTTCCTTTTATTAGTTCTGGTAATTTAGAGAGTTTTGTTATCTCTTTTTGCGCAATTTTATTTACAGGAATACCTGTCATCATAGAAACGACATCAGCAACGTTGTCTTCTGTTACAATTTCGCGATGTTGTTTGGTTTCTTCTTCCCATTTTTCTTGGGCAGTAGCCAATTCTTTTTCTAATCGTTTTTCATCATCTCTAAGCTTTGCAGCTTCTTCATATTTCTGCTTTTTAACGACGCTATTCTTGGTTTCTTTAACTTCTTCAAGTTTCTTTTCTAATTCAAGAATCTGTTTTGGTACATCAATATTGGTAATATGAACACGCGAACCTGCTTCATCTAAAGCATCAATAGCTTTGTCTGGCAGAAAACGTTCCGTCATATAACGACTCGTTAATTTTACACAAGCTTCAATCGCTTCATCGGTATAATTCACATTGTGATGCTCTTCATACTTGCCTTTAATATTGTTTAGGATTTCAATCGTTTCTTCTACTGATGTTGGTTCAACAATGACTTTCTGAAAACGACGCTCTAAAGCACCATCTTTTTCAATGTATTGTCTGTATTCATCTAAAGTAGTTGCGCCAATACATTGTATCTCTCCTCTTGCTAAAGCGGGTTTAAACATATTAGAAGCATCTAAACTTCCGGTTGCTCCACCAGCACCAACAATAGTGTGAATTTCATCTATAAAGAGAATAATATCATCGTTCTTTTCAAGCTCGTTCATCACGGCTTTCATACGTTCTTCAAACTGTCCTCTATATTTTGTGCCAGCCACTAAACTTGCTAAATCTAAAGTTACGACACGCTTATTAAATAAGGTACGTGAGACTTTACGTTTTACAATTCGTAAGGCTAGACCTTCAGCTATGGCAGATTTACCAACGCCAGGTTCTCCTATTAATAAAGGGTTGTTTTTCTTTCTTCGACTTAAAATTTGAGATACACGTTGTATTTCTTTTTCTCTACCAACAACGGGGTCTAACTTATCCTCTTCTGCAAGTACAGTTAAGTCTCTTCCAAAGTTATCTAAAACAGGTGTTTTTGATTTTTTATTCGTTTTATTAGATTGTCCACTAAATGGATTCTGTTTTGTTTCTTCCTCTTCATTCATGTCATCATCAGAAAACGATTCTGCTTTGGGAGTGTCTAAATAATCATCTTCGCTAGTTATCATAGATTTAAATTCTTCTTTAACGTTATCATAATCTACTTTTAGCTTATTTAAAAGCTTTGTTGTAGGGTCATTTTCATTTCTTAAAATACACAATAATAGATGTGCCGTATTTATTGAGGTGCTTTGAAATAATTTGGCTTCTAAAAATGTTGTTTTTAAAGCACGCTCTGCTTGTCTGGTAAGGTGTAAGTTCTTTTTTTCGTTAGATGTTGTTACGATATTAGGGTTAGCCGGACTCAATATCTCTACTTTACGTCTTAAGTGGTTTAAATCCACATCTAAGGCGCTTAAAATATCTATCGCTTTGCCATTGCCATCTCTTAAAAGACCTAGCATTAAATGTTCAGTACCAATAAAGTCATGACCTAAACGCAATGCTTCTTCTTTGCTATAAGCAATAACATCTTTAACTCTTGGGGAAAAATTATCATCCATATTATATTCCTTTCTGCTTTAAAAATAATAAAAACATATTGACTATAGGTCAAAAACTATACCTAAACCAAATGAATTTTAAAATGAGTCCTAAATAACTTGAATTTAATTGTACTTGAATGAATAATTAAAACCTTAGGGTTTGTTTGTTAAGGTTTTGTCTATTAGTGAAATATGAGTGCAATAGAAACGAATTATTGGTGTCGTTTTAATACTTATTTGATATTTATCAAATGCTTGAAACGAAGAGAGTAAAAAAGCATTTTAAATCAAAGGAAAATAAGAGATACTTATTAACGAAAAAGATATCCAAGATTGTTAATAAAAATTCCCAAAAACCTGATTAATTTTGACTATAAACAGTAGTATTTTGGTTATATTAGCACGTTATTGAAATTCACAAAAAACTAATTTATTTTATATATGGCAGAAGGAGAAAAACTCATTCCAATTAACATTGAAGATGAAATGAAATCGGCTTACATTGATTATTCAATGTCGGTCATTGTGTCACGTGCGTTACCAGATGTAAGAGATGGTTTAAAACCAGTTCATAGACGTGTGCTTTACGGTATGCACGAGCTTGGTATTAGAGCAAATAGTGCACATAAAAAATCAGCAAGAATAGTTGGTGAAGTTTTAGGTAAGTATCACCCACATGGAGATACCTCGGTTTATGATGCAATGGTTCGTATGGCTCAGGAATGGAGTTTACGTTATATGTTAGTTGATGGACAAGGTAACTTTGGATCTGTTGATGGTGATAGTCCTGCAGCAATGCGTTATACAGAGGCTAGAATGCGTAAAATATCTGAAGACATGTTGGCAGATATTGATAAAGAAACTGTAGATCATAAATTAAACTTTGATGATACATTAGAAGAACCAACTGTTCTTCCAACGCGTATCCCAGGGCTTTTAGTAAATGGAGCATCTGGTATCGCCGTTGGTATGGCTACCAATATGCCTCCGCATAACTTAACCGAAGTTGTAGATGGTACTATAGCTTATATCGAAAACAATGATATTGAAATCGATGAGTTAATGCAACACATTAAAGCACCAGATTTTCCTACAGGTGGAACAATATACGGTTACGATGGTGTTAAAGAAGCTTTCCATACAGGTCGTGGACGTATTGTAATGCGTGCAAAAGCTATTATCGAAGAAGTACAAGGTAGAGAATGTATCATTGTATCGGAGATACCTTACCAAGTTAACAAAGCAGACATGATTAAAAAGACTGCTGATTTAGTTAATGAAAAGAAAATGGATGGTATTGCTTCTATACGTGATGAATCGGATAGAAATGGTATGCGTATCGTTTACGTTTTAAAGCGTGATGCAATTCCAAATATCGTTCTTAATAAATTATATAAATATTCGGCTTTACAAACGTCTTTTAGTGTAAATAATATTGCACTAGTTAATGGTCGTCCACAATTATTAAACTTAAAAGAATTAATTCATTATTTCGTAGAGCATAGACATGATGTTGTGGTTAGACGTACAACTTATGAGTTGCGTAAAGCAGAAGAACGTGCACATATCTTAGAAGGTTTAATTATAGCTTCTGATAATATTGATGAAGTTATTAAAATTATTCGTGCGTCATCTAATGCAGAAGAGGCTCGTAATAGTTTGATTGAACGTTTTAAATTATCTGAGATTCAAGCAAAAGCCATTGTAGAGATGCGTTTGCGTCAGTTAACAGGTTTAGAACAAGATAAATTACGTTCGGAGTATGATGACATCATGAAAACAATTATAGACCTTAAAGATATCTTAGACCGAAAAGATCGTCGTATGGCTATTATTAAAGAAGAGCTAGAGGTTGTAAGAGACAAGTATGGTGATGAGCGTCGTTCTATAATTGAATATGCAGGTGGAGACTTGAGTATTGAAGATATGATACCAGATGCACAAGTTGTGATTACTATTTCTCATGCAGGTTACATTAAGCGTACATTACTTACAGAGTATAAAACTCAGCATAGAGGAGGAGTTGGACAAAAAGCATCAACAACACGTAACGAAGATTTCTTAGAACATTTATTTGTAGGTACTAATCACCAATACATGTTATTCTTCACGCAAAAAGGGAAATGTTTCTGGATGCGTGTTTATGAAATTCCAGAAGGCTCTAAAACCTCTAAAGGTAGAGCGATTCAGAATTTAATAAATATTGAGCAAGATGATAAAGTGATGGCTTTTATTTGTACGCAAGATTTAAAAGATGAAGCCTACATTAATAGTCATTATGTCATTATGGCAACGAAACAAGGTCAGGTTAAGAAAACATCTTTAGAGCAATATTCTAGACCAAGATCTAATGGTATTAATGCCATTACTATTAAGGAGGACGATGTATTATTAGAAGCGAAGTTAACAACAGGTGAGAGCCAAGTGATGTTAGCCTTAAAGTCTGGTAAAGCTATTAGATTCGAGGAAGCTAAAACAAGACCAATGGGTAGAAATGCTTCTGGTGTTCGAGGTATTAGACTTCAAGATGAAAAAACAGATGAGGTAATAGGTATGATTGCTGTAGATGATATGGAAAGCAATATTCTTGTAGTTTCTGAGAATGGTTATGGAAAACGTTCTAGCTTAGAAGATTACAGAATTACCAATAGAGGAGGAAAAGGTGTAAAAACTATTTCCATTACAGAAAAAACAGGTAACTTAGTATCTATTAAGAATGTAACCGATGAGGATGATTTAATGATCATCAATAAATCAGGAATAGCTATTAGAATGGCTGTAGCTGATTTACGTGTAATGGGTAGAGCAACACAAGGTGTAAAACTCATTAACTTAAAAGGAAACGATTCTATTGCGGCTGTGGCTAAAGTAATGAAAGATGACGAAGAGGAAATCATAATAGATGTAGATGCTGAGGTATTAGACAATGAAGACTCTATTGAAGATGGCACGGCAATTGATAATAATGACACAGAAAGCGAATAATTAACAACAAAACGATTTAATACAAGATGAAAAAATTACTGACATTAGTGCTAGTTGTAGCAATTACGTCATTGTCTTTTGCACAAAAAAATGAGATAAAGGCAATAGAGAAAGCACTTAAAAATTCAAATTTTGCTGATGCTAAATCAGCAACAACTGAGGCGGAAGCTTTAATTGGAAGTATGGACGATAAGTCTAAGGCTAAATTTTATTTATTGAAAGCAAAAGCATTGTATGCAAACGGCAACGGTACAGATGCTAATGTAGATGAGGCGATAACAAGTTTAGACAACTTGAAAGCGCTAGAATCTAAGATGGGGAAATTAAAGTACACCCAAGAAGCTAATGAAATGACAACAGGTATGGTTAATACTTTTTTAACTAAAGCTAATGACGCATTTACTAATAAAAATTATAAAGTAGCGGCAAAAGGTTTTGAAAAAGTATATAGAATGTCACCTAAAGATACCCTGTATCTTTATTATGCAGCTTCTTCTGCAGTAACAGAACCAGATTA
Organism: Winogradskyella pacifica; assembly: GCF_013403915.1. Classification (GTDB taxonomy): domain Bacteria; phylum Bacteroidota; class Bacteroidia; order Flavobacteriales; family Flavobacteriaceae; genus Winogradskyella; species Winogradskyella pacifica. Next base: position 76,565 of record NZ_JABFDI010000016.1, read on the forward strand.
CAATACGGCTTTAGATTATTACCTGCAACTTAAAAACATGGGGTATAGTGGTGCACAAATGAATTACTATGCAACTAATGTTGAAACTGGCGAAGAAGAAAACTTTGCTAATAAATCATCAAGAGATTTTTCAGTTAAAGCGAAACTACATAAAGATCCTAGAAATGAAAAAAGTGAATCTAAAACAGCTGAGATTGTAAAAAACATTGCTTTAATATATGTTTCTCAAGGGGATAATGAAAAAGCATTAGGTGCTATGGCAGATGCTAGAGCTGAAAATCCAGATGATATTGGTTTATTATTATCAGAAGCGAATGTTTACCTTAAAATGGGAAATAAAGAGAAGTTTAGATCTTTAATGGAGGAAGCGACTGAAAAGGATCCTACTAACGCAGAATTACAATATAATTTAGGAGTATTAGCTGCAGAAGGTGGTAATTCAGAGGCAGCTATAAAATATTATGAAAAAGCTCTTGCCATTAATCCAAACTACGTTGATGCTTATAATAATTTAGCAGTAGTAATTTTAAATGGAGAGGCTGAAATAGTTGAGCAAATGAATAATTTAGGAACCAGTTCTGCTGATAATAAAAAGTATGATGAATTAAAAGAAAAGCGTACTCAAGTATATCAACAAGCTATTCCTTATTTAGAAAAAGCGTTAGAATTGAAAAGTACTAATGTTGATGCTGCAAGAACATTAATGAATATTTACAGTGCACTTGGTGAAACTGATAAATTCAAAGCAATGCGAGCTAAAATAGAGGAAATTGAAACTTCAGCAAACGGTAATTAATAATTACAGTAAACCATAAAAGAAAAAAGCGACTGAAAAGTCGCTTTTTTTTTATACAATTTTTTTAATAACCCTTAGCTTATGAGTATGTGTGTTTTTATCAATATTATAGATACCACTATGATCTAAGCGATCAATTCTTACTTTACCATGCGCATGGATAATATAATTATCTTCCATTATAATACCAACATGCGTAATGTTACCTTCTGCGTTATCAAAAAAGGCTAAATCACCTGGTTCGCTTTCTTCAATAAAACTTAAGGCTTCACCTTGGGTAGCTTGTTCTGATGCGTCTCTAGAAAGCTTGTAACCGTTAAGCTTATAAACCATTTGCGTAAAGCCAGAACAATCAATTCCAAAGGGCGTTTTTCCTCCCCATAAATAAGGAGCATTCAAAAATAGAAAAGAGGATTTTATAATATGCTCTTTAATACGTTTTGAAGTTAACGCAGCACCATCAAAATTATGATTTAATAAATTCAAGCCATTTAAATCCGATCCAACAGGAATAGGATATAAATTATTAGAAGCATCTGAAACAAATTCAATTAAGTCTTTAGATAAATTAATATCAGACTTATCTAAATTATTATAGTTAGATTCTTCAATTTCTAGATATTGTTTATTATCTATCCAACCTTCATACTTATCAAAAGCAAAACGAATACGGCTCCATTGCTTACGTTGTTCTAAGACTTTAAAGTAATCACCATATAAAGCTTGCGTTACCATTTCACTGGTATCGGTAGGTTCTAATCGTATTGGTACAATTCCAAGATTGCAAATGCCGTATTGCATAGGGTTTAGTTAAGCGCGTTCTAATACCATTGCAGATGCACCACCACCACCATTACATATAGCAGCTGCACCTAATTTAGCGTCGTTTTGGTGTAATACATTAATTAACGTAACTAATATTCTAGCTCCAGAGCAACCTAATGGATGGCCTAAAGAAACAGCACCTCCATTTACATTTACGTTTTTATCAGTTAATCCTAAGATCTTCATATTTGCTAAACCAACAATAGAAAATGCTTCATTAAATTCAAAGAAATCAATAGCATCCAATTCTACATTTGCTTTAGCTAGTGCCTTTGGTAATGCTTTAGATGGTGCAGTCGTAAACCATTCAGGTTCATGTGCAGCATCAGCGTATCCTTTTATAGTTGCAATAGGCTTTAAGCCTAATTCTTCTGCTTTTTCTCTGCTCATTAAAACTAAGGCGGCAGCACCGTCGTTAATTGTAGACGCGTTTGCAGCAGTTACTGTGCCGTCTTTTGTAAATGCAGGTCGTAATGCAGGAATTTTATCCATCCTTACATTAGTATATTCTTCATCCTTATCTACAATAACAGGTTCTCCTCTTCGTTGTGGAACTTCAATAGAAATCACTTCATCATTAAATTTTCCATTCTCCCAAGCCGCTTTTGAGCGGTTATAAGATTGAACAGCATAAGCATCTTGATCTTCCCTAGAGAAATCATATTCCGTAGCACAGGCATCTGCACAAACGCCCATAGCGTTATTATCATATGCATCTACCAAGCCATCTTTCTGCATGCCATCTTCTAATGTTGCTGGTCCGAATTTAGTTGCGCTTCTTGCGTGGTAATAATGTGGAATTAAACTCATGTTTTCCATACCTCCGGCAACAACAATATTAGCATCACCTAATTGTATCGCTTGCGCAGCTTGCATTACGGCTTTCATACCAGAAGCACAAACTTTATTAATAGTAGTACAAGGAACGGTGTTTGGTAAACCAGCATAAATAGCCGCTTGCCTCGCAGGTGCTTGTCCTGAACCAGCTTGAACAACATTTCCCATAATGACTTCATCCACCAATTCAGGTTTCAAGTTTATTTTATCTAAAGCTCCTTTAATAGCAGCAGCTCCTAATCGTGGTGCTGGTACTGTAGATAGGCCACCTAAAAAACTTCCGATAGGTGTTCTTACTGCTGAAACTATAACGACGTCCTTATTCATTGTAATTATATTTGATGTTATTTGATGCGAAATTAAACATTTTTTGAGAGATTTGAGAATGTATTAATGATATTAGCCTTCTAAAATTCTAATATTTATTACATTTGATTGTATATGAATGTATTCTTCAATAAGTGGTATAAGAATCACGCTTTAGTCTATAAGATTTTGTTGTTCATTGTAACAACATTGTTTATAGTATATCTGTTTCCTAAAACAGGAAAATTTAGATATTCATTTGAAAAAGGGAAACCTTGGCAATCTGAAAATTTATACGCTCCTTTTAATTTTGCTATTAAAAAGTCTCAAGCGGAAATTGATGCCGAGAAAAATGAAATTAAAGACCGAAGTCTTGTTTATTTTGAAATAAATAGAGACGTTAAAGATGAGGTGTTTTCTGATTATTTAGCACGATTTAATCAGGTGTTTAAAGACTCTAGTAATTTTATTAGTGAAAACTCAGACTTATATAAAAAGGGAAAAACAATAGTTAATAATCTTTACAACGTTGGCGTTTTAGATTTAGATTACAATTATGCGGATGATAGACCGGTAAAATTAGCGACAGCCAATAAAGTTGAAAAAGAAATTCAATATGGCAGCTTATTTGAATTGAGTAATTTACGGAGTCGTGTTGAGTCTGATATGGGGAATTCAATTCCTATTGATGTAAAAAAGCGCATGATATCTGTTTTTTTCGATGTTATAAAACCTAATATTAAATTAAATGGAAGCCTAACAGAGAAGGCATTAGAGGAAGAATTGTCTAGAATATCCCTAACAAGAGGTCGTGTAGAGAAAGATCAGCTTATTATTTCAAAAGGTCAGGTTATTGAAGAAGCGCAATATGATATTTTAAGCTCGCTAAAATCTGAATATGAATCGCAAGTATGGAATTCAACCAATTACAATTGGGTACTTATAGCCTATACTTTGTTAGTGGCTTTGGCACTTCTTATGCTACTATTGTTTCTTAGTAAGTACAGAAAAGAAGTTTTTTTAAACAACACTAAAGTTACATTCATATTTTTTAATATCGCGTTAATGATATTTTTAAGTACGTTAGTCATCAACTTTAATTCTCAATATATATATGTAGTGCCACTATGTATTTTACCATTGGTTTTAAAGGCTTTTTTCGATGCGCGATTGGGGTTGTTTACGCATGTGCTTACCGTGTTGCTTTTAGGTTTTGTAGTGCCTAATAGTTACGAGTATATGTTCCTTCAGATTATTGCAGGTATGGTTACTATATTAACTGTTTCTGAATTGTATAAACGCGCAAATCTTTTTATATCTGTAGGACAAATAACGTTTATATATATCATAGCCTACTTTGCGTTTTTTGTAATTCACGAAGGGCAACTAACAGGTTTAAAATTTGAGATTTTTGGCATGTTTATTCTTTCTGGTTTGGCAACATTATTTGTTCAACCTTTGATTTATATCTACGAAAAAATATTCGGATTAGTCTCTGATGTATCACTCTTAGAGCTTTCTGATACCAATACCAAATTATTGAAAGAATTATCTAACAGAGCACCAGGAACATTTCATCACTCGTTAAACGTTGCCAATTTGGCAGAAGCATCAGCCAACGAAATCGGAGCAAATGCCATGTTGGTTAGGGTAGGAGCCTTGTATCATGATATTGGTAAGATGAATAATCCAACGTATTTTACAGAAAACCAGAGTACAGGTATTAACCCACATGATGAATTATCGAATAAAGAAAGCGCGAAAATTATTATAGATCATGTTTTAAACGGCATTGAAACCGCTAAAAAATATAATCTTCCAGATCGTGTTATAGATTTCATAAGAACGCATCATGGCACGAGTTTGGTTTATTATTTCTATATGAAGGAAAAGGCAACCAATGAAAATGTTGATATCAGAGATTTTACTTATCCTGGACCAACTCCATTTAGTAAAGAAACAGCCATACTTATGATGTGCGATAGTGTTGAAGCAGCTTCTAAAAGTTTAAAAGAACCAACAAGCACTAAAATTAATGATTTTGTTGAAAACATAATCAATAAACAGATGGAAGGTGGTCAGTTTCTAAATGCTGATATCACCTTTAAAGAAATTCAATCGCTTAAAAAAGTACTTAAGTTTAAGTTGGCTAATATTTATCATTTGAGGATTGAGTATCCTGAATAAATACAAGTAAAATCTATTCTTTGTCTGATTTAAATGTAATTTAAAGAGTAAAAAAGTTTATTCTATTTCTAAATGAATTATACTGTAATGGTTTGATATTTATTGAAATTACTCTTGCGGAATGGGGTGTCTTAATTGGTTGTGTGTTAGGGTTTGACGAGGGGTAAAAGCTAATTATCACCAAGGTTAAAGAGTAGCTTTTGAAAAGTACAATCCTAATAATGTTTTGAATTTCTTTAGGTTAAGATCGTCTTTTTAACCGATTTTTGAGATAGATTATATATCCAAAAGGAAATTCTATAAATGATATAAATTCATACTATAATTATATATTGGTTCTAACCCAAAAAAGCCCTAGAAAATGAATTCCAGGGCTTTTTAAAAGTATAAAAAAATAATTAATCAATAATTATTTTTTTAAGGAAAACCTTATTAGAACTAGAAATTACACGTAACAAATACATGCCAGGAGCGAGGTGACTTATGTCTAATTTTTCAATACCATCTGCATTTAGCATTTGCTGCCCGGTCATATTATAAAGGGCTACTTTAAAACTTGCATTATCCTGTAGTTTTATGTTTAAAACATCATTAACTGGGTTAGGGTAAACCATAACTTGGTTTGTTTTGTCGTAATCTGGATTACTCAACGACGTAAAATCTATAGTGTACGTAAGCAGTCCTAGATCAAAACTTCCTATATAAACTTTAACTGAATTTTCATAAAATTGATAGGCAGCAGAGCGGCTAGAGATACTCAACAATTGTCCATTATTAAAAGTGTCCCAGCTATCACCACTATCTGTAGAAAAATATAAAGAAAACTCAGATACTTCCGATGTATAGGTTGTGGCAACAATAGCTCCTTCTGTTTCTGTAGAAAAGCCGAGTTTAAAAACCAAATCGGTAGATTTCTGTACCCAGTTTTCTCCACTATCTGTAGAAATAAATATTCCCTTTGAAGTTGCTATAGCTAATGTATTAACATTAAAAGGATCCCTTTGCAAATCGAAAATAAGATCATCTGACGTCATAACTTCTAGTCCGTTACTATCGTTACTCCATGTGTTACCATCATCGGTAGAAGAGTATATTTCTACCCCTACAGATAAAGTAATTTTACCAGAACTGTCTATTAAGATACCGTTTATTATATCTAGAAAGGGTAGTGTAATATCTGTTTGCACTACACTATTAATATCTGTAAAATCAAACTTTTTCAATACAGTATCACTTGGCGAAAAGCCTGAAAAAGCAACCATTACCGTTTCATTAGCTTGAGGGTAGGTGCCTAACGCCGTAAACCCATTCATATACAAGGAGGTCAAAAAATGCTTTGTAACACCATTGTCATGGCTCACTTCAAAATTAGAACCCATGAAACTTGGGGTTAAAGTAAATATTCTATTCGCTGTTATTTTATCTGCTAAAATAGTTGGGCCTGGGTTAGATGACGAATAATTAAATGGCAAAACATTGTATTCTAATTCTAACTCTGTATTCAAATCGCGATGCACAAAACCAAATCGCACACCATAATATAAATTAGCATTTTCATCGTCCAAGTACAATTCCAAATTGCCTTCACTTGCATAATTTGGACTTTTTAACCATGTAACGGTCTCACCTCCATCTGTTGAAAATAATGGGACATAATTACTCGTTATAAGTACTTCTTCAGAGTTCTGTGGGTTGAAACTAGCATGTTTCCCGAAACTATAACTTAAAGGATTATCCTCCAAATACACTATATTTTGCCAAGTAGCACCAGAATCTCTAGAAATTACAATTTCGTTTTCTTCCAAAATAATAATCTGTGAAGGATTAAGAGGATTGTAATGAATTGTATTTATACCATCTAAAACTCCCGTAGTCCATGTTATTGGTACAATATTGAAAGTCTCGCCTCCATCTGTAGATTTATATAGATTTTCAATTGTAGAATCAAAAGTTCCAGCTGTTCCAATTAAAAGGGTTTCTGTATTAGAAGGGTCAAAAGCTATAGCTTCTAAACTAACACCGTCAAGCTTAACCTCCCATGTTTGTCCTGCATCTTCTGAAATAAGTAAGCCAGCTTCCATACCTCTAGCAAGAAATAATTTTTCAGGATTATTAGGGCTTATAGCAACATTAAATATAGACACGGCATCATAGTCTTGAGCATCGTAAACTGTTTCCCAGCTTAATCCGCTATCTGCGGTGTAAAACGTTTGACCTAAATTAGTGTCTACTAATAATATATCGGAATCTCCTTCGTAAAAAGAATATGATACTGCATTACCGTTTAAATTTTGATTAGGCAAATTAAAAGTTTTTGAAACTTCATTCGATGTAATATTATAAATCATTATAGCACCATATGGACGGTTTGGTGTTATAGCTATAAAACTTAAGCCTGTACCATCTGCAGTTAGTTTCATCTCTTCAATTGAGGCAGATTCACCAATAGGCAAAGAGTAGAGAATATCCCAGCTTCCTCCATTATCTGTAGATACTAATATATGATTTTTTAAAGTATGAGCGTAAACCTTATTAGGTTCATTGGCATCATAAGTGAGAGAAAAAATTCTCCCATAATCTTCAGAACCTAATACTCCGAATTGAGCAAAAATAGGTTGAATACAAAAGCTTAAAAAGAAAAGGTAAGCAGTAATTAATTTTTTCATGGTTTTAATTTTGATTAGAATTCAATACTATGCACAAAAATTCTTAATCTTAGAAATTACCACATAATTACTGTGACAGCTCAAATAAAAAGTGTGACATCTAATGCTAAATACTTGATATGTAGCTGTATAGTTGCTGACTGTCCTTTAGGCCAATTTTACTACTTATTCTTTCTTTACGTTTACGAGAAGCTTCTACGGTAATATTAAAAAGTGACGCAATTTCTTTACTAGAGAGGTCCATGTAAAGATTACTTAAATAACGGATATCGTTAACAGTGAGTTCAGGATGATTTTTTTTAAGGGTTGAAAGAAAACCATGATTCACCTCTTCAAAATGTGTTAGAAAACTCTCCCATTCTGCATCACCTTTCAAAAGCATTTTCAACTCTTTTACTTTTTTTGATAGCAATGCATTTTTGGTCACTTCTGTTTGCCCTGAAAGACTATTGATTACTTCTTTTAATAACTCATTTCTGCTTGAAATTTGTAATGCTTTTGTTGCAAGTTTCCGGTTCCGATTTTCAATTTCATTTCGTAACCGTTCTTGCTCTAGTAGTGCCATAGTTTCTTTTGCAACTAACTGTTTTTCCAAAAGTAAATTGTCACTCTCCTTTTTTTGAAGTTCCAAATTTATTATTTCTTTGCTACGTTTATTAAGTATTTTGCGTTGCTTATTTTTTAAATACATATTCCTTAATGCCCAAGCAATTAGAAAAATGACCAATATAGCAGCACCCAACAGACCGTAAAGCGTCGTTGTTTCCCTTTGGTTTAGCTCCTTATTAAGTTTTAATTCTCGTTGGTAATCTGCAATTTCAAATTTAACCCTATTGGTTTCAAATAGTTTGCCGTTCTTCATATTATTAACCGATGCGCTCAACGAAATCAGAGAGTCTTTGGCTCGCAATGCTTTACTGTACAACTTGCTTTTTTCATAAACAGTGGCAAGTTGCTCGTATGCCATTATTTTATTTTCATAATTTTCTGCTGCATGCAGCGCTTGTTGGGCATATAAAATTGAATTTTCGCCTTCATCAATATCTTTTGCAATGTTGGATAGTAGAATAATAAGCAACACGCGTTCTTCAATATTGGCAATTGGGTCTAGTTTTGGTAATATTTGTTGTGCTAAGGATTGTGCCACTAGAAACTCTCCTCTTTTATATTTATTTTCAGCCAGTGCAATGTCACCAATAATAGCGATTGATGGCTTATGTTGTAGCATTTCATTTGCTTCCTTCAAATAATTCGTTGCCTCATCCAATCTGTTAAGTTGATTGGCAACAATACCTAAGTTAATGGCATAAATACCAATTTTAATACTTTCATTATGTTCTTTTGCTTGTACATATGCTTTTAAAAAATATTCTTGAGCCTTAGGCAAATCACCTTCTTTACTGTAAAGGATGGCAATATTGTTTAAAACTATCATCTCTTCATTATTATCCAAATGTTTCAACGCAATGGTATATGCTTCGAGATAATTGTCTAGCGCTTCGCCGTAATCCAACATAGCATAATAGTTGGTACCAATATTATTTAATGCCAAAAATTGCTGTTTATACCATTGATTTTCCTCGGCAACAGTTCTTACATTAGTTAGTATCTCTAGCGATAACGGATATTGCATTTCAATGCGAGCCTCAATCCCTTTCCTTAATAAGCTGTCTAATTGTGCAGTGTTTTGGGCGAATAGTAAAGGGCAAAAAAATAATATAAAATAGTTGCTAAAAAAACGCATAGGATTTAGGATAGACCAACATTAGTAAAAGATAAATGTAAGGATAATATTAATTATACAATAAATCTATTTACTCTCCTCCGCTGATTATGTAGGGAAAACGAGATTATTATCAAATACAATTTTTGTTTAAAAACAAGAAGTAGTATGGATCATTAATAACGAGCATCAAATTTTATTAAAAAAACAATTTGTGTGTGTAAAGTGTGTGTGATTCTGAAAACTTGCATGAAATAATTTTAATTATTAACTAATATTTGATCATAGTTTGTGGGTGGGAGAGATCTGTTTTTAACGCGTATTAAAAAAGCGTAGCTCTTTATTATTAAGGTATATGGAACTATTTGTTAAATACACAAAAGCCTCAACATTGCCATTAAGGCTTTTTGTGATCGCACCAGGATTAGAACTTAGGTCCGCCTGCTTAGAAGGCAAAAAAAAAGCAAGTCTATTGTTAACCGAACAGCATTGAAATTATGTATCCGTATGTTAATTAGGCTTATGGTTCTTTTATTTGCTTCATTACTCATTCAATTATTCGTTCTAAAGTAAGCTTTAAAAAATTTCAACATTTAATTTCGCTTAACCTTTACACTACGATCCTTTAAAGCGTCTAAACCCAATTTTGTAGATGTTACTTGGTGTGATATGGTTTGTAAAAAAAATGATAATGATACAATATCCCTGAATACGGTTAGAAAAGTATGTGTTTAAATGTTCAATTTTGTAAGGAATAAAAATTTACAATTATGGATTTTAAAACAATGTTACAGTTACCTGTATTAGATACTAATGAGGTTTTAGCAATAGTACAAGAAATAGCAGATATAGAAAGAAAAGAAGAAAGACCGCGCATGCCTAAGGTTGCAATCTCTACACATTCTGATACTGCTTCTGGATTTTTTGTAAACTATAATGCAGAAAAAAAGTAGTTTTATTATGTGATATTTATGATCGCGATGCACAATTTCAATATATAGAAGTCCATTCTATTTCTTCTATTTCTTTGAGCAACATAAATAAGCATGCCTACCTTTTATCGGATGGAAGCATTCCTTTTACTCCAGATGCTGATGATATACCAACGGTACTTCAGCTTAAAAAAGATATTAAAAATTTAGAATTAGAAATTAAAGTCGCTTTAGATAAAGAAATTTCTATAGTTTATGTGCATGATGGAACTCCAAAAGATTTGGATAAGTTTTATGCTTCAAAAGTTGTACCGTTATTAAAAGAAACACTTTCTAAAATAGCAACAGATCACTTAGCAAAAGCTGCGTTTGCAGAGGCCATTTCCACTATCAATTTCTGTTTGGGGAGCGAGAATAACTTAATAAGAGATAAAGAGGTTGTTACTGTCACAATAGATACTTCTAAAGGTTTAAAGAGTTTTATTAAAGCGAAACAGCTACAAGATCAAATCGAAAAATTTTTATAACACTAAAACAAATCAATATGCAAGACTCTAACGTGGTTAGCCGAATAGAATTATTAATAAGAAAAGATAATAATACAGAAAAAGCTTTTGTCTTAAGTCATTGTGACTATAGTTTTAATAATGATTATTATACTGAAGAAAAAAAACCGATAGACGTAAATTTTTCAGGGACAACAAAAATGGTTAATGATCCTTTATTTATGGCATGGATTTCTAACCAACCTGGAGAATGGTCTGGTAGCGCTAAGGTTTATCATAGAGATCAAGAAACAGCTTCTGTAGTTATAGAGTTTGATAAGGCGACTGTAGTCAGTTTTAGTCAGTCTTTTTCTGAATATAATGCGCATAGCGATGCGTACTTTAGTATGGTTATGAAGGGGGTAACGTTTAATACAGTGAAATTAAACTAGTAAAAAGTTTCCCCATATATAAATACATAAAAGCCTTTAAGAAATTAACTTAAAGGCTTTTATGTATTCTACCAAGAGTCATTTATTATCTCATAAAAAAAGGAGAAAACCAATCTTAGCTTCTCCTTGTTTTCTGATCATAGCTTTAAAACTATAAATTATTTTCTAAATATTCACGGATTGTTAAGTCTATAAAATAACCACTGTGGTGACCACCCCAACATGCTGTTAAAGAAAATACGCCATCCTCCAATTTTAATTCTTTTTTAGCTTCAGCACCTTCATTTGGGATGCAGTATACTTCAATAGAGTTAACACTTTCTGCCATCGCTTCTTTTCCCATATCGTCTTTGCAAACCAATTTTATACCATCTGTAAGACGCTGTAAACATACGCTTGGCACAAATTTTATAAAGTCTAATTCAAAGGTGTCCCAATTAATATGTATTGGCAATTCTTTACCCACGATTTCATTAATCTCTTGTTGGTAATCAGCTAAATATTGATCTTCTATAGATTTTGCTGCTCTTTTTTCTTGTAATCCCATAATCGTTATTTTAATTTAATTAATACTTCAAAGGTATTGGAAGTAATAGGTTGAAAAACACCCTGAATAAGGGAATAAAAAAACTCACTGAATTCCGTGAGTGCTTTGCTAATAGATTGCTCTACATTTAAGTTTCAAACTTAAAAACAATGAAAATTACAATTATATCTATTATTTGTCTTCTAGTATTAGTACTCATTTTAGCCGGATGCTCCAAATATATTGGAATTCCTAAAAAAAAAGCAGCACGTAATTTAGAAGCATATTTACAAAACAAATACAAAGGAAAATTGGCTTATAGTGATTTAAGTCTATTTTTTAATGCCGCAACTATGGATCCTAATATGTACGGGATGCTAATTTATGATAAGGACATTCCGGAAATAGAATTTTATACGCATCTTAATCTTAAAAATATATTAGAAAACGACACTTTACCCATGTATCCTATTGCAGACGCAATGACTGTGGACGATTTATATAAACGTGCCCTAACACGCTATGAAACCAAACAAGCTGTGATTGCCGATTTTAAAGAAGAAATCCCTGAAATAAAGTTTTCTACAGAAATTATTGATTTAAATTTTAAGACAGATATAAAACCAAATGAACTGGAAGCTATCGTGGCACGTTTTATAGATAGGTTAAGTCAATCTATTGAAGAGTTAGAATCGGCCTATCAATTTAGTTTACGAATTAGAACAACTAGTCATCCAGAAGGTTTTATGATTATTCCGTTAGAAGTAGATGACAGTAAATGGCATGCTAAGCCAATGTTATTGTCCGAAAAAGCAGTTGGTTTTGAAACTTTAAAAACAATGATTCTAAAAAATATACAGGCTAAATTAGAAACACCATATCCTTATTATAAAACAACGGAACACAGTAAAATATATATGGATAAATCGACTTTGTCTAGAGGGGCTTGGGTACAGTATTTAGAAGATAAACGGATTGTAAATAGTGGAAAAGGTAAATGGAGAAATCCACAAACAGGACTTTATGTTGTGTATTTTGATTTAGATACTAAATTTATCTATCGTGGTGAATTATTAACTGATGAGAATGATACCATGTCTTACCGTGAAGAATTAAGACAAATCTTGGACACCGTTGAAGCGGAAGGGATTAGAATAAAATAACAGGGTTCTAATAAACGTTTTTAAGAGTACATCACATCGGCTTGAATTTTAGTATACAAGCCAATGCTTCCATTAATCAAATAGGCCAGATTCAATGGCATATTTTACAGCACCTGTTGTGGTTTTAGAGCCTGTTTTTAAGAGAATATTTTTCCGATGTGTTTCTACCGTATTGACAGAAATAAATAATTTTTCTGAAATTTCCTTTGAGGTCAGTTCATCTCCTAAAAGGGTTAAAACTTCTTTTTCACGCGGAGATAATTCTATGTTTTTATACTTTTTTCGCTCAAACACACTTTCCAAATAGCGTTGTTTTATAATTTCCGAAAAATACTGTTCATCATTTAATACTGTCCTAACCGCTTTTTGTAATTCTTCTTTACTGGTAAATTTCGGGACAAAACCATCCGCGCCTTTTTGTATCACTTTATGCACGGTTCTATGATTGTCTAACATACTCAACATTATAATTTTCACATTACTATGTTTTTTCTTTAATTCTGTAAGTAGCTGTATGCCATCCATTTTTGGCATACTTATATCGCTAATAATTAAATCAATTTCAAACTGATTGAGTAATCTAAGTACTTGCTTTCCTTCGGTTGCTAAATGCACGTCACCTATTTCTTGCATATCGCTTAAAATGGTATTTATACCTTCAAGGAACATTAAGTGGTCGTCTGCTATTATTATATTTGCTTTTTTCACAATGTATTAGTTTATGGGAATGTCTATAGTTATTGAGGTGCCATGTCCAGAATTACTATCAATATCTAAAGTGCCCTTTACTTTTTGTAAACGTTCCTTAATATTTCGGAGTCCTATGCCTTGTTTTTTATTTTTTTGAAATCCTATACCATCATCATTAACTACAATATTTAAATGATCTTTATGCTTGGTGAGTTGCACATCTACATGCGAGGCTTCTGCATGTTTTAAAATATTATTAATTAATTCTTGAACAATGCGATAAGCATCCGCCAAAAGTTCTTCTGATAACAAATCGATGTCTTCTTCAGGAAAGAAAAACGTTTGAATTTTAATATCTGATCTTTTTGTGATCTGATCAATAAAATCACTTAAGAAACTCGTAAAACCTATTTTTGAAAAGGGCAGTGGGTGTAATTGGTGCGACAGACTACGCACATCGATACATGCATTGTTTATGGCTGCTGCAATACGTTTAGATTTAGGATCTTCTTTCTGGTGCTCTGTATAATGCTCATAAGCAATTTTTATACTTGCCAAATCACTTCCAATGCCATCATGAATTTCGCGAGCTAAGCGCGATCGTTCCTCTTCTTGTCCTTCTTGGTACCGCTCTATAACAGATAATTTATGATCATTTATCATTTTTTTTAGCTGCTGTTTGGCATTTTCTTCTTGTTGCAAACTCAATTCTTTTTGCACACGTAAGCGCTGAATGTAGAAAAGTCTTAGTATTATTAAGGTAAGTAGTACAAATATAAATCCAGCAATAAGTGCATTTCTAATGAGTTTTTGTCGTTTTACAGTAAGTTCTACTTTTTGTAATTCGGCTTCACTTAATTTTTGTTCTTTTTCTAAAAGTTGAATTCGGGCTTCTTTTAACTCTGCTTCATAACGTTCTTGAATTGTTACGACGTATTTCTCCTTATCTAAGGAATTCTGATCAGCAACACTTGTAATTCCTTTTTTATAAAATTCTAATGCTTTTTTGTAATTGTTTTCTTTTTGATAGAGTTGCGCTAAATTTTTATAAATATCAGATTTATATTGTAATAATGATTGTTCTTCTCCAATGGCTAAGGCGCGTTGAAAATAATTTATAGCTGATTTGGTATTCCCTAATTTACTTTCACAAAGCCCCAAATCGTTTAATACAATAGCAATGTCTGAGTTGAATTTAACGTCTTCTAATAGCCCCAATGTTTTCTTTAAAGCCATTATGGCTTCTTTACATTTACCTTCTACCACTAACATTTGGGATAGATTAATATTTACATAGGCAACAACCGCTTTATTTCCTTCTTTTAATCTGTACTCTAAAACAGTTTGATAATGTTTTCGTGCCTGATCAAATTTACCTTCTTCTTTGAGGATATTTGCAAAGTTGAATAGGGTAGTGAGTACACCATCATCATCGCCAATAGTTCGGTACAAATCTGCAGCTCTATCTAAATTTTCGGCAGATTTTTTATAATCCTTTTGAAGTAAATATAAAGTCGCAATATTTTGATAAGCGTTAGCCTCTTGTACTTGATTACTAGTTCGTCTTGCATACCGCAAACACTCCATATAGTTGTCGATGGATTTTGGGTAATCTCCTAAACTTTTATAGGCAGAGGCTAGTATATTATAACAAGCGGCTAAGCCTTTTTCGATACGTAATTCTTTAAGTAGCGCAATGGTTTCATAGGTATACTTTATTGTGCTTTTGTAATCGCCAGTAATATTACCCAAATTACCTAAGGCATATAGTGCTCTAGCTTCTTGAAGGTTTTCATTTAAACGTCTACTTTCTTTAAGCCATTGGAGTGCTGCTTCCTTTGCTATTTGCGGTTTAGTATGCACATGGGCACCATAGACATTAGATAATGAGTCTAATATAATGCTATCTGTATTTTGAGCAGAGGTCGACAAAGTTATGCCTAAAACAAGGCAGACAGAGACAATAAAAGATTTAGGGAACAACGTCATTAAATGGTGTAAACTTAAATACCTTTAGGTGAAATAAGACGTGATAATGCTAGATTTGACATTTTTTAACAATTCCAATTCCTCTTCACCAAAATCTTCATCGTATTGTAAAAGTTGTTCTAATACATTGTGTAGCAAAAAATCGTCCGACGAGAAATGGGTTTTTATATGTGTTAGTTGATCATATAAGGCCTGAACTGATGGT
Source organism: Winogradskyella pacifica (assembly GCF_013403915.1). Taxonomy (GTDB): domain Bacteria; phylum Bacteroidota; class Bacteroidia; order Flavobacteriales; family Flavobacteriaceae; genus Winogradskyella; species Winogradskyella pacifica. The sequence continues at coordinate 92,347 of NZ_JABFDI010000016.1, forward strand.
TGGTCTTTACTTAAAAACATAGCGCTGTATTTGATATAACCTTCGATATCTTCTAATTGTTGAGAGAGTAATTTATGGCTCCTCAACATCATATTATATTCATCTTTCGGAAAATCGAAAAAGGTGTAATCCGGATAACTTTGCATGGAATGCTGAAGTGTTTCTAAGGCTTTTTTCGGCTCATTTTCTTCATTATAAAAATTATAAAGCTTAAAAAATGTTTTGTAATCGCTCGCTTCTGGGGCTTGTTCTTTTACGGTTTTGTAAGCCGATAACGCTTCTGCACTATTAAAACTATCTTCTGCACAACTCGCTACCAGTTTAAGATAAAATGCTTTATTATTAGCCATATGTGCAGCTTGACTAAGATTGCCTATTGCGGCATCAAAATTCTTTAAAATCCAGTGGATTAAACCATTGTTTCTAAAGTCTACAAAAGTTGTTGGCATTTTAACCAAATCCGCTTCAGAGGCTGGTGCTAAATCATCAGGTTTGGTTAAATAATCATAATAACAAATCCACTTAAATACAGGATACAATTCTGGTGATAATTGGCCTTGTTCGTGATTATAAATGGCATATTTATGGCATTCTTTATAATCCTCCATTTCTAAAAGAGCTTCCACACATAAGTTCATAGTGCTGCAGTAATCTGAATCACCAATCTTGTAATAATTGATTTCAGATTGCATATCCTCAAAAAATGCGGTGTAGTTTTGGTTATTCATATGGACGATCATCCTTAAATTATACAACCAAGGCGCGTAAGAATGTGGTGGTAAAGGAAAATCTTCAAGGGCTTCATTTATAACAACTAACGCTTCATCAAAACGGGCTAATTTTACCAAAGCACGGGCTTTAAAAAATAAAGTTTTAAGCGTTGGTGGTTGTCTTCTATGAAACTGTTCTACAATATCTAAAATGCCTTGCCAGCTTTCTATTCTTCCATTCACTTCTAGTAAATAAAATAGATACTCACTCATTCTAAGCCCATTTTTAAAGGCTTCGTGATAAGCTGCTCCGGTCTCGTTGTAATTTTGAATAAAGAAAAAAGACCTCGCTTTTAAAACGAGTAGGTTCGGGTTTTTAGGGTTTAACGCTAAACCTTGTTGTACACATTGGTTTAGTACATCTCTGTTTTTAGAGTGATAATAAGCTGAATCCCCATAGCGTAGGTAATAGTGCTGCTCCAATTGCCATCCAGACTTTGCAAAATCTTGCATATAGATTTTAAACCCCTCAAAATTACTAAAATCTTCTTCGGGAAACTGAGGTTCTCCAGGATTTGCTATAATTAGAGACACCATATCGTTCCGCATAAAAGACTGAAAGTAATCTACCAACAGCATACGTGTTCTTTCGGTAATCTCTAAATGTTTCCATTCTGAATTCCACAAGCCTTTATTGTCAATAGATTTATTTTCCCACATCGCTACTTGCATATGGGCCAAGGTTTGGCTGGGTAAATCTAAACGTTCATCGAGTTGTAAGCCTCTTAAAACGGATTTATTGTGTGTTGCTGAAGCTAAATCTAACAATTCGTTACAGTCTGCCTCTTCATCAGCATCACAAATATGTTCTAATTGTGCGGCTTGGATATCCCAAAGTAAAAAACGTGCTTCTGTTAAGGCTGGATAGCACTCTAAAAGATACTTTAAAACCAAAATGGCTTCTTGGTAGCGCTTTTCATTTTGTAATTTTAAAACATAATGTAATTGTAAAGTGTCGTTGTACGGATAACGAACTAAAGCATCCTCGTAGACACTTTGCTCACAGTCTTTGAAAAAGCTACAAACATATTCAAAATCTGATGCTTGTACTTGTCCGCAATCTATTAAAGCTTGTAAATACGACTTTAATACAGGCATATTCATTTCTTCATATACTCCAAGATACAACATATAAATGCGGTAATATCTAGCAAAATCTTCGGGTTCACTCAGTAAAGTTACATATTCTTGAATGTCACCAATTACCGACTGTAATGCCTGGTACTGATTATTTCTATAATGCGCTTCTGCTTGTTCTATGTAGGTGATGATGTCGTTTGATGATATAATCATTTGTTCCAGTTTTTAAACCAATCGGCGTGTTCTATATGTAAGCGTTGATAATGGTCCCATAAGGTGGTCATATTAGGAAATGTACTAACATCTTGTTCTGTAACTCCTAAAACGTATTCATCTCCAATACACACATTTCTATGAAATTCTCCCCAACTTGAAAATGTAGATTTTACGGTGGCATTGACTTCTTCTAAGCGTAAAATTATTTCTTCGGTAGTGATAAACCCTAACACTAGGCCTAATCGCATTTGAAAAATATACATTGCTATTTCATACCCTATTAGTTTTTGGTTTTTTAAACTAAAACGGTATTTCCACACCATTTTATAAGTGTTTTGGGTTTGAGGATTATTTAACGCTTGGTATTTGGCTTCAAAAGTTTTTGTGGTGTCGGTTCTAAACTCAGCTGCTAGTTTTTCAAAAGCTTGAGAGACCATTAATCCACTTTCGTAACGCTGTAAACTATTGCGCAAATGTAAGCCTGATTTTAAACCTAAAATGGTTAATAATCTTTCGGCTTGCTTCACGTGCATTTTATCTTCTAAATTAAAGCCAGACCAACTGCTTAAGTTGGCTTGCTTATGGTTTTTCTTTAAAATCAAGGCCGATAAATTTAATTGGTCTTGAATTTCGGGTGTGATATCTTGTGTCATTATTTTAAGCATTTAATTGGTCCGCCACTTGTAATAATGCGTTGGCTAGTGGATCTGCATACGCTCCAGATTTTGAAATCGCTTTTAATCCCATAGCGTAAGAGGTGGCTAAATTGCTGTCTTTTACCAAGTGTACAAATATGTTTTTGCTAAGGTTACCGTAAGTTTCTAACGGGGTTCCTAATGCTAAATCGGTATCTAATAAAGTCATATATAGCGTTTGACTAAATCGCATTTCTAAACCTGTTTCATCATTTGTTAACCAGATTTTTAAATCTTCGATATGCGTGTTGAAATAGTCTAACAATTCGATTTCGTAACCTGCCGTTTTATAAGTTTCTAAATTGATAAGTAGCGCCTCCACATAATGCTGATTCACTTCAATAGCATTTATATCAATTTTTGAAGTCGAAACAGTGTCTATCGAATCTTTTTCGGATTCTGATTCTTGAGTGTCCTCAGCGTCTTGTTCTGTTGCAACTTTAGATTCAGCTATTTCGGTTTCTAAAATATACTGACTATAACTTTCAATTTGGTCGTATAAAGCATCATTACTACTAAAACGAGAATCATCGCTATTACTGTATTCGTATAGTTGCGTGATAGTGTTCAGGTGAAGTTTCTCGTTTTTCAATTTGCCTAAGAAATCTATTAAAAAGACTTCAATATCTGCGGAAATCGTTTTAAAAATTGGATTGGTGGCTTCCTTACTTTTACAACGTTTATGAAAACTAAGTACACGGTCTACCAAGCGGTGTATAAAGAAACCAACATCTTCATTCTGAAGGTTAAAGTACTGCGCTATGCGTGTACCTTGCGTAGTTAAGGCTTCAGGAACCCAAACGGCTTCTTTTGTTAAACTGTAATAATAATCGCCTAAATAATTAAACAAGGCTTGAATGGTATTTAGGGTTAGCGGACGATTTTCGTTGATGTAATGCTTGCGTGCAAATTGATTACAAATATCAGTCGCATTAGCATCTAAATCTTTAAGTGCCCAAATTTCGTTAACGCGCGTAAAATTTCCAGATTCTACACATAAAAAACCTAAAGTTTCTGCAATAAGCGGAATATTTTTTGCTTTAACAATAGCGCTCGCATCACGTGTAGCGTAAGCTAAGTTTAATAATAAGCGTTGTAAGTTTTCTTGTTCTTCCGCAGTAAATAATTCTAATAAAGCTTCGCCAGCATCGCAAAAGGCTCTAATTAAAAACTGATTTAAAGGGTTTTTTAGACCTTCCATTTGTAATCGTTCAAACCAAAGCAATACGTTTGAATGCGATTGTGCTATGCTGCGAATTACAAACGGTCCTGTAACTTGAACATCTTTTCCTTTCAATCGCATTGTGGGTAGTAATTCGAAACTGTCATCTTCTAAAAATAATTTAGAAAAAAGGGTGTTGAAGGTTTCAGAATGATTTTTAAATCCCGTTTGCGGATGTGCAATTTGAAACCAAAACGGAATGCATTCTAAAGGTAAGTTGTTGGCGGTATTTTCGCTTAAAATTTTAATACCGTAATCTTTAAAGGCTTCGGAGTTTAAATTGGCGCCACCATCGGCAATTAACCAGTCTAAAAAATTAATATAGCCTGCATCTAGTTGTTCCTTCGGAAGGTTTGTATCTCGTGTATTGAATAATAACACATCTCCAGAATCCCATTTCTTGTTCGCCAATGCTTGCATTAACGGGTAGTTGCCTTCCGTAGTTGTTAAGTGTAACAGGGCGTCACTTTGAGCATCTGCCCAAATTAAACGCTCTTTTATAGCTTCAATTGCTGTCAAAGCACTGTTTGGGTTGGCTTCGTAAAAAGCGGCCAAATCGTTACTTAACCAAGGTGTTATAATATCGTAAGCTGATTTCTCATACACACGGCCAACCGGTAATAATTGATGGAATTTATGAATAAACAGTTCCCAATTCCCTTCAAAAAAGTAATTAATAAAATTGGAATCTATAGTGTAAGGAAACGTACTTATAGTCTCGTCGTCTTGTTTTACGGCATATGTTCCGGAAAGTAAATCGTATTTTAAGCAATTCTGAATGAGATACTCAGAACTCAACACATCACGAATGTCAAAAATACGTTGCATTAAAAACTGAACGATAGGCAGTGCGGCTTCCGATGGACTTTCAACCAAAATCTTTATAACTTGAAAAAGTTGCTGTTCTATGGTTTCAGAAAAGGCTTCCGACTGAAAATACCCTAGGTTAAAAGTCAAAAATTCGACTAGTTTTCTTGTGCTTTTTTCATCTAGATAAATCCCTTCTTTCAATAAAGGCAACCAAGCGATTACAAAAGCAATACCTTCTGTCGTGTTGGCATAGCCTTGAGGATGAAAGTAAATTTGTTGTGCAATTTGCGTTGAGAACTCAGCAGTAATTCCGCTGAAATCACGGTTGTTTTGTATGTTTTTATAAATATCCGTGTCTGTAGCTTCTAATATTTCTAAAACCTGATGTAGGCCTTTTGTTTCTGAAGCTTCTAAAGTATCGAGCTTTAGATTTGGGATAATATGTGTTTTAAAAATGGCAGACATATGCTGGGTGGTATTCTAAATTTATAGGTTTATACGAATGTTATTGAGCGATATAAAACCATTCGTTATCTTCAATTTCGCTTTCTGGTCCTCTTAAACTTTCAAAAAAGGAAACAAGGTCGTCGGCTTCGATATAGCCTATTTCTTGGTCGGCACCAAAACGAATAATTTGTCCGGCTTTTCCTTTCGTATTCGGCGCAAAATCGCAAGCTATAAAGTTCCCGTTTTTTAAATCGAAAAATGGAATCCAATACGGTGTGGTGTACATTAATATGGCTTTCCCTTGATTGGTAGAGTAGGTGTCTAACAAGTCTTCTTGCGTCCAATCGTCATAGATATCTTTCCACTGTTTCCATTCGTTATAAATAGCTTCTGCTCCCATAATAGCACAACGGTCTATACCATTATGAAGGCTTAAATAATCTTTAATGATTTGTGGAAACGGGTATCCTGCTTCTTTTTCAAATGTTTCATAAATGGCCTCGTTATTTGTAGGCGGATGAAACGTTAATCTTTTTTCTGAAATTAAACCGATAAAAGAGGCGACCAAGGCTTTCATATCTATTTCCGCTTCAAGTTGGATATATGGCGCTAGAAAATCTGATTTCTCTTTGGCCAATTGTTCCGCTATAAATGTATTCGGAATAAAGTAATTTATAAAAGCTCCTGTGTGTTCCAAAAACCTAATGTCTTTTAAGTTTGAAGTGGGGTGCGAACTAAAACCATTCTCACTAAAATTATAAACTGTGGCGCTTTTGTAATGTTCATCATGAATAACGGTAAACCAAGCCTTAAATTCGGCAGTATGTTCTATTTCAACAGTAAAAACCGTTTTGTCTTCTAAATACCCAACGGCATAGAATTTATGGATGGTTTCATAATCTGGTGTAATAAAAATGAGCTTTAATAATGGCTTTCCAGACAATTTGGCTACAGCGTCTAAAAGTGTATCTCTAAACGTAAAAGAGTTACTATGATGTTTTGGATTTTCAAGGACTGGAAAGGTATCGATTTGAATGGTTTCAAAAATAAAATCTGTCCATTGTAAATCTTTAAACTCGTCTGAATATGCTGTATAATTGGTCATTTTACGCGTGTAAATTTAGAATGCTAAGGTACTTTGGAACATCGTGGTTTTTATCACTGAAACTAGTGATTTTGTAAAAGGAAATACCTGTTTAATCGTTAATCTTGTTATTTAAAGTACGTTCTAATAACGGAAATTGCTTAGCTTCAATCTGACTAACAAGACATTTAATTTTCTTTTCTTTTCCGTCTGGATTCTCATACGTAATCACGATGACTTTTTTTTCAACCGCAAAAGATTTAAGTGCGCTATAAGGCACCGTTGTTTTACCTATAACTCCTGGTTGAAACACAAAATGGGTCTCAAAAAAAATGAAAACTTTAAGCTTTTTATTAAAGGCATAGAGACCAAAAAATAGGATAGCACCGACTAAAGGAATCACTGATTCTATAGATATATCTTGTAGGGAAATTAGGCAAAGCCCTATCATAAATAGTGCAAAAACTAAAGGTTTATATTTTGCTTTGGAACTTAATTCAATCCCAGAGTCGTTGTCTGTTTTGGTCATAATAAATTTTAGTGTTTTTTCCTGAAATCATTTAACGTTGTGCTGAATTCTTTAAACCCTTTAGTCTAACAGCTTCTGTATACATTCGCGTCTAGGGCCATAACTTCCATACACCGTGTTGAATTTAAAATCTAATTTTTGAAGCAAATTAGCATAAGAAAAATGAGGCAATTGATCTAAACACGTTATTACAAGATGTTTGTGGCTGTGCAAATCTTGATGATGAATGGCATCACAACTTAAAGCATAATTCAGTAATTCGAGATCTAAAGCTTGTGTTCTAAATACGCCTTGAAACTCGTTAGTCACATTCGCTTCATTTTCATTATTCTGAAGGGTTACAGGTTCCGTTTCAGCCATCGGGCCGTTGCCGTGACGGGTTTGATAACAACGGATGACATAAAAAATATCAATATCTGAAATCGTTTTTAAATGTGTTTTTATTAGCTGAATCGCATTTTTTGAAGAGGTATAACTCCAGGTGGTATGCGGATGAAAACCGTGTTGGGTGTCTAATAAAATCCCCTGACTGCCTTCAAAAATAAAATGCTCGAATTTGTCTTCTAAATCAGATAATGAGGCTACACTATAGAATTTCTGAATTGCCAAACAACTGTCTATAAAATAATCTTCGTTATAGTCTTTGAGCTCGTTTTTATAATAATCTTGTATTTCTGTTGGTTGACTTTTTAAACAAGTTTCGTAGTAGTTTTTAATACTTTTTAAACGTTGTTTTACCACCCACTTAAACTGTAAATCGTTGGCGTAAAAGAAAATTTCAGCTTTATTTCTCGCAATGGTCGTTCCGAAACCCAAACCGCAAGAGCCGTGATGCTGTAGCTTTTCTAAAGCCCGATTATAGGCAATATCGTAAATGGTAGTAATCATCGCTAAAGGATGACAATACAGTCTAGGTTCATAGTTTTTTAGAAATTCCCCTTCATTTAAAATAGCAGGAGGAAAAAGCGTGGTGTACTCCGAATAATAAGTAGGCACGCCCAAAAACGTTCCCGAACCAAAATTACTAAAGGTGTGGGTTTGCGCTTCCGTACTAACGGTATGCCCAATTTGATGGCCTCCAGAAAACCGAACTACAAGACTCTGTTCAGGATGTTGCGATGCCAAAAAATCGGTCGTTAATCCTTTTCCAGCATCACCAAATCCTAAATCTATAACTAAGCTACACTTTGGCATTTATAACATATTTTCTACATCTACAGAAGCACTTCCTGTAGTTGTATTTGTAGATGGTGTTGCATTAGGTTTATGGTTTTGAATCACCACGTCTGCAATACGTTTGGCAACGGTTTTATAATCTGCAATTTCTAGGAAGTTATCTCCTAAAAGTGCTTTCCAATTTCCTTTACGACTTTCTTGTTTAGACCATTCGTTATGTTCTAAATGCATATGAAAGACGTTGTATTTTTCTTGCGCTTCTTCAATAATCGCTTCCGTAGTAATGGTTGCAGCTTCATCGACACTGGTATAACGTTTAATGATTTCTGCAGGAATGGTAGGGAACATAGGTTCATCTCCAATGGTGAATAAAAAGCCTTTTTGTTGTCGCTTTTCCCAACAATCAATCGCTGTATGTCTCGCCGCAAATAAATGCGCTAAGTTGTACCCTTCTTGATTGTTTCCGCCACCGCCACCTTCAAGATATACACGGGTTAACCAACGGTCTAGTAATTCTGCAGACGATTCAAATTGTCCTACTTGTAAAGGCGCTCTGTCGTATATAAAATCGCCAATACCTAAAAACAACACTTGCGGATCTTCAATTCCGGCTTCCATTAAAGAGCCAATTAAATCTGGTAAGGCTTCTTTAACGATATGTTCGGGTACAAAACCCATACTACCGGTAACATCTAAAGCTACAATTATAGATACGGTTTCTGGATGTTCTTCAGAATCTCTAGATTCTCTTACAATCACCTCAGACGGATCCATTTCAGAATCTATTGCTCTAGATGTAAATATTTCTTCTCTAGACTTATTACTGTAGCCTTTAGATCGACGTAATTTTGCATACGCATCATGACTAAATCTTCCTCCTCCCATAATTACAGTTCGTTTATAGTTCCTCCAAATAAGTGCGTATAACGCTTTTTGGCTAATTCTAATTTAATTTCTAAGTTTCTAATCTTTACAGACATATCTAAATCTTTGGCCACATACTCTTTGGCGTCAAAATCGGATGCCAATACCAAACTATTCGCGTCTGTAGGACTCATATCTAGCATATTGTCTTGTTCGCGTTTTAAACGTTTTAATGCCAAGGCTAAATCTTCCGTTTCACGTTTGTACATCAATTGTGCATCTTCTGCAATAGCGTGAGCGCGGTCGTCTCTTATTTTATCGTTGTTGCGTTTTAAAGATTCTAAAAACGCAGCAGTTTTTGTGTTATCTTCCATAAAAAAGGTTTTTTACAAAGTTAGTGGGCGAGGGCTTGGTTTTTATCCCTGATAACAGTGATATTAATTTGTGAGCAATACTTCTGAAGAAAAAATCACGGAATACAGGCACTACTTATTTCAGTAAGCGACTTACTTTTGAAAACGCTTAAAACCAAGTTTATGATTGTATTGCATTTATCGTCTAAAGGATTTCAAATTAATTCAGAAACCATCACATTTCCAGCATCTTTAACACAGTTAAAAGCATGTCTGAATGAAAATTACAGAACTATAGAAGGAAAAAACACGACGGTTTTTACTTGGGACGATTTAGGAATATTAGCCTACTCTAAAAATGGAGAGGTGGTAGAGTCGTTAACGGTCGCTTTAGAATTGGAAGCTTATGAATTTAGTCCGAAGCAAACTTTTGACAGTATATTTTATTTTAACAATCAGGATATTGTACGTTATTATAAGTCGCATAAACAGCAACACGTTAAATTATTTAAAGGAGATAAAAGTGGTGCCTTGGTGGTCAATGACATAAGTGCTTGGTTTTCTGTAAGAAGAGAAAATATTAACGCTATTGAAATTAGTGAATACACACCTTATGTACGTGGATCAGGGATTCCTAAAGATAAATACAGCATTACATCGTTGGACGAGGAGGTTATTGAATTTATAGATTTCGGATTTAAATTATCGGTGATTGAAGAGTTGATGTATACGAAAGGCCTAATGGAACCCGTATTTGATTTGTATGAATTTGCAGATTGGTATCAAGGTCGTGAGATTGATATTGATGATGAAGGTTACGAAACTATTGCTGAAGTCACCCAATATTTTAAAGACCTACCCATACCAAAACGCTTGGCTTCCGAAATCACCGACTTTTACCAAGATGGCGGAAACGATATTTATATGAATTTATCTCCATTTTCGGGTGGTGCTGTCGACTATTGGGATATTGAAACCGCTATTGATGCCAAACAATTTCCGAACCTAAAAAAAGTAACTTTATGTTATGCTACAGATAAAGCTTATGATGAATTTGAAGAAATGGGCATTGAAACGGAATGGCTTTGAAATAAAAGACAAAAACACAATTAAACACGCTAGATGAGCGTGTTTTTTTTATGAGTTAAATTGAAGTGTTCTATAAAAACAAAAAAGATAGGGTTCTAAATTTTCACTAGTTTCAGGGATAAAATTATGAAAGCTAGATTCTAATTTTGTCGTGTAAAAATAAAACAACGATATCATGGGATTAACTATTTCAACAGGAATTTTAGCAGATTTTAAAGACAACGAACCAGAAGGTTACGAAGCTTATAAAGTGATTTTTGATAATATAAATATAATATTGACAGAAAATAATATAGAACCTTACCAAGAACCAGATGCAATGGAAACAGAGCCCTTGCAATTTGGTGGTTTTCCTTATCGTTTTCTACATCATTTAAGACGTTTTTTAGCACATGCTTGGGAGAATGAAGATAATGACAATTGGGTACCAACACCTTTTTCTCCTGAGGAAGAGCCAGAAGGTGATGCTATTTTAGAAGATCATTACTCTTATATGTCTAGTCACCTGTTAACGCATTCAGATGCCGAAGGCTTTTATCTTCCTATAGAATTACCAGAGGTGCTTTTTGATACCGATGAAAATCCTGTTCCTGGTGCCATGATTGGATCGTCTTATAGTCTTTTAAAAGAGTTAAAAAGTTTGACACCACATTTAGGTATCGGATTAGACGAAAATAACAGCATTACTAATGTCGATGAATTGAACACAATTATTAAAAATGAAAGTGATTTTTGGATAGAAATATTAGTGTGTGTTACGCTTATAGATGCTGCAAAATTTAGTATTAATAACCATACCGCTATTCTTTTTAATTAAAACTGAGTCCTTTTTTAGTTTCAAATTCTTCCCAATACAAACCTTTAAATAGCACTCATGAAATTAACAGATAACAATATAGAAAGCATTAAACAAGAATGGAATGCGTTGGGAAGCACCTATGCTACTGAAGTTAATACCATGGTGAAATTTGGTGATGCTTACGGTTGGGAAAACTGGAAAGGGGAGGAGCCTAAAGATGAAAGAAATCATTTGGCAGATGCTGTATATCAACTTTTAAAAGCAGCCAATACAAACCATACCGTTGACCAATTTAGAAACGATTTTCCACCTGCACACACGCCATTTATCAAGTTTATGCAAGATCACGGGCAAAGTATTGAGCAATTACAGTTTATTGATGCACAGAAAATAGTCTTTGTTTTAGGCACTGCTTATCAAAAACGACAAGCCTATGTATTAACAGAGGATATAACGCTTAAGTTAGATGAATCTATTACAGCTATAGGTAAATCTAAACAACAGAATGTTTTTGCTATAGCTTCAAACAATACCATTATAACGACACAAGGTTGGGAGGGTGATATTATTGCAACTTTTAATTTAGATAAGTCAAAGAATATAGGGATTACAGAAATGATTCCTTTTAACGATGGCTTAAAAGTTCTATTAGTGTCCTCTGATGGAATTTTTATTATTTCTAGCGATGCTGAAAATAGGATTCATCCTTTGCCAGATTTAGAAGATGACGAATGGGAACCTTACTTGGATATGGAAAATGCCACGCTGTCTAACGATAATAAATATATCGTTGTTGGCGATCAGTGTTGCGATCATAGAATTTTAGATCATAATGGTAATGAAATTGGTGAAGTTGGTCCACAATCTTCTTATCCAGATTTTTGTTTGTTTTCTATAGACGATACACAGTTAATTACCAATTCGTGTCATTTTTATAATGGAGTAACCATTGGAGTAGATACTTCAAATGTAAAAGACATTAATATAGTGGCTTACGAAGAAAGTGACGATTATACAACTATAGATGATGGCATGCGTGTGTATTGTGGTGTAGCAACTTCAAAATATTATATTTTAGGTGATGCCTTTGGGTATATAAAAGCGATTGACAAGCAAGGCCATTGCATTTGGAAATACTTTTTAGGATCTACAATTACAAGTATTACTATCTCTGAAGACGAAAATACTTTGTGGGTGGGTTCTGCTTCAGGCATGCTTCATAAACTACAATTAGATAAAGGTTTTAGAGATAGCCATTCTATAGGAACCGGTAACCATTATGAAGATTTTCGCCTGATTTTCTGGAAAGACGAACCTATAATGAAATGGTAAAATAGCAATTCTTAAACTCTTTAATTTATTTAAAGTAGAATTGAAATGATCTAATTAAAAATCATTTCACTCTGCATCAATATTTAGTAATAAGAGAGGTCGTCTAAAAACAATTTAGGCGACCTTTTAATTTTTAATCATGTTGGTTTTATTGTTAAGATACTTGATTAA
>NZ_JABFDI010000017.1 GCF_013403915.1 Winogradskyella pacifica
AAGATACGAAAATCAATGCTTCTTTGAAAATATAAAATATAAAAAAAGAGACTGCCTTTTTAGACAGCCTCTTTTTTATATGGTGCGCTCACTCATTTAAATGTACCATTCACGCATTGTCCGTTTTTTTACTTTTAACTTCTGAGTAGGTTTGGTATATCAACCAAAACCAATTACTCATGAAAAAAATTACAATCTTAATCCTTGCATTATGTTTTACAGTGACTTCAATAGCGCAAATTTTAGTAACAGGAGTTGTTTCTAATGATTCTATTACTTTAGAATCAGCTAGTATACTCATTAAAAATTCTACCAAAGGAATTGCAACGAACAGTAAAGGTCAATTTAAAATTGAAGCTAAGCCAGGAGATACGTTGTCTGTTTCTTATATCGGATATGAAAACAAAGAGATAGTCTTAAATAAAGATAAACATTTAGAAATTAAATTGATTGAAGGTGGCAAGCTTAAAGCGGCTGTTGTTAATGGCTTTTTAAATGATCGTAAGTCTATTTGCAGAGCTGTTTGTTATAGTGAGACACGATGTGGAGTTGGCATTGAAACATCTGTTAATTATAAATTATTGTCAAATCAAGTACGTCCTAAACTCTTCCCAAACCCATCTTCAAATGGTGTTTTTCAATTAAAGTTGAATGAAGATTATGATGAAGTGAAAATTTCAATAGTCAATAGTTCTGGTCAAATCATTCAAAATTCAACACATCAAAAGTTTGGAGAAAAAGTGACTATTGATGTATCGCAATTTGCTTCTGGAATTTATATTATAAACATTATAGCCGATGGAAAACAGCTAGAATCCATAAAAGCGATAAGAAGTTAAGGAAATGGCTTGTATATTATGCGAGCTTTTTTGTTCCATTAAACAATAATGACCATCTTTGTTGTAATGACAGGAACAGTATATAAATCTACAGGCAGTTGGTACACTGTAAAAACCCTAAACGGTAAATTCTATGAATGTAGAATTAAAGGCCGATTTAGATTGGCGGGTATTAAAAGTACCAACCCAATTGCTGTTGGCGATAAAGTAGAGTTTGAACTAGAAACAAAAAACAACATGGATACAGGTGTAATTCATCGCATTGAAGAGCGTAAAAACTACATTGTTCGTAAGTCAGTAAACCTTTCTAAGCAAACGCATATTATTGCTTCAAACATTGATCAGGTGTTTTTATTGGTGACTATAGATAATCCACCGACATTTACCACTTTTATCGATCGGTTTTTAGTGACGGCGGAAGCCTACTCTATTAAAACAGTGTTATTATTTAATAAAGTAGATACTTATGATGAAGACACTTTTTTAGAGGTAAAATATCTCGCTAGTGTTTACAGAGCGATAGGTTACGAGTGTATTGGTATTTCTGCAACCACAAGGAAAAATATAGATCAGGTTAAAACCTTAATGGAAGGTAAAGTAAGTATGTTTGCTGGTCATTCTGGGGTTGGTAAATCTACTTTAGTAAATGCTATTGAACCGTCCTTAGATCTAAAAACTAAAGCCATTTCCTCGCAGCATAGCCAAGGACAGCATACCACAACATTTGCAGAAATGTTTGATCTTAGTTTTGATGCTGTTATTATTGATACTCCAGGTATTAAAGGATTTGGAGTTGTTGATATGGAAAAAGAAGAAGTTGGCGATTATTTTCCTGAGTTTTTTGCTTTAAAACAAGATTGTAAGTTTAATAATTGTATTCACCTCAACGAGCCAAAATGTGCTGTAAAGGACGCTTTAGAGGCTAATGAAGTTTCCTATTCAAGATATAAAAGTTATGTTCAAATTTTAGAAGGAGAAGATGAACATTACAGAACGGACAATTGGGACGAGGCGTAATCGTTTCTTTTTTGTTGTAGTAAGGTTGAATTAAGTTATCAATTTATGAAAATAGTTATACAAAGAGTTTCTGAAGCTTCAGTTGTCATAAATAATTCTGAAGTCGCAACCATTCAAAAAGGGCTTTTAATTTTATTGGGAATCGAAAATGAGGATACTCAAGAAGACATTGATTGGCTCTGTAATAAAATAGCTAATCTTCGTGTTTTTCCGGATGAGGATGGTGTAATGAATATCTCCCTAAAAGCTTCCGAAGGAGATGTTATTTTGGTAAGTCAATTCACGCTTCACGCTAGTACAAAAAAAGGAAATCGCCCAAGTTATATTAAAGCAGCAAAACCAGATATTGCCATTCCTTTATATGAAGGCTTTATTAAAACCCTTCAAGCTACATTAGGTAAATCTATACAAACTGGTGAGTTTGGTGCCGATATGAAAGTGCATTTGGTCAATGACGGGCCTGTGACTATACTTATTGACTCAAAAAATAAAGAGTAAAAACCTATAAGTTGATTTTTAGGGAACACTTCTAAATAATAAAAAATTTAAACATGAATATCAAAAACGCACAAAAAGAAGTTGACGATTGGATTAATGAACACGGTGTACGTTACTTTAATGAACTTACAAATATGGCACAGCTAACCGAAGAAGTTGGTGAAGTGGCACGTATTATAGCCAGACGTTACGGAGAACAAAGTGAAAAAGAAAGCGATAAAGATAAAGATCTAGGAGAGGAGTTATCTGATGTAATGTTTGTGGTATTGTGTTTGGCAAATCAAACAGGTATAGACTTACAAACTGCTTTCGATAAAAAAATGGATAAAAAAACAAAACGAGATCATAACAGACATCACAATAATGATAAATTAAAGTAGTTTTGTCATTCATTTTTATTTTAAAGCTTTCTTATGGACATTAAAATCCAAAAATCACAACTTCATAATCACCAAAAGGTTCAAATTACAGGATCTAAAAGTGAATCTAATCGTCTGTTATTGCTCCAGGCGTTATATCCTCAGGTTAGTATCAGTAATGTGTCTAATTCGGATGATTCAGTGCTAATGCGAAAAGCATTGTCTTCAGAGGAGGAACTTATGGATATTCATCATGCAGGTACGGCCATGCGATTTTTAACAGCTTATTTTTCAATTCAGAAAGGTAGAGAAACGATTATCACTGGGTCACCTCGTATGAAAGAACGACCTATTAAAATATTGGTTGATGCTTTAAGTACATTAGGTGCCGAGATTACGTATTTAGAGAATGACGGATTTCCACCCTTAAAAATAATAGGTAAAGAACTGACGGAAAATAAAGTTACTTTGGCGGCTAATGTAAGCAGCCAGTATATTTCGGCTTTATTATTAATTGCGTCTAAATTTGAAAAGGGATTAGAGTTAACATTAGAAGGGAAAATAACTTCGGTGCCATATATTAATATGACGTTGAGCTTATTAAATAGTGTTGGCGTCGAAACCAGTTTTGTTGAGAATATCATTACTGTAAAACCCAATACAACTGATATAGAACCTCAAACGCTTACGGTTGAATCTGATTGGTCATCAGCATCTTACTTTTATGGTCTAATTGCTTTAAGTGATGTCGGTACAGAAATTACTATCGGATCTTACAAAAGTGAAAGCTTGCAAGGAGATTCTGTATTGGCAGATATTTATGAGAAATTTGGAGTTACTACGACGTTTTTAAAGGAGTCAATTACACTTCGGAAATCATCGAATATTGATATTAATTCTATTGTTGAGCTAGATTTAAAAAATGCTCCAGATATTGCGCAAACCATAGCTGTAACAGCATTTGGTTTAGGATTAGAATGTTATATGATAGGTTTACATACCCTTAAAATAAAAGAAACAGACCGCTTGGTTGCGCTTAAAACTGAATTAGAAAAGTTAGGTGCAGAAGTAATCATTACAGACCTTTCTTTACATTTAAAACCATCAAAAACAGTTAATAGTAATATAACAATAGCAACATATAATGATCATAGAATGGCTATGGCTTTTGCACCTTTAGGTTTAAAAGTGCCAATTGTTATTGAAAACGCTGATGTGGTGAGTAAATCGTATCCTCAATTTTGGGAAGATTTCAAAACGATTGGTTTCAATTTAAAATAAACCCTTATTTACTTGACAAGGCCTATGTTGAGATTGTATATTTGCAATTCGAAAAAATAAAACAGATACATGAAATTATCACACTTTAGTTTTGACCTTCCAGATGAATTATTAGCTGAACATCCTGCAGAACACAGAGATGAATCTAGACTAATGGTTCTTGATAGAGCAAAACAAACTATCGAGCACAAACAGTTCAAGGATATTATCGATTATTTTGATGAAGGTGATGTGATGATAATGAATGATACCAAAGTGTTTCCGGCACGCTTATTTGGTAATAAAGAAAAAACAGGTGCACGTATCGAAGTGTTTTTACTACGTGAATTAAACCAAGATCAACGTCTTTGGGATGTATTAGTAGATCCGGCTCGTAAAATAAGAATTGGTAATAAATTATATTTTGGTGATGATGAGACTTTAGTTGCTGAAGTAATAGATAACACCACCTCTAGAGGTAGAACATTACGTTTCCTTTATGATGGTTCTTATACAGACTTTAGAACAAAATTAACGCAACTTGGTGAAACACCATTACCAAAGTATATCAATAGAGAGGTAGAGCCAGAAGATGAAGAGCGTTACCAAACGATTTATGCAAAAAATGAAGGAGCTGTAGCAGCACCAACAGCAGGTTTGCATTTTTCTAAACATTTATTAAAACGTTTAGAGATAAAAGGTGTTAAAACAGCAGAAGTAACTTTACATGTAGGTTTAGGTACATTTAACCCAGTTGAGGTTGAAGATTTATCTAAGCACAAAATGGACAGTGAAGAGATTGTAATTAAGAAAAGTGCTGCAGATATTGTAAATGAAGGTATAGAAAAGAAAAAACGTGTGTGTGCTGTAGGTACAACATCAATGCGTACTATTGAAAGTTCGGTATCCTCAAACGGAAGATTAAATGAATTTGAAGGTTGGACAAACAAATTTATATTTCCCCCATACGAGTTTAGCATCGCTAATTGTATGATTACTAACTTCCATACACCAAAATCTACGTTGTTAATGATGACATCAGCTTTTGCTGGTCATGATTTTATGAAGAAAGCCTATGAAGAAGCAGTAAAAGAAAAGTATAAATTCTATTCTTATGGTGATGCGATGTTAATCATCTAAGCATTCAAAAATTATAAAGTTTTAAAAAAGTCTCTTCATTGAGGCTTTTTTTGTTTTTAATATTTTGGCGTTACCCAAGGGGCAGGCTGTTCGCTGCAAGTCCTCGCAATTTGGATAAAAGATCCAAATTTCTGTGGGCTTTCCACTATAGCTAAGTTGAATATGTATTTTGGTATAAATAAATTGAATTATTTTTAGATTAATAGAAACGAAAAAATCTTAGCATAGCCTGTGTTACGGTACTATTTTTTTGTAAAAAGTAAGCTAAAAAGAAACGATTTATGACAACATTACATGTTTAATTTGGCATTTATCCTTAACGCGCCATCCGATGTGCAATTGTCACATCAAACCAAATATGATACTCTAAATCGATATCAGTTGAGATTTTTATCTTTGCAGCATAGCGACTTTACGAGAAGCCTCAATTTTAATAATACATTCACTACTTTTGCAAAATATGGAAACTAAGAAAAAAGACGTAAGAGCACTAACCAAAGACCAATTAAGAGATTTCTTTGTGTCACAAGGAGATAAAGCTTTTAGAGGTAATCAGGTTTACGAGTGGTTATGGCAAAAGTCAGCACATAGTTTTGAAGATATGACTAACGTATCTTTAGAAACACGACAAATGTTAGAAGCTAATTTTGTAATTAACCATATCAAAGTAGATCAGATGCAACGTAGCTCTGATGGTACTATTAAGAACGCTGTAAGGCTTCACGATGATTTAATTGTAGAATCCGTGCTTATACCAACAGCAACCAGAACAACGGCTTGTGTGTCGTCTCAAGTAGGTTGTAGTTTAGACTGCAGGTTTTGTGCGACATCGCGATTAAAACGTATGCGGAATCTTAATCCAGATGAAATATACGACCAGGTTGTTGCCATTGATAACGAAAGTAGATTATATCATAACAGACCTTTAAGTAATATCGTTTTTATGGGAATGGGTGAACCTTTAATGAACTATAATAACGTGCTTAAAGCTATCGATAAAATCACATCACCAGAAGGTTTAGGAATGTCTCCAAAACGAATTGTGGTGTCAACCTCTGGAGTACCAAAAATGATTAAGAAAATGGCTGATGATAATGTGAAGTTTAAGTTAGCGGTGTCTTTACATTCTGCAATAGACGAGATACGCACCTCCATAATGCCGTTTAACGCTACGTTTCCATTAAGCGATTTGAGAGAATCTCTTCAATATTGGTATGCAGCAACCAAGAATAGAATTACTTACGAATATGTAGTTTGGGATGGTATAAATGACCAACGAAAAGATGCTGAAGCTCTAGTTGAGTTTTGCAAATTTGCTCCCAGTAAAGTCAACCTTATTGAATACAACCCTATTGATGATGGCGAATTTCAACAAGCCAGCTCAAAAGCTATAGATATGTACGTTTCTGTTCTCGAAGCTAATAATATCACTGTAACGGTAAGGAGAAGTAGAGGTAAGGATATTGATGCGGCCTGTGGACAGTTGGCTAATAAAAGTTAGATTACTTTATATTAAGACATAAAAAAAAGCGGCAATTGCCGCTTTTTTAAATTTATATAATAGATATTAGCTCTTAACGAATTTGATCGTTTTAGAATTACCATTAATAGTTACTTTAGCTATATAAACGCCATCTGTTAAAGAAGAAACATTAATAGCTTCAGAAGCATTAGATAAAGACTTAGATAATACTTGTTGTCCAACTAAAGAATAAATTTCAACACTTGTTAATTCTGTATTAGCAGATTCTAAGTTAAGTGTCTGAAGATTCTTATTATAGTTATGACTGAAATTATTTTGTTCAAAATCATTTACACTAAGCGTTGAGCTAATTGATAAGTCCATTAACATAAACACATCGCTACCAGAAACCGGAGTCGTAGCATGTATCCCAACATGAAAATCACCAGATGTAGTAGGTGTATATGTAACTGTACTTGTATAAGCTTGAGTAATTAAATCATTCCCAGTCGTATCTCCGAATGTTCCGCTTTGTGTAATGTCAGTATAAGAACCAAGAATAGTTTGAGTTGTTGCTGAAGATGAAGGAGCATCTAAAACTGCAATCTCAAATGTTTCGTTTGCTAATCCATTTACATTTACACCATTATATACTACTGTTATTTGATATGCTGTTCCAGCTTCACCAGGTAATGCAGTAGTGAATATCCAATCATCTTTAGGAGTTAATGCATCTTGAGGAAACACGTTTGCAATAGGATCTAAGGTGCCATTACCATCTAAATCATTAATAGAATTATATGTCCAAGTTAGACCGTCATTGTTAGAATCTTCAACTGTGTAACAAACTTGATACCTTGTAGCATCAGTCCAATCTTCTGAATAAGGAAAAGAATTATCGCAAGAATAAGCTGTTTCACTTATTTCAAAATCAAAGCCTGCACCACTCCAACGATTATCAAATGCAATATAATAAGTAGTACCTGTTGATATTAACCACACCGCTTCAGATAAATAGCTTGTAGCTACATCGTCATTGCCGCCAACACAAGTAAGAGCACCACATGCACCAGAGTAAACGTGTACTCGTGTGTCACCACCAAAATTTGCTGCTAAATCGGTAGTTACGGTTGCTATACCATCTGTAGTAGCTGTAAAAGAATACCATTCACCAGAAGTGGCTCCTATTCCATTGGCAGCACAAGTTGGGTCTGGTACATCAGTTCCATCTACTGCCGCAACTGTATGAGTTCCTGCTGTTACTATTGCTGCTGTCGCACAAGTGTCTTGAGCGTAATTAAATTGAAAAGCTGCTAAAGCTAATGCTAATAAAGTAATTTTTTTCATTTGTTTGTTTTTTTAACGATTAGTAGGTATAAAGTTACAAATTATTTTGAGGAGTAAAAGTTAAAATTCTATAATTCCCATTTTATGAATAAATAATAATAGAATTTGTAATTTCGCAATGATTTAAATAAAAAATGAAAATAACCGAACAAATAAAATTACCGATTGCCTACGAGATGGATCTTTTTGAACAAAAGTTTCAACTCTCTATGGCGAGTAAGGTGGCGCTTCTTAACCGAATTACACATTATATAGTGAATAGGAAGGGAAAACAGATGCGACCAATGTTTGTGTTTTTGGTGGCTAAAATGATGAATAATGGTGAAGTTAGTGAACGCACTTATAGAGGTGCTTCGGTAATAGAGCTCATTCATACAGCAACTTTGGTTCATGATGATGTGGTAGATGATAGCAACCGAAGACGTGGATTCTTTTCAATTAACGCCCTTTGGAAAAATAAAATTGCGGTTCTTATAGGGGATTTTCTACTCTCCAAAGGTTTGTTACTTTCTATAGATAACAATGATTTTGATTTACTAAAAATTATCTCTGTCGCTGTACGCGAAATGAGCGAAGGAGAATTACTTCAAATTGAAAAAGCCAGACAACTAGATATTACAGAAGATATTTATTACGAAATTATCCGACAAAAAACAGCAACTTTAATTGCAGCCTGTTGCAGTTTGGGTGCTGCTTCCGTAAAACCGAATTCACCAGAAGTAGAAGCGATGCGTAAATTTGGAGAGTTAATTGGTATGGCATTTCAAATAAAAGATGATTTGTTCGATTATGGTAAAGAGGCCATCGGCAAACCAACAGGTATAGATATTAAGGAACAAAAAATGACACTTCCACTTATTTATGTACTTAATAAGTGTACTAAGAAAGAAAAGTCATGGTTGATTAATTCGGTTAAAAATCACAATAAAGATAAAAAACGAGTTAACGAGGTCATTGCTTTTGTTAAAGACAATGGCGGCTTGGATTATGCGGTTTCTAAAATGAAAGCTTTTCAAGAAGAGGCCTTAATTATATTGGGAAATTACCCTGAGTCACCATACAAAGCTTCTCTAAAGCTTATGGTCGATTATGTTATTGATAGGAAAAAATAAAATTAAAGTAAGTCTAAGTTGACTATACTTTCATCATTTGGTAAGTATCCATAGCATCGCCAGAAATTGACTCCTTGGCCATTATATTTCCATACAATTTCATGATCGGGTGTAACTTCCCATAAACCATAGTCTCCTTCAGCAATTAATGTGTTTCCGTTTTTTAAACGTACAGCACCAGAAATTCTGCCAAAAAATAAATTCGGATCTGTAAAACTCCATACTATTGATGGTTCATTATCAGTATTTGGTAAAAGAGAAAAATCATTTGGTATATCTAACTCAAAGACTGTCGATTGATTAATGTCGTTGCCATTTCCATAGACTAGAACATTTCCGGCGCCAGGTTCATCTCCTTCTAGTAAATTTGGAAAATGATTGTTATAGAATAAACGTTCTCCTTCAGTGTTTTTATAGGCTTCAGGGTTTCCAAATCTATAGAGTAAATCTCCACCTTTATTGTAATTTCCTCCGGAATTTGTAGCTGCTTCAGCAGTAGTGGTACTATGGTCTATTACCCAAACTTCATTATAATAATTTATACTTAAATAAATGACATCCTTTTCAGCGTCATAATCAATACCATTGGCATGCATAATATCACCATTGTCAACAATATTGTAATTAATATCTATGAGTTGAGGATTATCGCTTACATTTCCATAAGTTGCCAGTGTATCATATCTATCTTGTATAATATGGTCAAAACTATGCCATTCCCAAACTGTTTGATTAGTGTTTGGATTTATTTCAATTAAAACTTCAGGAAATATAGCTACAGTTGTATCAGCACCTGCCTGAGAAGATGAAATATTTCCTATTCTTTCCCAGGCAATAAATAGTACATTTCCATTGGGTAATAATTCAACATCATGATGAGCAATTGAAGTCTCAGATGCATAAATGTATTCCCAGTCAGTCGTACCATCAGAATTCAGAATTCTTAATATTCCTCCAAATCCACCAAACGCTATTTCTGGACTACTAGATTTAAATATTCCCAATAACTTGCCATTTGGAAGAATTTCCAAATCGTTTCCTAAATTATCTTCAAATGTCCATTCATGTATTTTTAAACCTTCTTTATTTAATAAATAAGATGTGTTACTGCCATGTTCAACAGCTAAAACATATCCATTTTCAATAAGGTCACCATTGTACACTTCAACATTATCGGATAACGTGATAGGCGTATTCGATTGACTATCATCGTCGCTACAACTCAGGATTATAGCTCCAAAAAGGAATAGAAATGGAAAGTGTTTCATAGCAGTTTTCTTGTAAAATTAAGCGTATTAATTACAAGGGCAAATTATATAAAGTTTATTTTACTAGTTATTATTTTAAATCGTAGGCAGACTTATGGTCTGAAATCTTTTAAAGGGAGGCCTTTTTACGAGATGTTCTTAATGGTTTTAGAGAATTATTTAGGACTACTCTACTATACACCGCTAAAGTGGAAGGTGTATTGCTTAATTTATAAAACAAAAAAATAAATTTCAAACACCTTGAATTCAGTCGGTTAAAAATTATTTTAATTATTTCTAGCTTCCCAAGCAACCCTTGGCTGTAAATTTGCGTCTTTATAAATAGAAAGGCATCTGAACGTCATCAGAATTTAAACCCAACCATGAAAGTTATTCAACTTCATAAAAATGAAACAAAACTTATAGAGCGCGCTGCGAAACAAAATCGCGAAGCACAACATGTATTGTACGAATTACACGCACCAAAAATGTTGAGTGTTTGTAGGTACTATATAAAAGATGTTTATCAAGCAGAAGACGTAATGTTGAATGGTTTTTTTAAAGTGTTTAAATACTTGAAAACGTATAAACATGAAGGCAGCTTTGAAGGTTGGATAAGACGAATTATGGTGAGAGAATCCATATCTCATTTAAGGCAAAAGAAGACGATTGAATTTGCAGTTGAAGATGATTGTTTAGATCAAGGTTCTGCAAACAACATTAATACAAATATCGAAGTTGCAGAAATACAACACCTCATAGATAGTTTGCCAGAAGGATACCGAATGGTTTTTGTAATGTATGCGATAGAAGGGTATAAGCATAATGAAATTGCTGAGTTATTAAAAATATCTGAAGGCACTTCAAAATCGCAATTATTTAAAGCAAGACAGATGCTTCAAAAGAAATTAAAAGAATTAAATAACAACAGTTATGGCACCAATTAAGTTTGAAGAAAATATAAAGGATAAGCTAGAGAAGCGAACCTTGTCGCCATCATCAGAAGGTTGGTCTAAGTTATCTGAACGTTTAGATGCAGAGGATAACAAATCTAAAAAACCAATGTTTTGGTGGTTAAGTATAGCTGCAGGTATATTGATTATGATTGCCATATCAATACCGTTTTTTAATACACCAGATTCGGAAATGGTGTTACCTCAAATCGTTGAAGAGGACGTTATAGAGCAACAATTAAATAATCAAATCTTAAAACCAAATCAAAAAGAATCCATTAAGGTTGTCGTTGAGGATAAAAGCGTAGAAGATAAAAAAGAGGATTTAGCATCAGATAACAAGTCAAATAAAACAGACTATAAAAAAGCGGTAAATAAAAAGTCTGAGTCTCAAGGTCAATTGGCAAATATGGGTGAGCTAAAGAAGAAACGTATTCTTCTAAATGAGGAAGAGCTATTGAATAATGAAGTACAACGTCTTTTAGAAGAGGCAAAATTAAAAATTGCAGTAGCAGATGCTATTGTAGCATTAAAGTCTGAAAAAATATCGGTTACAGATAGAGAAATAGATTCATTATTAAAAATGGCGAGTAAAGAATTGTTTAAGCAAAACATTCAGAATGAATCATCAAGAACAGTAGATGCAAATAATTTATTAATGAGCGTTGAAGATGAAATGGGGCAATCCTTTAGAAGTAAGGTTTTTGAAGCTTTAAAGGAGAGTTACGGAACGGTTAAAACTGCTGTTGCAAATCGTAATAATTAAATCAATAATCAAATTAGTTTGGTTGCTAGCGTAGCCGAAGTAAACATCAATAATCAATAAATCAAAAAAACGAACAGTTATGAACAACATTACAAGATTGGTAGTGTGCTTAGTGATAGCACTAGCATTTACAACAGTACAAGCACAAGAAACAAGGGTTGATAGCACTAAAACGTCAGCGAATCACTTGAAAATTGAATCACTTAAAAACCTTAAAATTAACATTGAAAAAGAAGAAAGAGATTTTTTAAAGTCCGAAATAGCAGCGATTAATCAACGCTTAGATGACGGTAAAATAACAGCAGCTGAGGCAGAAAATCTAAAAAAAGAAGCTGCAAAAAACAGAGCTTTAAATATTGAAAATCGTTTAGCGATCATAGATAATAAAATCGCATTATTAAACAGAAACGATGATACTTATAATGTTGAAGATGGTGAAGGGGATGGATTTGTATTTAGAATAGGATCCGGAGAAGAGGACAAAGAAAGCTTTGTTTATTTTGGGGAAAAATCTAAGGATAAGCCTAGAAAATACGATAGACGTACAACTACAAATGTTGTCTTTGCGTTAGGATTTAATAATGCCATAATCGAAGGACAAAGTTTAACTGATTCACCATATAAAATTGGAAATTCTAATTTCTATGAATTAGGCTATGCATGGAAAACAAGACTTTTTGAAGATACCAATTTTTGGAGATTAAAATACGGTTTCTCTTTTCAGTGGAATAAATTTGAAATAAAGGACAATAACTACTTAGTGAATACTGATGGCGAGATTTCACTTCAAGAATTTCCTTCAGATTTAAACAAGGCAAAGTTTAGAACGACCAATTTAGTATTTCCGATGCACATAGAATTTGGACCTTCTAAAAAGATTGAAAAAGAAGATTATTTTAGATATTCAACATACAAAAAATTAAAAGTAGGTTTAGGTGGTTATGCTGGTCTAAATATTGGAAACATGCAAAAATTAAAATACAAAGATGATGGTGATAGAATAAAAAATAAACAACGTGGTGGATTTGAGGTTAACGAATTTGTATACGGTTTAAGTGGCTACGTAGCATTGGGAGAGATTGCTTTGTATGTAAAATATGACCTTAACCCAATATTTAAAAACCAAGTGGTAGAACAAAATAACATATCAGTAGGAATACGTTTTGATATGGATTAAATCAATCAATCAATTAACTTTGCAGTGTTAGAGAGCCTTAATCGCGTTTTAGATTAAGGCTTTTTGTTTTTACATAATCAATCTGCCAATGCGAAGTCCTTTAACTAAAATCAAATTAGTTTTTGCGAATAGCTTTTAATACAAATTGTTTTATCTTAAATTTACAGACTTGCTAAAACACTAAAATTGATCTCACAAAATTCCATTGCACAAGTATTTGAAACCGCTCGCGTAGAAGAGGTAATTGGCGATTTTGTACAGTTAAAAAAAGCGGGTACAAACTATAAAGGCTTAAGTCCTTTTAGTGAAGAACGTTCTCCGAGTTTCGTAGTGTCGCCAGTTAAACAAATTTGGAAGGATTTTTCGAGTGGAAAAGGTGGTAATGCTGTCACATTTTTAATGGAGCACGAACATTTTACATATCCTGAGGCTATAAAATACTTAGCTAAAAAGTACAATATTGAAATAGAGGAAACCGAACGTACCGACGAAGAAAGAGCACAAGCGGACAACCGTGAGAGTTTGTATTTGGTAAGTGAGTATGCGAGTAGTTATTTTCAGAATGTACTACATAAAACAAATCCAGGTAAAGCAATTGGTTTAAGCTATTTTAAGGAGCGGGGCTTCACAGAAGAAACCATAAAAAAATTCGATCTTGGTTATTCCTTGGACGAGTGGCAAGGTTTTACAGATGATGCTCTGGGTAAAGGGTATAAGCTTAATTTTTTAGAGCAAACAGGTTTAACTATTGTTAAAGGCGAAAAACGTTTCGATCGATTTAAGGGCAGGGTGATGTTTCCTATTCATAGTATGAGTGGGCGTGTTCTTGGTTTTGGTGGACGTATTTTAACTAACGATAAAAAAGCAGCGAAATATCTAAATTCACCAGAGAGTGAAATTTATCATAAAAGTAAGATATTGTATGGCCTATATCATGCCAAGCAAACGATAGCAAAAGAAGATAATTGTTATTTGGTAGAAGGTTATACTGATGTTATTCAGTTTCATCAAACAGGTATTACCAACGTAGTGTCTTCTTCTGGTACAGCGTTATCGCCAGACCAAATTCGACTAATTAATCGTTTAACAAATAATATTACCGTGCTTTTTGATGGCGATGCCGCAGGAATTAGAGCATCCATTCGAGGTATCGATTTAATATTAGAGCAAGGTGTAAATGTTAAGATTTGTACGTTTCCTGATGGTGAAGATCCAGATAGTTTTTCTAAATCAAACACCTTAGAAGAGCTTACGGCTTATCTTGAAGGGAATGCCAAAGATTTTATTCAGTTTAAAGCCTCGCTTTTAGTTAAGGAGGCTAATAATGATCCGATTAAAAAAGCGGAGACCATTCGCGAAATCGTGAACAGCATTGCTAAGATTCCAGATCAAATCAAACGTGAAATTTACATTCAAGAATGTGCGCGTATTATGGATATTAGCGAGAATGTTCTATTTACAACTTTAGCACAAATTAATAATAAACAGGCTCAGGATAATAATAAACCCAAGTCTTATATTTCACCTAGTTCTTCTGATCCAAATGAACCTCCATTTGAAGTTTTTAGGAATGAAGAGCCTAGTCGTAAGCCAAAAGTTGATATTCAATATGAATTAGAAAAAAAAATTATTGAAATTTTGATGCTTTATGGTGATAGAACAGAGCAGTTTGAGGACTTAATTCTACAAGAGGATGAGACCTCAGGGGAGTTGCTTTTAGAGCCAACAAAACATGAAGCGCGTGTATTTGAGAAAGTATATTTAGATCTTCAAGAGGATGAAATGCAATTTTCTAATCCACAATTTAAAGCACTTTATTATTCTATTATTGATAAATTGAATCAAGAGGAAGGGTTTTCAACCAAAAATTTTATCAATCAATTAGATCAAGATGCTGCAAGTACAGTTACAAGTATTTTAATGGAGGATGAGCGCTATAACCTTCACGATTGGGAGCGTAATCTAATTATACCTAAAGAAAAGAAAGATTCTGTGTCACAGCTGGTGAGTCAAACTATTCTAAGTTTACGTTGTCATTTAATTGATCAAAAAGTAGCCGAATATAAAAATGAAACCTTAAAAGAAAATGTCGATCTACGTGTTATAATGGAAGATGTAAAAGACTATGTTGGCCTTAAGATGTTGTTATCTCGTAAGTTAGGTAAGGTTTTGGGTTAGGTAAATACCGAATTAAGTTAAATTGTGGTGCTTTGCTTGATGAATTAAATCTACAATATTTGTTACATTTAACTTCTTAAACAATCGAGCTTTATACGTGCTAACGGTTTTTTCGTTAATATCTAACTCTTGCGCTATTTCTTTATTTTTACGACCTATAGAGAGTAGTTTTAAAACTTCAACCTCTCTAGTAGATAGCTTTTTAAACATGCGACTTCTGCTTTTGCGCGTGTCTTCATAACGGAAATGCTTATCCATTTTTTCGCTTAGAGATGTTTCTCCAGCGCTAATTTTTCTAATGGCAGTTTCTATTTCGTCAACGCTAGCTCCTTTATTTAAATAACCAGAAGCACCTGCTTTAATCGTGCTTATAGCGTATATTTCTTCAGGTTGATGACTAAACATTAAAACCTGAACAGCTTTATTTTCTTTTTTTATGGCTCTCAGTGCAGTAATTCCGTTAAGTTCTGGTAAGTCGATTTCAGATATAATAACGTCAACTTTATTGCGTCTTACAAATTCAAATATCTCAATTCCACTTCCTAAACTACCGATGACTTTAAAATTTGCTTTACTGTTTAAGAATAGTTCTAATCCTGTCCTTACAATAGGATGACTATCTACAATCAGAATATGTATCATGATAATTGTATTTTGGTATTTGGTTAGGGTTAATTATGGCTTTATAAAATGTTAATTTCTAAAACTTTGTGGGTGCTTATTGAGTAAAAATAGTTAAAAATTAAATAATTTAGCTAAATTGTTTTATAAAATGCAATAATTATTTTAAATTTTTAGGAATTTCACAAACCGGTATTGGGTTCATTTTGTGTTTGTTGGATGAATTGTAGCGTGAGTAGATCTCAATTACTTCGCGTTTTCTTCCTTCATAATCGCTAGCAGTCTTACCTTCTTCTGTAACTTGCATTGCCCATTCCAATTCTGGGTAAGATGCGCCAATTTGATCTTCGTCGCTACGAGCATCTCCAAAGAGACCATCGCTAGGAGCAGCTTCTATGATTGATTTTGGTACGTTTAAATAGTTTCCAATAGCATACACTTCTGATTTCATTAAATCGGCAATAGGACTTAAATCAACTCCGCCGTCACCATATTTTGTGTAAAACCCAACACCAAAATCTTCAACTTTATTACCTGTGCCAGCAACCAAAAGACCTAAGAGTCCTGCGTGGTAGTACAGCGTTGTCATTCGCAAACGAGCTCTGGTGTTAGCTAAAGCCATATCAACCGTGGCTTGTTTACCTTCTAAGCTGACTTCGGTTTTAAATTCTTCAAATACGGGAGTTAAGTTTACAACCGTGTCTTTTACATTAGGATACTGGCTTTTTAAGAACGAAATATGTTCTTGGGCTCTTGTTACGTGGCTTGGAGCTTGGTGAATTGGCATTTCTATGCATAGAACGTCAAAACCAGTTTTTGCACATAGAGTAGAGGTTACTGCAGAATCAATTCCGCCAGAAATTCCAACAACAAAACCATTTACTTTGGCTTTTGTAGCATAGTCTTTTAGCCAATTTACAATGTGATCTACTACGTTTTCAGTTTGCATAATTTTTAATTTTTAAAACAAAGAAGTGTACCTTTGCACAACAAAAATAACGCAATCGAGTTAGGATTAAAAATATTTTACCAGATGCAGATAAGAATTTACTTTATTTTATTAATAGTGTTTACAATGTTTTCTTGTGATGAGGAATCTAAAATTGAACAAGAAATCGCTAAAATTGAAGTAGATTTTAATGTAGAACGTTTCGATAAAGCATTTTATGAGGCAACACCTAAGGATTTAGGACAGCTAAAAATGGAGTATCCATTTATGTTTTCTAAACAAACGCCAGATTCTATTTGGGTGAATAGAATTAACGACACTTTGCAGAATGAAATTCTACAAGAAGTGGATATTGCTTTTAAAGATTTTAAGGAGCCAAAGGAAGAATTGATTGCTATGTTTCAGCATATCAAATATTATGATAAAGTGTTTTCTGTACCAAGAGTTATAACCTTAACAAATGATGTACAGTATAGAGATAATGTTATTGTTACTGATAGTATTGCTTTGATAGCCTTAGATAATTATTTAGGAGAAACGCATCGCTTTTATGTAGATGGTAATATACCAGCATATTTGGCTAAAAACTTTACACAAGAACAAATTGTGGTGGATTTGGCAGATGGTTATGCGAAGAAATATGTTTTTCAAGCCAACAGAAAAACCTTACTAGATGAAATGATCTACTTCGGAAAGTTGCTCTATTTTAAAGATGTTATAATTCCGTTTAAAACAGATGCCGAAAAAATGGGCTATTCAGAACTGCAGCTAAAATGGGCTGAAGCAAATGAAAGTCAAATCTGGAGTTATTTTATTGAGAAAGAATTATTATACAGTACAGACCCTAAATTGCCAAATCGTTTTATTGCAGACGCACCGTTTACAAAGTTTTATCTCCAATTAGATAATGAGTCGCCAGGACGTTTAGGTCAGTATTTAGGCTGGCAAATTGTAAAAGCTTATGCAGAGACTACAGGAAAAGATATGATGAAAATTATGCAAACTGAACCTGAAGAAATATTTAGAAAATCAAAATTTAAACCAAAAAAGTAATGTCTAAACTTATAAAATCTAAAATAGTATTAAACGTTGAACTTGATGAGAATAGAGTTCCAGAAAAACTAAACTGGTCAGCTCAAGATGGAGGCGTAGATAACGAAGAGGCTAAAGCGATTATGTTGTCTGTATGGGATAGTAATGCGCAAGAAACCTTAAAGATAGACTTGTGGACAAAAGATATGCCAGTAGATGAAATGAAACTTTTCTTTCATCAAACATTAGTAACCATGAGCGATTCGTTCCTAAGAGCAACTCAAGACGAAAAAATGACTGGAGATATGAAAGATTTTTGCGATTATTTTGCGGAAAAGCTTGAGCTTAAAAAGTAGAATATCTTATTTGCTGATGTGATTATGATCCGTTTTATAGTACGGAACTAGATTAAAGCTGTCCGATTCGATATTCATATAGTTTGTCTTGTTCTTTCTTTTGTGTTGCACAAAACCAGTTGTATTGTGGATTTGCCAAACAGTAAGCTCGTTTAATCGTCCTGAGAAAGTTCTCATATCAATCTCATTTTTTTGAATCATACGATCAACAGTTTTCTGGTCTGCTATTTTTAAAACTTTTTCAGAACTAGATCCGTTGTTTATTTTATAAACTACCCAATAAGTAGAATTTACAGTATTAGTTGTAGAATGCTCTATCTTTTTTGGTGGTAGAATTGATTTTTGAAATGCGACACCTTCATTTTTATATAACTGAAGTTTGTTTTCTTTTTTGCTGATAGGAGTAGCTGTTTTTCCTGATAAATTTAAATCGGTTTTTCCGCTATTATTCTCAAATCCAAATGATTCTTCTTTAGCTGAAGCGACGATGTTTTCTGTGTTTACTAAGTCTGTTTTTGAAGGATTTATGCCTTTACCTATAGGATTTGTAGGGGTAGCGAGTAAAGGAATTGGTTCTGGTAAATTGAAACTTTCATTTCGTAAGAGTGTAATAACAATAAGTTTATCAATAAGCACTGCTTCAACAGCGTAGCGCCCCACAGGTATGTCAGCAATTAGAATTTTTGCCTCTGTGTCTTTAACTTTAATGATACGTTCAAAATCATCATTAAAAATCATGATTTCGTAAATAGTACGCTCAGATTTAAAGATAATGCTATCTTCAGATGTATTAAGGTGATGCTGTAGCTCTTTAGCTCTATTGTTTACATTTTGAATTAGTTCGGATTTTTGTCCGTAAACTAAAGATGATAAAAGGAACAATACGATGAAGTATGGTTGTCTCATAATAAGTAGGTTTTTTGTTTTGGGAAACAATTTTAATACTAAGCAAAACAATTAGATGGCTTAAGTATTACTGACAAAGTTAGAAGCTTTTTGATGTACTGTCTTAAAATTCAGATACATGGTACATTTCTTTGATAATGTGTTGTGTTCACCGATATAACACATATAATATCGTGGAAAGTGTTGTTTATTCTATTTTATAATAGAGCTAATCATTATTAAAAACTTATAAGTTCTGAATACTATTGGCTGTAGAATAATAAGGGGTATGGTTATACAAATCGGTTGAAGATGAATACACAAATTCTGGGTTTGAAACCTGATTTTCCATAAATGCTCCTTTGTTATAAACTTCCCAAACAGTCAACTTGTTTAGTTTGCCAGAATCACTGTTTATTTCAAGTTTATGTCTATGAATCATTTTGTCTACTGATTTCTGATCTGCTAATCTCATCGTTTTACTAGAGCCACTTTCATTAATAATTTGTGTTTCTGTCCAGAAATATTTTTGATTTTCAGTGCTATGACTTTTAGTTTTTCCTCTGGTTAAAATAAATTCTATGCTTTTATTTGGGGAACTCTTAATGACTTTTAATTCTTCATCTAACATCATTCCTTTTCCTTCTATTATTTGTTCTAGGTTGGGATACAGACTAGAATGGGAAGCGTCATTGTAGTCGTCATGCTTTATTAGATCTATAGGTATTATCTTTTCGTCTAGCCTAGTTTCTATTATGTAATTTCCATTCGGAATATCTTTTAATGAGATTTGGATAGTGTTGGCGTCGACTATAATTAGTTGCTCGTAATTTTCATTAAAAATTTCAACTTTTAGAATTTTAGAATCACAAGACAACATTAAGCTGTCTTTAGTCGCGTTTAAATTGTGTTTTAATTCTTTAGCTTTTGGGTTTGTATTTTGAAGCAAAACGGTGTTTTGACCAAAACTAATTGAGGTCAAAAGTAGGACTAACAATATGCTAATGTTTTTAATCATAACAATTATATTTTTAAGTTAGAGAACTTGCAAATAATCTGTTTTGGGACATCACTATTTGATTTGTGTTATACTAAGTTATAATCATAAATTGATAGATAATTATTTTCAAGGTGTGTTGCGTTTTTTCTAGATAATACACTTAGGTCCTCGTTGTAAGGCAAATAAACAAGATTTAATTGCACCTTGTTTCAGGTATTTTGAATTGTATTTTTCTTAAATTAGCCTATGCGAAAAATACTATTTGGTGTTATCTTAACCTTAATTGTTGTATTTACTTTTAGGTATTGTAATGATAAACAGGAAGATAAAATTGTACTTAAAGAGAGTAGTGCTTTAATTCAGGAGCAAATTAAAAATGTTGGTAAACTCGTGGTTACCGAAGGGCATTTTAGTGAGGTGTTTACGTATAAGAATTCTAAAGGTGTTTTTGGGGATTTAATTTCAGCCGAAAAGAAAGCTGTAGTCATCGTAAATGCGGATGTAACTATTGGGTACGATTTAAGTAAAATTGAATATAAAATTGATGAAGCAACTAAAACACTTCAAATTCTAAGTATTCCGAAAGAAGAAATTAAAATCAGTCCAGATTTTGAATATTACGATATGCAAGCAGATTATCTTAATCCGTTTGAAGCCAAGGACTATAACAGTATAAAAGAGACGGTGAACAAGTCCCTAATGAAAAAGATTGAAGCATCTGACTTAAAATCGAATGCACAAAACAGATTAATTAGCGAATTGTCTAAGTTCTTTATGTTGACTAATTCTTTAGGTTGGACACTAGAATATAACCAAAATCCTATTTCAGAATTAAGTGAGCTTAATAATCTAGAACGTATATTCGATTAAAACTTAGCTCAACTTTCGTTGTAGGCTACTCATGCCTCCGCCATTGATAGCATCAACACCTTTGGATTTTAGTAGGCTTGCTGCGCTGCCTGAACGCATGCCGCTTGCACAATAGGCTATAACAGGTTTGTTCAGTTTTTTCACTTCATTAAGTCTATCACCTAGTTCCTGAACCGGAATATGTAAAGCATTTTTAATATGACCGCCTTGGTATTCACTAGGAGTTCTAACATCTAAAATAACAGCGCCTTTTTCAATATATTCTGCAACGTTATTAGTCGATTTTCCAAATAAAGCATTAAATAGTCCCATGGTGTTTATTTTTAAGCAAACTTCCGAAAAGTTAACAGAAGCCTTCGTAACCAAAGTTACATTAAAATTACGTTGCACTTAAAATTCTGACTATTTTAGTACTTTATAGCGCCATGAAACAAGAGACACGTCAAGAAGAAATTATAAGAGTTGCAGCCAAACTCTTTAAGGAAAAAGGGTACAGTGCCGTCACTATGCGAGATTTAGCTACGGCTATGAACATCAAAGCTGCGAGTTTATACAACCACATCAATTCCAAACAAGATATATTAGAAAGTATCATTATTTCTATCGCGGAAAAATTTACGGTAGGCATGACCTCCGTTCTTGCAAGTAATGCTACCTGTATCGAAAAGCTAAAAGAAATCATTGCGCTTCATGTCGAAATTTCAAGTCAAAACATTTATGGTATGGCAGCTTTAAATCACGATTGGATGCATTTAGAATCACAATTAAATCATTACAAAAAGTTACGTAGTGATTATGAAAACGATTTTAAAACGATTCTTATCGAAGGTGTAAATTCAGGTGAAATCATAGATATAAAACCAGATGTAATGATGTTTTCCATCTTAACCACCTTACGTTCTCTTTATTTATGGATTCCCAAAAAGGAAGATGTAAACCTTAAAGAACTCACCAATAACCTCAATGAAATTCTTATAAAAGGTGTTGTGAAATAAATTTAAATTTATTTACTAACTTTGTCAAACAAACTAACAAGTGTTAGTTTGTTAGTTCAACAACATCTATGGCGCAGTTTTATAAGCTTAAAATTAAAGATATATATAAGGAAACCGAAGATACTTCAGTCATAACCTTTGAAGTTCCTTCAGAATTACACAGTGCATTCAAATTTCGTCAAGGTCAGCATTTAACTTTAAAAGCAGACATTAACGGAGAAGATGTACGTCGCTCGTATTCACTTTGCTCAAGTCCATCAGACGGTCAATGGAAAGTTGCTGTAAAGCTGATTCCAGGTGGAAAATTTTCAACCTATATAAACGACGAATTAAAAACCGGTGACCAATTAGAAGTAATGTCACCTAGCGGAACATTTGGAGTAGAAGTCAACGCGGAAAAAGCAAAGAATTATTTGTTTTTTGCAGCCGGAAGTGGTGTTACACCAGTTCTCTCAATGGTTAAAGCGCATTTGCAAGCAGAACCAAATTCAACTTGTAAATTATTTTACGTTAATAAAACCGCAAAATCTATTATCTTTAAAGAAGAACTAGAGCAGCTGCGAAACAAATATTTTGGAAGACTAGAAATCTATTATTTCTTAACTAAAGAACGAAGAGATATCGAATTGTTCAATGGACGATTTGATGATGAAAAGATGCAGGTTTTAACAAAAACGTTCATTGATATTCCAGATACAAGTGAAGTGTTTTTGTGTGGTCCAGAAAAAATGGTCAATTATGTCAGTGAATATCTCATCAATGCAGGATTACCAAAAGAGCTCGTGCATTATGAGTTGTTTGTAACCGGACTTTCAGATGAAGATATAAAAAGAGCAGAGCGTTTAGCACAGCAAAATGTAGAAGGAGTTGAGGTTACTATTGTCGATGGCGGAAAAGAATTCGTTTTCACCATGACCAAAGAATACGATAATATATTAGATGCCGCTTTAGGAGCAGGAGCAGATTTACCTTTCGCATGTAAAGGAGGCGTTTGTAGTACTTGTAAATGCCAAGTTATAGGTGGTGCGGTTGAGATGAAAATCAATTACGCACTAGACGAAAAAGAAGTATCACAAAATCTAGTATTAAGCTGTCAAGCTGTACCAACAACGGAAAAAGTGGTTGTCGATTTTGATGTGTAGTAATCCTGCAAGGTTTCAAAAACCTTGTAGGTATGTAAGTTATTTAAAATAATGATTTCGGCGTTACCCAAAAGGGTCAGGCTTTCCACTATATCTTTTTTAAGAAAAATAAAAAAGGATGTCGTTGCAATCCTTAACGCGCCAACAGCAAAAGGCCAACAACCAACAGCTAATAAAAAAATAAAGTTCAACCAGCTAAAGGCCAAAAGCCAATAGCTAATAGCTATAAAGATGAGTGAAGAACAAATAAAAAATCTAGAAGAACAATTCGAAGCTCGTATCGCAAGAGACGAGAAAATCGAACCTAAAGACTGGATGCCAGAAAAATATCGTAAAACGCATATTCGTCAGATGTCGCAACACGCACATTCCGAAATTGTAGGCATGCTTCCAGAAGGCAATTGGATTACTAGAGCACCTTCGTTGAGACGAAAAGTGGCCTTGTTAGCTAAAGTTCAAGATGAAGCTGGTCATGGTTTATACCTCTATTCTGCTTGCGAAACCTTAGGTGTTTCTCGAGATGAGTTATATGAACAATTGCATTCTGGAAAAGCAAAATATTCTTCCATTTTTAATTACCCAACCATCACTTGGGCAGATATGGGAGCTGTAGGTTGGCTAGTTGATGGTGCTGCGATTATAAATCAAGTACCACTTTGTAATACATCTTATGGGCCTTACGCAAGAGCAATGGTTCGTGTGTGTAAAGAGGAAAGTTTTCATCAACGTCAAGGTTTTGAAATCATGATGAAGTTGGCAAACGGAGCACCTGAGCAAAAAGAATTAGCACAAGATGCTTTAAATCGTTGGTGGTGGCCAAGTTTAATGATGTTAGGTCCAACAGACGCAGAATCTATACATACAGAACAATCCATGAAATGGAAATTGAAACGAAAATCGAATGATGATTTGCGTCAGCAATTTATAGATCAAACGGTTCCTCAAGCCGAATTAATTGGACTTACCATCCCCGATCCAGATTTAAAATGGAATGAAGAACGTCAAAGCTATGATTTCGGAGAGATTAACTGGGATGAATTCTGGCAAGTCGTCAAAGGTCATGGACCTTGTAATAAAGAACGAATGAAAGCAAGAGTTGGTGCATGGGAAGAAGGCGAATGGGTTAGAGATGCAGCTATGGCTTATGCCGAAAAGAAACAAGCAAGAAAACAAAAACAAGCAATTTAAGAAGTCGAAACTGAAACTGAAGTTGAAAAATGAGCGACAGGAAATTTGATTTAACGGAAAGACTTGAAGATTTTGCTGCTACAATCATAATTTTATATGATAAAAAGCTTTGTCTTATGCAGGCGATTATCTAGCTAAACAATTGATAAGGTCGTCATGTTCTTCAGCTTTAAATTATGGTGAAGTTTTAGGTGCAGGAACCGATAGAGATAAAATAAATAAACTGAGAATTTGCTTAAAAGAGTTAAGAGAATCGCTAAGAAACTTAAATATTCAAACTAAAGCAAGGTTGTTTTCAGAAGAAGATTTAAAAGGTCTGAAAGACGAAAATGACCAATTAATTAGAATAATAGTAACAAGAATTAAAAACATAGGTTGAATTTTAGATTGATGTATTTCAATTTCGAGTTCAACTTCAAATTCAATTTCATAATGAGTAAAAACTGGCCACTTTGGGAAATCTTCGTAAGAAGTAAAAATGGATTAGAACACCGTCATTTCGGAAGCCTTCATGCTGCAGATGCAGAAATGGCTTTAGAAAATGCAAGAGATGTGTACACAAGACGAAATGAAGGTGTGAGTATTTGGGTTGTGGAATCAGTAAATATCACAGCATCAAATCCAGAACACAATGGTGAAATGTTTGAGCCTGCTCAAGATAAAGTTTATCGTCATCCAACATTTTACGATTTACCAGACGAGGTGAAGCATATGTAACAGTGAAATCGAAATTGAATCTGAATCTGAATCTGAATCTGAAAATATGAATGGGATAAAATTTGATTTAACAGAACGACTTGAAGATTTTGCGGCTGCAATAATTATTCTGTATGATAAAAAGCCATTGTCTTATGCAGGAGATTATTTAGCAAAACAGCTTATACGCTCATCTTGTTCTTCAGCATTGAATTATGGAGAAGCATTAGGGGCTGGAACTGATAAAGATAAAATAAATAAATTGAGAATTTCTTTAAAAGAATTAAGAGAGAGCCAACGAAATTTGAATATTCAATCTAAAGCTCAATTATTTTCAGAGGAAAGTCTTTCAAATTTAAAAGATGAAAATGACCAATTAATTAGAATAATGGTCACAAGAATTAAAAACATTAATTAGATTTTTTGATTTCGAGTGAGTTTTCAACTTCGATTTCAAGTTCAATTTCAATTTAAAATGAAAGAAAACTTATACAACTATATACTTGGCATAGCAGACAACAGCCTAATTTTAGGTCAAAGACTAGGAGAATTAACAGGTCATGGTCCAAGTTTAGAAACAGACATCGCCTGCACAAACATCTCATTAGATTTGTTTGGCCAAGTGCGAAGCTATTTTCAATATGCTGCAAAAATAGCAGGTGACGATAGAACAGAAGACGATATCGCAATGCTTCGTAAAGAGCGCGAGTATAAAAATGTATTGTTGGTAGAACAACCAAATACAAATTTCGCCTACACTATGGCGCGTCAGTTTTTATTCGATGTGTACCACTTAGAGTTTCTTGCCGAATTACAAAAAAGTACCGATTTAACATTGTCTGCAATTGCGAATAAATGTATAAAAGAAGTGAGTTATCACGAACGTTTTTCTTCAGATTGGATAAAGCGTTTAGGTGACGGTACAGAAGAAAGTAAAGCAAAAATGCAAGACGCTATTGATGGTTTATGGACGTATACCGATGAGTTATTTCATCAAACCGAAGCAGATAAAGCTATGGTTGCAGAAGGAATAGGTGTTGATGTTACAAAACTGAAAGACGCTTATTATGCTCGAGTGAGTGCGGTTTTAGAAGAATCAACCCTTGAAACACCTGAATCGAAGTGGTTTCAAAAAGGAGGTAAAGAAGGGATTCACACCGAACATTTAGGGTATTTATTAGCAGAGCTTCAATATATGCAACGTGCTTATCCTAATATGGAATGGTAAAAAATAAAAGAAATTGAAATCGAACTTGAATTTGAAAGAAGAACACTTCAAATTCAGTTTCAACTTCAACTTCAAATTCAAAAAATGACTACAACAGAACAAAACATAGACGAAATCTTAATTCCAATTTTGGAAAAAGTTTCCGATCCCGAGATCCCCGTATTATCCATCATGGATATGGGAGTGGTACGTTCTGCGGTTATAGAAAATAATATCGTTAAAGTCGAAATCACACCAACCTATAGTGGTTGTCCAGCAATGGATGTGATTGGCGATGATATAAAATCAGCATTAAAACAAGCCGGATACGAGTCTAAAGTAGAATTGATTTTACATCCAGCATGGACCACCGATTGGATTACACCAAGAGGAAGAAAAGCATTAGAAGATTACGGAATTGCAGCACCTTTAAGCGCAGAAGCAGATAAAGATGTATTGCTTAACGATAAAAGAATAGTTAAGTGTACCAATTGTGGTTCACAAAACACAAGATTAGTAAGTCAGTTTGGTTCCACAGCTTGTAAAGCGCAGTTTCAATGTGACGATTGTCAAGAACCATTTGATTATTTCAAGTGCTTAAAATAAAGTAAAAGTCAGATTTGAAACTAAAAATCTAAATCGAACGATTGTCCCCTTGAGGGGACTTTAGGGGTGTTTTAAATTAAAAATAAATTATAAAATGAACTCAATTCTTTTAAAAATAGAAAATAAAATAGCATACATAACGCTAAACCGACCAGAAGTATTTAATAGTTTCAATCGTGAAATGGCATTTTTATTGCACGACACATTAGATGCTTGTGAAAAAAATGAAGAAGTGAGAGCTATTGTTTTAACCGGAAATGGAAAAGCATTTTGTGCTGGTCAAGATTTAAAAGAAGTGACGGATCCAGATTTAAATCCTGGATTCAAAAAAATATTAGAAGAGCATTACAATCCAATAATTACTAGAATTAGAAATATTAAAAAACCAGTAATTGCAGCTGTAAACGGAGTAGCAGCAGGAGCGGGAGCAAACATTGCTTTAGCTTGTGATATTGTTGTCGCACATGAAAAAGTAAGTTTCATTCAAGCCTTTAGTTTAATTGGCTTAGTTCCGGATAGTGCAGGGACGTTCTTTTTACCAAGACTAATCGGTTTTCAAAAAGCATTAGCATTAGCGATGCTAGGTGATAAAATTGGAGCTGCAGAAGCTGAAAAAATGGGCATGATTTACAAATGTGTTCCGACAGAGGAATTTGAAGAAACGATTAATAAGCTAGCTTTGAAACTCGCAAACATGCCAACAAAAGCTCTTGGTATGATTAAAGAATTGTTTAATAAATCGATGACTAACGATTTAGAATCGCAATTAGCTTTAGAATCTAAATTACAAATAGAAGCCGCACAAAGTGACGATTACAAAGAAGGAGTCGCTGCATTTATAGAAAAACGTCAACCAAATTTTAAAGGAAATTAAAATTATTCATCCGAATATTGTCCCCTTAAGGGAGCTTTAGGGGTGTTAAAACAGAATAGAAATAAAATGTAGATCTCATTGGAAACTCAAGAAACATTAATAAAGACAAAATAATACGCATCTGTGTATTGTCCCCTTGAGGGGACCTTAGGGGTGTTAAAATAAAAAGTGAAAAATAAAATTATTCCATACAATCCAAAACTTAAAGAATACGCAAGAGAGCTAAGAAAAAATAGCACACTTGCAGAGGTTTTAATGTGGAAAGCTATTAAAAATCAAGCGCTAGATGTTCAGTTTCATAGACAAGTTCCGATGCTAAATTATATAGTAGATTTTTATTGTCACGAGCTTATGTTAGCTATTGAAATTGATGGTGATTCACACGGTTTTAGATATTTTGAAGATAAAAATAGACAGTGTGAACTTGAAAAATTAGGTGTCGAGTTTATCAGATTCTCTGATTCGGATGTAAAAAATAATATGTTTAGTGTTTCTATGACTTTAGAAGAAAAAATTAAATCTTTAAGAACACCCCTCAAGTCCCCTCAAGGGGACAATCCATGCGATTTAAAACAAACCCTCATACAAACCCACAACCGAATAAAACCCTTTATTCACAAAACACTTGTGTTAACATCGCAGTTGTTAAATGAAAAAGCAGGGTGTAACCTGTTTTTTAAGTGTGAGAACTTTCAAAAAATGGGTGCCTTCAAAATGCGAGGTGCTGCTAATGCCATTTTATCACTTTCAGAAGAAGAAAGACAGCGAGGAGTGGTGACACATTCGTCAGGTAATTTTGCTCAAGCGGTGTCATTAGCGGCGCAGAAATTAGGCGTTAAGGCATACATTGTAATGCCAGAAAATGCACCACAAGTCAAAAAAAATGCGGTTAAAACTTATGAGGGAGAAATCATAGAATGTGAATCGACACCTCAAGCAAGAGAAGCAACAGCTAATAAAATTAAAGAAGAAAAAGGAGCATCATTTTTACATCCATCAAATCAAGATGAGGTGATTTATGGTAACAGTACAGCAGCAATTGAGCTTTTAGAAGAACAACCAAATTTAGATATTATTCTAGCACCTGTTGGAGGAGGAGGTCTTATTGCAGGAACCGCTTTGGCAGCACATTATTTTTCAAAAAAATGTAAAGTGATTGGTGCTGAGCCTAAAGCTGTAGATGATGCCTATCGCTCATTAATTTCAGGTAAAATAGAAACAAACACTACGTTTGCAACTATTGCTGATGGACTAAGAACACATTTAGGCGATCGTAATTTTCCTATAATTCAAAAACATGTAGAGAAAATAATTTGTGTGGAAGAAGATGAAATCATTAAAGCTATGCAATTGATTTGGGAACGTATGAAAATTATTGTAGAACCATCAAGTGCTGTAGCCTTTGCTGCTGTGTTGAAGAATAGAAAAGAATTTGCAACTAAAAACGTAGGAATCATTTTATCTGGCGGTAATGTAGATGTGAGAAATTTACCGTTTTGATTAACGATTGTCCCCTTGAGGGGACTTTAGGGGTGTTTAGACATTTTAGAATAAAGATTAAAAGAAAACGATGAATTAATTTCAATTTTTGTTGTTAGCATTAAAACAGCTTCAAACAAGTTGAAATCATAAAATATAGATGGAATATCAGGTATGAGTGAAAATCAAAAATCAAAAATCGTTAATCCACAATCTCAAATCAATAGAGTTGGAATCATAGGAGGAGGAACCATGGGAAGTGGCATCGCACAAGTTGCTGCAACGTCTGGATGTAAAGTGAAATTATACGATACTAATCAAGCAGCTTTAGATAAAGCTAAAGGAAGTCTTGAAAAAATATTATTGCGTTTAATTGAAAAAGGAAGAATTGATACTTCTGAAAAAGATAGAATTCAAGCAAACATCGCTTACGTAAGCAACCTAAAAGATTTAGCAGATTCAAACTTGACTATTGAAGCCATTATTGAAAACCTTGACATCAAGAAAAAAGTGTTTTCAGAACTAGAGAGCTATGTCGCTGATGATTGTATTATTGCATCAAACACATCAAGTTTGTCAATAGCATCTATTGCAGCATCACTTAATAAACCAGAGCGTTGTGTAGGGATTCACTTTTTCAATCCAGCACCTTTAATGAAATTGGTTGAGGTTATTCCTGCAATTCAAACTTCAACTGAAGTTCTTGAAAAAGCCATACAAACGATTAAAAATTGGAAAAAAGTTGTAGCAGTTGCTAAAGACACACCAGGATTTATAGTAAATAGAGTTGCTAGACCATTTTACGGAGAAGCTTTACGAATTTATGAAGAAGGATTAGCAGACTTTACAACCATAGATCATAGCTTAAAGTCTTTAGGTGATTTCAGAATGGGGCCATTTGAATTAATGGATTTCATAGGAAACGATGTGAATTATACGGTAACCGAAACCGTTTTTACAGCATTCTATTTCGACCCAAGATATAAACCGTCATTAACCCAAAAACGGTTTTCAGAAGCAGGTTATTTAGGACGTAAATCAGGAAAAGGTTTTTATGATTATGATAAAAATGGAAAAATAATTGAGACAAACCATGCAAATACAAAGACTTTTGAAACTTATGAAGACGAAGAGTTTTTGAAAAATAAAATTTTCGATCGTGTATTGGTAATGCTCATCAACGAAGCTGCAGATGCCTTATTTTTAAATATTGCATCAGCTGAGGATATAGACAATGCTATGACTAAAGGTGTCAATTATCCAAATGGATTATTGGCTTGGGCAGACGAAAAAGGAATCGATTGGTGCGTAAATAAAATGGATGAATTGTATAACGAATATCAC
Source organism: Winogradskyella pacifica (assembly GCF_013403915.1). Lineage (GTDB taxonomy): Bacteria > Bacteroidota > Bacteroidia > Flavobacteriales > Flavobacteriaceae > Winogradskyella > Winogradskyella pacifica. The sequence continues at coordinate 30,600 of NZ_JABFDI010000017.1, forward strand.
GAAGATAGATACCGTTGTAGTCCGTTATTACGTAACATGAAAAAAACAGGTTTGAGATTTTTTGAAAACCAGGTTTGAGGTATGAGAAAATCGAAGTATCATTTTAAATTTGAAGATTTAGGAATATATGCCAAAGCCATGGAGTTTGGAGAAGTGGTAAATCGATTAGGAAAGAAATTTCCAAAAGAAGAACGATTTGAACTTACCTCACAATTTAAAAGAGCAGCTGACTCTATAGCTTTAAATATAGCCGAGGGATCGAGTGGCACAGATAAACAATTCCACAACTATTTAGGAAATGCTTGGCACAGTGCACATGAATGTATTTCATGTAGTTCGAAAGCTCAAATGAGAAATTATATTACTGCTGAAGAAGACGAAGAAAATAGAAAATTAATAACAGAACTATCAAAAATGATAACTTCCTTGAGAAGTGCAATTTTAAAAAGAATTAAATAAATATTAATGTCAACTAAAAGCAAGCCTATAGCCTCAAACCTCATTCCTGAGCGGATGCTTTCCCAAGACGCCTACAGCACGTGGCTAGGCATAGAAATTCTAGAATGTGAAATCGGACGCTGTAAAGTCGGAATGACCATTAGAAAGGAAATGTTAAACAGCATGAATAAAGCTCATGGTGGAATAAGTTATTCCTTGGCAGATACCGCTTTCGGATTTGCAGCAAATACACATGGTAAATATGCCGTGTCTATTGAAACGAGCATTAATCATATAGAAGCTTTAAATGATGGTGATTATATAGTTGCAGAATCTGTAATAGAATCTGTAAAAAATAGATTAGGCTTTAATATTATCGAAGTAAAACGGGGAGAAGAATTAGTGGCACTTTTTAAAGGAGTTGTATATAGAACTCAAAAAGATTGGGAATAAAATAAAAATATTAAATTATGAAATGGCAAGGTAGAAGAAAAAGCGGGAATCTTGAAGATCAACGCGGAATGGGAAACAAAGGCAAGTTAGCTGCAGGTGGAGGTGTTATTGCCGTAGTTGTAATTCTTTTACAACTTTTTGGAGGAGAAACTGGTCAGCAATTAGCGCCAATTATAGAGCAAGTAGCCAATAGTCAAACGACACAACAAGTTGAGCAACGCGAATTGACCAGCCAAGAACAAGAAATGGGTAATTTTATGGCAACTGTTTTGGCTGATACCGAAGATGTATGGAACCAAATATTTAGAGATTACAATTTAGGAGATTATAAAGAACCAAAAATGGTATTATTCACGGATGCGGTTTCTACAGCTTGTGGAAGTGCAACGTCTGCTTCTGGACCGTTTTACTGTCCTGGAGATCAAAAATTGTATATGGATTTAGCCTTTTTTGATGAATTACAAACACGTTTCGGAGCTAAAGGAGGTGATTTTGCAATAGCTTATGTCACAGCTCACGAAGTTGGTCATCATATTCAAACCATTCTTGGAACCTCTAATAAAGTTAGACAGTTACAAAGTCAGACCAACCAAACCGAAGCCAATAAATTATCTGTAGCACAAGAATTGCAAGCTGATTTCTATGCAGGAGTTTGGGCGCATCATAATAAAAAATATTTACAAGAAGGAGATATAGAGGAAGCCATGAGTGCTGCGAATGCTGTTGGTGATGATGCGATTCAAAAAAGAACAAGCGGAAGCGTCAATTCAGACAGTTTTACGCATGGCACATCACAACAACGTATGGAGTGGTTTATGAAAGGCTACAATACAGGAGATATAAGAAACGGAGATACATTCTCTGCTCTTATAAATTAATTAGTTCTGCAAGGTTTCAAAAACCTTGTAGGTATTAAATAAGAATAGAAGTAAATAAAACATTAATTATGAAATAGAAGTTTCAATTATCGACTTCAATTTCAATTTCAATTTCAAACATGGAAGCATACATAATAGACGGCATTAGAACACCAATAGGAAACTACAAAGGCACATTATCTGCGGTAAGAACGGATGATTTAGGAGCATTAGTAATTTCAGAAATTGTAAAACGAAATCCAAGCATCCCAAAGGAAGCGTATGACGATGTGATAATGGGTTGCGCAAACCAAGCAGGAGAAGACAATCGTAATGTTGCGAGAATGTCATCCTTATTAGCAGGTTTGCCATTTACCGTTCCTGGAGAAACTGTAAACCGTTTATGTAGCTCTGGATTATCAGCAATAATTCATGCAAATCGTGCCATAAAAGCAGGAGATGGAGACGTCTTTATTTCTGGTGGCGTGGAGAATATGACGCGCGGACCATACGTAATGGCAAAACCATCTACGGCATTTGGAGGCGATTCCAAAATGTACGATTCTACTTTCGGATGGCGTTTTATCAATCCGAAAATGCAACAAATGTACGGAACTGATGGCATGGGGAATACTGCCGAAAATCTTGTCGAAAAATATAATATCTCACGAGAAGATCAAGATAAGTTTGCACTTTGGAGCCAAATGAAAGCAACCAAAGCACAAGAAAACGGACGCTTAGCAAAAGAAATTGTAACCGTTGAAATTCCACAGCGTAAAAAAGATCCAATTCTTTTTTCTAAAGATGAATTTGTAAAACCAACATCATCTTTAGAAGTTTTAGGAAAACTAAGACCTGCATTCAAAAAAGAAGGTGGAAGTGTAACTGCTGGAAATTCTTCAGGATTAAACGATGGAGCAGCAGCAACTATTATCGCTTCAGCAGATGCAGTAAAAAAATACAACCTAAAACCATTAGCACGCATAGTAAGTTCTGCAGTGGTTGGTGTCGAGCCAAGAATTATGGGGATTGGTCCTGTACAAGCTTCTAATAAAGCATTGGCAAAAGCAGGATTGACCATGGAAGATATGGATATTATCGAGCTTAACGAAGCCTTTGCAGCGCAAGCATTAGCGTGTATTCGCGCTTGGGGATTGGCAGATAACGATCCGCGAATTAATCCAAATGGAGGCGCAATTGCTATTGGTCATCCGCTTGGTGTTACAGGTGCAAGAGTTGCTTATTCTGCAGCGTTAGAGTTGAAGGAAAAAAATAAAAAATATGCGTTGATTACTATGTGTATTGGTGTTGGTCAAGGTTATGCAGCAATTATTGAAAATGTAAGTAAGTAAAATAATTTGGGCGTTACCTAAAGGTCAGGCTTTCGGCAGTCGCTTTTTTTGAGAAAAACAAAAAAGAGCTTCAACAAATACCTCAATCCTTAACGCACTTAGCCGCTAAGGTTAATGATAATTCTTAGTTGTAGTAAACAATAAAGTTTTGTCATTCCTGCGCAGGCAGGAATCCACTATAAAGTAAAAATGATGAATAAAATACAGCATTACGTTCAAGGACAATGGACAACAGGTAAAGAAGAAGGAACACCAATTCTAGATGCAGTTACTGGCGAAGCTTTTACTAGCATCGCTATTGAAGGATTAGACGTTCCAGAAATTCTAAACTACGGAAGAACAAAAGGAGGAGAGGTCCTTCGAAAAATGACGTTCCAAGAACGTGGAAATATGCTTAAAAGTTTAGCATTATATCTTACGAAAAGGAAAAATTCATTTTACGAATTAAGTTATAGAACGGGAGCAACCAAAGTAGATAGTTGGATCGATATCGAAGGTGGTTTCGGAAACTTGTTTGCAAACGCTTCCTTACGTAAACTTTTTCCAAATCAACCGTATCACGTAGAAGGTGATGCAATAGATTTATCTCGTGGCGGACGCTTTATGGCACATCATATTATGGTGCCTAAAAAAGGGGTTGCGGTACATATTAATGCCTTCAATTTCCCGGTTTGGGGAATGTTAGAAAAATGTGCCGTAAACTGGATGGCTGGAGTTCCTGCTGTGGTTTTACCAGCACCTTCCACTTCTTATTTAGCCGAAGCTGTTGCCAAAGAAATAATCGCCTCCGGTATTTTACCAGAAGGCGCATTGCAAATTATAAACGGAACCGTAAAAACCATTTTAGATACGGTAGAGTCTCAAGATGTTGTCACTTTTACGGGTTCTGCAAAAGTAGGACGTTTATTAAAAGCGCATCCGCAATTGATACAAGAATCTGTGCCATTTACCATGGAAGCCGATTCTTTAAATGCATCGATCTTAGGAGAAGATGCCGTTCCTGGAACACCAGAATTCGACTTGTTTATTAAAGAAGTCCGAAAAGAAATGACAGTTAAAGCAGGACAAAAATGTACTGCAATACGTCGAATTATTGTTCCGCAAAATTTAGTAGAAGATGTACAATCTGCCTTGTCAAAAGCTTTAGATAAAGTAACTATTGGAGATCCAAGATTGAAAGAAGTTAGAATGGGATCTTTAGTAAGTCATCAACAAGTACAAGCGGTTAGAGATTCTGTAAATGATTTATCCAAAGAAGCACAAATCGTTTATGGAAGTTTAGATCAAATAAACACCATTGGAGCAGATGTTAAAAAAGGTGCTTTTATTAGTCCGATTTTATTACGTTCTGATCATCCTTTTGAAAATACAATAATTCACGAACGTGAAGCCTTTGGTCCAGTAAGTACAATAATGCCTTATAAAAACTTAGATGAAGCGATTACTTTAGCTCAAATGGGTAAAGGGTCGTTAGTATCTTCAATTGCCACAAATGACGATAAGATTGCTAAAGAGTATGTAATTAACGCAGCATCTCATCATGGTCGTATTATGGTTGTTAATCGAGATATGGCAAAGGAAAGTACAGGTCATGGTTCTCCATTACCATATTTAGTTCATGGAGGTCCTGGACGTGCTGGAGGAGGAGAAGAAATGGGAGGAATGCGTGGAATAAAACATTATTTACAACGTACAGCAATCCAAGGTTCGCCAACAACAATTACAGAAATTACTGGGATTTACCAGCAAAATGCAAAATATAAGGAAGCAGAAATGCATCCATTTAAATACCATTGGGAAGACATCCAACCAGGGATGTCTATGAAAACCCACAGACGTACATTTACAGATACAGACATTATCAATTTTGCTAACGTCACTTGGGATCATTTCTATGCGCATACAGATATTACATCTTTAGACGGAAGTATTTTTGAACAAAGAACTGCACATGGTTATTTTATTATTTCAGCTGCAGCAGGATTATTTGTATTTCCAAATAAAGGACCAGTTTCAGCAAATTACGGACTAGAAGAATGCAGGTTTTTAAGGCCGTTATATCACAACGATACTATTTACGTACGTTTAACGTGTAAGCAAAAAGTAGATAGAGATGTCGCTTCAGCAGAACATCCTAGCGGAATTGTAAAATGGTATGCCGAAATTTTTGATGCAAATACCGATGAGAAAGTAGCATTCGCAACAGTCTTAACTATGGTTCAGAAAAAGCAAGAAGTTTTAACTGAAATGACTGAAGATAAAATCAACGCATGTCTTTATGCATTAAAAGAAGATGCAAAACCTAAATGGGGAATTATGACACCTCAACACATGATTGAACATTTAGAATATACCTATAAAATTGCATCTGGTGAAATTCAAGATTTTGAAATTGCTACACCGGAAAAGATTTTAGATAAAGTACATAATAGTTTATGGAACTTTGATAAGTTCCCAAAAAACTCTCAATTTCCACAATTAGAAAAAGATACTTTAGATACATTAAAGCATCCTGATTTAGCTGTAGCAATAGAAAAGTTTAAAGCACAAAGAGAAAAGTATTTAGCATATTTTAAAGAAAATCCAGAAGCTAAATTAAAGAATTTAGTTTTCGGAGAATTGAATAAATACGAATCGTATTTGTTAGAAAGAAAACATTTGAATCATCACTTTGAACAATTTGGATTAATATAATTATGTCAGAAAAGCAACCATACGTAACATTAGAAATAGAAAACGAAGTAGGATACATAGAGTTTTTCCATCCTGCACACAATTCCTTACCAGGAGATGTATTAGCAAAACTAGCGCAAACCATTACAGATGCAGGAACTAACGACGCTATTAAAGTTGTCGTTCTTAAAAGTGGAGGAGATAGAACTTTTTGCGCAGGAGCTAGCTTCGAAGAACTAATAAACATCAACGACGCAGCAACAGGGAAAGTCTTCTTTTCAGGATTTGCAAACGTAATTAACGCGATGCGTAAATGTCCGAAATTTATTATCGGCCGTATTCAAGGAAAAACCGTTGGTGGTGGCGTTGGATTAGCAGCTGCAACCGATTATTGTATGGCTTCCAAATTCGCAGCTATTAAGTTATCCGAATTAAATATTGGAATTGGACCATTTGTAGTCGGACCAGCAATCGAGCGTAAAATGGGATTAAGCGCCATGTCGCAAATCGCAATAGATGCAAACACATTTTATCCTGCAGAATGGGCAAAACAAAAAGGTTTATTCTCGCAAGTGTATGAAAGTACCGAAGAACTAGATGAAGCTGTAAAAACAACGGCAGAGCATTTATGTACCTATAATACTGAAGCCATGGTAGAAATGAAAAAAGTATTCTGGCAAGGAACAGATCATTGGGATGCATTATTAGCAGAACGTGCCGCAACTAGTGGGAAACTTGTATTAAGTGATTTTACAAAAGAAAAATTAAAAGGATTTAAGTAGATGTTTCATTATAATGATAAAAAATTTAAAGCTGTAAAGAACACTAGCAATGGTGAGACTTCAGAGGAAACTATTTTTCATTATAAGCAAACAAATAATATAATAACAGCCACATATTCTGGAGGCCAAATTATAGAAGGTCATCTTATAGGTTTAGTTTCCAAAGATGGAGAAATAAATATGAGATACCATCAAGTGAATACGAATGGCGATTTAATGACAGGCGTATGCAAATCTATTCCAGAAATGGGTTCCAATGGAAAAATTAGATTACATGAAACATGGCAATGGACCTCAGGAGATAAAAGTAAAGGCAATTCAATAATAGAAGAATTATAATATGATTTACAGTTTTAAAGGCTACACACCAGTGGTTCACGAATCTAGTTTCGTGCATCCATTGGCTGCAGTAACAGGAAATGTCATTATTGGCAGAAACTGTTACATTGGTCCAGGAGCAGCTATTCGTGGAGATTGGGGACAAATCATTTTAGAAGATGGCGTAAATGTTCAGGAGAATTGTACGGTACACATGTTTCCTGGAAAATCTATTACACTTAAAGAAAGTGCACACGTTGGCCATGGTGCCATTATTCACGGTGCGAATTTGGGTAGAAATTGCCTAATTGGAATGAACACCGTAATTATGGATGATGCCGAAATTGGCGACGAATCCATAGTTGGTGCGATGGCATTTGTAAAAGCGGAAACTAAGATTCCAAACCGAAGTTTAGTCGTTGGTAATCCTGCAAAAGTCATCAAGCAAGTTAGTGATGAAATGATTGCTTGGAAAACAAAAGGCACGCAATTGTATCAGCAATTACCAACAGATTGCCACGAGAGCTTAAAAGCTGTAGAACCGTTAAGAGAAGTGCCTGAGAATATGAAAATGCAGGACGATGTTTATAAAACACTTCGCGATACATTTAAAAAATAAGGTGCTGTTACTTCGAGTGATTCCGATTTTTATTGGAATTGTATTGAGAAGCTTTTTATTAATTTTTTATATTTACAAAACAGCACTCAAATCAATCTCATTAGTTTCTTTACTTGTCGATAAAGCAATCAAACTTTGTACATTTCCTAGATAAGGAAGTAGCGTCAATTTTGAAATGATAAAGGTTTCATAAGCTTCAATATCTTCAACGACGAGTTTCAATAAATAGTCAAAATTTCCACTGACCCTGTGGCATTCTACAACTTCCGGGAAGTTATTAATTTCCTTTACAAACTTTTCCAAATAGCTTCGGGTATGCCCTTGCAAGGTAATACCTATAAAAACAGTTAGCTTTAAACCGATTTTCTTATTGTTTAAAACGGCCACATATTTTTCAATATACCCTTCTTTTTCTAATTTTTTAATGCGTTCAAATATTGGTGAAGTGCTCATGCCGAGTTCTTCAGCAATACTCTTAGTCGTTCGATTGCTATTCTTTTGAAGTATAGTGAGTAGTTGTGTGTCTATTTTATCGAGTGTGTGTGGCATGAGAAAATTAGTTGTTTTAAAGCGGTAAAATTAAGGATTAAAAGATAAATAATCTACAGTATTATTTAAATAAAGAATATTATCCTTTTTAAAGGTAAATTAAAAGGTTTTAACAATTGTGTGATTCGATATGCATTATCTTTAATTCTTATAATCCTAAACCATATTAGCTTGATGATTTTTGAATTAAAGATGCCCAAAATGGGCGAAAGTATAACCGAAGGGACAATTATCAATTGGTTAATATCAGAAGGAGACTCTTTCGAAGAAGGAGATATTATACTAGAAGTAGCAACAGATAAGGTTGATAACGAAGTGCCAGCACCAGCATCAGGAACTTTAATGAAAACCATGTTTCAAGCAAAAGATGTTGTGCCTGTTGGAGAGGTTATGGCAATTCTTGAAGTTTCAGAAGAAAAGAAATCGAAAACGGATGTCATTTCGACAGAGCGAGGAACGAGTGACGAGAAATCTCATAGTCAAAAGAAAGAGAAATTTCAAAAAGGACCTAAGCCAGTTCAAAAACCTTCAGGTTCAACTTCAGTTTCAAGTTCATCTTCATTTTCAACTTCAAACACCTTCTTTTCGCCATTAATTATTTCAATAGCCAAAGAACATCACATTAGTTTTGAAGAGTTAGCACGTATTCCCGCTACAGGAAACGAAGGCAGACTTCGTAAAAGCGATGTGTTTCAATATATAGACGAAGGACGACCTTACAAATTCGCACAACCAGTAGCCGAAAAAGATCCAACAGCTTATAGAATTCCACAATTAAACTTCGATAAAGGCAAAGGAAAAGTAATCGAAATGGACAGAATGCGCCAAATGATTGCAGATCACATGGTGTACTCAAAACATACATCACCTCATGTTACTGCTTATGTAGAAGCAGACATGACGAATATGGTAAATTGGAGAAACGCAAACAAAGTTGCCTTTCAAGAAAAGCATGGCGAACGTTTAACCTTCACACCATTATTTGTAGAAGCTGTAGCGAAAGCAGTAAAAGATTTCCCAAACATTAATGCATCGGTAGATGGTAATAACATTATTGTAAAAGAAGATATTAATATTGGTATGGCAACAGCATTACCAAGTGGAAACTTAATCGTTCCTGTAGTAAAAAATGCAGATGCTAAAAATTTAAAAGAGATTGCTAGTAACGTAAACGAATTAGCAGGAAAAGCTAGAGAAAACAAACTAGCAGGAGACGATATAAAAGGCAGCACCTTCACAATTTCTAACGTAGGAACTTTTGGAAGTGTCATGGGAACACCAATTATTAATCAACCAGAAGTTGCCATTTTAGCATTAGGAATAATCAAAAAACGACCAGAAGTTATCACTACTGAGAAAGGAGACCAAATAGCTATTCGTAGCATGATGTACTTATCGCTCTCTTTCGATCATCGCGTAGTAGACGGATTCTTAGGAGGAAGTTTTGTGCGACGAGTAGCCGATTATTTTGAGCAATTTGATATTAATAGAGAAATATAAATTCAGAATTGTCCCCTGAGGGGACTTTAGGGGTGTTTTAAACACTCTAAAAAACATACATATATGAAACCTAACATTTCAGTTACTAAAGTAGAAACATCAAAAGTTGATGCCTTAGACTTTAACAATATTCCATTAGGCACCACATTCACCGATCACATGTTTATTTGCGATTACGAAAACGGAGAATGGGTTAATCCAAGAGTTATTCCTATGGGATTAATTCCAACGCATCCAGCAGCAATGGCTTTACATTATGGACAAGCTATTTTTGAAGGGATGAAAGCTTACAAAGACACCGAAGGCACACCAATGTTATTTAGACCAGAAGAAAATGCCAAACGTTTAAATAAAAGTGCGGATCGTATGGGAATGCCTAATATTCTTGAAGATTTATTTGTAGAAGGACTTAAAGAATTAGTGGGCTTAGAGCACAATTGGATTCCTCCAACCGATGGAAGCGCACTCTATTTAAGACCATTTATGTATGCCGATGAGCCCTTTATTGGTATGCGTGCAGCAACACATTACAAGTTCATAATTATGGCATCACCAGCCGGTCCATTTTTTAGTAACCGTATTAAATTATGGGCAGAAAAGCAATTCATTAGAGCAGCACAAGGTGGAACTGGTGAAGCTAAAGCCGCTGGAAATTATGCAGCAGCCATTCGTCCAACAGAATTAGCAAAAGCCAAAGGTTACGACCAAGTATTATGGTTAGATGCCGCAGAACATAAGTATATTCAAGAAGTTGGTACCATGAATATTTTCTTCAAAATTAATGGGGAATTTATCACACCAGAGCTCGACGGTTCTGTGTTGCATGGCATCACAAGAGCAAGTGTTATAGAGATGTTACGTGCTATGAATTTCACGGTAACAGAACGAAAGATCACTATTGATGAAATTAAAACAGCATCAGAAAACGGGACTTTAGAAGAAGCTTTCGGGACAGGAACAGCCGTTGGTATAGCGTACATTCAAGAGGTTGGATTAGAAGGCGAAACGATTCATGTTTCTGATGAAAGTCCAATTGGATTAGAAGTTAATGACACCTTGAATGCTATTAAAACGGGCAAGCTAGACGACCAATTTAATTGGATGACTAAAGTAGAAAAGGAATTAGCTTAGAGTTATTTGGGTGTTACCACAAGGGTCGGGCTTTTACTACTCGCTCTTTTTGAAAAAAGCAAAAAGGAGCTTCAACAAATTGTTTCAATTGCGAAGCAATCACGATTTCTTATTTATTAAATTAAGAATGAACGAGTAATCCCTAACGCAACACACCCCTAAAGTCCCCTCAAGGGGACAATAGTTCAAAGATTATTCAGAGGATTGTCCCCTTGAGGGGACTTCAGGGGTGTAAAAGGAGAAACATTAAAAAAGATAACCGCTTTCGCGGTCACTAAAGATGAAAAAAGAAACACTAGAAAAAGGATTTTCAAAACTCTGCACAGCAAAAGCAATGGCAGAATTATACGAAGCTAATTTTAAACAAGTTTCAAAATACGTACATGCAACATCTCGTGGACACGAAGCCATTCAAATAGCTTTAGGTTTACAATTATTACCTCAAGATTATGCATTTCCATATTACAGAGACGATGCCATGTTATTATCGTTTGGTTTAGAGCCTTACGATTTAATGCTGCAATTACTAGCTAAAAAAGACGATCCATTTTCTGGAGGAAGAACATACTATTCGCATCCAAGTTTAAAGGATGACGATAAGCCAAAAATTCCACACCAATCCTCTGCAACAGGTATGCAAACTATTCCAGCAACAGGAGTTGCTATGGGAATGCAGTATAAAGAATTACAAGGTTTAGACGATAAAACACTTAAAGATTTACCATTCGTGGTGTGTTCTTTAGGAGACGCATCTGTAACCGAAGGAGAAATAGCAGAAGCGTTCCAAATGGCAGCATTAAAGCAAATGCCAATCTTATATTTAGTACAAGATAACGGTTGGGATATTAGTGCCAATGCAGCAGAAACGAGAGCGCAAAATGCTTTCGAATATGCAGCAGGATTTAAAGGTTTAGAGGCGATCTCAATAGATGGTGCAAACTTTACAGAAAGTTACGAAGCATTAGAGAAAGTCATAGAAACCATTCGTACAGAACGTAGACCATTTTTAGTACACGCAAAAGTACCGTTATTAAATCACCATACTTCTGGTGTAAGAATGGAATGGTATCGCGATGATTTAGAAGAGGCACGTTCTCGTGATCCTTATCCAGTTATTAAAAAACAATTACTAGATGCAGGATTTTCAGAACAAGACGTTTTAGACATTGAAAATTCCGCGAAAGCGAAAGTACAATCAGATTTCGAAAAAGCGTTAAAAGCCGAAGACCCAAAACCTGAAGATTTATTTACAAACGATTTTGTACCAACACCAATTACCGAGGAAAAAGGAACACGTTCACCAGAAGGCGCAGACAAAGTAGTTATGGTAGATTGTGCTTTATTCGCAGTAGAAGAACTGATGAAAAAGCATAAAGAATGTTTGCTCTATGGGCAAGATGTTGGAGGAAGACTTGGTGGTGTTTTTAGAGAAGCAGCAACATTAGCACAAAAATTTGGAGACGATCGTGTGTTTAATACACCAATACAAGAAGCTTTTATTGTAGGTTCTACAGTTGGTATGTCTGCTGTTGGATTAAAGCCCATTGTTGAGGTGCAGTTTGCCGATTATATTTGGCCTGGCTTAAATCAGTTATTTACAGAGGTAAGTAGAAGTTGTTATTTATCTAACGGTAAATGGCCGGTTTCTATGATTCTTAGAGTGCCAATTGGTGCTTATGGAAGTGGAGGACCTTACCATTCATCTTCAGTTGAATCTGTAATTACAAATATTCGTGGTATTAAAATAGCGTATCCAAGTAATGGAGCCGATTTAAAAGGTTTAATGAAAGCAGCTTACTACGACCCTAATCCAGTTGTCATTTTAGAACACAAAGGGTTGTATTGGTCTAAAGTGCCAGGAACGCAAGGTGCAACATCTGTTGAGCCAAGTGAAGATTATGTATTGCCTTTTGGTAAAGCATGGGTTTTACAAGAAATTTGGAAGCAAGAAAATGTAGAAACATTAACTATTGTTACTTACGGAATGGGAGTGCATTGGGCAATGAATGCATCGGAAGAATTAGGGATGCAAGACCAAATTGAAGTGATCGATTTACGTACGTTGTTTCCTCTAGACGAAGACACGATTATGACATCGGTTAAGAAAACAGGAAAGTGTCTTGTTGTAACAGAAGAGCCTTCAAACAATAGTTTTGCAAGAGCATTATCTGGAAAAATTCAAGAAGAATGCTTTAAATATTTAGATGCGCCAGTAATGACTATTGGTAGTGAGAATATGCCTGCAATACCATTAAATTCTACTTTAGAGCAAACAATGATTCCTTCAACTGAAAAAGTGAAAGCTAAGATAGAAAAGTTACTAAACTATTAAGTTTATAATAATCTTGCACACCTAGTTCTGTGTGTAATAAAAGGGATTCGTAATTGGAAAACAATTATGAATCCCTTTTTTTATGACTTCAATTTGCTTCATTTTTATAGAAATAGATTTTAGTTAAAATATGTTTTTCCAAAAAAAGAGAATTCAAAAATAAATTGGAAAGCGTATGGAAGTCGTAAATAATCTTCTATATTTGAGGTGTAAACTTTAGGAGTAGCTATTAAATTAGTTTGAGAAACATCCTTAGAACCTGATTTGGTTAATACCAACGTAGGAAAAAGTTATGTTCGATAAGACATCGAAATACTACCATTCTGGTTTACAGTAATATTTTATAAATATGATTACTATAAAAGTAAACCAAGAAGACCACCACATTTTAGAACACGTAACATTACAACAGTTTGTTGAAAATTTAAAAATTCAAACAAACGGCATTGCTATTGCTATAAATAATACTGTGGTTAAAAAAACAGATTGGTCTTCACGATTACTTCACAATAATGATGATATTTTAATTATAAAATCTACTCAAGGAGGATGATTTTTATTTTAAAAGGAAACCAATTATCAAATGAAGAACAAAGACACAGCTCCAAAGCAAAACGGTATTACAAGACATCCGTTTCCGAATTCTAAGAAAATCTATGTCAACGGAAAAATTCACCCGCAAATTAAAGTTGCCATGCGTGAAATTACATTGAGTGATACGGTAGACTCAATGACAAAAAAGAAAACACCCAACGAGTCCGTAACAATTTACGATACTTCAGGACCTTACACAGATCCAGACAAATCAATAGATGTACATAGTGGTATCGAAAGAATTCGAGAATCTTGGATTAAAGAACGTGGTGATGTAGAGGAATTAGCATCATTCTCTTCAGAATATTGCAACGAGCGTTTAAACGATGCTAGTTTAGATCACATGCGTTTTAAGTTATTAAAGAATCCGCTAAGAGCTAAAAAAGGTCAAAATGTAACCCAATTACATTACGCTAAAAAAGGACTAATTACACCAGAAATGGAGTATATCGCTATTCGAGAAAACCAACGAATAGATGAAATGACAGAGATTAGAAAGCAACACAAAGGCGAACACTTTGGTGCTTCTATTCCAGATAAAATTACACCAGAATTTGTAAGGTCGGAAGTCGCAAGAGGTCGTGCAATAATTCCTTCAAATATTAACCATCCAGAAGCAGAACCGATGATTTTAGGTCGAAACTTCTTGGTGAAAATAAATGCAAATATTGGAAACTCTGCCGTTACCTCATCCATAGAAGAAGAAGTAGAAAAAGCAGTGTGGGCTTGCCGTTGGGGAGCAGATAATATAATGGATTTATCTACAGGAGAAAATATTCACGAAACACGCGAGTGGATTATTCGTAACTCTCCAGTGCCAGTGGGTACCGTGCCAATTTACCAAGCACTTGAAAAAGTAAATGGTGTTGCCGAAGACTTAACATGGGAGATTTTTCGTGATACATTAATAGAACAAGCCGAACAAGGAGTCGATTATTTTACCATTCACGCAGGTGTGTTATTACGTTATGTACCAATGACGGCAAAACGTGTTACTGGGATTGTTTCTCGTGGAGGCTCTATTATGGCAAAGTGGTGTTTAGCACATCATAAAGAAAGTTTTTTATACACACATTTTGAGGACATTTGCGAAATCTTAAAACAGTACGATGTAGCCTTTTCTCTAGGAGATGGTCTGCGTCCAGGTTCTGTTGCAGATGCTAATGACGAAGCACAATTTGCAGAATTAGAAACCTTAGGAGAACTTACGCAAATTGCACGCAAACACGAAGTCCAGTGTTTTATAGAAGGACCAGGTCACGTGCCAATGCACATGATTAAAGAAAATATGGAGAAGCAGATAGAGCTTTGCGACGAAGCTCCTTTTTACACTTTAGGCCCTTTAACTACAGACATTGCTCCAGGTTATGACCATATTACTTCTGGTATTGGAGCCGCAATGATAGGTTGGTACGGTTGCGCCATGTTGTGCTACGTAACCCCAAAAGAGCACTTAGGTTTACCAAATAAAGAAGATGTACGCGTTGGTGTGGTGACGTATAAATTGGCTGCGCATGCTGCCGATTTAGCAAAAGGCCATCCAGGTTCGCAACACAGAGACAATGCGTTGAGTATGGCGCGTTTTGAGTTCCGTTGGGAAGATCAATTTAATTTAGGCTTAGATCCAGAGCGTGCTCGCGAATATCATGATGAAACTTTGCCTGCTGCAGGTGCTAAAATTGCTCATTTTTGTTCTATGTGCGGACCAAAATTCTGCTCAATGAAAATTTCTCAAGAGGTACGCGATTTTGCTGCAGTTAACGATATCGTAGATAACGAGGTTATTGCAAAAGGAATGGAAGAGAAATCTAAAGAGTTCAAAGAAAAAGGATCCGAAGTTTATTTGTAAAATTAGAAGGAAGTTCTCACGCTTTGAAAAAAAAGCGTGGGTGGGCTTTCCGTTATATCTTTTGCTGGTTCTCGATACAAATTTATTCAGGCACAGCATAAATTTACTCGAACTGACAGCAAAAGAATGCCATTATAATTGTATAACACTCACGAGTTCCTATTTAATAAAATAGAATAACTGAGTAATCCCTAACTCAAAATCCAAGTAACCGTCATTACGAGGAGGTACGACGAAGTAATCTTATCTTTTAATATTAAACTAAAAACCTATGATAGTTCTTATCGCACCAGAAAACGATATTCCAAACGAAATAGAAATACTAAACCAATTATTTAGAGAAGGTTTATTGGTGTATCATTTGAGAAAACCAAAGAAAAACTACGAAGAACACGTTGCGTATTTAAACAAAATAGATAAAGAATATCATAACAGGATTGTGGTGCATTATTTTCATGAGTTAATAAACGATTTTAATTTAAAAGGTATTCATTTTCAAGAGCAAAAAAGAATTGACCATATAGATAATCCTGGTCAATATTTCAAAAACCTAAATATGTTTGGTAAAACAATAAGCTCTTCATTTCATGATTTAGAAGTATTAAAAGCGTGTTATTTTGAATTCGATTATCATTTATTAAGTCCTGTTTTTTCTTCAATATCAAAAAAAGGTTATAAGGGAAAAGGTTTTGACGTTAACCATATTGATAAAACAATCATTGGTATGGGTGGTATTAATGCTGAAACGATAGAAGAAACTATAACATTAGGATTTAAAGGAATAGGTGTTTTAGGTGGTGTTTGGAATGCTGAAAATCCGTTAGAGGGTTTTATAAAAATAAAAGAATCATATAATAAACACACCAGTAAATAAGTGTTTTTGAATAACCTATTGATGCTAAATACATAAAAATTGAATCATAAAAACTACATCTTAACAATAGCGGGTTTAGATCCATCGAGTGGTGCTGGAATTACGTCTGACATTAAAACATTTGAAGCGCATGGTTTGTACGGTTTATCCGTGTGTACCGCAGTTACTGTTCAAAACGATATAGATTTTAAAGACTGTATTTGGATAGAAAAAGAAATCATTTTAAATCAGATAGACCTTTTGTTTCGACGGTTTGACATTGCTGTAGTCAAAATAGGAATCATCCAGTCTTGGGACGTTTTATTAGACGTTATTCAAACATTAAAAAAACTAAATCCAACTGTAAAAATAGTACTAGACCCTGTTTTAACAGCAAGTGCAGGTTTTAGTTTTCATAATAAACAAGATTTAAAAGTTTTAGAAGAAGTTTTAAAAAATTGCAATTTTATTACACCAAATTATGAAGAGATTGAAGCCTTGTTCCCTGAGAAATCTATAGAAGACACTATCGATTTTATTTCAGAAAGAACAAATATCTACTTAAAAGGAGGTCATAGAACAGATAAAAAAGGGTGGGACGAAGTCTATTACAGTAAAATAGTAAAACTAAACATTCCGCCAATTGCAGAAACCGTTTTTCAAAAGCATGGAAGCGGTTGTGTTTTATCGTCAGCATTGGCTTCTAATTTAGAAAAAGGAATGAACATAGAAGATGCTTGTAAAAATGTAAAATGGTATACCGAACAGTTTTTAAATTCAAACAACACCTTGCTAGGAACACATAAATACACAGAAAATGCTAAGTAAACTACATTATATTTCTCAAGGCAAAACACCGCAAGATCATCTAGAAAATATACAGAAAGCATGTGAAAACGGAGCAGAATTGGTACAGTTGCGTTTAAAAGAAATGGCACTAGATATCATTTTAGAAACTGCAGAAAAAGCTAGAGAAATCACCACTCAATTTAAAGTGAAGCTAATAATAAATGATCATTATAAAATAGCTAAAACCGTAAAAGCAGACGGTGTTCATTTAGGAAAAACAGATACATGTCCATTAATAGCTAGAGCCTATTTGGGAAAACAATATCTAATTGGAGGCACTGCCAACACTTTAGAGGATTGCAAAGTTCTAATAGAAAAGGAAGTGGATTATATTGGTTTAGGACCTTTTCAGTTTACAGAAACTAAAAAGAATTTAAGTCCAACTTTAGGAATTGAAGGTTACAAGCAGTTAATAGGAGCGTTAAAAACAGACACGCCTATAATCGCTATTGGTGGTATTTGCATGGAAGATGTTTCGGCAATTATAAACACAGGTATTTACGGAATAGCCGTTTCGGGAACAATAACTAAAGATTTTACAAGTATTTCTAAGTTTTATGAAATCTTAAATTCATCAGAAGTAAAAGCATAAGCAGTCTTATTCTAACATAGATTCAAAAAAGTAAAAATGAATAACATATTAAAAATAGCAGATAAAGAATTTACCTCTAGATTATTCACCGGTACAGGAAAGTTTAGCTCTTCAGAATTGATGAAAGACGCTTTGTTGGCTTCCAAAAGTGAACTCATAACAGTTGCTTTAAAAAGAGTCGATGTTCAAAATAATGAAGATGATATTTTAAGGCATTTAAAACATGCTCATATTAATTTATTGCCAAACACATCTGGTGTTAGAACCGCAAAAGAAGCTGTTTTTGCAGCAGAATTATCAAGAGAAGCTTTAGGTACTAACTGGGTTAAATTAGAAATTCATCCAGATCCTAGATATTTATTACCAGACCCTATAGAGACTTTAAAAGCGGCTGAAGCATTAGTAAAATTAGGATTTGTAGTGATGCCTTACATTCATGCAGATCCTGTATTGTGTAAACGGTTAGAAGATGTGGGAGTACAATGTGTTATGCCATTGGGAGCACCTATAGGAAGTAATAAGGGATTAAAAACGCAAGATTTTTTAGAGATTATTATCGAGCAATCTAATGTACCTGTTATTGTAGATGCAGGTATTGGCGCACCATCGCATGCAGCTTATGCCATGGAATTAGGTGCAGATGCTGTCTTAGTAAATACGGCAATTGCAGTGTCTAAAAATCCGGTAGCTATGGCAAAAGCTTTTAAAATGGCTGTGGAAGCTGGTAGAATGGCGTTTGAAGCCAAACTAGCACCTATTAAAAATAAAGCAGAAGCTAGTAGTCCGTTAACGAGTTTCTTAAACTAAAATATGGCAAATTTCATAGAACTTTTCGATACTTATAATTGGGATAACACACTGAAAAGCATTTTCAGTAAAACGACCGTTGATGTAGAAAATGCTTTGGCAAAAGAAAAGCTGGATTTAGAAGATTTTAAAGCCTTAATTTCTCCTGCTGCAAAACCATTTTTGGAACGAATGGCACAAAAAAGTAGCAGGCTTACTAAAAAACGATTTGGGAATACTATACAGATGTACGCACCAATGTATTTAAGTAACGAGTGCCAGAATATTTGTACGTATTGCGGATTTAGTATGACTAATAAAATACCAAGACGCACATTAACCGATGCTGAAATTTTAAAAGAAGTGGCTTTTTTAAAAGCAAAAGGATATGACCATATCTTACTAGTGACAGGTGAAGCCAATAAAACGGTAGGCGTCAATTATATTAAAAACGCGATTAAAATAATACGTTCTCAATTCTCGAATATTACTATAGAAGTACAGCCTTTAGATCAAGATGAATATGAGTTGTTAATTGAAAACGGATTGTACGCCGTGTTGGTATATCAAGAAACGTATCACAGAGAAGAATATAAGAAACACCATCCAAAAGGAAAGAAATCTAATTTTAATTACCGTTTAGATACACCAGATAGATTAGGGAAAGCAGGCGTTCATAAAATTGGATTAGGTGCTTTGTTTGGTTTGGAAGATTGGCGTGCAGATAGTTTTTTTACAGCCTTACATTTAAAATATTTACAGAAAACATACTGGAAAACAAAGTACTCCATTTCATTTCCAAGGTTGCGGCCGCATTCTGGAGGTTTAGAACCAAAAGTAGAAATGACCGATAGTGATTTGGTGCAGCTAATTTGTGCTTTTCGTTTGTTAGATGAAGATATAGAATTATCTATGTCTACAAGAGAAAACGAAATATTTAGAAATAATATTGTGCAATTAGGTGCCACTTCAATTAGCGCAGAATCTAAAACAAATCCAGGTGGTTATACTGTAGAACCACAATCGTTAGAGCAGTTTGAAATTTCCGATGAAAGAAGTACAGAAGAGGTCGTGAAAATGTTGAAAAGTCAAGGATTAGAAGTAGTTTGGAAAGATTGGGAACATTTTGAGGAAATACAGAAATAATGAGCCTTACCATAGAAGAAAGAAAGCTATACAGTCGTCATCTTATTTTAGATGAAATAGGAGAAGTCGGACAATTAAAACTCAAGCAAGCAAAGGTTTTAGTTATTGGCGCAGGTGGTTTAGGTTGTCCTGTTTTGCAATATTTAACAGCGGCAGGTGTTGGAACTATTGGTGTAATTGATCATGATGTAGTTGATCAAAGTAATTTGCAGCGTCAAATTTTATATACTATTAATGATATTGGTTTGTCTAAAGCTGAAACTGCTGCTAAGCGATTATCTCAATTAAATCCGTTTGTGCTTTTTAATACTTATAACGAAAAACTAACACGTGAAAATGCTATTGCTTTATTTACTAATTATGATATTATAATAGACGGAAGTGATAATTTTTCAACGCGATATTTAACAAATGATGCCGCAGTAATGACTAACAAGCCTTTAGTTTATGGTGCTATTTTTAAATTTGAAGGACAAGTTAGTGTCTTTAATTATTTAGGAAGCGGAACTTATAGATGCTTATACCCAACACCTCCAAAACCAGAAGATTCTCCCAATTGTTCAGAAATAGGAGTTTTAGGAGTGTTGCCTGGAATCATTGGGAGTTTACAGGTAAATGAAGCCATTAAAATTATTTGTGGTATTGGAGACGTGCTAACGAATAGGCTATTATTATTTGATGCTTTAAATCTGAATCAACAAATATTGGGTTTTGAAAAAGACGAAACTTCAGAAATTATGGCTTTAGAAAAAGATTACCATTTTTTCTGCGGAATTACTTCAACTAAAGAAATCACGCTAGATGAATTAAATAAAAACAAGGCAAATTATAACTTATTAGATGTTAGAGAAATTCCCGAAAGAGAGAGGTATCATATTGGTGGACAACATATTCCTTTAGGGCAGTTATCAAAACGTTTTCAAGAAATTGATATTACTTTACCTATTGTAGTTTATTGTAAATCAGGTAAAAGAAGTCATAGAGCCATTTCTTTTCTGAAAGAGCAATTCGATAAAGCTATTTTTTACAATTTAAAAGAGGGGTTATAGTCGAAAATTTAAAGCGTCGTTTTATTAAAACGTTATCTCGAAAAAATAGAAGAACTAACTATGGATATTCAGAAGTTATGATAATTGGTAGTTCAAATAGGTCTACTGATCACTTTAAATAAATTCTAAAATGTATTTAACTATTGAACATAAAAAAGCCTATCTAAAAGACAGGCTCTATACTTAAAAAGGTTGTAAGGTATATAATTATATAACTTTTACATTAACTGCGTTTAATCCTTTTTTTCCTTCTGCTAAATCGAATTCTACATTATCACCTTCTCTAATCTCATCGACTAAACCAGAAATATGTACAAAATGCTCTTTGTTGTTCCCTTCTTCTGTTATGAATCCAAAACCTTTAGAGTCATTAAAAAATTTTACTGTACCAGTACTCATATTAAAATATATTAAATTAAGCTGCAAATATAAGGTAATTAATTGAAATTCAATTAATTTAATGCAGTTATTTTTTACGATAGTAACTATCTCTGTTATTAATGTTTATCTGTTAAGAAAATTAAACATTATACTCAGATAAAGGTCTTGTAAATTTTTCAGGATCAGCCGCTAAATGGTAACGTGGATCGTCGATAGCTTCAACGATAACATCTTTAAATTTAGGACTCGCTTTATACAGTAATATCTTACAATCTTCACTTAAGTGTTTTAGTTTGATTGTTTTTCCTTCAGCCTGGTATTTTTCAACAATAATAAAAATGGCTTCAATAGCAGAGTGATCCGAAATACGAGCTTCAACAAAATCAATCTCTACATGATCTGGATCATTTTTAATATCGAATTTCTCATTAAAAGCGGTTATACTTCCAAAGAATAAGGGGCCCCAAATTTCATAAGTTTTAGTTCCATCTTCTTGAATACGCTTACGTGCTCTAATTTTCTTAGCATTTTCCCAAGCAAAAGATAAGGCAGAAATAATAACACCAACAAATACCGCAATGGCTAAGTCGAAGAAAACAGTAACTACCGAAACAATAACAAGTACAACGGCATCTGATACAGGTATCTTCTTCATGATTCGGAAACTAGACCAAGCAAATGTTTCAATAACCATCATAAACATCACACCGACTAAAGCTGCAATTGGCACTTGCTCAATATATTTATCAGCAAATAGGATGAATGTAAGTAAGGTTATTGCCATCATTACACCAGACAAACGGCCTCTACCACCTGCATTAATGTTAATTACGGTTTGTCCAATCATACCACAACCACCAGTACCTCCAAAGATTCCGCTAAGCATGTTTCCAGAACCTTGAGCAATACATTCTCTATTTCCATCACCTCTTGAGTCTGTTAATTCATCTACAAGGTTCATGGTCATTAAAGTTTCAATCAAACCTACTGATGCCGCTAAAAAGGCATAAGGCGCAATGAATTTTAAAGTGTCTAAGTTAAATGGCAAATGACTCCAAAGTTCCGCAAGGTTGAGTTTGCTAGACAATTCATCAAAGCCATTTAAACCTGCGCCACCACCATCTCTAATAAAATCACCAACATTAATAGACTGAAGCCCTCCAAAAATGGAAATTAAAGTCACGATTAAAATCGCCGTCAATGCAGCAGGCATTTTTTTTGTTAATTTAGGTAGGCCCCAAATTATGAACATGGTTAGGAAAACCAAACCAATCATGATGTATAGTTTCTGACCTTCCATAGTAGACTTTACAACTCCGTTGTCTCTTACAGAATAGAAGCCATCGTCTTTAATGTTAAAAACAACTTGTTTAGTATTTATATCGTAAACTTGATTGTCCGATATAATAAAAACGGCTTCACCTGTGCTGATATTGGTTATTGATTCTTCATTAATTGAAAATATTTTGGTATCAGAAATTAAATCTTTAACGGAATTATCACTTAAATTGTAAACCCGTTCTTTTGAGACGGTTTTGCGCATGTTTTGTCCAAAAATATCCTTTGTATTTTCTTTAAACATCCCAAGTTGTGCCAAGAAAATGACAATAGCTAATCCGTTTACAAACCCTAACATTACGGGATGTGGAATTAAACGTACAAATTTACCAAGCTTAAAAACGCCTGCTAATATTTGAATGAATCCCATTAAAACAACAGCGGCTAATAAATAGAAGTAGCCCATGTTATCCACAGGTGTATCAAATAAAAGACCTTTAGCGTGTCCTTCTTGAATCATGTGAACAAAAATAACAGCAACCGCACCAGCCGCTCCAGAGATTAATCCTGGTCTTCCACCAAAAAGTGCAGAGATGATTCCAATTATAAAAGCACCAAAGAGGGCTACAATTGGACTAATTTGAGCAACAAAAGCAAAGGCAACTACCTCTGGAATCATTGCTAGTGATACCGTGATACCTGCAAGAATATCATTCTTAGGGTTTTGCGTAAAATTTTTAATGGTTTTTTGACCGAGCATAATACTTTTTATTTGTAAAAGGCGGCAAAGGTAGACTTTTTGAATTTAATCTAAAAAGCAGTAGTTTGTTAAACAAAAAAAGCATCGGTGGATACCAATGCTTTTCTATTTGTTTTGTGTGCTATATATTATTTTTCCTCTGGAGGAAACTGCTCTAACATTTGAGATACAAATTCTTTTATACGTTCGTCTTTCTTATCTGGGTTACTAGCATTAAGATTTCCTGTACCTGAACCTTGCCAGATGAGTTCTTTTTTGTTCGCATCAATAAGATCTATAAATAGCATACCTTCAGTAGTGGTTGTGACTTGGTTATTGTTCCAGCCAGATCTCCAGCCCCAGCCACCATAACCGCCCCAACCCCAAGCACCATTGCCCCAAGCATTGTTGTATACATCAACGCGTTGGTTAGATTTGGTAAATATACTCACTAGCATATTTGGATTTTCTGATTTGGTATAACCTTTCGCCATTAGTTCCGCTTCAATGGCTCTTAGAATACGACGCTTATCAATGTCGTTGATTTCTGCCTTGTCAATTCCGGGTTTGAAAAATGCAAAGGTTTTATAATTGTCAAAATTTGCTTCTCTATCGTAATCAGCTGCAACTCGTACGGAGCTGCAAGAAGCTAATCCTATCAATAAGAGAAACATTGGTGTAAATTTTAATAGCTTTTTCATAATTTCTTTTTTTTTAATTATACTTTATCTAATAAATTATCATCAACGAAATTAGGTAAGGTTATTTTTAAATTAGGTTCGACTTCCATAGCACGTTTTATTGCAAAAACGGCTCCTTCATTTCTAGCCCAACTTCGTCTTGAAATACCGTTATTAACGTCCCAAAACAGCATTTGTTTTAATTTTTTTGATGCTTCCTTAGTACCATCAAGAACCATACCAAATCCACCGTTTATAACTTCGCCCCATCCAACGCCTCCTCCGTTATGAATGCTTACCCATGTGGCTCCTCTAAAGCTATCACCAATCACATTTTGTATAGACATATCTGCTGTAAAACGAGAGCCGTCGTAAATATTACTAGTCTCTCTGTATGGGGAATCGGTTCCTGAGACATCGTGATGATCTCTTCCTAAAATAACAGTTTCAATTTCTCCATTCTTTATGGCTTGGTTAAAGGCTTCGGCAATTTTCATGCGTCCTTCTGCATCTGCATATAAAATTCTGGCTTGTGAACCTACCACGAGTTTGTTTTCTTGCGCACCTTTAATCCATTGAATATTATCAGCCATTTGTTGCTGAATCTCTTCAGGGGAATTCTTTTTAATGTCTTCTAAAACTTTACAGGCAATAGCATCTGTTTTTATCAAATCTTCCGGCTTACCAGAAGCACAAACCCAGCGAAATGGACCAAAGCCATAATCGAAACACATTGGTCCCATAATATCTTGAACATAACTTGGGTATCTAAAATCGATACCATTTTCTGCCATAATATCAGCACCAGCACGAGACGCTTCTAACAAGAAGGCGTTTCCATAATCGAAGAAATAAGTGCCTTTTGAGGTGTGCTTGTTTATAGCGTTTGTATGACGACGTAAGGTTTCTTGAACTTTCTCTTTAAATAATTCTGGTTGGTTCGCCATCATGTCGTTAGCATCTTCAAAAGAAATATCCGCAGGATAATAACCACCAGCCCAAGGATTATGAAGCGATGTTTGGTCGCTTCCTAAGTCAACATGAACATTAGCGTCATCAAATTTTTCCCATACATCAACAATGTTTCCGAGATAAGCGATTGAAATGGTTTCTTTATCAGCTTTAGCTTTTTCAACACGAGTAACAAGTTGATCTAAATCGGTTATTTTTTCATCGATCCAACCTTGATCTAATCGTACTTGCGTGATCTTAGGATTTACTTCAGCACAAACGGTAATACAGCCTGCAATGTTTCCTGCTTTTGGTTGTGCGCCAGACATGCCTCCTAATCCTGAGGTGACAAATAAATTGCCTTTTGGTTCTTTTTTGATTTTCCTAAAACCGTTAAGCACTGTGATAGTTGTGCCATGTACGATGCCTTGTGGGCCAATATACATGTAGCTTCCGGCAGTCATTTGGCCGTATTGTGTAACGCCTAAAGCGTTGAATTTCTCCCAGTCATCTGGTTGGGAGTAATTCGGAATCATCATACCGTTAGTTACCACAACTCTTGGTGCTTCTTTATGCGATGGAAACAATCCCATAGGATGACCAGAATACATGGTCAGGGTTTGTTCATCATTCATTTCTGCCAAATACTTCATGGTTAGTCGGTATTGTGCCCAGTTTGAAAACACGCCTCCATTACCACCATAAGTAATTAATTCGTGGGGATGTTGTGCCACGGCATAATCTAAATTATTCTGAATCATTAGCATAATAGCGGCAGCTTGTGTTGATTTTGCAGGATATTCAGAAATTGGTCTGGCATACATTTTATAGTCTGGTCGTAAACGGTACATGTAGATTCTGCCATAAGTATCTAACTCGTTTTTAAACTCAGGTAATAAGGTTTTATGATCTTTTTTGTCAAAATAACGCAAAGCATTTCTAAGCGCTAATTTTTCTTCTTCTGCAGAAAGAATTGCCTTGCGTTTCGGTGCATGATTTATCGAAGTATCGTAAGGCTTTGGTTCTGGTAATATGTTTGGAATGCCTTCTAAAATTTGATCTTTAAACGAGAGTTTTGTAGTATGCATTACTTCTTTTTTAATGTGTTTTTGTTGAATCCATATGGACAATGTCTGCAGCCGCTTTCGCAACAATAACCACGTTTTAAATGGTATTGCTCAGTAAAACAGCGGTAACCTTCTGGTGTTAGGTAGTAGTCACCGTCTTCAATGGGAATATATTTTTTCATATGTAAACAAAGATAACGTAATTTGGTTTGATTTTTGAAACGAATAAAGCATGATATTGATTTCGAAATATTTAGTGCCAAAAGGTTATCTGGGAATTACTATTTTTCCTTTTATGTTTTTAAAGACTGAAGATTTAAAGCGTAATGCTGTACTAATAAATCATGAAAAAATTCATCTCAAACAACAGCTTGAGTTGTTGATTCTTCCATTTTATGTGCTGTACACAATTGAATTTTTATGTCGATTAATTCAAAATAAAAAATGGGATTTAGCCTATAGGAATATTTCTTTTGAACGTGAAGCATATAGGCATGAAAAGGATCTCGACTATTTAAAATCGAGACCTTTGTATAATGTGTTTAAATTTATTAGAAATTAATTATTGCGATTTTTTCTTCGCCATCAACTAACTTTGTTGTTGTAAAAATAAAGCCGTTGTTAAATAATAGTACTCATAATCAGCATTTATCTCTTCCAAATACTTCTATTAAAATAGCAATTAAGCGCGAAGACTTAATTCATCCGTTTATTTCTGGAAATAAGTATCGTAAGTTAAAATTCAATATTGAAGACGCTAAAGTGAATAATGTAAAAACCTTATTAACCTTTGGAGGTGCATTTTCAAACCATATTGCTGCTGTGGCTTATGCCGGAAAAGAATATGGTTTTAATACGATTGGGGTCATAAGAGGGGAGGAGTTAAGGGAAAAGAAAGATTTAAACCCAACCTTAACGTTTGCAAAATCTTGTGGTATGCAGTTTGAATTTGTGTCTCGGGAGGTCTATCGAACTAAAACAGACAGTGCTTTTATAAATAGCTTAAGAAATGAATTCGGGGATTTTTATTTAATTCCCGAAGGAGGTACAAATGAATTAGCAGTAAAGGGTTGTGAGGACATCCTAGAAGAAAACGATTCTAAATTTGATTATATCTGTTGTGCAGTAGGAACAGGTGGGACAATTTCAGGATTAATTAATTCATCTGAAAAGCATCAAAAAATATTAGGCTTTCCGGCTTTAAAAGGTGATTTTTTACAAGAAGATATTCGTAAA
This sequence comes from Winogradskyella pacifica, assembly GCF_013403915.1. Taxonomy (GTDB): domain Bacteria; phylum Bacteroidota; class Bacteroidia; order Flavobacteriales; family Flavobacteriaceae; genus Winogradskyella; species Winogradskyella pacifica. The sequence continues at coordinate 57,654 of NZ_JABFDI010000017.1, forward strand.
TTTGCAAATCAAGACAATTGGAAATTAATAACGGATTATCATTTTGGTGGTTATGGTAAAATAAAGCCCGAGTTGATTTCGTTTGTTAATACGTTTAAGAATGATTATAATATTCCATTAGATCCGATTTATACAGGTAAAATGCTATTTGGAATATTTGATTTAATTGCTCTTGGATATTTTCCAGCGGATTCTAAAATACTTGTCATACATACCGGAGGTTTGCAAGGTATTGCAGGTGTAAATGATATGTTGAAGCGTAAAAATCGCCCTTTAATTGAAATATAAAACATGAAGTTCAAATATTTAATCTTATTAGTTGCTGTATTTGCAATGAGTTGTGGTCCTAAAAAAGGTATTGTAACTAAAAAGAAACGAAGTAGTACGACTAAAACAGTTGTAGTAAAAGACAAAAAAGAGGAGGTTAAAACGGTTAAAACGGTTGAAACAAATCCGTCAGCTGTAGAAGAAAATAAAGCTCCAAGTAGTGTTGAGGTTTATATTAGTTTATATGCTGAAATTTCTAAAAACAAAATGCGGACTCATAAAATTCCAGCGAGTATTACCTTGGCTCAAGGTATTTTAGAATCTGGTGTTGGAAAAGGACGTTTAGCGGTTAAGGCAAATAATCACTTTGGGATTAAATGCCACGGTTGGACAGGTGCTAAGATTTATCATGATGATGATCGTTCACAAGAATGCTTTAGGAAATATGATAAAGCAGAAATGTCTTACGAAGACCATTCTGAATTCTTAACAGGCCGTAGCCGTTATGCGAGTTTATTTGATCTAAGACCCGATGATTATAAAGGTTGGGCTAAAGGCTTAAGAGCGGCAGGTTATGCAACAGATCGTAAATATCCTGAAAAACTGATTAGCTTAATTGAACGCTATAATCTTGATAAATATGATGATGAAGTCCTCAATGGAACAACTACTAAGTCATCGCGCAGATCAACCACTATAATAGAGGGGCCAAAGAAGGTGACGTCTAAAAAGCACACGGTGGCTAAAGGAGATACGTTGTATTCTTTATCTAGATTATATAAAACTACGGTTGATGCTATTAAAGTTAAAAATAATTTAAAATCAAATGACCTTACTATTGGTCAAGAACTTATTATTCCAAATTAATTTATGTTATATAAAAGAAGTAGTGCTTTGTTTCAAGACGCACAAAAGGTTATTCCTGGTGGTGTAAATTCACCTGTAAGGGCTTTTAATGCCGTTGGAGGAACACCAATTTTTGCTAAGTCAGCAAAAGGGGCTTATGTTTATGATGAAGATGGAAATCGTTTTATAGATTATATAAATTCTTGGGGTCCAATGTTACTTGGTCATGCATTTCCTCCTGTAGTTGATGCCGTTATTGAAAAAGCAAAACAAGGAACTTCCTTCGGGATGCCAACAGCTATTGAAACTGAGATCGCAGAATTAGCAGTTTCTATGGTGCCAAATATTGATAAAATTCGTTTTGTTAATTCAGGGACTGAAGCGTGTATGAGTGCTATTCGTTTAGCTAGAGGTTTTACTAAAAAAGATAAGATTATAAAATTTGCGGGTTGTTATCATGGGCATAGCGATTCGTTTTTAATTGCAGCAGGAAGTGGTGCTATAACCTTTGGAACACCAAATAGTCCTGGTGTCACAGAAGGAACTGCAAAAGACACGTTATTGGCAAGGTATAATGATCTTGAAAACGTAAAGGAATTAGTCGAAGCAAATAAAGATGCTATAGCAGCAATTATTATTGAGCCTGTTGCTGGTAATATGGGCTGTATTCCTCCGGTTGATGGATTTTTAGAAGGCTTGAGAGCTATTTGCGACTCTCATAATATCTTATTGATTTTTGATGAGGTAATGACCGGTTTTAGATTGGCAAATGGTGGAGTACAAGCGCTTAAAAATATTAATGCAGATATCGTTTGTTTCGGAAAAGTTGTTGGTGGTGGATTACCTGTTGGTGCTTTTGCTGCTCGAAATGAAATTATGAACTATTTAGCTCCAATAGGTCCTGTGTATCAGGCAGGAACGTTAAGCGGCAATCCGTTAGCTATGGCGGCAGGTTTGGCAATGCTTAAAACTATTAATGCCGATAAAGGATTAATGAATAGGTTAGAGGAGAAAACAAAATACCTTCATAATGGTATTGCGGATGCGCTTAATAAGAATAATGTAACACATACTATCAATAGAATAGGGTCTATGATTTCTGTGCATTTTTCAGAAGATGCTGTCGTGGATTTCGATTCTGCTGCTAAAGGGAATAATGAAACGTTTAAAAAGTTCTTTCACGGCATGTTAAACAAAGGTATTTATATTGCACCAAGTGCTTTTGAAACTTGGTTTATAACAGATGCATTAAGCTATGAAGATTTAAACGAGACGATTGCAGCTGTCGAGGAGATTGCAAAAGATTTGTAAACAAAAAAAAGTCTCGCACATGGCGAGACTTTTTTTATATAAAAAATTGAGCTTAACTTTTTTGAAAACGTTTAAAGCGCTCAAATTGTACTTTGTTTAAAAGAACTTTCATCTTGCTATCAAGCGTTTCATTTGTGGCTGTTGTTCTAATGAATACTTCTTTTTCAGTTGAATTTTTTTCATTTTCAATGAAATATAAATCGCTAGTATGCTCTTTTATTGCTTTGTAGACTTCTGCTGTCTTGTCTTTTTCTAACTGAATAAATTTAATTAAACCTTTAGTTGTCTTAATAGCTTTAGCTTCTATAATAGCATTTGCTTCTTTGTCAGTATTGCTGTTTTGTGCAACAGCAGTATGGGTTCCTAAAAATAGTGCAAATACAAATAAACAGAGTGTGATAGTCTTTTTCATTATTAATTTTTAAATTCGACACTAAAATAACAATTTTATTCAATAAAAAGAAAAAGTATCACCGAAGCGATACTTTTTCTTTAAAATAAGACGATTATATATTAGTTTTCGTCTTGTTGTTTGTTGTGTTTTCCTTCGTGTTTTCCATCACGTTTTTTATGACGATCACCTCTTTTTTTATGATCTCTAGGCTTCATTTTTTCGAACTTAGCATACTGTTCTGCATTTAAGATTGTTTTCATTTCGCGCTTCATTTCAATCTGCTGATCTAATCTGGTATTTTGCATCTTAAGGAATTCTTCTTGAGAAGGTCTTTCTCTTTTTTCTCCTTCTGCAGCTTTATGTTTTTGCCTTAAACCTTCATTGGCTTTTGCTTCGCTTAATAAAATACTATGTACTTTTTTCTGCTGCGCATCGGATAAGTCTAGTTTTAAAGTTAATTTTTTTGATTTTAAATCTGCAATATCACTTGGTGTCATTTGCATTCTTAATTCTGATCTATCTTTGCGGTCCGATCTCTTTTCTTTTTCCTGTGCCATGCCATTTAGTGTAAATAGAGCTACGGCGATTACTAATAAATTTCTCATGTCGTTTATGTTTTATGTTATACTTATTTAGACCTAGAGTCATTATTTAGGTTTAACGCTGGTTAGGCTTTTAACACGTATTTTAACATTTATTACATTTTTATTAGCCTCAACGTTAATTGAAATATATTTTCTTTTTCAGCCTTACTTTTTAGCCATGCATAGAAGCTTATTATAAAAATATCTTCTTTGTTTATTGTAGTCCACTCAAAAGTTAGTTCTAATTTATTCAGGAATTCTGGTGTGCCTATGCTTTCAGGTTTTATGTAATACTGTTCGGCAAACTTTATAAAAGTTAGAATTCGGGGTTGTCCAATTTGTTTTAAGTAGCTTGAGTAGCGTCGCCTAAAACTTTTTAATCGCGAATAGAATAAATCATCTTCTTGTAATTCTATATATAATAGAAGTTCGGCAACGTTTTTTTTAATCACCCAATCTATACCTGCTTTTTCTTTATACCATCGGTCGGTATGATAAAATTTGGATGAAATGGATTTGGCTTTTGTAAAGTCTCCTTTTTGAAAGTAAAACATAAAGCATGTTAGCTGTAAGTCGAGTAAGGTTTCTGTGTCTTCATGTTTTTTATTAGTGAAACTTTCAATTAGTGTAATAGCGTCATCTTGTTCGTTACTATAGTTGAGGTTTAAAGCTTTGACTAAGGTTTTTTTTAATATGAAGGGTTTGTAATAGGCCCGTTTTTTTAGCTGCATGAGCTGTTCCATTTCATCGATGTAGCGTGTAGAAGCTTCAAATTTTTTATTCCTGAAAAGCGTGTTAGCAATGATATAAACGATTTCAATTTGATAAAAAAGTTGCTTGTCAGTTTCCTTCTTTTGTTTTAGAATGTCATAACTCTTCATTACAAAGCTTTCTATGGAATAATATTTTTTTGTGACTAAAGCCGAAATATTAGCAATCGCTAAAATTTGATACAAGGATTTAAAGGAAAGCGACGTGTTAATTTCGATATTATGTACTTTTAGTAGGTGTTCTAGTTCTAATTCAAAATCAATGACGGTGCCTTCATAAGTGACGTCATTTAACATCGATTTTAATTTAGCATACACGATATTGAGTTCATCTTCTAATTGATGCTTTTTCTGGTTTTCTTTTTGTTTTACAATTAAGTCATCTAATCCTGCTTTAGGGTAATTAGAGGCATATTGGATTTTGGTATGATAGATTTCGTTGAGTATTGGGAACATTAAATGCTCATCTGCTAAGCGTTCAGCCTTGTCTAAAACTTTATATGCTATCTCATATTTTTTTTGAAGTAAAAAGGTTCGTGATGCCAAAATGTACTTAATAACCTGTATGTCTATGGAGCTCTCATCTTCGAGGTTTTTATTCGCGGTAAAATCTATTAAGGATTGAAATAGGCGTTTTCTTAAGGCATGGTAAGCATTGCAGTTTTCTACTTTATAAAGTTGAACGCAAATGTTTTTAGAATCGTCATTAGAATATGCGAGTACCTTAAATAATTGAATGTTCTTGGTGTCCTTCCGCTTGTTCTTTTGTTGAAGGTAATTTACGAATTTCTGTTGCTCTTCAATTGTTAATGTATCAATTATAGATTTTAATGCTATCATTTAAACGTCATAAATATATTTAATTTATCCCTAAATATAGGTAATTTTAAATGTAGTCCATAAAATATATCGTCAGTTCTGTTTGAATTGTGGTTTTATGCTTCTTCACTTTTATTCGAGATTTGCCTCATAATCATTAAAACAAAATAGTATGAATTATCAAACAACAGTGTCTTTAAAAGACGAAGAAAATTTAAAATCAAAAAAGAAAGAAAAGAAGTTATATAATCATAAGCCAACACCAGCATTTATTGGAGCCTCGTGGTCGGCCTTACTTATTGGTATGGTTGCTTATTGTATTGGACTTTGGAATGCAGAGATGATGCTTAACGAAAAAGGCTATTATTTTACAATTCTACTTTTCGGATTATTCTCAGTAATCTCAGTACAAAAAGCCGTTAGAGATAAACTCGAAAACATTCAGGTTACCGAAATGTACTACGGTATCAGTTGGTTTACATCTATCGCATCCATAGTTCTATTAAGTATTGGACTTTGGAATGCAGATTTAGAATTAAGTGAAAAAGGCTTCTATGCTATGTCATTTACTTTGAGTTTGTTTTCGGCTATTGCAGTGCAGAAAAACACCAGAGATGTAGCTTATATAAATAATGAATTGGAGACAAAAGAAGACGACGATTAGTTTTGATGATCGGTTAATTACTAACCCAAAACCTTGCAGCATTCTTTGTGCTGTGAGGTTTTTAAAATGATTTAATATTGAGCATAATCAGTGTATTATTTTAGTTTACCTATTCCAAAAGACTATTGTAATATCTTTGGTTACTAATACTAAGAAACAAATGGAGCGCACCACTAAAGTGATATTAAAAAAAAGACTTAAAAAGTTTATAATTGTATTTTTAAGCATATTTGTTATGATAGCATCCGCTCTTTATTTTTTGCAAGAAAAGTTATTGTTTTTTCCTAATACTTTAAAGCAAAATTATCAATACCAGTTTCAACATAATTTTGAAGAATTATTCTTTAAAACAGATGAGAATACCATTATAAACGCACTTCATTTTAAGGTTGAAAACCCAAAAGGAGTTATCCTTTATTTTCATGGAAACGCTGGCGATTTAAGTCGTTGGGGAACGGTTTCAGAATATTTTGTAGATATGGAGTATGATGTCTTAATAATGGACTACCGAACCTATGGAAAAAGTACAGGAAAACTAAGTGAAGTAGCTATATATAGTGATGCACAATATTGTTATGATTATCTTTTAAAACAGTATTCCGAAGATGAAATCACCTTATATGGAAGATCTTTAGGTACCGGAATAGCTTCGTATTTAGCTTCAAAAAACAATGCAAAACAACTGATTTTAGAAACGCCCTATTACAGTATTTTAGACGTGGCGAAAGATCGGTTTCCAATTTTGCCTGTAAAACAATTGTTAAAGTATCATTTTCCAACTTATCAGTTTTTACCAAAGGCAAGGTGTCCGATTACAATTATTCATGGAACAGCGGATAGCGTTGTACCTTATGCATCAGCTAAAAAACTTTTAAAATTAAATATTGAAAACCTCGAATTTATTACGGTTGAAGGAGGTGAGCATAATAATTTAATCGAGTTTGAAGACTACCATAAAATGATTCAAACTACTTTAAACTAAAAAAAGGCTTCAAGATAACTTGAAGCCTTTTTTAGAATGTATTTAATTTTAGATTACTTAGGGTCTAAAATAAGATTAATACGCTCAATAGCATCCGCTATATGTATTCTACTCATTGAATCTCCACCACGAGCAGAACGTAATTGGCTACGTAGGGATGTTAACTCAGCTCTTACAACCGCTCTAATATCAGATTGGCTAGTATTAACAGGTGTCACCTTAACGTAAGAACTAGATCTTCTGCTAGGACCTTGGTCTTTGGCAGTCATCAAATACTCTAATCTATCAATATGTGCACGTTGTAAATTACGTCTGTAAGTATCAATTTTTTTACCTGTACGTAATTCACTCCAGATTCCTGAACGTAAATCGCTCATCATATCTGGTAAAGAATAGGCTGCACTATCAAAGGTATATGCTTCTATTAAACGTTGCATTTTTCCTAAGCTTAAAATATTATTAACAGTTCTAGATTGTAAAGCACGAACACGTTCTATAGAACCTGTAAACTCAATACGATCAAAAATGTTTTTATCAATTAACCAATCTGGAGTTTCAAATAGGTTCTCTTGAATAAAGTTCATTGCTTCCTTTTGGTGCGCTTTTGGTACAGCAGTATATACAGCTCCTTCTTGATCTGCAGCTTTGTAATTTTCGTAAACACCACCAATATTGTTAGAAACGTGACCCATATAACGATTAAATTGAGAAATCACATGACCGTACATTTCATCTAAGTCGTCATAGTTTTCACCAGCTTCAGTTGTCCATTCAATTAAGTTTGGTACAATACGTTTTAGGTTTTTAATTCCATATTCACTTGCTAACATAGCATTATCACCTAAATCTTCAGTTTGAGAACTTGGATCAACTACGTCACCAGCTTGTTGGTGTCCAAAACGATACATTGGGTCACCAGCGTGCTCCATAATCCATGCGTTAAGGATTGGCTTTTCTTCTTCTGCAGTTTTATCTAAAATTGGTCTATAACCCCAAGATATAGAATACTTATCATACGTTCCGATATCTGGCATTAAAGCGACTCCTTCATCACCTGGTTGAGCGATATAGTTAAAACGGGCATAATCCATAATTGATGGAGCAGTACCAAATTCTTTAGTGAATTCAGCATCACGTAATTTCTCTACAGGATAAGCAACACTAGATCCCATGTTATGAGGTAAACCTAAGGTGTGACCAACTTCATGAGAAGATACAAAACGAATTAAACGTCCCATAACTTCATCTTTAAATTGTGGACTTTGTGCTTCTGGGTTAATCGCAGCAGTTTGAACAAAGAACCATCCGCGTAATAAAGACATTACATTATGATACCAGTTGATATCACTTTCTAATATTTCACCTGTTCTTGGGTCACTTACGTGAGGTCCATTGGCATTTGGAATAGGAGATGCTAAATAACGCACAACTGAGTAACGTGCATCTTCTGGACTCCATTCTGGGTCTTCTTCAACCGTTGGTGGCTCTTTAGCAATGATAGCATCTTTAAAACCTGCTGCTTCAAAAGCAACCTGCCAATCTTCAATACCTTGCTTAATATATTTTTTCCATTGTTCTGGAGTCGCTCTATCGACGTAATAAACAATTTGCTTTTTAGGAACTACTAATTCACCACGCTTAAACTTCTCAATGTCTTCATCTCTAACCTCTAATCTCCAACGATCTAAATAGGTTAAAGTTTCGCTCTTTTGATCTGCTAATCCGTAATCTGTTTGGCCTCTTGCAAACCAGCCTACGCGCTCATCAAAATAACGACGCTTCATAGGTACATCTGGTAATAAAATCATAGAATTATTCATTTCTATTGAGATACTACCTGTACTAGAGTTAGATGGAGGATTTCCGGCAGCATATGTTTTTACGTGACGTGCTTCAATATTTCTAGGGTAACTCTTAATAGTCTCAATAAATGATTTATCACTTTCTAAACGCGATATTTTATAAGAAGATCTATTACGTTGAGGTAATCCTAAAGGTTTTACATCTTTCTCAAACAAAGGTGTCGCATCAATTACTGTGCTTGTAGAGTCTTTGCTAAATGCCTCAATAGGAAATGTGTATAAAACAGGTTCAAAATTAGAATTTAAAACAGCTTCACTAACAGGAAGAGAATCGGCTGCAACAACGTTGTAAGACACAACTCTAAGAACAACTTTCTTATCTTTTTTCTCCCATCTCAATACTTGCTCATTCGTTTTTCCTCCACCAAAACCTAGCCCTGAAGCAGTCTTTGCAATACGAGTTACCATTAACATTTCTCTATTGAAAAGAGAGTCTGGTATTTCGTAATAAAATTTATCGTCTAAAGAATGGACTGTAAATAATCCTTTATCACTTTTGGCATCTTTAGTGATGACTTTGTCGTAAGGCTTTGGGTCGTTTTTTCCAGGTTTCTTTGCTGAAGTTTTAGCCATTGCTGTGGCATCTTTGCCTGATTTTCCAGCTTTTTTTGCAGTAGAGCAAGAAAACGCTAAAAAGGCGGAAACTACAAAGAGTAGTTTAATGGGTACGTTTTTCAAAATAGTTAGTTTTTAAATTTTGTTGAAAATACGTATTCTATTAAGAATATGTTAATTTAAAAACTGATTTTAGTATTTCTTTAACGTCGTTAATCTAGGGTGTCTAGGTAAGATTGAATGAGTTCTACACCTTCGGTATGCATCATTGAAGTTCCTATAAAAGGCATACTTAAACCATCTAAATAAAACGATATTCTATAACTAACAAGGTGGCTTTGTTCTACAATTTGACTTTCATTGAGTGGCGTTTCAAAGGCCAAATTTAAGGTGGTTTCATCGGCGCAGCTTCCACCAGGGATATGGCAATGAGCACAATTAATATCTATGTATGCTCTTGCTCTAGCTTCTAATCTAAAGTCTCCATCTTCCCAATTCGGTAAACTTGTAATAGAAGCACTATTAGCAACACCTGTTAATTGAGAGTTGCTGATAAATTGTTCTAATTGATTTACACCATTGATTTCAAAATTCATGGATCTCAATTTTGGTCCTATGGGTATAATATTGCCATTATTACCATGGCAAGTAAAACAATCTGTATCTGACGGAATTTTATAAGTTGTAGAATTCGTGTTGCCTTCTACATCAATCCAAGTTACAGGCAGCGAGCTTCCGCCTAAATCTAAAACAGCCTCTGTCTGTTCGTCGTTCCATTTGTAATCTCCCGTTTCCCATTCGCCATTTAATTTCATTAAAATACGGGTTTCAATTATGGTTCTTCCTAAGGATAAATCGCGTTCATCGTGATTGTAGTAAAATGTTTTCGCAATTACGGTATTCTCTGGGAAAAGCGGTAAACCATCACCATCAAATTCCATGCTTGTGCCTTCAGGTAGAGCGATGATACGTTGCTTATGTGCGTAATCAGAAAATAGAGTAGTGCTAAGATTGTACTCAAATGCTTTTGTGGTAATGTTTAATTCATTCAAATTTCCTGAAAATAAATTCAACTCAGAAAGATTTGTTTTAAACTCGGTTGCTACGTTTGGGATTAAAGTTGTAAAACTATACACGTCACTATGTAAGCTACTATTAATTGAACTACAAAGGGTTTGAACGTAAACGTCGTAAGTTGTATTGGCTTGTAAATCGCTTAGTATTACGGATGTTTCGGAAACAGAAATTGTTGTGCCACTCCCTAAGGTAAATCCTGAAATACCATATTCTAAGTTGTAGGATGCTGAAGAATTAATTGCTTCCCAATTGAGTGTTGCAGAATTATCAGCAATAGCACTTGATGATATATTAGTTACACTATTACATACAGGAATAATGTCATCAATATCATTACCACATGAAAAGAAAAGGCTTACGAATACGATTAATAAATAGGATTTTTTAAACATTTGGGTGGTTTTCTGATTTATAGCTAGTTGCTAAAGTAGTAAAATTATATTTTAATCAATACGTAAACTGATAGTTAGAATACTTATAGACATTAAAAACAAAAATTAGTAATTCATAAATTTAAAGCTTTCGGTTTGATTTTGTGAATTCATAATCTTTAAAACATAACTGCCTGAAGCTAAAGTGCCAATTTCAATGTTATTAGATTGATCTAAGTAGGCGGACGTAATTAGCCTGCCTGAAAGATCATAAATAGAGTATGGATTATTGACTAAAGGCGTATCAGAAATGAGTTGTAATCTATGATTAGATATATCTGTTATTAGTTTGGTTTTTTGCGCGGTAAAACTATTAGTAGACAGGGCTTGTCTACCGTAATTAAGTTCTACCTCATTGCCATTATATATGGTTAGCATAGCATCGGAACCGCTTCCTGTAATTTCAAATGTGTATATGTTTTCATTAGGACTGAAAAAATTCATGTATGACATTTCAAAAATCGCTTGGTCTGCAATGTCACAGAAACTTAGTGTCCAACCTATATCTCTAATTATAAAAGAATTTGGTTGTATTGGATTGTCATACATACCGCTGAATCCATTACAAGTGGAGCTGCCATAAAAATCACTTTGTCCATTAATAATATCGTCAGAAAAGACTATACTTAAGTTAGGATCGAAAGTATTCTCAAGTAAAATATCAAATTCCCAAATAGAATGAATAAACCATTCTCCGCTTAGTGCGTTTGAAGGAGCATCTTCACGACCTAAGTTTATGACATCTCCTTGGCTATTTGTAAAACTTAAATTGTGTAAATCATTAGTAAATGAATACGTTAAATTTCCAGGTTCTTGTAAAATTGAAAAGTATAAGTTCTCAAAGTCAGTTTCCTCAGTTGTAGTACATGAGTTGTCTGTAGTTTCAAAATAAGGAATAAGACTTATAGCATTATTTTGTTCGCTCTCAAAGTACGAAGTAAAAGAGTTACAAATGCCATTACCGTATATATAACGTCCCCAATATTGGTCTAAAGGCGCACTGCTAAATGAATTGTGAAATTCAATATTTGGAGGTGTTGTAACCGTTGAAGGTAAATTGATGGTGTTTCCATTTGATTCAAGAGAAATTACATTCCAATTACCTATGAAGTTCTGTGAATTTATGACTATTGTAAAACATAAAAATAAGATTAAGGTTGCGTAGCTTTGTTTCATAAAATGAGCGTTTTATAAAGATTCTAATTATTAGTAACGCTCTAATATATAGTTTTTAAACAAAAAAAAAGGATCTACCTCTTGGTAATTCCTTTTTTATAAATTTATGTTAGAGGGTTTTTAAATAAGCTCTACAAATAAGCCGTCATCAGTTTTTTCAACCTTTGTTAAGCCATGTTTGCTTAAGCCTTTTAAACCTTTATCCCAACCTTTATTACTTAAGCCAGATTTTGATTTAAGCACATTTAAGTCCATGCGTTTTTCAGCTTTTAAAACTTCTAAAATCGCTTTTTCGTTATCGCTTAAATCCACTTTTTTCTTTTCTGGTCGCATTTGAGGGAAGAATAAAACTTCTTGAATACTCTGATTGTTGGTTAAGAACATTATTAAACGGTCCATTCCAATTCCCATTCCAGATGTTGGAGGCATTCCGTATTCTAGCGCACGTAAAAAATCGTGATCTATAAATTCTGTCGCTTCATCATCTCCTTTTTTAGCTAAACTTAACTGGTGTTCAAAACGCTCGCGTTGGTCTATAGGATCATTAAGTTCAGAATAAGCATTAGCAACTTCTTTACCACAAACCATTAACTCAAAACGCTCTGTTAATTCAGGGTTTTCTCTGTGCTCTTTACATAAAGGGCTCATCTCTTTTGGGTAATCGGTAATGAACGTTGGTTGAATGTAATTTCCTTCACATTTTTCACCAAAAATCTCATCAATCAACTTGCCTTTACCCATAGTCTCGTCAACCTCAATATGCATGCCTTTTGCAGCTGCTCTTATGTCGTCTTCAGACTTGTTATAGATATCAAAACCTGTAAATTCTAAAATAGAATCGCGCATGGTAATACGCTTATAAGGTGCTTTAAAATTGATTTTATGTTCGCCAAATGTAGCATCTGAAGTTCCATTTACAGCAATAGCACAATGCTCTAATAATTGCTCACAGAAATCCATCATCCAGTTGTAATCTTTGTAAGATACATAGATTTCCATGGCGGTAAATTCTGGATTATGCGTTCTGTCCATTCCTTCATTTCTGAAGTTTTTAGAAAACTCATAAACACCATCAAAACCACCAACGATTAAACGTTTTAGATATAATTCGTTAGCAATTCGCATGTATAATGGAATGTCTAAACTGTTGTGGTGCGTCATAAACGGACGTGCAGCAGCTCCACCAGGAATAGGCTGTAAAACTGGTGTTTCAACTTCAAAATAACCAGCATCATTAAAAAATTGACGCATCGCATTAAAAAGCTTAGTACGCTTTATAAACACTTCTTTTACATGAGGATTAACTACTAAATCGGCATAACGTTGTCTGTAACGCATTTCTGGATCTGTAAATGCATCATAGGTTTTTCCATCCTTTTGTTTTGGGATAGGTAATGGTTTTAAAGCTTTACTAAGCAATTTAAAATCCTTTACCATAACAGTCTTTTCGCCAACTTGTGTTGTGAAAAGTGTGCCTTCAATACCTACAAAATCACCTAAGTCTAATAATTTCTTAAAGACATCATTGTAAAGGGATTTGTCTTCACCTGTACAAATTTCGTCTCTATTAAAATACACCTGAATACGACCTTCGCTATCTTGCAATTGTGCAAAAGATGCTTTCCCTTGAATGTTAATTGCCATTAGACGACCTGCGATAATAACCTGTTTACCGTCTTCAAAATTAGATTTTATCTGTTTTGAAGTGTGGTTTACGGGAAATAAATCCGCTGGATAAGGGTTAATCCCTAAAGCTCTAAGCTTTTCTAACTTTTGGCGTCTTACCAATTCTTGTTCTGAAAGTTGCATTCTTAATTAATTTTATAAACTTACCAAGTGTTGGTAAGTGGCTGCAAAATTACACTTTTTACAAAAATTAACGAGCTCCTTTTTAGTTAGATTTAACAAGCTCTAAATTTTCTGAATAATTATGGTTGTTTAGAAATGTTTTTAAGGCATTTTAAAGAATCTTGAAGAACACTTTTACATCGTGTTTTGGTAGAGGATGGTCATTCTGAATTTCTTTAGTTGATAAACAAGAATTCAGAATAAGAATCAATATTACTTTATAGTAATAATACTTTATTGAATTTTATTCTAATTTCAAGGATATGAATTCGTAAAAAGTGTAACATTTATATTGAACTTGCGTCCTATAAATACATCAAATCATCAAACGAAATTATGAGTATCTGGCGCGTTATTCTTTCTATTATTTGTCCACCTTTAGCTGTCTTAGATAAAGGATGTGGTTCTATTCTAATTACCTTTTTATTATGGCTCTGTGGTTGGGTGCCAGGTGTTATAGCAGCTTTAGTTATTCTCAATAACCCAAAGCGATAAAAGTCTTACCTTTGCGATCTTAATAATGTATTTAAAAGATTAAAAATGAATAAGGTTTTTACGGTGCTTTCTTGTGTATTTATAATGCTGCTAACAAGTTGTCAGTTTTCTGAAAATATCTATATCAATGAAGACGGTAGTGGTAAGGTGAAATTCTCAATGGATGCATCAGAGATGATGGATGTGTTAGATCAACTCGGAGAGAATGCTTCTGATGAAATGAGTAAAGCTGTGGATTCAACAATCGTTTTTAAGGACTTTTTGGTAGAATATAAAGATAGTATAGCAAATTTGTCTGTAGGAGAACAAGAAAAGATTAAAGCCATGGAGGATTATAAAATTCATATGGTTATGGATCCAGATAAGAAGAAGATGTTTTTTGATTTAGAAACAGACTTTGATGATGCTAGTGAGTTGCGCGATATGTACAAAGCAATGAATAGTTTCAATAATTTAAAAGGTGATGACACTGCTAGTGATAATTTGCCTTTAAGTCCATTTTCGAGTATGGGTAATGAAGGCTCAACTTTGGTGAGTTACTCATATGATGGTACCGTTTTTAGAAGAAATGCTGAGATTATTGATTTAGAAAAACATCAGAAATCTTTAGATAGTATAGATAAATCGGCATTGATGTTGGGATCTTCTAAGTATATAATTAATTATCACTTTCCTAAAGCTGTAAAATCATTTTCGAAACAAGGAGCAATGTATAGTGAAGATCGAAAAACGGTTACTTATGAGGTTGGGTTTATAGATATGCTAAAGGATCCTGAAATATTGAATATTGAAGTTGTTTTAGAGGATTAAAAGAATAATTATTTTGAATAAAAAAATACAACTACAAGATTTAGGAACTAAAGATTTTAAGGACACTTGGGATTACCAGGAAACACTCTTTAAAGCTATTTTAGATACTAAAATAAAGAATCGAAGAGAAGATGCTGGTTTAGTTACTGAGAATCATTTTCTCTTTGTAGAACATCCGCATGTCTATACTTTAGGAAAAAGTGGTGATCTTTCAAATTTACTACTTTCTGAAACGCAATTGTCAGAAAAAGGAGCCACGTTTTACAAAATTAATCGAGGTGGAGATATTACCTATCATGGTCCAGGGCAGATTGTGGGTTATCCGATTCTAGACTTAGATAACTTCTTTACAGATATTCATAAATACTTACGATTTTTAGAAGAAGTTATCATTCTAACATTAGCTGAGTATGGTCTAAAAACAGAACGCAGTCCTGGCGAAACAGGTGTGTGGCTCGATGTTGGGACACCATTTGCTCGAAAAATTTGCGCTATGGGAGTAAGGGCTAGCCGTTGGGTTACCATGCATGGATTCGCCTTAAATGTGAATGCAGATTTAGGCTATTTTGATTATATTATTCCATGTGGAATAAGAGGGAAAGCGGTAACAACCTTAAATAATGAATTGGGTGTCGATAGCGTAAATGAAAATGAAGTTAAAGAGAAGCTTTTAAAGCATTTTAGTGCGCTTTTTGACGCGAGCTTCATTCAACTTTAGTTATGAGTGAGATGTTAAGAATTAAAGTTAAGACTCGTCATTAAAAAACACCTTATAAAAGTGCATTTTCTTCTCTTCATCGTAACCGCGTTCTAGATATTCTGCAGAAGCATCAGGGGCATCAACATCTAGTTTTATTTGAATGTTGGTGTCGAGTTTTATTTCGGTTTTAATTTTTTGCTTTTGCTTTTTTAAGGCTACTTCAGAGACGTCAAACTGGTTTCTAATCAGCACTTTATTGTCTGTTTCGTAAGTTTTCTTGTAATCTTCAAATAATTGAATTTTATCCTCTTCATCAAAAACTTCTTCTTTGAAAGTATCGATATTTACAATTTCATTTTCTTTGAAAAAATCAACCGTTTTAGCTAGGAAGTTACTTTGCTCTTGACCACCAAAATTAGGTTGTAAAACTTCTTTAGAAAATTCTCGGCAAAGTTCAATACAGTTTTTGGTGTGCTGATTGCTGTCGTCTGGGTATCTGATGTTTAAGAAGCTTTTGATCCAGTATTGTGTATCGTAAGTGTTGTTATCTACACTAAGTACAATTTTGCCTTCCATATCGGAAGTATTTAAGATTAAGCAACCCTTGTCTACCTTTTTAGCTTGGATACCTTTTTGAACTAATATATCGTAGTTATTATCTTCTAAATACGTTTGAAAAAACTCAGTCTTATTTTCAATTTTAAAGATCCCAATAGCATCTGTAAAGTAGTCTTCGTATTGTATGTTTTCAAAATGACAAATAAGGACATCACCGGTTTTAATTTGAGCAGAATTACTTTGCTCAAATAGATGCGTTACAATGTGTTTAGAGATGTCTACAAAATCAGCACCTTCTTTAAATAATTGATCGCTATAAGTGTTTATTTCATTGAGAGCGACATCACTATGGTGGTGAAAACGATAATTTTCGGCTACACTCATAAAAGGTCTCAGAAGATAAGGCAACATTAAATTATAAGTGGCTTCATCAAAATCTACAATGGCATCTGAAAAGGCATTTTTAGTACCATTAAATTTGTTACCAACTTTGTGAATTATACAGCTTCTTAAGGATGCTTTTTGTCTTTTTATCATGATGAAAATGTCGTCTAAATTTTGGTTATACAATACTACAAAACAATGCGCTTATTGTAAGTGAAAATAATACTAAAATAAGAATGATTTTTAATGTAGTTTGTAAACTATTAGGGTTTTGTCATCGCTTTGCGTAATAAGTTCTAAACCACTATCGTTATCTAGTTTTTCTAGCACTGCCGCTGACGTACCAAAGACAGGAAAATTAGGGATGGATTTTGCTTGACTATCAAAAAGGTATACTTTTTTAGATTGCAAATCTGTAGTTGTAACGTAGATCTTATCATTCAAATAAAATATCCTAGGCTCTGTATAATCTCCGTAATCCAAATCAATGGTTCTAGATTTTATAATTAATCTGTTTTCCCTTAAGGAAACCAAGGTTTTACTAGTAGTTGCTATTTTATGCTTATCTGTAAGATTTAGATTTTTTGTGCTGAGATTTCCTTTGGTATCGACTTGTATAAGTTGGCCAAGTGTGTTGGTCGTGGTAAATTTATTCTGATATAAATACACGTCGTTATCAGAAAAACGGATTTTGTCTTTTACATTAATTCTACTATCCCCTTGTCTGTTTAATATTTTAAGGTTTTCGCCCGCTCCAAATACGATGTAATCTTTACTTCCAATTCTGAAATGTTTAGGTTGTGATGAAATTTGAGAATCATTATTTTTATAAATAAAACCACCAATAGATTGTCCTTTTGCATTATACATCAAAAGGTTTTTTCCTTGGGTAACTAGTAATCTATAATCTTTTCGTTTATCGTAATCAAAAACGGAAAGCGGTTGTGTAATGGCATCGTTAAATTTTAAAGGAAAAGGGGACACGTCGTTACCATTTCGGTCTAAAATGTAGAGTTGGTTAGGTGTTGTAAACGCTAATTGTAATCTGCCATTTTTATACATGTCAATTTGTTCTACTGGACCTAAAATTCGTCCTTGAAGTTGTTTTTTCCATAGAATAGTACCAGAACTCGAAATAAGATAGAGCATATTATTTACATCCTGAACGACGATATCATGCGCTTTAGAAACATGATTTTTAACGGCTTGTGGAGCTGTTAATAGTGTAGCTTCAAGTGGGGTGGTAAATGTTTCTGCAACAGAATTTGAAGCGGCTCTTTTTTTGAATTTCTGAATAATTCCGTTGATATGAGTGTAATTGTCTTCGCGTATAAACTGAACAGCGTTAGCGTTGTAGCCATTCATCGTTTGATCTAAAACAGTCGAGAGTTTTTCAGAATCTTTAAAGATAAATAATGAGGCTTCATCACTAAGCTTTTCGCTAATACTTAAAAAAGCATCCGAATTAGCTAGCGTGTTGTTGTTTAACGCATCTGTTAGAATTGATTTTAAGGTTTCAGAAGCGCTAGAAAACACAATGAAATTTTCAAAAACAGAAAAGAAATTAGCATTTTCAAAAGTTATAAAAGGGTTTAAATTGGTCTCGAAGAAGTCTGGTTGTCCAAACTCATAGATGTCGATATCTCTAAAGGATTCCGATATAGATTTGTCTTCAATAGATTCTATAATTAAGTTAGGATCTAATGAATGAAGCACTAATACATCGTCAATTAAGGCAATTTCATCTGTGAAATTTAAGAAAGTTTCAGAAACGTCTACTAGGCTATCTTTTGGATGGTAATTGTTTTTATTAAATACTGAAAAATTATCATATGTAATACTCACTAAAGAACTTGTGTTGTAAGGAGCAATAAAAGGTGAATTTGTTTTTTGAGGAACAGTATTTTTAAAACTGTCGAGATGGTTAGCACTCGAATCTTTTGAGGTTAAAATACCATTGTAATTCAGTCCTTTTTCTGAGTAATCAAAATCTAAGACTGTAAAATTTCTACCAGCTTTATTTATGGCATCTGAAAACAATAGTTTAGAATAATTAGTAGCCTCAGGTTTAAATAAAATAGAAGCGACCGATTTTTTATCTGTGGTCTCAATTAAGTTACTAATCTCTGTGTTTTCGTTATCAGTGTTTAGAGTCTTTAAGAGTTCTAAGTCATTAGAGCCTGCAAAAGTATTTCCTATAATTTTATGATAGATGATGTTGCTATTTATTTCGGTCTTTTCAATGTTTAAATCGACCAAAGTTGTCGACGTAATATTCTTAATGGAATCAAGCACAAATAAAGTGCTGTCATTTTCTGTAAGAATGAGATAATTAGAATCCGTAAAAGAAATATAAACTTGTTGGGTAGTGTTAAGCTGGTTTAAAAATAGAGAGGCGTTTTTTAACTCTTTATTATATAGTCCAGAAAGGACGTCATTATTTTCAATACTAGTAACAAAATCATTAAGCTCATTTACTTGAATGATAGCAGATGTTTCGGTTGGAATTAATTTATAAGGTTGTTTGGTTTTGTTGTAGTCTTTTTGGCAGGCCAAAACTAGGGTAAACAAAATCGATAAAAAACCAAGTCGCTTCATTAAGTTGTGTTTAGTTTACAAATATAAAAAGTTATATATCCAATTTGTATTGCTCGGGCAATAATCTAAATGATTTTCTGTGATATTTGGTAACTCCATATTTTTTTATAGCAGCTCTGTGCTCTTTTGTTGGGTAGCCTTTGTTTTGTTTCCAGTTGTACATTGGGAACTCTTCGTGGATTTTTTCCATATAGTCATCTCTATACGTTTTTGCTAAAACGGAAGCAGCGGCAATACTTAAATATTTACTATCACCTTTTATTATGGTGGAATGTGGGATCTTTTCATAGGGCTTAAACCTATTACCATCTACAATAATATATTCTGGAATAGTTTTTAAGGTAGAAATAGCGCCATGCATTGCTTTTATGGAGGCATTAAGGATATTAATAGTATCGATTTCTTGTTCAAAAATATGATAAACCCCAAATGAAACACTCTCGTGTTCAATTATTGGTTTTAAAATAACCCTGTTTTTTTCTGAGAGTTGCTTAGAATCATTCAATATCAGGTTTTTAAAGGTGATAGGTAATATTACTGCAGCAGCTGTAACCGGACCAGCTAAACAACCTCTGCCTGCTTCATCTGTACCACATTCTATATTATGAGTAGAAAACTGAATTTTTAGTTCCAAAATGTTAAATTTTGAACAAAGTTAAAATTTTAACGCAACCCTTTTACACTTTTTGCGTCTAACTGTTGAGTTATTGCCTTAAAACAGTGAAGTTAATGGTTATTATGAATTCTTGTCATAATCGCAATAGTGTTAACATTTTTTTAGCAAAAACACTTGGTTATTTAATATTTAATTAAGATGTTTGCAAATAGACTAACTCAAATAATTGTTTTATGAAATTAAAATTAACATGGTTATTAACGCTTTTTATGGCGTTCGTGATGCAGTTTTCTTTTGCACAAGAGAAAACTGTCACAGGTACAGTTACAACAGCAATGGATGGTTTACCCCTTCCTGGAGCGAGTGTAATTGTAAAAGGGACCTCCAAAGGTCAACAAACAGATTTTGATGGTAAATTTACTATCCAAGTCAATCAAGGTGCGGTTCTTGTAATTTCTTATGTAGGTATGAAGCCTGCAGAAGTTACAATTGGCGCTGGTAACACTTACAACGTAGCATTAGAAGATGCTAGCTCACTTGATGAAGTGGTAATTGTAGGTTTTGGTATTAAGGAAACTGAGACGCAGAAGGCTGGGTCTTATACAACAGTTTCTGCAACTGATATTTCTAGTACACCTGTAGTTTCAATTGATCAAGCGCTTCAAGGGCGTGTAGCTGGTCTTCAAGTAGGTGCTATTAGTGGTCAGCCTGGAGCTTTTACTCCAGTATTTCTTAGGGGTGTTTCTTCTTTAACGGCAGATTCAAATCCACTCTATGTAATTAATGGTGTTCCTGTTTTATCAGGAGATAATGCTGCTCAAGCTGCTTCTGCAAACCCTTTAGCAAGTCTTAACTCTTCAGATATTGAAAGTGTGACTGTGTTGAAAGATGCAATGTCAACTTCTATTTATGGAGCAAGAGGAGCTAATGGTGTTATTTTGATTACAACTAAATCAGGTAAAGCTGATCAGTCTAGATTTTCTTTATCTACTGAATATGGATATGGAGACGTTGCTTTTGAGGAATTTGATTGGTTAAATTCTGAAGAGCATATTAACTTGATTGCTTTAGGGCGTATGAATTCTGGCTTAAACTCAAATCAAGCGGATGCAGTAAATTTTGCAACAGCTTTTTTAAATTGGGACGGTGTTACAGACACTGACTGGAGAGCTGCAACAAGAAATAAGAATAGTGTTACAAATTCTGTTAATTTGAACTACACTGGTGGTTCTGAGAATTTTCAAATCTTTTCTTCATTAGGTTATTTCGAGCAAGAAGGTGTATCTAGAGAGGCTAAATATAGTCGTATTACAGGTAATTTAAATGCTAATTGGACTGCTTCTGATAGATTGAAAGTAGGATTTAGTATTAATGTGTCATCTGCGGAACAAACTGGTGATGCTGATGCTTCAAGTTTTAGAAATCCTGTTTTTACTGGAAGTCTTTTATCTCCAACTAATAGCATTTATAATGCTGATGGTACTTATAACTTAGATTTAGCTTATCTTAATCCTAGTTTTAACCCAGTAGCTATTCAGAATACGGATGTTGCAACAGCTAATTTTTATAAAGTTTTAGCTAATCTTAATTTGGATTATGAAATAATCAAAAATACGTTGTCATTTCAATCCCTAGCTGGTGTTGATATGAATATCTCAGATGAAATTACTTTCTGGAATCCTGATTTTGGCGATGGTGTTAATGAAGGTGACGTTAATGGTAATGGTAATGGTTTTAAAGATAATCGTTTCCGTCAAATTTGGACGTGGCAGAATAGCTTGAGTTTTAATAAGATGTTTGGTGATGTTCACAATATTACAGGTACTTTAGGTATAGATGCTGTTGCTGATCGTACAAATACGACTTCTGCTTCTGTACAGGGTTACACTTCAGGTAGATATGACTTATATGAACTTGAGAATGCTGCAAACCCAATAGGCGCATCTTCTTCACATACTGATGCTACATTTTTTGGTGCATTTGTAAGAGGATCGTATACATATGATAGACGTTATTCTGTAACAGGTTCATTTAGAAGAGATGGTTCTTCTAGATTTGGATTTGAAAATAGATATGGTAATTTCTGGGCAGCTGGTGGAACATGGAATATAGCTCAAGAGAGCTTCTTGGATTCAGCAACTTTCGTTAATTCACTTAAATTAAGAGTATCTTATGGTATTACGGGGAATGCATCAGTAGGTAACCATTCAGCTAAAGCATTAGTTGGTTTTGGAACTTATTTAAACCAAAATGCAGCTGTAATAATAAATCCTGGTAACTCTGCATTAACATGGGAAACTAAGAAAAACACCAATTTAGGTTTAGATTTTAGCTTATTTGAAAGTAGAGTTTCTGGTTCTATTGATGTATATAAAAATGAGTCAGAAGACTTATTGTTTTCTGCACCAATAACGCCTTCTTCTGGTTTTACAAGTCTTACTAAGAATATTGGTACAACTGAAAACAGGGGTGTGGAAGTTCAATTAGGTTTAGTGCCTGTTATTACTGATAACTTTAGATGGAGTCTTAATACTACTTTTTCTCTTAACGAGAATGAAGTAACAAAAATTACTGATGAAGCTAATGAAATAGCTGCAAATGGTACAAAAAATTATGCTGTAGGTCATGATCCTTCTGAATTCTATACAAGATTATGGGCCGGTGTTAACCCGGCAGATGGTACGCCATTATGGTATACGGATGAATCTAGAACTGAAGTAACAGGTATTGTTGGTGATGCTGAACTATCTTTTACTGGTAAAAAAGCATTACCTAAGCATTTAGCTAGTATTTCAAATGAATTTCAGTATAAAGGTTTTAATTTTAAATTTTTATTAAACTATGCTGGTGGTCATTCTGTAATAGATCGTTGGGCTTTTGTTTATGATAATGATGGAGCTTTTGCTAACTTAAATCACTTAGCTTCGAATCTTTATGATTCTTGGACACCAGATAACAGAGACGCTTCTAAACCACAGTACTTATTTAATTCAGATAATAACTCTTCTTCTGCTAATAGTACAAGATATATATATGATGCAGATCACATTAGACTACGTTCTATTGAGTTAGGTTACAAATTGGATGCAGAATTACTTAAAAATGTGAACTGGATTAGTGATGCATACATTTATGTTAGAGGATTAAACCTTTACACATGGGTATTTGATGATGATTTATATTTTGATCCTGAAGTTGGGTCGAATGAATTTGGTACTTCATTAGAAGGTGCTGGTGTTTATGATCAGTCAGCTCCAAACTTGAAACAATTTTTATTTGGAGTTAATATTAATTTTTAAAAAAAAAAGAATATGAAAATAAATAATAAATTAGTTGTCTTTGCATTAGGTACATTAGCTTGCCTGCAATTGCAAAGCTGCGATGAGGAGTTTCTTACAACGAAACCGTCCGGTAGTATTCAAATTCAAGACGCAATTGTTGATGAAGCCAGTTTAGAAATTGCTACATTAGGTATGTATAGTGGTATGCAAAGTGCTACTACATTTGGCGCTAACTTCTTTACACACCACGCTTTATTAACTGATAACGGTTACGTTAGTGTAAATAACAGTAATAGATTTACTGATGTAAATAATTATACTCACGCCATAGTAGATGGTGGAACAGTATCTGGTATTTGGAGTAGCTTATATGGTACTTTACTAGATGTAAATAATGTAATTTCTTTTGAAGGTACGGTTGTGGATGAAGACGCAGTAAGTGGAAATCCTGACAATCGTTTTGGAGAGGCTCATGTGGTAAGAGCAACGATACTATTTCAATTGGTTAACTGGTATGCGCGTCCTGCAGAAAGTGGTATAGACCCTGAGTTGGGTGTCGTTTTACCTTTAGGTGTTAATATTGGTGCTTCTTTGCCAAGATCATCCGTTTCAGATGTGTATAATCAAATTATTCTTGATTTAGAAACTGGAATTTCTTTAATGACTGACGAACCAGGTGTAAATAGATTAGGGCCAACAGCTGCTAAGCTACTTTTATCTAGAGCTTATCTTTATTTAGAAGACTATCCTAATTCTAGACTTTATGCTGAACAAGTATTAAATAATAGTGAAGGATTTAATTTAATGGGACAGGCAGATGTTATACCTTATTATTCTTCTGAAGTTTCTCCTGAAACTATCTTTCAAATAGAATTTAATAGTACTGATAACCCTGGAAGTAATGATGCATTTTATGCAACATGGAGCTTAGCAGGTACTTATAAGCAGAATTTTGCAACTAGAGAGTTTTATGACTTAATGCCTGCAACTGATGTTAGAAAAGGATTATACTTAGACAATGTTCCTGCATCTTACTCTGATCCTGTGGTAGGGGTTGATGTAAGAAAGTTTATAACTCCTGATAGAGATATGCCTCATTTTAGAATGAGTGAAGCAAAACTTAATCAAATTGAATCTTTGTTCTATATTAATGAAACATTAGCAAGAACTGAATTAAATAGTTGGGTTTCTACGAATAGAGATTCTGCTTATAATACAAATGCGTCTGGATCAGGATTGTTAAATGAAATCTTAAAGCAAAGAAGAATAGAGTTAGCTTTTGAAGGTCATAGATACTTTGATTTAAACCGTAACGAATCAGATATTCAAAAAGATGCCAATTGCTTAAACAATTGTAGCTTACCTTTTTCAGATTTTAGAAGAGTATTCCCTATCCCTCGTAATGAGATGAATACTAACACATCAGGTAATTTTGAGCAAAATGCGCAATACTAATGTTGCTAAAATTATATTAATAATTAATAAATATCATATATAATGAATTACAATAAATTAATTAAGGGTTTATTTTTTGTTACTCTTTTGGCTACAGTAGCCTCATGTTCAGATGATGAGAGTAATTTATTTGAGGATCCTCACTTTGCATCCTTTTTAGGACTTAATACTTCTGTACTAGCCCCTGAGAATGGAGGAGCTGTTTCTGTTAAAATGGGAATAACTGAGCCTCAAAGCCAAGATGTTACTATTACATTTGCAGTTACCGATATAACAGCTGTTCAAGGGGTGGATTATTCTATTTCTAGTACGTCTGTTGTTATACCTGCAGGTGAGTATAATTCAAGCTTTACAATCACACCAGTTGATAACGATGAGTTTAACGAAGCTAAAACTTTTACTGTTGAAATAACAGATGTATCAGCTGCTGGTTTAAGTATTGGTAACTTTGACGAACAATCATATTTCCGTACCGTAGTTATTTCTAATGATGACTGTCCTAGCCAGTCTAATTTATGGTGGGGTAATCTTGTAGTGCAAGATGTTGGTGGTAATACGTTTGGAGGTACTGGATCCGCTAATGCTAATGGTGATTGTGATGTACTTATTATCACTGCAGATTTACCAGATGCAGGGATAGGACCTGTTCCTTTTGAAACTACTTTTACGCCTAGTGCACCAGGAGCGACTTCTGGAACTTTAGTAGTACCTGCTCAGACTTATTGTACTGATTGTAGTGATGGTTTCGATGCCCTTTATTCTGCAACAGGTACGTATGACGAGACTACTCAAACTATAATCTTATTTTATAGTTTAGATAGAACTGATGGTGCTAACTTTTTTACTGGAACTAATATAATAAACCCAGAATAAAAGTCAACTTTAAGTAAATTAAAAAAGAAACCATACCTTAATAGGTATGGTTTTTTTTGTGTTCTATTGAGATTATAACTTATAAGATTGTTGTAATTCTATTAGACTTAATTGAAGTTTTACCTATAGTATTTCATTCATCTAATATTTAGATGTTTTTTTTGCAGTTATAATACATAGTGAAATATGTCTTTAGTAATAATTTTATGTGAGGCTATGTTAATGATATTATTTCTATTGAATGATATGTATTATAGCTTTCAACAAGATTTAAATCAATTATTACCTGTTCATTTTCCAATGAACATCTCTTGAGGTTTTGTAAGTAGCTGTGAAGCAGGTTATTAATAGGTTGGTATTTGTCTTATTTATTCTGAATTAAAAAAAAGAAAAATTATTACCATAAATTACTTACTTTTGTGAGTAGAAAAACAATTACTTCTTATAAATTGTTGTGCTAATTTCAACCTCTATTGGTCTTTTTTTGGAATTTTTGGTGCAATTGTTGTGGGTGTTATTATTAAAAAAAAATAGAAAATGAAAAATTTTTACATTTATGTGTTTTTACTCATGAATTCCTATCTTTTATTGGCACAGACGCCAGAGGAAAGAGCAGTAATAACGTCTAGTTACGATTTAAATAAATCTAAAGAGGTAATGCAATACCTTAAGGCTGAAAATGCAGAAAGGGAAATTAGAATACATAATTACCTTAAAACTCTAACAGAGGAAGAACTGGCTGAAATTAATTTGAATGGTCTTCGTGATATTACCCCAAATGGACAGCCGTTATTCTATGTTTCTCATAATCTTGGTTCTGCTAAAACAATAAAAGCTGATCGATTAAATACTGGTGGATCTTTGGGTCTAGATCTTAATGGTCAAAATATGATAGCTGGTGTTTGGGAAGCGGAAAATGGATATCCATTAGGTACACATTTAGATTTAGCCGGAAGAATAACTGTCATTGATGGAGGATCTAATGTTTCTTTTCATGCGACGCACGTAACAGGAACAATTATTAGTTCTGGTGCTAGTATTCCTATAAATTTGGGTAGAGGAATTGCCTTTGAGGCAAGTGTGCTTGCTGCTAGTTCGGCTAATGATACACAAGAAATGTTGGCACAAGCAACACTAGGATTGTTGGTTTCTAATCATTCTTATGGATATGGAGCAGAAAATTTAGCTGTTTCTCGTTTTGGAGCATATGGTTCAGATGCATTTAACGTAGATTTAATTACTAATATCAATCCATACTACGTGCCAGTAGTATCTGCTGGTAATGATAGAGATGGTTTTAGTTCATACAATCCATCAAAAGGTGGTTATGACTTATTAACGGGGCAGTCGGTGGCAAAAAACGCAATCACATCTGCAGCTGTAGGTCAGGTGCTTAACTATACAGACCCGACAAGTGTAGTAATGTCTTCATTTAGCAATTGGGGGCCAACTGATGATGGAAGAATCAAACCAGATATCTCATCAAAAGGTGTCGGTGTTATGTCTACTTCAAATCAATCTAATACTAGTTATGGTAATTCAAGTGGTACTTCAATGTCTGCTCCTGCTACAACTGGGTTATTATTATTAATGCAACAGCATTATAATAATGTTAATTCTCAATATATGTTAGCGGCGACAGCTAAGGGGTTGTTACTGCATACCGCTGATGAAGCTGGGTTTTATCCTGGGCCTGATTATAGTTTTGGATGGGGTTTAGCTAATGGTGAAAAAGCTGTGGAAACTATAACCAATAATATGGTGAGTTCATATATTCAAGAGTCTTCATTAAATGACTCAGAAGTTAAGACGTTTGAAGTTAGGGCGTTAGGTAACGAGCCTTTAATGGTGTCTATTTCTTGGACAGATCCGCAAGGTGCTGTGGCTAGTGGTGTTTTAGATGACTCGACCCCTAATTTAGTTAATGATCTTGATATTAAGTTAACTAAAAGTAGTACGGATTACTTTCCTTGGAAGTTAAATGTTGCTAATCGTTCTGGTGCAGCTACTCGTAATAGTACAAATGATGTTGATAATTTTGAAAAAATTGAAGTTGACACCCCTAATGCTAACGATGTGTATTCAATGTCTATTACTCATAAAGGTGTATTATCAGGAGGTGCTCAAAATTATAGTCTTGTCATAACAGGCGGTGTGTTGTCTGGCTTAAGTGTAGAAGAATATTTTGCTGGAAAAGTTGAAATATATCCAAATCCAAACAATGGAAACTTTAATATCAGATTTAACAATAATGGAAACGAAAATGTCTTAATTGATATTTATGATATGAGTGGAAGAATGGTATATAAAAGGGATTTTGTTAATGAAGCTGTTCAATTTAATAGAACAATAAATTTAGAGGGTGTAGCGTCAGGAGTATATATAGCTAACATCTCTAAAGGTGGTAATATATCATCGCACAAAATTATTATTGAGTAAAACACTTTAATAATCAAACAATACTAAAGACCAACAAATAACACTGTTGGTCTTTTTTATGTTAAGTAAATTGTAATTTTATATTCCCAAACAATAATTAATGGTTTACTTTGTTTGAAAATTATATATTTCTAAATGCAAAACAAACATTTTTACATACTTGTATTTTGTTTTTTTACAATAAGCCTTGTGGCTCAGACTAAACTAACTAAAGCAAACTTAGATACTAGATCAGATACAACTTCTCTAACGAATAAGGCTAGCGGGTTCAAAGAGTTAGCTACCATCGATATGTATCTGCAGTTTAGTAATCTTGCAGACTCTATCCAGGTAGATACAACATTAACAATTAAAAAGGATTATAAATTTAATTACCTTCAAACGGATAATTTTAATTTAATGCCGTTTGCTAATATAGGACAGACCTATAATACACTTAGTTTTGATTCTTGGGATAATAATACGTCACCTTTGTTCGGTGCAAGAGCCCGCCATTTTAATTATTTAAAGCACGAGGATATTCTGTTTTATGAAGTTCCAACGCCGTGGACGCGTTTAACCTATAAGACAGCATTTGAACAAGGTCAGCTTTTAGACGCTTTCTTTACCGTAAATCTCTCTAAGCAATTTAATTTTTCAATAGCCTATAAAGGATTACGGTCATTAGGTAACTATCAGAACACGTTGACTAGTACCGGGAATTTTCGGTTTACATCAGATTATAAAGCAAAGAATAAAAAATACCAGGCCAAAGGTTATGTTGTAATGCAAGATTTATTGAACCAAGAAAACGGTGGCTTAGATACTGAAGACCTCGATAATTTTAGCCTAGGTAATGAAGAGTTTTTAGACAGATCCGTATTTGATCCTGCGTTTGAAGACGCTGAAAACATATTAGAAGGTAAACGCTTTTATTTTGAGCACGCTTATGCATTACTTCAACAAAGAGACTCCTTAAGTAATAATAGTATAGCACTATTCAATAAGCTTTCATTAGAAGATAAATATTATCAGTATAGTCAAGACGTGTCTGCTGAAGATTTTTTTGGAGAAGCGTTTACAACAAGCATTAATGATAAAGTAAAACTAGAGAATTTTAAAACAGCCTTAGGACTTAGATATAGCAATAATATAATAGGGGATCTAGAATTTGCTGTAAATTATACAGATATTAATTACGGTTATAATAGTGTTGTATTATTTCCAACAACAGCAATAACAAATAGAATTCAATCAAACTTCCTAGGTCTAGAAGGAGCGTATTCAAAAACCTATAAAGGATTTAATATTACCAGTAACGGAGGACTAAACCTTTCCGATACATTTGTAGGAAGCTTTCTAGACGGTAACATAAACTTAAAGCTAAATAAAGATATAGCGCTTTCTGGTGGAATCGCAATTAATTCCAGATTAGCAAACTATAACTACCTATTATACCAAAGTGATTATATTAACTATAATTGGTATAATCTAGAGAATTTTAAAAACGTAAACACACAGCAGTTAAAATTCAAAATTGAATCTCAAAAATGGCTAAATGCCTATGTAGATTTATCTAATATAGATAACTACACCTATTTCAATTTAAAAGAAACTATAGATGGAGTTAACATTATAGAACCAAAACAGTATAATAAGCCGCTTCAGTATTTTAGATTAAAACTACAAAAGGAATTTAAAGTCGGTAATTTTGCATTAGATAACACCTTAATGTATCAAAATGTAGTTAGTGATGAAGATGTTCTTAATGTACCTGCAATCATAACAAGGAATACATTGTATTACTCCAACCAGTTGTTTAAAAAATCAATGACTTTACAAACAGGGGTAACTTTCAATTACTTTTCTGAGTATAACATGAATGGTTATGACCCGCTATTGGCCGAATTCTATACCCAAAACGACACCAAGCTAGGAGGTTTTCCTAGGTTAGATTTCTTTATCAATGCTAAGGTTAGGCAAACACGTATCTTTTTTAAAGCCGAGCATTTTAATTCATCCTTTACCGGTTACGATTATTTTTCAGCACCCAACAATCCTTACAGAGATTTTACGATTAGGTTTGGTTTAGTTTGGGATTTCTTCCTATAGATTAACTTATATCGTTTCTTCTTTACATATCGATAGTAAAGTTACCCGATCCATATATAATACCACAAGTATTGTATGTCTTTTTAGGGCATTCCGCTTTTGCTTTTTAACAGCAAAAGCGTCGCGTCATCCGCTATATCTTTTTTTACTAGTTTTATTTTAAGGGAGAATACGTCATCATATATACGATGTTCTTTCTGTGTCATTATATATAGAAGCAAAAAAAGGATGCCGCTACTACCGCTAATGCAGACTTAAGAGTGTACATATATATAATGAACAAATAGCTTGTCAATTATAAATAGTGCTGCAGAAAGATATACCCCTAATAAATTCAATATTTTTTCGTTAAGTAAACACCTTATAATAAGTGCTTTGAAAATTAATTTAAAATAAAACGCAAAAAGGACTTGCAGGAACGAAAAAGGCTTGTATATTTGCACCCGCTTAGCGAAACAACGTTAAGGAAAAGTAAAGAAAAAGTTCATTAACATATTGAATTGACAGCGTAAGAATCAACTGGAAACGGTTGATTTAAAACAAGA
>NZ_JABFDI010000018.1 GCF_013403915.1 Winogradskyella pacifica
ATCAAGTATCTTAACAATAAAACCAACATGATTAAAAATTAAAAGGTCGCCTAAATTGTTTTTAGACGACCTCTTTTTTTATTTAGTTATTTATAATCTTTTCTTGATGGATAATTGATTCTTGGTGAATCGCTTTAAACATTTTTAAAATAAATTCTTCGCTCAGCCCTCTTTCATCTCCTTCTAATACCATTTTACCTAAGATTTCGTTCCAACGTTTATTTTGTAACACGGCAACATTCTTTTCTTTCTTAAGTAACCCGATACCATCAGCAACTTTCATACGTTTGCCTAACAAATCAATAATCTGGTTATCTACAACATCTATCTGAGCTCTTAAATTATTAAGTTCAGAGTTGTATTCTGCTTCAGGATCTGATTCTTTTCTAATCTTCAAATCTTTCATAATCTGAACAAGACTACTTGGTGTTACCTGCTGTGCAGCATCACTCCATGCATTTTCAGGATCGAAATGCGTTTCGATCATTAAGCCGTCAAAATTAAGATCTAAAGCCGTTTGAGACACTTCTAAAATCATATCTCTATTTCCTGTAATATGAGAAGGGTCATTAATTAAAGGTAAATCTGGAAATCTGTTTTGAAACTCAATCGCCAATTGCCATTCTGGTATATTTCTATATTTCGATTTTTCATACGTTGAGAATCCTCTATGTATGGCTCCTAAATTTTTAATTCCTGCAGAATATAACCTTTCAATACCTCCTAGCCATAACGATAAATCTGGATTTACTGGATTTTTAACTAATACAATTTTATCAGTGCCTTCTAAGGCATCAGCTATTTCTTGCATTATAAATGGACTCACTGTAGAACGTGCTCCAATCCATAATAAATCTACATCATACTCTAAGGCTAATTTTACATGCGCTGCGTTTGCAACTTCTGTACAGGTTTTCATTCCTGTTTCTGCCTTAACTTTTTGTAACCATTTTAGACCTAAAGCTCCTACTCCTTCAAAATTACCTGGACGTGTTCTTGGTTTCCAAATACCTGCTCTATAGTAATTAACATCAGTATCTTTTAGCTCGTGTGCTATTCTTAATACTTGCTCTTCTGTTTCTGCACTGCAAGGACCTGCAATTACTAATGGATGATCTAGATTCATATCATCCAACCAAGTTCTCATTTCTTTCTTGTTTTCCATTTTTGCTTTTATTCTTAATTACTATTGTATTCCGTTTAATATATCTTTTATGTGATTTGTTTTTTCCATTTCGTTATAAACAGCTTCAAAATCATTGTCTTCCATCAGCTGTTTAAAATGCTTTAGATTATCAATATATTCATCTAAAGTCTCTATAACATTAGCTTTGTTTTGCTTAAAAATTGGTGTCCACATCGCTGGCGAACTTTTTGCTAAACGCACCGTACTTGCAAATCCACTGCCTGCCATATCAAAAATATCGCGTTCATTTCTTTCTTTATCAATCACCGTTTTACCTAACATAAACGCACTGATATGCGATAAATGTGACACATAAGCAATATGCTTATCGTGTGCTTTAGGATTCATATAACGGATACGCATTCCTAAATCTGAAAACAACTTTAATGCTTTTTCTTGAAGTTTGAAGGCTGTTTCCTCAACTTCACATATAATATTCGTCTTGTTTTTATATAAGCCGTGAATCGCTGCTTTTGGTCCAGAATGCTCTGTACCAGCAATAGGATGCACTGCTAAATAATTTCTTCGCTTCGGATGATTTCTTACTATATCGCAAATATCTTCTTTAGTAGAACCTGCATCAAAGACAATAGTATCATCTGAAACATGCTCTAAAACTTTAGGTAAAACCTCTAAAGTTGCGTCTACCGGAATCGCTATAATTACAATTTCTGCTTTATTTAAATCTTCAAAATTTGCTTTTTCATCAATAACTCCTAATTGCAAAGCCTCTTCAAGATGTGCTTCAGTTGTATCAATACCAAAAACCTTACATTCTGGATGCAACGCTTTTATATCCAACGCAAAGCTTCCTCCAATTAATCCTACTCCTATGATAAAAATATTATTCACTTTTAACTTTTTAATTCTCACTGCTTATTAATTATACTCTCGCAATAGCCTCTTCAATGACGTCTTCTGACGCACATAATGAAAACCTTACATAGCCTTCTCCATTACTGCCAAACACAGTTCCTGGCGTAATAAATATAGAATGCTCTTTTAATACTAAATCTGTAAATTCTTCAGATTTTAAATGTGGTGGTAATTTTGCCCAAACAAACAACCCGGAAGCATGCTCATCATAAGTACAATTAAGTCCTTTGGCTAATTTCCATACCAATGCTCTTCGCCTTTGATAGACACTATTTAAACTTTTAAACCACATTTCCGAACATTTTAAAGCTTCAATAGCTCCTTTTTGTATGCCATAAAACATACCCGAATCCATGTTACTTTTTACGCGCAAAACAGCACTTATAAAATCGTAATTACCAACTAACATCCCAACACGCCAGCCCGCCATATTAAAGGTTTTGCTCAATGAATTTAGCTCCAAACAGACATCTTTGGCATCCTTGTATCTTAAAATACTTACGGGTTTATCATTCAGAATAAAACTATACGGATTGTCGTTTACTATTAAAATATCGTGTCGTTTTCCAAAGGCAATCACCTTATCATAAAATTTATTAGTTGCGTTTGCACCTGTTGGCATGTGCGGATAGTTAATCCACATAATTTTAACTCGTTTTAAATCTAAACGCTCTAAAGCAGCAAAATCTGGTTCCCAATTATTATCTTCCTTTAAGTCGTAAAATACCGGCTTTGCTTCCAAAAGTTTAGTTACCGATGCATATGTTGGATACCCAGGATTAGGAATCAACACTTTATCACCTTTATTTAAAAAAGCCATAGAAATATGCATTATACCTTCCTTGCTTCCCATTAAAGGCAATACTTCTGTTTGCGAACTTAAATTAACCTCGTAATGCGTTTTATAAAAGTTTGCAATTCCTTCTCTCAGTTCTGGCAAGCCCTGATAACTTTGATATTGGTGTGCTTTTTCATCTATTAAACTATCTTGAAGCAACATAGACGCTTTAAAAGGTGGCTCTAAATCTGGACTCCCAATACCTAAATTAATAATGGGTTTGCCTTGAGATTTTAAAAGCGCCACTTCTCTTAACTTCTTAGAAAAGTAGTATTCTTCAACATTTTGTAATCGTTTTGCAACTTCTATCATTGTCTTGCATTTTTATATTCTCCCAATATTTTAAAATTCTCTGCCATTAAGCCTATAATAGACTTCGCCTTATCGTAATCTTTATAATCCGTAAAAGTAACATCCACGAAAAACGCATATTTCCAAGGGGTATCAATTTTTGGTAATGATTGTATTTTGGTAAGGTTCAGTTTACAATCACTCAACACATTTAACAAAGCTGCTAAACTGCCGCGTTTATGATCTAATTCAAACTTTAAAGATGCTTTATTAATATGAGCGTTATCAGTATGATTATTTTCACGTCTCACAATAACAAAACGCGTTTCGTTATGTTTTATAGTCTGAATACTTTCTGCTAAAACATTAAGACCATATAATGCTGCCGCATTTTTACTCGCTATGGCTGCAATACCTTTTAAATTTTGCTCTGAAATTTGTTTTGCAACATCAGCTGTATCTTTAGCTTCCACCAATTTTATATGCGGATACTCTCTAAAAAACACCTTACATTGTAATAAAGCCATAGGGTGTGAATGTACCTCTAAAATATCCTCAATAGATTGATTACTTAGCGCCATTAAACTATGCTGAATATCTAAATAGCATTCACCAACAATACTTAAATTATGATTATCAATTAACGCATAATTAGGAATAATTGATCCTGCAATAGAATTTTCTAAAGCCATTACAATTTCATCCGTTTGCTCCTCTAGTAGTGTATCAATAACACTATCAAAAGTCATACATTCCACAACCTCAACTTCACCATTAAAATAATGCTGAACAACTTCGTGATGAAATGATCCTTTAATTCCCTGTATTGCAATTGGTTTCTTCAAAATTTATTAATCTTATTATATTCTAAAAACAGTTCAACAGTTATCAACTTCTAAAAAATTGGCATAAAAAAAGTCCCGATTAAATCGAGACTTTTAAAACTATATTTTAAATAAAACATACTCAGTCTCGTTCCTTTAGCTAAAAAAGAAATAAAACCAGTTATAATATGCTCTAGATATGTTCATATTCATTTTCCACATCAGTGGAAATCTTTAATTATAGGGCTAATGTAATTATTATTTTCACAAATCAAAATTGTTGAATTAGTTTTTTCCAAATAATTGCAAAGTTTTAAAGAATTAACAATAATTGCATTACAATATTCGGAATTAACTATTTTTGAATAAATTATATCTGTATGTCAATCGAAGTTTCAAACATTACCAAATTATACAAAGATCAGAAAGCACTTAACAATGTTTCTTTTAAGGTAAATGATGCAGAAATCGTTGGTTTTCTGGGTCCAAATGGTGCTGGAAAGTCCACTATGATGAAAATCTTAACCACTTATATTGAAGCTTCTGAAGGTTCTGCAAGTGTAAATGGGTTTGACGTGACTTCAGAAAAGAAGAATGTACAAAGTAGTGTTGGGTATTTACCAGAGCACAATCCGCTTTACACCGATTTGTACGTTAAAGAATATTTGAATTTTAACGCGAATGTTTATGGCACGCCTAAATCGCGCATTGAAGAGGTTATAGAATTAACGGGATTAAAGCCAGAAGCTCACAAAAAAATAAGTCAACTTTCTAAAGGTTACAGACAACGTGTTGGTTTGGCAAATGCGTTGTTGCACAATCCTGATGTGTTAATTTTAGACGAGCCTACAACGGGTTTAGATCCTAATCAATTAGTAGACATAAGAAACCTCATCAAAAGCATAGGTAAAGAAAAAACAGTGTTTTTATCTACGCATATTATGCAAGAAGTTGAAGCCATGTGCGACCGTGTAATTATCATTAATAAGGGAGAAGTGGTTGCCGATAAATATTTGAAAGATTTACGAGATGGCCAAGAACAAATAGTGATTGTTGAATTTGACTTTAGAGTTGAAGATGCTTTTCTTTTAAGGCTACCAAAAGTAAAATCTGTAAAAAACACGTACGGCTTTGTTTATGAAATTACCTTTTCTACAAAAGACGATATGCGCTCACATGTATTTGATTTTGCACACGATAATGAATTAAAAATTCTACAATTAAATCAGAAGAATGCGAGCTTAGAGAGTTTATTTCAAGAATTAACGAAATAGTTAAACGGTGGAGGTTATAATTGAGTTTGTTTTTACAGCAATTTTTGAATCTTTACCAAAACTTATAGGAACCTCTTTACGTTGGTGTTATTTCTTAGGAACCAAAAGTTTCGGAACCGTTTTTAGCGAGAATTGGAACAAACACATCGGTTTTCTAGCAATTAGTGTTGTATTAGTAATTTTACTGAGTTCTTAATTAATTATTGAAACATCAAACGTCCAGTATAGATAATCTCAACATCTACAATTGCTGGTTCATTAACTGAAATTAAATCGCCTGTACCTCTAAGATTCCCTGTTAACGTTTGCTGAGGATTAACAACTATATCATTACTTCCGCGATGGTAAACATGGACGTTATCCGCCCATAAATTTTCACCTTCAAAACGACCAGCACCTGCATAAAACCCTACAAACAAATCATCTACTGCGCCTTCAATATAAAAAAATGACAGGTTATTGGATTCTATATTCAGACTTTCAGAATTAATATTGAGCCTAAAATCACCAACGGTAAATTCATTTTCTTCATTATAGTCTTCGGAAATCAAAGTCAACGTTTCATAATTTAAAATCCCATCTGAAGAAATATCATATTGTGTAGATGTTCTTATTTCAGTAAGCGTAGGTGTTTCCACATATATTTTGGTAATACCATAATCTCTTACATAGTTACAGGAATTATTATCCGTTAAAATCAATCGATCTCCAACCACTTCCACTGTAACATCGTTCATTAAATTTTCACCCGTTTCAATTGTGACTTTATAATCTGGGCCCTCTTTAATAATTAGTTCAACATCTTTATGAACAAGAATACGTTGAAAACTAGATATTGAAACCTCTTGTTGAATGATGCTTCCTGATGTTTGAAAACAATTGTTAGCATCTTCGCTATTACAAGCTAATATGAACAAGCTAAATATGTAAACTAATTTTCTCATAATCTAACGCCTATTCCGAATTCTACAGCTTCTGCTTTTGCACCATGTGATTTCAAGGTTACGGCGCCGAAAAGATTTTTTCCGAAGTACCGTTTTAAACCTATTCTTATATACGTTCTACCTTCAAAATCAAATGGATAATACACATAATAACCTAATTGTGATTCTACCGACATTCTATTGATAAATAATTCATGTCCCACAAAAAGTCCGACACGTTTATAATCTTCATCTCCACTTACATTTTCTTCAGGAAGTGAAACGGATTGGTAATAGATCAATTCTTTTAAAAAGTTGGAGAAAAACACATCTGCACCAAACTGAATGGCACTTACATGGCTTAAGCGTTTGTCTGCATAACCAGATAATACATAAAATGGAAATTGCCCACTACCAATGACATCACTTTCATTGATCCCAGATCTAAACGCAAAATTATATTTTATGTTTTCGGTGAATTTTTCTTCATCAACAGTTTCAACAAATTCATTTTCCTCCGCCTCTAGTTGATAGTTTAGTCCCAAATTGAAAGCTATAGTATTTACACTTGTGTTGGGTGCCTTAACATTGGCGTTAGAATAATGTATTAAAGTAACACCCGTTTGAATACCAAAACGATTAAAAATTCGCTCTTTTTTATAATTAAGCATTACATAGGTTGAACTTAAAATATCAGATCCAAAAGCTACATTCTTTGGGTTTTCAATCTTATCATAAGGATTAGTAGAATAACTTAATCCCTGTCCTATCCGCAACATGGCATTACGTTTAAAAAAATAAAAATTATAGTGCGCGTAGAGACCATAATTATCACCTAATGTCTCATTTTTTAAATCTTGATAAATAAAAGATGCCCCATAATCTGGATAATTATAACGTTGTTCCCAAGCTTCGTTTCCAAATGTTTTTTTATTCCAACTAAAAATAAAACCTTCTGGATGGCCTTTTATTAAGTGTGCAATACTGTTATTGTGAAGTGCGATATTGCCAGCAAAATAATTGAGATCAAAGTATGTATTATCTTTTTCTTGTTGTCCATAGAGCACTATAGACATTAGTAATAAAATTGAAGATAACAGATTTCGCATTGGCAATTATTGAGGTGCAAAAATAGTCAATAATTACAATTAGACACTTAGGTAAGGGACAGGACTTTACACAAACAAAGTAGCGATTAACGCTATGGCTGTTAACACTAAAAGTTGCAAAGCAAATCTAAAATCTGATTTATACTTATTTATTAATTTCATGATTACGGGCTTAATAATAAAGTGCAAATATCTAACTAAATGAATATTCTTCTGTTAATTAAAACCTAAGAAATTGTTATCTATTTAATCCCTTTTAGGACTCTGGCGCCAATTCTATTTCTAAGCCATTTAAAATATCTGAAATCGGAATTTGACAACTCAGTCTGCTATTATCTTTTACATTAAAAGCTTCAGATAACATCGCCTCTTCTTCGTCTTCCATTGTATTTAACTTATGCGCTGAGTTCACATAACATTGACAAGAGGCACACATTGCCATACCACCACAAATTCCGATTGTTCCTTCTGGTGCCAACTCATAAGAACGTATTACCTCCATTAAATTCATGGCCATGTCTGTTGGAGCTAAAATGGTGTGCTTTTCACCATATCGGTCCGTAATATGAATGGTAACATCTTGCATTATACTATTGCCTTTACGACTGCTTTTGGTGATTCTTTTCTTGTACCATCAAAACCATTTATACCACTTACGGTTGTATATTTTAGAACAAATTTCTTTCCTGGATTTAATCTTTTGTATGCTGATTGACACATTAAGGTGGCTTCATGAAAACCACAAAGAATTAATTTTAATTTTCCTTCATAGGTATTGACATCGCCTATGGCATATATACCGGGAATATTCGTTTGGTAATCTACTGTATCTACCTTAATTGCATTCTTTTCAATCTCCAATCCCCAATCTCCAATTGGCCCTAATTTTGGTGATAAACCAAAGAGTGGAATAAAAGCATCTGCCTCTATAATTTGAGTGTCTCCATCTTTAGTCACCGCTACTCCTTCAATTTTATGCTCACCGTGAAGTCCTGTAATTTCAGCTGGTGTAATGATGTTTATTTTGTTGAGCAATTTTAATTCTTGAACACGTTCTACAGAATCTAAAGCCCCTCTAAATTCATTTCGTCGGTGAACCAAAGTCACTTCTGAAGCGACATCTGCTAAGAAAATACTCCAGTCTAAAGCAGAATCTCCTCCGCCTGCAATTACCACTTTTTTATCGCGATACACTTCTGGATCTTTAATAAAATATGCTAAACCGTTATCTTCATAGATAGTGATATTTTCTAATTGTGGTTTTCTTGGCTCAAAACTTCCTAAACCACCAGCAATAGCTATAATTGGAGCGTGATGTTGTGTGCCTTTGTTTGTCGTTACAATAAAACTACCGTCCTCTAAAGTCTCAATGGTTTCTGCACGTTCACCTAAAGTAAAACCAGGTTGAAATTGTTTGCCTTGTTCTAATAAATTAGCGGTTAAATCACCGGCTAAAATTTCAGGAAATCCCGGAATATCATAAATCGGTTTCTTAGGATATAATTCGGAGCATTGACCACCAGGTTGGGGCAATGCATCAATTAAATGGCACTTTAATTTTAGCAATCCAGCTTCAAATACTGTAAATAAACCTGTTGGTCCTGCTCCTATAATAAGTATATCTGTTGTAATCATAATCTACATTTTTTCGACTAAACCTTTAGTGAATTCGTTTAATTTTTCAACTTTCTGCTCGAAGTCTCCTTTAATTGTTTTTCTATATATATTGAGATTCTTTACTAAATCATCAATATTTTCTGGTATGACATCTTCAAAAAACTGACGTAATCGTTTGGCTGTAGTTGGTGATTGTCCATTAGTGGAAATCGCCACTTTTACATTGCCTTTTGTGACGATGCCTCCCATATAAAAATCACAATATGGCGGGTTGTCTGCCACATTAACCAATTTGTTTTGCGAGCGACAATCCTTATATATTTTGATATTTACTTCGGGCTGATCTGTTGTTGCAATCACCATATGATGCCCTTTTAAATAGCCGTTTTTATAAATATCGTCAACACGTTTTACGTTTCCGGTGTTAGCAATTGCAATCGTTCCTTCCCTATACATTGGTGATACCATAGTGACATTTGCATCTGGACTCGATTTTAAAAGAAACGTTAGTTTTTCTTCTGCGACATTGCCACCTCCCACAATCAAAACATTGAGGTTTTTAGCTTTTAAAAAGATGGGATATAAATTATTCCGTTCCATAACTAAGCCGTTTGTTTTTGTATATTATACTGTGCTAAATCTGCTTTAGTATAAATATCTGTGAGATCGACGCGCTGATTTACAACTTCGCCGATAATAATAATTGCAGGATTAGATAATTGTTTGTCTTTAACAATAGCTTCGATATTAGACATTTTACCAATACCTACATTTTCATTTGGTCTTGTTCCATTTTGAATAATAGCAATAGCTGTTTCAGACTTTCCTTCCTTAGAAAAAATTTGAACAATTTCAGAAAGTTTACTCATTCCCATTAAAATAACCACAGTAGCTGTCGATTTTGCTGCTAAAGCAATATCTCCAGAAATTTCATGAGATTTTGTGGTTCCTGTAATGACCCAAAAACTTTCAGCGGCATTCCGCTTCGTTAATGGAATACCTTGATACGCTGGCACTGCAGCCGATGATGAAATACCTGGAACAATAGCCACTTCAATGGCATATTCTTTAGCATAATCTAATTCTTCTGCACCACGACCAAAAATAAAAGGATCACCTCCTTTTAAACGCACCACATGACCAAATCTTAAAGCGCGTTGCACTATTAATTCGTTAATTTGATTTTGCTGATACGCATAACACCCTTTTCGTTTACCAACAAAAATTAACTCTGTATTTGGCGCGGCATATTGTAACAATTCTACATTTACAAGTGCATCATACATAATGACATCTGCAGACTTTATGGCTTTAATGGCCTTTACAGTAATTAAATCTACATCTCCTGGGCCTGCGCCTACTATGGTTAATCTTGGTGTCATACTCTTTATTTTATGCAACAACTTGTCTATCTCTAAAAGCTCTGACACTTTTTAAAAATTGTTCTGCTGCGTTTATATAATTATTGGCAAAGTCTTTAGTTGGCGGAAATACTTTGATTTGATAAATAAGATCTGAAAAAGATGTTCCTAATTCTATTTTTTTAGTTTCTACAAAAAGTTCATCAAACTGTGAAATAATACCAGCTTGGGTGTTAGTGCTG
Source organism: Winogradskyella pacifica (assembly GCF_013403915.1). Taxonomy (GTDB): domain Bacteria; phylum Bacteroidota; class Bacteroidia; order Flavobacteriales; family Flavobacteriaceae; genus Winogradskyella; species Winogradskyella pacifica. The sequence goes on from NZ_JABFDI010000018.1 coordinate 10,542, forward strand.
ATATTTTCTGAAAGCAAAATGGCTTTTGCTGAATTTACCATAGAACGATACGCTTCATAAATCGCACTCGAATATACTTTGTTAGTATACGCCTCTTTTGATTCTTCAATTTTCTCATCGCTTTCTAGAAATAGTGTGGCGATTAAATCGATAACAACTCCGGCACACTCACCTATTCCGATGGCTTTTACATATTGTTCTTCTGTTCCCCAATCAATAAAATCTTCTTGAGTCAAATTTTCAGTGTCCGATAAATCCGTTAACAAGTGATAGAAATACTTTTCGCCTTTTTCTTTGTAATAGTCGACGAATTGTTTGCCTTCCGCATTTGCTTCAAAATCGTTTAGTATTCTTCTTAAAGCGTCTGGTCCTCTTCTACTCGGAATTTTAACCACCTTATCAGCAAAATACGCATTTCCGTTTCCTAAGTTTCCACCTCCTAAAAGCACTTGCAATGCCGGAGCTACTAATTTATCTTTCGTCCGAATTGACATGCCTTGAAAACCAATATTTGCCATATTATGTTGTCCACAAGCATTCATACAACCACTGATTTTAATCATTAAATCAGAATTTTCGAGATATTGAGGGTACTCCGTTTTAATAACACGTTCTAATTCTTCGGCTATCCCTGTACTACTTGCAATCCCTAAGTTGCAAGTATCAGTACCAGGACATGCTGTTATATCGACAGCTTTATTATAACCCGCTTCAACGAAACCTAACTTCTCTAATTCAACATAAAAAAATGGCAACAAATCTTCTTTTACAAAAGGGATTAAGATGTTCTGACGTAAACTCAATCGCAATTCACCTGCAGCATAGTGCTCAACCAAATCGGCTAATAAGCGTGCTTTATCAGTGTAGAAATCACCCAATAAAACTTTGATTCCAATGGCAACATACCCCTCTTGTTTTTGAGGAATTACATTGGTCGATTTCCATAAATTATACGCCTCCGTATGTTTAATTTCTACATTTGGAGCCGTTACAGAAACTGGTTTTGATACCTTATAATTTGAAGTATCAATCGTTACTGATTTAAATTCTATGGCATTTTGTTCGTCTTCAACCAAGACTTTAAACGCGTCTAATCCTAAATCTTTAATGAGGAATTTAAGTCGTGCTTTGGCTCTACTTTTACGTTCTCCATAACGATCGAACACTCGCAGAACTCCTTCCATCAACGGAATAATTTTATCTGACGGTAAAAATTCATAAAACAAATCGGCATGTCTTGGTTGTGATCCTAATCCGCCACCTAACATTACCTTAAAACCTTTAACTCCATTTTCAATTTTGGCGATAAAACCTAAATCATGCATGTACGATAACCCTGTATCTTCATCTGATGCTGAAAAGGATACTTTAAACTTTCGACCCATTTCTTGACAAACAGAATTCCGTAAAAAGAACTTGAATAAGGCATCTGCATAAGGAGAGACATCAAAAGGTTCGTTAGTGTCAATACCGGCTGTTTCAGATGCTGTGACATTTCTAACCGTATTACCACAAGCTTCTCTAATAGTGACATCATCGCGCTCCAATTCTGCCCAAAGTTCTGGTGTTCTATTAATATCCACGTAATGAATTTGAATATCTTGACGTGTTGTAATATGCAATCGACTTCTAGAATATTCATCTGAAACTTCAGCAATACGGCGCAATTGATGACTCAAGACTTTACCATAAGGTAATTTGATTCTAATCATTTGTACACCTTCTTGGCGTTGACCATAAATTCCTCTAGCCAAACGAAGGCTTCTGAATTTTTCTTCGTCAATTTTCCCCTTTTGAAAAAGCTCAATTTTATTGGCTAATTCAAGGATATCCTTTTGTACTACTGGATTTTCTAATTCTGTTCTAAAACTCTGCATCTGTTCTATTTATTGAAAATGTATACCACATTCTCTATTGAGAAGTGCTTTTATAGGATCGAAATAATAGTTGTTTTTCGCTAATTGGTTTTCCTCTATATATTGATCTAAATCCGAATCGCTCCAATAATAAAACGGACTCACTTTAAGAATACCATCCTTACTATAGCTTAAAATATTTTTCTTATCTCTATATTCTGTTTGTCTTACTCTGATATTGGTAAACCATACATCAGGATTCTGTTCTTTTAAGGCACGTCTAAATGGCTCTAACTTTACAGCTTCTGAAAAAACCGCATGATTGTCATCTTCTAAACTTGGTAATCCAATGGTTGAATCAATCTCTTCTCTAGTATATAAACTTTGATACTTTAGAATATTAAGTTTATATTTTTCGATCAACTTAGAAGCATGTTCGTAAGTTGTTGGTTGATTATATAAGGTATCGCACCACACTACTTTTATATCTTTATCGAGTTGAGACATTGTGCTCAATAAAACCGAAGAATAGATTCCAAAACTAGTTGTCACAATCTTATTATCAGACAACTTTAAAGCCCATTCTGCAATTTCATTCGGAGTTTTATCTCGTAATTTTTTGTTCCAAACGTCTATATCTATGTCTATCATTTTCCCCATTTTATAGAATTCCAAGTACGTTCATGAAAGAAATAAAGCACCATTTTAGATACTAATTCTATACCTCCAATTGAAAATGCTAAGGCCAAAGTCCCGGTAACTAGATAAGAAATGGTTACTGTTGCTAATGTGCCAACAACTCTCCAACTTATAGTTTTTACGATGCTTCGCTTAATATTTTCTTGAGTAGTATTAGATTCTTGTTTATCATTTTCTAAACTTAAATCTGCTTGTAATACACGATTCATAATTGTTATTAATTTTATAATCCTTTTACCCTATGGATTTAGTAGGATAATGCAAACATAGAAATTAATTACAGTTTAAGACCTAATAATTTCGAAAAAAAAGGATAAAAAAAATAAGAATATGCTAATTAGACAAATCAGCTAAGGTTGTATTACGGAATATTTCGAGTGTATTATCGCGTACTTTGAGCATTAATTTATTTACAGCGCAAGCGTCTTCATCCAAGCAGTCATCGCACTTTTCATAAAAATTTAAACTCACACACGGCACCATTGCAATCGGACCTTCTAATAATCGCATCACTGTTGTCATAGGAATTTCTTTTGGATCCTTTAATAAGTAGTATCCTCCACCTTTTCCTTTTTTAGACCCCAATAATCCGTTTTTTCTTAAGGTTAATAATATACTTTCCAGAAATTTTTGAGATATATTTTCTGTTTTTGAAATTGTAGATATTTGAACAGGAACACGATCTTTCTGTCTTGCCAAGTGTACCAAGGCTTTTATTCCGTATTTTGTTTTCTTTGAAAGCATGATGTAAATCTAGCACTTTTTTATAAACTTCGAATACTAAATTGTACTTCAGAATACATCAAAACCTAATAAATTCATAAAAAAAGGGAATTAAAATTTCATTCCATATAATTTTTCTACTTTTGTACCATCAAAAATTGAGAGGAAAAATTTGATCTGATTGCAACCTCTGACGCGGAATTTTATTCTGCTGAAACAAAAAATGCTAAAGCAGTAAGTTTTCTACTTCTCTAGCGACCAAGCAATCTGAAATTTTTCCGTAGATTTAATATAACCTAAACATAGGACATATGCCATATTTATTTACTTCAGAAAGTGTATCTGAAGGACACCCAGACAAAGTAGCAGATCAAATTAGTGATGCTCTAATCGATAACTTTTTAGCTTTTGATCCAGAATCGAAAGTTGCTTGCGAAACTTTAGTAACTACAGGACAAGTTGTTCTTGCTGGTGAAGTTAAATCTAACACGTATCTTGATGTACAGAAAATAGCAAGAGATACCATTAACAAAATAGGCTACACTAAAAGTGCTTATATGTTTGATGGCAATTCTTGTGGAGTATTTTCTGCCATTCATGAGCAATCTGAAGAAATTAATCGTGGTGTAGATAGAGCCTCAAAAGAAGAGCAAGGTGCTGGTGACCAAGGTATGATGTTTGGTTATGCAACCAACGAAACCGAAAATTATATGCCTTTAGCTTTAGACCTATCTCACAGAATTCTAAAAGAATTAGCTGAGATACGTCGCGAGAATAAAGACATTAAATACTTAAGACCAGATTCTAAAAGTCAGGTTACCATAGAATATAGTGATGATAACGTACCACAACGTATTGACGCTATCGTAGTATCTACACAGCATGATGATTTTGTATCACCTAAATCACAATCTAAAGCTGATGTTGCAGCTGCAGATGATGAAATGTTAGCTAAAATCAGAAAAGAGATTATTGAAATCTTAATTCCTAGGGTTATTGCTAAGTTACCGGAGCACATTCAAGACTTATTTAATGATGATATTACTTATCACATTAACCCAACAGGGAAATTTGTAATTGGTGGACCTCATGGTGATACTGGCTTAACAGGTCGTAAGATTATTGTGGATACTTACGGAGGAAAAGGTGCACATGGTGGAGGAGCTTTCTCTGGAAAAGATCCAAGTAAAGTAGATAGAAGTGCGGCTTACGCAACAAGACATATTGCTAAGAACTTAGTTGCTGCAGGTTTATGTGACCAAATTCTAGTGCAAGTTTCTTATGCTATTGGCGTTGCTAAACCAATGGGTATTTTTGTTGATACTTATGGAACTTGTCATTTTAATTTAACAGATGGTGAGATTGCAAAAACCGTTGAAACTCTATTTGATATGCGACCAGCTTTTATTGAAGAACGTTTAAAATTACGTCAACCAATGTATAGCGAAACTGCGGCTTATGGTCACATGGGAAGACAGAACGAAGTGGTTACTAAATCATTTGAGCAACCGAATGGTGAACCTATTACATTAGACGTAGAGTTATTTACTTGGGAAAAGTTAGACTATGTTGATAAGGTAAAAGCTGCTTTTGAAATAGTTTAGATTTTATATCATTATAATATATAATAAAACACCCTAACTTAAAATTAAGTTAGGGTGTTTTATTATAAGCAGTTCTTAAAATTAAGTCAATATTTTAAATTTTTACTTTCTTAAATACGTAATAAATGAAAACGCATACGCATGCTTTTCATCAGCATCATGCGTTGTTCTATTGACTTCTTTCCATACAGTGTCATCAATTTCTGGGAAAAACGTGTCGGCATTTTCAAACTCAGCATGTACGCGTGTTATCTCAAGTTTATCTACCAAAGGCATGGATTGCTTATAGATTTCACCTCCTCCAATAATAAATGGTTGTTTATCTGATCTCGCTGCGTCTAAAGCATCATGAAGTGAATTAACAACAATAACATCACTGGGAACTTTATAGCCGTCTTGCCTTGTAATAACAATATGAGTACGGTTTGGTAACGGTTTCGGGAAGCTTTCAAACGTTTTACGTCCCATAATAATATGATGACCGTTAGTTAATGATTTAAAATGTTTAAGATCGTCACTTAGGTGCCAGATTAAATCGTTGTCTTTCCCAATAGCATTATCTTCACCTGCAGCCACAATAATGGTTAACTCAGAAGTCTTTTTTTTTTGTGGTGTGGTTTCTTTTTTACTCGTTTCTGTATACGCTTGCGTCTGAGCAATTTTAGTCTCCTCTTTAACAAGGTTCTGTTTTAACTTATCTATGCGTGCTTGTTGTTGATTTACTAGCTTTTCAAGTTGTTGCTTTTCCCAGTCTTTACCCATAAATTTATTGGTAATAAAAACACTTACAAAGTGATAAATAAACAGAAAAAACCATGCTAAAATCGCATATACAAACCAATCAATACCAGCAGGTTTAAAAGTTTCTCCAATTTTTAAAACGGTATTTGCTAAAATTAAAAAGACGGCACCAATTAAAAAGATGACGAAATGAACATACAATCGCTTCTTTTGCTTGATGCGTTTTTGAGCATTTTCAATGAGCTCTAATTGATCTTTATCTATGGTTGTAACTTGTTTTTTTTTGCCGAACATAATCGTAATTTAATAAGATAAAGATACTTTATTTTCACTAAATCGATTGGGAGATTTTAGCCGTTTTCTACTTTTTTCTTTTCGAAAACGATATCACTGAAAATCAATACAATATGAATAAGTTCTTTTGTTATTAATCTATTAAAATAAGCATAGAAATTTTACGTAGAATATGATTAATTGAATCCAATATTATTAAATTCATAAATCTTTAGTTTTTAGACAATTAAACATTTACAAGTACTGTATTCTTTTCTATTTTTGTTTTATAATTAATTCTATTATTAAAATTTATTATTATGGCAATAAAAAAACAGTATTTAAAGTCTAAACCTGTTTGTAAAGTAACATTTTCTGTTCCTGCAAAAGAGGCAAAAAATGTAGCAGTTGTTGGAAGCTTTAACGAGTGGAATACTGAAGCTACTGAATTAAAAAAACAAAAGAACGGAACTTTTAAAGGCACTTTAGATTTAGCTAAAGGTACAACTTATGAGTTTAGATACTTGGTTGATGGTGCGTACATCAATGATGATCAAGCAGATTCTTATGCATTCAACGCATTTGCAGGAGAAGAAAATTGTGTAATCAATTTATAGGTTTTTTCTATAAAATAAAAACATTTTAAAAGCGTCTCGATTTAGTTCGAGATGCTTTTTTTGTTTACCCTAACAACCTAATATTCACTAAAGCACTAAAACGTGTCTCAACAGGTTTTCCATCGCTCGATCCTGGTGCTTTAAATTTTGGCATTCGTTTTATAAGCTGAATCACATCTACAGCAATAGCTTTATGGTGTGCCTTAACATTAATTTGCTCGGTTCTCCCCTTTTTATTAATCACAAACTCTACAAAAAATTTAGTGGTTAAATCCGTTGGAAAGGCCTTATCTGCGAGTTCATAATTAAAACTCACTTTAAGATAATCTATAATTTTATCTGAAGTACATTGTTTAGTCTCCTCAAAACTTAACTCTTCACTACAGCCTCTATACACCGGATAGGTTACATCTGTTATTTGATCATTTTTATTACTTACAATCGCGACTATAGGAAAAGAGAAAGGTACTTCAATCGGTTCACCCCTAAAATAGCCAGGTGATGCGAACTTTGGCAGTAATTTTAAAACACGTAATGCTTCATTTTCCAAATATTTATTTGGGCCTTCTGCTGTACCATCAACAATATTGGCTTGTTCATCAACGTTAAATGCAACTAATATTCTAACTTTTCCTGAAGGGACTTTAGAATCGTCTGGTAGTATTGTGTTGAAATTTTCTTTAAAAAACTCACCTAACTTTTGATTTAAACATTCCTTTTTTTTAGAATATGTCTTACTATTTTCACACCCTTTATATATAGGAACATCTTCAACAATATTAAAGCTTTTTATATCATTTGTAGCCGCTATAGAATCTAATTCAGACTGTTTAGGCACCTCTTCTTGAGCACATAATAACAAACTACCTAGAAATATAATAAAAGTAAAAAAGTATTTCATGTACTAAACTTATATTGCCACTTTACCTTTAATATGTGGATGTGGGTTGTAATCTACCAATGTAAAATCTTCAAATTTAAAGTCGAAAATATCTTTTACTTCTGGATTTAATATCATTTTAGGCAACGGTCTAATCTCTCTCGACAATTGCAATTCTAGTTGCTCCTTATGATTATTATAAATATGAGCATCACCAAACGTATGGATAAAATCACCTGCTTCATAGCCACAAACCTGAGCCATCATCATAGTAAATAAGGCGTAAGATGCAATATTAAACGGCACGCCTAAAAACGTATCTGCACTTCGCTGGTAGAGTTGACAAGATAATTTTCCATCAGCTACATAAAATTGAAAAAAGGCATGGCAAGGAGGCAAAGCCGCTTTTCCATTAGCTACGTTTTCTGAAAAAGATTTAGACGTATCTGGTAACACTGACGGATTCCAAGCCGAAACTAACATTCTACGGCTATTTGGATTATTCTTTAAAGTTGTAATGACTTCTTTAATCTGATCGATTTCTTCACTAGCCCAATTTCGCCATTGATGACCATAAACGGGTCCAAGGTCCCCATTTTCATCCGCCCATTCATTCCATATTTTTACACCATTTTCAGTAAGATAATCGATATTAGTATCGCCTTTTAAGAACCAAAGCAATTCATATATTATAGATTTTAAATGTAACTTTTTGGTCGTTACCATTGGAAATCCTTCACTTAAATCGAAACGCATTTGGTAACCAAAAACACTTTTTGTTCCAGTACCAGTACGATCTCCTTTTTCGTTTCCTTCTGCTAAAATATGCTTTACTAAATCGTGATATTGCTTCATAACATTTCCCACGAAAGTGGGAATCTCTTTTAATTAAACTTTACTGTAATTCTAAATTACTGATTAGATTATCAGCAATACGAAAATAAGAAAAAAAGCATCAAATGTGATATCTGATGCTTTTGTATATGTGAAATATTCTTTTTTAATGATTCTGTTACCCAATAATCATTCCCGCAATAGTCGCAGAAATTAAAGAAGCAATTGTTCCACCGATTAAAGCTTTCATTCCAAATTTAGACAATTGTGTACGCTGTCCTGGTGCTAAAGAACCAATACCTCCAATTTGAATACCTATAGATGCGAAGTTGGCAAAACCACATAACATATAAGTGGCCATAATAATAGACTTTTCATACGTAAGATGGGTTGCGTTCGCTGCATTTTTTAAATCAGCCAATTGTATATAACCGATAAACTCACTTGCCGCTAGTTTAATTCCAAGCAACTGTCCCATCAAAGCCATATCTTCAGACGCCACACCTATAAGCCACATTAATGGGGCAAATAAATACCCTAAAAGAAATTCTAATGATAAACTGTCGTATGGCGTATTACCTGCTATAATTTCATTTAGAGACGTAAAATGCCAATCTATATTTAAGACCGCAATGGTAAAACCATCAAATCCCGCAAGACCTCCAAGGATTCCATTTATCATAGCAATAAAAGCAACAAATACTAATAACATTGCACCAACATTAACCGCTAATCGTAAACCTTCCGTTGTTCCGTTAGCTATAGCTTCTAAAATATTAGAACCTATCTTTTCTTGTGATACGGTAACGTCTGTATTGACATCTTCTGTTTGAGGGAATAATATTTTTGAAATGACTATCGCTCCTGGCGCTGCCATTACTGAAGCTGCCAATAAATGCTTCGCATAAAATAATTGTAACGCTTCATCTTCACCTCCTAAAAAGCCAATATAAGCGGCTAAAACAGCACCTGCAACAGTTGCCATTCCACCAATCATAACTAACAGAATTTCGGACTTATTCATTTTCTCCAAATACGCCTTAATCAATAAAGGTGCTTCCGTTTGACCTAAGAAAATATTACCTGCAACACTTAAACTTTCTGGACCAGAAATTCCAAGAACCTTAGATAATAACCACCCCATACCTTTTACAACTTTCTGTATGAGCCCTAAATAGAATAGAACAGAGGTTAAAGCTGAGAAGAATATAATGGTTGGTAATACTTGAAACGCAAAAATAAACCCAAAAGAGTTGATATCTAACATCCCACCAAATAGAAATTCACTACCTGCTTGGGTAAATCCAAGAATAGCAATAAAACCTTGCCCTATATATTCAAAAACTGTCTTTACAAAATCTACTTTTAAAACTCCAATTGCTATAACTAGTTGAAACACTAATCCGATACCGACAGTTTTCCAATTAATAGCTTTACGGTTACTACTGAACAGAAAAGCAATGAAAATCAAAGTTACCATTCCTAAAATCCCTCTCCATAAACTAGTAAATGAAAACCCTTGATTGGGTATTATTTTCCCTAGAGTAACTTCGGGGCTCGCAATAATTTCTTCTTTTTTAGACACTAAATTGAAACGCATCTCTTTACCAGAGAAAACTAATGTAGAATCTGTTAGTTCTGATATTTTATATCTTTTAATTGAGTTTAATGAATCGTTGTGATAAAGTACCAATAAGTTATTTTGGTACATATAATCACCTTTAAGACTGTTTACTGAATTTGAAGAAAAATTAAATTCTCCGTCCTTAAACTCTAAAGTAGAGTAACTACTTTCGGGAGCTTTAGACTCCCATGTCTTCTCAAGTTCCTGAGCCGTTATTGATGAAAACCCAATAAAAATAGCCAGAAAAGCCTTGAAAAACTGATTCATAAAAGAGGGGTATTAGTTAGCGTTTAGAAATTTCGTCTCTTACTTTGGCTGCCTTTTCATAATCTTCATTATTAACAGCCTCATTTAAGAGTTCATTGAGTTCTTCGAGAGATTTATTTTTATACCCTTCTTGCTCTGCAGATGCAGCCTCAATTTCTTCAACAATAAGGTCATCAACAAGAATACTATCTTGCTCTTCATCATCTTCCTTTTTAGGATTGACTTTAAGATAGATTCCTGCTTTATCTAAAATATTTTTATAAGTAAAAATTGGAGCTTGAAAACGTAGCGCTAATGCAATTGCATCGCTGGTTCTAGCGTCTATAATTTCTTCAATTTTATCGCGTTCACATATTAAGCTTGAGTAGAACACACCATCAACCAACTTATGAATAATCACTTGCTTGACAACAATATCGAAACGATCTGCGAAGTTTTTAAATAAATCGTGAGTTAAGGGACGTGGAGGTCGGATTTCTTTTTCTAATGCAATAGCAATAGACTGCGCCTCAAAAGCACCAATTACTATTGGTAGTTTCCGATCACCATCTACTTCATTAAGTATTAAAGCGTAAGCACCATTTTGGGTTTGACTGTAAGAGATGCCTTTGATATTTAAACGAACTAAACTCATAATTTATAAAACACAAAGAACTGTTTAAATTTGGACTTTACCAACTGCATTGTGCAGATTTGGTTAATTTCCTCTATACTTTCGATAAAACGCAAGTGAATAAGAGGAATCTAAATTTAAACAGTCCTTATTAATACCACATCCTTTTTTTATGAATTGGTATTCAATATTACAAGGTAATAAAATTATGCGTTTGCAGCTTTAAAAGCCTTTAATTTTTCTATTAATTTAGGCACAACTTCAAATGCATCTCCTACAATTCCATAGTCTGCAGCCTTAAAGAAAGGCGCTTCCGGATCTGTATTTATTACCACTTTTACTTTTGAAGAGTTAATACCAGCCAAATGCTGAATCGCTCCAGAAATACCAATAGCAATATAAAGGTTAGATGCAACAGGTTTTCCTGTTTGACCCACGTGTTCTCCATGTGGTCTCCATCCTAAATCTGATACAGGTTTAGAACATGCCGTTGCTGCTCCTAAAACTTCTGCAAGTTCTTCAATCATTCCCCAGTTTTCCGGACCTTTTAATCCTCTACCACCAGAAACAACGATTTCCGCATCTGCAATACTTACTTTATCTGTTGCTTTATCTACAGACTCAACTTTTACCCCAGATTCTGGAATTGAAGGTGAAAAATCTTCTATTGACGCATTGCCGCCCGACTCTACCAATCCGAATGAATTATTAGATAAACCAACAATTTTTACATCCGTAGCTATTTCTGTATTGGCAAATGCTTTATTTGTAAATGCCGAATGTTTTACTGTAAACGGCGATACGTTAGATGGTGCTGCAACCACATTAGACACATAACCAGCATCTAAACCTACTGCTAACAATGGTGCTAAATATTTACTATTGGCGCTTGCACTAACGACAACCACTTTTGATCCTTCATTTTTTGCAGCATCTTCTAAGATACCTGCATATTTTTTAGCGTTAAATGCTTTTAAAGATTCGTCTTTTACCAAAAGCACTTTAGAGGCTCCGTAGTTACCAAGCTCTTCTGCATTATCCGCATTAATAGCCACAGCAGTTACTGAAGTTCCCATTTGGTCTGCAACCGCTTTAGCATAAGACACAACTTCTAAAGCCGCCTTTTTAAATTTTCCGTTTTCGGATTCTGTATATACTAGAATTGACATAATATTTTTTAAAATTTAAAATTTCAAGCACCAAATCCCAAAGACTGAGCGATTGGATTTTGGAATTTGAGATTTGGTTTTTTTATATAACTTTAGCTTCGTTATGAAGTAAGTTTACTAATTCGTCTATATTATCGGCATCAACCAATTTAACGGCACCCTTAGGAGCTGGTTTTTCAAAACTCACTGCCTTAGTTTCTGCATTAACATCTGTAGGCTCTACAACCGTTAACGGTTTTTTACGCGCCATCATAATACCTCTCATATTAGGAATACGAAGATCACTTTCTTCAACTAATCCTTTTTGACCACCAATAACTAAAGGTAATGAGGTACTAACCGTTTCTTTACCTCCATCAATTTCCCTAACAGCTTTTGCGTTGGTTCCATCAACTTCTAAACTAATACAATTGGCAACAAAATTAGCACCAATCATTCCTGCTAACATGCCAGGAACCATGGCTCCATTATAATCAATAGATTCTCTACCTGCAATAACTAAATCGTAACCACCATCATTAACAACTTTGGCTAATTGTCTTGCAACCGCATAACCGTCAGTAGCTGGTGTATTTACTCTAATCGCTGAATCAGCTCCTATAGCTAAAGCTTTTCTTAAAGTTGGCTCAGTTTCTGCTCCTCCAACATTAACAACATCTACACTTGCACCTTGTTTTTCTTTAAACCACATAGCGCGTGTAAGACCAAACTCATCATTAGGATTAATAACATACTGAACACCGTTAGTGTCAAACTTTGTATCTCCATCTGTAAAATTAATCTTCGATGTGGTATCAGGTACATGACTAATACATACTAATATTTTCATATAAAATAATTTATTTTAAACGTCTTATTCTTGAGTACGAAGATAAAAATAATAATTTGAATTTTACTATGCATGCATAGTAAATATTTGAAAAATTCATTTTTTCTGTATTAAACTATTGATTTTTCAAAAATTTGAAGATTTTTTGCTGATTCTATTACAATTTAATCTTTCTACATTTTAAAAGTCTTAGTTAAAAATCAAATAAATCAGAAAAAACATAAAGCTTCAAAATATTTTCTTTTTTCACCTTAAATTTAATGTCATTATATAGTCTAGAATTATTATTTTTGTTTTTCGAATAAAAATTAGAAAATGAAGACAATTCAATTTAGAGAAGCTATTTGTGAAGCCATGAGCGAGGAAATGCGCAGAGATGAAAGTGTTTATCTTATGGGTGAAGAAGTAGCAGAATATAATGGTGCATACAAGGCATCTAAAGGTATGTTAGATGAATTTGGCGCTAAGCGCGTTATTGACACTCCTATTGCAGAACTTGGTTTTGCTGGTATTGCTATTGGATCTACCATGACAGGAAACCGTCCTATTGTAGAATACATGACGTTTAACTTCTCTCTGGTTGGTATTGACCAAATTATAAATAATGCGGCTAAAATTAGACAAATGTCTGGTGGGCAATTTAAATGCCCAATCGTGTTTAGAGGCCCAACAGCTTCTGCTGGTCAATTAGGAGCAACACACTCACAAGCTTTTGAAAACTGGTTTGCTAACACTCCAGGACTTAAAGTTGTTGTACCTTCAAATCCTTATGATGCTAAAGGTTTATTAAAATCTGCGATTAGAGATGACGATCCCGTTATTTTTATGGAAAGCGAGCAAATGTATGGTGATAAAGGCGAAGTACCAGAAGGAGAATATGTAATTCCTATTGGAGTTGCTGAAATTAAGCGTGAAGGAACAGATGTTACTATCGTATCTTTTGGTAAAATCATCAAAGAAGCCTATAAAGCTGCTGACGAATTAGAAAAAGAAGGTATTTCTTGTGAGATCATCGATTTAAGAACTGTTCGTCCTATGGATAGAGCTGCAATTTTAAAATCTGTAAAGAAAACCAATCGTTTAGTTGTTTTAGAAGAAGCATGGCCTTTTGGAAATGTTGCCACTGAAATTACGTACTTAGTACAATCTGAAGCATTTGATTATTTAGATGCTCCAATAATTAAAATAAATACGGCAGATACTCCTGCACCTTATTCACCTGTATTATTAGCAGAATGGCTACCAAATAGCGATGATGTTGTTAAAGCAGTAAAAAAAGTGATGTATAAATAAATAAAAAGCAAATATCTGCGTTTAGTAAACTTCATTCGTAACCCTCTAACTTATGTTTAGCACGGTTGTTGATGAAGTTTATTTTTTAATATGAAACTAAAACTACTTATCCCATTTATTGTTCTTGGAATTTTTTCTGCTATGGCTCAGACCAAAGTTAGCGGTCACGTTTTTGATGAAAACAACGTACCAATTCCATTTGCCAATGTATTATTTAAAGGTTCTACAGAAGGTACGATTACCAATGAAGACGGTAAATTCTATTTAGAATCCGATAACAGTTGGGATAACTTAATCGTTTCTTTTATTGGTTTTGAAATCCTAGAAGTGCCCCTCACTAAACCCGTTAGTTACGATTTAAAATTCATTCTTAAGGAGGAAGCCTCATCGCTAGATGAAGTACTTATTGTTACAGGAAAGCAATCCAAAAAAGCATCGGAGAATCCAGCAATTAGAATTCTTAAAAAGATATGGGAACGCAAACGCCAAAATGGCTTAAGTCAGTTTAAGCAATACGAGTACGACCAGTACGAAAAAGTAGAATTTGACCTCAACACTATTGATAGTGCTCTAATAAAAAGTAAGCTTTTTAAGGGTATGGAATTCGTTTTTAATGAAGTTGATACCTCTAATGTTACAGGAAAAACCTACTTACCTATTTTCTTAAATGAATCTGTAAAGAAAATATCGGGAGATAATATCCTTAACAAGGAACATGAAGATTTAAAAGGTAATAAAAACTCAGGGTTCAGCAATAACCAAACTATTATAGATTTTATAGACGACCTCTATTCTGAATATAATGTTTATAATAATTACTTAAAATTTTTCGATAAAAGCTTTGTAAGTCCATTAAGCAGAACAGGAGTTCAAACTTATAACTACGTATTATCCGATAGTGCTTTTATAGACAACAAATGGTGCTACAACATTATTTATTACCCTAGACGAAAAAACGAATTGACTTTTAAAGGTGATTTTTGGGTGAATGATTCTACATATGCTATTAAAGAAATTAATCTTCAAGCCTCAAAAAGCGCTAATATCAACTGGGTTAAGGAAATTTATATAGAACAAGAGTTTGAAGTATTAAACGATTCTGTATTTCTTATAAAACGCGATTATTTCCTTTCGGATTTCGCCATGAATAAAAAGGAAATGTCTAGAGGTGTTTATGGAAAACGAACAACTATCTATGACAATTATAAATTTGATGAACCTAAAGATCCTAAGTTTTATGATAAGGTTGTTTATAATTACGATGAAGATGTATACAACCGAGAAGATGATTTTTGGCAAAATAACAGACTTGAAGCTTTAAGTAAAGATGAAAAAGGGGTTTACAAAATGTTGGACACCCTTAAAACGGTTAAAAAATTTAAACGTATTTATAATTTAGCGAGCATTCTTGGATCGGGTTATATAGAATTTCCGAGTTTAAATCTCGATTACGGTCCTATTTTTTCAACCTTTGGTTATAACGAGGTTGAAGGTGTGCGATTACGAACAGGCGGAAGAACTTACTTTGGTCCTAACGATTTATGGCGAATTGAAGGTTTCCTAGCTTATGGTTTTAACGATGATAAATTTAAATACGGAATTTCTGGGAAGTGGTTATTAGACAAACGCAGTCGTTTAACTATTTTTGGAGGTAATAGGCGCGATATTGAACAAATTGGAGCAAGCTTAACGAGTTCTTCAGATGTTTTAGGTCGTAGTTTAGCATCATCAGCCGTCATTGGTACCGGAACAAATGATAAGCTTTCAAATATTAATTTGACTAATTTTGGAGCCTCTATAGAGCCTTCTCGAAATTTTGAAGTACGTATAGACGGTAGCTTCCGTACTATAAGTTCAGCCTCATCGACATTTAGTTTAGATTACGATGACCCGGAAGCTTTATCTGGAGTCTCATCTGAAATAAAACAATTTGAATCGCGACTATCTTTAGGCTATTTTCCAAAACGTCAAATGACAGGTTTCGGGGTCGAACGAAAACATAAGAATGATAATTTCGCTAGACTTTTTGCACAAGTTAGTCGTGGAGATCGCGACTGGTTTGATAGTGACTTTGACTATACCAAAGTTCAGTTTTCATATATACAACCATGGCAAGTTGGTGGTTTTGGTAGATTAGTTACCTCTGTAGAACTCGGTAAAACATTTGGAGAAGTGCCTTTAGGATTGTTGAGTGTTGTTCCTGGTAACCAATCTTATTTTTCAATATACAATACGTTTACACAATTAGATTATTACGAGTTTGTTACAGACACGTATAGTTCTGTTCATTTGGAGCATAATTTTAATGGTCGTATTTTTTCTCGCATTCCCTTCTTAAAAAAATATAACTTAAGAGCTATTTTAGGATTAAGAGGTGTTTGGGGAGAATTGTCTATTGAAAATGCAACTTTAAACAGCACAGGTAATCTAATGGAAATTCCTTTAGTCGCCCCAGATACCCGTATGTATTACGAATATAGTTTTGGTGTGGCTAACATTTTTAAAGTGTTGCGTTTAGACTTCAACTTTAGAGGAAATTATTTAGACCGACCAGACGCCAGGCCATTTGGTATTACAGGTAGTTTTGGGTTTTATTTCTAAAAAAAAAGGATTTACGTTTTGTAAATCCTTTTTTTTTTAGAAAATGTATTTAAAATTTTACTCAAATAAATCAGAGGATAAATAACGATCTCCTCTATCGCAAATAATACAAACTACGATTCCGCTCTCTAATCCGTCTACTAATTTTAGAGCTGCAGCTGTAGCACCTCCACTACTCATGCCTGCGAGTATGCCTTCTTCTTTTGCTAATCGCCGTGTCATTACTATAGCTTCATCTTTGCTAACTTCAATAGTTTGATCGACTTTAGACGCATCAAATATTTTAGGTAAATATTCTATTGGCCATTTTCTAATACCAGGTATTTTAGAGCCATCGGTTGGTTGTACACCTACAATTTTCACCTCAGCGTTTTGTTCTTTCAAAAAGGTAGAGGTTCCCATTATGGTTCCTGTCGTTCCCATTGAAGACACAAAATGCGTAATTGTACCTTCAGTATCTCTCCAAATTTCAGGACCTGTGGTTTTGTAATGTGCTTTCCAATTATCATCATTACCAAATTGATTGAATGAAAAATAACCCTCATTTTCAACCTTGTTTATAGCATAGTCTCTCGCGCCTTCAATACCATCAGGATGCAATGTAACTGTTGCGCCATAAGCACGCATCGTTTGCACACGTTCTTTAGTGGCTGTATCTGGCATTACAAGTTCTATATTCAACTTATAAATACTCGCAATCATAGCAAGCGCAATTCCTGTGTTACCACTAGTAGCTTCAATTAATTTTGATGATGCATCAATTTGTTTAGAGTCTAGAGCACTTTTAATCATATTGTAAGCGGCTCTATCCTTTACGCTACCTCCAGGATTATTTCCTTCGAGTTTAAAATACAAACTCACATTAGGATTGCTATTTAATGCTATTGATTTAACTAAAGGAGTATTTCCAATGCGATCTATTAAGGTCTTATTCATATTACTTTTTTAATTTTGAAAAAATTTCAACCTGATGTTTATGAGTTACTACAGAGTTTTCAGGAACAGACTCTGTTAACCACGTGTTACCACCAATCACACTATTTTTTCCAATAATAGTATTACCTCCCAAAATTGTTGCATTAGCATATATGGTGACATTTTGCTCAATAGTTGGATGACGCTTCGTATTTTGATGCTGCTTTTTAACCGTTAGAGCACCTAAAGTTACGCCTTGATACACCTTAACGTTATTATGTATTTCTGTAGTTTCCCCAATAACCACTCCGGTACCATGATCTATAAAAAAAGAGTCACCAATAGTGGCACCAGGATGTATATCTATCCCAGTAATAGAATGGGCATACTCGGTCATTAACCTTGGTATTAATGGCAGATTCAATTTAAAAAAGACTCTTGCCATTCTATAAATTGAAATTGCAAAGAACCCTGGATAAGCTAAATATATTTCTTCTATGGATTTCGATGCTGGGTCATTGTTAAAAATCGCTTCAGCATCCTTTTTTAAACTGCAATATAAATCGGGAATGTTTTCTTTAAAATCACTCCAAAGTTTACAAGGCTTATTCTTAATATCCGGACATGCCCTATTTCTAATCGCAATAAACAATATTTCCAATTGCTGCAATGCCAATTCGGCATCCGTATCACAATCATAAAAAGCTTTAAAAAGCAGTTTTGTGAACCGTTGCGACTCTTCTTTTAAAGTCATCGAAACCTTAATTATTTCCTTGTGCTCATTTATGACCTTTACTACGTTCAAATTCATACTTAAATAACTCTTTTAAAAGACGTATAATTATAGTATCCATTACAGACTGAACGAATTTAGTGAAACAAATTGAACAAGAAAAGAAGACTGTCTAAATTGATAACAATTCAATAAACCACTATACAAATAATTAATTGTCTAACTCGTACAATATATTATCTTTGCGGAACTTAAATTTTAACAGAGAATATAATAATGGTTCTAAGTAAATTAGAACTCCCAAATACAAATTAAAACATGTCAGAATCAGAAGAATTAACTTTCGATGTACTAATTGAAATACCTAAAGGAAGTCGTAATAAATATGAATACGATTTCACATTACACAAAATAAGATTTGACCGCATGCTTTTTTCATCTATGATGTATCCAGGTGATTATGGCTTTATTCCAGAAACTTTAGCTTTAGATAGTGATCCTTTAGACGTTTTAGTATTAGGACACCAACCTACATACCCAATGGTAGTTATGGAAGTAAGACCTATTGGTGTTTTCCATATGACAGATGAAAAAGGACCAGATGAAAAAATTATCTGTGTACCTGTTTCAGATCCTATCTGGAGTAACAATAGAGATATAAGTGATTTAAATCCTCACAGACTTAAAGAAATTGAGCACTTTTTCCGTGTATACAAAGATTTAGAGAAAAAGAAAGTTGATGTTGGTGGATGGGGAGATGCTGAAGAAGCTGTGAAAATTTATCACGAATGTATTCAACGTTACGATGAAAGTGAACATAAAAAGAAACGCACTTTTACGATTTAACATCCTTATTCAGGAATCTAAAGTTTTTAAGTAAAAAACTATTAAAAAAGCAATATCATTCAAATGATATTGCTTTTTTCGTAAAAATATGATTCATTTTACTACATTTACCTAGCTAATAACTAACTAAATTAAATATTATAATATGGAGTCAATGATGATTTATATGCCAATAGCTTTGGCACTTTTGGGCTTAATTTACATGCTAATAAAGCAATCTTGGGTTATGAAACAAGATGCTGGAGATGGCAAAATGAAAGAAATTTCAGATCATATATACGAAGGAGCCCTCGCCTTCTTAAATGCCGAGTATAAACTACTCGCTATTTTTGTAATTATTGTAAGTATACTTCTTGCTATTGTTTCATTTATAGTACCAACAACGCATTGGCTTATCGTAATTGCTTTTATTTTCGGAGCTGTATTTTCTGCATTCGCTGGAAACATCGGAATGAAAATAGCCACTAAAACAAATGTTAGAACAACACAAGCCGCTCGTACAAGTTTACCAAATGCACTAAAAGTATCTTTTGGTGGTGGAACTGTAATGGGATTAGGTGTTGCTGGCCTTGCCGTTTTAGGATTAACAGCATTTTTCATATTCTTCTTTTGGTTCTTTATGGGAAGTGAATGGACAAACACAATGGACATGACCATCGTATTAGAAACTCTTGCTGGTTTCTCTCTTGGTGCAGAATCAATCGCATTATTCGCTAGAGTTGGTGGAGGTATTTATACTAAAGCTGCCGATGTTGGTGCTGATTTAGTAGGTAAAGTTGAAGCTGGTATTCCAGAAGATGATCCACGTAATCCTGCTACAATTGCAGATAACGTAGGTGATAATGTAGGTGATGTTGCAGGTATGGGAGCCGATTTATTTGGATCTTATGTGGCGACCGTTTTAGCTGCAATGGTTCTTGGTAACTATGTGATTAAAGATATGGGTGGCTCAATCTCTGATGCTTTTGGAGGAATTGGACCAATCCTTTTACCAATGTCAATTGCTGGTGTAGGAATTATTATTTCTATCATCGGAACCATGTTAGTGAAAATAAAAAGTAATGACGCTAAAGAAGCTCAGGTTATGGGAGCTTTAAATATTGGAAACTGGACGTCTATCATCTTAGTAGCTGCTGCATGTTTCGGATTAGTAACTTGGATGCTACCAGAAACGATGCAAATGAATTTCTTTGGTGAAGGTTTACAAGAGATTTCTTCAATGCGAGTGTTCTATGCGACCTTAGTAGGTTTAGTCGTAGGAGCTGTTATTTCTTCTGTAACGGAATATTACACAGGGTTAGGTAAAAAACCAATTTTAAATATTGTACAACAATCAAGTACTGGAGCAGGAACGAACATTATAGCAGGTTTAGCGACAGGTATGATTTCTACATTCCCATCAGTATTATTATTTGCTGGAGCTATTTGGGCATCGTATGCATTTGCAGGATTCTATGGAGTTGCTTTAGCGGCTTCTGCAATGATGGCAACTACAGCTATGCAATTAGCGATTGATGCTTTTGGACCAATATCTGATAACGCAGGTGGAATTGCTGAAATGAGCGAACAAGAGCCTATCGTTAGAGAACGTACAGACATATTAGATTCAGTTGGTAATACAACAGCTGCAACAGGAAAAGGTTTTGCTATCGCTTCTGCGGCATTAACATCATTAGCCTTATTTGCTGCTTACGTTACGTTTACAGGAATTGATGGAATTAATATCTTTAAAGCACCAGTTTTAGCGATGTTATTTGTTGGTGGTATGGTGCCAGTAGTATTCTCTGCTTTAGCAATGAATGCTGTAGGAAAAGCAGCTATGGAAATGGTTGAGGAAGTACGTCGTCAGTTTAGAGATATTCCAGGTATTATGGAAGGTACAGGAAAACCAGAATACGATAAGTGTGTGGCGATTTCTACGGAAGCGTCTTTAAAAGAAATGATGTTACCAGGTTTATTAACTATAGGTTTCCCATTAGCAATTGCTTTTATTCCTATGATTTTCGGAATGGATCCTTTAGCTATCGCAGAAATGTTAGGTGGTTATATGGCTGGTGTTACGGTTTCAGGTGTGCTTTGGGCAATCTTCCAAAACAATGCTGGTGGAGCATGGGATAATGCTAAAAAATCTTTTGAAGCTGGAGTTGAAATTAATGGTGAAATGACATTTAAAGGTTCTGAAGCTCACAAAGCTGCAGTAACTGGAGATACTGTTGGAGATCCTTTTAAAGATACATCTGGACCTTCAATGAACATCTTAATTAAGTTAACCTGTCTAATTGGTTTAGTCATTGCCCCTATTTTAGGTGGACATGCTGATGAAACTGGTTTAGCAAATAATGACACAAACTTTTCTATTGAAATGACTGTTGACTCTAAAGATTTAGCTAAAGCCACCGTTAATTATTCCACCATTAAAGAAGGAAAGAAAACATCTGAAGTTATTATTTTCGAAGGCACACAGGTCGAAGTTGAAAAAGAATTAAATGCATTTGAAGCATCGCTTACAAACGAAGCTGGTGACGTTATAAAAGTTATTGAAAAAGTAGATATTTCTAAAAGTTAAATTTTACAAATACACGTATTTAAAAACCCTCAACATGATTAAAAATGTTGAGGGTTTTATTTTTTTAGAGACATAGATCATATAGAAAGAATCTAAAATTCTGAGAGACCACTTGGGGTCTCAATACATAAACAAAAAAGCCTCACATTTTGTTTTAAAATGTGAGGTTTTATTATTACAATTATATTCTATAAGGTGTACGTCAACCTAAATGTAATCAATCTTGGTAGAATAAATGTTTCTGAACTATATACAGAAATATTATTAGACCCATTATTAACTTCAGAATCTATATTCAATAAGTTGGTGGCTCTAAGTTGGTATTCCCATTTAGCATCTTGATCTTTTCTATACGCTAAACTCCCATTCCATGTTTGATACGATTGTGTATCGCTAACATTACTACTTTGACTTGTGTATGAATAATCCGTTCTAAACGTTAAAGCCTTCCAGATGTAAGCGTCAAATTCTACAGAAGGAGCATTAGTGGTAAACTGCGTATCATTGTCTCCTTGCTTTGTATCTGAAACGCTATATCTATACTTTAAAGTTACGTTTGGCGCCTCTCTAAAGTTAGTACTTAATTCTGGCGTATATGTCTGAGAAAACGTCTCATTTACAGATCTAACGTCTTGTACAAATTGATTACTCTTGCTATAATTAAGACCAACACGCATACTGGCCCTTAACTTACCAAAAGTACGTTGTATACGTCCACTCGCCGACACACTCTCATCCGCAAAATTTGAATTGAAATACGTATTGGTTCTGATCACATTATCAAAATTAGTAAGTGATCTTATTTGATCGATATTCTTGTTATAATTAATAAACGCAAATATATTAGTGTAATTAAACAAGTTAAAACTAAAGTAACGTAAGTTTAAGTTATGCGATAATGAATTCTGTAAGTTTGGTTCACCATATTGCACACTGTTATAATTATTTAAAACCAAACCTTCAGCTAAACTAGTAACATCCGTAAATGAGTTTTGCATGTTATAACGGAACGTTAAACTCTCGCTCTTTTTAAATTGAATTTGCGTTTCAAAATCTGGTAATATTCTAAAGAAGTTATCTTCATAAGTTTCACCAAACTGTGTGTTTTTGTTCCCGTAAGCGTGAACTGAGAACCCAGGTGTAATTGTAAATTTCCCTGTTTTCAATCTGTAATGAAATCCAAGATAAATATCGCTAAAATTATATTCTGTATCGTTTTCATTTCTTAGCAAGTCACCTTCTTTATTAGTTAAGTTTGCTGTAGGGTCAAAAAATGAGCCGTCATCTAAAAACTGAAAAATGTTAGAGTTGAATTTCTGATTACTCAAAATAGTACCTAAGGTAAAATTGATATTACTCTTAGAGTTTAAGATATTATAATAATCTAATTTAGCATCTAACTGGTTAGATTTAATACGGCGTTCTTGATTAAGATCATAATTAGCCTGACTTGTATTTAAACCTAAACTGTTTGCTGTAGTTTCAAAAGCACCTTCATCTTTTAATCCAATTACATTGTAAAAAGGATCTTCATCTTTAATTAAATGCTGCGCTTCAAAAGCAAAAATATTCTTCTCATTTAGCGTGTAATAATAATTCACATTTTGATTAATACTAAATGGTTTTGCTTCATTCAACTCATTGGTATTTCCAACTACAGTAGAAAATTCATTTTGCATTTCAGAATCGCTAGAAATACGACCCAAAACATCATAGTTTAATTGGTTATTAGCATTTGGCTTATAGCTCGCACTTAATTTTGCTAAACCTTGGTTGGTAGCTTCTCTTCCTGTTTGTACTGTTTCTTCATCAGGAATTCCTAATTCTGGATTTGTATAACGCACAAAACTTTCTTGTCTCGTTTTTAAACGGTTTGCATTATAAATTAAAAATCCACTAAGATCTAAGGCTTCGTTTGGAGAATAACTAAAGTTCATAGCTCCTAATTTAGATTCTATCGTTTGTGCATCTCCAA
Source organism: Winogradskyella pacifica (assembly GCF_013403915.1). Classification (GTDB taxonomy): domain Bacteria; phylum Bacteroidota; class Bacteroidia; order Flavobacteriales; family Flavobacteriaceae; genus Winogradskyella; species Winogradskyella pacifica. Next base: position 34,200 of record NZ_JABFDI010000018.1, read on the forward strand.
GATTTGTTAAGCCACTTAATCCATTATCTCCAAGGTTAATACTTGTTCCACTACTAGAACTCGGACTTCTAAAACCACCACCGAAATTACGAATATCACGGCCTGTTAATGCGACTTCTCCTATATTATTGATATCACCAATAACATTAATACTGTATTTAGGACTGTAGTAAAATAGTTTTGGTTGTACGAGATACAAATTATCGTTTGGTGATGGCGCAACACCTCCACCAGCTGTAACATCCCCAAACCAGAAATTTTCTTTTCCTTCTTTCAATTTAATATTAATAGCAACGTTGTCTTGGTTATTTTGAACGCCACTTAATTGACCTACCTCAGCGTAATTACGTAAGACTTGAATTTTATCTACCGCATTTGAAGGAATATTTTTAGTTGCTAGTTTTGAGTCTCCATCAAAGAAATCTTTACCATTTACCATCAGCTTGGTGACCTCTTTACCTTCTACTTCAATTTTTCCTTCAGCTGTAATTTCTACACCAGGTAATTTTTTTAAGACGTCTTCAAGCTTCCGCTCTGTACCATTCTTAAAGGAATCTGCATTATAAATTAAGGTATCTCCTTTAATTGTTACAGGCATATCATACGTCAACTCAACAGCATCGAGCATATTATCAGAATACAAATTAAAGTTTTTTGTAAGATCAACTTCTTTTGTTTCTACAGTTTCATCCACCGATTTTAAACCGATATAACTCACTTGAATATTGTACATTCCATTTTTACCCAGTGAAATCACATATTTCCCACTAGCATCAGTAATGGCATAAGATTCTAATGTATTAGATTCTTTATTAATGGCAATAATATTGGCCAATTCTAAAGGAGAGCCGATGCTATCTTTTACAATACCTGTCAATTTAATTTGAGCAAAAGAACTCATAACTACTAAAGTAAATAGCAGCGCTAAAATATTTTTCATATAAATAATGTCTTTGGTTGGTAAGTGAGAACGTAGTTTATACGCTTTGCCTCATTAGAGTTTAATTATAATATGCTTAGTTTCTTCCGCGTCCGCCGCCTCTACCGTTACGTCCACCATACATTTCGCGCATTTCTTCCATTTTCTTTGTAGTGATATCAGTGTACTCTGCTTGGGTAACTTCTTGTCCTTTTTTAGGCTTATCAATAGACTCCTTTTCTCTTGGGTTTAATACAATCTTAGTACAAAGTATGGTTGTACGATCTGCATTTATTTCTAATATTAATCCTGGTAAACCCCAGTAATCATCTGGACCTTGGTTTACAGGAATCTGTGGAGTGTACCAAGCTACAACTTCAATTGTTTTTGGTGCCTTAGGCTCATTTGAGTCTGTAGAATCTTTAGCTTTTTCTTCGTTATTTTGATTTCTCCCTCTTGGTCCTCTAAAACTACTAAAGTCAACCCCACTAGGAACGACAGTTGCTGTAGCTTTAAAACAGGTATATTGACCAATTAATTTGGTTTCCGTACCCATTTTCCATTCTAAATCTTTTAATTCATCTTTAACTAAAAACTGCTTCCCAAAAAACTCCTGATCTTGGATAACTTCTTTTGTTTGAACATTTTTATATTTTGGACCTCCGGTTAAACTTGCACCAAAGCCACCTCTTCGACCGCTTCCACCTGGTGCTGCTAACTTTTCTTCTTCCTTATAAATAGACTCTGATTTTGTAAACGTTAGTGTGTACTCCTTCTCTAAAAAGCTCTTCATACGTTCTTCAAATTGCTTTTTTCGCTCCGCACTCATGTCTTGTCCGCCAAATTGATCGAGATCCATGGTCGTTTTCGATATGTAGTAAGCTTTGCCTTGAAAATCTTGAGCAAACAAATTAGAACTGGCAAAAAACACAGTTAAGAGTAATGCAATTTTTAATGGTAATTTCTTCATTTTAAATAGTCTAGTTAAATATTATAACAAATTATGTTAATCTTACTTCCATAAGACTCCACAATTGAAGAAAAGTTAAGTCCAGGTTTGTTAAACTTGTGTTAAGAAAACTAATATTATCTGCGTCCTCCTCTATTGGCTCTAAACTCTTTCATTTTTTCACTAATAATATGCTGATACTCCTGCTTTGTTACTATTGTTCCTTTATCGGAAGCTTTAATTTCAACCTTATCCTTAGGATTCAATACTATTTTAGAACATAACATGGTTGTATTTCCTGCACTAACTTCTAAAATTAATCCTGGAAGACCCCAATATTCTAATGGACCATGCCCAACAGGAATTTGAGGAGTATACCAAGCCTCAACAGCTGTCATTGGAGTTTCTTTTTCGGTATCACCATCTAAGTCGTCGTTTAATGTGTTCCAAGAAAAATTATACCAAGCTAGCTCATTAGTCGGAATTGATGCGGTAGCTTTAAAACATGTATAGTTTCCTATCTGTTTTGTTTCTTTTTCCATTAACCATTCAATAGGCTGCAAGCTATCTTTTACTAAAAAGTTTTTTCCATAGAATTCTTGATTCTGAACTTGTGAATTTGTTTTTACATTTTTATATTGGTGACCAGGTGTAAAGTTTTTCCCCCAAGAATCCGTTGCTCCAGACATCGCATCCAATTGTTCTTCTTCTTCAAAAAATGACGCTTCTCTATTGAAAGTTAAAACATAGTTTTTTTGCAATCTATTTTTCATTCGGGCTTCAATCTCCTTTTTCTGACCTTCGCTTAGGCGCGCGCCCCATGTTCCTAAATCCATTTTAGCTTTTGAGAAGTAGTAGGCTTTACCTTGAAAGTCTTGTATATCTTCATCTCCATCTATAGTAAAACCATTTGATAAACCGATGGTAAGGAAAATTACACTGAATTTTAATAGAATTGATTTCATAATAAATTAAGTTTACTTATTTTGTTTAACAAATATATAATTATGTTAAACAATTTGTTTCAATTTACCACAAAATTAACAGTGTATTTAAGATATCCGCATCAGCCTAATGTTTTGAATTTAAACCCATAAGCATACTACCCACCAATATGTATCTCAATGGCCTCACCACTCTTACCACCTTTTCTGGGTGCGTAGCGCTCCATCATTTCTTTGGTTTTCTTATCCATAATATCATCATATTCTTTCTGGTTCACTTCTTTTCCTTTCGTTGGTTCTTCAATCTCAATTTTGTCCTCAGGATTAATGACAATTTTACTGCAAATAACCGTTAGTTTTCCATCGTGTATCTCTAAAATTAAACCAGGAAGGCCTTGGTATTTTGCAGGACCATTACTCACAGGAATTTGAGGGGTGTACCAAGCAGTAATAATACGTTCTTCCATTTCGGGTTCTTTTTCCTCTTCATTGTCATCATCTATACTTGAAATGTTACTAAAATTCATATTAACTTTAGGCACTTGTTTTGTATACGTTGCTTTAAAACACATGTATTCACCAATGTGTCTGGTGTCGGATTCTAATTGCCATTCTATTGCAGAAATAGAGTCTTTTATCAGAAATTTTTTTCCCATTGTCTCTTTTTGGTCAACATAAGTTTTATTTTGTACATTTTTATAAAACACATCAGAGCCACCCCCACCAAAAGACATCTGAAAACCTCCTCCAACTTGTGGCTTATCTAATTCTTCCTCTTGTTTATATAATGACGCACTTTTATCAAAAGTTAAGATATATGTTTTTTGAAACTGCTTTTTCATCATTTCCATCATTTGCTTTTGCATCGCATCATTCATTTTGGTACTATCCATTTTTATATCAAAATCGCGATGGGTTCTGTAAGTTGCTACACCTTGAAAATCTTGTGCGTTAACAGATGAAACGACTCCTATTAATATCAAAATTAGAATTCTAGTTATTGTTGTCATTATTTTCTATTTTTTAAATTATAAAATTTCAATGCTGTAGCTTTCATTTTTTCAATATTCTTTAGAAATTTTGATTTTTCATTTGCCCTTCCTAAAACAGTATAAGTCATGCTACCTTTTAAATTATCCTTACCCTCTGAAAAGCTACAGTTTAAGGTAAAACTTAATTCTTCATTGCTATCCATCATTTTAAATAATTCATCTAAATCTTCCGCTTTAAAAGTGGATTCTAGTTCTTCAGGAGAATCAATGGTAACCTCAATACTAAACGTATCAACTTTTACTGATTCTTCCTCAACTTTAGACTGACTAAATCCAACAACAGAAATTAACATCACTAAACAAGTCAACACTTTTTTTAGACTAAAACAGTCACGCATCTTTGATTTCATTTTTTATGGTTTTATGATTAATACCTTACAAATATCTCAACACCAATTGATTTTTTAGGTTAACTAGTGTTAACGTGTGTTAACCGATAACCTATATTTGATAATAACTTTATACATTTGAAACATGAATGATAAACGGTATCGCCTAATTTTATACACCATCATTGCTGTAATTATGGCTACGATTGGCATACAAGTCTATTGGAACTATAAAAACTATCAAACCAATAAACAGCAGCTGATTAACGATGTTCAAATTAGTTTAGATAAAGCGGTAGATGATTATTATACAGCTTTAGCAGAGCGCACCACTTTTGGTTTTATTCTTGAAGGCGACCAACAAAAAAAAGCTTTTGAAGATGGTGGTGAGCTGGAAAAATTTTTTAAAAACATTGATGAATCTAATAAAGAGTTTACAAATCTTGATTCTTTAGATACAAATACTATTGAAGGCATAACGGTATTTAGAGGATTTAAGGCAGATTCAATGTCGGAAGCACATAATAAAAAACAAAAATCCTTATCTACAGATCAATTTAAATTAAAAATAGATAGTCTAAAAAGTAACAATAAAGATGTCAATTTAAAAAATGCCGAATTCCTGACCTCTAAAGTGATGATTTCGATAAAAAATGACACACTTGATGTAAAGGCCGTTGAAGAATTAATAGCGATAGAACTAGAACGCAAGAATATCAATGTCGATTTTTATCTAGACTATAAAGACCTCGAACGTAACGTTGATTATTTTATGGTAAACAGATCCTTAGCTGAATTGGACCCTAATCACATGTCTGATGATTATTTGCAAACGGACACAAAATCTAGATTCCTTCCAAAAGGCACTTTTTTAACCATTTTATTTACAAATACTACAAAAACAATTTTGTATCGCATATTTGGAGGAATCTTAATTTCAACCCTCTTAGTTTTAGCCGTAATTAGCTGTCTATTCTATCTATTAAAAATTATTAAACATCAGAAGCAACTCGCCGAAGTTAAAAATGACCTTATCAGTAATATTACTCATGAGTTCAAAACACCAATAGCTACTATAAGTGCTGCAATAGAAAGCATTAGTAATTTTAATGCTATTGACGATAAAGCCAAAACTAAAAAATACCTCAACATGTCTTCCGAGCAATTAGGAAAGTTAAACGTTATGGTCGAAAAACTATTAGAAACCGCTACTTTAGATAGTGGTAATTTAGAATTGAATAAAGAAAATTTCAATATCATTAGTTTACTTGATGCTTTGGTTAGTAAGTATAAGATTCAATTTCCTGATAAGACATTTAACACCAATATTCAGCTTGAAAGCTTAATTGTTAATGCCGATATCTTTCATATTGAAAATGCTTTAAATAACATTTTAGACAATGCTGTAAAGTATGGAGGAGATCTAATTTCTATTGAATTAAAGACGAAAAAAACTAATTTTGAAGTTTTAATTTCGGATAATGGCAACAGCTTAACTCATGAAAACAAACATCAGATTTTCGATAAATTCTATCGTGTTCCAAAAGGGAATACCCACGATGTAAAAGGGTTTGGTATTGGCCTCTATTACACCAAAACTATAATTGACAAGCACAATGGTTCAATCACATTAGAACTTAATAAAAATTTAACCACATTTAAAATTACACTTCCGAATGGCTCATAAAATCAAATTGTTATTGGCTGAAGACGAAGCCGCTTTAGGACAAATAATAAAAGAAAGTCTTGAAACACGAGATTTTGAAGTCATTCTTTGCGAAAACGGAGATAAAGCCTTTGACAAGTATAAATCTGAAGCTCCAGAAATTTTAGTCTTAGATGTGATGATGCCAAAAAAAGATGGTTTCACTTTAGCTAAAGAGATTAGGGCCATAGACGACACTATTCCTATTATATTTTTAACAGCCAAGTCACAAACCGCAGATGTGGTTGAAGGCTTTTCTATTGGTGGTAATGATTATCTAAAAAAACCATTTAGCATTGAAGAGTTGATTGTTAGAGTTCATAATTTGGTAGACAGAACTAAAACTCAAAAGACCACTGAAATCATAACTATTGGGGAGTTCACCTTCGATTTAGCAAAACAGCAATTAAAATTTAAGGATGACGAATCGATTCAGCTGACTCATAGAGAATCACATTTATTATTTCATTTAATTAAAAATAAAAATCAAGTTTTAGATCGCTCTTTAATTCTAAATAAACTTTGGGGAACAGACGACTTTTTCACCGCTAGAAGTATGGATGTTTTTATTAGTAAATTACGAAAGCAATTGAGTAAAGATGAAAACATTCAAATTATTAATGTCCGTGGTTTTGGGTATAAGTTGACGGATTAACTTAAAAGCACCAATCCTTATTATTTAAAATCTAATTTCGAGTTCTTTCAATTTAGTATAACCTCAAAGCTCTGTGAAGAATAATTGGTGTAATTGTTGTATTTTTCAAGCTTATTCGCCCACAGTCATGCAAAAGTTAGTCCTTTTATTCCTTTTCTTTAGTTTGTTCAGTTTTTCTCAAGATAAAACGCAACGGCAAATTACAGCGACTTTAAAAGATTCGACACAGCTTAAAGCTAAATCCATTTTTGGAATTGATAATTTTGGGACATTCTATTATGCTACTGAAAATAATTCCTTTCATAAAAAAACAAAGGATACCATTATTACGTATGCCAACTTTCAGCTTGGTGACATTACTTCTGCCAACACGTTTAATCCTTTAAAACTAAATCTATTTTATAAAGACTTTAATACGGTTGTAGTTTTAGATAATCGTTTAGCTGAAATTAAAAAAGTAGATTTCAATTCTATTCAACCCTACAAAAACGTCTCTTTTGTGTCTTCTGGTTATGATAATTCGTTATGGCTATTTAATCAAGATTACCAGTATCTAGAATTATACGATTATCAAACCAATAAGATTAAACTAAAAACGGTTCCTGTTCAATCTGAAGTTTTAGATTTAAAAAGCGATTATAATTATTGTTATTTATTGACTAAAAATTACCTCTACGTTTATAATTACTTTGGAAGTTTAATCCGAAAAATAGAAAATTCAGGCTACGAAAGTTTAGCTTTTAACGAAGCGCATTTGGTGTTAAAAAAGGGGGAATCATTATTTATCTTAGAAAAAAACGAAGCTATAATTCACCCCATAAAACATCCAAAAATGTTAATAAAACAGTTTTTGGTAACAAATGAAACGGTGTATATTTACGGCTTAAATTTACTACGTCATTACCAATTAAAAATAGAATAGATTATGCATGTTGCTGTTGCAGGAAATATAGGAGCTGGAAAAACAACGCTCACAAAATTACTCGCCAAACACTTTAAATGGGAGGCGCAATTAGAGGACGTTGTAGATAACCCTTATTTAGATGATTTTTATAATCAGATGGAACGTTGGAGCTTCAATTTACAAGTCTATTTCTTAAACAGCAGATTTCGCCAAGTGAATCAGATTCATGATAGCGGAAAAGACATTATACAAGATAGAACCATCTATGAGGATGCTCATATTTTTGCACCTAACTTGCATGCCATGGGTTTAATGACCAATCGTGATTTTGAAAATTACTCGTCATTATTTCAACTTATGGAATCGTTTGTAAATGGGCCAGACTTACTAATTTACTTACGTAGTTCTATTCCTAATTTAGTATCTCAAATTCATAAAAGAGGTCGCGACTACGAAAACACCATCAGTATCGATTATTTAAGTCGTTTAAATGAACGCTATGAAGCCTGGATTTCTACATACGATAAAGGCAACTTACTTATAATCGATGTGGATAATCTCGATTTTGTTGCAAATCCTGAAGATTTAGGAGACATCATTAATAGAATTGATGCTCAGATAAATGGGTTGTTCTAAGTAATTGTGGTACTCCATTTTCTAAATGCCATTGTCATCACTTTTGTATCCTGGACAATTGGATTATTACTTAATAACGCCCTAAAAACAGCCAAGTTTTATTCCAAAATATCAAACTTAAACTTTATTAAGAACGAAGGGTTACGCAAAATTTTGGGATTACATAAATTTGGATGGATCATTAAAAACAGCTTCTTTAAAGTCTTCAATCAAAATATAAAACTTAAAGAAAGAGCTTCTCGTGAAGATTTAAAACAGCTCAGAAGTGAAATGGTTTATGCTGAAATGGGCCATATTATTGGCTTTACGTTTATTATAATAATCATACTTATAAAACTTTGGAGTGCTCTGTATATGTCAGCATTAATTATGCTTGTGTTTAATGTTATTTTCAATCTATATCCTGTATTATTACAACAACACAATAAAAAACGTATTGATACTATTCTTAAGCAATAAATCCATTTTGCCTAGCGTGTTCTATGGCTTGTTGGCTATTTTTCACTAACAACATTGGTGTTACTTTATAACCATCCACAATACCTTTAACACGTAACATTTTCTTTTTGTGTTTTACACTTCGCAAGTAAATTGCTAAAATTCGATTTGGAAATTCATCTGCAATTTCCATGTAAATATCGGGATCGTGTTCTCCACTATCTCCAATTAATATAAACGGTAAATGAGGGTATGTTTTTAATAGATTGATTATTTCCTTTTGTTTTTGTGGCTTTTCATCTTGAGATTTCTTTCTAAGAAGATTACTTAGACTTCGCAATAAAATAGGGCCTTTAGGGAAATTATTTTGTCTTAAAAAAAGTTCTAAGTAGCGGTATAAATTCCAAGGACTATGGCTCACATAAAAAATAGGATTCGAGTTTTTACCAGAGACTCCACGGTGTAACTTGTGATAAAATTCTGCCGACCCTTCTAAAGGAATTCTGTTCTTAGCATGTTTAAAAATGGAATTATAAATCACCTTCCATTTTAGAATAGACACCACACCTGTATGTAATATAGTATCATCGATATCACTTGCAACACCAAATTGAGCTTTGCTAGACGGAATTAATAATTCACCAGGAAATCTATTTTTATTCTGAATAGTGCGTTTAATATTAACGTCATTATACGAAAGTTCAAAAGAAAGCCAACCTTCTTCATTTGCTAAATCTTTTAAGTTTTCTATATTTTCTTCAGCAATAAAATAACCATTTTCGTCCGTGTTGACTTTTATAATCTTATTATTAGGCAACTTTAAATCTAAACCGACATGTTTAATTTCGTCAGTTTCAAATCGTTTCCAAGTATTCACTATAAGGTGCCAAATATGTTGGTCGTCTAAATCAATAGATTCATCTTCCAAAGCTCTACCTCTAGCATAAAAATGGGAATTTGTTCCATAACTCTGAAACGCAATAATTTGTAAAGGGTCTTTTTTTAACCAGCTCAATTATGATTTATTTTGAGGTTTCAAGATAGTAAAATCAGTTCATAAGAAAAATATTACCCCTACTAAATCGTTAGGCTAATGTTAAATATTTACCAATTTTATAATATTACAAGTAATTTAGTCAAATCTAGAAACTAACCCCTCTTAAATCACTTAACAAAGCATGCAAAAATTAATACTTCTACTCTTTTTAAGCTTATCCTTTAGTTTAATAAATGCACAAAACAGCGAAAAGGAAAGTACCACGCCAACACCAAATTATAGAGCTGCGGCTAAATATTCCCCAACTAATTTAGGAAAGTTAGTTCATTCTACTTCAGTAAGACCAAATTGGTTGAAAAACGGCAATAAATTTTGGTATCAATACAAAACAACAGAAGGTTCTAATTACTATATTGTAGATGCTGATAATCGCAGCAAAAAAGCACTTTTTGATAATGAAAAAATGGCTAAATGGCTGACTGAAATCACGAAAGATCCTTACGACGCTCAGCATTTACCTAAATTTGATTTTGAATTTGTAAAAAATGAAACAGCGATACGTTTCTATGTCACATCAACAGAGAAAGTTGATGAAGAGAAAAAAGACGATGACGTAAACGAAGAAAAAGAGAATACAAAAGAAACAGATTCTACAAAAACAGATAAAAAGAAAAAAGGAAAAGCTAAAAAGGCAGAAAAAGTAAATAAAGTATATCACTTTGAGTATCGTCTTGGCGGTAATGGCTTAACCATTATTAGCAATAAAAAGAAAGAAAAAGAAGATTGGAAAAAGTGGGCTAATATAGCACCTGACAGTTCTGTAGTTTTATTTTCTAAACACTACAACTTGTATTGGATGGATAAGAAAAACTTCTTAAAAGCTGTAAAAAACGAAAAAGATTCTACTATAGTTGAAAACCAATGGACCACTGATGGAGAAGAAAATTATGACTATGGCGGAAGCAGTCGTGGCGAAAATAATGAGGAAAAATTAAAGAATAAAGACAAGCGCAAATCAGTTAGAGGAGTTTGGTCTCATGATTCTAAAAAGTTTGTATTTCAAAGAACAGATTCTAGACACATTAACGACTTATGGGTAATTAATACCACTTCAGGAAAACGCCCAACTTTAGAATCTTACAAATACCACATGCCAGGTGAAGACGACTATTACAAAACAGAACTGCATGTTTTTGATATTCCTTCAAAATCAAATATTCAGGTGCAATTAGATACGGTAAAGCAGCAAAGCATTCAAGTGTATCGCGAGCCGAGATTAAAATCGAGCTATAACGATGACTTCAACCCATCATTACTATTATCTAAAAAAGGTAAAATCTATTATAATACAATTAGCAGAGATCGTAAAAAACTAGATATCTGTGTGGCTGATATTAATACAGGAGAGACAAAAGTTTTAATTGAAGAACGTTTTAATACCTATATAGAATCGCGCCCTTTAGTATTGTTAAATAACGAAACTGAAATGCTGCATTGGGCAGAACGTTCGGGTTGGGCACACTATTATTTGTATGACACCGAAGGAAACTTAAAAAACGAAGTGACCTCTGGTTCATACCATGTTGAACGTGCTATTGGTGTGGACGAAAAAAGCAGAACGCTTTACTTTACGGCACATGGTATTGCAAAAGATCAAGACCCTTATTTTGAGCATCTTTATAAGATTAATCTAAATGGTTCTGGTTTACAAGCGTTAAACCCTGGTGACTATAACTCTAGTACAGACATGGCAGATTCTAATGCCTACTTTGTGAGTAACTATTCTAGAGTGAATACCGTTCCAAAATCAGAATTAAGATCCAATACTGGTAAGCTTATTATGAATTTAGAAGAAGCCGATTTATCCCAATTAATGGCAACAGGCTATCAATTTCCTGAGACCTTTAAAATGAAAGCAGATGATGGTATTACAGATATTTATGGTGTAATGTATAAGCCTTATGATTTTGATGACACAAAAAAATATCCTTTATTAGAATACGTCTATCCAGGTCCTCAAACCGAAGCTGTAAACAAATCGTTTTCTGTTAGAATGGATCGTTTAGACCGTATGGCACAAGTCGGATTTATTGTAGTGACTATGGGTAATCGTGGTGGACATCCAGACCGTTCTAAATGGTACCATAATTATGGTTATGGTAACCTTAGAGATTACGGTTTAGCAGATAAAAGACATGTCGCAGAACAACTTTCAGATCAACATGATTATATTGATATTAATAAAGTTGGAATTTACGGCCATTCTGGTGGTGGCTTTATGTCTACCGCAGCCATGTTAGTGTATCCAGATTTCTTTAAAGCTGCGGTGTCTTCTGCAGGAAATCATGATAATAGTATTTATAACAGTTGGTGGAGTGAAACACATCATGGTGTGCAAGAAGAAATGGATGACGATGGTAATGTAAAATACAAATACCTTATTGACAACAACCAATCTTTAGCACAAAACCTAAAAGGAAATCTAATGCTTATTACAGGTGATGTCGATAACAATGTACATCCTGGTGGAACTATTAGAATGGCAAATGCATTAATAAAAGCGAATAAACGTTTCGATTTTATGCTTATGCCAGGTCAACGTCATAGTTTTGGAAACATGACAGAATATTCATTTTGGCTAAGAGCCGATCATTTTAGCAAACACTTTCTTAATACAGAAGCTACAGACATTGATATTACAGAAATAAATAGAGATCAACCAAAAACAAAATCTTAACACCGTTGAGATAAAAAATCAAACCACGTTAATTAACGTGGTTTTTTTTATGCTTATATGGAAACGTTAGCATTACAACTTATTACTATTTAAAAAGTTTTGATAACATTTCTTTTCTTTAATTTTGCAACATGATAAAAGCCTTACAACTACGCATTAATTTACAGCAAGAAAGACAACCCGATGGTTTGCTTAATAAAGCAGCCTATGATTTGGGAATGAAATCTTCCGATATTTCAGGAATAAAAGTTCTAAGAAAATCGATTGATGCACGTAAGCGCAATATTATGTTCAACTATAAAGTTGAAGTGTACATCAATGAACCTGTACCTGAAACTTCAGATTACCATTTTGATTACACAGACGTTTCTAATGCAAAACCTGTTCACATTATTGGTTTTGGACCGGCAGGCATGTATGCGGCATTGCGTTGTATAGAACTAGGTTTTAAACCTATTGTTTTAGAGCGCGGTAAAAATGTACAAGACCGTCGACGTGATTTAAAGGCCATTAACCAAGATCATTTTGTAAACGAAGATTCTAATTACTGTTTTGGTGAAGGAGGTGCTGGCACGTATTCTGATGGTAAATTATACACGAGAAGTTTAAAACGAGGAGATGTTAGACGAATCTTTGAAAACTTAGTATTTCATGGTGCAACAGATCAGATTTTAGTTGATGCGCATCCACATATCGGAACTAATAAATTACCAAGAGTTGTTCAAAATATAAGAGAGAATATCATCAAGTTTGGTGGTGAAGTGCATTTTGAAACGCGTGTAACTGATTTCATGATTAAGAATAGTAAAATTGTTGCGATTCAACTTAACAATGACAATGAACTCGATGTTGAAAAAGTCATTCTAGCCACAGGCCATTCTGCAAGGGATATTTTTTACTTATTGAATGACAAGAAGATTAAGCTTGAAGCAAAATCCTTCGCCATGGGAGTCAGAGTTGAGCATCCACAAGAAATAATTGATGGCATCCAATACCATTGTAAAGGTGAGCAACGCGACGCGTTACTACCGGCAGCTTCATACAGTTTGGTACAACAAGTGAACGATAGAGGTGTGTATTCATTTTGCATGTGTCCTGGTGGATTCATTGTTCCTGCAGCCACAGCCAATGGTGAAGTTGTCGTTAATGGGATGTCGCCTTCCAAGCGAAATAATAAATTTGCCAATTCAGGTATTGTCACAGAAATCAATGCTGATAAAGACCTCTATAAATACGAACATTTTGGCCCTTTAAAAGCCTTAGAATATCAAAAAGATTTAGAACGTTTAGCCTTTACAGCTGGTGGACGTAGACAATCTGCTCCTGCTCAAAGATTAACGGATTTTGTTGAAGGAAAATTATCTTCAAGTTTAAATGAAACCTCTTATCAACCTGGTTTAAATTCAGCACCATTACATTCTTTATTACCAAAAATAATTGGAGGCTCCTTACGTAAAGGATTTAAAGCTTTTGGTGAAAAAATGAAAGGCTATTATACCGAAGAAGCTAATGTCATCGGTGTAGAGTCGCGTACCTCATCACCTGTGAATATTCCGAGAACCGAAACTTTAGAGCATCCTGAAATCACTAATTTATTTCCATGTGGCGAAGGTGGAGGTTATGCTGGGGGTATTATTTCGGCTGCGATGGATGGTGAGCGTTGTGCGGAGGCGGCTTGTTCGTAGAGTTTTCAGTCAATTACACACTAACTGAAAACTGCGACTGAATACTGTAAACTGAAAATATTAATTCCTATTTTTGCAACTTAAATTAAAACACACATGAACGCATATATATTTCCAGGTCAAGGTGCTCAATTCTCAGGAATGGGATTAGACCTTTACGAAAATTCACCTTTAGCTCAAGAATTATTTGAAAAAGCCAATGATATTTTAGGCTTTCATATTACAGACATTATGTTTGAGGGTTCTAAGGAAGATTTAATGCAAACTAAAGTGACTCAACCTGCTATCTTTTTACATTCTGTAATTTTAGCAAAAACACTTGGAGATAGCTTTAAACCAGATATGGTTGCTGGTCATTCTCTTGGAGAATTCTCTGCGTTGGTTGCTGCAGGAGCATTAACGTTTGAAGACGGACTTAAATTAGTTTCTCAACGTGCCCAAGCCATGCAAAAAGCCTGTGAATTGCAACCAAGTACAATGGCTGCCGTTTTAGCTTTAGAAGATAACGTTGTTGAAGACATCTGTAAAACTATAGACGGAGTTGTAGTTCCTGCAAATTACAATTGCCCTGGTCAATTAGTGATTTCTGGAGACGTTGAAGCTATTAATAAAGCTTGTGAAGCGCTAAAAGAAGCCGGTGCAAAACGTGCTTTAGTATTACCTGTTGGTGGTGCTTTTCATTCACCATTAATGGAGCCTGCGCGTGAAGAGTTAGCGGCTGCCATAGAAAACACAACATTTAGCAAGCCTAACTGCCCAATATACCAAAACGTAACAGCATCTGCTATTACTGATGAAAACGAAATTAAAGCCAATTTAATTTCACAATTAACGGCACCTGTACGTTGGACGCAATCTGTACAGCAAATGGTTGCCGATGGAGCATTACATTTTACTGAAGTTGGTCCTGGAAAAGTATTACAAGGCTTAGTAAAGAAAATACATCGTGAAGCAGAAACGGCTTCAGCTACTTTTGAAATTAATGCCTAAAACTCACTGATTTGAACAGAACACTATTTATCATAATACTCATCGCATTTAATATTGCTATTGACCAAATTTCTAAAGTAATTGTTAGAACCACAATGATTAAAGGTGGGAGAGGGCAAATCAATGTGATACAAGATTATTTTCAACTCATTTGGGTAGAAAACAAAGGCGCTTTTTTAGGTATGGGAAGTGATATGAATCCAACTCTTAGATTAATCTTCTTGTTAATTTTACCAACCCTTGTTTTAGCTTATGTGATTTATTATACCATAAAAACTAAAGAATTAGACCGTATGAGCCTTATTGCGTTTTGCTGTATTGCAGGAGGAGGTATAGCCAATGTCTTTGACCGTATTGTATTTGGCCAAGTCACTGACTTTTTCTATATTAATTTAGGTGGTGTATTTAAAACAGGAATCTTTAATGTTGCTGATATGTCTGTTACCCTAGGAATGGTTATTCTACTTTTCAGTGGAATATTTAACAGCAAGAAGAAAGAAAACGTTTCTGTTTAGAGTTTTAAAACTAACGCGCTAATTTACAGTCTTCGCAATCTTTAACTTCACCATAATACGTTTCTCTGTATTTATGAAGTGTTTTGTAAGGAATACTTAAGAATTGCTTTTTAATGTAGGTAACATTAGTTAACATTACACCCATTTTTTTCGTGAAGCGACCTTCGGTTTTGGTCTCTCTTTTAATACTAATCAATTTCATGTTGTTCAATTATCATTGCACTACAAAGCAACGAAGATTGATGACCAACTCCAAGGAATCAGTGTTAAAACCTAGCTAACGGCTTTTGATATTATCATATTGAAAATCAGACACTAAAAGAATTAACATATTCGCAACGTTGTAGCTTGTCATTTACATATTCAATAAACGAAAAAGCACCTAAATTTGGCTATTTTTTGTAAATAACACCGTTTTTCATAACAAAAATGACATTTTCCATAGTAGAAATGGTTGTTGTTGGATCGTCATTTACTGCAATTATATCTGCAATATAATTAGGTTTTAACTGCCCAATTTGGTCTTCCATACTTAATAACATGGCATTGGTAATTGTCGCAGATTGAAGCGCTTCAATTGCTGGCATACCAGCTTCAACCATATAACCAAATTCTTTTGCATTGTCACCATGATAAAATACTGCTGCATCTGTTCCGAAAGCAATTTTAACTCCTGCTTTGTAGGCTCTACCAAACATATCTTGAATTTTAGGTCCAATGTCTAAAGCTTTAGGCACAATGATTTCTGGATAATACCCTTCAATTTTTGCTTTGTCTGACACAAATTTTCCTGCTGTAATGGTTGGTACTAAATACACATCGTGCTTTTTCATTAATTCCATAGTCTCAGCACTCATTAAAGTGCCATGCTCAATCGTTTTAACTCCACCTAAAATGGCACGTTGCATGCCTTCATCTCCATGTGCATGTGCTGCCACATGAAAACCATAATCTTTAGCGGTCTCACAAATTGCTTTAATTTCTTCTATTGAAAATTGTGGATTCTGTCCGCTTTTAGCCACGCTTAAAACTCCTCCTGTTGCTGTTATTTTAATTAAATCTGCACCATTCTTATAACGTTGTCTTACAGCTTTCTTGGCGTCTTCTACCCCATTTACTACACCTTCTTTCGGCCCAGGATCACCCATAAGATTTTTACTAGAACCGTTTGTTGGATCGGCATGACCACCTGTAGTCGCCAAAGATTTACCTGCAGTAAAAATTCTTGGACCAACAATTTTTCCTGAGTTTATAGCATTTCTTAAGGCGATATTCACTCCAGAACCTCCTAAATCTCTAACGGTTGTAAAACCACTCATTAAAGTTACTTTCGCATAATTTGTAGAATTAAAAGCGACATCAGCATCATTCAAGGTGTATTTATTGAGATAAGATTTTGGACTCGTTTCGCCTTCAATATGCACATGCATATCTATTAAACCTGGCATTACGGTTTTAGATTTTAAATCAACTGTTACATCTTCAGAATTTGTTGGATTGACATAACCGTTTTCAATTGAAATAATTTTATCTCCAGTAACAACTATTGTTTTCTCTATGAGTACTTTTCCAGATTTTGTATCAATTAATTTACCACAATGTAAATATGTAGTCTGTGCCGTAAGCGTTACTCCACAGAGCAATACTAAAATCTTGAAAAAAATTTTCATCTGTTGCTATTTCGTCTATTTCGTTCTAATTTTCTGTTCCCATTTCCAAGCGGAAGCCATAGCATCATCTAAGTTTAATTCTGTTTTCCAACCTAAAACACTGTTTGCTTTAGACGTTTCGGCATAAGCCGCAATAACATCACCTTCTCTTCGATCTACTATTTTATAATTTAAAGATGTTCCTGAAACACGCTCAAAAGACTGAACAGCTTCTAAAACCGTACTTCCTGTTCCAGTTCCAAGGTTAAAAAACTCATAATTAGAATCATTTTTAACATCTAACAAACGCTGTAAAGCTATGACATGGGCTTTAGCTAAATCCACCACGTGGATATAATCTCTTACACAAGTACCGTCTGACGTTGGATAATCGCCTCCAAACACAGACAATTGCTCTCGCATACCAATAGCTGTTTGTGTTATAAAAGGCACTAAATTTTGTGGAACTCCAATGGGTAGTTCACCTATTTCTGTTGAATCATGCGCTCCAATTGGATTAAAATAACGTAAAGCAATTGCTTTTATATCTCCATTTACACGACAAGTATCTCTAATAATTTCTTCACCAATCTGCTTTGTATTTCCATAAGGAGACTCAGCAGGTTTCACAGGTGCATTTTCCGTAATCGGTAATTCATCGGCTTGTCCATAAACGGTACAAGACGAACTAAAGATGAAATTCTTCTTACTCAAACCTTTTAATTCTTGAAGTAAATAAACCAAAGTAGTTATATTGTTTTCATAGTACATTAAAGGTTCGGCCACACTTTCTCCAACCGCTTTATTGGCTGCAAAATGAATGACACCCACAATATCGTTATGACGTTTAAAAAAATCTTGAACGTCTGGTTTTACTTTCAAATCTAATTTCTCAAAAATTGGTTTTTTGCCTGTAATAGCTGTGATACCATCTAAAACTTCGATTGAAGAATTAGATAAATTATCTATAATGACAACGTTGTAGCCTTCGTTTTGTAATTCTACTACGGTATGCGATCCAATAAAACCTAAACCACCTGTTACTAAAATTTTCATGTGTTCTTTATATAATTTTCTCAAATGTCACATGCTGTTCACTATTAATCAACTCATTGATTAACAAAGCTCTTAACATGCTCGTTTTATATTATTTATTTGAATCGATAAAACTTAAAACTGTACTTGTAATACATTCAATTTGCTCATCATCTAACTCCGTATGCATTGGAAGCGAAATCACAGATTTAATTAACGCATTTGTAACCGGAAAATCTGATTCATTATAGCGATCATCCGTATACGCTTTTTGTCTGTGCAACGGTATTGGATAATACACTCCACATGGAATATTTTTTGATTGTAAATGTGCCACTAAAGCATCTCTATCCACGTCTTTTAAATTAAGTGTATATTGATGAAACACATGGCTATCATCACCATCATTAGCCTCTAAACCTGTTGGAGTAGTTATATTTGGATGGTTTTTAAAGGCTTCATTATATTTTTTTGCTGTATTGCGTCTCGCTGTATTGTAAGTATCTAAATGCGGTAATTTAGCATCTAAAACAGCAGCTTGAATAGAATCTAAACGTGAGTTTACACCAACAACATCATGATGATAACGCTCGTACATACCGTGGTTTACAATACCTCTAATTGTATGCGCTAACTCATCGTCATTAGTAAAAATTGCTCCACCATCTCCGTAACAACCTAAGTTTTTTGATGGAAAAAATGACGTCGAAGCTACATGACCTATAGCTCCTGCTTTGGTTTTACTACCATCTTTATGTGTATAACTTGCGCCAATAGCTTGTGCATTGTCTTCAATTACGTATAGGTTATGTGCTTTTGCTAAAGCCATAATAGCATCCATTTCTGCCGGAAGTCCAAATAAATGAACAGGTACAATAGCCTTAGTTTTTGGCGTAATTGCTTTTTCAATCGCAGCGACATCGATATTAAACGTTATCGGATCTACATCAACTAAAACCGGAGTTAATTGTAGTAATGCAATAACCTCAACAGTGGCAGCAAATGTGAAATCTGCGGTAATGACCTCATCTCCTGGTTGCAAACCTAAACCCATCATGGCAATTTGTAAGGCATCCGTTCCGTTAGCACAAGGTATAACGTGTTTAACTCCTAAATAATTCTCAAGATTTTTTTGAAACTCATGTACTTTAGGTCCATTGATAAAAGTGGCATTATCCATTACTTCTTGAATCGAAGGATCTACTATATCTTTAATTTTGGCATATTGACTTTGAAGGTCAACCATCTGTATTTTTTTCATTGTGAAGACTACATTTTAGTGTAAATATAAAAAAGCGTAAAGCTATTAGCGAAAATACAAAATTGTAAGCGCTATGACAACGCAATTAATTGAAAGAAATGTATTTTAGCACAAATCTTTGTTTTTGAAAGGACTCTATTCTATAGGAATTTACTTAGCTAGTTTTGTTGTTAAAATTGCGGCTTTATTCAATTCTAAATTGAAGCAAGGTGTCATTGGCAGAAAAAACACCTTTTCAAAGCTTCAATATATTATCAAGTCAAAAGATAAAACCTTTTGGTTTCATTGCGCTTCTTTGGGAGAATACGAACAAGGGTTACCTGTTTTTGAAGCTCTAAAAGCCAAACATCCTAATTACAAAGTGGTGTTGTCATTCTTTTCCCCTTCTGGTTATGAGGTTAGAAAGAATACAAAAATCGCTGATGTTGTTGTTTACCTTCCTCTAGATACTACAGCAAATGCTAAACGGTTTTTAGATTTGGTGAATCCAGATTATATCCTATTTGTGAAATATGAAATCTGGCCTAATTTTCTACATGAAATCAAAAAGCGTGACTTAAAAGCGATCTTAATTTCTGCTGCGTTTCGGAAAGATCAAGCCTTTTTTAAATGGTATGGAAGCTATGCAAAGTCTGCTCTGTTTGCCTTCAATCATATTTTTACACAAAACGAAAATTCTAAAACATTACTTAATAGTATTAATTACAATGCTGTTTCTGTTTCTGGAGATACACGGTTTGATCGGGTTTCAAATCAATTAAAAGTTGACAATACGGTTTCTTTTATTGACGAATTTAAGGATGACAAATTATGTATGGTCTTTGGAAGTTCTTGGCCAGATGATGATAAATTATATATGGATTTCATAAATTCGAATTCAGAAGTAAAGTTTGTAATTGCCCCTCATAATATAAAGCCTAGTTATGTGGCTTCTTTAAAATCGCAATTAAACGTAAAAACGATTTGTTATTCAGAATTAACTAAAAATCAAAATTTAGTCGATTACAAGGTCTTTATTTTAGACACTATTGGTTATTTAAGCAAAGCTTATAGCTATGCAGACATTGCTTACGTTGGTGGAGGTGCAGGAACAACTGGTTTGCATAACATACTAGAACCTGCAGTATTTGGAATCCCGATTCTTATTGGAAAAAATTATGAGAAATTTCCAGAAGCTAAAACACTTATTGATTTAGGAGGAGTTACTAGTTTGGCGAGTTCTTCAGCCTTCAACGCTACTTTAAACGTGTTGCTAACAGATGATGTATTGAGAAAAAGACAAGGTGATATTACTAAATCTTATATTGAATCTAATATTGGTGCTGTTGTAAAAATCATGGACTATTTAGAATCCTAATTAAGATTCTATAGTCCGAAACGTTAAATTTATCCGTGGTGTTTTCACTTTTTTAGTTGGTGGTAAGCGGTGTAACCAATGGGTTTGAGTTGATCCTTTCATCACTAACAAACTGCCTTTTTCCAATTGAACAGAAACGTTTTGCTTAGTCTCTTTATGTTTAAATAAGAATCTACGTTCTGCACCAAAACTTAAAGACGCAATGGCTCCGTTCTTTTTTAAATCCTTTTCGCCATCACTATGCCAAGCCATACCTTCTTCTCCACTATGGTATAAATTAAGTAAGCATGAGTTAAAAGTTTCTCCTGTTTTGACTTCTACCATTTGCTTGAGCTCTAAGAGCTCTTTATTCCATGGTAATGCCGATTTTGTAGTTTTAGAATAGGTATAACTAAATGGTTGATCTCCATACCAAGCTACTTTTCGTTTCGTAATAATTAGTTTTCCAAAAATGATCGCTTTATCATTCTCCCAATCAATATGTTGAAGTAACTTTTCGTAATATTTTTGTGCTTCTTCAATAGTCATTATGGAGCCATAATAATTGACTTCGCCATCAAATGGTAAAAGATTAGCATCTATTTCAGAATTAAATAAGTCCATGGTTTTAAATTCAATAATTCACTTATTATATGACGAAAAATGAAATGTCACATTGAGCGCAGTCGAAATGCTATTAAAACCATGATTACCAAGGTCTTCGACTGCGCTCAGACTGACATAATACTTATCATTCGTTTTTGTAATTGACTTAGTTATTTACAATTTAGAATGCACTAACCTGTACATCAAAACTGCGGTTATTTTTGCTTGTGTTGCCACCGTATTTAAATCGCCGGTTTCATTAATTGTATGATCATCTCCACCTCCTGTAAGTCCTAAACCATCGATTGCCATGTCGACATATTCTGAAGTAAATGAAATATCTGCAGCACCTGCATTTCTTGGATTTACCGCCTTAACTGGTCCAAAGCCTAAATCCTGACTTACGGTATTATAATACCCCAATAACTTCACATTACCATCGGTTTTTGCTAATGGAGGATACGCTCCTGCTGAAAATGTTAATTCAGCATTCGTTTTTGGATAATTTTCTGAAACTATTCTTTCCATAGTCGCTTTAGCTTTTACTAATTGATCTAAAGACACCGCTCTTAAATCTCCTCTAACAATAACGTCTTGAGATACCACATTCGTTTTCCCAAAGGCATGTCCTCCCGTTCCGTCTTCATCGGGTTGCAACCTTGTACCTCCAATAATGAATCCCGGGTTAAAAGTTAAATCTTTTTCTTTGGCTAACTGAACGTAGAATTCATTTAAAATTCTAGACGTTTCATATATGGCTCCTGCTCCAATCGCTTCTGTAAAAATTTGTGAAGAATGTGCTGGATTTCCATTTACTTTAAGTTGCCAATCTGCAGAACCTCTTCTAGACACTACTATCGTTTTTGGATTGTTATCTCCATTTTCGAAGCCTAAAGCAATATCTGCTCGTTTTGCCGCATCGATTAAAGCTTTTTTAGACAACTCTAAAGGATCTCCACTTTTTTCTTCGTCGCCAGTCATGACGATTTCTATAGACATATCGTCTAAAAGACCAGCTTCGTGGAGCGCTTGCATGGCTAAAATAATGATGACGTCACCACCTTTCATATCGGCAACTCCTGGACCTTTCATTATAGAATCGTTAAGCATGGTGTAGTCTTGAAAAGGACTATCCAATTCAAAAACAGTATCCAAATGACCAATCATTAAAAATTTTGGCCCTTTTTTCCCTTTTCTTGTTGCTATTAAATGTACGGCTCTGCCATAAGCATCACCATTTGTTAATTCGGTTTTAAAACCTAATTTGTCTAATTCCTTTTGAAATAAACGTCCTACGGTTTTTACACCTTCGAAATTCATAGTACCACTATTGATGTTGACAGATTCTTTAATCAAGTCAATAGCGTTTTCCGAATGTTTATCTACTGCTTTTATAATGCTTTTTTCTATTCGGTTATTCTGCGAAAAGCTCATAATTGAAAATAAAATTAAAGCAATGAATTGCAGCTTTTTATAATTGGGTCTTTTAATAATCATATCTGTTAATTGTAAAAATTATCTGAGGTAAAAATATATTTAATATAATAATTAAAATTAAAAAAAATTCACAAAAAAGAATCCAAATGCATTACTACAAACGTATATAGCAACGATGTACGAAGATTAATCAATAAAAGATATTGATAATTCAGCTAAATTACTATTTTCGTATATTAACATAAATTAACACTAAAACCAATAAAATGAAAAAAGTTGTATTAAGTTTAGCACTAGTTGCTGTATTAGGATTATCATTTACGTCTTGTAGAGAAACTAAAGCAGAAAATACTGAAGACGCTATTGAAGACGCAATGGATGATGCAGGTGATGCATTAGACGATGCTGGTGACGCGATAGAAGACACTATGGATGACGCTGGTGACGCAATGGAGGATACTATTGATGATGCTGGTGAAGCTATGGACGATGCTAAAGATTCTGCCGGCGATGCAGTTGTTGGCGCTAAAGAAGGAGCTAATGACATGGCTAATGATGTAAAAGATGCTGCTAACAACGCAGTTGAAGGTGCAAAAAAAGCAGGTACTGATGCAGTAGACTCAGCTAAAAAAGCTGGTGACGATGCTGTAACTAAAGCTGCAGATAAAGTTAAAGGTTTATAAGACCTAACTTCCTAAAATAAAAAGAGCTTGATTTTATCAAGCTTTTTTTATGTCTTTTTTTAAAATTCAGTTTTAGACGATTCACTTAGCTTTAACTCACTAGGCACAACAATAGTTTGCATTTTTAAATTTTCATCTTTAATATTATCGATCAATAATTTTGTAGACATCTCGCCTATTTTATGCGCTTTTTGATGAATAATTGAGATTTTTGGACTCGATAATAATTGGGTATGCTCGTAACCAAAACCAACAACTGATAAATCTTTAGGGATTTCTTTACCTAACTTCTTAGCCATATTAATGGCCACAATTCCTGTAACGTGATCTATAGATAGAATCGCATCAACTGATGTATTTTGTTCTAAGTAATCATATATTTTCTTTTCAACATCTGTATCCATAGCATTATCTAATTTTAAAATATGAAGCTCTAAATTATGATCTTCTAATGCTTTTGTATACCCACTTATTCTAAGCTGACCAACACTAAGCTCTTCAATATTACTTACTAGAAGAATATTTTTACGTTGTTCTTTTACTACTAAATGCTCAGTAGCGTCGTACACAGATTGAAAATCATCTACTATTACTTTATTACACTCAATATCATCTACGACTCTATCAAACATTAAAACAGGTAATTTACTTTTTATAGCAGACTTTATATGATCGGTTTGTTCTTTTACTTGGCTCTCTCTTGCTACAGCTATAATAAATCCATCAACACTTCCGTTTGCTAAAAGATCCAAACTTCGTTTTTCTTTATGCAACGTTTCGTTTGATAAACAAACAATAATATCATAATCATTATTAGTTGCTGTTTTTTCAATACCGTGTAATACTTCAGCAAAGAATGGATTGGTAACCGTCGGAAGAATGACACCAATAATTTTAGTTTTATTCGTTTTTAGTTGTTGCGCTATTCTATTGGGTCTATAGTTTAGCTTTGTGGCCAACTCCTTAACTCGTATCCTTGTGTTTTCACTAATTTCATGACTGTCATTTAACGCTTTTGAAACTGTAGAAACTGAAATATTCAACAGTGCTGCTAATTCTTTGAGTGTTGTCATTTTATTATTTTTTTAATTCTAAAGTAAGGGATCTATTACTACTTTCACAAGCTAATTATAGCATCATTATTTGATGCTGATGTAATTTAATATTAAAATAGTTAATACTACAAATAATACAAGCTAATTAAAGTAGACTTTTTCAATATTAATAAGTAATACTCAATTATACATCACTAATTTGAAAATATATAACGTTAGTTCATAAAAAAAGCGTGTTTAAATACTATAAACACGCTTTTTGTTAAAAATAATCTTGCTATTAATATTATTCTTTTATAAGCTTTACACTTTTTGAACCATTAACACCTTCAACTCTAGCAAAATAAACACCAGATTTTAATGAAGACGTATTAATTACAGCTTCAGTTGCATTTGGTTTTACGACACTTACTTTTTTACCTAAAATATCAAATACAGTAATAGAGTTAATTGTTGTATTACTCTCTATATTCCAGTTATTTTTAGTTGGGTTAGGGAACACCTTAAAAGCAGTTGTTTCAAAATCAACTGTACTTAAGGTACAATCATCACCGACTTCGTAAGTGAAATATTTGGTTACTGATTGACCACCTGCGTATGCAAATTTACATGCGTAGCTAACCTCATCACCAACAGTTAAATCATTTATCGTTGTTGAAAATGCTCTATCTCCAAGACTAGTCATAGGCACCTCATTAAAAGGTGATTGTCTCCATAAATAAGCAACTACACCTGCTTTATCATCTAGTAGCTGGAATGTAAACTCGACACTAGTACCTGTAGTAACAAAAGCATAGTTATAGCCATCTGTAAATTCACCTTGTTGCGCCTCATCTGTTTGGCCTGCACAATCTGTATTAACAACCGGTTCTGGTTCTTCCTCTTCTGCATCAGCACCAGGTGCTAAAATATCATCAAATAAATACGTTCCAATAACCGCTGCAGAATTTCCTAAACCTGAATCTACAAAAATTACTAATTTACCATAAGACGATAATCCTGAACCAAAATTTAACTCAATATCATGCCAGTCAGTTCCTGTTGTAGAAAACTCTAATTGTACATCACCACCGGCGGTTGCTTGCTCAAGTTTAAAAAGATGATCATTTACTTCTCCAGGAGCTGCTGTAGTTGATCTTACTCTAAATCTCATTGTGTTA
Organism: Winogradskyella pacifica; assembly: GCF_013403915.1. Lineage (GTDB taxonomy): Bacteria > Bacteroidota > Bacteroidia > Flavobacteriales > Flavobacteriaceae > Winogradskyella > Winogradskyella pacifica. The sequence continues at coordinate 59,877 of NZ_JABFDI010000018.1, forward strand.
TTAGCATCATCGGAAAGATCAAGAGGTGCAACGAAAGTTGCCTGAGCATGATCCCAATCTCCACCAGAACCTATAACCTGTAATACATTATTTGTGGCATCATCTGGATCTGTAACGATACTAACGGTAGCATCACCACCAAGCATCATATCATTAAAGTCATCACTAAAATCTACTGGTAGACTAAATTCAGGAAGTATAGATGTATGAGATGCTCCTGCGATATCATCAATTAAATACGTTCCTACTGCTGTATTAGCAGAACCAAAATCAGTAAAAATAACCATCTTCCCATAACTTCCAAGACCAGCAGGGAAATCTAATGAAATGTCCTTCCACTGATCATCTTCCGTTGTAAATACCAATTCAGTATTTGGACCAGTACCATTTTCAAATTTTAATGCATGTGTATGCACACCATCATTCGCTAAGTTTCTAAATCTGAATGTAATTGTATTATTACTGTCATCAGATAAATCTAAGTTATTAGCAAAAAGAACCTGAGCATTATCCCAATCGTTACCACTACCTGTTATTGATAGTACATCGTTAGTTACATCATCTGGATCAAGCGCATTCGCAATAATAACCTCAGGGACATCGCCTATAATTCCATGTAGAGTTGGAACACCACCATCGGTAAAAGTAAATGGCAATTCTTGACTGTAACCAAAGGCTCCAATCAGCAAAGCAAACAAAAAAGTAATTTTTTTCATAATTCTTATATATTAGTTTAGTTAAATAGTTCAACATCATCGTTCATTACCTGTTTCTATTAAACATTTTTAATGATCTTAAATGTTGTTAAAACCAAAACTAAGATGAAACATTAGTGATTCCTAAAAAAATCACCGTACAAAAAACATACACCGCAATAAAACCTTGATTTAATTAAGAGTTTAGCAATTATAGCGTAGGTTTTAACGTATTTAGAAGAATTCGTTAACATTCTAAAAATCAAACAAAAAACAACCTTTGTATAGGTAATGTTGTGCTCCATATATCACTATTTTAGCTAGACACAACTGTTAAAATAAATAGCGTCTTTATATACTAAGTTGTATTGTAATAAAATCAGAGTTATGTTCTAGAAGGGATCAAAATTCTACCCTTAATTTACCCACTCTTATACTTCACTGTCGCTTAATCGTTTAAAAAACGATTAGATAAATACTAAGAAATTAATCAACTATTACAATTCAAAAAAAAGACTCAATTTTCATTTTTAAAAACTAAATAGAAACTGTTGCGGACGTAAAATGTAGAACACATAAGTAGTTTACTTTTATTACAAATGAAGTTCTTATGTTTTAATAAAAATTTAAGGACTTACTAAACTACAATCTAAAAATGCGACACTATTAGAAAATAAAAAAAGAGTATACAATTGTTATATACTCTTTCTAAATTAGGCTTAAAAACTAAATTAGGGAATTAGTTTTCAACTAATTTAATGGTCTTTATAAAATGACTTAAGCTAATTTTTGACTATAAATACCGTTTAATAATCTTGAAGCGTCAACTGTAATTTCTGATGCATTAGACGGTACATTTATGATTTGCTTACATAACGAATTAAACACTTGTGCTGTATTGGTAGTCCTGTTATTAGCATTAACATTCCAAGTTGAGTTTAGAGGTTAAGACTAGCAGACTCATAACCAATTAATTACAATACTTATAGGCATACATTGGGTTAATTATACTTTTGAAGTCAATTTTAATATTTTAGAGTTTGTTTCTCATATTTGAGCTTCTCGTTTTTATCCCAAATTCCCCAATATGACCCTACATCTCCTTCTGTTCTAGCTTTCCAAGATTCATCAAAAGAAGAAAAGAAGAACATTTCAATTCCCTCTTCTTTAGACCATTTTTGAGAATTTAAAAAGTATTTAATTGCATTTTTTTCAGAAGGGAAAGCACCTTCTAAATTGGTTCCTTTATTTGGCCAGCCTGTTTCTGTAATAATAACTTTTTTTCCGTTTCCTGCTTTTAGCGCTCGTTGGTACATATCCTTCATATATAATAATGAATAATCTTGGTCACAACCTTCCCAAAAAGGATAGCAATTTGCCAAGATGATATCGCAAGCTTCTGTAACGTTTGGGCGATTAGAAAATTCATAATAAGCATCTACATAACCTACCGGTATATTTGCGCTAATAGATTGCTTAACGTTGTACATATCCGCTAATAATTCTTCTTCGGTTAAATCACCACGATACATCACTTCATTACCAACAGCTGCAATATCAACATAGCCTTGGTTTGTTAAATCAATTAACCCTTTTACTTCTTTTGCATTAATCGCTTTATCATCTCCTAACCAAGCACCAACAAGTGTTTTAATACCATATTCTTTCGCAATCTTAGGTATAAGCTCATTACCGTCTGTACAAGAGAATGAACGTATCCATTTGGTATAAGGTTTAATGATTTTGATACGTCTTCTTATTTGCGACTCAGACAATTCATCACCTGGCTCTTGTCCTTCTAGATAAGGACTAAAGCAAAGTCCGTGAATTCCATCAGACAATACGTTTCTATATAATTCTTTTAATCCTTCTATATCTTTATCAGCATAATCGATAGATGCTAATGCTAGAAATTTCTCTTCTCTTAAAGACATAATACAATATTCAGTTACTTAGTTAAATAGTCGTTTTGCGTTGATCTAATTCTGCCCTAATTTCATTAGCTTTTTCTTCTGTTATATCATAATTGCGCATTATATACATAGCTATAAGTGTACCAACTATTGGTAATCCTGAAAAGAATAAACGTAAACCTGTAATTGCTCCTTCTGGCTGTACTTGGAGTACAGAATCAAATCCTATAACAGTCAAAATTGTACCACTTAACCCACCTGCAATTCCGAAACCAAATTTTACCATCCACCAGTATATAGCACCGAAAACTCCTTCTCTACGTTTCCCCGTTTTTAATTCATCTAAATCAATAACATCTGCTGTCATAGACATCATAAGGGTAAATAATCCACCGATTCCAAAAGAGAAAAATGGTAATGCAAATAAAAACATATAGGGTTTACCAGGGATAAACAGAAACCAGAGCATAATATACCCTATAACAGAAACACCTTGTGACACCATAAAGGCCTTTTTCTTACCTAAAACTTTCGACATTTTAGCCACTATTGGAATTACTAAAAACGTCGTCACCAAAGCACCAATACTTCCAAATAAAGTAGGCCAAATACCTGCAGCTGTAGCATCTCCATTAAAGAGGTAATACACAATGATAAAAAACGTAAAACTAGCTACGGTATTAAAAGCATTGAACACAAAAAATGTAGCAAAGCAAAGCTTTTTAAAAGGTACTGATTTAAAAGCCTCAACAAAGTTACTACCGATTTCCTTTAAGCTACCACCAATGTTTTTAAGCGTCAGCGAGGAATAATCTTCATTGACTGTTGATCTACTTTTAATAAAAATAGCAGGAACCATTGCGCAAATTGCAAATATAATGCCGACCCAAATAGCCAATTCTCTTACAGCCCCATCTGCCGACGGATACCATTCTGGATCATACATAATAACCCAAAACCAAGGAGCTATTACCCAAGCCCATTGACCAATCCATTGTGAAACTGCCATGATACTTGTACGCTCATGAAAATCATCACTCATTTCATAACCCATTGCTACGTAAGGCACGCTAAAAATGGTTAAACCCAAATAAAACAGAAACGATGTCAATAAAAAATACCAAAAATTATAATCGAGCGAACTCTCTCTAAATAATTGCCACATAATGATAAAGGCAATACCCATAATTATAGCTCCTATAAAAACATATTGTCGTCGTCTTCCCCAACGCGATTTGGTATTATCAGAAATATACCCCATAATTGGATCTGTAATAGCATCAAAGATTCTTGGCGCTAGTGATACCACTCCCCACATCCAACCTGGAAAACCTAAATCCTTAACTAAAACCACAATGAATATACCAATAACAGCTGGAAACATTTGGTTAGCAAGCATACCTAATCCAAAAGCGATTTTCTGGCCTAAAGGAACTTTATTGGCTATGGTAGACATAATTATTTAGTTTTTAGTTGGAATTATTATTGTCTGAATAGCTTGTTGATTAATGTTCACACTTACCGTTTCCTCCCCTAGAGTCAACCTAAAATCTTTTGAGTCTTTACCTTCATTAAATATGACTACAGCAATAGTTCCGTCTGGGTTTTTAGCAGCAGTAACCATTAGATCTTTATCTGCATTATCAACTCCAATAACTTCTGCTCCTGGTCTAATATATTTACTAAAATGAGCCATAGTGTAATACAATGGAGTAAAATAAACGGCATCTGCATCTGGATCTACAATTACTGGTGCAACACACCAATTCTCGAACCAGTTTGGACCACCTTGACGGTCTAAAACCATGTTCCAATCTACCCAACCATCTACCCAATTGTTTAGGCAACCGATGATATCTCTTGCATAGCGATTAACAGGGGCATATTTTGGGTGTAAGTATTTCTTGTCATCTTCACGCCAATCATAACCCCAATCTGTAGCTTCTTTTTTCCAATACCAAGCATCATCTTGCCATGCAGGAATTTCTGAATCGATACATCCTTCAGTTTCTATTAAGTATTTTTCTGGTGCTTTTTCATGTGCATATTGCAATTCTTCAGGAAAATAATCATACGTACTCTCGTACCAATGAATAGCTAAACCATCAAAATATTTTGAAGACGCCTCATCTTTATACATTTCATCTACCCATTCCTTTATCCCTTTTCTATTCTGGTCGTATCCAAGGATATTCACCTCCCCAAAACCATCAGCTTCTAATTTTGGACCTAAATGGTTTTGAACAAAGTCTGTTTCTTCTTCTGGTGAAAAGTGCATGCTTTCCCAATTATTCCCATTTCCGTGTGGTTCATTAACTGGTGTTAAACCCCAAATATCAATACCTTCAGCCTTATAAGCATCAACATATTTAGAAAAGTAAAGTGCGAATGCATCGTAATATTTTGGCAATAACTTTCCACCGACATACGCGTTGTTATCCTTCATCCATGGAGGAGATGTCCAAGGTGATGCTATAATATGAAAGCCGTCTTTAGAAATAGCTTGAGCGTCTTTAATCATAGGAATTAAATCATCGCGATCCTCTTCGATATTGAAACTTTCTAATTCCACATCATCTGCAACAGGTGCATAGGTATAGTTGCTTAATGAAAAATCACAAGAAGCAATATGTGTTCTTGTTAAAGAATAACGTGCACCATCTTCACCAAAATATGCTTGAAGAATCGTATCACGGTTTTTCTTACTTAATTTATTTAATAAATAAGCCGAAGATTCTGTAAACGAACCTCCAAAGCCTGTAATGGTTTGAAACTTTTGCTCTGGCAATAATTTTATCACCGCTGATGAATCTACTGTAGAAAACGCAGTGATTCTAGTCAGTTTATTTCCGCTTTCTGACGTTTCATAAATTTCAACCTCTAAGCTTTTACTTTCTTTTTTTTCGGAAGTACAACTCATTAAAGTTAGAATTAAGAGTGGCAATATGCTATATCTTGATGTTTTCATATCTTGATTTTGCTTTAGTTAATTGATTTTTTTTTAAAAATTTTAGAGCGTTCTTAAAAAACACCCCTCAAGTGCCCTCAACGGGACAATCCGAACGTTTAATAATGAGGTTTTGCGATCTTATTAAGTAGTGTAATTAATATTCAAAAAATTATTCCTTATCTACATTCGTATAAATGTCTTTTACAACGTCAAATACTTGTTTCTTATTTCTGTCAATATCAACGATACCCCAAAATTCTTCATTCGGACTACCGTCAAAAGGGACGCCTGTACTGTTTGGTGCTGTACCACCTGTATCTTGTACTTCATTGTTTCCGGCTTTCCACCAGCCATCAGTAAATTGAAAAAGCGTTACACCAGAACAAATATCTTTACCATTAAATGTCGCTTTCAAAATAATTTCTGTTGCATCAGCTTGCGCTAATTCATTGACGCCTTGCTCATAACCATCATTAGCAATTTGCATATAGCTATCTGCACCTGTTTCTGCCAAATACATAGGCTTTTCACTCACTTCTTTCCATTCTTTTAAAATGGTTTCTGGTCTTACTGATCGGTAAACATTCATTCCCCAAATATCAATATTCGGACTCATAGAACGCGCTAATTCATTTGGTAAATCACCATGAGCCGTAGCCACTGGATGCGATGGGTCATTTTCATGAATTACTGCAGCAGCATCATTCATTGCTTTGTACCAATTCTTAACATCCCCATCAAACCATTCGGGATGATAGTTATATTCATTTCCTAATTCCCACATTAATATGGCATTATGGTTTTTATATTTATTTACATAATCGACAAAAGACCCTGAGAAAATATCATTTTTACCACCTTGCTTGTACCCAAATCCGATAATCACTTTTAGTCCTGCTTCATTGATTTCATCAAGTACACTTTCTTCTTGAATTGGAGAATAAACTCTGATGGTATTGATACCTGCTTCAACCATTAATTTTAAATCTTGAGTCAGCGTACCAAAATCTCTTTTGACCACGCTTCCCTTTGGAACTGGGTGATAACAGATGCCTTTTATTAAATAAAATTCATCATTCACCAATAATTGTCGTCCTGAAACTGATACCACATCACTAACAGAAACCTCATCAACAACTGACGTTTCTTCTTCTGATATAGCTTCTTTTTTTGTGTCGTTTTTACACGACATAAAAGCCATTAAAACAACGGTTACGAATACGATTTTTTTCATATTTAGTCTTTTGGATACTCTGTATTTGGAACTCGTACGTCTTTCATTAAGTCATCGAGGTTGCCATTGTAAGTTTTGGTAATTGGTTTTCCATTTCTAGTTAAACCTTCAAATGTGCCCCCATCAACCCTATCCCATAATGGATATTTAGCTTCACCTTTTAAATTGATTAAACCAAAGTGATTTTCCGAACCTAATGGGTTCTGAGCGTCTTTCCATTGCTCATCAAAAGCTTCAAAATAGAAACAAGAAATTTTCTCTTTATTCGTCCACGCTCTTAAATGATTATAATACAACCCGAGTTTATATTCGTCAGTCGCTCTAGAACCATCTTTTCCGTAATGACCATTAGACGTGGACGCCCAGCCCGTTTCTCCGATATGTATAGGTTTATTTACACCAATACTTGTCATGTAATTTGAAACACTATCGTACTGCCTTTTTGCAAAATCTAAAGCTCTTAGCATGGCTGCATCAATTTTTTCTTTATCAGAAAAATCAGCTTCGTTTTCAGGAACTTTCCAAAAATCAGAATTGTAATGCGATTGATGGTATGGATAAGTATGCATCGAAATATAATCAACGGCGTTGGCTATTTTCTTTAAATCTTCTGTATGGTACATTGGATCTCCACCACCCCATGAAGAAAAATCGTCTGAGCTGGTAATCCATAAGTCTGCCGGTAATTCTCCTGATGCCTTTAAATCTTGAAGATGATTAACCCACTTTAAAATAATCCATGGTTCTACATAATAACTTGTAGCCCATTTTACCATCGCTTCATTTCCGACGGCTAGGACTTTTACGATGTCTGAGTATTGCTTAGCCAGTTCTACAGCTGTTTTTACCTCAACAGGATTTCGTTCGCTTTCTGCATTATGATTTGGCTCTCCATTTTCCCAATTGAACGCATTTTCGCAATCAATCCAAATACCGAGCATCACATACATTTCGAAAGTTTCATCTTCCTTTTTAAGTTCTGTTATGGCTTTAAGTACATTTTCCGCATGTGCAAAATGAACATTATAGGTTCTTAACACTTTTACTCCCATGGCACTGAGAATTTTCATATCCTCCTTAAGCTCTGAAAGCGTAGGTTGTACTTCTCGCTGTTTTTCTCTGTAGCCTCCGTAAGAAATCGCTAAATAGTCTGGATTTCCTAATATGTCTTTTGCACTCAAAATTTGCACTTCTTTAACTGGTTCTGCGTTACCGTCTTCCTTTTTTGCTTCCTTACATGAAAAAACAAGTAGCATCACAAAAACATACACCGCTAAATTTAAACTCTTATTCATGCTAAATTCTTTAAATTATTTCTTTACTGACACTATAATTTGATCGACGTTTCCTGTTCTATTAAAGATGCTATCACTTGTTTTTACATCAAGTTTTAAATCATTAAATTCTGATGTAGACCCATCATTATTTAACACTTCAATTTTATTTATAGTTGCGCGTTTGTATATAATTGGCACTTGGCAGTACGTAAAACAAAGCGAATCTTTTTCTAATTGAATTGTCTTTAATTCTTTATTAATGTTTGTATAATTAAAACTTTTTGAGTCGCTTAAAAACTCTTCTGTTCTTAAAAGTCTTGGATTAAAAAAGAGTTTACCATCTTTAACAAAGACACCTAATTCTCCAAAACGACATAACACATCTTCTTTAACCTGACCTGTCATGCCAGGTTGTTGCGCTCCTTTTCCACCTGGTGTGTGCGAATAAGGATCGGTTGGAAAAGCTCCATATAATTCTGGTGATTTATGAGCACCGATACCTTCGTTTATTTCGTAATAATGCTCTAATAACCTCCCGATAGTTTCTTCGCTTTCATTATTGGCTACAGCCTTTAAACCGTTTTCTTGTGTTGCTAATAATAATTTAGAAACCATGTGCCAGTATATAGACCCTAAACCTTCGTAACCATAAAAAGTACCTGAACGCCCTGTAAAGGATTTATGATCGAACATGTCTTCAAAAATGTCTAATACTAAAGATTTTTCAGCTTTAATCAAGCTGTTGTACTTTCCTTCTGGCAGTTCCTTTAATGCCGCTTTTAAACTATCTGCATTATTAAAATTACCGTTAAAATGGTACTGACCCGTAATGTCTTTTTCAATAATCTGCGTATTGTGATCCGCGATTAATTGTTGTAATAATTTTGAATTTTCTACAGAGGCAGTAGGAATATTATTTTTATCTACAAAGCGCGATAATTCCTTGTTTGGGTATAAGATATAACTGTACTGATCTTCTCTAAATAAAGCACTCGCTTTTAAAGCATCTAATACACTTAAAGCGTCTTTTGGCTCTAAATAACCTGAACTTAAAACAGCGACCTGACCTTCTAACATTTCTGGCAAGTACGAAATTGATACTTCTGTATCACTCTTAACCGTCATTAGATTATAAGCATGATACAAGTTGTCTGTTCTCTTGTTTGCTTTGATAGTATGGTCTAAATAGTGTTTTAAAACTGTAAAGAATTCTAACAAATTTTCTTTAGAAATTGATTCTTTATCACTGGTAAAACCTGCTTCATAGATTTTTAATCTATAATCGCTACCCGCAGACCCCAATCCATCTAAAATTGTTTTTCTTTCTGTGTCTGAAACGCTACCAGATAGTACGCTTTCATTATCTTTTAATGTTGATACAACACCGTCAAAGAAAGCTTTTAATTCTATTGATAACTTGTATTCAGTCTCTGATGACTTCTCAACAATACCTTCAAAAAAATTGATAAATCGCCTTAAATAATATAAGGTTACCATAGAGACCCCATTACCAACTAAAGCGTTGTTGGCATCGTTCCACTCTGGTCGCTGTGTATTTAACCAAATTCCTCCTTCTGGAATGAAGTTAGACACTTTAGCTAAAACCGTAGCTAAAAGTTTTTCGATTAAATTGACTTTATGGATGAAGTAATTTCCATCTCTTAATAAAGCACCATCTGCACCTAATCTCTCTTTTACTAAGTTAATTTTATTGTGTAATTCGTAATCGAAATCAATAGTGTCCTTTGGATTATTTAAGGTGTCTTGATAACTCTTAATTTTGTAAGGGACGTTTGCATACACAAAAATATCTTGTGTGAAACTATCTGATAATTTATTAGGATAATGATTTTCAATAAACTCTAAAAACTTCAATAAGTAGATGATTTGATGATCTCCCCAATATCCGATATAGGACCATGGATCATCTTCTTCTATAGCTTCCCAATCGAATCCATCTTTTGTAACACGGTAAGGATTGTACCCCTCAAAAGTAGTGGCGTTAAAAAACTTATGAATCATCCCTTCCATAAAAGCAGGATATGAATGCGCTAATGTCTCCCAGTTTTGAAAGATATCTCTCCAGTTACCTTCATAATCTAAGATTTTAGAACCATCAACTTCACTACGTGTATTGATAGAAAATTTGTTCCAAGGTCTACTTGGATCTCCATGCCTTCTACTAAACTTTAATGGTAAGTACTCGTAACACAAGCGTTTAAAATTACTGTCATTATCGTTATCTGCAATCGCTTTTATTACATCTACATTAAAAACTTCTGGTAAATTATTTAAGATATCCTCTTTACTCTTTGACACTTTTACATTAGCCTTAGCCATGTAGTTTACAAAATCTTCTTTTTCAATTTTGTAGTCGTTATCAAAAATTCCACCTCTCATGATGTTGAAAAGTGTATTGGCGAAATGTCTCGTATTTCTTAATTGATCATCTCCGAGTTGAATACCATCTGAAGCACCAACCAATTCTAAAAGATGCTTTGTACCAGCATCTATATCTTGCTGCACTAGTTCTTCAAGATTAGTATTGCTTTTTAGTTTTTCAGAAATATTATTAATTGAGCTTATCGTTTGGTTAACTTCTGCAACAAACATCCAACTGCGTTCTCCATTTGCTTCTAAGCTTAAATCCTTAGAAATGAAGTACGCACCTTTTTCTGCTCTTATATCTTTTTCTTCAGTAATCGTTTTACCGTTTCTAAAATTATCTAACTGTAATGACGATATTAAATGTGTAGGTTTGTCTAAGCCAGTAGACCAAACGGTATTCGCTTTTAACGCTTCACTTGGTTCTGCTCGATCTACAATTATAGCGCTTAATGCAAAAATCCCGATTCCGGAATCTGCTTCTAATTCGCACTTTTTATACGCATCAATTAAGTTACTTGTTGCATTTTGAAAATCTGAAGCTAAGCCATAAGGCAAGATATTTTGAATACCATCTAAGATGGTGATCTCAACTTCTTTGCTTGAATTATTTAAAATATTAGCTTTTCTAACAAAACCAAATTGGTCACTAGAATTCCACTCGTATCTAAACGTCAGCTCTAAATCATCATTAGTTTCTTCAAAAACAACTTTATTCCCAAAACTGTTTTTATAAAGATTTCTTTTGGTAGTATAGACACCTTGATAGCGATTTGAAAACGGTTCCCACAAAAACGTCTTACCATCTTTATGAACCTGAACGATCGTTTTACTACCTGTGGTCTCTAATGATTCCGTTATTTTATCATCTGTATAATATGGAAATAAGGCATTGTTTGCATTTTTTCTACCAGCAGTTAAGGCACCATTACTAGAAATAAATAACCAATGATTTGAGTTACTTACTAAACTCATAAAAAATGGTCTCATTTTATCACTGTTAGAGATTTTGTAATAATCTTCATTATGAAGTTTTACAAGTTCTCCATTAACTTCAAAGTCATCATTTGAAGCTATTTTATTTCCGATGTATATGGGATTTTTTGTCATTAGTACTTTAATTAATTCAATCGAAAATTTTATAAAACAAATAGATTTATTTTTTATAAATAGTTTCCGTAATGTATATAATGATTAAAAAAAGGCTGAACAGTATAGCTCAACCTTTTTATGATTTACAATATTAGACTGCTCTTAAATTTTATTTTAGAAATAGTAACTTGGGTTATTGATACACTCTTACATAATCAATCTCCATACTATCTTCTGTAAAACTTGGATCGATTGTTCCACCTAAAGTTCCACCTAACGCTACGTTTAGAATGAAGAAAAAGTCACTATCGAAAGGTAAATCTGGAGAATTAACAATAGTATGAAAAGGTTCATCATCTATTAAAAACGTAATCAACTGAGGAGTCCACTCAACAGTATAATTATGAAACTCTGTAGTTGAAGTTACCACTTGAGTACTTCCTGAGTCACCTGCACCTGGAGATACTGCAGGATGATGAACAGTTGCTAAAACTGTATTTTTATCCTGTCCTTTTTGCTCCATAATATCAATTTCACCACATCCTGGCCAAGTATTTATTTGATAATCTGAACCAAGCATCCAAATCGCTGGCCAAGTACCAATAGAACTCGGTAGTTTTGCTCTTATTTCTGCCCTTCCATAGGTAAAATCGTATAAACCTTCAGATTTTAATCGTGCTGATGTATAACCACTTCCTTCAGATTTCGCTGTAATTTTTAAGAAACCATCTTCTACAATTACATTTTCATCGCTAGACGTATATGTTTGAGATTCTTGATTTCCCCAGCCTCCTGCGCCAAGATCGTATGTCCAATTAGCAGCATTAGGTGCGCCATCTACATCAAACTCATCTGACCAAACTAAATCAGTGTAAATTGTACTAAAGTCTCCACCGTTAGATTCGTCTTCTGATGTTAATATAAACCACCAGTCAAAATCACCATTAGCATCTGCTGCTTTTAATGTTATCTCGTTAGGAACAGATCTATCAAAAATCTCGTAACTATGATTACCTATGTAATACGATATAAATCCTAAACCACTTAGGTTTATGGTTTCAACTCCATTTGGTGCTACTAAAACATAGCTCTCAGAATAATCATCATAAGGTACATTTTCAACATCGTCACCATTTGCAGTTCCACCAGGACCTAACTCACTAACTAATCCACCACGTCCAAATACGGTCCCTGCAGTATCATCGTTTGTAATGTTTGTAATGTGATTATATGTTCCATCAGCATCAAATATAAAGCGGTCATCATACATACCAACACCAACCTTTTCATTTGGACCAGCAGCATACCATTCTGCAGGTATTACGCCACCAACAGGACCTAAACCAAAATGGCCAGGAGTCTCTGATTTTAGTCTCCAAACTTTTGAACCATCACCAACTAGTTTTTCAACTAGTTCTTGTGGTGGCAAATAGGTTGCTAATACATCTACAGTTATAGTTGTAGTTGTAGTTACTCCACCTGTTCCATAAGCAATAACATTTACATCATAGGTGTTTAATCCTAAAGTTGTAAATAAAGCTTCAGCCGATCCTGAAGGAGCATTTGATTGTGTACCGTTATAAACAAACTTATAATTTATAGCATTATTTGCAGATGCCGTAAGAATTACAACACCACTACCATCCCCATTTGGATTATCTGAATCTTGTCCTACAACATCAGCAGTTACTACCAAGTTAGTCGGCGCTATTACATCTCCAAAAACTGCATCTTCCTCTTCACAGCCCATTACGACGAATAAAACAGCTAGACAACTTATTAAAGTATATTTTATATTTTTCATAGTTTTAGTTTTTAATTTTTAACAAGCTTATACTGCCAAAACACTCCAGTACCAGTTTCAACATTTACATGCATTGTAGTGTTGTTATCTGATAGTGTTGCGGTATAGATTATAGAACTAGGAACAGCCACATCTGGCAATTCGCCTTGATTAGTTGCTTTTGGTAATCCGATATAAGCACCTTCACCCATTATGGTTAAAGTACCCGATCCTGAATCAAAAGAATACGAAGCAGATCCTGATCCGTCATGAGGTGCTACTGGAGCTCCACAATCGTCATCACCACCTTGCCATGGTTCTATCCATGTTTCTGCCCCAACAACATTTGTAAAAGAACCATCTGATCCAAATACATACGTATCATCAAAATAACAAGCTCTATCTGCAACACAGCCGTCATCACAAGAATACCAGCTTGTATCACCAACATGTGGTCCAACTGCTAATGATCCTGCTTCTGCAGCCATTTGCCAAGTTCCAGTAATTGGGGAATCTTGAACACCATCTTTTACCAATTTAAATTGCCAAAACACTCCTTCACCAGCTTCAATATAAACATTCATTGTTTCGTTATTGTTAGAAAGTGTAGCTGTATAAGTTATAGATTCTGGAACAGCTACATTAGGTAGCTCTCCTTGATTATTCGCTTTAGGTAATCCGATAAAAGCTCCAACACCATTTAAGGTTAAGGCACCTGATTCTGAGTCAAATGTATAAGTTGCAGTCCCACTTCCGTCATAAGGTGCTACTGGTGCACCACAATTATCTTCACCACCTTGCCATGGCTCAATCCATGATTGTGATCCTAAAATATTAGCAAAAGAACCATTTGATCCAAATACATAGGAATCATCAAAATAACAAGCTCTTGCTTCTACACATCCATCATCACATGAATACCAACTTGTATCACCAACACTAGGCCCTACCGCAAATGAGCCTGCTTCTGCAGCAACTCTCCATGTACCAGCTATTGACAATTGTTGCGTTGCTGCTCTATAAAAGTAGATATTGTCTATAAATACAGTTCCTTCACTAGAAGGGGTACCTACATATTTTAATTGGTGTATATCGCTTACTGTAAAGCCATCTTGATCTGTAAACTCTGAAATTGGAATATTGATACTTGTCCAAGAATTTGGTGTTAACTCAACAGTTACAGGACGTTCTCCATTAGTTTCATCTATACTTATTAAAGAAATTTCTATGGTTTCTAATATATCTGCAGTCCAAACATCTAAATGAATGAATTCCATTTGAGACACATCTACCTGGTTACCTAGTTGATTTCCTTGGTAGCTTAAGTTTGAATACTGTAGCATATCGTCTCCATTTAAATCAAATAGCGACCATCCACTACCACAACAACCTCCTTGACCCCAATCTGGAAAATAATCCGATTCAGGAACGTCTGTATAAACAGAACTAAATACAGAAATAACATCACTCTCTGCTCTTGAGGGCGGAGTTGGCGCAGAACTTAAAGGCTGTACAATAGCTGTAACTTCAAACTCTTCAGTATAACTTGTAGTTTCTATTGCCGCTCCCATAGCAACAACTGTGATGGTATAAGTACCTGCATCTTGGTATGTATACGATGTCGTTTCGCCAATATTAACTGAAGTAGGTTCTACTGTATCGTCTTCGCCAAATGTCACTTCATAAAATATAGCAAAATCCGCTGAAGCTGTAACGTTTACCGTTTTAGAAAGTGTTGCATCATTCGTAATTGTAACAACTAAATTCTCTGGTGCTTGAAAAGACACCACTATAGTTTGCGTAATTACAGTAGATAAATCATTTAACCCATAAGCTATTATAGAAGCATCGTAAGTTCCCTCCTCATAAGTATAGTTAATACTATTACCTGGATTTATTGGATCAGAAACTTCAGATCCGTCACCATAGTTAATTTCAAATTTTGACACTCCTTCACCTAAAGGTGTTATAGTAACCAAACCAGTATTATCTTGTGTAACTACAACATTAGCTGAAATATTAATAGGAGCTTCAATTGCATCTACAAAACTAGTGTTTGCATCATCTTCAGAACAGCCATAAAAAACCATTACTAAAAGACATAATCTTAATGTGTGTTTTATTATTTTCATGCTTCTTTTTTTTAATAATCAGGATTTTGCTCCCAGTTGCCATTAGCAAATTGAATTTCTTCAAGTGGTATTGGGAATAATTCATTTCTATTTGGTGTAAACCCATCAATTTCAGAACCTCTACCAGTTCTCACTAAATCAAAAAAGCGGTGTCCTTCTCCGACCAACTCAACTCTTCTTTCATGATAAATAGCTTCTGTTAATGCCGACCCTGTAACACTAACTTCATTATCTGTATTTCCAAATGCTCTATTTCTAACTCTATTTAAATAAAGTTGTGCTTTTCCATCATTAATACCACCTCTGTTAAACGCTTCGGCTGCCATTAATAATACATCTGCAAATCTGATAGATCTGTAATTATTTGGGTTTGTTAAATTTTGATCGCCCGTATTTAAATCTCCCTTACGAGCAATATACTTTCGATTAAAATAACCAGTATGCTCATAACCTGTACCATAAGTAGCACCAGTTGTAGCTGCCCAATTTTCGATATCTAAAATTGCAACATCTTTTCTTAAATCTCCGGGTTCAAATTCATCTACAACGTCTTGTGTTGGCACATTAAAGCTAAAACCTGAATCAAATAAAGGTCCATTATAGTTTCTAATACCATTAAATCCAACAGCCACATTTCCTTCACTACATTGTAAACAGTCAAAACCAGCTCCTTCTACATCTGTATATTGAACTTCAAATACAGACTCGACACCGTTTTCACCTAAATGCTCGAAAATTGAATCGTAATCTTCTACTAAATCATAAGGTCCATTGATAATTAAATTATCTAAAACAGAAGCTGCTTCTGTAAATTTATCTTGATACAAATATGCCTTACCTAGTAGAGCTTGAGCTGATCCTTTAGTCGCGCGCCCTACTTGAGGTGCTGTATATGACAAATTATTTATTGCGAATTGCAAATCTGATTCAATTAACGCATACACTTCTTCAGTTGAAGATCTTGGTATAATTTTTTCATCTCCTAAAGCAAAACGTTGATCAACCTTTATAGGAATACCACCGAACCATTTTACCAATTCAAAGTTATAATAAGCTCTTAAAAATTTCGCTTCAGCAATAATAATCTCTTTGCCTTCAAAATCTGTTTTGTCTTGAAATTCTAATAGATAGTTTGCACGATTAACTCCTGCAAACATCCAATTCCATATATCTCTAAGGTTACTATTTACTGAGGTATGAATCATATCATCTACCTGCTGAAAACCAATAACATCAGTAGCATCCCCACCTCCACATAACGTGTTGTCTGAAGCTATTTCACCCAACATAGCGTTAACATATGTAGCTTGTAACAAATCGTAACTTGCGATTAATGCATTGTAATAATCATCTTCTGAGTTAAAATAATTTTCAGAATCAATTGAATACACAGGTACTCTTTCTATAAAATCATCCGAACAGGATTGGTACGCAAACACTACAATAACTATAGCGATGAGTTTTTTTATACTATTATTTTTCATTTTAAATTTTTTTTAAAAATTAAGATTTACACCACATAAATATGTTCTTGGTATTGGATAAAAACCAAAATCAATACCTCCCCCTATAGGTGCTCCACTAGTCGCTCCCGGATCATATCCTTTATATTTTGTGAATGTGTATAAATTATTAACACCACAATACACTCTCATTTTAGTGATACCTACTTTTTCTATAGCACTAGCAGGAAGTGAATAACCAATTTGGACATTTTGAATTCTTAGGTAAGAGGCATCTTCAACAAAGAAATCTGAAAAAATTCTATTCGTTGTTGCTGCAGTGGTTACTCTTGGCACCGTATTACTAGTTCCTTCACCTGTCCATCTGTCTAACACATAATTTAATCTGTTAACATCAGTTACAGTACGCTCATAATTTCTTACCATATCATTCCCAATAGATGCGAACGCATATGCGGTGAAATCAAAATTCTTGTAGTTCAAGGTTAAATTAAGCCCCATCGTTAAATCTGGAATTGGATCTCCAAGATTTGTTCTATCATCCGCATCAAGAACACCATCATTGTTAACATCTACAAATCTTATGTCGCCAGGCGAAGCTTCAGCTCCTAAAGCTAATTGAGAAGGATGCTCATTTACTTCTGACTGATTCTGAAATATACCGTCCGTTTTATAACCGTAGAAATAACCCATTGGCTGACCAGCTTCCATTCTTGAAATGGTTGGCTGACCTACACCAAAGCTTCCTCCTTCTAAGAAACCTGTACTATTGTTTACTTCAGTTACTGTGTTTTTTAATGTTGTAATATTATAGCTTGTAGAAATACTAAAATCCTCAGAGTAATTATCTCGGTAATTAATAGCAAATTCGAATCCTTTGTTTTCAACAGCACCAGCATTAACTGTTGGAGCCGCTCCACCTGGTGCAAAAACACCAGTAATACCAGAAACCGGAATATTAGAGATTAATAGATTATCTCGCTTGTTTATAAAGTAATCTGTTGTGATATCTATTTTATTACTTAGTAATCTAAAATCTAAACCGATATCAAACTTTTTAGCTTCCTCCCATTGTAACTCGGGATTTGGTAATTGACCAATCGCTGTTCCACTAGTTAAAACATCATCAAAAAGGTAGGTTGCTTCACCACTTAATTGACCAACATAGCCATTATTTGGAATTTGATCATTACCTAGAATACCATAACTAACTCTAAGTTTCATAAAATCAAACATATTAGAATCGCCAAAGAACGCTTCATCTGAAATTATCCAACCAGCTGTAGCTGACGGAAAATAAGCGACTCTATTGTCAGGTCCAAATTTTGTAGAAGAATCTCTACGTAACATTGCAGAGAATAAATACTTTCCTTTAAAATCATATTGTAATCTCGTAAAGAAAGATAAACGTCTTTCATCATATGCATAAGAACCAACATCTCTTACACCATCTCCACCTGTACCTGTAGCTAAAGCTATATCAGCAAAATCCCATGAGTTATTTGGAACATCGTAACCCGTAGCAAATAAACCATTACCAAATGTTTTAAATACAGTAGTACCACCTGTTAGTGTAACATTGTGATTTTCTATGAATGTGTCTGTGTAAGTTGCAAAGATATCTAAAGAATAATCATTGTCGTTTATAGCATTTTGAGCAACACTACTTCTACCAATGTCAAAAACCTTACCCCCATAATCTACAATTTTCGAAAATGATTTACTTTCACTATTAGCTGTATTAAAACCAATTCTTCCCGTTAAATTCAATTTATCTAAAACTTGATACTCTAAAGATAGGGTACCGTTTAATTTCTTTAAATCATAATCGTTATACGTATTCGCAACTTGTGCTAATGGGTTAATAATTTCAATTCCTAATCCAGGTGTACTTGGAATTAAGGTAAAATCACCATTATTATCATAAGCTGAATATGTACTAGGTGTGTTTAAGGCATTAAACAATACTGAACCTAGTCCAAAATCGTTAACAGAATCCCTATCTAAATAGGTATAAGTAACATTAGTACTTAATTTAAATTTATCTGATAAGTCTGCTCTTATAGATGCTCTTGCTGTGTTTCTTCTAAAATCCGTTTTCTTAGGAGCCACGATACCTTGTTGGTAAAGATGCGAACCACTTATTGAATACGTTATTTTATCTGATCCACCAGAAACACTAAAATCATGATTCACTAATGGAACACCAGTATTAAGAACCTCATCTTGCCAATCTGTTCCTTCTCCAAGACCAGAAACATTAGCATAAGGTAATGCCTGACCGCCATTTGCATAACTTTCGTTTAAGATTAAGGCGTATTCTGTAGCATTTAACAAAGAGAGATGGCGTGTAGCTTCTTGAAAACCTACATAACTATTAATAGAGATTTGTGTCTTACCACCCTTTTTACCTGTTTTCGTTGTAATTAAAACAACACCATTTGCACCAACAGTTCCATAAATCGCAGCTTGTGCATCTTTTAAAACTGTTATCGTTTCGATATCACTAGGATTTAATATCCCTAAATCCCCCTGGTAACCATCTATGATTACTAGAGGACCATTTGTTCCATTTGTAGAGATACCACGAATTCTAATATCTAATCCTGCACCAGGCGCACCAGATTGAGAAGTTACATTAACACCAGAGACCGTACCCTGAAGTGCTTGTTCTACTTTAACAGGTCTAAGTTCCTCTAATGTTTTGGCATCTACAATTGAAACCGCACCTGTAATGTCACGTTTCTTTTGTGTACCATAACCAATCACTACGACCTCTTCTAGAGATTCGGTATCATCTTTAAGTGATATCACTAAAGGTTGATTATCCTTAATTGTAATCTCTTGAGATATAAATCCTATATAAGAAATTACGACTACAGAATTAAGAGCCAAATCATTTAGTGTAAAATTTCCATCGAAATCCGTTGTTGTTCCTCTTGATGTATTCTTAAGGATAATGTTTACTCCCGGAAGAGGCTGACCCGAAGAAGCTTCGGTAACCGTTCCTGAAACATCTACATTTTGCCCATTTACAGCGATCGTTAAAACGAAAGCAAAGAGCGCGAAAAGTTTTATTTTCATAGTTCAAAGTTTAGATGATGCAAACTAATGTAAATTCTTAATGATTTCTTAAAAGAAGACCATACAAAAAACATACACCACAAATAAAGACACTAAATAATAATAATATCACAACTTGAAAGTGCGTATTTTACTGAATTCTTAATAAGATTAGCGAATAATGACAATTAACATTTTTAACTAAAAAACATCAATAATACGCCTTTGTATAGGTAATGTATAGGTGAAAAAACAGGATGTATGGGTGCTATAACTCAATTATATAGTTAGACAAGCTCTGCTCGTGTTCTAAGCCCATTTTTTTACGCAAACGATAGCGCCTTACTTCTACACTTTTATGAGAGATATTAAGAAGTGGTGCGATTTCCTTAGAAGAAAGGTTTAATCTCAAATAAGCACATAGCCTTAAATCATTTGGAGTTATAGATGGATGAAGTGATTTTATTTTCTTCATAAAGTCCTTATCTACATTATTAAAAGCTTCCTCAAACAATTCCCAGTCATTTGTATCATTGATACTAGAATTAATAAGTTTAACGACCTTATTTACCTCTGTAAGTGATTTGCTATTTGACAGCTCTGTTTTGATATTATTTAATAACTCATTTCGCTTTACAACATTCATAGTTGCCATACCAAGCTCCCTGTTTTTATTATCAATATCTTGTTGTAAATTTTTATTTTTAAACTGAATTAATTGACGCTGGCTTTCTAATTGCTCCATCTTCAATTGTCTTTCCTTCTTCTCAATAAGTATTTGTTGTTGTTTTTTGTAATGTTTCCTATTAAAATAATACAAGACATAAATAAAAAGTAACGCAAAAACAACATAAGAAATAATAGCCACTGGTCTTAGGTACCACGGCTTTTCAATTGTAAAGGTATAAGATAGCATGTTATCTGAAACAATTCTATCTGTCATTGCCCGTGCTTCAAAAGTATAATCACCGTGCTGCAAATTTTTAAAAAACACGTCTGAATTACTAGACCAACTACTCCAATTATCATAAATCCCAATCAACCTATATTGATATTTAGAAGAGGAAAGCTTATTGTAATTTGTGACACTGTAATTAAACTTAATATTGTTTATTTTATTTTTAAACACAGTAGAAGATCCAACTAAATCCAATGGCAACAACTCACTAGGATCCTCACCATAATCAACACTATTTAAGTTGATATCTAAGGCCTCATTCTCTATTTTGTTTAAATCAACAATGAGAAACCCTTCGGTTGTTCCAAACAAATAATTGTTGTTTGATAAATCAAGTATGTTTTCATAAGCTGTTTTACTTTTACGCAACTCACTAGAAATAGGAATAATATTAACTTTTGGCTCTATAGATAACTTACCTGGCTCAATATAAATTATCGCATCATTTGAAAATGCCCAAAGCTTGTTCCCTGCAATATCACTAATGAGCTTACCTGACACATAATTATCACCACTAATCAACTTACTTAAAGCTGAATCTTTTTTAAAGGACTCATTTTTAACATCATAATCAAAAACCGCCTCTTTAGTACTATAGAGAATTTTGTTATTATAACTTTCAATACTAGACTTAATACCCTTATTAACAGATATCTTTTTATAGTCTATTATTTTTTGAAAATCCTTATCAATCTTAATCTTATATACTCCTTTATACTCATGACTTACCAATAACTCATGAGAATTGATCAATTCAAAATATCTTGAAGAGATATCAAACCCCTCTATTTTATTTTTATACCTCCAAGTGCCATCAACTTTCTCTAAGATATTTAAGCCCTTATAATTACCTTGAATTAATAGATTAGGATAACCTTCCATCTCTTTTACTAACCACGTCCCTATCTCACTAGAAATTTCTTTTGCAATAGTTTTATTAATTAAAAATGTCCCTTTGTCATGACCACAGAACAAATCCCCTTGCACACTAGCCAAACTCCACACCTGCCCTTTTGTACCTTCAATAAAACTAAATTTTTCATTTGTACCTATACGCTTATAAAACAAGCCTTGGTTAGTACCTAAATACAGATATTCGTCTGTTTTTGCTGCTGTATAAACTGTTCCTAAAACCCCTTCATTATCTACGTATATCTTATAAGGTGAATTAAAGTTAATAATGTTTATACCATTATCTAAACCCAACCAAATATTTCCATAGTTATCATTCTTAATAGATAAAATAGTATTATTACTCAATCCATCGGATTGATTAATTTTCAATAACTCTTTACCATTTATATCCACATGAACAAGACCATTACCAATAGTCCCCAAGAGAAAACTACCGTCGTTAAGCCTTAAACTACAATAAATAGTTAAATTAGGTAATACACTTTCTGGATGTTGCTCCACCGGTTTAATTTCGCCATTACTAAATTCATAAAAACCTTGTTCTTTTGTTTGTAGTAACAAGCCAGAGTTTAAAGGGAACATATTAACAATTTCATTATTCTCAATAGCCGTAGTTGAAATAACTAAGGTTTGTTCCCCATTTTCAATCCTAAAAACACCTTTTTCTGTTTTCTGAAAATAAATAGTCTCTTCTACTTTAAACATTTTATTGATTCTGGCATCAGAACCTATTATATCGAAACTATTTTCTGCAATATTATAGATATGAATTCTTTCAAAAGACTGAAATAACACATAACCTTCAAGATCAATAATGCCCCAAAAATCTTCATCTTCCTTTATTGATATTTTTTGGTTATCAGTTAAAGAGGTATACAACAATCGACCTTGCTTATTTTTGGTCCAATACCCAAAATCCATATAGCCTCCTGTATATATTTTATCTCCTACAACTTTCACTGATCTTAAGATACCTGTATTAGGCGAATTGTAAAGCGTCCAAGAAGCACCATTGTATTCTAAAAGGCCCTCATTATTGGCAACATATATATAGTTGTTTTCCGATTGGTCTATTGCCCAATTTTGATCTTCGGCACCATAATCTTGAGGTGTAAATATTTGAATAGGTGGAATTTCTTGAGCATAACTAGTTACGGAAATAATGACAACTAATACAACGTAGAAAACACTTTTAATTAAATTCATTTCGCCTAAACTCTAAAGAAGTTATATCTAGTTTATAAAAAACTAAATTCATATATGTTAAGGCTCTAATATAATTAAATAAACGGATGAAGCAATATATGTAGTGCCAATTAGCAAATTTGTATGGTTATAATTCAACTAATAATCTAGCCATACAATTCACGTTTACGATAAAAACCCAAGACCATAATTACGTTTTAACATTATTCCTAAGAGCAAAACAAAAGACTAATAAGAACATTATAGACTTATTACTTTTTCTATTTCTACTAAGGTATATATGCTCTTTAACAGTGAAATCATTAAATATTAAAGCCTATTAATATTTCAAAATACGACTCTTAAAATTAGGTCTTCATTAAAGATTCTGAAAAAAAAATCCGATATTTAAGAAATTTCATTCACAATAAACTCAGAATTTTATGGAAGGATTTGACATTTTAAACTTATTCATTGTACTGCTCGCTGCTTGGGGAGCTGGTGCGTTAACTAAACGCATAGGATACCCTGCAATCTTAGGAGAGCTATTAATAGGTGTTATTATTGGCCCTTCGTTATTAGGCCTTGTAGAAACCTCAAGCACTTTAGTTATTATATCCGAAGCTGGCGTTATTCTCCTCATGGCTTACATAGGAATGGAAATCAACTTTAAAGACTTAGGTAAAGCTTCTTGGGCAGGACTTCTTGCTGCAATTGGAGGTTTTGTTGTGCCATTTGCCTTGGGGTATTACGTCGTCACCCTTACTGGCGGCACTAGTATGGCAGGCCTGTTTGTAGGTATTGCAGTTGGAGTTACGTCATTGGCTACCAAAAGTCGTATTCTAGTTGATTTAGGTTTATTGGACACACGAATTGCTTATGTTTTAATGGCAGGAGCTTTAATATCTGACACCTTAGCCTTAATCATTTTTGCTGGACTATCTAGTTTTATTGATGTAGGCGCCGTAAATATGTCTGAGATTCTACTCATTGCCGGTAAAATTATAGTGTTTTTTTTATTTGCTACTGGTTTCGGACTTTACATACTTCCAAGAATTGGAAAATGGATGGCAAGCCGAAACATAGAGAACCGAACAACTTATTTTACATTACTACTACTTATTGTTTTTGGTCTTTCTGAATTAGCAGAACTCGTAGGACTACACGGTATTTTAGGTGCCTTTATTGCTGGTGTATTTATAAAAGGTGGTGTTTTTCATGAAAAAATAACCAAAGACATTACACGAGTCTTTCATGATGTCTCTATCGGTTTTATGGCTCCTATCTTTTTTGTAACGGCAGGTTTTCATGTCACCTTAGATGTTTTTAAAACAGATTTAGAACTTCTACTATTAATTGTTGGTGTCGCCTTTATTGGAAAGATACTTGGTACGGTTTTGTTTTATTTACCTAGTGGAAATGGTTGGCGAGAAGGATTAGCTGTTGGAACTGGAATGAACGGACGTGGCGCTGTAGAAATTGTTATTGCGGGTATTGGTCTACAGAAAGGTATTATCACCCAAGAAATATTTTCCATACTTGTATTTATGGCTATTTTAACTACGCTTTCCGTTCCTATTCTACTTACTTGGACAACAAATTGGTTAAAAAAACGAGGTGAATTGGTAAAACAATTCTCAAGACAAGGACACGTTATTCTAGGAGCAAACCCAGTTGCTTTATTATTAGGAAAGCATTTATCGGAATCAAACAAGGTGGTTTTTATAGATGCGAACAAAGGTATTTGTGAAAATGCAAAAAGTAAAGGATTTGAATGTATACATGGTAACATTTTAGAAGAATCGACACTAAACGAAGCCGCTGTTAAAGATTTCAGAACCTTTATAGCCTTAACGGTAAACAATGAAATTAATTTGTTGGCATCTCAATTCGTTAATGACGTCTTTTTTATACCCGAAAAATTTGTAGTTATTTCTCCAAACAATGGAGAAGGTGGAAGCATCAACCTTTTGAGTTCTGTGTCAGCTTCTACCTTATTTTCAAGTAAAGTGGATTTACAGCCGTGGATACAAAAAATACAAGATTCAAACTATAAAGAAGTTGAAATTATAATTACTAAAAAAACAGGAACTCGTGAGTGGGTTAAATCTCAGTTTAGCAAAAACAAGACATTACTTCCGTTAGTTATTGTTGATGGCGCAGGCACTAAACGTCCTTTTAGGTACAATGACCATATAGATGTGGATGAAAAGGTGGTCTTTATTGAATAAGCTCTATTTTTAAAAATGTTAAAAGAGGTCGTCTAAAAACAATTTAGGCGACCTTTTAATTTTTAATCATGTTGGTTTTATTGTTAAGATACTTGA
>NZ_JABFDI010000019.1 GCF_013403915.1 Winogradskyella pacifica
GATAATGGTCCACAGTCTTTTTTTTACAAAAATCCGAAAAGTATAGATAATTCACACACAACTTTTGAGATTGATCCGATAAAACTTCTTCTGTAATTTTATAGTTGTATTCGGAAAATTAGATAAGAACTATATCGCAAGTATTAAGTCCAATTGTTAAGTTCTAAAACTGTAAATAGATTAAGAAGCTGTACTCTTATTGAAGTCGTTGAAAATAATTTTTATTGCTAAGTAGAATATATCATTCTGGTTAATTATATAGTAGTAGTATTGTAAATCTTCAAATTCTTATTTTTTCTTCTTAAAGATACTATCTAGAATAGTATTAATTCCTAGAAATAAAAAGAGAATAGCACCAATACACAGTATAAAGGCTATAATAAGAAGCGGTATATAAAGTGGCTTTTCACTATTATCTAATGCTAAATGTAATAATGTAGGACCAGCAAACATTAGGCCTAAACAAATCCCTAATCGTTTTAATCCTTTAGCTAATATGTCTCTGTCTGTTCTATTGTCTTCGTCCATGAGTAATACTATCTCTTACGTTTTTATGTTTACTTAATAATATAGTTGCTTCTGATTGTGAAATATTAAGTTCAGTCATAATCATTTTTGTAGCTCTATTGACTAATTTGTCATTACTAAGCTGCATATCTACCATTTTATTTCCTTTTACTTTTCCTAGCTGAATCATTACTGTTGTAGTAATCATATTTAAGACGAGTTTTTGAGCTGTACCAGCTTTCATTCTCGAACTTCCTGTTAAGAATTCTGGACCAACAATAACTTCAATTGGAAATTGCGCAGTTAAAGACAAAGGACTATTACGATTACAGGTTATACAAGCCGTTATGATACTATTTTCGTTGCATTTTTCTAATGCACTAATAACATAGGGGGTTGTACCAGATGCCGCTATACCTACAACCACATCCTTTTCTGTAATTTTATATGCTTCTAAGTCCTTCCAACCTTGAGTGGTAGAATCTTCGGCATTTTCTACTGCTTTTCTTATAGCATTATCACCACCAGCTATGATACCAATAACAAGATCATGTGAAACGCCAAAAGTAGGTGGACATTCGGAGGCATCAAGAATACCAAGTCTTCCACTTGTACCAGCACCCATGTAAAACAGTCGTCCTCCTGTATTTAATTTATTAACCACTTGAGAAATAAGGGGTTCTATTTGTGGTAAAGCATTCTCTACAGCTAACGGAACACTTTGGTCTTCTTTATTTATGGACGTTATAATCTCTTTAACAGACATGTCTTCGAGATTATTATAGTTAGAGTCTTGCTCTGTTGTTTTTATAAATGTCATGGCTTAAAGGTAAGAAATAATTTTTGCGGATAGGTTGCATTAGCGGTAGTAACGGCATCCTTTTTACAAAATTATATATTTAGTTTCAATAGAAAGGATAACTATGAATTTGTTGTAAATGTTACTTGATATTGGGACGTCCGTAAAAAGATATAGTGGATGACGCGACCCACCTTATGTGGGTAATGCCCAAATAAATAAATTACTCTACAGTATAAATTAATTCATCGACTTCAGATAATCTAAAATAGCCAAAAGGAAAATTATCTGGGTTGGTCGTATTAATACAATTTCCTCTTATAGTTGCGGGCTGAGTTTCGAAAGGCCCACCACCAGAGTCGCCTCCTTGTTGCAGGAGTATAAACATGAAATCGTAAAATTGACTAGAAACACCATAATTTCTAATAGTGACAATATCTCCGGGTTCTAAATCTTCTTCTGTGTAGAATCCAAATATTTCATTACCATCCGTAAATGTATCGTCATATACGGATAAGGTGGGTACGACGGGAATATCACTTATAAACTCGAAAAAATAGTAATTCTCTATTCCTAAAGGATCATTATAATAAGCTTTTAGTTCTATATCTTCTCCCGAAAAACCGCCTTCGTTATTTTGTTCTACATAATCAATAGGTACCACGGATGTTAAGGTTTCTGTAGCGGTATATGTTTCTCCTTCGTAATTTATTACCAATGTATAGACTTCATCTATAATAGGCATAAATGTGTTGTTGTTATAAATCCCAGTATTATTTTCCTCTATAAAATTGAAAATATTACCTGAAGTATCTGAAATTTGAATTGTAGCTCCATTAGCTGGAGGAATAGTCTCATCGAAAAAAGGAGCAGACAATGAAAGTTTTATACTTTGTTCGTTTCCTGTTGTATTTTTAAAATAATTTATGGAGGCTTCAATCACTAGTTTTGGTTCTGCTGTGTTTAGATCTACATCGATAACGTCTTCACAATTGGAAAAAAGTAAAAAAAATAGACTTATATATAATAATCTCTTCATGATTTAAAATTTAAAATTATAAGAAAATGATGGTACAATACCAAAAATGGATAGACGTGTAGCTTCATTCACACCTGTGTTTCTATTTTCACTAAAAGAAATGCTAGCAGCATTTTTTCGATTATAGACATTGTATATTCCGAATACCCATTCTCCTTTAAAGTTTTTTGTACTTTCTGGGTTTGGATTGTAATTTACAGCTAAATCTAAACGGTGATAGGATGGAAGTCTACTTGAATTTCGAGCTTCATAATTGGGAATAATGATATCATTGTATTGATATTGTCCGTTTGGAAAAGTTGTTGGCTGCCCTGTTTGAAAAATCAGATTAGAACTAAAAGACCATTTTTTGCTTAATTCATAACTTCCCGTGAGCGAAATATCGTGGGTTTTATCATATGGTGTGTTGTACCATTCGCCGTTGTTAATTCCGGTTTCAATAGCAGTTCTCCCTGGTGTTCTTTGCTCTGATTTTGAAAGTGTATAGGCTAACCAACCTGTAAATTTTCCTTCATTTTTTTTGAAAAGAACCTCTAAACCATAAGCTCGTCCTTCTCCATTAAGGATAACTTGTTCTATAGCGTTATTGGCAATTAAATCTGCACCATCTACATAATCAATTCGATTTTGAATGGTTTTATAAAAACTTTCAATTTCTAAGGAGTAGGCATTATTATTAAACGACTTAAAATAACCAATAGCTATTTGATCTAATAGTTGTGGTTTAATATATTTTCCGCTCGGAGTCCAAACATCTAAAGGTGTTGGCGAACTTGTGTTAGACAATAAATGTAGATATTGACTCATACGATTATAGCTCGCCTTTACAGATGAGTTATCATTTAATTGATACGCTATTGCTAATCGAGGTTCTAGATTTGTAAAAGATTCTATAACATCACTTTTATTAAATGTGTCGGTTCCTATAGCTTCGGCTTTTTCATAAATACCTAGTGTAGCATTAAAGTTTAATGGACTATTATTTTCATATATATTAAGTTCATCTTGCCCTAATCTGTGAAACATACTTAAACGTGCTCCATAACTTACGGTGAGTTTATCGCTTAATTTATGCTCAGCATCAATATAAATGGCGTTTTCAAAGGCATATTTATCAATGAGCTTAAAAGGATTAATACCAGATTCGTCATCTATGGGTTTAATATCGCCTGGATTAAATTTATAATACATACTATTTAAGCCATAATCTAATTTGAAATTATTACTTATATAATGTTTAAAATCGTATTTAAGATTGAAGTTTCTTATTCCCGAAACCCAATCAAAACCAACAAATCCTAGTTGTAGTCCGTAATAATAGTCTGAATAAATAAGTGATAAATTGGAAAATATCTTTTCAGAGTAAAGATGATTCCACCTGAAATTTAAAACAGAGTTTCCAAATGAATTTTCGAAATTATCGGAAATTTTAAAAACATCACGACCAAAATAACCAGATAAGTAAATATTGTTATTATCGTTGATGTTGTAGCTTAACTTGGTATTTAAATCATAGAAATACGCGACATTATCTAAGTCAAAAAGGGGTAAGAAAAGATGTGCATAACTGCTACGACCTCCAATTAAAAAAGAACCTTTATCTTTTTTTATAGGACCTTCTGCTAGTAAGCGACTTGAAATTAACCCAATACCTCCATTCATATGAAAAGATTTACTATTCCCTTCTTTTTGATAAATATCTAAGACAGAAGACACGCGACCACCATATTTGGCAGGAATTCCTCCTTTATACAGTTTTATATCTTTAATAGCATCAGGATTAAAAACAGAGAAAAAACCAAAAAGGTGAGATGAATTAAAAATTGTTGCTTCATCTAAAAGGATAAGATTTTGATCCGCAGCACCACCTCTTACATTAAAACCAGAAGAACCTTCACCAGCATTAGTAACACCAGGTAGAAGTGTAATTGATTTTATAACATCAACTTCACCCAGTACCACTGGCATATTCTTTATCGTTTTTATAGATAAAGAATTGACACTCATCTGTGGGTTTTTTATGTTTAATTTTTCTACGTCTTCGGTAACGATAACTTCATCTAAGCTTTCTGCTGTTTCATCAAGCTTATAATTTTTAGTAAGGTTGCTATTAAGGACTAAGGTTTCTGAAATTGTTTTAAAACCTAAATAACTTACTTGTACAACGTAAGTACCAGCTGGTAATGTAATAGAGTAGAAGCCATATTCGTTAGTAACGGTTCCGGTTTGTTGCTCGGGAATAATAATGTTTACTCCAATAAGAGTTTCATTGCTTTGATTATCTGCTACTGTTCCGCTTAATGTGAAGTTTTCTTGAGCTTGAAGTGCTATAGGACATAATAAAAAAATAAAAAGTATTCTTTTGAGAGTCAATATCATATGTTATGAGTGATGTGGTTTGATTGATGGGGTGTTCATTCTTTCCGAAGAGGCACCTATTTGTTTTACAATACTAAAAATAATTGAAAAGAATAAAAAAAGCTTCCCGAAGGAAGCTTTTTTAACATAACATTATACACGGCTAGTTATGAATTTATGATTGAATTTAATGTCGTACTTGGACGCATTGCATTCGAAATTAATTCTTCATTAGGAAGGTAATAACCGTCAATATTTACATTTTCTCCTTGACAATCAATTAACTCTTTTACAATAACTTCTTCATTAGAAGATAGTGTCTTAAATATTTTATCAAATTCGGCCTTTAATTCCGCATCTTTAGATTGGTTAGCGATAGCTTCTGCCCAGTATAAAGCCAAATAAAAATGACTTCCTCTGTTGTCTAATTCATTGACGTTTCTTGAAGGTCCTTTTCTGTTTTCTAATAATTTATCTGATGCATCATCTAACGTTTCACCTAAAATTCTAGCTTTTTCATTAGAATTAACAACAGCAAAGTGCTCTAAAGAAACGGCTAATGCTAAAAATTCTCCTAAAGAATCCCAACGTAAATGGTCTTCTGCTAGAAATTGTTGTACGTGCTTAGGTGCAGATCCACCAGCGCCAGTTTCAAATAAACCACCACCATTCATTAAAGGAACAATAGATAACATTTTAGCACTTGTACCAACTTCTAAAATTGGGAATAAATCAGTTAAGTAATCTCTAAGTACGTTTCCTGTTACAGAAATAGTATCTTTTCCTTCTTTAATTCTTTTTAATGTGAAGTTAGTAGCATCAACTAAAGACAAAATTCTGATATCTAAACCTTCAGTATCATGATCTTTAAGGTAAGTATTCACCTTTTTTATTAATTCAGCATCATGTGCTCTTTTCTTATCTAACCAAAAAACAGCAGGTGTTTCTGAAGCTCTTGCTCTTGTTACGGCAAGTTTTACCCAGTCTTGAATAGGTGCATCTTTAACTTGACACATTCTCCAAATATCACCAGCTTCTACTTTATGACTTAATAATACTTTACCATTAACATCAATAACTTCAACTTTTCCTTTTGATGCTATTTCAAAAGTTTTATCGTGAGATCCGTATTCTTCAGCTTTTTGAGCCATAAGTCCTACATTAGGAACTGTTCCCATTGTTGTAGGATCAAAAGCGCCGTGTTTTTTACAGAAATCAATAGTTGCACTATATACACCAGCATAACTACTATCTGGAATTACTGCTTTTGTATCTTGTAGTTTTCCTTCTGCATTCCACATCTGACCAGAAGTTCTTATCATTGCAGGCATAGAAGCATCTATAATAACATCACTAGGTACATGAAGATTTGTAATTCCTCTTTCAGAATTTACCATTGCAACATCTGCACCATGCGTTAATTCA
Organism: Winogradskyella pacifica; assembly: GCF_013403915.1. Taxonomy (GTDB): domain Bacteria; phylum Bacteroidota; class Bacteroidia; order Flavobacteriales; family Flavobacteriaceae; genus Winogradskyella; species Winogradskyella pacifica. The sequence goes on from NZ_JABFDI010000019.1 coordinate 6,129, forward strand.
TAACGGATATCTGCTCTAATTACATCACGCTTTTCTTCTGGTAGTTCGCTTAATTTTTCTAATAAATTACCGAACCCATTATTGACATCAACACCAATTTTATCGAATGTTTTTCCATGCTTATCAAATAAATCTTTAAAGAAAATACGGACAGCATGACCAAAAATAATAGGATCAGAAACCTTCATCATCGTTGCTTTCATATGTAAAGAAAACAATACGCTTTTATCTAGAGCATCTTCTACTTGTTCCTCTAAGAACTCAAGTAAAGCTTTTTTGCTCATTATTGTAGCATCGATAATTTCACCTTGTAATAACGCTAAATCACTTTTTAAATTTGTTTTATTACCTTTTGCATCGGTATGTACAATATTTATAGAAGTCGCTTCGTCTAATGTTACAGATTTTTCATTATGAGCAAAATCTCCTTTAGACATGGTTGATACATGTGTTTTAGAAGTCGAAGACCAAGCTCCCATACTATGAGGGTTTTTCCTAGCGTAATTCTTAACAGCTTTTGGTGCACGTCTGTCTGAGTTTCCTTCTCTTAAAACAGGGTTAACAGCACTCCCTTTAATTTTATCGTAGCGAGACTTAATTTCTTTTTCTGCATCATCCTTTGCTTCCTCAGGGTAATTAGGAATCTTAAACCCTTTAGCTTGTAGTTCTTCAATAGCAGCAATAAGTTGTGGCACTGAAGCACTAATATTTGGTAATTTTATAATATTAGCTTCTGGTTTTTTCGCTAATTCACCTAATTCTGCTAATGCATCTGGTACTTTCTGATCGTCTGATAAAAAGTCTGGAAATGAAGCTAAAATTCTAGCAGCTAATGATATATCTTTTGTTTCTATAACAATACCTGAAGACTTTGTAAATGCTTCAACAATCGGTAAAAATGAACGCGTTGCTAAAGCTGGTGCTTCATCCGTTTTTGTATAAACAATCTTTGCTGTTTTTGTCATATGTCTTGTAAATAAAATGAATAATATTTTGCTCGAAATTGAGCTGTGCGAATATACGAAAACGTTTGATTTTTATAGGCATAAGATTAATACTAAAGAACCTCAAATTTTAAGAAATTGATAAATAAACCCTTAAATTGTTTATTTAATCTAGTATCTTGATATTAAAGCTCTCTAATAAACCCGAAATATTTTCTTTTGAGAAAGAAGCTTGTTTTAGTTGATTTAAATTAGGGTTGATATTGAAGTTATATGCTGAAGTAAAATCGGAATGTTCAAGATTGGTTCGGTCAAAAATAGATTGGTATAAATCACAATCTTTAAAAATGACATATTTTGCTTCAGTTTCAGTAAAATCAACCTGATGCATTATACAATTTGAAAAGTTTGTACGAGTGATTTTTAATTGATAAAAACTACTCAAATTTAATGTGCAATTGATAAATTTAAAGGACAGTAAAAAAGCATTGCAATTTTGAAATAATACTCCTAGAATTTTACAGCCTGTGAAGGTTACATCATCAAGAGTGGTGTGCATTACATCAGCATTACTAAAATTACAATCTATGAAATCACATTGAGAAAAGACAATATTAGAAAGATCTGAGTTATCAAAATTACAATTGATAAAAGTGCAGTCTGCATATTCTGCTTTAGGTAGTGTATTTATAGTGTAATCTTGCGATTTATAATGTTGCTCTTCTAGTAATGGTAAATTCATTTCACAAGAATACAAAAGAATTTGGATTTGAGAATTAGAATCTTTTACGAATTATATTAAACGATGATAGAATCCATTTCGCAAGCCAATGCTTACAATTATAGGAACCTTTATATTATTAAGGACTGGTTATAATATAAAACAAAAAGCCATATCACTACAGTTAAACTGCTCTGACATGGCTTTCATGAAAACGGTACTAACGTGACCTATTTAGCTTCCACTAACTCAGCTGTGTGACAAAAGCCATCATCTTTTTCGGTTCAAGCATTTCCGTTTCAAATCGAAACAGTTCATATCTTTCAAAATGTATTGACCTGATATTACTTTGTTTCTTAGGTTTGTTTTTCTTGATGTTTCTCCTATAATCTTCAAATTAATGAATGTTAGGTCTAAAACATTGCTCATCCTTTTCGTATTCACTTTCGATTCTACTACTTCTTCAAAGCTTTCCACTTTATTATGTTAACCTACAACATGGTGTGTTAAATAAATAAAGCTTCATGATTGTAATGCAAACACTTGTGTGAACACAAGCTGCAGTCCAACCTCAAAAAACAACCTCAGTACATAAAGAACGAATCTCTAGTAACAATTTAACATTAATTTAAAATAAACTTTAAAAACAAACTAGGTTCGTTGCTAATTGTTTTACTAAATTAAGTAAATAAGTTTAATTTTGCTATTATTTTAACATTTTATATATCAACACATTATGAACTGTGGTTATCAACAAATGTTAATAACCAAAAAAGCCTTCTTTATCAGAAGGCTTTTTACAGTAATATATAAGTTGGAATTATCTTCTAACTTCTTTGATTCTTGCTTTCTTACCAGTAAGACCTCTAAAGTAGAAAATTCTAGCTCTACGTACTTTTCCACGTTTGTTAACTTCTACTTTTTGTAAAGCAGGTAAGTTAACTGGGAAGATACGCTCTACACCAATTGTTCCTGACATTTTACGGATAGTAAACGTTTCAGAAGATCCACTTCCTTTACGTTGTAATACGACACCTCTAAAAAACTGGGTACGTACTTTTTCACCTTCTCTAATTTCGTAGTATACGGTGATTGTATCACCAGCACCAAATTTTGGAAAGTCTTTACGGACTACAAATTCGTCTTGTACAAATTTTACTAAAGAACTCATTTTATTTTATTTATAATAGTTGATTCAAAGCAACATTCACGATTCTCGCCAGAGGTTGGTCTAAATTGGTTTGCAAAAATAGTGCTTTTTTGTTTATTGACAATACTTTGGCTGCAAAATTTTATTACAAGACTTTCTAAGTCGTGAATTTAATTTTAAACGTATTTAATTTTTAAGACTTAGGTTTCGAAAACTCTGTTAAAGCTAATATTATCAGTCCTATAGCGAATAATGAATACGATAAATTTTGAACTATTATTGAAAAGCCTTGAGCCATTAAAATGGTATCCATACTTGCGCTACCAGTAAAAACAGTAAGCAATAAACTTCCTATATATGTAATGAAAACTAAGATATTACCAATTAAAATCAGCCATGTTGCTAGCGTTTTCTTCTTTATAAAAAGAATTAGTGCAGCGATTAATAGAATAAGCGTAGATAGACTACTAATAATTTGACCTATTGTAAAAAGAATCTCTGTAGAATTATTCATAAAATAATAGGTTTAATCTTCAAGTAAATCTGGTCGTCTGTCTTTGGTTCTTTGATAAGCTTGTTCTTCTCGCCATTTTTCAATTTTTGCAAAGTTACCACTGAATAGTACTTCAGGAACTTTCATGCCTTCGTATTCTCTTGGCTTCGTATAAATTGGAGGTGCTAATAAATTATCTTGAAATGAATCGGTTAGGGCAGAGGTTTCATTTCCTAAAACGCCAGGTATTAATCGAATCACAGCATCGCATAATACAGCAGCTCCTAGTTCTCCACCAGATAAAACGTAATCTCCAATAGATATTTCGCGCGTAATAAATCTATCACGCACACGTTGATCGACTCCTTTGTAATGTCCGCATAAGATAATTATGTTTTCTTTTAAGGAGGTTTGATTTGCAATGCTTTGATTAAGCTGTTCTCCATCAGGAGTCATATAAATAATCTCGTCGTAATTACGTTCTTGTTGTAATTTAGAAATGCATTTGTCGATAGGTGCTATGGACATTACCATGCCAGCACCTCCTCCAAACTGCGTGTCGTCAACAGATTTATAGCCACCCGTTGCATAATCTCTTAAATTATGAAAGTGGACTTCTACTAAACCAGCTTCAATTGCTCGCTTTAAGATAGAAGCTTCAAACGGACTTTTTAAAAGTTCTGGTAATACGGTTATGATATCTATACGCATGTTTTCATTCTATAAGTTTGCAAAGATATGTTTAATTGATGTATTTTTTAGATAGTCTTTTGTAGATGTTTCTGTGACTTGTTTATATCGTTTGTACCAACGAGTTTTCGAGCTTAAACTAAGACCTAAAAAAATCCGCAATTAAAATTACGGATTTTTATAATATTAAAAAGTGTGTTTTTGCGAAGTGTTTTTTTCCATATTTTAATTACAAACAAGGTTGATTAAGACTTCTGCTTATTCAATTCATCTTGTAATTGACGTCTTACTTTTTGCTCGCGCTCTAGAGCATTACGTCTGTGTTCCTCAAATTCCGACTCTACTTCTTCTAATTTGTGTTTTGCTTCTCGAGTTGCAGAATTGCTACCTTTAAATTTATAAATAAAGAACAGTAAAAAAGCTAAAAGGCCTCCGATAATACTCCACATTAAGACTTTGTAACTTGCTTTATTGGTTTGAATTCCAAATAATGAGATATTATCTTTTTCATTGTTTGTAGCATTCAAGGTTGATTCTGTATTAGATAGATTACTTTTTAAGCTTTCTATTTCATCAACTTGCTTATCAACAATTGCTTGTGTGTCTACTAAATCTTTATGAACCGCTTTAAGAGAATCAAGCGTGTGTGCTTTTAGCGCATAAAGCCATGTTTTCTTGACGGTTTTGTAATCTTGCCAACTGTTAGAGCGTCTAATTACAAATTCAAATTGATTATCTATTGTACCACTATTAAGAGATAATTTCTCGTCGTCGTTATCGGTCTGTGCGATTGTTGTTTGAAAACTAAATGTAACTAAAAGAATTACAGTAACTTTTGTTAAGAATTTCATCTTAGAGGTAATTTTGGTTGTGTTAGATTAATTGGATGCCAAGATAATAATTTTATGAGGATATCATAAACAAATTATCAAACAAATAGCCTTTCAATATTGAAAGGCATTTAATATACGGAAGAAAATATAGTTTAGATGTTGAATACTATAGTCTAACCTTCGTTTTATTCCTATTGCGTTATTAATTCACTATAAACCATACCTCTAATAATCAAAAAAATCTTGCCCAAAGACAAGATTTTCTTCTTTCCCTTTTTCAGAACGATCTAATAGTAAGCATAGCGTCTTACCTTAGATATATATTTTGCGAGTCTAATGACTTGTTGGCTATATCCATATTCGTTATCGTACCATATATATAGTATCGCATTTTTTCCATCTTTTCTAACAATGGTTGCTTTACTATCGTAAATAGCAGGCGCAGAACTACCAATAATATCACTAGAGACTAATTCGTCACTCATCTCATATTTAATTTGTTCTACTAAATCTCCTTCGAGTGCATATTTTTTCATAATAGTATTTATGCTCTCTACAGATGTCTCTTTTTCTAATTCTAAATTAAGAATAGCTAAAGAGCCATTAGGAACAGGTACTCTAATAGCATTAGATGTCAGCTTACCTTCTAAAGCCGGTATGGCTTTACTAACAGCTTGGCCAGCTCCAGTTTCTGTAATTACCATATTTAATCCTGCTGCACGACCGCGTCTGTATTTACTATGAAAATTATCTACTAAATTCTGATCGTTAGTATACGCATGTATCGTTTCTAAATGTCCTGTTATAATCCCGAAAGAATCTTCCACGGCTTTTAGAATTGGTGCAATGGCATTGGTTGTACAAGAAGCAGCAGAGACTATCTTAACTTTATCAGGATTGTGCTCTGTATGATTCACTCCATGGACAATATTAGGAATACCCTTTCCTGGAGCCGTTAATAGAACTTTTTCAACACCTTTAGCTTTTAAGTGTCTACTTAAAGCGTCCTTATCTCTAAATGCTCCGGTATTATCGATAACTAAAGCATTATTAATTCCGTAAGCTGTATAATCAATATCTTCTGGCGCATTCGCAGAAATAATTTTTACAGTTGTACCATTTATAATTAGTGCAGAATTTTTAATGTCTGTGCTCACCATACCAGAAAAATCACCATGTACAGAATCGTTTCTCAACAATGAGGCACGTTTTTCTAAAACGGTTTCAGTAATCTCTCCGCGTGTAACAATAGCTCTTAATCTTAATTGTGTGCCTTTTCCTGTACGTGTCATTAATTCACGTGCTACTAAACGGCCAATTCTACCAAAACCGTAAAGAACTACATCTTTTGGCTCTATACCTTTATTGTCTTTAGCATTGCCTAATTTAGAAGCTACAAAAGCAGTAGCATTACCATATTTTTGATCTTCTAAATGGAATTCGTAAGTTAATTTCCCAATGTCTAGTTTGGCAGGAGGTAAGTTTAGTGTACTAAGAGCTTGCGCAATTTCAACAGAATCGAAAATAGAAATAGGTTTCTGAACAAATTCTCCTGCATACTCATGCAAGTTTAGAATTTCGCTCACATTTCTGTCTATTAATTGGTTTCTGAATAATACCAGTTCAATAGATTTATCGTACCATAAGTCACTGATAATTTTAATAAATTCTACAGTTGCTCTGCGACGATCTGCTTGAAACGCTAACTCTTTTTCGTAAGTGTCGTTAAATCCCATGTTTTCTTGGTTTAAGTGATTTAGATTTTGCGCAAAAGTAATATATTTCAAACGTTTTCGTAACACCTTTTAGCGAAAATAAAAACCCTTCAAAGAAATATACTTTGAAGGGTAATTTAAGGACTAAATTTAAGTTTTTTTACCTAAAATGATAAACCATTTTTTCACCTTCTTTATTGATCACCTCAATTTGAAGTGGTTCATTAACAGCACGTGTTTTTATGGCATCTTGAGCATCGTCTATAGAATATAATTTCTTACCGTTAATTTTAGTAATAATACTACCTTCTTCAACTCCATTTTTATTCCAAGATGATTTATAATTTTCATCTAGTTTATTAATTTTTACTCCGTATTCCGTCTTGCTGCGCTTTAATTCCTTTTCTGAAGCATTTTTTATAAGACCAATTGTTGGCAATGTATAGATTGATGGTTTTAATAAGGTAACAGGAAGTGTTTCTTCATCACCATCTCTAAGTAAGGTAACATTAACGACATCATCAGGACTCTTAGTTTTTAAATACCCCGACAAATCAGAGAATTTATTAATTTCTACATTATCTATTTTTCTAATGATATCACCAGATTGAATCCCTGCTTTTTCTGCACCTGTACCTTCTTGCACTTCACTAACATAGAACCCTTCTGTGGAGTTGACCTCTAGTTTTTCTGCCGCTTCACTGTTTAGTGCACCACCAGAAACACCAAGGATACCGTTTTGCACGTTACCATATTCCATTATGTCATTCACAATTTTACGAGCAATATTACTTGGCACCGCAAAAGAATAGCCTATATAAGAGCCCGTTTGCGATGAAATAGCAGTATTTATACCTATAAGATCTCCATTAGTGTTAACCAAAGCACCACCTGAATTACCTGGATTTACAGCAGCATCGGTTTGTATAAAGGACTGCATATTTTGGCCAGATAAATCTCTAGATTTTGCGCTAATAATACCAGCTGTAACAGTAGAGTTAAGATTAAATGGATTACCAACAGCTAAAACCCACTCACCAATTTTTGCATTATCAGAGTCACCAAAAGCCATAAATGGTAAATCTTCATCAGCTTCAATTTTTAGTAGGGCAATATCTGTTGTCTCATCTGTACCAATCAATTCGGCCATGTAAGACTTGTTGTTATTCAAAGTAATGCTGATTTCATTCGCATTTTTAATAACATGGTTATTGGTAACAATATATCCTGTCGGAGAAATAATAACACCACTACCGGTACCCACTTGGGCACGTTGAGAACTGCGACCATAAAAATAATCGCGCATACTTGTTGGTGCATTTACAATGGCTGTGTTTTTTACATGCACAACGGAATGTATAGACTTATCAGCAGCTTCAACAAAATTTGGGGTTAATGTTGCATTACTGTTAAGGGTGTTAACGGTGTTGCTAGTCGGCACAAACATGGGGAATTCGGACGATTGCTCAACGGCTATAGCTTGTGTTTCATTCTCAACAAAAAGTTTGTAACCACCCAAAGTCAATAGGCCACCTAATGCAGAAACAAATACCAATGTTATTATCTTCTTCATAATTTTCAGATTTAAGTTTAACTATTTAATAATTATTTTAGGATTATCTACGATTAAAATTAGAAATTTATTGATTTCAATTTTCAATTTAACGCCTTTTTAACGTCAAATTTAACGAGCTCTTAACACCACAGAATACAGTCTAATATTCTTATATTTGTGGCTTATTAATTACTATGACATTTTATAAATATCAAGGAACAGGTAACGATTTTGTAATTGTAGATAATCGTTTACAGTATATAAACAAAAAGGATACCAAACGTATTGCAACCTTATGCGACCGACGTTTTGGCATAGGAGCTGATGGTTTTATACTGTTAGAAAATGATAAAAATGTAGATTTTAAAATGGTCTATTACAATGCAGATGGTAACGAAAGTACAATGTGTGGTAACGGTGGACGTTGTATTGTGGCGTTTGCAAAATTTTTAAAGATCATTGAAAACGAAACTGAATTTATAGCTATTGATGGTCTTCATAAAGCTAAAATTGAAGACGGTTTGGTGCATCTTCAAATGCAAGATGTTTCTGAAATTGAATCTTATGAAAACTACATGTTTTTAGATACAGGGTCTCCACATCATGTAGAAATTGTTTCAGGGTTAAAAGATTTTGAAGTTAAATCTAACGGAGAAAGAATAAGAAACGGTGCACCTTATAATGAAGCCGGAAGCAATGTGAATTTTGTAGAACAATTATCTACAGAAAATTTTGCAGTGAGAACTTACGAACGCGGAGTTGAGGATGAAACCTTATCGTGTGGTACAGGTGTCACAGCAGTTGCATTAGCCATGCATAAAAGTGGAAAAACAAAGGCTGATAAAATTAGTTTACAAACCCAAGGTGGTCCGCTGAATGTAACGTTTAGTACTAATGATAACGGTTACGATAATATTTGGTTAATAGGACCCGCTGAGCAGGTTTTTAAAGGTGAAATTGAATGGTAAACCTAAAAGGAGAACATATTTATTTAAGAGCTTTAGAACCTGAAGATTTAGACTTCGTTTACCGTATTGAAAATGATACTTCGTTATGGGAGTTAAGTGATACACAGACACCTTATTCAAGATTTTTAATAAAACAATATCTTGAAAATGCACAGCAAGACATTTTTGAAGCTAAACAGTTACGATTAGCTATTTGTGATTCTAAGGATCACACTATTGGTTTAATTGATGTGTTTGAATTTGACATTAAAAATAAACGTGCTGGTATCGGTATCCTTATTCAAGATGAAGAAAACAGAAATCAAGGTTACGGTAAAGAGGCATTAGAGTTATTAGTAGATTATTGTTTTCAAACCTTGCATTTACATCAGGTATATGCTAATATTTCTGAAAGTAACTTAGCTAGTTTAAAACTTTTTGAAACTAATGGTTTTCAAAAAATAGGATTAAAAAAAGATTGGAGTTTCGATGGTAAAATCTATACCAACGAATATATTTTACAACGAATTAACGCTTAATTATGTATATTAAAAAAATTCTTTGGGCAGTTGCTCTTATTGGTTTAGTCATCTTTGGTGTCATTGCTTACTATATTTATAGTACGATGTTTTCACCAAATACCAATTTCGAAAATGAAACAGCCTATATTTATGTTCCAACTAATGCAAATTACTCTGAAGTAAGATCGCAATTAGAACCACTTCTAAAAGATATTGGTGCGTTTGATGCTTTGGCAAAACAGAAAAAGTACGTCACTAATATTAAAGCAGGTCGGTTTGCCATTTCTAAGGGCATGAATAATAATGATATTATTAATTCAATCCGAAGTAAAAATCTTCCCGTAAAAATCGCATTTAACAATCAGCATAGTATAAAAGATTTAGCAGGACGAATTAGTATGCAGATTGAAGCTGATAGTTTGACATTGAATAAAGCAATGACGGATGAATTGTTCTTAACAAATAACGGATTTTCAAAAGCTACAGCGTTAGGTATGTATTTACCAAATAGCTATGAGTTTTTCTGGAATACTTCTGCGGAAACATTTAGAGATAGAATGTTAGTAGAATACAATCGTTTTTGGACAGACGCCAGAAAGGCAAAAGCTAAACAATTGAACTTAACTCCAAATGAAGTTATTACCTTAGCATCTATTGTGCATGAAGAGTCTAAACAAGCAGACGAGCAACCGAGAGTGGCAGGTGTGTATTTAAATAGATTACGAATTGGCATGCCATTACAAGCTGACCCTACGTTAAAGTTTGCTGCCTATCAGTTGCCACAATATCAAAACACCATTATTAGACGTGTATTAAACATTCATAAGGATATTAACTCTCCTTATAATACGTATCAAAACTCAGGTTTACCTCCGGGACCTATTGCAATGCCAGATTTATCAGCTATAAAAGCTGTTTTAGATCCGGAATCTCATAGTTACCTTTATTTTGCGGCCGATGCTAAGCGTATAGGCTATCATAAGTTTGCGAAAACATTGGGGCAACATAATAACAATGCGAGAGAATATCATAGGTATTTATCGTCTCAAGGCATTAATAAATAAGGTTTGAATCGCACTTTTGTCTATATTTTAGTTTTCTTTTTGGCAAATGCGTCGGTTTTTTCACAATCTAAACTCAATCAATTTTTTAAGCCTAGCGATACGTTAAACGTATCGCGTAGAAATGCCGTTGTAATTTCTGAAGCTGCATTAGCGACAACAACCTTAGTTGGATTGAATCAATTATGGTATGCTGATTATCCACGTTCAAATTTTAAAACCTTGAACGATAGTGGAGAGTGGCTGCAGATGGATAAATTAGGACATGCGTTTTCATCTTATCAATTAGGAAGGCTAGGGGCTAACACGTTAAATTGGGCTGGAGTTAGTAAAAAAGAGCAATTACTTTATGGTTCTACATTAGGTTTAGGCTTTTTAACGGCTGTTGAAATTATGGATGGTTTTTCTGAAGAATGGGGGTTTTCTTGGTCAGATATGGCGGCAAATGCAGCGGGAACAGGATTACATATCGGACAAGAACTACTTTGGGAAGACCAACGTATTGTACTAAAGTATTCATTTCATAGAACACAATTCGCGAAGCAACGACCAAATAAGCTAGGTAGTGGTTTGGCAGAAGAGTTTTTAAAAGACTATAATGGCCAAACGTATTGGTTAAGCGCCAATATTAATTCCTTTCTAAAAACGGAAACCATACCAAATTGGTTGAACGTTGCTTTTGGTTACGGAGCTGATGGCATGTTAACAGGTGAAGCATCTGATCCTTTATTTTTAAACCAAAATAGAGAACGTCAATATTACTTAAGTTTAGATGTTGATTTAACACGAATTAAAACAAATTCTCACTTCCTAAAAACATTATTTGACGTTTTTAACGTTATAAAGTTGCCTTTTCCTGCAGTAGAATTAAACAGCAGTGGTCGGATAAAATGGCACTCTGTCTACTTTTAAGTTAATTTTTTAACACTTAATCGGTTGATTTTCAGTAATTGAAAATATGTTGTATATTTGCACGCGAATTTTGTATGATAGTTTTTTGACACTATTTTACTGTAAAAATTTAACTGTTATGATTAAAAATAGCGTTAAGAGTATAGTGATACCATTTTCAATTTGTGTACTTATGGCATTAGCCTTGTACCCAAATGCATCTCTTAATCCTGATATGTATTCTACAAAAGGATTAGTATTGGATTATAACATTTCTGAAGAAGTGGCTATGGTCACTGAAGACCATAATGTAAAGAACAATGTGTTTACTCCACATTTAGGTAAGTCTTTTGAAGGATTTAAAGAAGCATTAGCTTTTAAAGAATCTAGAGGGGATTATTTTACCGTAAACACATTAGGTTATTTAGGGAAATATCAATTTGGTGCAGAAACATTAAAAGTTATTGGTATTTATAACCCTAATCAGTTCTTATATAATCCAGAATTACAAGAAAAAGCATTTATAGCCAATGCAGAACGTAATAAATGGGTACTTAGAAAAGACATTAAGCGTTTTGAAGGCAAAAATATTGCAGGTGTAAAAATTACCGAATCTGGTATATTAGCAGCTGCGCACTTAGCAGGTCCTGGAAGTGTGAAAAAGTTTTTACGTAGTTATGGCGTTAATAATCTTTCTGATGCTTATGGATCTTCTGTACGGTATTATATGAAAAAGTTTTCAGGATATGATACGTCTATGATTACTCCAGATAAGAAAGCTAGAGTTACACTCTAATTTTAATTAATCTTTCTGAATAATAAATATAGCAGGCCTCTTATGGAGGTCTTCTTTATTGTGTTTCCAATCGTTTGCTGTTTTTGTTTTTATAAACTCGGTAGGCAACGTTAAATCGCATGCTACACAAACTCTTGTATTTGGATGTAGTGTGCTGGTTAAATCTTCAAGCATTTTCATATTTCTATAAGGGGTTTCAATAAAAATTTGAGACTGGTTATGTTCAGAAGATAGGCGCTCTAAAGTCTTTAGTTTTGCCTTGCGTTCACTTTTGTCAATAGGTAAATAACCATTAAAAGTGAAACTCTGACCATTCATCCCAGAACCCATTAAGGCGAGTAGAATGGAAGAAGGCCCAACAAGAGGGACAACTTTTATATCCATTTGATGCGCTAATCCAACAATATCAGCACCAGGATCTGCAATTGCCGGACAACCAGCTTCAGAAAGTAAACCAATTGACACACCTTCTAAACATGGGTTTAAATATGTATTGCGCTCTGCTTCGGTAGTGTATTTATTTAATACCTGAAGTTTTAATGAGGGTTGTGATTTGCTAGGTGATATGCGTTTTATAAAACGACGTGCTGTTTTTTCGTTTTCAACAATGTAAAAGTCAATTTCTTCAAGTATTTTTTTGATAGAAATTGGTAAAACCTCAAGAGGTGGATTATCGCCTAATCGCGTTGGTATAAGATATAATTTTCCTTTAGTATTGCTCATTAATGTATGACTAGTTTATGGGTGCTTTGTATGCCGTTGCCTGAATTGATTTTTAAGATATAAATACCATCCGATAATTCAGTTGTGTTTATTGTTAAAGTAGTGTTGTTAGTGCTATGAATCTCCTTTACCTTTTTTCCTTGGATGTCATAAATATAGACATCAGTTAAAAGCTCTGTGTTGTGATTTGATCCTAAATTAATATGTAGGGTATTCTTAGTCGGATTTGGATAAATCGATACTCCCAAAAGTATATGGTCGTTATCACTTAAGGTAGGATCTGTGAGTTTATAAATAGTACCTCCAGAAAGATCAGAAACGTATAATTCTCCATTCACATCTTCGCCAAATGCAGACCATTGCCCTGAAAACTGCTGAAAGGTTTTAGTCCAAACCTCATTAGTTTCATCAAAAATTAAATATCCAATTTCCTGACTACAAAGGTCAGCAAAAAAGTACTTACCATAAAAATTTGGGTAATTACTACCTCTGTATCTGTAGCCCCCTGTAATGGAACATTTAACTTCACCATCTCCAAAGTGGTAATAACCACTGACAGGAAAAGTATAAGTACTTTCGTCTGCGCAACCCGTTGTATTGTAAGTATCACTACCTTCGTAACATTTCCAACCATAGTTGAGTCCTGTTAAGGCTTCTTCAATAGAGACTCTATTAATCTCTTCATATTGACTTTGGCCTACATCTGCAATCCATTGATCCCCATTTAGACGGTCGAAAGAAAATTTCCAGGGATTTCTAAGTCCATAAGCCCAAATTTCTGATTTAGCATTTGAATCTTCAATAAATGGGTTATCTACAGGCACACCGTAATTTTCTGTTTCTGTAGTGGTATCAATATCTAATCGTAATATTTTACCAAGTAAACTTAATTTATTTTGAGATCTGTTTTCCGGATCTCCAGAAGAACCACCATCACCAGAAGAGATGTAAAGATAACCGTCTGGCCCAAAAGCCAAATCACCACCATTATGGTTTGTGTAAGGTTGGTCGTAAGAAAGTATAATGAATTCAGAATCTGGATTTGCTATTTCAGAATTCGTGAAATCCTTTGTAAATCTAGAGATCACAGTGTTTCCTGAGTTGTTAATGTAGTTTACAAAAAAATAGCCATTAACAGCATAATCCGGATGAAAAGCCAAACCAAGCAGACCTCTTTCGTTTCCGGTATTAATTACAAGGCTGTTAATATCTAAGAAAGGAGTGGTTTGTAAGCTGCCGTCTGCATTAATAATTTTTATTTTCCCTGCCTGTTCCACGACAAATAACCTATCATCACCAGCGTGCTTAATGCTTACAGGTTTAGTTAAATTAGAAGCAAAAAGTTCTAAGTCTAATTGTTGCGCGTAAATGCTTGAGATAGTTATGAATGAAAGAAGAAGGTGTGTTATAGTCGTTTTCATAAGTAATGAGCGTTTAAAAGACTAATTTACAAAAAAAAGACTTTACTAAAGTTGAAAATGTTTGTGCTAGTTACCTAGTTCCTTAACTAATAAGTCGCATGTTTCGTTAATTAGGTTAAATACATATTCAAAACCATCGCTCCCTCCGTAATATGGATCTGGCATATTTTTATTTTGAATAGAGGGATTGGCCTCGAGAAAAAGTTTTACTTTTTCGATATCATCCGAGTTCCTTGCGATGTTGATAATATCAGAATAGTTTGATTCGTCCATAGCATAGATATAATCAAATGCATCAAAATCGGATACTTTAAATTGTCTTGCGCTTTGTGTACTAATATCTAAATCATTTTGTTTAGCAACAGCAATTGAACGCTTATCTGGCGCATTACCAATATGATAAGCCGCTGTGCCAGCAGAATCAACATAATAATGATCTTCAGAAAGTTTAGATTGCATGATGCCGTGAGCTAATGGTGAACGGCAAATGTTACCTAGGCACACCATTAAGATACGAGTCATAATAAAATGTAATTAAAGGGCTAGTTTTTTAGATAAGTCTTCAACGTATTTTCTAAATTGCTTGTCAGTTGAAGATAAATTATCAACGGTTTTACAAGCATGAAGAACTGTAGCGTGATCACGTTGCCCTATTTGAGAGCCAATACTAGCCAATGATGCTTTTGTGTATTTCTTAGCGAAAAACATGGCTAATTGACGGGCTTGTACAATATGACGTTTCCGTGTTTTAGATTGAAGTGTATTAACATCCATTTGAAAATAATCTGAAACTACTTTCTGAATGTAATCAATAGAAACTTCACGTTTAGTATTTTTAACAAACTTCTCTACAATATCTTTTGCAAGGTTAATTGTAATTTCTTTTTTGTTAAATGAAGACTGTGCGATTAATGAAATAATAGCACCTTCAAGCTCTCTAACATTAGTTTTAATATGTTTTGCAACATATTCTATAATGTCTTCAGGCATTTCAACACCGTCTCTGTAAAGTTTGTTCTTTAAAATAGAAACTCTAGTTTCAAAATCTGGAGTTTGTAATTCGGCAGAAAGTCCCCATTTAAAACGCGATAATAAGCGTTGCTCAATATCTTGCATGTCTACAGGAGCTTTGTCACTTGTTAAAATAACTTGCTTTCCGTTTTGATGCAAATGGTTAAAAATATGAAAGAAGACATCTTGCGTACCTGTTTTACCAGATAAGAATTGAACGTCATCTATGATAAGCACATCTATAATTTGATAGAAGTGAATAAAATCGTTTCTATTATTCTTTTTTACAGAATCTATATATTGTTGCGTGAATTTTTCGGCAGAAATATATAAAACTGTTTTTTCAGGATACTTATCTTTGATATCAACACCAATAGCATGTGCTAAATGTGTTTTTCCTAAACCAACACCACCAAAAATTAATAGTGGGTTAAAAGATGTGCCTCCTGGTTTGTTAGCAACTGCAATACCTGCATTTCTTGCTAAACGGTTAGAGTCACCTTCTAAGAAGTTTTCAAAACTATAACTTGGGTTAAGTTGCGATTCAATTTTTACATTTCTAATTCCAGGAATTATAAATGGATTCCTAAGCTCAGGACTTTTATTGTTAAAAGGCACATCTACATCTTGAGATTTTAATGCCGATCGGTTTGCACTTGGGATTTTTTCTGTAAAAGGTTGTTTATTGCCATAGGTGTTTTCCATTTTAATAACGTACACCAATTTAGCATCTTCACCTAACTCTTTTGTTAGGGATACCTTTAAGATTTTTACATAATGCTCTTCTAACCACTCATAGAAAAATTTACTGGGAACTTGAATGCTCAATGCATTACCGGAAAGTTTTACAGCGTCTATAGGTTCAAACCAAGTTTTATAGGCTTGTGGTTGTATATTATCTTTAATAAAAGCGAGACAATTACTCCATACAGATTGCGCTGTGATCTCCATTCTTTAAGTTAGGTTTTTCGTTGTTAGTTATTTTAGCAAAAAAAAAGAGAATTGGAATTCTCTAGTAGTTTTTCAACAGGACAAATATGTGAACAAAATTCTTAATAAAAAAATCAAATTAGATAGAATATTTAGATTTTTTTCCTCATGTTTAAAACAATTTAAAATTACAATATTTTTTCTTAATCAAACATTTATATATGAATTATAATGAAACTATTATTAGAGTACGCTACGGAGAGACTGACCAGATGGGAGTTGTGTATCATGGCAATTATGCAGTGTATTTTGAAGTAGGTAGAACCGAGTGGTTGCGCGAGTTTGGGCTTAGTTATAGTGGTATGGAAGCTGATGGAATTATGTTGCCTGTGGTTTCGTTATCTATAAATTACAAAAATTCAGCACGTTATGATGATGTGCTTAAAGTAAAAACAACACTCAAAAAGATGCCTACAGCCTCTATTGAATTTGAGTATGAATTACGAAATGAATCTAACGTTCTGTTGGCCACCGGAAATACAATTTTGGCATTTATCGACGTCAAGAGGAATCGACCTACGAGATGTCCAAAATATCTTTTAGATAAACTGCGAAATTATTCGTTATAATTCTTTGATTTCAACTCCGAAAAATTGATCAAATAATTCAAAAACTTTAGAACTGTGGGTTTTTCTGACAGATATTTCTAATACACAATTTAATTCTAAGGTTTGATTTGTTATTTTAACATCGTTTTCTTTTAAAATACGCATCACTTTACTCATGTTTTTATATTCAAAACTGAGTTTAAATTTTTTATTTATGGTACGTTCCACAATTTTTGAAGCTTCTAAAGCTAATTGTGCTCCTGTTCTATAAGCATTTATTAGGCCTCCAACTCCTAGTTTAACACCGCCATAATAGCGAATGACTACAATTAGGATGTTGGTGACTTCAAAAGATTGAATTTGTCCATAAATAGGCATTCCTGCAGAATTGTTAGGTTCTCCATCATCATTGGCGCGGTATTGAATCGTTTCTGTTCCTATCTGGTAGGCATAGCACCAATGTCTGGCAGCATAATGCTGTTTTTTTAAATCGTCTATATGTTGTTTTATTTGCTCTTCGTTCGTTACCGGAAAAGTAAATCCATAGAATTTGCTATTCTTATCTTTAAATAATTCTCCTTGTGCCGGTTTTGTAATCGTTTTATATAAATCGTCTTCCATTATGCTAAAGTGACTAATAGTATTGAAATGAGGGCTAAGATAATGCCAAGCCAATTTTTCTTAGAATTTTTTTCTTTAAATAATATTAAACCTATTAATGTTGAAAGCGCTAAAATCGCAATATGATTAATAGTGAATAAAGTTGAGCTCTCTGTATTCTCAACACGTAAGGCCATTAGTAAAAAGTGAATAGATCCATAGTTTACGATACCTAAAGCGATACCAAAGGGAATATTTATCAGTTTAAATCTAACTTTAGATTTTAATAAGTTTCCTAGTAATAGCACGACTCCAATGATTGCTGCCATAGCAAAGATGGTGGCCGAAAACAAAGCAATTTTGTCGTTTGGTGCAAAATAATTGATTGAGGTGTCAATAATACCCGAGCCTAAAAAAAGGATAATAGGTAAATAGATAGATTGCGTTAGTGTCGTGTGATCTTTTTGCTTTATAGATGTTAAGTAAACCGCTACTAAAGCTAATAGAATACCTATGATTTTTTGAGCACCAACACTTTCTTTAAAAATAACGATTCCGAAAATAATAGGAATTATTACACTCATTTTACTAGCAACGGAAGCTACGGAAAGTCCATTTTTCTGTGCGGTTAAGGCCATCACATTAAAAATAGCGATAAACAAAAAGCCTAAACATATAGCTGGGATAAACCAATTGGTTTTTATGATTTCAGAAGGTTCAATAGGGCCATTATAAAGTAAGAAACCTAAGAAAGAAGCTGTGAAATAATTAACAACTATACTATGCAGCGTATTAACCCCGTATTTTTTGAAGAGTTTAAAAACAACAAAAATTGCTGTAGATGCTAATATGCTAATCAGTAAATATATCAAAAGGGAGCTTTGTTGGTTTCAAAAAGGGTGGTAACGTCTTCTTTGGTTTCGTCTATATTCCAAGTATGGAACCCCATGGATTTTGCTGTATCTGTATTGTGTTTAGTGTCGTCGATAAAGAAACATTCGCTGGCCATTAAATTATTTTGTTCTAATACGAATTCAAAAATATCGGTATTTGGTTTTCTAAGGTGAATTTCTTGAGATAGGTAGAACTTGTCAAAGCAATTTTTAAATTCATCAAAGAAGGGTACATTGGCTTTTATAAAATCAATGTGCATGTGGTTGGTATTACTCAGCAATATGAGTTTGTAATTTTTTTGAAGTGCTAAGTGTTTAATAAAATCTAAGCGATGACTTGGAAAATCCTTTAATATACAGTTCCAGGCGTCGATAAGATTTGTCTCACTAATCTTTGGGAATTTAGTTTTGTGAAATTGTATAAATTCTGCAGTTGAAATTTTTCCAACTTCGTATAATTCATTGGTTTTAATTATATCAGCGTCAAAAACGTCTATATTAAATAGGTTTAAGGCATTTTGCATCGCACCTTGTTTGTCAAGGTTAATAAATACATCTCCAAAATCGAAAATGAGTGTTTTAATCTTTTGCATATATTTTTAATAAATCATTTTTAATTCTAGATTCAGAAATCAATCTCCCTTTGAGTTCTGGTGCTTTTGTACCGTCTTTAAATTCAACGGTTCCGGTAAAAATTCTGGCTTCATCCCATAATTCTTCATTTATAAAGGTTTGAAGTGTTTTTGCTCCCCCTTCAATAATAATCGAATTTATACTTTGCTTATGTAAAAGTGTGGCAATTTGTGTTGCTATTGGTTTATCGAAATCAATATCTTTATTTGTAATTCGTATGGTTTTAGAATCTTCATTAAAAATGCTGTAATCAGAGTTCAATTTTGAAATTTTGTCCAAAACCACTCTTATAGGATTTTCTCCTGACCAATCTCTAACGGTTAAACTCGGGTTATCTTCAATAACGGTATTTGTTCCCACTAAAATAGCTTGCTCTTCTGCACGCCATTTATGCACGAGTTGACGTGAGTATGTATTTGTAATCCAAACTGGCTTTTTTTTGTCCTTAATAATAGGAGCTATAAAACCATCGTGAGTTTCTGCCCATTTTAATATAATATAAGGACGCTTTTTATTGTGAAACGTAAAAAAGCGCTTGTGATGCGTTTTACATTCATTTTCTAAAACACCCACAGTAACATTACAGCCCGAAGCTTTTAGTTTAGCAATACCTTTTCCGGCCACTTCGGGGTTGTCATCAACACACCCAATCACTACATTAGGGATGCTGTGCTTTACAATTAAATCGCTACAAGGAGCTGTTTTTCCATAATGGCTGCAGGGTTCTAACGTCACGTAAAGTGTGCTTTTGCTTAATAATGATTTGTCTTTAACGGCATTAATAGCATTAACTTCTGCGTGGTTGCTGCCATAAGCGCTTGTGTAGCCTTCGCTAATTATGGTGTTATTATAAACAATTACAGCACCAACCATAGGATTTGGTCTTGTTGTTCCCAATCCGTTTTTGGCAATTTCTAAACAGCGTGATATGTAGATTTCGTGAGTTGTCAATTAGAATTTTATTTTTACATCCTGAATTTCATCTACCGTATATGTAGAGGAATACCCCATAATTTTATATTTAATATCGCCTTTGTAATGGACATTTAAATTTTGAGCGATAAGGCTTCCTAATAAGCCACCTAAACTACTTTTATCTACTAATTTTTCGGTGTCTACAGCAACGGTTAAAGGAATAGTGAAATTTTCGCGTTTAGGAACCTCAAATTCATCTGAAACAATTTTAGCGACTTCAATTTTATTAATATAGACTCTAAAATCGTCTGTTTTTAATGTGCCACCAACATGGTTTTTGTTTAAAAACAAAGCATCTACTTTTAAGGTTATGGATTTAGAGCTAGAGTCTACTATTTCAACATTGTCAAGTCTAACAAATTCTGGCTTTTTTGTAACCGCACAGTTAAGAAGTAGTGTAAAAGTCAGTAAAAACAATAAAGGTCTTTTAAACATAAAAGTGTTTTTATATGTATTTTTGATTTTGTCTAAAAAAGTTAATTCTGTGCGTAAAGATACTATTGTTATTCGAGAAATTGAAGCCAAGGACAATCCTAAAATTGCTAAAGCGGTTCGGTCTGTTTTAATAGAAATGGGAGTCCCTAAAGTAGGAACAGCCTATGAAGATGAAGCTTTAGATTGTATGACCGAAACGTACAATGAACCTAAGAAAGCTTATTTTGTTGTAGAACGTGGAGGTGATATTATTGGGGGAGCTGGAATTTCTCCTTTAGAAAATTACGAGGGCAATGTGTGCGAATTGCAAAAAATGTATTTTATGCCAGAGGCTAGAAGCAAAGGATTGGGAAGCGAAATGATGAATATATGTCTCAATTTTGCCAAACAAGCTGGTTTTGATCACTGTTATTTGGAAACCTTGCCCTATATGGAAGATGCACGTAAGCTCTACCGAAAAGTAGGTTTTAAAAGTTTAGAGAAGCCTATGGGGAACACTGGTCATTATTCGTGTACAGTTTGGATGCTAAAAGATTTGTAAGTCATGGTATTAAAAGAACTTCAACATATATTTCACATAGAATTAGATGCTATTTATGGTAAACATGAAGTAGACAGCTTTTTCTATTTGTGTACAGAGCATTATTTGAGTGTGCCAAGAATTCAATTGACATTAGAGCCAGAACTCACAATCACTAAACCTGAAACCGATACTTTTTTTAAAGTCTTAGAAGATTTAAAACAACATAAACCGATTCAATATATACTAGGTGATACAGAATTCTTCGGGTTGCCATTTAAAGTCAATGAAAATGTGTTAATTCCAAGACCGGAAACGGAGGAGTTAGTGGATATGATCATTCGAAATCACTCAGGACCTTATGACTGTACTCAAGACGTGCTGCGTGAAGAATCTCAATTTAAAATCCTAGATATAGGAACAGGTTCTGGTTGTATCGCAATTTCGCTGGCTAAAAATTTACCAAATGCAAAAGTGTGTGCTTTAGATGTGAGTCTTGAAGCGTTAAAGGTAGCGACCCAAAACGCAAAATCAAACAACGTAGAAATAACCTTTATTGAAGCAGATATTTTAAACGCGTCCACTTGGAATTTGTTTTTTGAAAATTTAGAATTTGATATTGTGGTGTCTAATCCACCATATGTAAGAGAATTAGAAAAACAAGAAATACAGCCTAATGTTTTAGAGAACGAACCGCATCTAGCTTTATTCGTAGATGATAATAATCCTTTAATATTCTACAAAGCTATTACTGATTTTGCTGTTAAAAAGTTGAAACCAAAGGGTAAATTATATTTTGAAATTAATCAATATCTTGGAGAAGAAACAAAGGCCTTATTAACTGATGCTAATTTTGAAGATGTAACGTTGTTAAAAGACTTAAATGGGAATGATAGAATGTTGAAAGGTGAAAAGATATAGTATGAGAGTTTTGGTTGTCTTTTTTATTTCAGTGCTTTGCTTTTCTTGTAAAGAGAAAAAAGAAGATGTTTTAGAGGTTGAGTATGAAATTAAAATCGATACGCTTTCAACTATAAATAAGGAAGACGAATTGATAAGACAAAAACTTCAAGAATTAAAAGAAAGATTTTACCATATAAAACTTTATAATTCAGAAATAGTAACAGATACTATTGTTGGGTTTGACTTTTTAGAAAGTGATTCAAACTTAGATTACACATTCGATTACGAGCCTTTTGTTAAAAGAGGTAATTTAGATTCTATTAGTTTATATACCAAAAATATTGAAGTTGTCATCCTTAAATCTAAGTTTGATAAAACGAAATCAAAACTCACTTATGATAGTGATAGTTTAAACATTATTCAAATTGATAATCACAATGTTATTGGAGCAGAAGATGTTCCGAACACCTATATTTCTAAAATATACTTAGATTTAAGCAACAACTATGTTGAAATCGATAAACGTTATTATGAAGACTTATATGAACCAAATTTCAATTTAACCGAAGCCTATTATTATGATAAAGAAATTATTGTAACAATGGGTAACAGTGATGGTTATTTAGGTTATAAGGTCAATTTTTTTATTGACGAACAATTAAATATAAAGCGCATTATTTACATTCCTTAAAAAATGAACACAAAACAAAAAATAGAATCACTCAGAGAAGAATTGCGTCAGCATAATTATAATTACTATATTTTAGATGATGCAACAATAAGTGATTACGACTTCGATATAAAACTAAAAGAACTTCAAGCCTTAGAAGACGCGCATCCTGAGTTTTATGATGCTAATTCGCCAACCCAACGGGTAGGGGGTGCTATTACCAAGAATTTTAAAACAACGGTTCACGATTCAAGAATGTACTCTTTAGATAACTCGTATTCTAAAGACGATTTGTTGGATTGGGAAACACGTGTCAAAAAAATGGTTGATGGTGAGGTTAGTTATACCTGTGAGCTAAAATACGATGGAGCTTCCATTAGTCTTACTTATGAAAACGGTAAATTATTAAGGGCAGTTACGCGTGGCGATGGTGTGCAGGGAGACGAAGTAACCGCAAACATAAAAACCATTAATACGGTGCCATTGCAATTAAAAGGAGATTTTCCTGAGCGTTTTGATATTAGAGGAGAAATTGTGCTACCAATTGCAGGGTTCTTAAAAATGAACGCGGAGCGTATAGCTAATGAAGAAGAGCCTTATAAAAATCCGAGAAACACGGCTTCAGGAAGTTTAAAATTACAAGACAGTTCTGAAGTTGCTAAACGTCCTTTAGAATGCTTATTATATAGTATTGTAGGAAACAATCTTAACATCACATCGCAATCTGAAGGTTTAGCCAAAGCAAGAGCTTGGGGTTTTAAAGTGCCACAAGAAGCAAAATTGGTAAATTCTATTGATGAGGTTTTAGAATATGTTGCGTATTGGGATGAAAACAGACATAATTTACCTTATGAAATTGATGGAGTCGTAATTAAGGTTAATAATCTGTATCAACAAGATGAGTTAGGTTTTACAGCAAAAGCACCACGTTGGGCAATGGCTTATAAGTTTAAAGCCGAGCAAGTATCAACAAAACTAAACGAAATTACGTATCAGGTAGGTCGGACAGGAGCTATAACACCTGTTGCTAATTTAGAACCTGTGCAATTGGCTGGTACCATAGTAAAACGCGCCTCACTTCATAATGCAGATCAAATTGAAAAACTAGACATTAGAGTAGGAGACGAGGTGTTTGTTGAAAAAGGTGGAGAGATTATCCCAAAGATAATTGCTGTGGATTTATCTAAACGACCATTGTATTCTGTGCCAACTCTATATGTAACTAATTGTCCAGAATGTGACACCGAACTCATTAGACTAGAGGGAGAGGCTAAACATTATTGTCCTAATGATACGGCTTGTCCTCCACAAGTTGTTGGTAGAATACAGCATTACATATCTAGAAAAGCAATGGACATTGACGGACTGGGAGGGGAAACGGTGGCGTTGTTAGTTAAGGAAGGTTTGATTGCTAATTATTCGGATCTGTATGAGTTGACTGTTGAGCAAATAGTTCCGCTAGAACGTATGGCGCAAAAGAGTGCAGAGAATTTAGTAAATGGAATTGAGGCTTCTAAACAAATTCCGTTTGAGCGTGTACTTTTTGGTTTAGGTATACGTTATGTAGGTGAGACAGTTGCAAAAAAATTGGCCAAGCATTATAAGTCTATCGATGCACTAATGTTTGCTTCACTATTAGATTTAGTTACGGTAGATGAAATAGGAGAGCGTATTGCGCAAAGTGTCGTTGAGTATTTTAGTTCAGAAGACAACAAGCAAATTATAGAGCGTTTAAAGTTGTTTGGTGTACAATTAGAAATCTCTGCAGAAAAATTAGACAACCAAACCGAAAAACTAAAAGGGTTATCTATCGTAGTTTCGGGTGTATTTGAGAACGTCTCAAGAAATGAGCTTAAAAAATTGATAGAAGACAACGGTGGAAAAGTGTCTTCATCTATCTCATCTAAAACAAGTTATTTAGTTGCAGGTGATAAAATGGGGCCAAGTAAGCGGGTAAAAGCAGAAAGTCTAAATGTTCCAATATTAACTGAAGAATCGTTTTTAGATTCTTTGAAGTAATTTCTTACAGAAATATAGTTATTTATTCGATAAAATGTATAATTTTAACGTTTATATGTAGAAAAAATAGTTATATTTGCTTTGTTAATAAGGGATGATTAATGTTATTAAATAAAATTTTAAAAGTAGTTTTACTGCTCTTAGGTGGTACCTATATTTTACTTCAAGGCTTTGCTTTAGAGGTAGAAGGAGATACGGTAGGAGCAATTGGATTTATTTTACTTACGGTCCTATATGTAGGTTGGACCAAAAATAAATCAAAATTATTTTTAATGTTTTTGGTTGCTTTTACTACAGCGCAAATATTAAGTTTTATTGGTTGGCATAGACCGGGACTTAGGGATGGGCAGACTGATTATTTATATTATATAGCAAATATTCTTAGTATCATTTCCTATGCTTTGCTTATTCTTAAAGTCTTCATTCACTTAAATTTAAAAACAGTATTTTCACAACTAACAGTTCCTATAATCATACTTGTGATTTTAGATATATTTTGTGTAACATTAATATCTAGCACTACAGAGAATTCATTCAACTTGTATGAGTACATTTTAGAATATGTCTATAACGTTGTTATAATGCTGCTTTTATCAATTGCGCTAATTAACTACATGTATAGAAATAATTATAAGTCAATGCTTTTTTTAATCGGCTCAATCTTTATAATGTTTTCAGAGATTATTCAATTAGCTTATTTCTATATCCTTAAAGATGATAACTTGGGTTATGTTTACTCTTCCTTTTTAGTCGTTGCATTTATCTTTTACTACCTACAGTCACAGCACTTAGTTACAGAGCCAACGCCTGCATACTCAGATGATCCTATAGAAGCCTGAGTCTTAAATAAGAATAGGTTTCCAGGTATATTATTTATGTTTTTAAGAGGTAACTTAGGCGCTAGTTAAACTATAATAGAAGCTCCTTCTGCAGTCACCTTTTTACCAGGTTCGAAATAAAAATCAATTTTACCAAGATATAAACCAAAACAACCCACTTGGTTAACTAATACGTTTTTACCGATACTATTTGTTTCTATAGTTGGTTTTGGTAAGAAAGTATGTGTATGTCCGCCGATAATTAAATCGATATCCTTGGTTGCTCTTGCTAGAGTAATGTCACTTACCTTATCAGGGTTATTCTTGTATTGATAACCAATATGAGACAAACAAATTACCAAATCGCAAGATTGTTCTTCTTTTAAGATGCGCGACATGTCTTGCGCAATCTCAATAGGATTGTGGTAAACAGTTTCTTTATACATGTCTTTATTTACTAAGCCATCAAGTTCAATCCCTAAACCGAAGATGCCGATTTTTATACCATCCTTAACAATTATTTTATAAGGCTTAACATGTGTATCCATCACTGTATTAGAAAAATCGTAATTGGCTGATACAAACTCAAAATCAGCATGTGGAATTTGAGCATAAAGTCCGTCAATACCATTATCAAAATCATGGTTACCAATAGTTGCGACATCGTATTTTAGCATGCTCATTAGTTTAAACTCTAATTCACCACCATAATAATTAAAATAAGGAGTGCCTTGAAAAATATCACCTGCATCTAATAATAGCGTATTAGGGTTTTCCATTCTAATAGACTCAACCAAAGTCGCACGTCTTGCCACACCACCTTTATTGGCATTTCTTCCGTCTTCAGGCCCAAAAGGATCAATATGGCTATGCACATCGTTGGTATGTAGAATCGTTATTTTTTTCGTTCTAGGCGCACTAAAAGATTGTAAACCTAAGCCACCAACACTAGCTAAAACTGTGGCTGCTGTAGATTTCTGAATAAATTGTCTTCTCTTCATGGCTTAATCTTTTAATTTTATAAAACGTTGATCTTGTTTAGGGTTTAATGTATCTGTCTTTTTAAAGTTGTCAATTAATACATTTCTAATTTTATAATTTAAGACATAGAGTCCTTCATTGGTTTGAAAAAAGTCCATACCATCACCTCCGTTATAGAGGTAATCATTAGTAGCTACGTAATAGGTTCTATTGATATCTATTGGTTTTCCGTTAACAGTAGTCGAACGAACTTCTGAATTTTTATCTAAAGTTAATTGTAATTGATGAGATACAGGATGTGCACGTTTGGCCTTAGAAAGGTACACCATCATTTCATTAATCTGCTCTCCTTTAAGAGCAACTACAACGACAGAATTTTCAAAAGGCATAATTCCATACGCAGTTCTGGTTGTAACATTTCCTTTAGAAAGGATGGATCGAATACCTCCATGGTTGAGTAGAACAAAATCAATGTTTTTTTTAGATTGTTGCATAAAGACAGGATTACCTTCGCTATATACAGCATCAGCCATTAAATTTCCAATCGCAGTATTAAATTCTCCATCAGATTTCGTATAGGTTTCTGGTGCATAAGAAATGATACTATCCATATCTTTATTAACGTGAAGCCTGTAAGGAGTTATAAAGTCTTCTACGGCTTTATTGGCGGATAGGCTGTCATCGATATCGATTCGTTTGCCTTCAATTTTAGAAATATTTGATGATGCACAAGAAAAAATGAGCAACAATAAACAGAGTTTTAGAATATGTTTACTAGTCATTGAATAACTTATAAGAAGTTTGTAATAAAATGTAAGTGCTTTTATTAAATTTGCACAAAGGCTAAAGGTAAATGATTTTAAAAGCATTTAAAGAAAAATCTAATCGAAAATATGTCAATAATTTATTAGCTACTCGTCAATCGACAGTTAATAATGACAAAATAAAAACAGTGGCGGTGCTTCTTAATGCGAACGAATTTCATGAATTTGAGGTGTTTAGAGTTTATTTTAAAGAGCTAGGTTTAGTCTCTCCAAAGCATAAAATTATTGCTTTTACTTTAGATGATAAATTAGAGCACAATAAGTGGAATGTACATTGTAGCCCAAAAGACTTTGGCTGGAAAGGAAAAATAAAAAACCCCGACTTAGAAGCTTTTATCAACGAACCGTACGATATGCTGATTTGCTTTTTTAAAAATGAAGTGTTGCAATTAAATCTTATGACGGCAGCATCTAAAGCGAATTTTAAAGTAGGAATTAGTAAAGAAGACGAACGTTTATATGATTTAATAATAGACGTAGAGTTAAGAGATATCAATATTTTTAAACAAGAGTTAAAAAAATACTTAAATATTTTAAACAAATTATAATGACCAAATTTATAGGAACTGGTGTGGCATTAATCACACCATTTAACGCAGATCTAAGTATCGATTTTGATGCATTAGAGCGTTTAGTGGAGTATAATATTGCCAACGGCACAGATTATTTAGTAATTAGCGGAACAACAGGAGAGAGTGTTACCGTTACCCCAGAAGAAAAAAAGGAGTTAATAGCGTTTATTGCTAAAATTAATAATGGAAGATTGCCATTAGTTTTAGGTATAGGTGGTAATAATACTGCAAGTGTTATCAATGAAATTAAAGCAACAGATTTTTCTACTATTGATGGTGTCTTATCAGTTTCTCCTTACTATAGTAAACCAACACAAGAAGGAATTTATCAGCATTTTAAGGCCATTTCTGCCGTAACTCCAAGACCAATTATTTTATATAACGTACCAGGTAGAACATCCTCAAACATGTCTCCTGAAACAACGTTGAGGTTAGCGAAAGATTGTGATAATATTGTAGCGGTTAAGGAAGCAGGCAATAATGTGCATCAATATTTAGAATTATTAAGAACTAAACCAGAAGATTTCTTAGTGTTATCTGGCGATGATGACTTAGCCTTAGGTGTTGCATTAGCAGGCGGATCGGGTGTTATTTCTGTTATAGGACAAGCATTACCTAAAGAATTTTCAGAAATGATTCGTTTAGGAATTGCAGGTAAAGCCAAAGAGGCTTATGATATCCATTTTAAGTTAATGCCAATAACCGGACTTATTTTTTCTGAAAATAATCCTTCTGGTATAAAAGCAGTTTTAAGTGCTTTAGAAATTTCAAAATTACATGTGCGTTTACCACTTGTTGAAGCGACAGATAACTTACAGGCAAGGATTAAATCAGAGTTAAAAAATCTTGGAAAAAGTTAAACTTAATATAAATAGGTATTCAGGCTAGATACAACGCTTAATTTAGCAGACAATAATTGTTTTTTAAATCCGTTAATAATGCTTACTTTTGCATTCTGTTTAAAAATTAGAAAATAAGCTTGTTATTTCATAGCACATTCTATTTGACAGATGCAAAGCAATTAAAGTGACCAAATGAAAAGAGGACTTTACATACTACTTATCAGTATTCTATTTATTTCTTGTAGTGACTTTCAGAAAACACTAAAATCTGAAGATACTGCTGCGAAATTTGAATTGGCTACAGAACTTTATGACGCTGAAAAGTGGAATAAATCTTATAGATTGTTAGATCAAATACTTCAACAATATAGAGGAAAGCCACAGGCAGAAAAACTA
Source organism: Winogradskyella pacifica (assembly GCF_013403915.1). Lineage (GTDB taxonomy): Bacteria > Bacteroidota > Bacteroidia > Flavobacteriales > Flavobacteriaceae > Winogradskyella > Winogradskyella pacifica. The sequence continues at coordinate 35,220 of NZ_JABFDI010000019.1, forward strand.
ACTTTTATGCATGCAATGTGTTCTTACCAGTTAGGAACGTATTACGAAGCAAGTTATCACTTTGATAAATTTACAGATATTTATCCTCAAAGTGAAAAAGCTGAACAAGCTTCATTTTTAGCTGCTAAAGGGTATTATTTTAATTCGCCGGCGTATTCTAAAGAACAGAAAGAAACCATTGAAGCGATAGAAAAATTACAAATTTTTATTAATGAGTATCCTAATTCACAGTATTTAGCTGACGCTAACGAATTAGTTAAAGAGCTAGATTTTAAATTAGAGAAAAAGGCTTTCGAAATTGCAAAGCAATACAATATAATTAGAGAATATAAGGCTTCAATTAAATCATTTAATAACTTTTTGCTAGAGTTCCCTGGTGCTTCCTTAAGAAGTGAAGCTGTTTATTACAGATTCGATTCGGCATATAATTTGGCTGTTTTAAGTATTGAATATTTAAAAGAGCAGCGTGTAAAAGACGCTATCGGTTATTATAAAGTATTAAAGAAGTTGTATCCAGAATCAGAACATATGGAAGCGGCTACTTTAATGAATGAAGAATTACAAGAACAATTAAATACGTTTACGACTAAAAGTTAAACATTATAACGATGGATTTAAAAAAGACAGATGCACCAGTAAGTACAATTACTTACAACAGAAACGAAATAGATGCTGCAACAGATAATATCTATGAAGCAATTTCTGTAATTTCTAGACGTGCAGAGCAGATTAATACTGACATCAGACGTGAGTTAATAGACAAACTAGAAGAGTTTGCTACATATAATGATAGTCTTGAAGAGATTTTTGAAAACAAAGAACAAATTGAAGTTTCTAAGTTTTACGAAAAATTACCAAAGCCACACGCTTTAGCAGTAAAGGAGTGGTTAGATAATAAGATCTATCACAGAAATACTGAGGATCCTCAACCATAAATCTAAAGCCTTAGATGTCTATTCTAAAGGATAAGAATATTTTATTGGGCATTACTGCTGGTATTGCCGCCTATAAATCTGCCAGTTTAGTCAGATTATTCATTAAAGCAGGCGCTAACGTCAAAGTCGTTATGACGCCTGCTTCTAAAGAGTTTGTAACTCCGCTCACACTTTCCACCTTATCAAAAAATCCGGTATATTCTTCGTTTACAGATGAAGAAGATGACAACCAAATATGGAATAACCATGTCGATTTAGGCCTTTGGGCAGATCTCTTTGTGATTGCTCCTGCTACAGCCAATACTATGGCAAAAATGGCAAATGGTTCTTGTGATAATATCCTTCTAGCTACGTACCTTTCTGCTAAGTGTCCAATTTATTTTGCACCTGCAATGGATTTGGATATGTATAAGCACGATTCAACTAAAGCTTCCTTTCAAAAACTAAGATCTTACGGAAATAAACTTATTCCGGCAGGAACAGGAGAACTCGCAAGTGGCTTAATTGGTGAAGGTCGCATGGCGGAACCAGAAGATATTGTTAGCTATATTGAAAATGATATTTTAGACCAATTGCCTTTAAAAGGTAAACGCGTATTGATAACTGCTGGCCCAACTTACGAGGCCATAGATCCTGTACGTTTTATTGGCAATCATTCTAGTGGGAAAATGGGCTTCGAAATAGCAAAGACTGCCGCTAATCTAGGGGCTGAGGTTGTTTTAGTAACTGGTCCAACACATCAAAAAATTATACATAATCTCGTCACGGTTATACCTGTAATAACTGCAGAAGACATGTATAATGAAGTGCATAAGCATTTCAATACCTCAGATATTGCTATTCTTTCTGCAGCTGTGGCAGATTATAGGCCAAAGAATGTTGCTGATCAGAAAATAAAAAAGAAAGAAACCACGTTTACTATTGAGTTAGAAAAAACTAAAGACATTTTAAAATCCCTTGGTGAGATTAAAAAAGATCAATTTTTAGTTGGTTTTGCATTAGAAACTAATAACGAATTGGAACACGCGAAAGGAAAACTGACATCTAAGAATTTAGATCTTATTGTTTTAAATTCTTTACAAGATAAAGGAGCTGGTTTTGGAGTGTCAACAAATAAAGTTACATTTATAACGTCTTCTAACGACATTATAGAAAATGAATTAAAATCAAAAGCAGACGTTGCTAAAGATTTAATGCACCTTATATTAAAACAAACTCATGCGTAACCTATTTTTTTTATTTACTTTTTTAGTAACCTCAGTAACGTTTTCTCAAGAGTTAAACTGTACGGTATCCGTAATAGCGCAGCAAACAGGAGCTGAAAATGACATTTTATTTAAAACCTTAGGAAACCAACTTACAGAATTTATAAATAATACGAAATGGACTAAAAAGACGTTTGGTCAACAAGAGCGTATTAATTGCAGTATGGTAATTAATGTAACGGAACAAAGCAATAATTTGTTTTCTGCATCGATTCAGGTATCTTCTTCTAGACCTATTTTTAATTCAACGTACAGTTCACCTGTTTATAATTATAATGACAGAAATTTTAATTTTGAATATTTAGAATTTCAGAATTTGGTTTTTAATGAGAGTCAATTTGAATCTAACTTAATTTCTGTGTTGTCATTTCATGTTTATATGATTTTAGGAATAGATGCAGATACGTTTGAGCTTAATGGAGGCGATGAGTATTTTAGTCAAGCACAAACTATAGCGAGCTACTCACAACAACTCAATGGTCAGGGTTGGAAAGTAGAAGACGGATTACAGTCGCGTTTTGCTTTAATCGATAATATAATGTCCCCATCATTTAAAGATATGAGATTAGCTATGTATAAATATCATATTGAAGGCTTAGATATTATGAACGAAGGCGCAAAAGAAGGAAAGTCACAAATAATTTCTGTGCTAGACGATTTACAAAAGGTGCACAGAGTAAGGCCAAATTCGTTTTTAATGCGTGTGTTTTTTGATGCTAAAGCAGATGAAATAATGGATATACTCTCTGGGGGACCAAGTGTTAATATTACAGCAGCAATGGATATCTTAAACAGAATTGCTCCAATGCATTCTCAAAAGTGGAGGAATATTAAGTATTAATCGTTATTTATATTCTGTATTTTAAGTTATTGCATCAAGCCGAGGTGCTTTAATAGCTTAAACATATTTCCACTATAATTTCATATTACTTAGCCTTAAAAACTTAATTTTGTAATACAATAAATTTAAGCGCTTGTTAACATCACTTTACATAAAAAATTACGCACTCATCGATGAGTTAAACGTATCTTTTAATAATGGTTTAACTATTATTACAGGAGAAACAGGTGCAGGTAAGTCTATCTTATTAGGTGGTTTATCCTTGGTTTTAGGGAAACGTGCCGATCTGAGTCAGGTGAAAACTGCAGAAGAAAAATGTATCATAGAAGCTGTTTTCGATATTGCTAATTACGATTTAAAGTCGTTATTTAAATCTCTAGACTTAGATTATGATGTGCAAACCATCATTAGAAGAGAAATTTTAGCATCCGGAAAATCTAGAGCATTTATTAATGATACTCCAGTAACTCTAGAGAGCTTGGTGGCTTTGAGTAGTTATCTTATAGATATTCATTCACAACACCAAACACAACAGTTAACGCAAGACGATTATCAGTTTAAAGTTATAGATGCCTTAGCGGATAATAAATTGAATTTAGAAGACTTTTCTAAAGGTTTGAGTGTATTCAAAAAACTTCAAAAAGCATTAGCAGTATTAAAACTGTCTAAAGCTGAATTGATAAAAGAGTACGATTATAATCTGTTTTTATCCAATGAATTAAATGAAATTAATTTAGAGAAAATTAATCTCGAAGATTTAGAAAATCAATATGAAGAGCTTAACAATGTTGAAATCATTGGTGAGAAGCTAAGCAGTGCTAAAGCCATATTAGATGCTGAAGGACTAGGTGTCATAGATCAGATTAATTCTGCAAAACAAGAATTATCTAAAATAGCCACTTTTGGAAAACCTTACGAATCTTTAAAGGAACGTATCATTAGTGTAGGGATTGAATTAGATGATGTGCTTATTGAAATTGATAACCTAGAAGATAATTTATCTACAGACCCACAAGAATTAGAACGTATTAATAGTAAACTTCAAATTGTAAATAATCTATTTCAAAAGCATTCCGTTTCAGAGATTGAAGACTTAATTGCAATTAAGGTCGATTTACAATCTAAAATAAATGATACTGAAAGTTTAGATCAAACCATATTAGATAAAGAACAAGAGATTTTAAAAGCTAACGAAAAATTAAATCAAATTGCTTTAAAGATTTCAAAGAATAGAAAAAAAGTAATTCCAATATTTGTATCTAAGTTAGAAGCTATTCTTTCTGATTTAGGGATGCCAAATGCCAGATTTAAAGTTGATTTAGAGCCCACCGAGCAGTTTGTTAAAAACGGAAAAGACAGCTTGCAGTTTTTATTTATGGCTAATAAAGGTTCTAGCTTTAATGAACTTAAAAAGTCTGCATCTGGTGGGGAGTTATCGCGTATTATGTTAGCGATAAAATCTATTTTGGCAGAATATATTCAGTTACCATCTATAATGTTTGATGAAATTGACACCGGAGTTTCAGGTGAAATTTCAAATAAAATGGGAGACATTATGAAGCAGATGAGTAGTAGCATGCAAGTGTTTTCTATTACACATTTACCTCAAATTGCGGCGAAAGGCAATTCGCATTTCAAAGTATTTAAAACAGATATTGATGATATTACGCATACGCAACTCAAAAAATTAAACAAAGACGAACGTATAGTTGAAGTCGCGCAAATGTTAGGTGGTTTAACAATTACAGATTCTGCCATGGCACATGCAAAACAATTGTTAAACTGATTCAATTGAATAGATGAAACACTATTTTGCTATCCTATTGTTTATAGGAAGTTTTGCGCTTATAGGTTGCGCAGATGATGAAGATCCATGCGATGTAAAGCATGTTATTATTAATGGCGAATGTGTTCCAGATTATATTTTTCCAGACAATCAAACCATACAAAATGGAGATAAATATTATCATCAAGAATTTGGTGTTATCATATACAAAGACGCAAATTGGGTAGATGAATGGGATCATATTATTGAAGATCTAAAAATCAGAACCGATTAATACGTTCAAAGTTTTATTAACTTTGAAATCTTTACAATTCAACAAACTATCAACTAAATATATTGTAAACATGTCATACAACTTACTTAAAGGAAAGAGAGGAATTATATTTGGCGCATTAGACGAAAACTCTATTGCTTGGAAAACAGCTATACGCGTCCATGAAGAAGGAGGAACATTTGTATTAACCAACGCACCAGTTTCCATACGTATGGGACAAATAGATGAATTAGCAGAAAAGACAGGTTCTCAGATTATTTCTGCAGATGCTACTTCAGAAGAGGATTTACAAAATCTTGTAGCGCAGTCTATGGAAATTCTAGGAGGTAAAATAGATTTTGTTTTACATTCTATTGGTATGTCTATTAATGTTAGAAAAGGAAAACATTATACGGATCAAAACTATGCTTGGACTCAAAAAGGAACCGATGTCTCTGCAATGTCGTTTCATAAAGTTATGCAAACGCTTTATAAAGCAGATGCTATGAATGAATGGGGAAGTATTGTAGCCTTAACTTATATGGCAGCGCAGCGTGTGTTTCCAGATTATAATGATATGGCAGATAATAAAGCCTATTTAGAAAGTGTGGCGCGTAGTTTTGGCTATTTCTTTGGTAGAGATAAAAAAGTAAGAGTCAACACTATTTCGCAATCACCAACACCAACAACTGCTGGGACTGGGGTTAAAGGATTTGATGGCTTTATTGCATATGCAGAAAAAATGTCACCATTAGGAAACGCAACGGCAATGGATTGCGCCAATTATACAATAACATTATTTAGTGATTTAACCAAACGTGTCACACTTCAAAATCTTTATAATGATGGAGGATTTAGTAATATGGGGGTGAGTGACGACGTTATGGAAGCGTTTGTCGAGAAACAATGAAGCCTATAAACAGTATTCTTTTAGCCGTTATGTTATAACATAACGGCTTTTTTTATGCTTCGTAATGGCCATAAGTTGAAATAAAATGAGGAACAATTTAAATATACGATCCTAATGTTTTTTTTGTCGATGTTTTTTGCGGTTTATCGATTTGAAAGATAAAGCTGACAATGTTTTAAAGATTTAACATATTTTTAAAGAATTACTAACTAAAATATATTTTTATGAAGAAAATTACGTTTTTATTTTTATTACTTGGGATCTCTTTTTTTGGGTTCTCACAAGTAAGTCAAAATTTTGGCACTAATGGATCTGATAGCTCCCCAACAGTACTAACTATTCTTAACACAGACATTACTATAAATGGTACTGCTCCAATTACGGAAATTACATTAGGTAATTTCACGGTTCATTTTGGGGGTCCTACTGGGGATACAACTTATTGTGGAAATTATTATAATTTTGATTTATTAGTTGTAGGTGGGGTTGCAGATGGAACCAGTATATTAGGTGGTTGTGATTCAGATTTTAACGGTCTAGACATTACAGGTTTTACTGCTATAACAATTACCTCATTTGATGCTGACAACTGGTCAGATATCATATTTTTTGATATTGATTTGATGGTTACTTTTAATCTTTCTAGTAGCCCTGATTGTGATGCTGTATTAGTGGATACTGAAAATGTTAGTTTAGAGGGAGATTTATCATGGTCTGCGGCGACAGGTGTCGTAGATAATTATGAAGTATCTGTAGGTACTGCGTCTGGTTTATCGGATGTTTACTCTGAATCTTTAGGTAATGTTTTAACAACTAACATCGGAGTTTTACCAGAAGGTACAACGTATTATGTAACTATTACTCCATCTAACAGTGTAGGTATAGCGATAGATTGTACTGAGCAGACATTTACTACAATATCAGCGGCTTCTAATGATGATCCAACAAGCGCTATTGCTTTAATATTGGATGAAGGAACTGACTGTGGTGCTAATACTATTACTGGGTCAAATTTTGGAACTACAGATTCAGGTGTTGCAGCACCATCATGTGGTAATTATGGTACACCAACAGATAAAGGTGACTTATGGTATACATTTGTGGCGCCATCAAGCGGTGAATTAACGTTTAATACATCTAATCTTGTTGATTTAGTATCTGTATCTGGAGCTTATTATTCAGGTACAGTAGGTAGTCTTATTGAGGAAGGTTGTACTGAATTTGGTTCTGGTTGGCCATGGGATCTTTCTGGTCTAACAAGTGGTGAAACATACTATTTAAGGATTTGGGATTACAGTAACGATGAAATAGGAACTTTTGATCTTTGTGGTTACTATGTGGCTTGTACAACAGGTCAAGCGACAGTAGAAACAGTTTCAGATTGTGCAGCAAGTACATATAGCTTAAATGTTACATTTAGTACAGTAGGAGATGCTACAGAAGTTAGTGATGGTACTAATAGTTTTGCTATTTCTGGATCTGCAGCCGTAGCAGGACCATATGCATTTGGAACGACTGTAACATTGGAAGTTGTTCACACTGGTTCTGATTGTGATTTTGAATTAGGGACTTATCTTTTTGAGGCTTGTGCACCGGAAAATGATGATATTGCAAATGCAGTAGCAATTGCAGTCGATGAAGGATATTGTGATGGTACAAATACTAATGCTAATAACATTAGCGCAACTAATTCAGCTGAGGCAATGGGATCTTGTTTTCAAGGAACTGAGACACTTAGTGATGTTTGGTTTACATTTACTGTACCAGCAAATGTTGCAACTGTAGATGTTTCTACTGATTTTACAGGAGGAACTTTATTGGATACTGAATTAGCGGTTTATTCTGGTGCCCCAGGTAATTTAGTAGAAATTGGCTGTAGTCAAGATGATGGTGTTACCGATTTATCTAATGGTTTTTCTTGGAATTCTCTAATTAATGATTTAGCAGTTACTGCTGGAGAAACTTACTATATACAAATAGATGGTTATACTACGCAAACAGGAACGTTTTGTTTAGATATTTCTACAAACCAAGTATTAAGTACTAATAGCTACGAAAATGAAGCTGCTTTCACATACTATCCTAACCCAGTTAAAAACACATTATCATTAAATGCTCAAAAAACAATAGAGCAAGTGTCTATGTTTAATATGCTAGGTCAAGAAGTATTAAGAGCTACTCCTAATACTGTTGATAGTGATTTAGATATGTCTAACTTGGCAACAGGTGCTTACTTTGTTAAAGTAACTATAGCAAATGTGACAGAAACAATAAGAGTGATTAAGCAATAAGTATTAAACACTTTATTATATACAGGAAGCCGCTAAAATTAGCGGCTTCCTTTTGTTTTAAACTCTATTAAATCTCTAAGTTATGCCGTATTTATAGCGTTGAAAATAAAAAAAATTAAGTTCAATTGTTAGACGTTTAAATTTATATAGATGTTTTAGTTCTAAACGGTTTTCTTTGCGTTTAAACGATTTGAAGGTTAAACCTCAGATTTATATGAATAATTAACATATTTTTAAAGAATTACTAACTAAAATATATTTTATATGAAGAAAATTACATTAATTATGGCGATTTTGTTTACATCGCTTTCTTTTTCTCAAGTTACCATAGGTACAGGTAACGACGGTGGGACTTTTGAATCACCTCCAGTAACAGCTTATTATGGTTATTCTTATGGTCAATCTATTTATTTGGCTTCGGAAATAAATTCTACGGGTGATATCACATCGATGGATTTTCAGCTTATAACAGGAGCCGATATGTCATCTGCAGATGAAATGGTAGATGTTTGGATTGGACATACTACTAAATCCTCATTCGAGTCTACAACTGATTGGGTAGATGTTTCAACTTTAACACAAGTATTAACTAACGGAACCGTTACAATAGCAGCAGATGTTTTAACAGTTACATTTAGTACTCCGTTTACCTATAATGGAACAGATAATCTAATAATTGCTTTTGATGCAAATGAAGCAGACTATGGAGGTGGATCTGATCGTGTTTCTGCAACAGATGGTCCTACAGCTAATTTGTCATTAGTTGATAGAACAGATACTCCTGCAAATAATCCAGACCCATTAGCTCCACCAACAGGAGTTAGATTTCAGTCTAGAGGTAATGTTACTTTTAATGGAATAAGTGCGTTATGTGCACCAGCAGCAGCTACTGCTTCAATAGTTGAAGATTGTGATAACGCTCAATTCTCAATATTAGTAGATGTAACTGATTTAGGAGACTCTACCAATCTTGAAATCACTAACGATGCAGGCGTTGCTTCAACAATGGTGACTGAAACAGGTGAAGTTACTGTAGGGCCTTTCCCTATTGGAACACCTGTAGTGTTAACGCTTGAAAATGAAAATGAAGATACTTGCGATGTTGTGCTAGACTCAGTTTTGGATTTTTGTCCAACTGCGGCTACGACATTAGATTATTATAACTTACAATGGCCTGCTGCATTAACATTTGCTGAAAATGAAGCGGCTGACCAATTGGTTTTTGCACAAGCATACGAAGCTGGTTTAACTGACACCACTACAGGTGCAGCAGCAGGTATTGAGGCGTGGATTGGTTACAGTGATACAGATACAGATCCATCTGGTACAGGTTGGACTTGGGAAATTGCACCATTTTTCTCTGAAGAGGGAGGTAATAACAACGATCAATTTGCTGTAGCTATGCAAGATCTTGGTTTAACCGAGGGAACTTATTATTATGCGAGTCGTTTTACTTTGAACGCAGGTCCTTATATGTATGGAGGTTTTGAAGGAGCATGGGATGCAACAACTAATCCATCTGGTGTGTTAACGGTTACAGCACGTTTAGCAGTTTCTGGTGATGATTGTGCAAACCCAATTGTTATAAACACTTTGCCATATAACACTACAGATGATACTGTTAATTATACTAATTTTTTCGGGAATGGTGATAGTGTTTGTAATGCTAATTATTTAAGTGGAAATGACGTTGTTTATACATATACACCAAGCGCAGATGCTAATATTAATTTAGGTTTAACAGAATTAACAGCTACGTGGTCTGCTATTCATTTATTAGATGGATGTCCTACGGATGAAGCAACGGCTTGTGTAGGTTTTGCAGGTTCTGCTGGTAGTACCGATAGAGGTATTGAAGGTGTAGATGTTGTTGGAGGAACTACATATTATATTGTGATTTCTACATTCGCAACACCAAATTCTGTGGGTTACACTTTAGATATTACAGAAAACACTTGTGCCAATGCAACGGCTACATATACTGTAGTTAGTGATTGTGGTACTAGTGGTGGATTTAATATCGAAGTAGATATTACAGATATGGGAACAGCTACTGCTGTTACTGTAACTGACGATCAAGGGAATGATGCTCAAGCAGCAACAGAGGCGACAATATTAACATTTGGTCCATATACAAATGCTACAGATGTAGTGATTACAATTGCAGATGATAATGATGGAACGTGTGAGCAATCAAGTGAAGCTTTAACACAATTAGCATGCCCTCCTGTAAATGACGATATTGCTACTGCAATAGCAATTACAATTGATGAAGGGTTCTGTGATGGATCAAACACCAATAGTTCTAACATTTCAGCAACAGACTCTGCAGAACTGATAGGTGATTGTTTTAGTGGTACTAATGCAGCTAGCGATGTTTGGTTTACTTTTACTGTACCTGCAGATGTAGCAAGTGTAGATGTTTCTACGGATTTTACAGGAGGAACATTAACAGATACTGAATTAGCAGTTTATTCTGGTATTCCAGGTAATTTAGTAGAAATTGGTTGTAGTCAAGATGACGGTACTACTATTTTATCTAATGGGAGTTCTTACAATTCATTAATTACAGATTTAGCAGTAACAGTTGGAGAAACTTACTATGTACAAGTAGATGGTTATACTACGCAAACAGGAACGTTTTGCTTAGATATTTCTACTAACCAAGTATTAAGTACTGTTAACTACGAAAGTGAATCTGCTTTCACATACTATCCAAACCCAGTTAAAAATACATTAACATTAAATGCTCAGAACACAATAGAGCAGGTGGCGATGTATAATATGCTAGGTCAAGAAGTATTAAGAGTAACTCCTAATACAGTTGATAGTGACTTAGATATGTCTCACTTGCAAACAGGGACTTACTTTGTTAAAGTTACTATTGCAAATGTGACTGAAACTATACGAGTTATTAAGCAATAAGCTTATTAACTTTATAATTCTTAAAAAGCCGCTAATTTTAGCGGCTTTTTTTTTGCTCTAAATCAACGAAAAGCAATGAGATTTATTTCTGTATTTTGAATTTATTTTAAGCTATCGTAACTGTTAAAAATTGTATTTGGTTTAATTACCTTTGTGACTTATGGAGACTCTTAATTTTTCATTTATTATTCCTGTTTATAACAGACCCAACGAAATTAAAGAACTGCTAGAAAGTTTTTCAAATTTTGAAGGTCAGCATACCTATGAAATTGTAATCGTAGAAGATGGCTCAACCGAAACATCAGAATCTATTGTAAAGTTGTATAATAATCAGCTCGATATTTCTTATTATTTTAAAGAGAATTCAGGGCCAGGAGATTCTAGGAATTATGGTATGGAGAAGGCTAAAGGAAATTATTTTATCATTTTAGATTCAGATGTACTGTTACCTTCAAATTACCTAGTAGAAGTAAAAACGTTTTTAGACACATCTTATTATGATTGTTTTGGTGGCCCGGATGCGGCTCATAGTTCGTTTTCTAATCTTCAGAAAGCTATAAATTTTGCTATGACTTCTTTTATTACCACAGGAGGTATAAGAGGAGGGAAGCAAAATGTAGAAGACTTTCAACCGCGAAGTTTTAATATGGGTTTGTCTAAAAAGGCTTTTTTGGCTTCAGGTGGATTTGGTAAAATTCATCCTGGCGAAGATCCCGATTTATCCTTACGATTACGTAAACTAGGTTTTAAAACGACTTTAATTGAAACTGCTTTTGTGTATCACAAACGACGAATTTCGTGGTCTAAGTTTTACAAGCAAGTTCATAAATTTGGTATGGTAAGACCTATTCTAAATCAATGGCATCCAAATTCTAAAAGTATTGTCTACTGGTTTCCTACAGTATTTAGTTTGGGCTTTATAGTTTCGATAGTTATGGCGATTTTTCAAATGCATCTACTGTTGTATTTTTACGAATTATATTTTGCTACAGCTTTTATATTGGCTTTAATTTCAAATCGAAGTCTAAGTGTTGCTTTTCAAGCGTTGCTAGCTATAATTATTCAGTTTTTTGGATATGGACTCGGCTTTTTGAAATCGACATTTAATTTGGTTATATTAAGAAAGAACCCTGAAGACTCATTTCCACAACTATTTTTTTAATAATAAATGAAAACGAAGAAGAACTTGAACATATTAGACCATTTAAAAAAGAAGAACTTTAAACGGTTTACTTTATTTTTTGTGGTGGCCTTTGTGTTTCTAATTTTTTCAAAATTGTCTAATGACTACAAACAAACCATAAAATTAAAAGTTAATTTGGTTAATGTTGATGATGAGATACTCTTAAAAAAGGATTCGACGAACTATATTCAAGCGTATGTAGAAGCAAAAGGGTTTTCATTAATGCCCTTTATGTTTAATAACTCTAAGGAGTTAGAAGTAGATGCGAAAAGTGAGGTCACTTTAAAATCTCAAAATTTTGTTTTCGATGTGTTAAAGCACAAGTATCTTATTGAGAGTCAGTTGGGTAGTGCTTATGAGGTTATTTCTATAATGCCAGACACACTTTTAATTGCGTACTCAAAAAGAGCTTCAAAGACGGTTCCTGTAAGATTTAAGAAAGCTATTAATTACGCTGTAGGTTATGATTTAAAAGGAGAATTTAGTTTTAATATAGATAGTGTAAAAGTAGTTGGTTCGTTAGAAGAAGTAGATAAAATCGATTCTGTAACTACAGAAGCTCTGGTGCTAAATGATATAAAAAGTGATATTAAACATATTGTGAGATTAGATATTTCTGATTATGATCATATTGATGTATTTCCAAAATCACTAGAGGTAACAGGTAATGTTACGCGCTTTACTGAAGGTATAATAGAAGTGCCTATTGTAATAACAAATCAGCCAGAAAATATTACAATTAATTACTTCCCTAAAGCTGTTACACTTTCGTATTATGTAGATTTAGAAAATTATGATGCCATAAAAGCTTTAGACTTTAAAGTTGAATGCGATTATGCCGAATTAGAAGAAAATCAAACCTTCTTAATACCAAAAGTAGTTAAGAAACCCGATTTTATAAAACATGTTAATATCAAACAGAAACAAATAGATTTTATAGAACTCTAATTATGATAGTAGGATTAACAGGCGGAATTGGGAGTGGTAAATCCACTATTTTAGAATGTTTTAAATCATTCGGGATTCCTGTATACATTGCTGATGACGAAGCAAAAAAGTTAATGAACCGTTCAAAGGTTATTAAGCGAAAATTAATAAGCTTGTTTGGAGAAAAGGCTTACGTTGATGACCAATTGAATAGACCGTATTTAGCTTCAAAAATATTTAATGATAAGACGTTGCTTTCTAAAATGAATGCTATTGTGCATCCAAAAGTAGCATCGCATTTTAACCACTGGCTTAATAATCAAGATTCAGAATACGTTATAAAGGAAGTCGCCATTATTTTCGAAAACAACCTACAAGACCAATACGATTATATTATAACCGTTGTTGCAGATGAAGATCTACGAAAGCAACGCGTTATGAAACGTGATAACGTATCAAGGGAAAAAGTTGAGGCTATTATGAAAAATCAATGGTCTGATGCAGATAAAATAGAAAAATCTGACTTTGTTATTGTTAATGATGATCTACAAAAAGCTAAGAAGCAAGCTCTAGATATTCATAATATGCTACTTAAAATATTAAAACACTAAATATTTACTTTCATTTGTTAACGTTAGGTTAAACCTAATTTATACTAAATGTTAAAATGTTAAATTTGACTGATGAGCAAAAAGCTATTTGTGTTATTGATAGTCTTAATGAGTTTATCTCTCATTGGGATTATTTTTGTACAATCATTTTTTATAAATAACAGTATAATAAATGAAGACAAAAACTTTACGTTTAGTGTAAAGCGTTCGCTAAGTTATGTTTCTAAAGCAATTGAAGAATATGAATTTAGAAATTATTTCGATAAAATAGGACCGTATCTAAACAAAGAGAATAAGATGGATTCTTCCATCATTAAACAATTGTTAATATCGGAAGAGGATGATATTAATGATAAAACCATTGTACATCGTAATACCGTTTTAGAAGAACGATTTAAGGTGCCTTCATTGTTTAATGAGATAGATGCAGATAGTTTTAGTATCAGCAAGTTATATAGTGAGCGTATTACAGAGACTTACAATATTACAACTATAGATGGTGTAAGGCGAATAGACCCAGAAACTAGAATAAGAGAATATTCTTCTTTAAATGCTTTTGATAAACAGTTTTATGAAGATTCTTTTAAAGATTTGTTAAAAGATAAATTGGTTTATAACCGTGTTACGGCAAAACAGGTTGAAACTTTTTTAAGACGTGAATTAGAAGATGAAGGTGTAAGTTTAGATTTTGAATTTGCCATTTATGACAATGATTTAGCAACCAAAGTGCAATCTCAAAATTTTGAAATGTCACCAGATGCTCATGGCGTAAAGATATTTTTAGATAATAATAATGAAAGTAGTTATAATCTTTGGATTGATTTTCCTGAAAGAAAGAAGTATTTAATATCATCTATATTTTGGATGATTGTACTTTCAATAATATTTACAGGTATTATAATTATTGCTTATACGAGTGCCATTTATCAGTTAATAAGACAACGTCAAATATCACAGATTAAGACGGATTTTATTAATAATATGACACACGAGTTTAAAACACCAATTGCCACAATTAACTTGGCGTTAGACTCCATAAAAAATCCTAAAATAATCAATGACCAAGAAAAGGTGTTGCGATATTTAGGAATGATAAAAGAAGAGAATAAGCGTATGCATGCGCAAGTAGAAAATGTATTGCGTATTTCTAAGTTAGATAAAAATGAATTAAATATAAGTAAGGAACGTCTAGATTTACACGACCTAGTAGAAGATGCTATTACACACGTAGAATTAATAGTAGAAGATAGAAAAGGTTATGTAAAAACACATTTAAAAGCAGACCATACATCAGTTTTGGCAAACGATACGCATTTTACAAATGTTATTGTTAATGTATTGGATAATGCTATTAAATATTCGGATAATGCACCAAAAATAGATGTATATACCGAAAACGTTGGAAATAATATTATTGTAAAAATATCAGACCAAGGTAATGGAATGTCTAAAGCCGTTGCGAAACGTGTGTTTGAGAAGTTTTATAGAGAACATACAGGAAATGTGCATAATGTAAAAGGGCACGGCTTAGGTTTGGCATATGTTAAGAAAATAGTAGAAGACCATCAAGGTCATATATCAGTAGAAAGTGAAAAAGGAAAAGGCAGCACTTTTATAATAAAGATGCCGTTAATATCATAAAAACGAATTATGGAAGAGCAAAACAAAAAAATTCTTTTGGTAGAAGACGATCCAAATTTTGGAACTGTTTTAAAAGATTATTTAATGATGAACGATTACGACGTAGTACATGCTAAAAATGGCATGGAAGGTTTTGAAAAGTTCAAAAAGGACGATTATGATCTTTGTATTTTAGACGTTATGATGCCTTATAAAGATGGTTTTACATTAGCCAAAGAAATTAGAGAAAAAAATGAAGATGTACCTATCGTATTCTTAACGGCTAAAGCCATGAAAGAAGATGTACTTAAAGGTTATAAAGTAGGAGCAGACGATTATCTAAATAAACCTTTTGATAGTGAGGTTTTATTAATGAAGATTAAAGCTATAATGCAACGTAAAGCTAAAGATACTGTTGCAGATAGCAAACAATTTGAATTTAAAATTGGTCGTTTTGATTTAAACTCTAAACTACGTTTTCTTAAGTTTGATGGCGGAGATCCTTCTAAATTATCACCAAAAGAAAACGAATTATTACGCTTATTAGCATTACACGAAAATGATTTAATGCCGAGAGAATTAGCATTAACAAAGATTTGGAGAGATGATAATTACTTTACGTCTCGAAGTATGGATGTGTATATTGCTAAATTACGTAAATACTTAAAGCCAGATCCGAATGTTGAGATTTTAAACATTCACGGAGAAGGCTTCAGATTAGTTATTAATAACAAATAAGTCTTTACTTTATATATATAGAATCCAGTTCATTGAGCTGGATTTTTTGTTTCTAAACGGCCGTGTATTACTTAATTTGAGTGTCTATATGGTTTAGGATGGCGTCAATGTTAGTCTCATAATCGAACCAAGTAATTGCGTCGTCTTTTCTAAACCAAGTAAGTTGTCTTTTTGCAAAGCGTCTTGTGTTTTTTTTAATTTCAGAGATAGCAAACTCTAAAGTAGATTCACCTTCAAAATAAGCAAACAACTCTTTGTAACCAACCGTGTTTAATGCATTAAGATCTTTATACGGCAAAAGTGCTTTAGCTTCTTCTAGTAGGCCGTTAGCGATCATTATATCTACACGTTGATTAATTCTATCGTAAATCATAGAGCGATCTGCACTTAAGCCAATACTAATGGTTTTAAATTCTCTATTCTTTTCGGAATTAGTAAGAAAAGAAGAATACGGTTTAGCTGTACCAATACAAATTTCTAAGGCCCTAATAACGCGTTGAGGATTATCTATGGCAATTGTATTGTAAGCTTCAAAATCTAAAGTCTTAAGCTGTTCTTGCAATGGAATTAAGCCGCTATTTTCTAGTTGAAGGTTAAGATTTTCTCTAATATTGGCATCCACTTCTGGAAAATAATCTAAACCTTTGGTTACAGCTTTTACATATAATCCAGAGCCACCAACCATAACTACAATAGGATTTTTTTGATGTAAATCGTTGATTTTAGAAATCGCTTCCCGTTCAAAATCACCAACACTAAAATACTCTTTAATCGATTTATGTTGAATAAAGTGATGTGGAGCGGCACTTAATTCTTCTTTGGAAGGCACCGCAGTTCCTATAGCCATTTCTTTAAAGAATTGACGAGAATCTGCCGATATAATTTCAGAATTAAAATGTTGAGCAAGTTTTATACTTAACGCCGTTTTACCAATAGCAGTCGGGCCAACAATGGCAATTACAAAGTTTTGGGGTGTTTTAGACATTATAATATCTACAAATTAATGGTGAAGTGGGTGTCCGCAATTATAACAAAAATCAGCATTATCTCTATGGTTTGAAACGTTGCAATAATCACAGTGTTGCGAGTTAAGATGAACTTTTATATTATCATTATCCAATTTCACTGCTGCATTTTTATTTTGCTCTAAAGCTTCATTTTCTTTGTCTGCTTTTTGGCTAGTTCTAACGTATTCGGCAGAGACAATTCCGGTAGGTACAGCGATAATACCGTAACCTAATATCATGATAAACGTTGTGATGAGTTGGCCTAGTGCGGTTTGTGGTGCGATATCACCAAAACCAACAGTGGTAAGGGTAACCACACACCAATACACACTTTTAGGAATATTATCAAAACCGTTAGCTTCTCCTTCAACTAAATACATAATGGTACCAAAAATCACAGAAGAAATCATGACAGCAAATAAAAATACCATAATTTTTACACGACTTGCAACAATGGAATCTTTGAGTTGGTTTGAGGCGCCTAAGTATCTCGCTAATTTTAAAATTCTGAAAACTCTAAGTAATCGCAAAGCTCTTAGTGTTACTAGAGCTTGAGATCCTACAAAGAAGAATGATAAATACATTGGTATAGTCGATAAAAAATCGATAATACCGAATGGACTAAAGATGTATTTAAATGGTTTTTTTACAGAAACAATCCTTAAAATATATTCAATAGAAAATAATATGGTTACAATCCACTCTCCGATATACAGGAGTCTATGGTATTCTCTGTCGATACTTACCACACTCTCTAACATTACTAAAACGATACTGAGTATTATAAATACTAACAATAAAATATCAAAAAGCTTCCCAGAAGGAGTATCCGCTTCATAGATAACTTCGTGAAGTATCGATTTCCAAGTATGTTTCTTATTCGATTCCATATTCTAAATGTACGAAAAGTTAAATTATTGTTTTTCTAGAGCAATTTTAATGTTATACAGTTTTTCTTGCATTATTATCTTGTGAAAAACCTAAAAAAGTAACAAATAATGTTACCACCGTAAACCTATAAATCATGTCTGTTATTTTAAATCAATAATTTTGAGTCTTTTGTTTCGCCTCATATAACTTTGAATAATATGCTGCGTATCTCTATTGTTTTCCATTGGAGTAATAAGAGATGCTAAGATAGCTCTATTGTTAATTTGATGGTTTAAGTCGAAAAAGCCCATGCCTTTAAAGATACCATTTTCTATTAAGAACACACTTTTTTCTTCAATACTCCGACCTTTATCAATGATAAGCATGTCTTTATTTGCGTAACTAAATTTCTCTATAAGTGTATTTACGCGTTCATTATAGGATTCTATAGGCTCTTCATTAATGCAAGCTCCAAGACATTCTTTTACTTCATATTTAAAACAGCTTGTTTTTGTGTCATATAAATCAGTGAGTTTTTGACACAAATTAAAATCTTCTGCGGCTTTAAACATAAAATGTTTCGCACTAGCTCTATTGCTAAATGTTGTAATAGGATTTTCTTCTCTATTGGATTTATCGATAAAAAGGTTGACATAACCATTCTTGTCGGTAGAACTATATAAGGCGTGTGTAAAAACTGTTCGTCTTAAGGCTCTATTAAAAATAGGTTTGTTTGCTTTTATTTCGGCACTTTCCTTTAGTAATGCTGCTAATTCACTTCCTGTTTTTTCATAAGTTACAGTACTAACTAATTTTTGAATTTTTTTAGACTTAGAATTTGTTCCTGTAAAATGCTGTATAATGCGTTTTCTAATGTTATTGCTCTTACCAATGTAAATGATTTCACCGTTTGCATTGTGAATGTAGTACACACCCGTATCCGAAGGTAGTTCTTCTATAATATCCTTAAGATTGGTAGCGATGTTAGATTTCTTTTCAATCTTAATAGCATCCTTTACAATGACCTTATCTAGGTCTTTGTTCAGTAACATCTTAAATAACTTTACAGTAGCCATAGCATCACCATTAGCTCTATGTCTATCGCTCATTGGGATTCCTAAAGCACGCGTTAGTTTACCTAAGCTATATGATGCCATATCTGGTATGAGCTGCTGAGAAAGTTCCACAGTACAAAGTGTTTTTCTTTTAAATGGAAAGCCTAAACGTTTAAATTCAGTTTTAAGGATTCTATAATCAAATGATGAGTTATGGGCGACTAGGATGCAATCTTCCGTAATCTCAACAATGCGTTTTGCAACCTCATAAAATTTAGGTGCATTTTTAAGCATGTTAGAATTAATGCCTGTAAGATTAACTACAAAAGGTTGAATTTCTCGTTCTGGGTTAACTAATGAAATGAATTGATCTGTTACTTTATGGCCATCAAATTGGTAGATTGCAATTTCTGTAATTCCTTCCTCGTTGAACTTTCCACCAGTGGTTTCTATGTCTAGTATTGCGTAAATGTTGTATCGTTTTTAATGTTTAGTTTTCGACTGAAAACTGATATTTAAAGCGCTCGGGTGCTAATGCGACTGAGAACTAATTAATTATAGTTTCTTGTTCCAAAGATACTACTTCCAACGCGAACCATGGTACTTCCGCAGTCAATTGCTAATCGGTAATCTCCACTCATTCCCATGCTAATGATGTTGAGTTCAGAATTTATAGCTTTAAGTTCTGTGAATGTGTGTTTTAGGAATTTAAATTCACTATCAACTTGCGTCATATTATCAGTAAATGTGGCCATTCCCATAACACCAACAACGTTAATATGCTTTAATTCGGAAAATTCATCGGATTGTAATAGGGTAGAAGCGTCCGAAGCAGACATACCAAATTTACTATCTTCTTCAGCAATTTTAATTTGAAGTAAACAGTCTATAATTCTATCGTGTTTTTTGGCTTGCTTGTTAATTTCATTTAATAATTTGAAGCTTTCTACTCCATGAATTAAACTCACAAATTCAGCCATATATTTCACCTTATTTCGCTGAACGTGACCAATCATATGCCATTCAATATCTTTTGGCATTTCGGCATATTTATCTGCCATTTCTTGGATTTTGTTTTCTCCAAAAATGCGTTGTCCAGTATTATAGGCTTCCATTAAATCAGACACAGGTTTTGTTTTTGAAACGGCTACAAGAGTAACGTGTTCTGGTAAGTTTGATTTAATTTTTAATAGGTTTTCTTGTATAGACATAATAATTTAATCTCTAGTTAATGCATAGTATATAACATATAGCCAACTGAATATTCCGTGTAAAATTGCCCATAGAATAGATTTATTTCTATCCCATGAAAGTACAACTGCAATAACAGTACCTAAGCCAACCCCACTTTTTATAACGGTATCAGATCCTTCGTTTTGAGCGAAGCAGGCGAAGCTAAAACTCATAAAAAGTAATAATAAGATATATTTTTTAGTCATAATTAGTATTCGTAAATAGTGATACCACTTCTCAACTTCGGCAGAATATAAGTGCTTTTTGGAGGCATTGTTAAACCTTCATCCGCAATTTGTTTCATTTGTTGCACATTAGAAGGACACATGCCAAAACCAACGACATAGTCGCCACTATCAACGCTACTTTTAATGGTAATCATTTCATGTTGACCGTTAACATACGAAATTCTATTATCATGTCGTAAATCATCAATGCCTAAAACAGACTGAAGAATCGTTTTATACAGCAGTTGTGCATCTAACTGATCTAAGGCCGTATTGAAATCATAAGCTGTTTTTCTTAAATAAAGCGAATAAAACTCACCATCTAAATACATGCTGAAATGATGCGGTTTTGTTGGCTTGTAGGGCATTATGCCTCTATTTTCAATACGATAAGAAGCATCTAGTTGTATTAAAAATTCTTTTTTAGTTAAACCGTTTAAATCTTTTATCAGTCTATTAAATTCATGAATCACTAAATCCGATTCCGGAATTAAATACGACATAAAAAAGTTATAAGACTCGCTGCCATTATGATTAGGATTCTTTGCTTTCTCATCTTTATATAAAAGGTAAGATGAAGCCGATCTATGATGACCATCAGCAATATAAACGGTTTTCATTTTTTTAAATTCACTTTGAATCGTAGCAATGGTTTTTTCATTATCTATTTTCCATAAATAATGGGTGTCTCTATAGGTCATGGTAAATTCAAACTCGGCATGTACCTTTTGCGCCTCCTTAATAATATCAGCTATTACGACATTATCAGGATAGGTTAATAATACAGGCTCAGCATTAAAACCGACGGTTTGCAAATAGCTTTTAAAAGTTTCTTCACGTTTGGCAATGGTATCTTCATGCTTTTTTATGATATCGTTTTCATAATCTTCTGCACTTGCAGCAGCGATAATTCCGCTAAATTCTTCTCCATGTCGGTTCACAATTTTATAGACATAAAAAGAAGGGGTGTTATCTTGAATAAAAACTCCATCTTCTTTAAATTCTAAATATCTGTTTTTAACAAGTCTGTAGCGTTCTTCTCCAATAACTTCTTGGTCGTATTTATAACCAGGATTAACAATATGAAGAAAACTATAGGGATTATAAGCCATTCGAGATTCACGTTCATCAATGGTGTAACTTTGATAAGGACGTGCAGCGACAAGTCCGACAATTGCTCTTGTAGGTCTTACGGCTTTGAATGGGATTATTTTTGGCATGTAAAAGTATTCAGTGTTCAGTAATCAGTGCTCAGTAGCTTCAAATTTTGTGAGATCCGAATTTTTCTGGATTTCGAATCATGTAATTTATAAGTTTTCCTACTTCAATACTTTGTTCTGTGAGTTCATTAAATTGTTCTGTACTAATATAATTTGATGCTAAAGAAAATTCTAACCATGTTTGCGTTTCTGAATTTTCAGCATCACAATCGGTTAATTTACTTATGAAATGTTTTGGGTAAAGGCGTTTTCTGTATGCTTCTGCCATATTCGCACAAACACTTCGTGACGAACGTCTAATTTGATCAGTTAATGAATAGGTCTCTTCCTTTGGAAAAGATTTCGATACGCTCAATATTTTCATAGCCAAATCAAATCCTTTCTTATAAGCAAGTAAATCTTGAAATTTCATAATGTTTTATTGTTCAAAAGCATATCTTCAATTTACTGACCACTGACCACTGACCACTGACCACTTTCTACTTCAAAAATTGCGATGCAATTTTTTCCGCCTTCCGACTTTCAGAATAGTCATAAAAGCCTTCTCCTGATTTGGCGCCTAACTTTCCTGCCATAACCATATTTACTAACAAAGGACATGGAGCATATTTAGGATTTTTAAAACCGTCATACATTACGTTCAGAATAGATAAACATACATCTAAACCAATAAAATCCGCTAATTGCAATGGACCCATTGGATGTGCCATACCTAATTTCATCACGGTATCGATTTCTTCAACACCAGCAACTCCGTTGTAAAGTGTTTCAATAGATTCGTTAATCATTGGCATTAAAATACGGTTGGCCACAAAACCAGGATAATCATTAACCTCAGTTGGTACTTTACCTAAGGTTTTAGATAAATCCATAATCGTAGTCGTTACGTCATCGCTCGTACTATAACCTCTAATAATTTCTACCAATTTCATAATTGGCACAGGATTCATAAAGTGCATGCCTATAACTTTGTCTGGTCGCGATGTTACGGCTGCAATTTGAGTTATAGAAATGGAAGACGTGTTTGTCGCTAAAATGGTGTTTTCGCTACAAACAGCATCTAGTTGTTTAAATATTTTTAGTTTTAAATCGATGTTTTCTGTAGCTGCTTCAACAACCAAATCAACATTTTTAACACCATCTTCTGTACTCGTAAATGTGGTAATATTTCCTAAAGTTTCTGCTTTATCAGCCTCGCTAATTTTTTCTTTAGCGACCATTCTATCTAAATTTCTGGCAATGGTATCCATACCTCGTTTTAGAGAATCTTCACTAATATCTATAAGTTGAACTTTAAAACCTGATTGTGCAAAAGTATGAGCAATACCATTTCCCATAGTACCTGCACCTATTACTGCTATATTTTTCATTAAAAATTTTAATTTTTATTCCCATAATAATGGGAATCTAATTGTTTTGAATTTTATTTATGATATCCTCACTTTCGTGAGAATTAAAACTGGTTAATAATCATGTTTGCTACGCGCAATGCTTCAGTACCGTCGTGCAAAGTAACAATTGGCTTTGTATTGTTGTTAATGGCATCTGCAAAGGTTTCTAACTCGTCTAAAATAGCGTTGTTGTTTGCGATCTCTGGATTGTCAAAATAGATTTGCTTTTTAATACCTTCCGCATTCTGAAGAATCATATCAAAATCACCAGGGTTTTCTGGAGCATCTTTCATTTTAACCACTTCACATTTCTTTTCTAAAAAATCCACAGAGATGTAAGCATCTTTCTGAAAGAAACGCGTTTTGCGCATGTTCTTTAATGAAATACGACTTGCCGTTAAATTAGCAACGCAGCCATTTTTGAATTCGATACGTGCATTGGCAATATCTGGTGTTTCACTAACAACCGAAACTCCACTTGCCGAAATATGCTTCACCGGAGATTGCACTACAGAAAGAATAATATCAATATCATGAATCATTAAATCTAAAACCACAGGCACATCTGTACCACGAGGATTAAATTCAGCAAGTCTATGACATTCTATAAACATCGGATTCTTAATCTGATCTTTAACTCCAATAAAAGCAGGGTTAAAACGCTCTACATGTCCAACTTGACCTTTAACGCCATGTTCTGCAACTAGAGTTCTAATCGTTTCAGCCTCTTCAACCGTATTGGTAATCGGTTTTTCTATAAAAATATGTTTTCCTTTTTTGATGGCTAGTTTAGCACAATCATAATGGGAAAGGGTAGGAGTTACAATATCGACGACATCAACGGCTTCTATTAAATCATCAATAGAATCGAAATATCGATAACCAAATTCCTCTACAACACGTTTAGCGTTTTCAGGATCAGCATCATAGAAACCAATAAGGTCGTATTTATTGGATTGGTTGAGTAATCTCAAATGAATTTTACCAAGGTGACCAGCACCAAGCACACCAGCTTTGAGCATATTTTTTATGTTTTTAACAAAAATAGTGGATTTGTATTAGATAATTCGCAAAGAAAGTCTAAAAGTTCATTGTAAGAATTATCAGTATTTAAATTGATGCTTTCTATAGGATACATCACACAAAAAAATCTTTATAAAACGAGTATTCGTAAAGCTTTAATTTTGAAGACACGTACGGAATTTGGATTAAGTTTTTTGCGGATTTGAACTTTAAGAGGTTGCAATTTGCCTTTCTTTGAAGTATTTTAGCGTAAACTAAACTACGCTTTGAAAGATACATTTAAGCATCAAGGGATGCGCCAACAACTTGTTGAAACACTTATTAATAAAGGCATTAAAGATAAAGGTGTCTTAAAAGCGATTGGTAAAATTCCGAGACATTTATTTATGGATTCTGGTTTTATTGATCATGCGTATCAAGATAAAGCGTTTCCTATCGCTGCAGACCAAACGATTTCTCAACCTTATACTGTAGCTTTTCAATCTGAATTATTACAAATTGAACCAGGACATAAAGTATTAGAAATTGGAACCGGAAGTGGTTACCAAACAGCGGTACTTTTAGAACTTGGAGCTAGAGTTTATAGTATTGAACGTCAACAAGAACTCTTTAAGAAAACGTCTAAGTTTTTACCTAAAATTGGTTACAGAGCCAAAAGCCTCATTTTTGGCGATGGTTATAAGGGCATGCCTGTTGAAGCTCCTTTTCAAAGCATTATTGTAACAGCTGGTGCTCCTTTTGTACCAAATCCATTATTGAGTCAATTGGCTATTGGAGGTCGACTTGTGATTCCTGTGGGAGATGATGTGCAAGTGATGACCTTATTCATCAGAAAAGGACCAAAGGATTTTGAAAAACATGAGTTTGGTGATTTCAGATTTGTCCCAATGTTGGAGGATAAGAATTAGTTTTTTATTTTAAGAGCAGAGAGCAGAGAGCAGAGAGCAGAGAGCAGAGAGCAGAGAGCAGAGAGCAGAGAGCAGAGAGCAGAGAGTCTAGACTTTATAGAGTCATGATTTTATTTGCTGAACTATTTCTTTGTGAATTTCAATAGTGAAAACCTAATTAAAGAGATAAATTATAAACCTAGAAATTCTAAATACAAGGTTACTAATTAGTCGCGTTCTTAAAAGACTCTAAACCTCCTACAATAGGCAGCGTTAATGATGTTTTGTCTAATTTAATAGTCAACTCAGTTCCTGCTTTTGGGTGCAACGTAAATTCTTTATCGCTCGAAAATATCATAAAACCAATTTGTTGTCCTGCTTTTATGATTTGATCATCGGGTTGTAAATCAAAATTTATCGTATAATCTTTTCCAATTACTAAATCTTCTTCTTTAGTTAGTGATTTGTGGTTTTTTGGATCTGCCCAACCACGAGTAATGATGTTATTAGTAATCTTTACATCTTTCCCGTCTTGCCAAGGCAACGACACTAACCAAACCGATAAATTGGATGCTGATTTACTGCTAGCTAATGTGATGGTTACTTGTGGGACACCAGAAATATGAAGATCTTCTTTTAAAACGGGTGTGACATATAATAGTCTGTTTATTGAAAAAGCTTCTTTTGCAAGTTCACTGCCAGAAATTGTAACATCATCAGTTAAAGATTCAAATCCAATAGTACCAGGATTAAGTGTTAAATTTCCAGGTAATACTCCAACTACGTTTAAATTTAAAGTTACATGTGAAGCTTCAGGATTTGGATAATCTTTATATGCCGTAGGCATTTGTGGATCATCATTTTCTCTTACGATATAGGATTTGTTTTCGTCGTTTTCAACACCATTATTTATACCATGAAGATACTTTGTAAACCATTTATTCATCATAGACATTGGAGGTGGTCCACCATGACCATTTTGATGATAATAAATTTGAGTAGGTAATCCTTTTTCTTTTGCCGCTTTATAAATACGATAACTATGCTCGGGCATCACATTCCAATCGTTAAAACCATGAGACATTAATAAGGCAGCGGTCATATTATCTATTTGATTAAGGTAATCTCTACCTGCCCAAAAATCGTTATAGTCACCTGTTTCTCTATCCATACCGTTTTTTATTTCGGTATCTCTAATGGTTTTATTATTATATGGTCGATTTTCTTCTTTGCCACTATGCACAAAATCATAAAGGACATCAATATCTTCACCTAAATATCCACCAGGTGAACGTACCAATCCATTAGAACGGTAATAGTGATAATACGACGTGTTTGGTGCAATAGGAATAATAGCTTCTAAACCTTCAACACCAGTTGTTGCAGCCGCAAGAGGTAAAGTTCCGTTGTATGAGGTTCCTGTCATTCCGACTTTTCCTGTAGACCAATAAGCCATAACTTCTTCATTTCCTTCACGTTCTGTATAGCCTTTTACTCTGCCACATAACCAATCTATTACGGCTTTTGGAGCCAAAGACTCATTTTGCCCTCCTATGGTAGGTGCTCCATCTGATAAACCTGTGCCTGGTGAAGAAGAATGGACGACTATATAGCCTCTTGGCACCCATTTTCTTATGTGAGAATTAGAGATGATTGGTCGCTGCCCTCTGCGTGTGACTTCCGGATGAACACGATCTTTTGCCGATTCACCTAATTCGATGTTCACATCCCACATAACTCCAGGTAAATCAGCTGCAACTCCAGCAAAATAAGGACTGGTGACGTATATTATTGGTAGTTTTAGATTTTCGGTTTCTGTTTGTTCCGGACGTGTAACGGCAACATGCATACGGTCTGGTTGCCCATCTCCATCGGTATCAAATTCTGTTTCTACCCATAAATCGTGACGAATCCATTGGTCTGAATCACTGAAAGCTTCAACAATTTGAGCTTCTCCATCTTTGAAAATAGGTGTTGCTTTTTTTGTTACGTCTTGTGCGCAACTTAAGATTGAAATTGATAAAGCAATAATTAAAGTTGAAATGGATTTTGGTGAAATGATCATAAGAGAAATAATTTGTAATATGTTTTGATAAAAATAGCTCGAATAAATTAGAACCCAAATAAGTGGAATCTGTTTTTTATTCTTAATTCAGATTTTTTTTCGTGACTTTTGAAAATTAAAACTCCTAAAACGATTAGCAAAAGCCTCAGTTTTAGGAGTTGTCATATTGAAATTCTATTTGATGATTGATGCTCCCAACTTGCACCACTAATATCTGTCATTTTTAAAGTGTACGTTCCACTTGGTAACTTCAGAATATCGGAAGAGTTGAATTTCATTTTGGCTTTGGCTCCCAATGGAGCGATTAA
Source organism: Winogradskyella pacifica (assembly GCF_013403915.1). Lineage (GTDB taxonomy): Bacteria > Bacteroidota > Bacteroidia > Flavobacteriales > Flavobacteriaceae > Winogradskyella > Winogradskyella pacifica. The sequence continues at coordinate 62,791 of NZ_JABFDI010000019.1, forward strand.
GCTATGTTTACCTGGTTTTACTTTTGCGATATAATAATTTTCAATAGCATCCTCTGGTAGTTTAGCTAATTGATCTTGAGTATAATTCATGACCACATTGTTTTGGTCATCTTTAAGTTCAATACCAATAATCCAAGCGCCATAAACATCAACTCCTTCAACTCTAAAAACATCAAAAGAGAGACCGTTTTCATTCAATTTGCCTTCTGTAATTTCAAGTTTAGGTTTTACAGATTTGTTGTGTAAGGTTCCCCAAAGTCCACCATGAAATACTTGATTGGTATATAAGGTTAACCCAAAAATTAAGAATGAACCCACAATAACAAACCGAGTAAAAATGATATCTTTAATAGGGATTTGTCCAGAGCCTAACCATGCAAACCATTTCTTTTTTGTGAAAGCGACATTTCTATTCATTAAATAATTATCCAATGAAACACGTCCACTTCCTGTTAAAAACAAGAGAAAACCCGTAGCAATACCAAGGATTCCAATTTGCCATTCGTCTAAGCAAGTGGTTCCTATCCATCCGGAACCCAATAGAATACCCATTGCCAAACCAAACACACCGATACTCATAAGTCTCGTGAATAATCCGAAAATAATGAACAAGCCTACGATACCTTCAATAATGGTAAAAGCGACCATATTGTAATATAATATATCAGGGTTTTCTACTAAATACTGAATGATAGGTTTTATGCCTAAGGCGTTTGGGAGAAAGTGGTTAAACTTCTCACCGATATAACCAGGTAATTCTGGATCTAGTTTGTTGGCTAAAATAGTGCGTCTGAAAAACGCAGAAAAATAAGTCCAACCAATGACCATTCTGACTGCGAGGGCTAAGAAACCCGAATCGTTTTTAATATGTAAATTCATGTTGTATATCTATAATGTAAATAATAATTTTCTGCTAGCAGAGATTGCTAGACTTCAGTTTGAAGAAAATTAATTATAGATACGCTTTATTATTTTTGAAGAGAATATAGTAAGGAGCTAAAGGCGGAATATCGGCTCTAGCATTGTAATATTGAGTTATGGGTCTATCAGAAAGTGAAGCCGTATTACTATTAAAATGCGGTCGTTTTACCAATACTGCTTGCGATAGTTGAAGGCTATGACTAGACTTTGAAATTGCCAATGCCGCATCTGTAGAAATATCACAAACACTACTTTTTAAGGAGGATATACTTTTGTTTGAAACTTCCGTTTTTGTAGTCTCAAAAACTTCTTGAATAGTGTTTCTTACTTTGCATGGAGAAAATACCAACAACACAATCAAACCTATGATGGATAGGATAGAATTCAATGGTTTTATGGGATTTGGGATTTTCACTTTGTAAATATGAGGTTTAGAAATTTAAAAAATTTAAAAGGTTTGTTAATTGTAGTTCTTACAAGAGTTTACTGAACACTTTTCTCTAAATTGATAATACGCTCTAAACTAAATCGGAAGCGACTAGTTTGAACTTTTTGATAAATGGTCTTCAGGAACAGGAATTTCCTTAGATTCTTGATTCCAATAGAGATTAACAATCCACCAACGTTTTCCATCGTTAAATAATTGTATACTGTTAATGCCTCGGATTAAAGGTGTATCGTCGTCTTTACTATTATAAGCTTCATACGTACTAAGCACATGTGCAATATTTCCGAAGGTTTGAGTATCTCTTTTTATTTCTAATTCATGAAAACCATTATCCATTAACCATTTTTCAGAGAATTTAATGTAATCTTCAGACGACATATAGCGCAACGTGGTTTGCTTTTTTTCATACTTTCCGGTTGCAATCAGTTTTGCATCTTTATAAAATAGGTGTTTAAATAAATCCCAGTCTCGTGCTTCTCCTTTATCTCCGGAAATTACAGCGTATAAAGTAGCGACAGTACTATCTATAGACGCGACATGTTTTGAATAATCTTTTTTTTCTTGGGCTGAGATACCAGTAAAAATTAAAAATGCTAAAAGTAAAAGAGTGTTTTTCATATGATAAAGTTAAAAGAATTTTAAACCAAAAACAATAGCGTCGCTTTGAAATCCGCTTTGGTATGAACGAAGATAATCAACACGTAATAATCTCCATTTTCCCCAGCCAATATTATCTAAACCAACGGAATATTCTTGATACGGTTTAAAATCTGGTGTCGCTAATAGATGAGCACCTACGACTAAATTAAAATTCAACTTGTTTAATAAGGGCATTTTTCCTAATAAAAAACCGTTGAAATCGTGTTCGACATGGCCTTCAAAATAAGCGTCATTTGTACTGGCAGAATAATAGTCTAAGTTGTTAAAGACATTAGTGTAATTGCCATCAAAGCTAGTATGGGTTTGGTTACCATTAAAATGTTGGTAGTCCATAAAGGCTATATCGTCCGCATTAAAAAAGGTTCCCGCTTTTAGGTTATACATCAATCTGCCTTTGTCCTTAATGTTAAACGACTGTCTTAAACTTGCTTTAATTTGATCAAAATTATAATCGTTATTGGTGGCACCAAAACCTTTTTCGTAACCCAAATATAAGGTAGGATAATCGTCGTTACCTACATTATATTTTGCATCAGGATAACTTAAATATTCTTGTCCGAAATTAATACGTGCGTCAATATTTCCTTTTATAATATGGTGTGTTTCAAACGGAGCAATTCCAAAGGCTGTTTCATTTAATGGATTATTACTAGTATAGGTGTCATGCTCATCATTAAAAAAAGTTTGATTTGTGGTGTTGAAAAGGGCCTTTCGTCTTTCATAACTCAAACCTGCATACAATCTGAAGCCATTAAAAAGCTCTTCAGAATAGTTTAAAGCAGCATAACTTTTATCGTATAATTTGATGTAATTATCTTCAAAAAAGAGGGTGCTTACAGAATTGATTAATGGAGAAATAGGATTGGAAGGATTAAACTGTTCCGCAGAAACTCCACCAGATAAGCTTAAAAATGAATTACTAATACTATTAAATTTATAGGTTAAAGAGCCTGTAGCACGCAAGCGTTCATCAGAAAATCCATATTGTATATCTCCACTTGTTCTAAAGAAGCGATTGTAATCGTCATAATTCTTAGTGTAAAATACATTTGCCTTAGCGGTATAGCCCTGAACGGTGTTGAATTGCACTCCTAAAATCGGAATGCTATAACCTAAACGATAGTCTTTATGGGAATTCTGATAGGTGTAACCTAAGACCTTACTTAGTTTAAATTTGTTGTTAACACCGTCAATAGAATCTAAGTACGGTTTAGACTCGCGTAAAACTTGAAGACTATCTTTTCTTAAGTAATCTGTACGTTCTTCAGATGTAAGAGGCACAGGCCTAATAGTGTTCCAAAATATAGAATCTTTTTTATTGGCTTCTTTTTCGTAAGCCACAATTTCTCGACTGAAATCTTTTCGAGTTAATCCTGTATTAAATTCGTAATTGCTGTAAACAGCAGTAAAACGCCCTTCACCTCTAATTCCGAATAAGGCATATTTAAAATCTATACTTTGAGAAATTTGAGCCCAAATATCATCAGATTCTGAATATGAAAAACTCTGTTGTAGTGAGATGACATCAACCATCGGAATACGCGCTTGAACGCCTGTAATATCTAATTCAATAGCAAAAATATCCCATTGGTCCTCAACAATATAAATGAAGCCCGAGAACACAGGGTCATTTTTACGTTTTGGTGTGACTTTGACTTTATTGATAAGATTTCCCCTGTCGTCGTAAAACACACCTTCGAGCTTATAACGATAATAACCAAAGGCATTATTGGCGATAGGTGAAATAATTTCGTTACCAAAACTAATGGTGCTATTGTAGAAGTTGAAATCAACATCTAAAGCACTATTAAAGCTAAAACCATTGCTATCTCCACTTATTTTTGATGCTGTAATTTTTTCTTTAAGCTTATCAGGGTTTAGAAACTGAATTTTAGAAATCGTTTCAGATAAATATATAATTCCACTTCGTGTTGAATCTAAACCTCCACCTAAATCACCAACATCTTGACCCATTATTTTTTCGGGAGCATCTTTAATTTTAATTAAGCCTCTAGAGTAGAAATCAGCTTTAAACGAATTTATTTTATCGAGATTAGCTTGTCGTTGGGCAATGGCTTGGCGCATTATGGCATTTGCAGGATCGTTTTCAGAATCGATAACAACTTCATTAAGTGAAACGGACTCTTCTGCTAAAGTGATATTTAATTCAAATGGAAATTTTTCTACCGTAATGGTCTTCTTTACGGTTTTATAACCGAGATAACTGTAAACAATGGTATACGTTTTTGGTGTTGAAATATTAAGCTCGTAATGACCATCATCATTACTAGTAGTCCCTTTATACGTGTTTTCTATAAGGATATTTACAAAAGGTAATGCGTCGTTATTTTGGTCTGTAATGTTTCCTTTGATTTGTGCGGAAAGCAAAGTAGTGAAAGCAACTAGGAAAATACTTAGTAGTTTTTTAGTCATAGTGATTTGATTGATGATTTTATTTGAATCAGATTATCGCAAATTTTATGCCTTAATAAATTTTAGGATTGAATTAGCTATTATTTATAGCGACGCAATTTAATTGTAAATGGTTACATCAACCAATAGATAACGTTCTAAATTATTAAACACAAGACATAACAATTTATGAGATACGGTTAATACATCTCAAACTTAGACTAAAAATAGTGGAGTAAAAGTTATAACAATCTTAAATTTATCGGAAATCTTTCTTTATACGATCTAAGTTTCGCTTATTGTCACGATCTTTAATAGTCTCGCGTTTGTCGTAGAGTTTTTTACCTTTTCCTAATCCAATGATAAGCTTAGCTAAACCTCTGTCGTTAAGAAACAATTTTAAAGGAATGATAGCATTACCTTTGACATCCATCTCTTTCTTAAGTTTTTTAAGCTCTTTTTTATTAAGTAAAAGTTTACGCTCGGCTTTTGGTCTGTGGTTATAATAGGTGCCGTATTTGTATTCTTCAACCGTCATATTAATAACAAACAATTCCCCTCTGTCATTAAATTCACAAAAACTTTCAGCAATAGATGCTTTACTAGATCTTATGGATTTAATCTCAGTTCCGGTAAGTACAATTCCAGCCGTATATTTATCAGATATATCGTACTGAAATTTTGCTTTCTTATTTAATATGTTAATCTTTTTTTGCATCGAAGGCAAAGATAGTTTTTAAAGTTATAAGTTAAAAAGTTTTGAAGTAACAAAGTTTCTAATATTACGTTAATGCGTTGTTTTAATTGTAATCTTATCTCTAGTTTTGCGACTTTAATAGAAATAAAAGAATTCTTAATGAAAAAATATATTGTTGTCTTACTTGTCGTTTTATTATCTAGTTGTAAAAATGAAAATTCAAACTCCATTAAATCGGGTAGTGAATCTAATCCAAAAACCTTAACAGCAGACGATATTATTACAAAATCTATTGCAGTTTCTGGTGGGGAACGTTTTAAACAATCGAGTTTAAAATTTGAATTTAGAGACACTTATTATCAGGCGTTGCGGAAGAACCATGAGTTCCTTTTAGTTCGTGTTTTGGTGAAAGACAACGATTCAACTTTTGATATGTTGAGCAATGTAGGATTTGAACGTTACCATAACGATGCTTTTGTAAAACTTGAAGATTCTATCGCAAATGTGTATTCTGCCTCAGTAAATTCAGTACATTATTTTTCTGTATTACCTTATGGTTTAAATGATACTGCTGTTAATAAAACGCTTTTAGAAAGTGAGAAAATTAAAGGCAAGGATTATCATAAAATAAAAGTGACTTTCAATGAAGAGGGTGGAGGTGAAGACCATGAAGATATTTTTGTGTATTGGGTGAATAAAGAGACTTATAAAGTTGATTACTTAGCGTATTCTTACGCTGAGGTTAGTGGTATAGGTATGCGATTTAGAGAAGCCTACAATGAGCGTTATATTACAGGCTTGCGTTTTGTGGATTACAATAATTATAAAACAGAAAACACTACAATTCCACTTGAAAATCTAGCAGAAGCGTTTGAAGCGGACGAGCTAAAATTACTATCTAAAATAGAACTCGAAAATATAAAAGTTGATTTAGTTAACAACTGATAATTCAGAGGTTTTACCACTTTTTGATAGGGTAACGATATAAAGATTAGCGTTGTTATTATCTGCTATATCCTCATATTTCTTGTTGCCTAACAAACTATTTACAAACTTTGGAGTAGTATTACTGTGACCAACAACTAATACGGTTTGACCTTTAGTTGTTTCTATAAATGCGTCGATATTCATATCTGAAGGATCATAGAATTGAATGTCTAAGTTTTTTGCTTCGGCAGTAGGTAGAGCTGTTTGTTTTGTTCTGTTGTATTCTGTAGAATAGATTGCATCAAATTTTATAGTTTTAAAATGGACTCTCCAATTCTGAGCGCGCTCCAAACCTATGTCATTAAGATTGGGGTTTCGGTTTGATTTATCCGTACGCTCTTTTTCAGCATGTCTTATTAAATAATAGGTAGATACCTCTTCTTTTTTTTCTGGTTGCTCTGCACAAGAAGAGAATACAACTAAAGAGATAAGCGCAACTAGAAATAATTTATGCATAATGATATAGATTAGTTAATTAACGCTAATTTACTACTTCTATGCTAAACAGGCTTAACGCGTGTGATAATTAAATAAGCCTAAGCTAATTCTAACGCAATCTCTATCATGCTTTTAAAAGTGGTTTCACGTTCTTTACTAGTTGTGCTTTCGCCTGTAACTAAAGAATCTGAAATGGTTAGAAGAGCTAAAGCATTCACATTATGTTTGGCAGCGACGGTATATAGTCCTGCGGCTTCCATCTCAACACATAATACTCCAAATTTGGACCATTTCTTATAGGCTTCTTTGTCATCTTCATAAAAGATATCAGACGATAAGACGTTACCTGCTTTAATAGGAATGTTCTTAGCACGTGCTGCTTCAGTAGCTTTTATAAATAACTCGAAACTTGCTGTTGGTGCATAATTAGCTCCACCAAAACGCAGTTCATTAACACCAGAATTAGATGAAGCTGCCATAGCTAAAACAACATCTCTTATTTTAACATCTTTTTGATAAGAACCAGCACTACCAACTCTAATAAGGTTTTTTACACCATATTCAGTTATAAGTTCATTAGCATAAATTGATATACTAGGCACTCCCATACCAGTTCCCATTGTAGAAACACGTTTACCTTTGTAGGTGCCTGTATAGCCAAACATACCTCTAACTTCATTAAAGCATTTTGGATCATCGAAAAATGTTTCGGCAATCCATTTCGCTCTTAATGGGTCTCCTGGTAATAATATAGTTTCTGCAATTTCGCCTTTTTTGGCTCCGATATGTACACTCATGCTACAAAGTTAAGCAAAGTGTTTTAATTAATATGCAGCGTTTGACATTAGATTATTCATCATTGCCACTCCAGATGAAGCTCCAATTCTGTCTACACCAATATCTACATATTTTTGCGCTGTTTCTGCATCTCTAATGCCGCCAGAGGCTTTTATCTTAAGTTTGTCTCGTACGGTTTTTCGCATGATTTTAACAGCTGTCAAAGTTGCTCCACTTTTTGAGAAGCCAGTAGACGTTTTTACGAAATCGGCTTTAGCATCTATACAGATTTCACAAGCTTTTACGATTTCGTTTTTTGAGAGTTCGCTAATTTCTAAAATTACCTTAAGCGTTGTATTGCCAATGGCAGTTTTAATTTTACTGATATCTTTGAGAACAGCAAGGTAATTTTTGCTTTTGAGACGGCCAATATTTATGACCATATCAATTTCTGTTGCTCCTTGCTCGATAGCTGTTTTAGCTTCAAATATTTTTGCTTCAGTAGACATCGCGCCTAAAGGAAAACCGACAACGGTACAGATTTTAACTTCAGATCTTCCTAAAGCTTGTTTTGCAATTTGGACATAACAGCTGTTGACACAAACTGAGTAAAAATCGTATTTTAAAGCTTCATCGCAAAGTTTCAAAATGTCTGCTTCTGTAGCAGAGGCACTTAATAAAGTGTGGTCTATGTATCTATTCAATTTCATTTTATTATAAGTAGGGTTATAACATAAATTTGCTATAGTAATTATCTACAACGTAGAGGGATTACTAGATATTAATTAAAAATCTTAAGTAGTGTTGGAATTAAATAGCTCGACAAAACTAGTCATTTATCCGTTAAAAGGGGTGTTAAAAAAAATAATTTATCATGTCGTTCGTCGAAAAATTGTTGATAACTCTTAAACTATTTAATTTTTAAGACGATAGAAATTCAATTCGGTAGGATTTTTTTTACGAGGATATTTTTTTGTGGAAAACGTATAAAAAGAAAGAGCAACACGCCTCTCAATTGCTTGAAACTTGTGTTGCTCTTAACCAACCAATCATTATATAGACTATATAAACCCTATAATGTTACACTGTTTAAATAGTCTCTGTCGTTAATTCACTTTGATTTCTAAATACTAACTGACCATCAAACTCATCGAGTAAAATAATACTATCAGTGGTTACTCTACCAGATAATATTTCTTTACTTAACTGATTTAAAACCTCTTTTTGTATGACACGTTTTACTGGTCTTGCTCCATATTCGGGATTGTAACCTTTATCAGCTAAAGAATTTACAGCTTCAGGTGTAGCATCAAACGTAATACCTTGTTTAGCGATCATTTTAGTAATACCTTTTAGTTGTAAACCTACGATATCTAAAATGTTGTCTTTAGATAAAGGTGTAAACATTATAATATCATCAATACGATTTAAGAATTCAGGTCTTACACTTTGTTTTAAGACTGCTAAAACATCCACTTTAGCAGCTTCAATGGCTGAAGGAATATCCTTAGTAGCTTCAAAACGCTCTTGTATAATCTGACTTCCCATATTAGAGGTCATAATGATTATAGTGTTTTTAAAATCTGCAATTCTACCTTTATTATCTGTTAAGCGACCTTCATCTAACACTTGTAAAAGAATATTAAATGTATCTGGATGCGCTTTTTCAATCTCATCTAACAAAATTACTGAGTACGGCTTTCTTCGTACTGCTTCAGTTAATTGACCACCTTCGTCATAACCAACATATCCTGGAGGTGCACCAACCAATCGACTAACAGCATGACGTTCTTGGTATTCACTCATATCAATACGCGTCATAGCATTTTCGTCATCAAACAAATACTCAGCTAATGCTTTTGCTAATTCTGTTTTACCAACTCCTGTAGTTCCTAAAAACAAGAAGGTTCCTACTGGTTTATGAGGATTCTGAAGTCCTGCTCTAGAACGACGAACAGCATCACTAACCGCTTCTATAGCTTCTTCTTGTCCGACAACACGTTTGTGTAACTCATCTTCAAGTTTTAGTAATTTCTCACGATCACTTTGAAGCATTTTTGTTACCGGAATTCCAGTCCATTTAGCCACAACATCTGCGATATCTTCATAAGTCACTTCCTCTTTTATTAAAGACGTGCTTTGCTGTTCAGCTAAATCCTTTTGAAATTTTTCAAGCTGTTCGGTCGCATCTTTAATTTTTCCATATCTAATTTCGGCAACCTTTCCATAGTCACCATCTCGCTCAGCACGTTCAGCTTCAAGTTTATAATTTTCAATTTCCTCTTTTATATTCTGAACGTTATCGACGACTTCTTTTTCAGACATCCACTTTGCATTCAGCTCGTTTCGTTCTTCTTTAAGATTAGCTAAATCCGATTTTAAACTTTTTAACTTGGTTTCATCTTTTTCACGCTTTATCGCTTCATGTTCAATTTCTAACTGCATAATTTTACGATCTAGAACATCTAATTCTTCGGGTTTAGAATTGATTTCCATTCGTAATTTAGAAGCAGCTTCATCCATTAAGTCAATCGCTTTATCTGGAAGGAAACGGTTGGTAATATAGCGTTGCGATAATTCTACAGCCCCAATAATAGCTTCATCTTTAATTTGAACTTTATGATGCGCTTCATACTTCTCTTTAATACCTCTAAGAATTGAAATGGCGCTCTCGGTATCTGGTTCATCCACTTTTACCATCTGGAAACGACGTTCTAAAGCTTTGTCTTTTTCAAAGTATTTTTGATACTCATCTAAAGTTGTTGCTCCGATGGCTCTCAATTCTCCACGTGCTAACGCAGGTTTTAAAATGTTAGCAGCATCCATGGCGCCTTGTCCGCCGCCAGCACCAACGAGTGTGTGAATTTCATCTATAAATAAAACGATATCTCCATTACTTTCTGTAACTTCTTTAATCACCGCTTTTAGACGCTCTTCAAATTCACCTTTAAATTTTGCACCGGCAATTAGGGCACCCATATCCAAAGCAAAAATCTGTTTGTCTTTTAGGTTTTCTGGAATATCTCCATCGATGATTCTGTGCGCTAAACCTTCCGCAATAGCGGTTTTACCTGTACCAGGCTCACCAACTAAAATTGGGTTATTTTTTGTTCTACGTGATAAAATTTGCAGGATTCTTCTAATTTCTTCATCTCTACCAATCACAGGATCTAGCTTTCCATCGCGTGCTAATTGATTAAGATTCTTGGCGTATTTATTCAATGAATTATAAGTTTCTTCTTGACTTTGAGAAGTAACCCGATCACCTTGGCGTAATTCTTCGATAGCCGCATTTAGACCTTTTTCTGTGACTCCTTGATCTTTTAAAATCTGAGCAATTTTACTTTTAGATTTAAAAATGGCCAAAATGAGATGTTCAATAGAAACGTAGTCGTCATTCATCTTTTTAGCGATGATAGACGATTCGTTTAGCATTTTACTAGCTTCTCTAGATAGCATAATATCACCACCTGAAACTTTAGGAAAGCTTTCAAGATCTTTATCTAATATTTGTTGAAGCATAGGTATGTTTACATTCAACTTTTTAAGTAAGAATGGCAATACATTTTCATCAACAGCAAAGAGCGCTTTAAAAATATGCTCATTTTCGATTTGCTGATGACCAAAACCTTGAGCAAGTTGCTGCGCTTGCTGAATGGCCTCTTGCGATTTAATGGTATAGTTGTTAAAATTCATCTTATTGTGTTTTTATATGAGTTGGGATAAAGACAATTTATTAGTTTCTTAAGTCTAAACCCAAACTAAAATTATTTTATTTATTGTTGTGTTTGTATATACTTTGGCAATTATCTTACCAATTTGAGTTTGTAAGAATAAAATGACAAAATGACTGATTTAGTGCTTTTTAGAGTGACGTTTTGACTGATGATCAGCTGTTTTATTATAATTTCACGAATCTATGTATTAATTTATTATTGAAAAAAAGTTCAGTTACGTTCATCATTTGAAGAAAACATAATGGAATAGGAAAAAATAGCACATGAAGTTGTATTCTCCGTTATTTTCGACTGATACACACAATCTATTAAAAGTAATTTTGAAAATGGAATATTAAACTTATTGATATTAATAAGGTGTGACAGCAGAAGACTAAAGTCCATTTATAAACTGCAAAGCCAGTTATGATAACCAGATGTAGGTTGAACGAAACCTGCCTTATGATTTTGACTATGGAAGATCGCAGAATAGAGGTTTTTCAATTTATATAGCAATGAGATTTGTAAGTTTCTAGTTTATACACGACATTTATAACATGGGAATTTTTAATAAACTATTTAGCGGTTCGTCTGAACCAAAAGAAGAGAAGGTGTTACCTTGGTTACCTTTAAATGCGATGGATCAATTAGATATTATTCTAGAAAAATCTAAAACCAAAACGCAATTAATTTTTAAACACTCTACACGTTGTGGAATTAGTAGAATGGTTATGAATCAATTTGTATCAGCATATGATTTAGAAATGAATGTGGATTTGTATTATTTAGATTTGCTGAGTTTTAGAGATGTTTCTAATGAGGTTGGTTATAAGTTTCAAGTGATGCACCAATCACCTCAGCTTTTAGTAATTAAGAATGAAGTAGTAGTAGCGCACGCGAGTCATGGTGGTATAAATGAGATTGTGTTAGAACAATTTGAATAGCAATTATTCCATGATATGAAGTATAAAATCTCAAAACAAGATTTAGATAAGCGAAGCCATATCATTATTGATGGTGTTAATGATGCTTTTCTAAAGTTTATTGTTAATGAAAAAAAAGAAAACAATTCAATTCTTAGTGATGAGAATATATTAACCCTAGAGCGTAACACTAAAAAGGGCATCTATTTTAATATCTATTTATTTGGAGTGTTAGGATTATTTTTCTTAATACTTGGGTGGTATCAATTTATGTACACCAAACCCTTGATAGGTATGAATTTATATACGCAATTCCCTCTAATCTCTAATGGGGCTATTGAAATAGTAGGTGGAATAGCATTATTAATTGGCTGTTTTTATAGTTACATAAAACGTAATGTTGTATTAGAACGCTTAGTGAAATCAAAGCTGATTGAAGATTTAAAAAAGCTACAACAAGAAAAAAATAATAAACCAATTCCTCAAAGTAAAAAAAGAAAACGCTTTAGGCAGTCGTACAAAGTAGGAAAGAAGAAGTCTTAGTGTATTCATAAATTTTACTGCAACATCAGAAATACATATTAAAAAAACAACCCTTAAATCAATAGGATTTTAAGGGTTGTTCAAATTAAAAACAAAAAATCACGGGTTAATATTTAATAATTATCTTCTTGTTGAATGTACCTGTATTCGTTTCAGCTTTTATAATATAAGCACCTTCAGAAATTTGTTTTACTGCAATTTTAATGTCATTAGACATTGGTAAATTGGTCGCATTCCAAGCGGCTACTGTTTGGCCTGCGACATTAATTAAGTATAGCTGTTTAACCTCAACGGAAGGTGGTGTCTTCACATAGATTTCGTCAGTATCATGTAGGTATCTAACTGTTATATCTTTAAACTCGTCTTTAATGGTTGATAGTGTTTCATCTTCCTGAAATACTAAGAAGAATCGATCACTATAAGTGCCAGTTTCTAAGTTTATTTGGAAGTTTACGTCGTTAAATCGATTATAAGTGTCTTCAACAGCGTCGAAAATATAGACATCAATAGCATCATCAAAGTTCTCTAGTTCTGTAAGTCCTATTTCAATATTACCTGTTTCTCCAACCACCATTTCTAGAGGATATACTTTGGTCTCGTCGAATTCACCTACACCTTGGATGACATAGTTTTGTCCTTCAATTAGGAATGATAAATCACTTGGGAAATCGTCTGCGTTTAGTGCGTCATAACCATAATCGACACCATCTGTCGCAACATTATCTGTTGTGAATCCTAAAAGTAAATGTCTCACGGCACCTTCTGGTGTAGTAAAGTTAAAACGTAAACGCCTTATTACACTTTCTTCATCATTAGGAATGTTAACATAATCTGCGTTATCATTACTAGATCTTAAGAATATAGATTGCGAGCCTTCTTTCTTAAAGATACGCTGCGCATTATTAAAAACCAATGTACCGCCATCACCATCAGCTTCAACAAAGAAACCTTGTCCTACCGGTATATAACGACCAGGTATTTTTGAAGCAGTTCCACCGCCATCTCCACCTATTTCTACAGGTGTAGTTGCTGGTACACCTCCCGTTTTGGTTAAGTAAGAGTATCTGCCGAGGTATTCTGATAAAATATGACTAGGATTGTTTGGTGCTTGTTCCCAGAAAATTAATGCAGATCCATCAAGTAGTGCTGCTTCATTGTCATCAATAAAGGTATGAGCATCTATAGCAGAAGGATATGGGTTGCCTAATAGTGTTTCATTGCCTCCAGTTATGGTGTGCGTAATAGTACCATTATTAGGTTGACCACTAAAGGTGTAATTTTGCTCTGAAGTTCCAATTCCGCTACCTTTCATTGTAAATCCTAATCCAACACTGATTCCGGTATTTTGATTAATATGGTTCCAATCAGCATAAGCACCTGTTAAGTTTGCGTACGTATATAACCAACGGCTACTTATAGTTGCAGGACTTGTGCCTGGTGCATCATTGTTTGTGGTCCATGATACAGGGGTTATACCATCATATAAAATAGATGCTAAAGCATAAGTTCTATTTGCGGCGCTGCCTGCGTTACTCACAGGGCTTCCCCAATAGTTATAATTGAATTCATTACTGGTTCCTTGTTGATCGCGTTCTAGTTTACCTGTTCCTGAGTAATCAACAATACTTCCTGTTGGCTGTAAAAGTTGAGATTCACCTACTAAGTCTAAAGTACCATCTATTTTTAGGTATTTATTAACTTGTAATGCTTGGTCACTTTGAATACTCAATGTATTACTATCTACTAATAAGCCAAAAAGTGTTGTTTTTCCTAATTGAGGATTTAAAGTTGATCTATTAGTTACAACATTAGTAGCGGTTCTAACAATATTCCAAGTTTGTAAACTATTAGGAACAACATTTTTTTCTTTAGAATTAGGTATCTGTTGCACAGAAGTAGCGGACCATGTTGTTTCATTATCCCATGAATCATTTAATCTTGAATTATAAGGAATAGGGGCGTCTTCCTCTTGAATAAGGGTCATAGCATTTAATTTCCCAGGATTGGGTGACGCCGTTGAAATATCATCGATTATACCTGCAGCCACATTATTTCCATCAGATCCTGTATTCATTTGGTAATACCCTATTAAACTATTCCATTGTAAATTGCCTGTAATTTCAAGAGGTATAACTTCACCCATAACATTAGAACCGTCTTGTTTTATCTCTTGGTTCATCATTTCTCTAATTTGAGCTTGAGATAATTGAGTATCCCATATGCGGACTTCATCAATTTTACCATCAAAATAGTTAATTGGCGAGTCACCCGTTCTATCCATGGCTCCAATTAAAGCTTTGTTTGCATTTGTTGTTGGTGTAGTACCTGCTCTTGTACGAACCTCAAAACCATCAATATAAAGAGTATAAGTCAAGCCATCAAAAGTTACAGCTACATGGTACCATTTGTCAGAGTTTATCGGCTGAGTTGAAACAACATTGGTATTGCCGTTATAACGGAATTGTAAACGATCACCAATTAGACTTAAATCATAACCAGATGCTGTTGATGTTCCATCTCTTTTTGAAAAAATCGTTTTAGTACCAGTAGTAGTATTGACTTTTATCCATGCCTCAATACTAAAGTCAGTGTTATTTAAATTATAGTTGTCACCAAAATTTATATAATCATCACCACCATCAAATACTAAACTTGCACCACAATCTGGAATAATGACCTTCATAGTAGCAATCGTATTAGGAGAACATACTCCTGTGTTAGTTGCTGACCATTGTAAGGTATAAGTTTCACCACTTTCACCCGTAAATGTAGAATTATGAGCTGTTATATCAGAGAAGAAATAACTATCTGCTGTTTGATTAGATGTTACACTCCATTGCCCTGTAACATTATTACCTGTTAATGTAACGGTGTTATCATCACAACCAGAAGTTGTTATGTTGCTACCTGTTGTTGCTTCAAAATAAGGTGTAATTTCAATATCTATAGTAACTTCGGCAACATCACACGGACCGTTTGATCCCGTTCCATCCGGATCGTTGGAAGTGAATGTTAAGGTCACGGTTCCAGTTTCATTAGTACCAAAGTTATATGAGGCATTTATTCCGTTACCAGAAACTCCAGAAAATGAACCTGTTCCACTTGTAGACCATGTGCCTAATGTAGCACTACCATCAAGAATGGCACTTAAAACAAGACTGTTTTCAGATTGACAAATGGTTTGTGGTAAAGTAGTAATTGAGACTATTGGTGCTTCATTCACCACAAATTCACCACTTGATGTCTTTGGTGTACCACAACTACCTGTTGTATATACCGTAAACGTGTAATTTCCGGATACAGTTGGAGTTCCTGATATGGTGTATCTAGAACCGTCAAATGTTGTTACTATACCTGTAGGATTTATATTATTTGGAAAAGGTCCTGTACTTAAATTACTACCATCTAATTGCCATTGTATATCCGCACCAGTACTACCACCACCTACACTATATAAAATATCGTCGATCTCATTTCTTTGACAAATAATTTGATCATTAATGGTTTCAGGTGGAGATACTGGTAAAATAAATGGATCTAGCGAACTAAAAGAAATGTCATCTATACCAAAATCATTTCCTCCGGTTCGACTATTTAAGTTTCTAATTTCAATGGTAATCGTTTGAACATTTGCCCAATTTGGTGAAGTCCATGTACCGTAAAAACGTTGCCAATTATCTGAGCCCGGATTGTTATTATCTGGGCGGTTAGGTAACCTATCATCGGTACCAACATTATTACCGTTAACATTAAATGTCAATTGAGCTCTGTTTCTATAATTCGATTGATTATTTAAACTCATTCCCCAAGCAGAAAAATAATATGTTGTATTAGGCTCAACGGTTATTTGTTGCGACCATACTACAAGCGAGTTTCCGTGTCCATTAACAGCCATAAAATTACCTACAGCATCACCAGTATGATCAGCTCCCCAAAAATTGGTGTGGACATTTTGCCCATTAGTAGTGATAGAATAGCCGTTATTACCACTATCGTTATATAATTCTCCTTGTCCAGCAGGAACGAGCCCAGGTTGATCAACTTTATAATTATAATCACTACTAAAGCCAGTATTACCTAACGAAAAGTCACCATTGGTCACTAACTCAGTAGCGATTTCAACAAATGCAGATGTCGAACAACCATTAGGGCCTGTAGCGATAACGTAATAGCGTCCTGCAGTATCAACATAAGCTGTATCCGATGTGTTGTCATGACCACCATGTGTATAATCAGAGTCACCTGGACTAGGGTATGTTATAAACCATTCCCAATCGACATCCCCAAAAGGAATAGGAACACCATTTACTGTCGCAGATGCTATAATTTCTACTTCATTGTTATGAGGACTATCCGGACAATAATTAGTAGTAAATATAATCTCTGGTGAAGGAGTTACATTAACCGTTACGGTTTCTGTACTAGGACATCCCAAACCGTTAGTGGCTGTTACTTCGTAAACTGTAGTTTCATCAGGGTTGACTGTGATTTGGTGCGCAGCAGTATGGTAAGGAAGACTTGAAGCATCTCCAGAGATAACAGCCCAATCGTAATTAAAACCAGCACCTGCAGTAGCAGCTTGTACTTGGAAATTATCTATGATAACATCGGCATCTCTTTGATTACTATAATCGCCCTCAAAACACCAACATGACCACGACCATGATCGACTAGCGTTGTAAGATGAGCCGTCATTAACACTTAATCGAATTTTTAGATTATTAGGATTTGTAACACCTATTAATTGTTTATTAAAATTTCTAGAAGAAGTTGAGTGATGATATAAAGGACGACTTCCTGCAGAGCTCCAACTGGTTCCGTTATCTGTACTATACTCTACTTCAATAGTTTTTGCATATGCCGCATCAGGACCTGTAATTAAACGCTTAGCGTTAAAATAAACCCAAAAATTCTGATAGTTTGATAATGCAACTCCACTTAATGTAAATTCCCAATCTCCATGGTCAGGTGATCCTCCTGGGTCATTCCACGAATTAACAGCTCCATCTTCCCAATTATCAAATTGCATTAATGCGTCACCTGCTACATTACCAGCAAAAGAACCATCTACACCTGGGGTAGTTGCTCTACCGTTCCAGTGTGTATTAAATGGGATGTTACTACTGTTTAGTGAGCTAGTAATACCAGATATTGCATTATTCTCCAAAGTATTATAGCTTGTCCCAGAATTAAAATCATAATTAACAAGCACTTCATTAGATAGTCCTGCCCCTGCAACTATAGCTGTTAAATTACTATCTACACCTGCACAAATAGTACTTGGAGATGCAATAACAGATGTAATATCTGGGATTTCTAAAACCGTAATGATCTCTGAAAATTGACTACAACCAGTAGCGCTATCTGTAAATCTAAATTGAGTACTCCCAGGACTCATACCAGTTATAACACCTCCATTTGTTATAGTAGCAATGGCATTATCTATACTTATCCATGTACCGCCTGAAACTGTTGACAACGTATGTTGTTCATTCTCACAAATTTCATTATCAACAGGATAGTTTCCGATAACAGGTAAAGGATTAATAGTAACAGAGTCTGTTGTGTTTTCACAACCCGTAGTTGAGTCTATAAAGGTAAAAGTTACTGTGCCTGTACTAACAGGTGTAATAGCACCATTAGTACTATTTATGGTTGCAACACTGAGATTACTACTAACCCAATTACCACCAGTGGATGTAATTCCCATTTGAGAATTGTCATCTATACAAATATCATAATTACTTACACTAATAGTAGGTAATGGATGAACTATAATAGATAATATATTACTTACTTTAGGATCACATGCTGAAAGGTTAGTAGTCATTTCTACATATATAGTATAGTCATTTGTTGGAACGAAGGCAGGTGTAAATGTAGGAACTGCAGTTGTTCCTTCGCTAATGCCATTGATAAACCACT
Source organism: Winogradskyella pacifica (assembly GCF_013403915.1). Classification (GTDB taxonomy): domain Bacteria; phylum Bacteroidota; class Bacteroidia; order Flavobacteriales; family Flavobacteriaceae; genus Winogradskyella; species Winogradskyella pacifica. Next base: position 81,238 of record NZ_JABFDI010000019.1, read on the forward strand.
CGTAATATTGTGTTGTGCCTGCGTTGCTAGGTGTTGCGGTAAAAGTTAAGTTGTCACCTAGACAAATTTCGTCGTCGGGATCATTAGAAACAATGGTTACACTTGCACTTGATGCAGGATCTAATACGGTTACTGTTGCAGTACAAGTATCAGTATTCCCAAAAGCATCATATACCGTTAAGGTTACAGTATTTGTTCCTAAATCATCGCAGTTAAAATTATATTTATTTAATGACATTGATGTTATGGCACAGTTATCAGTAGAACCATTATCGATATCAGTAGCATTTATAGTGGCATTTCCTCCAGCATCTAATGTTATACTAATATTTTGGCACACAACAACAGGTGGAGTTGTGTCTGTAATAATCACGTTTTGTGTTTGTGTAGAAGTGTTTCCGTTTCCATCATCATAAGTCCAGGTGACGACAGTTGTACCTTGTGTTGTAATAGGAAGTGTTGCGTTGTGTGAACCTGCAATTACACCAGAACAGTTGTCTGTTGCTGTCGGATCTGCTAGAGATGTAACAGAACATTGAGCTGTAATATTAGAAAGTGTTACTGTATTTGGTGTCGGTGCAATAGTATCATCAATCACAACAGTTTGGTTGACGTTAATGTCATTTCCGTTACCATCATCAAAGTTCCAAACGATAGTGTAACTACCTTGGGCATTATAAGTTGAAGGATCAGAAGTTGTTCCTATAATTGTTCCAGCACACGCATCTGTAGTTGTCGGAGCAGTAGCAGTAACAGAACATTGTCCAGTAAGTGTTGTTAATGTTGGACTAACCGGATTAACTGTATCATCAACCACAACAGTTTGGTTGACGTTAATATCATTTCCGTTACCATCATCAAAGTTCCAAACGATAGTGTAAGTACCTTGGGCATTATAAGTTAAAGGATCAGAAGTTGTTGCTGTAATGGTTCCTGCGCAAGCATCAGTGGTTGTCGGAGCAGTAGTAGTCACAGAACATTGTCCATTAAGCGTTGTTAATGTTGGAGTAACAGGATTAATAGTGTCTTCAACATTAACAGTTTGGTTAACATTGATATCATTTCCGTTACCATCATCAAAGTTCCAAACGATAGTGTAAGTGCCTTGAGCATTATAAGTTAAGGGATCAGAAGTTGTTCCTGTAATGGTTCCTGCACAAGCATCAGTAGTTGTCGGTACAGTGGCAGTCACAGAACATTGTCCATTAAGCGTTGCTAGTGTTGGAGTAATAGGGGCATTATTATCAAGAATAACAATATTTTGATATACATTAATAGAGTTTCCACTCGCATCCGTTACCGAATAGGTTCTGGTAATCGTTCCGTTATTAATAGCAGGATCTACAGTTTGACTTGCAAAAGCCACAGTCGGAGTACCACAGTTATCAGCTTCATCGGTTACCACAGTAATATCTGCTGCAGGTACATCACCTAAACATTGCACATTAATATCTGCAGGATTAGATGCTGTTGGGGCAGTATTATCAAGAATAACAATATCTTGATATACATTAATAGAATTACCACTAGCATCAGTTACAGAATAGGTTCTAGTAATGGTTCCGTTATTAATAGCAGGATCTGCAGTTTGACTTACAAAAGCCACAGTCGGAGTACCACAGTTATCAGCTTCATCGGTCACTACAGTAATATCAGCAGCAGGCACATCACCTAAACATTGCACGTTAATATCTGCAGGATTAGACGCTGTTGGGTCTGTATTATCAAGAATAACAATATCTTGATATACATTAATAGAATTACCACTAGCATCAGTTACAGAATAGGTTCTAGT